>JACDGV010000001.1 GCA_013821425.1 Nitrosospira sp. | reverse complement strand
CGACAATACCATCGTGATCGCCGCCGTCAACGTGGTCTTGCCATGATCCACATGCCCTATCGTGCCAACGTTCACGTGCGGCTTCGTCCGCTCAAATTTACTCTTTGCCATGATGGTCCCTTTTTAAAGCACTTTTTCTACCCAGGTTTTCAGCCGGCGCATATGGAGCCCATGGCCAGGATTGAACTGGCGACCTCTCCCTTACCAAGGGAGTGCTCTGCCACTGAGCTACATGGGCAAGCACCGTTCTGCCTAAACAACGCTTTGCAACAACTTTGAATTCACCCTTTGAATTTTGCTGGCACCCCATACTTCAACTTCAAGCTTGTAACCTTTGTCCAGCTTGGAATCTGGAGCGGGTGAAGGGAATCGAACCCTCGTCGTAAGCTTGGAAGGCTTCTGCTCTGCCATTGAGCTACACCCGCATCTAGCGCTCGATTTGGATTGAAACAACTCATCCACTCATACAGAAGCAGCCACCGCTTCCACACCGCCTATCGCCGCAATCTCTTCAAAAACCAGGATCACGACGCAGGCTGCCAAGGATGTACCCAAGCCTGCATCACCGCATCCATACAACCGGTTGATTGGTGGAGGGGGAAGGATTCGAACCTTCGAAGGCAGAGCCGTCAGATTTACAGTCTGATCCCTTTGACCGCTCGGGAACCCCTCCAAACGAAACCGCTAATTGTGATCGGTTCAGGCTGATAAGTCAACGTGCATTTGGGGGTTTTCGACCAGAAGCGCCGGAAGCTTGCAGGGTTAACCAATATTGCCGCCACGGGGAAATGTCACTCCCTTTTGAGTTGTCAAGGTGTAGGAATCGTCAATGTGTAGAGCCCTGACGCAAACCTAATAGCTCAACATCAAAAATCAATACTGCGTTTGGCGGAATTACGTTACCTGCACCGTGCGCGCCGTAGGCCATCTCGGGAGGGATGATCAAAGTGCGCTGCCCACCCACCTTCATGCCGGCAACGCCGCGGTCCCAGCCTTTAATGACACGCCCCGCGCCGAGTAGGAACGAGAATGGGGCACCACGATCGCGCGAACTATCGAATTTTGCCCCTTTCTTATCTGGAGCACTCGCGTCGTAAAGCCAGCCGGTATAATGTACTTCTACCGCCTTGCCTATGGCCGCCTCCTCACCGGTTCCTACTTTGATATCTTTTTTTATGAGTTCGTTCACGCCGGATTGTCCTTGTCTGGTTTGGGAAAATGCAACTTGGGGTAGCAGAATCACGCCCACTACAAATGCGCTGATCAGCATGTTTAATCGAGACATAATTACCTCAAAAATAAATTAAATCACCATGGACATATAGCCCTTTCCGCTAACGGAACCTGGACTGGACCGCTAACGTTAATCGCCAAGACCGGCAACGGGAATGTGATCGCGCTCCGGATGGAACTCCTTTACCGAGCGTTTTCAACAAAACCATTATCTTTAACTGGAATTTCTTAAACCAGAACTTTTTGCGCCGCAAATTCGTTACATGCAAAAACTTTTCCCGGCAGATGCGGGTGGCTCAACCCGCTGCCCAGCCCAGAAACTTGCTCCAGCTTTCGGAGGCTGCGCGCACCGCATTAAAAACTGCTACTTCGCAAACTGTTACGCAAATTATGATTCTTAATTTACGAGACTTACAGCCATGCAACAGCGCGTGAATAAAGAGATACACGACGAACAGCAACAGGTCCCTCTGATACGGCTGCACGATTCACGTATCGTCCGGTTCGGGTACCTGGCGCTGGGGTTCGCCGCCCTGCTATTGGCCGTGGCGGGAGCCGTGCTGCCGATACTGCCTACCACCCCTTTTGTGCTGCTGGCCGCCGCATGCTTTGCGCGCAGCTCAAAGCACTTTCACGACAAACTCCTAGCCAACCGCATCGCCGGTCCGATTATTCGCGAGTGGGTCGAACACCGCAGCATCCAACGCCCGGTTAAGCGATGGGTATATCTGCTGCTCGCGCTATCGTTCGGCAGTTCGATTCTCATGATGCCATCAGGCTGGCATCAGGCCATGCTGGCTGTGCTGGGCATCATCCTCGCGGCGTTCATCTGGCGCATACCGGTAAGGGATGCCGTTAGCCCCAGATGAACGCCTAGATGGAGCCGTTTTTTCTACGGCTTGCCAGTCCCTCCCTTATCACTCCATGGCGAGACGCGGTCCGCCCATGTTGACCTTACTGTGCACCTTGCAACTCGGCCACAAAGATTTCGACACGGCGATTTCTCGCCTTATTTTCGAAACTGTCGTTGGCGACAAGCGGCTCGCGTGAGCCACGGCCGTCGATAACGTGCGATTCTGGGAAACACCGCGGCTTACCAGATAGTCACGGGCGCTTGCCGCACGATTGAAAGACAATGGATTGTTAACCGCATCGCTACCTGAACTGTCAGTATGACCGACTATTGTCACCTGAGTACCGGGATTACTGATCACGCTTGTCGCAAAACTATCCAGCACCGGCCTGAAATCAGGTTTGATCTCAGCGCGACCGGTGTCAAACGAGATATCGCTGGGGATCTCCAGTTTCAGACGGTTATCCGCCGTCCGAGCCACCCCTACCCCGGTTCCCGAGGTGGCCTGTTCCATCTCCCTCTTTTGCTCTTCCATTCTTCTGGACCACACATTCCCGGCAATAGCACCCACACCGGCCCCCGCCGCTGCCCCGATAGCTGCACCTGTTCCTCTACCTGCCACGGCGCCAATCAATGCGCCCGTACTTGCGCCCACTCCCGCGCCTATGGCTGTGGCTCTCCGTGTTTCGGTCATACCGGCACAACCAGCAAGGGAAAAAACAACCACAACCGGGATGACCGAAAATTGAATGCGCATGATCTCTCGTCCGCGAAAATTTCTTTTTTTCTGCTGCGGCAGTTACATTTCACGATTGATGCTGTAACTATACCAGATGAAGTAAAAGATACAACCTTTACAAAATCAGCCGGTTACGATCTCCCGAGGCAGCTGCAATGCATGGGGTCCGGGCGCATTGTGCAGCTCTGCTCATCCACAGGGTTAGCCGGCATCTCTCATCCTCGCGGATGATGCATGGCATGGATGCTTTTCAGCCGCTCCCGCGCCACGTGAGTGTAAATTTGCGTGGTGGAAATATCGGCATGTCCCAGAAGCAGTTGCACAACACGGAGATCGGCGCCGTGGTTGAGGAGGTGTGTCGCGAAAGCGTGGCGCAATGTATGCGGCGACAACGGCGTGATTATGCCAGCCTTGCGTGCGTAACGTTTGATCAGATACCAGAACGCCTGCCGTGTCATGGCCGAGCCACGGGAAGTAAGGAACAACGCATTGCTCAACTTCTCTCCCAATAGCCCGGATCGAGATTCCTTGTTGTAACGGGATACCCACTCCAGCGCCTCCTCACCCAAGGGCGTCAGGCGCTCTTTTCCACCCTTGCCCATCACCCGGATGATGCCCATGCTCAGACTGATGTGACTGCTTTCCAGACCGACCAGCTCCGACACCCGAAGGCCGCTGGCATAAAGGACTTCAAGCATGGTGCGATCACGCAACCCCAACGGAACTCCTACATCGGGCGAGCCAAGTAGCGCTTCCACATCCGCTTCGGTCAAGCTTGCGGGCAGACGGCGGGGAAGTTTCGGTGCATCGATGTTGAGGCTCGGATCGATCCGGATTTTCCCCTGGCGTAACAGAAACTGGTAGAACCGCTTCAAACTCGAAAGCTCGCGCCTGGTGGTGCTGGCCTTGACCCTGGCAGAAAACCTGTAGGCAAGAAATGCGAGCAGATCAGCATGGGTAGCGGCTATAAAACCGTTGTCCTTCTGCTTTTGCCTGGCGAGCCACTCGCCGAATTGCTGCAGATCACCGCGGTAACTTTCAAGGGTATTGCGGGACAAGCCATCTTCGAGCCATAGTGCGTCCGAGAACTCATCCAGCAGGCCCGAGTTAAGCTCAGACTCGCTCATGCCGCAGCAGCCATCGCTTGACGGTTAGCGGGACTCCGTCACTTGCACTCATAAACCCGCCCAACCCGCCGTTTTTGGCGATGACTCGATGACAGGGAATGACTATCGGTAGCCGATTGGCACCGCAAGCCTGTCCCACTGCGCGCGGAGCGGAATGCAATTCTACGGCAATGTCGGCATAACTGCGGGTCTTGCCGCTCTGAATCCCCTGAATGGCATCCCACACGCGGCGTTGATGAACAGTGCCGGCAATGTGCAACGACAAATCGAACACAAAGCCCGGATCGGCCAGATACGCCTGCAATTGGTTGCAAACCTCCTCGGCAAGGGGTGTTTGCGGAGTCAGCGGCGGGGTATCGAGTGGCAGATACTCGATATGGGTCAACCAGTCTTCCTCAATGCGAAGGCCGAGAACGGCAAACGGTGTCGCGAGTTTCGCCTGGTAGTCATCTGCGGCTTTCACTTTCGGACAGCCTTCGGTTTGATCATGACGGCATTCCACAAGATTTAATCGGCACTCCGGCGTATTCTCGCCGGACAGCGTGTATTGCATTGATTTACGGACGTCGCACACGGGTTTTTCGTCCGCTTTGACTTTAGGCGAATAGTCCGGCGATAATCGGTCATTATCCGGCCCGGGTAACTTGTTGGCAAGATCCTGAACATGGAGGAAGCGGTGAAATTTAGCATAAAAAATGTGGACCCGGCGAAGCAACGCAGTGGCTGCGTGGTCGTGGGGGTCTTCGAACCGCGCAAGTTGACCGCGGCTGCGGAAGCGTTGGACAAGGTTGCGGGCGGATACCTCACCGCGATTTTACGCAGCGGCGACATGGAGGGCAAGGCGGGCTCCGCACTGATGCTGCATAAGGTCCCTGATACCCTATGCGAGCGAATACTACTCGTGGGTCTTGGCAAGGAAAGAGAACTGGCTGACAAGGGATACCGTGACGCGGTACGCGCCACTTTCAAGACGCTGCATGAAACCGGCGCCGGAGACGCGATGCTGTTTCTTACAGAAGTGCCGGTAAAAAACCGGGACACCGCTTGGAAAGTTGCACAAATTACTATCGTAGCGATGGAAAGCATCTACCGCTTCGATCGCCTCAAAAGCAAAGTGGAGAGAGACCAGCCCCGTCTGCGCAAGGTCATTCTGGGCACCGTCGATACCCGCCGCGCAGAACTCGCCGCTAGCGAGGAAGCCCTGCAACAAGGGCTTGGCATTGCCGAGGGCATGAACCTGGCTAAAGATCTGGGTAACCTTGCACCTAATATCTGCACCCCAACCTATCTGGCGCAGCAGGCTACGGAGATTGCCAGGATTTACAATCTCAAGGCGATTGTCCTGGAACAGAAGGAAATGGAAAAGCTAGGCATGGGTGCGCTGCTCGCCGTTGCGCGCGGCAGCAGTCAGCCCGCGAAGCTGATCGTCCTGGAATACTGGGGGCGAACGAAGAAGGAAAAGCCCGTTGTGCTGGTGGGCAAGGGCATCACTTTTGACACCGGCGGTATTTCCCTGAAGCCCGCCGCCGATATGGATGAAATGAAGTACGATATGTGCGGCGCGGCCAGCGTGCTTGGCACCCTTACCGCAATCGCAAAAATGGCGCTTCCTGTCAACGTGGTCGGCATCATTCCCACTACAGAAAATATGCCGGGTGGCAATGCCACAAAACCCGGCGACGTGATCACCAGCATGTCTGGGCAAACCATTGAGGTTCTCAATACCGATGCGGAAGGACGGCTGATTCTTTGTGACGCGTTGACTTATGCCGAGCGCTATGAACCGGAGACAGTAATCGATATCGCCACCCTTACCGGCGCGTGCGTCATTGCGCTCGGCCATATCGCGTCGGGCCTGCTCAGCAACGAAGATGAACTGGCTGAAGAATTGCTCCATGCCGCCGAGCAATCGGCAGATCCCGCCTGGCGTTTGCCATTGTGGGATGAATACCAGGAACAGCTGAAAAGCAATTTTGCCGATATGGCCAACATCGGCGGCCGCGCTGCCGGAACCATCACCGCCGCCTGCTTCCTCTCACGTTTTACCAAAAAGTATCGATGGGCTCACCTGGACATAGCAGGAACCGCGTGGAAATCCGGCAAGGAAAAAGGCGGTACAGGCCGGCCCGTACCGCTGCTAACGCAGTTTCTTATCGGGCGGACAATGAAAAACAAGCCTCTGACATGATCCAATGTGACTGAAATCGACTTTTATTCGGGCAGCGGCGACAAGCTGAATACTGCCTGCCGGCTCGTCGCCAAGGCAGTCCGGAATGGGCTCAAGGTAATGGTCTATACATCCGATCCGGCAGCGATCGAGCAGATGGATAAGCTACTGTGGACTTTTTCCGCGAAAGATTTCATCCCGCACTGCCGCGCTGGCAATGAACTCGCAGATGTAACACCCGTTATACTCGGTGATAATGCCATTAAAATTCCGCACAACGATGTGCTGCTGAACCTGGACCTTGCCAATCCCACGTTCTTCAGCCGTTTCCGGCGCCTGATCGAAATCACCGGAACCACCCCGGAAGATACGCGGGCAGCACGTAAACGTTACCGCTTTTATCAGGATCGCGGATACGAGATCCGGCATCATAAACTTGGAGCGCCCTAGTCAGCTCAGCCCGGGAAACAGATATCCGCCGCAGGGCAGGAACTTTGCGCCCTCCTCCATCTCATTATTTTTTTCAGTTCGGTGATCTCCATGACAAAAAACAGTGACGAAGCGTCATCAGAAGCCGAGTACAACGAAATACTGCGCAAACTGGATACCTTGCTGCGTAAGCATCAGGGTAAATCATCCGCTTCAGTGACAGATGAAGCAGATGACCAGGGGGTCTCTTCTCCAGTTTCCCTTCCGGAAGCCGGGCTGGGGCAAGTGTCGCCCACAGCATCGGGCAACATACCCACTCTTACTGAAACGGTGGATTTCGCCCCTGCAACACAATCGCCGCAGCCGGATGTTACCTCGCTATTGGGTCAGATCGTGGATTCCGCGCTCAGGGACACCGAACTGCATCTCGACGCGAGAGTGCGCGACAAATTGGTCCAGGCGCTGGAATCCCGCTTATTTGGTCTTTGACCCCCGTTTTGCTTGCTATCCGCTGTATCAGAATCAGAACCTGCGATCTTTAAGCGGCCCTCATCAGCCTGTTCGAACAAGCACCTTGCCCCGGATGGAGGATGGATTTTGCCGGTTCCAGATGCACAGCTCCAGAGTTCGGAGTAAAAGCAGCTCTCCCCCATAATGTCTCACTGCGCCGCGGCTGCGCCTTCCCTTATAATTGCCGGTTTTCCGCTCTTGATCAATATCCATGGAACTCGAAAAAAGCTTTAACCCCCGGGAAATCGAAAGCCGCTGGTACCCGCGCTGGGAATCCGCGGGGTATTTCAAGTCCAGGTCCGGTGAATCCGGTGCGGAAACAGTACCCTCCTACTGCATTATGCTACCCCCGCCGAACGTTACCGGCACACTACACATGGGGCACGCTTTCCAGCACACTTTGATGGACGCACTCACGCGCTATCACCGCATGCGCGGCGATAACACGCTATGGCAACCAGGCACGGATCATGCCGGCATCGCCACCCAGATCGTGGTCGAGCGCCAGCTGGACCAGCAGAATGTGGACCGGCGGGACCTGGGACGGGAGAAGTTCCTCAAGCGCGTGTGGCAATGGAAGGCCGAGTCCGGTTCTACCATCAGCCGCCAGATGAGACGCATGGGAGCGTCGTGCGATTGGTCCCGAGAGCGTTTTACCATGGATCCGGAGCTATCCCGAGCCGTTACCGAAGTTTTTGTGCGGCTTTACGACGACGGCCTTATCTACCGCGGCAAGCGGCTGGTTAACTGGGATCCGGTATTGCAAACGGCCGTTTCCGATCTGGAAGTGGTTTCAGTTGAGGAAGAAGGGTTCCTCTGGCACATTCGATACCCGTTCGAAACAGGCGAGGGAGCAGATCCGGACAGCACAATGCCACATGGTCTGGTTGTGGCCACTACCAGGCCCGAAACCATGCTGGGCGACGTGGCTGTTGCCGTGCATCCGGATGACCCGCGCTACCGGCATCTCATCGGGCGTCATGTGCGGCTCCCATTATGCGAACGAAGCATACCCGTGATCGGCGACTCCTACGTTGATCCACAATTTGGCACCGGCTGCGTAAAGATTACTCCAGCCCATGATTTCAATGATTATCAGATAGGGCAGCGGCACAATCTCGTGCCACTCAGCATTCTCGCGCTGGACGGGAAAATAAACGAGTTCGGTCCTGTCGAGTACCAGGGGCTTGACCGTTTTGACGCTCGCAGGAAAATCATCTCCGATCTGGAGAGGCGCGGATACCTGTTGGAAACGAAGCCGCATAAGCTGATGGTGCCTCGAGGTGATCGGACCCACGCAATAATCGAGCCGATGCTTACCGATCAATGGTATGTGACGATGGAGGGGCTGGCCAAGCCCGCCCTGGAAGCAGTGGCGAGCGGCGATATCAGATTCACGCCTGAGAACTGGAGCAACGTTTACAACCAATGGCTCGGAAACATACAGGATTGGTGCATTTCGCGCCAGCTATGGTGGGGTCATCGTATTCCGGCCTGGTATGACGAAGAGGGAAACGTCTACGTAGCCAATTCCAGGGAAGATGCGTACCTTAAATATCGTGACCGTCTCAAGAATGATCCGGAACGGGAGTTCGCATACAAGAAGATTTCGGCACTGGTAGCGGCCGGACTTGGACGAGACATCGAAAAAGCAGAGCAACTGGCAGTGCGCGAGGGAACTCCTCTGTTGCGCCAGGACGACGACGTCCTCGACACCTGGTTTTCGTCCGCACTATGGCCGTTTTCCACGCTTGGCTGGCCTGCGGAAACGCCGGAACTCAGGAACTTTTTGCCGACCTCGGTTCTGATTACCGGTTTCGATATCATTTTTTTCTGGGTAGCGCGAATGGTCATGATGTCACTGCATTTCACAGGCAAAATCCCATTTCGGGAAGTTTACATTACCGGGCTCATACGCGATGCGGAAGGCCACAAGATGAGCAAATCCAAGGGTAATGTACTTGATCCGCTGGATCTGATCGACGGTATCAGCTTGCCGGATCTTATCGTCAAACGTACTACCGGCCTGATGAATCCCAGGCAGGCCGAATCCATTGAAAAAAACACGCGGAAGCATTTTCCCAATGGCATTCCTGCGTTTGGCGCGGATGCATTGCGTTTTACGTTTGCGAGTCTCGCGACCCATGGCCGCGACATCAAATTCGATATGCAGCGCTGCGAAGGGTATCGTAATTTCTGTAACAAGCTTTGGAATGCCACCCGCTACGTGCTGATGAACTGCGAGGGGAAGGATACAGGCTTGAACGAAAAGTCGCCGCTGGAATTTTCCGGCGCCGACAAATGGATCATCAGCCGCCTCCAAACGGCGGAAAGTACGGTAGCACAGGCTTTGCATGGCTACCGCTTCGATATGGCCGCCAGGGAGATTTACGAATTTGTCTGGGATGAGTATTGCGACTGGTATCTGGAGTTTGCGAAAGTACAGTTAAATAGCGGCAGCGACGCTGCGCAGCGGGCAACCCGGCGCACCCTGACACGGGTATTGGAAACCGCTCTGCGGCTCGCACATCCCATTATTCCTTTCATTACTGAGGAGCTTTGGCAGAAAGTGGCGCCGCTGGCCGGCGCGAAGGGTGCCAGCATCATGCTTGCCCCTTACCCCGAAAGCAAAGCGATCCGAGTCAGCGAAGACTCAGTCCGCTACATTACCGCCCTCAAGGAAATGATAAATGCCTGCCGCACCTTGCGCGGCGAGATGAATTTGTCTCCTGCATCACGAGTGCCACTGCTCGCTGCGGGAAACCAACAGACCCTTGCCAATTTTTCTCCCTACCTGGTGGCGCTCGCCAAACTCTCGGGTGTTGAAATCGTGCGCGGTGCGCTGCCCCATGCCGATGCGCCGGTGTCGATCGTGGGCGAATTCAGGCTTATGCTGAAAATCGAGGTGGATATCTCCGCGGAACGCGCGCGGCTCACCAGGGAAATCGCGCGGATCGAAGCCGAGATCGCAAAAGCAAAGATCAAGCTTGCCAATGGCGATTTTGTCAAACGCGCCCCGGTACAGGTGGTGGAACAGGAGCAAGTCCGCCTCGTCAATTTTGAGGCAATGCTGGGGAAACTGAAAGAACAGTTACCCAAACTGGACCGTAGATGATGCAAAAAATCCAAGCGCCCGTCTTGCTGCGTTATAATCGCCAAAAACTTTTGAGCAACATCCTCTTGCGCTCGACCGTACCAGCGTGGGCCTGGATAGAAGGGGGAAATAATCATAATTGTTCTATTAGGCGGCCCTGGTGCCGGCAAGGGCACGCAGGCCAATTACATCAAAGACCACTTCGGCATTCCCCAAATCTCCACAGGCGACATGCTGCGCGCAGCGGTCAAGGCAGGTACCGAGCTGGGAATTATGGCCAAGAGGATCATGGACGCAGGTGGACTTGTTCACGATGAAATCATTATCAACCTGGTCAAGACGCGCATAGCGCAGCCGGACTGCACGAACGGTTTTCTGTTCGATGGTTTCCCCCGGACCATTCCCCAGGCGGATGCAATGAGGGCCGCTGGCGTACCCATCAACTTCGTGATAGAAATCGATGTGCCGGACGAAGAGATTATCAGGCGTCTGTCGGGCCGGCGGATGCATCCCGGCTCGGGGCGCATCTACCACGTGATATTCAATCCGCCAAAAATCGAAGATAAGGATGATATAACCGAAGAGCCGCTTATACAGCGGGATGATGACAAAGAGGAAACGGTAAGAAAACGCCTCGAAATCTATCACGCGCAGACGAAACCGTTGGTAGAATACTATGCTAAATGGTCAGCTAATGGCGGAAGGGGTGCCCCCAGGTTCGTAAGAATAGCGGGGACAGGACCGGTGGAAAATATCCGCGACGCCATTTTTGCGTCGCTGGAATAACTTCAGTCAAGACTCCTGGCGGATCCAAGCTTTATGGTATCGCCGCCGTTTAATCCGAAAAGCAGAGCGACGTCCTCAGCGACAGGAGCAGCACGCTGCCGGCTGGGCTGTGGCGCCACCAACGAGAGCGCCCGGCATTAAACGCACCGGCAACCAATGTGCGCCGCGCATGTTACAAACGATTTGGAATATTCAGGGGAAAAACATGGCAGCAAAAAATGCTTTTTATGCGCAATCCGGCGGCGTCACCGCCGTCATCAATGCATCGGCTGCCGGTGTTATAGAAACGGCACGCCAGCAAAAGGGAAAGATAGGCAAGATTTACGCGGGCCGTAACGGCATCATTGGCGCGTTGACAGAGGATCTGATCGATACCGGAAAGGATTCGATCGCGGCAATCAGGGCGCTGCGCCATACTCCGTCTGGGGCATTTGGTTCTGCCCGCTACAAGCTGAAAAGCCTCGAACAGAACCGCCGCGAATACGAACGCCTGATGGACGTGTTCAAGGCGCATAACATCGGCTATTTTTTTTATAATGGCGGCGGTGATTCCGCCGACACCTGCCTCAAGGTATCGCAACTTGCCGACACCCTTGGGTATCCCATCCAGGCCATTCATGTGCCGAAAACGGTGGATAACGACCTTCCTATCACGGATTGCTGCCCGGGTTTCGGCTCGGTGGCGAAGTATATCGCCGTGTCCACGCTCGAGGCCAGCTTTGATGTAGCCAGCATGTGCAAGACATCAACCAAGGTTTTTGTATTGGAAGTGATGGGACGCCATGCCGGATGGATTGCAGCGGCAGGAGGGCTTGCATCCAACAGCGATTGTGAAATTCCAATCGTTATCCTCTTTCCCGAGGTCCCCTTCGACAAATCGAAATTTCTCGCCAAGGTGGACAGTAATGTCCAGAAATACGGCTACTGCTCAGTGGTGGTATCAGAAGGCGTCAAGGGGGAAGACGGCAAATTCCTCTCCGACCAAGGGGCGCGCGACGCTTTCGGGCACGCTCAGCTGGGCGGCGTCGCCCCGGTGGTCGCCGGCATCGTCAAGGAGGGCCTTGGACTGAAATATCATTGGGGCGTGGCCGATTATCTGCAACGCGCCGCGCGCCATATTGCATCGAAAACCGATGTGGAACAGGCCTACGCGATGGGCAAGGCCGCGGTGGAGTTCGCCACTAAGGGGCACAACTCCGTAATGCCCACCATAGAGCGTCTTTCCAGTAAACCGTATAAATGGAAAGTCGGGATGGCGCAACTTTCCAAGGTCGCCAATATTGAAAAGATGATGCCTAAGAACTTCATCACCAAGGATGGCTTTGGCATCACCGACAAATGCCGGGAGTATCTTGCCCCGCTCATCAAGGGAGAAGATTATCCACCTTACAAGGATGGCTTACCGAATTACGTGCGGCTGAAAAATGTGGCAGTTGCTAAAAAATTAGGCGACTTCACCATTTGAACCTGGCTAACGCGCGAAAGGGAAGCGGAAACATCGTATTGATTTATTAGTGTTCGGATTCACCACCAATGCGCAATACTCATATCGCATTGATTCACATATTCCGTGGATCCAACTTTAACTGGAGATTTTAAATGGGTACTGGTCTTATCATAGCAATCGGTTGCGCAATGGCGGCGCTCGTTTACGGAGCAATCTCGATTAAATGGATTTTGGCTTTGCCAACCGGCAACGAGCGCATGCGCGAGATTGCTACTGCCATTCAGCAGGGTGCTTCAGCCTACCTGAATCGGCAATACACGACCATAAGCATCGTCGGCGTCATTCTGCTGGTGGCTATTTTCATGGCCTTGGGCTGGCAAACCGCTGTTGGCTTCGCCATCGGTGCGATTCTGTCGGGTCTTACGGGATATATCGGCATGAACGTGTCAGTGCGGGCCAACGTACGCACTGCGGAAGCTGCGCGAGAGGGCCTCAACGCCGCGCTGGAGGTGGCATTCAGGGGAGGCGCCATAACCGGCATGCTGGTGGTGGGACTAGGCCTGCTGGGCGTTGCCGGCTACTATGCATTGCTTACTGGATTAGGGGCCTCGGAATCGGAAGCAGTGCATGCTCTGGTGGGCGTGGCCTTCGGCAGCTCGCTGATTTCTATTTTTGCTCGCCTGGGTGGCGGTATTTTCACAAAGGGTGCCGATGTGGGAGCTGACCTGGTAGGCAAGGTTGAAGCCGGCATTCCTGAGGACGATCCCCGCAACCCGGCGGTAATTGCCGATAATGTTGGTGATAATGTGGGCGACTGTGCCGGGATGGCTGCCGACCTGTTTGAAACCTACGCGGTGACCATCATCGCGACCATGCTGCTGGGCGGTCTGCTCATTACTGACGCAGGTCCTAATGCGGTGCTCTATCCGCTGGTACTCGGCGGATTCTCCATTCTGGCCTCCATCGTGGGTTGCTATTTTGTCAAGGCGCGAGAGGGCGGCAAAATCATGAATGCGCTTTACCGGGGCCTGGCCGTCGCTGGGGGCATAGCAGCTGTCATCTACTACCCCATCACTGCGATAATGCTGGGCGATGGGGTAATGATTGAGGGCGAACTGGTCACGTCGATGAATCTGTACCTCGCGGCCTTGGTCGGCCTGGCACTGACCGCTGCCATGGTGTGGATTACAGAATATTATACTTCTACCGAATACGCGCCAGTCCGGCACATCGCACAGGCATCCAGCACCGGCCATGGCACCAATGTGATTGCGGGACTCGGCGTTTCCATGAAATCTACTGCCGCGCCCGTACTGGTAGTATGTCTCTCCATCTGGTGTACTTACGAACTGGCGGGTTTATATGGCATCGCTATCGCCGCCACTTCGATGTTATCGATGGCCGGGATTATTGTGGCGCTTGATGCGTACGGTCCGATTACGGATAATGCCGGCGGTATAGCGGAAATGGCGGGCTTGCCGCCAGAGGTGCGCAATATCACCGATCCGCTGGACGCCGTCGGGAACACGACGAAGGCGGTGACCAAGGGTTACGCGATTGGCTCCGCCGGCTTGGCTGCGCTGGTGCTGTTCGCGGATTACACCCATGCGCTCTCAACAGGCGGCAGGTCCCTGAGCTTCGATCTGTCTGATCACATGGTGATTATCGGCCTGTTTCTTGGCGGGATGGTTCCCTATTTGTTTGGTGCCATGGCAATGGAGGCGGTGGGCCGCGCCGCCGGTTCGGTGGTGGTGGAAGTGCGCCGTCAGTTCAGGGAAATTCCCGGCATCATGGAAGGTACCGCAAAACCGGATTATTCCAGGGCGGTGGACATGGTGACCAAAGCGGCTATCAAGGAAATGGTCGTTCCCTCACTGCTGCCCGTAGCCATCCCCGTTATCGTTGGTCTCCTGCTTGGCCCGGTAGCCTTGGGGGGCGTCCTGATCGGCGCCATCATCACCGGTATATTTGTTGCCATTTCCATGACAGCTGGCGGCGGAGCATGGGATAACGCGAAGAAATACATCGAGGATGGCAACTTCGGCGGGAAGGGATCAGAGGCGCACAAGGCCGCGGTGACCGGCGATACCGTGGGCGACCCTTACAAAGACACCGCGGGACCCGCCATCAATCCGCTCATCAAGATCATGAATATTGTTGCCTTGCTAATCGTGCCGTTGATATAACTTGTATTGGCAGAGCATGCCGGCACCTATGCGGGCGTGCTCTGTTTCCGGTGAGACCTGGAATCGCCACGCCAGTTCGCTACGCCCGTTTTCTGGCATATCTCCGAGGTTCTGAAGTATTACTCATGAATAACAGGCTTGCCCTCTCCCTTGAGGATGCCAGGAAAATTTCCGCAGCCGCGGAAACAGAGGCCAGCCGTAACAATTGGCCGGTTGTGATTGCCGTCGTCGATGACGGGGGTCACCTCGTTCATCTGCTGCGTCTCGACAACACCCAATTTGGCAGCATCGAGGTGGCAATTCAAAAAGCCCGCGCTGCCATCGCCTTTTGCCGCCCGACTAAAATCTGGGAAGAACATATTACAGAAGGTCGCTTGCGTTATCTCGGCCTGCCCGGAACCCTGCCGATCGAAGGGGGCTTGCCCATCGTGGCAGGGGGCAGATTCGTCGGGGCCGTAGGCGTGAGCGGGGTTCGATCCCATGAGGATGCGCAAATCGCACAAGCGGGCCTGGACGCGCTACTCATTCCTGAATGACGTCCTCAGCGAGCACACTACCTAAAACTCCGGCTTATCCTGATGCTCGGCAAACAATTCTTGGGAACCGTCACACCAGTCACCCCCCTCCGCTACCCTTCTCTGACCAGGCAATCGCAGCACAACCGGTCTTCTCTCCTTTTTTCCAACCGATTTTCCAACTTGAGGCTGAGTTAAGGTAGGATTGGATCACATGCCGAAAACCCCCTTTACCTGATCATCTGGATGCAATGAATTCCCCGGAGATTCAACAAAAATCCTTCCTGTTATTGCTGGCCATCGTTTCCCTGGCATTCGGGTGGATTCTGTTGCCATTCTATGGCGCGGTATTCTGGGGTGCTGTTCTCGCAATCATATTTGCGCCTCTTCATCGCAGAATGCTGCTTGTAATGAACCAGCGCCGAAATCTTGCTGCATTCACCACGCTATTGCTTTGCCTGATCATCGTAATTCTGCCATTTATCCTATTGACGGCTTCACTGCTACAGGAAGGGCTGGCTATCTATGAGAGGATCCGGTCCGGGGAGCTGAATTTTGGTGCATACTTCCAGCAAATCATGAATGCCCTGCCGCCGTGGGTCGTCAACCTGCTGGACAATCTCGGACTGTCCGATATTTCCGAAATAAGGGATACGCTCTCAAACAGCGCCTTGCAGGGTAGCCAGCTCATCGCATCCGAGGCGCTGAATTTCGGCCAGAATACGTTCGGGTTTATTATCAGTTTCAGCATCATGCTTTATCTCCTGTTTTTTTTGCTGCGCGACGGAACCATCTTATCGGCCAAAATTAGCAAGGCGATTCCGCTTAGCCTGGAACACAAACGGCATTTGCTCAGCAAGTTCGCTACCGTGGTTCGCGCAACCGTAAAAGGCAATATTGCCGTAGCTGCGATACAGGGCGCCCTCGGCGGCGCGATATTTTCGTTTCTGGGCATACAGGGGGCGCTGCTTTGGGGGGTCGTGATGGCCATCCTTTCCCTGCTGCCGGCGGTTGGTGCGGCATTGATCTGGGCCCCGGTGGCAGTCTATTTCCTGCTAACGGGATCCGTCTGGCAGGGTATAACCCTCATCTGCTTCGGGGTATTCGTTATAGGCCTGGTGGACAACCTTCTACGTCCCATACTCGTCGGCAGGGACACCAAGATTCCCGATTATGTAGTACTCATATCCACCCTCGGAGGGCTGATGCTATTCGGCCTTAACGGGTTCGTCATCGGTCCGGTGATCGCAGCATTGTTCATAGCGGCCTGGGATATCTTTTCTTCCACGAAGGAATAAAAAGATCACTGCCATCACTGGATGAAGAGCTCGCTGTTGCCGCTATCGCTTTCGGTTAGGGGCGCAAATGCAGCTCCCCCAAAATGGGCGCATCCCGCCAACGTAGCCACGCAAAACGATCTTGGGATTGTGATGAAATGCGGGGCTAGGGTTTCATTCGGCGCCGGACTGCCCACTCAAAGACGCGACCGCCGAGCAGCCACCTCGCCACTACAGCCATTCTGGAATCCAGGGGCAGCGCATGACGCATGGGCGGGGTGGAAGCCGTGACCGCATCAAGTACAGCCTCGGCTATGATCTCAGGCCCGGGTGCCCTCGGTTCATGCGCCACTATTTTGTGCACACCGGCAACCAGTTGCTCGTAGGCCGGGGGGTGCGCAACGGTTTCCAGCATTCGAAGCTGGTTGGGGACGAACTCGGTCTTTATCAGGCCAGGAGCAATAACCACGACATCGATTCCGAACTCCATCACTTCACCGCGCAGGGTCTCGGATAGCGCCTCCAGCGCATGCTTTGAAGCGGTATACCACCCGAAACCCGGAATGGTCATCTTGCCCAGGGCCGACGTAATGTTGACAATACGTCCCGACTTCTGCGCGCGCATATGCGGAAGTACGGCTTGCATGAATCTTGCGTAGCCGAAAACGTTAACTTCGAACTGCCGGTGAGCGGCCTCCATCGAAACACACTCGATAGCGCCTAACTGGGCGTGAGCTGCATTATTTACCAGTATATCAATCCGGCCCTTGGTTGAAATCACATGATCGACGGCCCTGTGAATTGCTCCCTCATCGGCGACGTCCAGTTCGATTGGCTCAAGGTGTTCGGAGCGTATCTGTTGGAGCCTGTACACGCGACGTGCGGCTGCAAATACGTAATAACCATTACTGGCAAGGAGTACAGCGGTGGCCCTGCCGATGCCGCTGGACGCCCCCGTAACCAATGCAATTCGCTCAGTCATGTCTTTCGCTCCTCTTGTTGTTGCAATTCGTCCGACTTTACATCCATAATGGATGCGGCAGTGCATTGCAATTGAAATGCCACGCTCTGATACTGCCGGCTCGAGCGATAAAACGCTCCTGATACGGCACGACCGGCACCATGATACGCATGAGAAAGCAGATATGAGCACCGTATTGATCACAGGTGCCAACCGTGGAATTGGGCTGGAGTTTTCCCAACAATATGTCGCGGACGGGTGGCAAGTGGTCGCCTGCACGCGTCGTCCCGAAAAATCAGATGCGCTCAACTCATTGGCGGCCAGGCATCCTCAGCAAATCTCGGTGCACGCCCTCGATGTTGCTGACCACACGCAGATAGATCAATTGGCAGCGTCGCTACCGCACCTATCGATCGATCTCCTGCTCAATAATGCAGGCGTCTACACGGGTTCTCATGCAGCAGGCGTTTTTCAGGCGCCTGATTACGAGACGTGGGCATATGCGTTTCTTGTTAATACCATCGCGCCGCTAAAGATGGCCCAGGCTTTTAGCCCACACCTCTCCAGGAGCACCCAAAAAATAATCGCGACTATCAGCAGTCAGATGGGCAGCATTGCGGACAACAACAGCGGCGGGAGCTATATGTATCGCTCCAGCAAGGCGGCGGTGAATATGGTTGTCAAGACGCTCGCGATCGACCTGAAGACAGCGGGGGCCATCGTAGTCGCGTTGCACCCCGGATGGGTAAAAACTGATATGGGCGGCCCGAACGCGTTGATATCCCCAACGCAAAGCGTATCCGGTATGCGCCAGGTTATCAGGCGGCTCACTCCGGAAGACTCGGGCAGGTTCATCTCTTATAATGGGCAAATGATTCCTTGGTAGCGCTTGCGCTTTCTTCGTATACCCCATTTTCCGCTCGCATGAGACCCTGCCTGTTAGCATAAACCCCTTCCCGCGCTCGCCGCATTAGCGCTCCAGATTCTTGCACCCCGAATCCACTTCCCTGATATGCTCTCCCCCGCTAAAAACTCTTTCTCGCGGGTTGCGGAACCATTCACCTGATTGCGAATTCTCCTCGTAGGAGATCAGAACTTCCCATAAGCCGGCATCAAGTACTGCCGGCGTTCGCACCATTTCGTAATATGCTTCTTCTCAACTGTGGTTTTTAAACCCCGCGATCCTCATGTCGCGATTATCAATGATTGAAAACGAATTCGCTCGGCATTCCCTGGTAATTCTCTGTGCCGTTATAAAACGCTAGCCGCCTACAGCCATCCTCGAGATTTATTGAAACCGGTTGCTCGTGGGCAAACCTGGATGTGCTAAGGCGCGCCTGGCTTTGGCCGCTTGCGCAGCTTCTTCAAAGGGCGCTTCCCATGTGCGCCATCGCGCGGTTTGAACTGCTCGGCAGGCGCGGCGGGATGGCGACGAGTGGCTCGCTCTGGTGTCACCGCTCGGTTGATTGGGGTCAACGTAATCTCGAGTTCATTGATTTCATCCCACTGTGCTTCGCTGCGCTGCCTCTCTGGAATCGAAAGAAGCTCTTGCAGCCGGTCATAAGCGGAAATTGGTTGTGGTTTATCCATGGTATATTAAAGCGAATCTTTGCTGATAATTATTATCATTTATAATAGGGTCATGAATGACCCTGCCGCGTCGTATATGGGAGCAAATAAAATGCGGAACCCCTGCTTTAACAAACCTATTATTCGGTTCCGTGCGGATCGCATCGCGGAAAAAAACAGACTTTCCATAACGGCCCTGTCGAATCTGATATTAATCCGGCCAATGGCACGCGGAAGTGTCAACCCGGCAGCGTCTGATTTTACCGCAACTCGAAGGAGCGGTGGGTTTGTGGAGAATCTCCCTTGCCCGGGTCCTGCCGACCTCTCCCCATTCGAGTCATGGCACTCCGTATACTCCCGCCATGCCTGCCCGAAAAAACGGGACCACGTCCGCACAGGGCGTATTCACCGGTTCCTAAATGGCTATCTTACCGCAATGTTTTGCTGTGTCACGTTGTTTGGCGCCGGCAATTCTCACGCGGAACAAGTGGTCGTCTATTCCGCCCGAATCGAGCAGTTAATCAAGCCGATGTTCGAGGCTTTCACAAAAGACACGGGCATCACCGTAAAATTTGTGACCGATAAGGAAGGAGCATTGCTCGCGCGCCTGAAGGCGGAGGGAAAGAATACCCCCGCCGATATGCTGATCACGGCGGATGCGGGGAACCTGTGGGAGGCGGCGCGGGAAAGGCTATTGAAACCCGTCGAGTCCAACACGCTGCTGTCCAACATTCCTCCTTATCTTCGCGACCCGGGGAACCAGTGGTTTGGTTTATCAGTGCGTGCCCGCACCATTATTTTCAACCCAAAAAAGGTGAGGCCATCCGAGCTTTCGACATACGAAGCCCTGGCCGGGCCCAAGTGGAAGGAACGGTTGTGCTTGCGCACTTCCAAGAAAGTATACAACCAGTCACTGGTCGCGATGATGATCGCTGAGCATGGCAAGGCCAGGACCGAACAAATCGTGAAAGGATGGGTGGCCAACCTGGCCACCGACCCTCTATCCGATGACACCCGCGCAATGGAGTTTGTCGCCGCCGGACGGTGTGATGTCACTATCGCGAACACGTATTACTATGGGCGCCTCATGGAAAAAAACCCCGCACTGCCGCTTGCTATTTTCTGGCCTAATCAGGGGGAAGGCGGGGTCCACGTAAATATCTCGGGAGCGGGCATAACCCGGCACGCCAATAATGTACCTGCTGCGGTGAGATTGCTGGAATTTCTCTCATCGGAAAAAGCGCAAAACCTTTTTGCCGACATTAACATGGAATACCCGGTCAACCCGAGGGTAAAACCAGACCCGGTCGTCGCGGGCTGGGGCGCCTTTGAACAGAATACGATAAATCTGGCTACAGCGGGTGAATTGCAGGCAGAAGCGGTGAAACTGATGGATCGGGCAGGCTATCGATAAGGCATTACCGCGTGAAAGGTAAGGAAGTTGGCTCAACCGGAAATAATGCAAATGCGAGAAGTCGTCTTTACAGTTTCTCGGCTCCCTCTTATCGCGTTTCGTCAGGCTGGCGCCTGATCCCTTTCCTGGTGGCCGCGTTCGTATTGATACCCGTTGGCACGGTTATCTCGTCACTTTTTTCTCCAGCCAGTGATGTGTGGCAGCATCTGTTTGAAACGACACTACCGGGGTTGCTGGTCAATACGTTCTGGCTCGCTCTGGGGGTCGCCCTCGGGACGGCCCTGCTGGGAGTCAGCCTCGCGTGGTTTACCTCGGTGTTTGAGTTCCCGGGGCGGAAATTCTTTTCCTGGGCGCTCTTGCTGCCGCTTGCCATTCCCGCCTACGTCACCGCCTTCGTGGCGCTCGGTCTGTTCGATTATATCGGCCCGGTTCAAACAACGATACGTACGTGGCTGGAGCAGGATCCAGCCTGGTTCCCCAACGTTCGCAGCAGGGCGGGCGTAACCGTTGTCATGATTCTGGCGTTTTATCCCTATGTTTACTTGCTGGCGCGCAATGCCTTTCTCACACAGGGCAAGCGCTCCCTGGAGGCGGCCCAATCATTGGGCCTGAACCGGGCGCAAGGATTCTTTAAAGTGGCGCTGCCCATGGCGCGCCCATGGATTGCAGGTGGCGTAATGCTGGCGCTAATGGAAACTCTCGCAGATTTCGGCACGGTTGCCGTCTTCAATTACGACACCTTTACGACCGCCATTTATAAAGCCTGGTTTGGCATGTTTTCCTTGCCCGCAGCCTCACAGCTCGCCTCGCTGCTGATCGTGATCGTCCTAGTGGTTATCATCATCGAACAACAATTTCGTTCCCGCATGCGCTACACCGAAGCCAGGCAGAGTTCGAGCGTTAATCGCATTCCGCTCGCTGGACTGCGTGCGTGGTTGCTGGCTGGCTTTGCCTCAGGTACGCTGTTTTTCGCATTTTTTTTGCCGGTGGCCCAGCTAAGCGTTTGGGCATTCAATGTTTTCGCCAGTGATTTCAATCAGCGCTACCTGGAGTTTCTCTGGCACTCCCTGCTCCTTTCCGCTTTTGCAGTCCTGCTCACCTGTTCCGTCGCCGTACTTATGGTATATGCGGCGCGCCGGCACCCTGATCCGGTGACACGCGGGGCGGTGTGGATTTCGACAATCGGCTACGCCTTGCCCGGCGCTGTTTTGGCGGTAGGGATTTTCATCCCGATCGCCTGGTTGGACAGCCACCTGGGCGAGTTGGCTTTACGCCTGTTCAATATGGAGACCGGACTGCTGATTCAGGGTACTCTCGTCACCATGCTGGTCGCTTATATGACACGTTTTCTCGCGGTAAGCTATCACCCTATAGACGGCGCGATGCACCGTATTACCGCGAGCATCGATGAAGCAGCGGTAGGACTTGGCGTAAGTGGATGGGCGGCACTATGGCGGGTGCACTTGCCTATTCTGAAAGGCGGGATCTTTACCGCTGCGACGCTCGTTTTCGTGGATGTAATGAAAGAAATGCCGATAACCCTCATGACCCGGCCTTTTGGGTGGGATACCCTGGCAGTGCGAATTTTTGAGATGACTTCCGAAGGCGAATGGGAGCAGGCTGCGCTACCCGCCGTGGTTCTGGTGCTGGCGGGTCTGCTTCCTATCATCTTTCTTATCCGGCAAACCGAAAAATAATTTTGGACCCCTGTCGTGAACGCGCTGCTTGAGCTCAGAAATATCCGGCATGCCTACGGCAAGCAGGTCGTGGTGAAGGATTTGTCGCTCACCCTGAAAAAAGGCGCGATCGGATGCCTGCTGGGTCCAAGTGGATGCGGCAAAACAACAGTATTACGCAGTATCGCCGGATTCGAACCCATTTCAGCAGGAGAAATTCTTATCAACGGCGTGGCAATAAGTAACGCGAACATTTGCGTGCCCCCTGAACGGCGACAGATCGGCATGGTATTTCAGGATTACGCGTTATTTCCGCACCTGACAGTTTCAGCCAATGTCGGTTTTGGCCTCCATCGCATGCAAAAATCCGAGCGTGCGGCGCGCATCGTCGAGGTATTGCAAACCGTAGGTCTTACTGATACCGCGGCCAAATACCCACATCAATTGTCGGGGGGCCAGCAGCAGCGGGTTGCATTGGCGCGAGCATTAGCGCCACGGCCAGACTTGCTGCTGCTGGATGAGCCCTTCTCCAATCTTGATATCACGCTTCGAGGCCGTTTAAGTCTCGAAGTTCGCGATATTCTCAAGAGCCAGAACGCCACAGCTGTTCTGGTTACCCACGATCAGGATGAGGCTTTTGCTATCGCCGACGAGATCGGCGTGATGCAGCATGGAGAAATCCAGCAATGGGATTCGGCTTACAATCTCTATCACAGGCCTGCCAGGCGATTTGTCGCAAATTTTATCGGCGAAGGTGTTTTCCTCCCCGGCAAGATGCTGGACCCGCACCATGTGCAGATCGAGCTAGGCGTTCTGCAAGGGAAGATCCCCCACCATTGCACCCCCGACTGCCAGCTATGCTGCAAGGGGTATGCGGTGGATGTGCTTATACGGCCGGACGATATCGTTCACGACGATGCCAGTCACGTTCAAGCGGCTGTGATGCAAAAGGCTTTCCGTGGAGCGAACATTTTGTACACCCTGCGTCTGCCCGCCGGCGGCATTGCGTTATCGCTCGTGCCCAGTCACCACAATCACGCAATAGGCGAGAAAATCGGCATCAGGCTGGAAGCTGAACATGTGGTGGCATTCACCCAGTCGGCGCCTTCAGGAACCCCGGGGGGAACGCGATAGACGGGATAAGTATCGTTAGCGCAAATTTAAATTTCTTGCCATCCGGATTTCTTCCGCCAGTTGCAATACCGACATCGCGTAATTTACGCTGCGGTTATAGCGGGTAATGACGAAAAAATTATTGAAACCCAGCCAATGTTCCGTCCCGCCAATATTCTCGAGTTCGATCAGCGTGGCCGGAAGATCACCAGAGATTTCAATCCCCGGAACCACCCCCAACTTTTTCATTTCCGTCAATGTGTACAGTGGCTTGTTCCCGGAGAACAAGACACCCAGATAATCCTTGCCGTTAACCCGAGCAGGAATGACCACCGTTTGTTCTGTTTCCCATCCGTAGCTCTTCAGATAATTTGCGACGCTACCAATTGCGTCAGCCGTGCTGCCGGCTAAATCGACTTTGCCGTCACTGTCGAAATCCACGGCGTATCGCCGATAACTGCTGGGCATGAATTGCGGAATACCGATGGCCCCCGCATAAGAACCCTTGACGTTCAGCACGTCTACACCCTGTTCCCGCGTCAGAAGCAGATACTGCTCGAGCTCGTCCCGAAAGAAAGCGGCGCGCCTTGGGTAGCCGAATGCCAGCGTCGTCAAGGCATCGAGAACGCGATGGTTGCCGCTTTGCGCGCCGTAATTTGTTTCTATCCCGATTACCGCCGTAATGATTTCCTCCGGAATACCGAACTCTACCCGGGCGCGCTCCAGCGTTGCGGCATTGACAGTCCAGAAATCAACGCCACCTGCGACGCGCTGAGGATTGACGAGGCGTGGATGAAACTCATGCCAGGGTCTGGAGGTGGCCGGCTTCGAAATCGCGTTGATGATCCCTGGCTGAAACTTTGCCGCGCCAAGGATGTTCACAAGTTCAGCCTGCGTAAATCCATGGCGCCCCACCATCTCGTCAATAAAGGTCTCCAGTTCCGGCCGCAACTGCCCCGTCGGAACAGCGGCCGCAGTGGCCGCCAGATATCCGGAAAGTACAAGAAAGCCAAGTACAGATAGCAAAAATCGCATAATCCCCCACACAGGAAAGTGCTGCTCCCCACGTTCGTCAATCATCGTCGCCCCACTCACGCCATCCTTTCAGGAGTGGAAAATACAACCCTCGTCTCACTGGCCGGCCCTCAAGCACGCGCATCAGTGCAGCATACCTGTCCAGTTGCGCACGATAACGCTCCTGCTCCTGATCAAGAAAACCTTCCACGTCCGCCCCTTCATGGCTGCTGGTCTTATAATCGATAACCCAGCGCTGATCATTCTCATCACAAAAGGTACGATCGATAACATGATCCTGACACTCGCCCTCAGTGGTTGCTGTCATGCGCAGCTCGCTTCGTGCGTCCCGCCGCGAGCCGAGGAGCCATTGTCCGCGCGCATCGCTCACGGCGTGGGTAAGCGCGGCCGCTATTCGATCGATAGCCACATCCAGATCTTCGCCCTTGTTGACCCCACCGCATCCCAGGAGCTGATGCCTGAAAGTATCTCGCAAAATACGGATGCGCGCCACATCCCATTTTTCAACTCCATCCATAGCGATGCGTTGGAGCCAGCGGTGCACAATGTTTCCCACCAGGCGTGCAATTTCACCTGCCCACGAATATTCGATACTACCGTAAACCACGGAGGTTGCGGGGCGCCGGGCAGCCCACTGCGCAGGTTCGGGCGGCGGCGGCAACGCCCACCCGGATACGAATCGGCGCAATGATTGATCGATTTCATATTCTGGTGCCGTTCCCCGCTCCCCGCCGCCGCTTTCAGGCAATAGGTCCGAAGAGAGTGCATATGCCGCAACCCGGCCATATTCCGGTTCCACGACTGGCCATATCCTGTTCAGCAATGACTTCCTGGCGGGCAACTCCAGCTTAGGGCGGCCGTCGTCTCTCAACGCAGCTCTCGTACTACCGAGCAGATGCAGGCGCTGCTTCGCACGTGTTGCGGCAACGTAGAGCAGTCTTTCATCCTCCAGGCGTTCTTTCTCGGCATCGAGTTTCTCCAGCCAAGAATAGATGCGGTCAGGCTCCCCGCCCGTTTCCTGGATCGGTGCCAGCAACAACTCGTTGCTTTCATTTCCGTCATCTGTCAAGGAAGAAGATCGCAAGTTCTCCATCCACATGAACAGCTTCTTATCGTTACTGCGCGGCAAACGCCCTAGTCCGGGGACTATTACGCAATCGAATTCGAGTCCCTTGGCTTGATGGATAGTCATGATTTGCAGCGTATTGTCCGCCTTTACGTCGGGCAAGGCGAAAAGCCCGTGCAGCCCTTCCTCCAGCGCGGCAACACTGCGAATGCTCCAGGCATCCTCCTGCACTTCCAGATAATCGAGATACGCCGCTGCATCTTCGAAATCCGTGGCATCTTCAATGCACGCGGGACCTCCCAGCGCAAGCCACGCTGCTTCAACGGTGGTTCGCAAGGGCTGACGGCACCTGTTATCGATGCATTTTCGCAGCACTTCGTGCACGCGCAACAGGCGGGCACGGCCGTCGGCCGAGACAGAAGCCATGCGTCGGTCATCATTGAGCCATTCCCATACCGTTCCATCTAGTGCCCCTGCATTGTTGCCGCTCGTGCTTTCACCCCCGGCGAATAGCACGCCGGCATTATCACCACCGGCGGCGACATGCGCTGTAGCGAGCGCGTGAATATCGGCGAGCATGAGGCCGCACCAAGGCGCACGCAACAATGCAAGCCAGGCTGCGCCGTCTGCCGGATGGATCAGCGCCCGGGTCAGTGTCAGTAGATCCTGCACCACGGGCCGGTGACCCAGCCCCTCGATTTTGATCGCCTGAAAACGCAGGCCGGCTGCCTTGAGCAGAGGTATGATTTCGCCAAGATGACTGCGGCTGCGCACCAGGACTGCCGTAGTGGCGGCGGGATCCTCCCGCCGTGCCTGCATCACGATCTCCGCTACCCGATTTGCCTCACCCACGTGATCATCATTGAAAAACGGGTGCACGTTAACGGCCATACCTGCGGACATGCCATGCGTCGCTATGGACGGGGCATAGGATACGGCCCCGATGGAAACGTTCTCCCGCTCCGGCATAATCCGCGCGAACCCCGCGTTGACCCAATCCACAATGCCACGCTGCGACCTGAAATTGGCCGAGAGAGTAATGGGCTGCAGCTCGACAGTTCCAATTCCCGTTGCGCGCGCGCGCAGGAAAACCCCAACCTCGGCCTCGCGAAAACGATAGATGGATTGCATCGGGTCGCCAACCGCCAGTATGCTGCGTCCATCACCCCGCTCCCATCCCGCGGTAAGTTTCGTCACCAGCTCGTACTGGCTGATCGATGTATCCTGGAACTCATCTATCAGCAAGTGCCGGATACGATAATCGAGCGCAAGTGCAAGATCGGTAGGCGAATCGGATTCCCCGAGCGCCCGCAGCGCACCTTGGGCTACTTCGGTAAAATCCACCTTGTTGTGTGCCTGGAATACGAGCCTGAGTTGCGCCACCGCAAGCGGCAGCAGCCGCATGATCGAACCCAGCACTTCCCACTGCTTGTCCGTGTAGGCAGGAGGCGGAAGCTTCTCACGGATGTCGTACAAAGCATGGCAAAGCGAACCGTCGTCATGTTCGGACAGCAAGGAGACGAGCGCACGGGCGCGGTCCTTCCACGATCCGCCAGTATCTTTTCCCGTCCTGGATTCCGGGGGAAAACCCTCTTTTACCGTGTGTTGCTTGCGCCAGGCGCCCTCTTTTGCTTTCGTGAGCAACAGCTCGGCTATGGCATGCCAACAAGCCGCATCCTGTTCAGAATCCCCCGGGAAGGTGTTGAGTTGGCTGAGTTGCTGATACCGCGTGCAAGCTGCTGCGTCCAGGGTATTTGCCAAATTGCCGGCGCAATAGCGTATCAGCTCGACCAGTTCGTCCCGCATGGCGGAAGGGTAGAGTTCCCACACGCTGCTGAGCGCTTCGCGCCGCGTGTTCCGTAACGCCGCCTCCAGGCCATCCCGATCCTTGCCGTGGATATGGCGCAGCCAGTGGTCGCGCCGGGCCAGCATTCCGACGAGCAGTATTTCAACCCGGGCCAGATCGTTATCGAGATGCTCCAGCAAGCGCTCCACATCCTGAGCCACGGCACCATGGCCCTCGACAAGACCCAGAGTAGCGCGCGCTGCTTCGAGATATAAGTCCGACGCATCCTCGACACTTTCCGGCTGGGAGCCGAACTCGGACAGTACAGGCATCTGGCGGGTTAGTGATGCGCACAAGGAATCGAATGTCTGGATACGGAGCCGCGCAGGGTTATCGAGGATATGCCAGCCAGCCTGATTGTCGCGCTGCAAGACCGCTTCGGCCAAGTCGCAGGTAAGCTTTTCGTGCGCGGTATTCGCAACTGGGGCCGGATGAGATGTGGCGCGTGTCCATTCAAACGCCGCCATCAGGCGTTCTCGCATTTCAGCCGCCGCCTTGCGCGTAAAGGTAATGGCAACAATTTCCTCAGGCTCATCCACGCACGCGAGCAGCGCCAGATAGCGCTGAATTAGCAGCCCGGTTTTACCTGACCCTGCGGGTGCCTGAACAATAAAAGAACGAGCAGGGTCAAGGGCGCGGCGACGCTCGCTGATGTCGGGCGCACTCTGGTCCGGTGCACCGCGTATCGGAAAAGCCCTGCTCATTCTTCGTCTCCGCGCCCCGTAAACTTGCTTCCCACGCGCTCATAAATTCGGCAAAGAGGCCTTACATCACAGTTGCGGCAGGTGTGGGGGTAATTTTTCGGATCGACTTTCGCATGACCACTAAGGAAACTCTCCGCGATGCGTTCAAGGCCGATACGCCATTGAGCTACCAATTCCTCCCATGAGCCATACCTGGCAACCTGAAGCGATGCCGAAAAAGCCTTTGCGCCCGGGAGAAGATCGCTGTCGCGGGCAAGCGCCGCATACCGCATTTCGCCGGCCTTGACCTGTCCAAATGCCACTGCAACCGCGTCGGGCTCGGCGGCGACGAGGTACAAGGGCAATTGTGGTTCCTCCGGCCGCTCGCCAAGCATGGTGTTGAGCGAGGGCGCTCTCGTCTTGTAGTCGATGACAATGCGACGCCCATCTCCCAACTCGTCTATCCGATCAAGGCGCGTAGCCAACTTCAGTCCGCCGATTTCGATGCTGCGCTTGTCTTCGATGGCTGTGACCGTGAAGTCGTCACGCTTTTTGTCCACATCGAGCCACTCCCGCGCCAATCGGATCAGACGCCGCTGCTCAATCACCGCCAATCGTCCTGAAAGTTTACCCGGACGGTCCTGATTCACACGCGCAACCGCCTCTTCCGCAGCCTGCATGAGCATCGCTTCAAGGTCTTCGTCGCCAATGGCATCGAGCCTGCTTTTGGTCTTAAGCTGGCTCCAGGCTTGTGCAAGCATATGATGAACCAGGATCCCGCGCTCCATTGCATCAAGTCCGGAGCGGGCCGTGTCGACCACCCTGGCACCGAATCGGTGCACTGCCATTGCGCGAAAAGGGCAGGCGGAATGGTCTTTTATTACCGCCATGCCCCCAGCAGTGGTCGTCCCGCTGTTGGCTCCCCCTATCCAGCCAGTCGCCCGGGGGAGCGCTGGCGCTGTATGGTCCTCTATGCATTCGAGCCGGCGCGCATCCCGAATCAGGTTGCGATAATGGGGATAGGCTGCCAATACAAGCTCGCCAGCGGCGATGTCCGCTATCAGGGGGCTAGGTGCAAACTCGCTGGCATCGCGGCCAACGCCCTGGCGCGGATGACTCAGAATCACTTCGTTCGCGGATGAGAGCCATGCATCGGTCAGCCGCGATGCAAGTTCCAGGGATGCGGCCGCCGAGCCCTGTGGCACCTTCGCCGCCCGCTGCAATTCCATGGGTAAAAACGGATTCGGGCGTGAATGTGGTGGCCAGGCTTCGTCAGATAATCCCATAACCCATAGGTAGTCAAACGCCATGCCGGCAGCATCGAAAACGCCGAGTATCTGGATAGGAACATCGGGGGTCTCAGGCTGGAACATCGTTTCGGCGGCCATGTGACGCAGGCGGGATACTGCTTCCCTGTAACTGACACGCGACAAAACCAGATCAAGTGCGGCGAAATTGGCGAGGACTTCCTGCCACTTTTTGAGTGTCTGATATTCCGCGGAATCCAGCTCCCGTTCGCCAGGAAAGCCGATAACTTGCAGGGCCTCGGACATCGCTCTGGCCATCAAGGAAGGTGCTTGCGAGCCGGACGGCCGTGCCTGAAGAAACTGGATATAAGCGGACAACCTCTGTGTCAGTGCCGGGTAGCTTGTATCGCGCTGTTCCCCCAGGATCAGGTTGAGCAGACCCTGGAGCGTGACCCCCGGTTCGGCACGTTTGCGCAGTTGTGCATCGAGCCGCGCGCGATGGAGCATTTCGGTCTCGCCGCCGCCGAGGAAAGGCGATCGGAGCAAGAGGCTGGCACGCTCGAATTCTGTTTCTCCTCCACCAAGCTCGAGTATGGCTATTGCGGAACTGACCAGAGGATAAGAAAGCAGGGGCCTGCCCAGCGATGCATTAAATGGCAACACTCGCTGCGCCGCGCCCGGAAGCGCTTGACGCGCGTCCGGTTCCATCACAGAACCAAAGATACGCATTATCGTGCTTCGATATTCGGAAAACCCGGGAACGACGACACCCACGCGGCTGGAACCGCCAGCTTCTATGCGTGCACGTGCCCATACGGCAGCACGGTAAACTTCGTCGTCGCGGTTATCGCATGGCACGCGCACGGGCCGCTGCCCCCAACCTGATGGTCCAAGCCGCGGCTGTGGTCCCGCCATCATCACTTCGCAGCCGGTCTCCTCCAGTTTGATCAGCAACGCAGCCTGCTGCGGTGTAACGATATCGAAACCATAACAGACCAGCCGTTTAGGTTTGCTGACTTCGGGATGTTCGCATAACCCTGTCACCACGTTGCAAAGGCGGGCGTGGTCTACCTGATGCGCGCGGCTGGTCAAATGCTCGTAGCATTGCAACCAGTTCTGAAATGCCCTGGCATTTTCATTGAGGGGAAAATTTCGTATTCCCGATATGAGATGCCACGCATGGGCCAACTCCCACGCTTCGCGGGCAAGACGCGCGGCTTCAGGCACCGCAAGCAAAACCGCGCCCCTGTCTGACCGCTTGATGGCATCCTCCCACAGAACCTGCTCCTGGGCGGGCGTAAGCAGTGTGGGTAACGGAAATGCCTTCCCGGAGTAAGGCACATCGACGTAGAGACGCTCGACGAACGCCAAAACGGGCAGGATGTCGGCGGATTCCCACACGGGTATTCCCTTGGTAGCCTGGGACTGGTCAAACTCGCGTTTAAGCGCAACTGCCAGGCGCCGGTTGGGCGTGATCACGGTGACACCCGCGTTTATGCCAGCGGCAAGGGTTGAAAAAATTTCGGGGAGAGTAACTTGTGGAAAGTCAGGGATGGAAGACATGCGGTGAACACCGCTGCCGGGTCAGCGTTCCAGTTTGTCCAGTTTGCCGGTCACTTTTGCCCAATCATCAGCATCTGGCGGAGCGTCCTTTTTCTCAATGATGGGTTTCCAGGCTTTGGATAATTCAGCATTCAACTCCGTAAAGTGCTGTTGATCCGTCGGCACATCGTCCTCTGAGTAAATCGCCTCCACCGGGCACTCCGCTACACATAAAGTGCAGTCTATGCATTCATCGGGATCAATTACCAGAAAATTAGGCCCCTCGCGAAAGCAATCCACCGGACACACATCCACGCAATCGGTGTATTTGCACTTGATACAACTTTCAGTTACTACATAGGTCATGACGGGTCCTTGCTGGGCTCTTTTGAGAATTCGCGATTTTACCAGAAAATATTACGAAAGCCGTATAACTCTATAACTGCTCACCACGCCAAACCGACGCGAAAATCGCCTTCAGCACGGGCTCTGTGTCGCCAGGCGTCGAATAACTCGCCCTGTCCGCGCGCGTCCATTTTCCGCAAAAGCGCCATGTCTGCATGGATAGTGGTCAATCAGACAATCCAGTAACCCGCCGGAGATATGCAAGGCAAAACAGAACCGCAGGTAGCGGTAAAGCAAACGCAGGAAAGGTCCGTAATAGTGCAGGCGCGCATCCGCGAGCACCTGCGGAAAGTTGCCAATGGCTGGTGAGCATGAACGCCGAATAACAGGGAAACGGGCCGGGACACTACGCTATCCTCGGAGAAAACTTAAGGGAGCTGTGCCCAAGTTCCGAAGCGGCTCAAGAAGCGCGCCGCATTGCGCCACCCGACTCCGGCGCTCCGGCGCCCAGGCTGATGGGTTGGTCCAAGGAGGCGGGCACCGGCAGTTTCAGCAATCCGTAAAGATTGGCCAGATTATCCCGGAATAGACGATCGAAGCTGGATACAACATGGGGTGAATTGTAATCACCTAGCCACCAGAACCAGTCAGAACTTTCGCAGGAAGCCAGCTGCCGCTCGGCTCTGGCTTTTTCCTCTTCAGTCAAGCGCCCGCTTTGCATCACCAGATCATAACTGTGCTTGGCCGCGCACAGCAGATCCCAGGCCCGATTTTTGTCCGCATCGCCAATCCAGGTGGAGAATGTCCCGTAAACCCAGCTTCCCGCCGCCAGTACGGGAAGCGGGGAGACATCCGCGTAGCTCAGCGTGGGGATGTAGTCGCGATAAGTGGTAGCACGGATGGAATCGTGGTTTTCAAGGAGTTCGTAGAGATCATTGAGAAAATAATAGCCATTGTAGGGGTAATACTCCCATGCATTCTCGCCATCCAGGATCACGCTTACTACCGGGCTTTCGCCGGGTGGCGCATGACGGCCGATATCTTCGAGAGAATGCACCAGATGCTCGGCGGCGTCGCGTCCAAACCATTTTGAATACTCGAACCCGATCATGTCCGACAGTCTCTCATCACGGAAGAAGCAGGTTACGCTGTCCGCCTTACCCTGCACTCGATAGGGCCGGTAAAGATAATGGCTTCTTTCCGGCATGACTCCGCCCGCGTACGACTTCCGCAGGCTGTTGGCCAACACTCCTTCCCCGCTCGCGCTCCACTGGCAACCATGATCCGCCAGGATTTCCAGTAGTGGCGTTGAGACAGCACCTTCCGCAGGCCAAACCCCGCCGGGTCTAGTACCGAAACGCCGCGCATGACTCTCGGTCGCCGAAGCCAAGTGAAAGGCCATACGGCTCCTGCCTCCCGGATAACTGGCTTCTTCCGGCAAGCTCGCGCTGGGCATGCTGTCACTTGCGGATGCAAAATCAATGAGCAGCGGCGCAAGGGGATGATAATGCGGGGTAGTGGACAATTCGATCTGCCCTGATTCGGCCAGCTCTCGATACCGCGGAATCAGCCCGCGCACCAGTTCGCCAATCACGCCTAGTAACTGAACGCGGTCGGCGTAGCTGTAACCCCTTTCCTGCGTCATTAGCCGCACCACGGCCTCATTGTTTCTGCGCACACTTTCTCCTGTCCAGGCGAGGTGATACCAGACGAGCAGGTCCGCCAGATATTGACCTGAGAGATAAGCCAGCTCGGCCTCTCCCCGCTGCCGCAGCGTTTCGTGCATCTCATACAGGCGCTTGTATGCCGGGTAAGGCTGCATCATGGTTACATGGTTGCTGCGAAAACAACTATCGAACGCTCGCAGCCGGTCGCTTGCAGATACCTTGTCAAGGTCGGGGGCACCAAGCAACCGCAAGAGGGGATCCCTCAACGTCCCCGAGGCGAATTGCGCTGCATAATCTTCCAGTTGATCCAGTAGCACCGGAACGAAATTGACCACGGCTTTCATCGACGGATGCGCTTCAAGGTGGGCCGCCATGTCACTGTAATCCTTGATGGCATGCAGGTAGACCCAGGGCAGCATGAATTCGCCCGTTTCGTAATTGCGGTAGTCGGGCTGGTGCATGTGCCACAGCAAGACAAGGTGTAATGGTTGCATTTCTTTCTAGGCCCGTAGGACAAAAACCTCTGAATCAGCTCCCGCCGAGGGGACATTCTCATTTATGCCCTGGAAATTCGCCTTACCTCACATAATGTATTTTCTGTCCCAGCATTTCCGGTGTAATAAGCGTGATGCCGCTGTCCGTGACATAAAACCGCTTGCGGTCTTCCTCGGAATCGAAACCGACAACCAGATCGGGCGGGATAATGCAATTCTTGTCTACGACCACCCGCCTCAGGCGCACATGGCGCCCGATATCCGCGTTGGGCAATATCACCGAATCCTCAATACTGCTGTAGCTGCGTACTTGTACGTTGGAAAACAATAACGAGCGGCGCACCGACGACCCGCTGATAATGCAACCCCCCGAAACCATCGAGTCCAGCGCCTGACCGCGGCGGTCATCGTCGTCGAAAACAAACTTGGCGGGAGGCAACTGTTCCTGGTGGGTCCAGATTGGCCAGTCCTCGTCATACAGGTTCAGGTCTGGTGTTACATGAGTGAGATCGAGATTGGCTTCCCAATAGGCATCGATCGTGCCCACATCACGCCAGTATGGCACACCCGAGGCCATATTGACGCAACTGTCAGCAAAGCGGTGAGCAACTACCCGGCCGTGGTCCAACAGCTTTGGAATCATATCCTTGCCAAAATCGTGGGACGAGCCTTCGTCGTCGTGGTCATGAATCAGCTGTTCGAACAGGAACGGGGCATTGAATACGTAGATGCCCATACTTGCAAGCGCATACCCGGGCCGGCCGGGAATATGCGCGGGCTCCGCGGGCTTCTCATCGAAGCGGGTGACACGCAAGTCATCATTGACGCTCATGACCCCAAACCCGCCCGCCGCTAATGCCACCGGCACGTCAACACACGCAACGGTCATGTCCGCCTGTTTCTCGACATGATAGGCAAGCAGCTTGCTATAGTCCATTTTGTATACATGGTCGCCGCCCAGGATCAGTACGTAATCGGGATTATGGGCTCGAAGTATATCGATATTCTGATACACCGCATCGGTGGTTCCCTGATACCAGGTTTCTTCAAGCCGTTGCTGAGCCGGGAGCAATTCCACAAATTCGTGAAATCGGCCGTCTAAAAAACCCCATCCGTGCAGAATATGGCTAATCAGGCTCTGCGACTTATACTGGGTTGCGACGCCAATACGACGAATGCCTGAATTGACGCAGTTGGAAAGAGAAAAATCGATAATTCGGAATTTGCCGCCGAACGGGACTGCGGGCTTGGCGCGCCAGTCAGTCAATTGCCGCAAGCGGCTGCCGCGCCCTCCTGCCAGAATCAGCGCTATCGAGTTACGTGTAATCTGGCTGTAAAAGCGCAGGTCGGCCTCTCGTTTCATCTGGCAATATCCTCCTGGGTGGATGAGCTTTTATTGCCCTGCTATGTCTATGGGAACCAAAAACGGGGCGTTCCGTGCCGTTTTGCTGGCAACAGCACAGTGATTTCGATGAGCGGCACCCCTCAACTTATCTCAACAAGAGGTCCCTCCGCACCCCAATTCTACTGCACTACCGCAATCCTCGCGGAACTTCCTCCGCATGCAAGGTCAAGGAATTCCCCCGACGGTAAATGTATTATTACAGTTGCGGGATTTCCGCGCACCGGAATTTGAGCAATTAATGCCCTGCCCCGCACGTCCTTGCGCAAGCTATAATCCCCGGATGCACTCCAACCTTATGAAACCTGGCGCGGTAGTCGGGGCCAGCTCCTTGCTTGAAGCATTGTTGGCGGCGCGACTGCACGATCCTTTCAGCTATCTGGGCGCCCGGGTTGAACACGATTATAGCCTGGTACGGGTATTTTACCCGTATGCCAGACACGTCTGGATTAATACCGGCAGCGAGTTCGAGCCGATGGCGCGAGCACATCCCGCGGGGGTTTACGAATTCCGGAGCGCCGCCACGCCGCCAATGCCCTACCGGTTGCGTATCGAGGAGGAAAGGGGCCCAACGGCAGGAACGCTCATCCATGACACTCATGACGCCTATGCCTTTACGCCGGAGATCTCCGACTATGATCTCTACCTGTTTAACGAGGGGCGATTAAGGCAGGCGTACCGCATGCTGGGTTCCCATGCAATGGAGATCGGCGGCATCAATGGTGTTCTTTTCTCGGTGTGGGCGCCCAACGCCGGCCGTGTCAGCGTCGTCGGGGCATTTAACCAGTGGGATGGGCGGATACATCAAATGGCGATCCATGGTTTCAGCGGCATATGGATATTGTTCATTCCTGGCCTCCCACCTGGTTCACTTTACAAATATGAAATACGCAACCGCGACAGCGGCGAAATCCTGCTCAAAACCGATCCATACGCCACACGGTACGAACTACGTCCGCAAACCGCCGCCCTCACGCCCGCTGATGAAGAATCGTTCTGGCAGGACGCCAAGTGGCTGGCGGACCGGGCAGTGCTGGATTGGTTGCGTGCTCCGCTCAACATCTATGAAGTTCACGCTGGATCCTGGAAGCGCCATCATGACGGCCGGTTCTATTCTTACCGTGAACTTGCCCAACATCTGATCCCTTATGTACGGGAAATGGGATATACCCACATCGAGCTACTACCGATTTCGGAGCATCCGCTGGATGAATCGTGGGGCTATCAAACTACGGGTTATTTTGCCGCTACCAGCCGCCACGGTTCACCGGAGGATTTGAAATTTTTTATTAACGCCTGTCACCTGGAAGGAATCGGCGTGATTCTTGACTGGGTACCCGCACACTTCCCCCAGGACGCCTTTGCCCTGTCGCGATTTGATGGTAGCGCGTTATATGAACATGAGGATCCGCGCTTGGGGCTCCATCAGGATTGGGGCACCTGCATCTTCAATTACGGACGCAATGAGGTGAAATCCTTTCTCCTGTCGAGTGCGCACTACTGGCTGGCCGAATTCCACCTCGATGGATTGCGCGTTGACGCCGTTGCATCAATGCTATATCTGGATTATTCCCGTGAAGCCGGCGAATGGCTGCCCAATAAATACGGTGGCAGGGAAAATCTCGAAGCGATGGATTTCGTGCGCGAACTGAATATCATGGTGCATCAGGACTTCCCCGGTGCACTGACGCTGGCTGAAGAGTCCACATCCTGGCCCGGGGTATCTCGCCCGACTTACATTGGAGGCCTCGGATTTTCGATGAAATGGAACATGGGCTGGATGAACGACACGCTTTCATACCTACGGAATAATCCCGTTTTCCGGCGCTTCCACCATGACCTGCTCACTTTCGGTCAATTGTATGCGTACAGCGAGAATTTTGTGTTGCCGCTCTCGCATGACGAGGTAGTGCATGGCAAGGGATCGCTGCTGGGCAAGATGCCGGGCGATGCATGGCAGCAATTTGCAAACCTGCGCCTGTTATTTACTTACCAGATGACTTACCCGGGCAAGAAGCTCAATTTCATGGGGAACGAATTTGCGCAGGGGCCGGAATGGAACTGCATGAGGGGCCTGAGCTGGGACCAGCTACGGTGCGAACAGCACCGCGGCGTGAAGGCAGCGTTGCACGACCTCAACCATTTGTACAGCAGTATATCCGCTTTACATCAACTCGATTTTTCCCCAGAAGGCTTCGCATGGATAGACTGTCATGACGCCGACAATTCCGTCATCAGCTATCTTCGCTATGCGTGCGATGGCTCGTTCGCTCTGATCGCGCTCAATTTTACCCCTGTACCGCGCGTGCATTACCGTATCGGTGTGCCCGTGGAAGGGACGTATCATGAAGTATTCAACAGCGACTCTCACCACTACGGCGGCAGCAATCTGGGGAATATGGGGCATATCAATGCGAGCAGCCAGCCGTGGATGGGGCGAGAAAGCTCCATCGTCATCACCTTGCCGCCGCTTGGCGGAGCTATTTTTTGCTTGGAAACGCCCTGACATGACGAGATCAACGGATGAGGGCGTAGCTCTCCTGGAGCACTATCCCCGGCCGCTGATCCGGGAACAGGGCCGACTGGGTCAATGGGTCCGGCAGAGCAAGTGACGCTACCCCACCGGCAGAGAAAATATAGTTTATGAAATAACCAGCGGATTTACGCATGGCACCAGCTTTGACTCGTTCTGTTCCTCGCGTTCTGTTCGTCACGCCAGAAATTCATCCCCTCAACAAAACCGGCGGCTTGGGCGATGTGAGCTCGGCGTTGCCAGCCGCGTTGCGCGAACTTGACGTGGACGTCCGCATACTTATTCCAGGGTACCCGCCGGTGTTGGCGGGACTTGACAACAAGCGGAAGATAGCGGAATTTCCCGCTCAACCTCCCTTTCCCTCATCGGCCCTGTTGTCCGCATGCTCATCCGTGTCGGTTCCCATCTTCGTGATCGATTGCCCTGCGCTTTACCAGCGGTCGGGCGGTCCCTATGCGGATACTGCCGGACGCGCGTGGCCGGATAACGCGTTACGGTTTGGCCTGCTCTCGAGAATTGCCGCAATCCTTGGAAGTGACATCAGCCCGTTGGCATGGCACCCACAGGTGATTCATGCCAATGACTGGCAAAGCGGTCTCGCGCCTGCATACCTGCGCTTCCATCAAGGAGAGAGAGCGGCGTCGCTCATGGCAATCCATAACCTTGCTTTTCAAGGCGTGTTTCCTCCGGCGACCGTAACTGAACTTGCCCTCCCCGCCGAAAGCTTCGACTTGAACGGCATGGAATACTATGGAAACATGTCTTTTCTCAAGGCTGGGCTCTACTATGCGGACCACCTCGCTACCGTAAGTCCCACTTACGCCCGTGAAATTCAGACGGCACCGTTGGGCTTTGGCATGGAAGGCCTGCTGGCCCGCCGCCACGCCGACATCACCGGCATCGTCAACGGCATTGCAACTGACGAATGGGACCCAGCCACCGACCCTGCTCTTGCTCGCAACTACACAGTTGGCAGCCTTGCTGACAAAGCCGTCAATAAAATGGCGGCACAGCGGCTGCTGGGGTTGACCGTCGATCCCCACATTCCGCTATTTGGCGTTGTCGGCCGCTTTACTCACCAGAAAGGTTACGATCTGCTGCCGCAAATTGCGACACAACTCACCGAAATCCCGGCCCAACTGATGATTCTGGGAAGCGGTGATTCAGCGCTGGAGCAGGAATTAACGGATATCGCCAAGAATCACAGCGGAAAAATTGCCGTACGTATCGGTTTTGATGAAAAACTTGCGCACCTCATCGAAGCAGGGGCGGACAGCTTTTTGATGCCGTCCCGCTTTGAGCCCTGTGGTCTTAACCAGATGTATAGTCAACGCTACGGGACGCCTCCGCTGGCCCACGCCACGGGAGGCCTGGTGGACACGATCGTGGATTGCACGCCGGCGTCGCTGATGGACGGAAGCGCAACCGGCTTCCTGTTTTTAGACATGACAGCTGATGGTTTCCTCAGCGCCATCCGCCGTGTCGCTGTTGCCTACCATGACAAACCGGTCTGGCGGGCCTTAATGCAGAATGGGATGGCCCGGGATTACAGTTGGGGCCCGGGCGCCGCGGCCTACCGTAAAATCTATTCGTCGTTGCTTCCGGATTCTCCCTGAGGAAGCCCTGAACGTGCGGCGCCCACAGGCAGTAGATTGGCCCGTCATGAACGGGGAGGTCCATTCAGGCAAAGGTGGAATCTAGAGCCATCTCATCATGCCCATTTCAAACGGGTCGGTAAGCAAGGTCTGATAGGGATATATACGAATGTAATAATCCAGCTTGCCGCACAAGTCAGGCGTCAGGTCCAGTGCGAACATATGCTCATCCGATTCCTGGACGCCCGTAAACTCGAATGGGAAGTGCTTGAATTCGCATAATGTACTGGCCTTGAGCTGACGGAAAATCAGGAGTTCCACTACCACATCATCGGGTTGCAAACCGTTCAGCCTGACAGCGACTGTAAAATGCAGGGCATTACCGAAACTGATGCGCTTGCAAGGCGTATCCGTGCGACGGATCGTTACACCGCTCCATGCTTGCCTGACGTAAGCTTTCCAGGCAGCAATTTTTTTTGCGGCATTGAAGTCGTTGTCGGCGTACCGGGCGCCCTGGCGGCTGGCAGGGACGTAAAACTTAGATGCGTACTCGCTTACCATCCGCGCTGCGTTGTAACGCGGCAGAAGGGACATCATGGAGTTCTTGGCCATTTTCACCCACTGCGGGGAATAGCCGAGCTTATCCCGGCTGTAATACAGCGGTACCACATGTTCTTCCAGCGTTTCGTAGAACTCCCTGCTCTCCTCCTTGTCGCGAAGAGACGCAGCCATATTCTCCCGCCCCGGCTTGATAGCCCAGCCATTTTTACCGTTGTAGCCTTCTCCCCACCAGCCGTCGAGCACACTCAGGTTGATCGTGCCGTTTATCCCCGCTTTCATGCCGGAAGTTCCGCTGGCTTCCAGCGGATAGACCGGGCTGTTAAGCCACACATCCACCCCGGCCACCAGTCGCCTCGCTAGACGCAGGTCATAATCCTCCACTAGCAGAAGCAATCCTTCAAATTCCGGCATCCTCGCAACCTGGCTGACGCGCCGGATCAAATCCTGTCCCGGAACATCGGCTGGATGAGCCTTGCCGGCAAAAACAATCATCACCGGGCGTTCTTTGCAAAGCACGATCCTGCGTAGCCAGTCGAGGTCTTCAAAGAGCAACGTCGCACGTTTGTACGTGGCAAAGCGGCGCGCAAAGCCCAGCGTCAGGATATTGGGGTTAAGGGGATCGGAGAATTTCAGCAAGCGGTCGAGATGCGCTTCAGAACCGCGATTCCGGGTATTCTGTGTGGCGAGGCGGGCACGTATGCCATAAAGCATCTGGGACTTCAGGGATTGCCGCACGCTCCAGAACAAATGGTCGGGTATGGCATCAATACGCGACCAGAAGTCGGGGTCGCAAAGATTGTTGCGCCACTCGTAACCCAGATAGCGGTCAAACAGGTCAGACCATTCCTGAGCCAGGAAGGTCGGCACATGTACGCCATTGGTGATGTAAGCCATCGGGTTTTCTTCCGGCTCAATCTGCGGCCACGAATCCTTGCAAATTCGTGACGATACATTGCCGTGAATCTTGCTCACACCGTTGTGATAGCGCGAGCCGCGAATAGCGAGGTCCGTCATATTGAAATCGTGCGTCTCCGGATCCCTGCCCATCGCCATGAATTCCTCGCGACCGATTTTTAGCTCATGATAAAACTCGCCAAAGTATCGTTCCATCATCTCTTCGCCGAAGTGATCATGTCCCGCCGGGACGGCGGTATGAGTTGTAAACACCGTATTCGCCGCCACTGCCTCCAAAGAACTTGGGAAATCCAGCCCCTGCTGCACCAAGTCGCGCATGCGTTCCAGCATCATGAACGCCGCATGGCCTTCATTGATATGCCATATCGTCGGCTTGATCCCGAGTTCCCTCAATGCCCGTACACCTCCCACTCCAAGTATGATTTCCTGCTCAATCCGCATCGTCCTGTCGCCGCCGTAGAGCTGGTGGGTAATATAGCGGTCATTTTCCGAATTTTCGGGCAAGTCGGTGTCCAGCAGGTAAAGGGCGACATGCCCTATTTTTGCGCGCCAAACCTTTATCACAACCCTGCGTTGCGGCATCTGCACTTCGACCCGCACCTCCGAACCATTTTGGTCCAGCACGGGCGTTACCGGCAGGTCTTCGAAATCGGGGTCCGCGTAGATGACGTTCTGATTCCCTTCCATGTCTATAGTCTGGTAAAAATACCCCTGACGGTAAAGCAGGCCAACTCCCACCAGCGGCAAACGCAAATCGCTCGCAGCCTTGCAGTGGTCGCCGGCGAGAATACCAAGACCACCGGAATAAATCGGAAAGCTCTCGTGGAAACCGAACTCGAAACAGAAATAAGCCACCCGGTCGTGCTGAAAACCCATCGCATCTGGGCTCCATACGGGCTCGGAGTGGTAGGAATCATAGGCCGAGATGATGCTGTTGTAATTCGCCAGAAAAACTTGATCTTCCGCCGCTTTCACCAATAGTGATTCATCCACGCGCTTGAGAAAAGCCTTGGGATTATGCCCTACGGCTCCCCAGAGACCGGGATGCAGACGAGAAAACAGCGAACGGGTAGAACGATCCCAGCTGTACCAGAGATCATTGGCAAGTTCTTCGAGCCGTGCCAGACGTTGAGGTATTTTTGGGTTGACCGAGATCGTAAAAGCAGTGCCGGAGGGCATAGGTAATTTTCCTTGGAAAAGGGAGACGAAGAAGATTGCCCCAACCCCGGGGAGCGATCGTGTTTCTGTGAACTGGATTCAGGCCGGGCTAGGCGCTGATAAAATGCTCGCGATAATATTTCAACTCGGCGATGGAATCATAAATATCCGCCAGCGCCTCATGCCTGCCTTGTTTCGTCAAACCGGGAAGAATCTCCGGTTTCCAACGTTTTACCAATTCCTTCAAGCTACTTACGTCCAGGTTGCGATAATGGAAATGGGCTTCCAGCTGTGGCATCCAGCGCACCAGAAACCGCCTGTCCTGACAAATGGAATTACCGCACATGGGAGAAACTCCGGGGGGAATATGCTCTTGCAAAAATGCGATCATGCGCTCCTCCACCTCGGCTTCCGGCAACCTGGACGACCTGACCTTTTCCACCAGACCGGATTTGGCGTGAGTCGATTTATTCCAGTTGTCCATGCCATCCAGCACCGAATCCTGCTGGAATAAAACCAGTACCGGCGCTTCGGCGACTACGTCCAATTGCGAATCGGTAACTACCAGCGCAACTTCGAGAATGCGGTCATCCTCCGGGTTAAGCCCGCTCATTTCCATGTCTATCCAGATAAGATTGTTGGTATCTTGTGCCATAATTAAACCGCTTTTCGGAATCTTCAATATGTAATTGTGTCATAACGCTACCGATACGTCATCGGGACTTTCCCAACCTTCGTAATCGACAGGTAAAATATCGAACATATGCACACTTTTACGGCCGTCTTTCTCGTCGCTCTGGTACTTACCTTCGTCACGCGGGTGTGGCTGGCTACACGGCATATCCGCCACGTTCTGGCTCATCGCAATCGCGTACCCGAGAATTTTTCCTCCCAGATCAAGCTGGAGGCTCATCAGAAGGCGGCAGACTATACCTGCGCCAAGACCGGGCTGGGGTACTTCAGCATATCACTGGAAACCGGGCTTTTGCTGATATTCACACTGGGGGGTGCATTAACGGCTTTGGCGGCTTTCTGGGCAAACTGGTTGAACAGCCCTATTGTCCATGGTGCGGCGCTCATCATCAGTGTTGTGGTTCTGATGGGCATCGCCGAAATTCCCATAAGTTACTACCGAACCTTTGTGATCGAAGAGCGGTTCGGCTTCAACAAAATGACGCCGCGCATGTTCGTCCTCGATCTGGCCAAGCGGGCGCTACTGGCGATCTTGCTTGGGGTGCCCCTGATACTGGGCATGTTGTGGCTGATGGAGAAAATGGGTTCCAGCTGGTGGTTTTATGCCTGGGTCGCGTGGATGGGTTTCAACCTGGCGGTACTCGCCGTTTTTCCCACATGGATAGCACCGCTTTTCAACAAATTTACCCCCCTTGAGGATGCACGGCTCAAGGAGCGCATAGAGCAACTTTTGCAAAAATGCGGCTTCAGGTCGAGCGGACTTTTCGTCATGGATGGCTCCCGTCGCACCAGTCATGGCAACGCTTATTTCACCGGCTTCGGGAAGACCAAACGGATCGTTTTTTTCGACACCTTGCTTTCCCGCCTGGACGGAGCCGAAATCGAAGCCGTGCTAGCCCACGAACTGGGCCACTTCAAGCGCCGTCATGTTATCAAACGCATCGCCTTGAGTTTTGCCATGAGTCTTGTATTTTTATGGGGACTAGGCTATCTGATGCAGCAAAGCTGGTTTTATGAGGGGCTGGGGGTGACCGTTTCATCCATCCCTTCCCCGGCAGTAGCACTGTTATTATTTTTCCTGATCATGCCCGTGTTTACTTTCCTGTTCCAGCCGCTCTCAAGCCTCTATTCGCGGAAACATGAGTTCGAGGCTGACAGATATGCGGCGGACAACGCTTCCGCCAGCGATCTCGCGCGCGCATTGGTAAAACTTTATCAGGATAATGCCGCAACGCTTACGCCAGATCCCCTGCATTCCGCTTTTCACGATTCCCATCCGCCAGCCGCGCTGAGAATAGCGCGCTTGCAAAACCTGGCGCATAATTGATCCGTTTTAGGGATTAACTCAAACTTCATCAGGAGCGCTTATGAACAACGATCTGGCCACGAAACAGTGCAAACCTTGTGAAGGCACCATGCCACCGCTTTCCCCCGCCGAAATAACGTTATTGATGCAGCAGCTTGACGGGTGGGAGTTTATGGATAAGATGATCAGGAAAGACTATAGCTTCAAGAATCACTATCAAACCCTGGCTTTTGTTAATGCGGTTGCCTGGATTTCCCACCGCGAAGACCATCATCCTGACGTTACCGTTGGTTACAATAAGTGCCGCGTGGAATACATGACTCACGCAATTGGCGGATTGTCGGAGAACGATTTTATATGCGCGGCAAAAGTCGATACGCTATTTAAAATTTGAGATCAAACCGCCGCTTTCAGGCGGCGCCCCTTATTTCCGCAAAAATAATTGCTGCATTTGGCAGACATTTTATTGTTGAAACCGCAAGCGGGGCATCGCTTACCTGCGTGATGCGCGGGAAGAAAGGCGGCGCGGCGTGCGGTGACAGAGTGGAAATTCGGCTGACGGGGTCGGAACAAGGCGTAATCGAAAACATATTGCCACGTAGCGCGCTACTTTATCGGAGCAATGAGTCGCGTGAAAAACTCATTGCCGCCAATGTGTCTCAAGTGATTATTGTAGTGGCCGCGGTACCAAGTTTTAACGAAGAACTGATCAATCGCTGCCTGGCTGCTGCCGAAAACCAGCGCATCAGAGCACTGATCGTACTCAACAAGGCCGACCTGGTCGAGCCGGCATCCGCCGCCCTGGCCACGCTTTCCCTCTACCGCGAACTGGGCTACCCCCTGCTGCAACTCAGCGCGAAGACTGATATCGAGCCAATATTACCCCATCTGCAGGGACACCTCAGCGTATTGGTAGGCCAATCCGGCATGGGAAAGTCCACCATCATCAATGCCCTCATTCCGGCGGCGGAACGCGCGACTGCCGAATTTTCCCTTGCACTTGATGCTGGCCGCCATACCACTACCCATGCGCGACTCTATCACCTGGGCGAAAATGCTTGCATCATTGATTCTCCCGGGGTGCAGCAATTTGGCCTGCGGCATATGAGCAGCGAAGACCTGGCCTGGGGTTTCATAGAATTTCACCCCTACATTGGCCGCTGCAAGTTCAGCAATTGCCGCCACATCGGCGAACTGGGCTGTGCGCTGGGGTTGGCGGTGCAACAACGACAAATAGATGCCAGGCGGCTTGATTTCTATCGCAAACTGAGCGCGCCGGGAAGTGTATGAGGAAGCCGCGTAATAGCGCGCCGGTTTATCTCGACGCGCAAGGGTAGCCTGCGGCTGCCGGTCGCATCGCATTACTGCCGTGCTGCGGGTGCACGGCACGCCAGCTTCCCGGTTTTCTGTAGGGTACGCGCTGCACGCTTTTTGATTGTTCGAGCGTGGAATTTTAAAGATTGGCGTCGTAGGTACTGCCCGTCTTCATCTCCGGCGCGTAAGCCCCTTCACACTGCTTACGGGCATGTGTGAATATCTTCCATGCGCTACGACGTTCCGTGGTTTTGGTCGTATTTGCCTCTCGAAGCGTTTTGCCATAATCACTCCAGGCCCTTCTTTGGACCTGCCGCCTGGCTTTGTACGAGACTATTTCCCAGCTTTCCTTTAATGCATCCCGCCGTTTTTCAAGAGCTTGTCCCGTAGTCGTTCCCCAGGAGGTGACCATTTCGGCCAGCGCAGTGTCACGTGCATCGATTGCAGCCTGGATGCATGGCACGTCTACTCCGTCTGATTGCGCAGAAACAGGTAAGGAAAAGATCAGTGTTCCGGCCAGCAGGACCGTTGCAGCGACTTTATTGTTGTTCATGAAAAATCTCCGGATAAGATTGGAAAGCGCGTAGTCTTCGTAGTCTTGGACGCGTGGTTGGGTCATGACCCTATCAGCATCAGGCATCAGAGGGTGAGTATTCACTAATGCAGCCGGACTATAAAGATGGAAATGCCCACGGTGCTGATCAGCTTTTCAGCTACGGAACCGATAACGAGGCGTTCGAGGCCGCGACGGCCTTGTGACCCAACCACGAGCAGATCGGCTTCAGACTGGGAAACGGCATCGGCTATGGTCTCCGCAACCCCATTAAGGCCATGATCCGCATCGGCTTCCACCAGGCGGGTTTCGACGGTCTTTGCCTCACCGGCGGCTGCCTTGGCCTGCTCCAGCAGTTGGATGGCTGCGAACCGGGTTATATCCGACGTATCCCGCGTTGTCTGAAGGGCGTGAATGATGACAAGCCTGGCGCTGTAACTGGCGGCGATCTGTACCGCTTCCTGAAGCGCACTCTGGGATACTTCGCTATCGTCGATAGCAACTACGACTTTTTTGTACATGATAAGCGTCCTCGTTTGAGCTGTTGCATTTTTAAAGGGCAGAGATCCGGTAACAAACTGGACCGTTGCACCAGCGTTCGCCGGCGCTGGGCGTTTATCCACCGGCTCTTGATTAGTAGATCGTTCCCTGGCTCAGATCTAGGCCGCTTTACCGACAGCCCGGGCACCGGCCCTGTCGATACGCTCGAGTACTTCAAATTTCCTTGTACTCATATCCGTGTAGCCGGTAAGTATCTGTAGATGAGGGACTAGATCCTGAACCTTGTCTTTAATGATATCGAGAGCAAACTTGCTTAAGAACAACGCCTTCTCTTTGGCTAGCTCATGTTCTGGCCCAAGTTCGCGGTACGCGGCTGAGGTCATGAGCACGATACCGCTCGGGTCGACGCGGCCGTCATCAATGTTTCCTTTCAGGAGCTTGGCGGCTGTTTCGATAGCTTCGGAAAGATGGGGGTCGAAAGGACCGACGATGAACGCCGTATTGATCGCATGCAGCCAGTCGAAGCCGCGTCCTATTCCCAATACCCATTCCTTATGCTCGGCTTGCTCGATGGGCCTGTTCGAAGCCCGGATTTCCGCGATGTGCCTGATATTGCCCGCAACCAGCGGCACCAGGTCCAGAACGATGCGCTCAGGCATTGAGGGGTAGAGCGAGTGCAGCAGCCCTTCCAGTTCGAACTGGGACGAGCCCCTCGCTTCCGCCAGGTCGATGGCACGCCCGTCATCGGCGTGCAAGATAAGAGCATCAAGATCGGTCTCAATTCCGCAAACAATCGGAACGACGGCTCCCTTCCCGTACACGCGGGCAAACTGATCCTTGAGCTGTATAGCGGTATTTTTCGCAGCGTCGACATCGTAATTGAATCCCCTGCATCCGCGGTGTACGTCACCACGGGCATAATGATAAGTTACAAAAATCACGCAGTACCGGCCACGACTAATGGAATACTGGACCCAATGATCCAAAGTGGCCTGGAAAAATGGCCACCCCAGGTTGAATTTACCGCCCAGATTACGAAAAGGCTGGATGATACCCAGCGCCGTTTGAGTCATAACGGGCAGGTGTAGCCGGCCATCCATGCACTTGAGCGCTGCGATTTCCGTCGGATGCTCTCCCCGGTATCTTCGGCGTTCCGTCGCCACATCAATAAAGGCCTGGGAGTGGCGTGCGTTCAGTTCAAGCAGATAGTCAATTCCAGTGTTTGAGTTACTCATGTGGTCTCCATTTTCCATCAAGAAAAGTTAAAAGGTTTATAAAACTATAGCATGGCTGTTTCAGGGAGGCGAGAGGCCCCAAGCGCCGTTGTCCTTTCAGTGTTTTCATATCGCAATCGCTTCCGTCGAGTGAATGTTCGAACCCGCCGCCCATCTTTTAAACTTGCATCAATCAGCCCTAGGGGACGAAGCTGAGCAGTCTATTTAACCAGGCTTCAGACGCGGACTGGCTAATATGCAATACGCTATTGGGGAAAAAACCAAATACCAGAATCAAAAGAGCCGGGGCACACAATAATATGAGTTCGCGGGGCCGCAAATCCTGCGTCTGACTGACGTCACCATGCACGATAGGGCCAAAGAACGCGCGGCGGGCAAACGAAAGCATATAGGCTGCGCCAAGGATCGCACCGGCCAATGCGGCCACCCCCAGACTCGGATGTGCCTTCAGCGCTCCGATTATCAGCAGCAATTCCGCCGGGAATCCATTCGTTCCGGGAACTCCTATGCTTGCCAATGTGAACAGGAAATAAAAAGCCGCCAACCTCGGCATCACTTTCGCCAGTCCGCCAAGGTGGATAACCTCGGTGCTCCCTAACCTGTGTTGAATAAACCCCGCAAGAAGCATCATCGAACTTGCAACCACGGTAAAGTTGATCAACTGAAAAACTGCGCCTTGAATCCCCTGCATGTTCAGCGATGCGATTCCGACTATCACCAGCCCCACGTGACTGATACTGGCGTAGGCCAGTAATGAGCGTAAATTGGTCTGCTGCAGGGCAATCAGCGCACCATAGATTAGCGTGACAGCACCGAGGATGCTCAGCATCCAGCTGAACTCGACAGAAGCGGAAGGCGTCAGCGGGATAGTGAAGCGTAAAATTCCGTAGACTCCTAGTTTCAGACCGGTAAGCAAGGCTGTTATATGTGCAGGACCCTCCATTGCCGCGGTAGGCAACCAGGTGTGAAATGGAAAAAGTGGCGCTTTCACCCCGAACCCCAGCAGTAACAAAAAGAAAACCACCACTTGTAAATCCCCGGGCAAAGGGTGTTGCAGCAAAATGGGCAAGCTGAAAGATAAATCCTGTGGAATCCCTCCACCCAACTCAGTAGCATGATTGACCGCGAGCATGACGATAGCAAGAAGTAGCGGCACACCGCCAAACAGCATGAACAGCGTATATTTCATAGCCGCGCCGCGCCTATGCGACCCTATGCCCCACAGCCCGATCAGAAAAAAGAACGGTGGCAGGGTGAGTTCCCAAAACAGGAAGAACAACACAATATCCAGCGCCGAAAAAACTCCCATTGTGACGCCTTCCAATGCCAGCAACAGGGAAAGATGAAACCTGGGAATATGCTGTATCGAATTCCATGAAGCAACAATCGCCATTAATGTTACCAGCGCCGACATGGGGAGAAAAAGCACGGATATGCCGTCAACACCTACGAGATACTCGATATTCAATATCGGGATCCAGGCATATTTTTCCACAAGCTGAAACTCGCCGCTTGCAGGGGTAAAAAGATACACAACGAGGAGGGTGGCAATCAGTTCAATGACGGCGACAGCAAGTGCGACTCTTTTTGCCCGCCTCAAGTCGTGAATAAACCCAATCGCTATAGCACCGAGCAGGGGCAACAGGATAACAAGACTCAGTAGCGGAAAGTCGGCTTCAGTCATGGCCATGCCCGATATCCAGGGGCGCTGCTCCTGGGCTTGGTTGCTTCTTCTTTTCGTATATCGCGCTCGGCTCGCCTGCGGAAAGTAAACTCTGGTCTATGACGTGCACCCACGGTGTAGTATAAAAGCCAGTGCCGATGAGTAAAGAGCAGATGACTACCGCGATAATGCGTTCGTTATTGACTGAGTGTTGGGAGTCCATGTACGGAGAATGCACATAGGGCCGCTGGCCGCGCCGGGGCGCCGTGATGAATATCTGTTGAAAAGCGCGCAGTAAAAGACCCGCGGCCATCACGTTTCCTATCAATATTGCAATCGCCACCAACCAGCCTTGCCCCTTGATTGTGCCTTCAATCAGCAGATGAGCACCGTCGAATCCCGGCGTGCCGGGCATCACCATCGTGCTCAGTGCGGAGATTACGAACAGGAATGCTATGGCGGCGCTGGTGTCAAAAAGCCCACCGAGCCGAGGGATATACGCCGTGCGGGTTCGCTTGTAGATCATGCCTACGCTGAACAACATGCCGGCTGTTGCGAGCCCATATGCAATGGACAGAAGAATGCTGCCTTCGAGGGCATGCAGGTTAAAATCGAAAATGCCGATTATCAACATTCCCGTATGACTAAGAACGGCAAAAGCCAGCAACCGCCGTATATTGATCTGCATCAGGGCCAGCAATGCGCCGTAGAAGATACTGATTAACCCGAGCGTTACTACGAAACCCGTCCATTGTTCGGCAACATCGGGAATCACCGGTAAAACAAAACGGATGACGGCATAAATGCCCAGTTTCAAACCCACGATGAAAATGGTCACACTGGCGACCGTTCCTTGTTCGGCCAGTACCGGCAACCAACCGTGAAATGGAAACAGCGGCATACGGATGGCAAAACCAAAGAACAGAAGGAAAAAAATCAGCGTCCCGTACTGCAGAGGGCTATTGCTTTCTTTTAGCGTAATCCACTCAAATGTGAGCACCTCTCCGGTACCCATCACGCCGAACGCAAGCAGTACGAAACCCGCCAGGGTCATCAATAAGCCGCTACCCCAGTGTTGTAGCAACATTCCCACTACCCAGCGCCTGTTTTGTCCCGTGCCTCCGCGAATTGTCAGCAGAACAACTGGAATAAGCTCCAGAAAACACCATAGCCAGAACTGCATCGCATTCATTGCACAAAACGCACCAATCAGAATACCCTCATAGCCCAGCAGGCAGGCGATGTACAGGCGATCGGTGACACGTCTGGTAGTCAAGGTGTAGACCAGAGCCAGCAGCGCAAGAATTGCGGTCAGGGGAATAAACAGAATATTGGCGCCGTCGACACCCACGCTGTAGGTAAAGCCCAGGTTATGCACTTGCTCCGCCAATTGAATACCCGGAACATCAGCATCAAAAATGACGAGCAAATAGATGCTTAGCATGACTGTCAATAATGTTCCTGCAAAACCGAAACGCAGTGCAACAGCCGCTGAAGGCGAGAACAAAATGGCAACCATTGCCGCAAGCGGAACGAAGGTCAGCGTCGTCAGAAGAGGAAACGCTATTGAATTGGTGGCATCCATCGTCGCCTTATAGTGAAGCTGCGAAAAGCAACACTGTGAATACAAATAGCACGAGGTAGCGGGGCTTAAGTATCAGTTTTTCAAATTTGTTGGCGGCGTACCCGAGCTTGCGTCCCATATCGATGGCATCCATCCCGATACCTTGCAATACCAAGCGCTCCTCAAACCAGCTCATGATGACCGCCAGCCATTCAAGAAACCGAGCGGCCCATCCGTTACCGCGGCCGAACGTCCCGGTATCTTCGCCAAACTGGGTGCGAAGCACTTTCTCCTCCAGTTGAGCCAGGGACGAAATTGCGCGGCCGGCCGGGGCGGGCGCACCCATGATGCGATCGACGATATGGTCATCGAAATAATCCAGGTCCTTCGCCAGTCCGTAAGTGGGTCTTATCAGGATACGATCCACAACCGGGTCCAGCCAGAAACGCTGCAGCGACGCGACGTACACCCAGCGTAATCCTGCAATGTCGCGACCGACGGGCTTCATCGGGTTACCATGCACATAGTGGAGGAACGATGGCGCCGTCAGAATCTGGTATCCACGCACGACCGCGTGTGCGCAAAGATGCCAGGTCGCCAGCTGCCAAAAGCCCAGGCCACATTCGAGAAACATGAGACCCAGCTGACCAGATATAGCGAAGCTTAACGAGCTTTTAACATCAGTTTGAGTTAAGCCAACAATAAAGCTGTAAACAGCGGTTGCCAGACCTACCGCCGCAAGTAATCCCATCGCAAATGGGGCCTGTTCAAAAAGCGGTCGCAGCATAATTATCAGGAAAATGCCGGCATGAATCATCACCGCGCCATAGAAAATCGCGCTCGATGGCGTCGGCCCTTCCATCGCACGTGCAAGCCATGGTGTAAATGGCAGTTGTGCGGACTTGGCAAAAGCTGCTGTGGCAAAGCACAAGGCAATTACAGTGGCGGTACCAGTGGTGAGCTGGGGCGCCCCCGAATTGAGGCTGCTCCAGTTGACGCTCCCAACCAGGGTATAGCAAAGGGCTATCCCAAGAATAAAACCGGCATCGCCGATACGGTTGGTAACAAAGACGCGGGTTGCATTAATAGCGGCGATCGGACGATCATACGCAAAGGCTATCAGCAGGTAAGAACATAGTCCGGCAATTTCCCAACCAATGAAAGTACCAACAGCGTTACCGGATAACACGAGCAACAGCATGGCCGAAGAAAACAGGCTCAGGACAAAAAAGAACCGGTGAAAACCCGGTTCTTTATGGATGTAGTTAATGGAGAAGCGCGTCACGATAACCAATAACAGCGAGAACAGCGTTGCCAGACCCGCATTGAAACCGGTGGTGATAAAATTCATTTCTATGTTTAAGGCATTACTGCCCAGCCACGATCCCGCACTGAATGAACCGGCGTTTTTTCCCAATAAATCCGAACTCAACAAAGCCAGTGCCGAGAGAAACGAGAGGGCAATGGCCCAGGTGGCGATATTCGCTGTGAGGGCTTCACCGGCCTCACCGTGAAGCTTGCCAAATAGCTGACCGATCCCGATCGAGAAAGCCCCGGCCAATGGTAATAAGAGGATCAAAGCAACCAGTGAATCCATGTCTTAAGCTCCGAACTCTTCGGGCTGCTTTATTAATATCGGTGATACCGGTACCGATAGATCTCGGTAACAATCCACTGACTTTTCACGGAGCGGCAATTCTTTTAGTTCAGATTGCCAGGGAACGAAACCCACCCCACGTTCAAAGATAGAAATTTCAGCGGTCACAGGATCAATCGCACTCAAAAGCACCCATCCGCCTCCAATCAGCTCGCGCAAGCTTTCCTGGCGACCGTAAATTTCCCCCAGCACCGAAATCTTTGCCTCAACTATGATTTGTAATCGCATCGCTTCATGAACTTCTACCATCTGTTTTGGCAGACCAGTGCGTAAATCGCTGCTAGCTCCCTCCATAACACCAAACAGACCAATTATGTTGTGCGGGACTTTTGTACCACACCCAAAACGTTCATTGTTGATGGTGGAAAAATAGTATTCGAGACTAATTCCGGCGCCGACGGGGCCCACGGTCAGTAGCAGGTTTTCCAGAAGTTTGCCCTCGGGATCCTGCGTGGCATCGTAGGAAATGAGAAAGGCGCGCCGGTCCAGAAATATCCCCTGTGTGACGGAGCGGCGACCAATGACTGCTGAAGCATTCGTGGCATGCCCGTATTCCGGACGAACCTGACTTAGATCGTTGGAGCGATTCGTTACATGGCGCATGGCTGCCGCTGGGGATGCCGGATGGTGGGCAGAAAAAAAACGTCGGCAGCGCTCCTGAGCGGAGGCAGCACGGGCCTGCAATATGCGGGCTTTAAGATTATCGAAAGCAGGCCGTAAATCCGAAGGGATATCTTCCACATCGTACCAAGTGATGACGTCGCTACACGTATCATGTTCTGCGCCAACGAGCCGGCAGTCGTCAGGAATCACGATATCTCGTTGTGCCAATAATGCGCGCACTTCAGGACGATTGGCCATCGCGGCGAATACACGTGCGTTCGGTCCGCCACGGCGCCCGCTACACGCACCGCAATCGTGGGCGGCTTCGTGCGGATTGTTCTGACTCGTCGAGCCATGCGCCATGAAGCAAATGATCGGCGCGAACCCGTAAGTCAACCCGGCGTTACGCAGAAATCCGGCAATACGATCAGCCTGTTCACGATCTGTGAAACCCGACTGAGGATTTTCCTGAGTTGCCGGGGTAGCAGTTGTAGAAACGAACTGGAGTTGCGTCGGCACGTTCCTTACAATGTTCTGACGCAGGCTCTTATTGGCCGCGTTCAAATAAGTAGGCAAAAATGTTTTACCTAACAGCCCAGCCAAAGTAAACGGAGCCAGTGCATCAATGGCCGCGTGAGATAACAGCAGCCTGCTGCGAAGGCTTTGATTCAACAGATAGGCGAGCCACTTGTAAAAATTACGGCCGCGGTTATGTGCGCGCAGAACCTCCTCACTGCCCTCTCTCGGAATCTCATCGACCCCGTTAACCGGCATAACGCCCACTGGACACAAGGCTGTCGTGTGAGTATCGTCCAGTCCTCTATAATTCATCGGGACTCCAAAAAAACCTGCTGCTCCCAGCGTTTCAATAGCAGGGTTGATCTCTTCGAGATGACGACGAATACTTTCTTCACGCTCATCAATACAAAACACCACTTGTGCTTCAGGGCGTCTATCGCGCTTCGCCCAGCGGCCGCGATTACGATTGGCGCGGAGGGCCTGGAAAACATCTTCCCTGTAGTTATGTTCAAAGGCGTAAAGCCAGACCTCACCGCGCTTCCTGACATTAAACTCATCCAGTGTTGTCAATATTTGCAGTAAGTCTTTTTGCGGCATTCTGTCTACATGCTCAGCACTCAATCCCAGATGCTGACATGAGCGGAACAGGCGCCAGCCGCTACTAAATGCGGAGTGCCCGGACTTGGGTTCGGCCATTGGGCTTAGCTGCCAAGTCCACATCAGATCGGCAAGCTGCTGCCAGTCTGACTGCTGATGACGCTCCGATCCCACGCGGAGGATGAGCGCCTTTGCAAGGTGCGTCAGGTATTCTGGCAGGATGCCCCGATAAAGTTGCCTTCGCACCATGAATTCGGAAAGATTCTTGCGGAAATAGTGTTGCAATGATCCCAATCTGGCTTCGATATTCCAGGTCTCCCGGCAGGCTTGATCCAGCCATAGCCGGTTCAATATCATTCGGATAGCAAGATAATCCGCCAGTTTTGGTGCCGCATCATTCTCAGTGTGGTATTGTTGGTGATGCTCACGCCAGTTAATTAATCCGGACCATCCGGGCAACTCAAGCGCCAACCGGCACAAATAGCCTTCCCATTTTTCAGGTGGTATTTCGAGGTGAGTCAGTTGCATGATTATGGCGTCGACCGGATCTTCAGGAGACTCGGCGACAATGCGTTGCCAATCAGGCAAATCGTGTAAAAATGCATTGGCATCATATTGCGCTGTTGCCCGCCAGGCCGCATACAAACCCAATTGCTTGCGGTCAGGCAATTGCCACGCGGCCATGCCTTCATCCATCGCTGATGCGCAAATACGTATAATCAGGGGGCGAACAGAGAAGAGTATGTCGATACCGCTCAATGCCAGGATTAAATCCCGCAAGGTCATGCTTACGCCGACCTGATCCATCAGCTCATCCAATGCAGCCTCGGCTTCCTGCCGCATTTTCTGATGCACGGGCCTGCCATTACCCTGTGAATGACTATGATAAATTTTTTCGAGCCAGTCCTCTGCCTGCTCTACCGACAAATCGAGCATATTCTCGGGGTGCAGGGCTGCCTCTTCCAAACCGAGTTTACCTAAAATCCTTTCCCATAACTGTCTGATAGAGCTTGCTTGGTCAGTACTGTCGGCAAGCAGCCGGCAACTGACGGCCTCAGGCACATCGGCCTGCACGCGGCCTAGCGCGTTCATTTCTTCGATTTGCCAATTCAACTGGCTCACGGTAATAGCTTGCAGGTCAAATAAAAGAGCGATCCGGTAAAGATCCTTCCGTTTAATCGTCATGCCATCTGAGGTATAGACGGATTGCTCGGCCTGCAATGCCGGATCATGGGCAAGCGCCGCAAACAGGTCCCGGTCGTTAATACGGCCCCGCTGATAAAACTCCCGGTTTTGTGCTTCAGGAAGATAACCGAAGGTGCCCGTTAAATCTTCATATGCTGCTAGCGCTTCTTCAAACGGCAGATGCTGAAAACCATGAATAGTGTTGTGGTGGACGAAATCATGAATCGGTCCTTGTCCAGGAAGGACGTGATCCATATGATCCAGCGCCGCAATGATCTGTGCGCGGTTGTCCTGAGATACGGAAGATGATATCGTCATCGTTTTCTCCTATCGAATGCGTTGACTGATCACGCTATTCACTTCATTCATGGTCGCCGCCGACAAATCGATCAGCGGCGCGGGCCACAGGCCGAATAAAACAATACCCGCAATCAGCATGGTCGCCGCCAGCAATTCCGGGGTGCGCAAATCCTCGATCTCCCGCATTTGCGGCTTGACCGGACCTGTAAACAACATGCCAATGGTGCGCATGGCATAGGCGGAACCGATCAGAATGCTCACACCGAAAAACACCATCAAGTTGCCCCATTGCTGAAAACCGCCAACAATAGCATGCAGCTCGGCAATAAAGCCGACGGAACCGGGCAAACCCATTGCGGCGAACAGCGTAATAGTCATAAACAGGGCAAAACGCGGCATCACGACGACCAGTGAACTGTAGTCCTGGACGTTGCGGGTATGAGTGCGTTCGTAGAGCAGCCCGACCAACAGAAACATCGCGCCCGCGATCAGTCCGTGCGCGGTCATCTGCAAAACTGCGCCGATCATTCCGGTCTTGTTCAGTGTCGCTATGTCCAGCAATATAATGCCCATATGACTAACAGACGAATAGGCAACCATGGCTTTGAGGTCGGTTTGACGCCAAGCCAGCAATCCGCCGTAGATCATGCCTAGCAGTGCAAGAAAAACCAGCGACGATTGCAGCACTTGTGCAGCCTCAGGCAGCATCACTACCGCTCTGATCAGGCCGTATGCACCCATTTTCAGCAAAATTCCGGAAAGCAGAATACTGACTGGACTGGGCGCTTCAACGTGAGCCAGCGGCAACCAGCCATGCAGGGGAAAAATTGGCATCTTGACACCGAAGCTGATCACAAAGCCGAGCAGTACCCAGACCTGCTCATTCAGGGGCATCCGTTGGGCCGCTATGCTCATCGAACTCATTAGGGAGTTCCCATGTTCAGGCATATACTGGCTGATGGCGAGCAAACTGACGAGCATGAAAATGGACCCGCCCATCGTGTAAAGGACGAAGTTAAGGCTTGCCACGTGCCGCCGTAATCCGCCCCAGCGGCCAATCAGGAAAAACAGCGGAGATAAAGTCAATTCCCAAAATATATAAAACAGCGCCCAATCCTGGGCGAGGAATACTCCCAACATGCCGAATTCCAGCAGAAGAATACAAATGTGATAACCTTTGATGCTGCTGGAAATAGAGAAGGAGGCAAGTAGCGCGATTGACGTCAGCAAGGTTGCCAGAACAACCATGGGTATCGACAGGCCGTCAATCCCTAGGGCAAAAGCCGTACCCAGCTTGGGGTTAAGCATAAACTGTTCACCAAACTGCAAACCACCGTCAAGCTGATTGTAAACCGCGACCAGCCAGCAGCTAAGAAAGAACGCCAGGGCGGCAAACAGATGGGCCAAAAACCGGATTGCGCGGATATTGTCGCGGGGCGTCAACGCCAGGAGCAGCACACCCAGGGCCGGTGTCCAGAGAAGTATGCTGAGAATTCCCATTCTGACAGTGCCCCTCAAGGCTCGGTGCGAGGCGTTACTTCAGGTATCAGAAACTCTCTACTCGGCAACGCATTCATCCATCTCTTCCTCTTGTGTGCTCCACCGCCGGGCAAAGCAAGGACCCGCTGCTAAATAAGCAACTGTCAGGATGCAATGGGGGGTTGGATGGCCGTTTATTTGCTGACGTCGACCACTTTGGGGCCAGCAAAGGGGAAGTGGACGCTAAGTCAGCTGTATTTTTTCATTCTCTATACCAGATGGTTTGCTGGTTAGTGCAGGCGGACCAGAAAGATAGAGATTCCAACCTCGCTAATCAATTGCTCCGCCACCGAGCCAATTACGAGGCGCTGGAGTCCCCGGCGGCCCTGTGATCCCACCACGAGCAGATCAGCTCCCCACTCGGTGACGGCACCGGCGATAGCCTCGGGAATGCCGGAAATCCCCAGGTCTGCCTCCGCTTCCAACACGCGGCTCTCCGCGGCGAGGTTATTACCCGCCGCAGACATCGCTTGCTCCAAGAGTTGAGCAGCCCCTCGCCTCCTGGAGCCGGCGGAATCATCCTCCGCTCCCTGCACCGCGTGGACGATGCTGAGCCGAGCGCCATAAGCAGTCGCAATCTGCACAGCTTCCTGGAGGGCGCCGCGCGATATTTCACTGTCGTCAATCGCGACCATCACTTTTTTGTACAATGACTTCTCCTTAATCTTCCTGCACCTGTTCATCAGGACTTGGCGGGGGACTTGAACCGCCTCCCCGCACCGCTTTACTTGGATCAGCTAGGAGTACCGCCGCCCTTCGCAAGATTTTCAAAGTATTTTTTGACAATCGTCTTGCTCGGTATCTTGTCGGCGTTGTGGTAAACCATATAGTGGACGATGCCATGCACCGCCATCGCAATCAACAGCCCCTCGAATATCCCCACCTTATAGACCAGTCCGCCGCATAGCACAGCGAGCATCAGGGCATATGGGCCATGATGGGAAACGTGCACGAGTCCCAGGATCATCTTCCAGCCCGAGAACATCATGATCGCCGCCAAGGCGAACTTCGGCAGGTACTCGAGATATTGCGAGTTCAGGACGAAAAAGGTCACGACGAAACCAACGATCAGGACGGAAAACTTGGTCATGGCGCCGGCCAGCCGATTGGTCGTGCTCTTCGCCAGGCCATCCAGGTTGGTCATGCCGCCGAAGAAACTTGCACCCATATTGGAAATCCAGATCGCCAGCAAGCTGTTGTTGCTGTTGCACTTGCGTTTCAACGGATCTATTTTCTCGATGGCGGCGTTGCTCATCACCTGTTCGATCACGTCAATAACTGCCAACATGGCCGCAAAGCCGATCACGTACATCCAGGTCAGCGCGCTGTCAAAATTTGGCATGGGTATGGCCAGCGCCAGGTCCACGTCTTCCACATGCAGCATGGATATCGGCATAAATTGCGCTATCACGCCACCGGCGATGATCAACGCAAAATAGGGAATGGCAGGTTGGGTATCCTTGAACTTGGAGAACAGGTAGACAAACACGGCAAAACCGACCCCCGATATGAGCGCCATCTGTAGGCGCGCCCCATTCCAGAACTCCGTGGCAGATTCCTGATCAGGGGGGATTTCATAGGTAAACTCCATAAATTTGAGCAGGATCTTCAAACCAATTCCAGCCAGCAACCCCTCGACGAGATATCCCGGCACCGCTATTAAAAGAAATCTCTGCCAGTTAAATTTCCATATCACGGCCTGCATGGCCGAAACCAGGAAAATAACGAACGCCATGTTTTCGATACCGAAGAGGGCGACGCCCATTGCCAGCACGGGCGCCAGACCTGCTGCAATCCCCGGACAGCCGATATAGTTGCCGGGCCTGATCCAGGCGTTGATCCAGCCGATGTAACAGGCAAACGCGACCGTGGCCAACCCGACCTTGATCGGGTAGTTCGACATCATCGCGATGCCGATCGAGAGGGGAATGGCCATGGATCCGGTTATGAGTCCAGCCTGGAAATCGCGTGCAAAGTACTTGGCCTGAAACGCCGCTCTTCCGGTTACGGCGACAGGTTCTGCCGGCTCGACGACCTCATCTGGCGGTATTTCGTTAGGGAATTGAGCTCCTGTATCGGACGTATCTGTAGTATTCGAATTCATGTTCAGCCGACTCCCGTTAAAGAAAAGTAGAAATTAATTCAACTTGCAAAAATTAACACAGCAGCTGTGAAGAGGCTGTGAAGAATTAGTGAAGAGCACTGCAAAGCGATCGGGGAGGGGAAAAATCAGGGAAAGATGATATGAAAGGTCGCGCCATGCCCTGGCGTACTGTCGACTTCTATGCGCCAGCCATAGTGATCGCAGATGCGCTTGACGATGGCAAGCCCTATCCCCAGGCCTTTGCCCTGGGTAGATCCACGAAAGAAGCGCTCATAAAGAAGAGGCAGGTAGGAAGGCTCGATACCGATGCCGGAATCGGCGATGGAAAGGCGTTTGCCGCTGAAACTCACGCGTATAAAGCCGCTGTTGGTGTACTGCACCGCATTGCGGAGCAGGTTTACCAGGGCAGTGTGAAGCGCCTGCCGGTTTAGGGTGAGAACGGCTTTGGGCTCGACCTCGACCTGGAAATTAAGATTTTTTTTATAAATTTCTGCGCACAGGGGCTCAGCCGCGTCGTACACGCATTCCGCAAGATCAACAGGTTCCATGATGCCAAGGGCCTGTTCGCGGGCAAGGAACAGCAAGGCCTGCAATTGCTCGCCCATGCGCGTCGCCGCGCTTTCGATCATTCCTACGCGTACGCGAGTCCGCTCGGACAGGCCAGGCTCGGTAACGAGCAACTCGCAACTCGTAAGGATGGTGGTGATAGGAGTGCGCAGCTCATGGCTGATGTTGGCGGTAAACTCCTGCTCGCGCCGGATCATGCGAAAGATACGGTTCTGATAGTCGTCCAACGCACGCGCAAGCTGCGCCACTTCCTCATCCTGCCCTGGCTGGGCAAGGGTTTCGCCCTGAAAATCGCCCGGTGCGAGATGCCTGACTTGTTCGGCAAGATCGGTTACTTGTCGGACCAGCACGCCTGCCAGAAGGTATCCGACCACGAGCGCGACGCCGACAACCGAGATGAGCGATAAAACGATAAGCAGCCTCAACTCCTGCTGCCGCTGATCGTGAAGTCCTATCTCATAAGCGACAAGAAATTTGACCCCATCCAGATGGCGGACCCCCACCCGCACCTCCTCCGGGCCCCGAAATACCTTGTGACGCCGATAATTGAGTCCTTGCAGATGGGAAGGCAGCCGGGATTCCTCGGCGGAATCATGGATGATGTATTTGTCGAGGTTCGAACTCTCCTGCGGCACGAAGTCGGCGCGTTCGCGATAACGCAGAAGCAGGTGATCCATCTCGGTTTCGATGATCTGCTCGATATGCGCTTCTTCGATGTCATCGGAAGCAAAATAAAGGCTGATCCCGAGGGTGCCCACGACAACGATGCAGAATGTTGCAAATGCGAGTGCAACACGAAGGCGAAGGCCACGCTTAAACCCGGGCACGTGTGGCCAGGCGGTAGCCCAGTCCATGGACGGTTTCTATGGGGTCATAGCCGCCGGCACGGGTGAGAGCACGCCGCAATTCGTGCATATGGCTGCGCAAGGTATCGCTGGTTTCGTGCGTATCGCCCCACACCTCCGATTCCAGTTCCTTGCGGCTGAAAACCCGGCCAGGTTCACTCATCATTACCGCCAGCAAACCGATGCACTTTGGCGGCAACTTGACATTGGCCCCAGCAAAGACAATCGACAGCGTCTTCGGATCAAAGGAAAGATCGTCCGTTTCCAATGTACGGCTGGTAACAGTGCCTCTCCGGCGCTTGTGAATGGCAACCAGACGCGCTTCGACTTCTTTCAGTGCGAATGGCTTGACCAGATAATCATCCGCTCCGCAGTCGAAACCTTTCAGCTTGTCCTCCAGCGTGTCGCGCGCCGTCAGCATGAGCACGGGTGTATCCAGATGCGCTTCCTGCCGAAGCTTGCGGCAGAGCGTAATGCCATCCGTGCCCGGCAATCCAAGATCGAGCAGTATTCCGTCGAATTGCTGTGTAACGGCAAGATGAAGCCCCGTAATGCCATCGGCGGCGGCATCGACCCCGTGACCACGGGCTTCGAGAAAATCGTAAAGATTGCTGGCTATCGCTGGATCGTCTTCAATTATAAGTATGCGCACTAGAGCGTCCCGCTGGACAAGTATGTGAAACTATTAACCCGATTCATAAAATAAAACCACACTGGAAAAAGCTGTTCCGGCCTGTTCTATTCGCCAGAACTCCTGTTACCCCTGTTACCCTACGCATCGGACTGGTGATATTTCCGGCTCAACGCGTGGACGGCCTCAACCAGCGTCCGGGCATTTTCGGGAGGAGTAAACTGGGAAATGCCATGACCAAGATTAAAAACGTGACCGGGGCCATTGCCGAAACCGGAAAGGACCTTGCCTGCTTCAGCAGCAATCACTTCCGGCGCCGAAAATAGTACGTTGGGGTCGAGGTTTCCCTGCAAAGCCACTTTGTGGCCGACGCGCCGCCGCGCCTCGCCGATATCCACTGTCCAGTCAAGCCCGACTGCATCGCACCCGCTGTCGGCAATGCTTTCCAGCCACAATCCACCACCTTTTGTAAAGACAATGCTCGGAATGCGCACACCGCCATGTTCGCGTGTCAGCCCTGCCAGAATTTGACTCATGTAACGCAGGGAAAATTCCTGATAAGCAGCATGAGACAAGGCTCCGCCCCACGTATCGAAAATCATTACCGCCTGCGCGCCGGATTCAATCTGGGCATTCAGATAAGCGGTAACGGCTTGCGCATTGATATTAAGAACATGATGCAGCAGATCGGGCCGCTGATATAACATGGTCTTGATCTGGCGAAAATCAGTACCGCCACGTCCCTCGACCATGTAACAGGCAAGCGTGAAGGGACTACCGGAAAAGCCGATCAGCGGAATGGCGTTATCCAGCGCCTTTCGTATCTGGGAAACCGCATCCATTACATAACGCAGATGCATTTCCGGATCGGGTACCGAAAGGGCGCGGATCTCCCATTCCTCGCGCAAGGGCCGCTCGAACTTCGGCCCTTCCCCCTCGGAAAAATAAAGGCCTAGTCCCATCGCATCGGGAATCGTGAGAATATCCGAAAACAGGATCGCGGCGTCCAGAGGGAATCGCGCGAGGGGTTGCATCGTTACTTCGGTGGCGAAGTCGGGATTTTTGCACAACGAAAGAAAGCTGCCGGCCCGCGCCCGCGTCTGGTTATACTCGGGCAAATAGCGCCCAGCCTGGCGCATTAACCAGATGGGGGTATGGTCGGTAGGCTGCCTGAGGAGAGCCCGGAGGAAAGTATCATTCTTCAGTCTGGTCATTCGCGTCTGTTCAATCGCACAAAAATTCAGCAAAAGGCACGGTGGCATCGCGTTCACCGCATGTCCGGGTGACAAATCCACGCGCGCCATTACATGGACGATGACCCATCGAAGCACATCTTTGCCCGGGACACGTTCGCCCTTCCCGGACTCTTGGGAATCCCTGAACAAGACCCCTCGCGTCCGCGCGGGACTTGTTCAGGGATTCCCCAGATATTACCAGCGATTGGCCTCCGGGTACATGCCCCGTGGCATACGTGGCCACTGTAATGCCTGATATTTCAGGCTCATCCGTGCGGTAGCCGGGGAAATCCCGAAGAAGATTTTCGCGGCCATGCTGCCTGCAACAACTTGCGGCTGCTCAGCGGGCCGCGGGCGCGAGATACAACATCGGCATTCAGCGCTCCTCGATTGCAAATAGCCGCCGATATTCCCGGATCGCATAGCGATCCGTCATCCCGGCGATGTAGTCCGCAATTGCCTGGTGCCTGACCTGATGATACTTTGCCTGAAATGCCGGTGGAAGCAGGAGAATGTCGGAGTGAAACGCATTAAAGAGCATTTCGACGGTGTGACGCGCCTTTGCGCTCATCCGGGCCACTTTGTAGTGCCGGTAAAGATAGTCGCGCAGGAATTTTTTCAGCTCCTGCTGCTCTTGCCGGATCTGATTACTGAAACCGATCAGAAAAGGCGCCTCCTGAACCATCGATAAGCTGGCCGGACCGGCATCCCGGATATTCATTGCACTTTGCCGAGTGAGATCCGCCACTAGTGTATTAATCATGCGTCGAACGGTTTCATGAATCAAACGGCGGCCGGAAATTCCGGGGTAATCCTTCCTGGCCATGGCAAGATGCCGGCCGAATATTCCGACTTCCTCAAGTTGTTCCTGTGAAATGAGGCCGGAGCGCAAGCCGTCGTCCACATCGTGGTTGTTGTATGCAATTTCATCGGCAAGATTGGCCAGCTGCGCTTCCAGGGAAGGCCGTCGGTCCAGAAGGAAACGCTCGCCCACGTCGCCCAGTTTATCGGCATTTTTCCTGGAACAATGCTTGAGGATACCTTCACGGGTTTCAAAGCACAGGTTCAGGCCATCAAATGCCCCATAGTGCTCTTCCAGAACATCAACCACCCGCAACGACTGGAGATTGTGCTCAAAGCCGCCATGATCCTTCATGCAATCGTTCAATGCCTCCTGACCCGCATGGCCGAATGGGGTATGGCCCAGGTCATGCGCCAGCGCGATAGCCTCAACCAGGTCTTCGTTGAGGTACAGGTTTCTCGCAACCGAGCGGCCAATCTGCGCTACTTCCAGACTGTGCGTCAGCCGCGTGCGGAACAGGTCCCCTTCGTGATTGACAAAAACCTGGGTCTTGTATTCGAGCCGGCGGAACGCAGTCGAGTGAATAATGCGATCACGGTCGCGCTGGAACGGCGTCCGCCCTGGGGAGGACTGTTCCGCGATGCGGCGCCCACGCGAGTTTTCCGGCGATACCGCATACGGGGCCAACTCATGCATAGGCGGTGCATTCCATAAGGGTCTCAGCCAGTATGTCAGCAGGCACGTCGGATCGGACTACGGCCCCGCCAATGCATTCGAGTAACACAAAGCGCAGCTTCCCCCCCTCCACTTTCTTGTCCAGCCCCATCAGACGCAAATATTTTGCCGTACCCAGGTTGGGGGCAGCCACGGGAAGCCCCGCCTGTCGGTAAAGGTTCACTATCCGCTCCACGTCAGCCTGCGTAATCATGCCCATTCGCCGTGACAGTTCCGCGGCCAGAACCGTTCCGGCCGCCACTGCCTCTCCATGAAGCCATACTCCATACCCCATCCCATTCTCGATCGCGTGACCGAAGGTATGTCCCAGGTTCAACAGTGCACGAACGCCACTCTCGCGCTCATCCGCTTCGACCACTTCGGCCTTGTTCATGCAGCTGCGTTGTATCGCTTGCATCAGTATCCCGGCATCTCGCGCCAGAAGTGCCGGCATGTTCGACTCGATCCACTCTAGAAAAATGGGATCGCGGATAAGGCCATACTTGATAATCTCCGCAATGCCCGCACGTAACTGCCTTTCTGGCAAAGTATCAAGTGCTTCCGTGTCTGCCAGTACCACCCGCGGTTGATAAAACGCTCCAATCATATTCTTGCCAAGCGGATGGTTAATGCCGGTCTTCCCGCCCACCGACGAGTCAACCTGCGCCAGAAGTGTGGTCGGAACTTGAATAAAGGGCACGCCACGCAGATAGGTTGCGGCGGCAAATCCTGCCAGGTCACCGACAACTCCGCCACCAAGGGCAATGATGGGTGTGCTGCGTTCACAGCGGTGCGTCAGAAGAGCATCAAAAATGAGGTTTAGCGTTTGCCAGTTCTTGTACTCCTCCCCGTCCGGAAGAATGATGGGGACCGGTGCAACGCCGTGACTCTCCAGCGCGCTACCCAGTTTTTCCAGATAAAGTGGCGCCACCGTAGTATTGGATACGATAACGACGCGCTTTTGCGGCAAGTACTCAAGCATAAGCCCCGGTCGAGACAAAACGCCTTCGCCGATGTGTATCGGGTAGCTGCGCTCGCCCGGCACGCGCGCGAGACTGACCGTGATTGTTTTCATTGTTTACGTTGAGGCACGATCTCGCGGTATTGCCGGCTTGGAGGGGTTACGGAACCGAGTGCAAGTTACCCTTACCCTTAGGGCCACGGCTTCACCACCACGAGTATTACCACCGCAACCAGAATCAGTACCGGAACTTCGTTGAACCACCGGTAATAAACGTGTCCATGCCGATTACGGTCATGCTTGAAATCCGCAAGTAGCTTGCCGCAGTACAGATGGTAAGCTATCAGCATCACGACCAGCACGAGCTTGGCGTAAAGCCAGTCGCCCGTAATGCCATAACCCAGCCACAGCCACAGCCCCAAAAGCACTGTCAGCACGGCGCTGGGCGTCATGATTCCATAATAGAGTTTGCGTTCCATCACCTTGAACCGCTCGATACCCGGGAAGTCATCGCTCATGGCGTGATAGACAAAAAGACGCGGCAAATAAAACAGGCCGGCGAACCAGGTCACTACAAAAATTATATGGAATGATTTTATCCAGAGCATCCGGCTTTTTAAATAGAAAAAGTTGATTTATGCCGGGCTCACCCGCGCCACCGCGCCAGGTGGCGGGGAAAGTCCGGCATACTATAGCCTATCAATGTATGGGGAATGCAACAAGATGAGGTCTTTTGAGCGCCCCATTGGCTAAGCCCCATTGGCTAATATGGAGATAAACCCGGAATGGCGGGCCCAAAGGCAATGCGTCAGGGACAACTGCCCTCCGGGCAAATGATTGCAGTCATTTGGAGGCCAGGGCCAGGATCGGGGTTCCGGGCTAAAGAAGAAAAAGAAATGGGTGACTGCCCGATTCAGAGGGCAACCACTTCAAGATCGGGTTCTATTGACCTTAGCATATTCTGGATACCTCGGAGGGTACCCGAGATTGAGCTTGGACAAGTACCGCAGGCGCCCTGGTAGTGCACGCTGAGTATGTTCCCCTCAAGGCCCATAACGTGGAGATCCCCCCCGTCGTTTTGCAGGTAGGGGCGCACTTCCTCATCGAGCATCTCGTTAATCACGTCGAGACGCTGCTGGTCCTCATGGGTTAGGCCTGCGATCGCTTCGGTTGCTGCCGCGACTTTATCCGCCGATTGTGCATCCGCCGCAGGTGCGGCGCGGATGGGGTCCGCGATTTCGCGTGCAAGGTCTTGCCAGTCCGCACCACCGTCCTGCGTGACCGTAACCCAGCGATCGACATAAAATACGTTGGTAACATGATCGATATCGAACAGCGCAGCCGCAAGCGGATCGTCTTGCGCCTGCTCGGCATTGTCATAGGAACGCGTCACCCCCCACGTCAGAGGTTCCTTCAAGATGAACTTCAGCGCATTCCTGTTCGGCGTACCCTCTATTTCAGCAATTTTTGGCATTAGGAGCTCCACTGGAGAAACCCGGAATAGGTCGCGCGGAAACCAAGGCACTCCACCGGACAAACAAGCAGAAGGTGGGCAGGAACTTCTTAAGCATCACCTATCGCCGCGCGCATCGGGTCGCCCTCGGCCTCGGTCGAGGTAGTGTTAACGGAATTAAGTGCCGCATGAAGCGTATGCCATGGCAGAATGGCGCATTTTACGCGTGTCGGCAGGTCGCGCACCCCGGCAAATACCTTGAGCCGCCCCAAGTGGTGCTGACCCTCCGGATCGAGCGTGCCGGTCGCCATCTCCCGGAATTCCTTTATCATCGTTTCCGCATCAGTACGCGACCTGCCTTTCACGACGGTGGTCATCATTGAAGCCGATGCCTTGCAGATCGCGCACGATTCGCCATGAAACGCGATGCTATCGATGCGATCTCCGTCAAGGTTGAGCTCAACGTCGAGGTGGTCGCCGCACAATGGATTATGGCCGACCGCGTGATGGCTCGGGCTATCCAGGGTGCCGTAATTACGAGGCTTTTTATTGTGATCAAGAATAACTTCTTGATAGATCGATTTAGTGTTCATTTACCCGAAAATCTTCTGTACGTCGCGAACACCAGCGATAAATGCATCAGCCTCGGCCATCGTGTTGTAAAATGCAAATGACGCGCGCGTCGTAGCCGGTACGCCCAGGCGCAGCATCACCGGTTGCACGCAATGGTGCCCGGTGCGAACGGCGATCCCATCCTGGTTCAATAGGGTACCAATGTCGTGTGGATGCACTCCCTCGACCACGAACGACAGCACTGCGGTTTTACTTGCAGCAGTGCCGATAATACGCACGCCCGGCAACCGGGACAATTGTTCAGTCGCGTAGTCGAGCAACTCAAGTTCGTAAGCGGCGATTGCATCAACTCCGATCGCCGATAAATAATCCACCGCAGCGCCAAGCCCGACCGCGGCGGCAATCGGAGGAGTGCCAGCCTCGAATTTGTGCGGGATGGAATTGTATGTTGTTTTTTCGAATGTCACCGAAAGAATCATGTCTCCGCCGCCCTTGAACGGCTGCATGCGCTCCAGTAGCTCGGCCTTGCCATAAAGCACCCCTATGCCTGTCGGGCCACACAGCTTGTGACCTGAAAAAGCGTAGAAATCGCAGTCGAGATCCTGCACATCCACCTCCATATGCGGAACGGCCTGCGCACCATCAACAAGCACTGGCACTCCACGCGCGTGGGCGAACGCAATCATGTGTCTGACGGGATTGATAGTGCCGAGGGCATTCGACACGTGCAGCACACCGACGAATTTGGTACGCTCGGTAAAAAGTTTCTCGTATTCATCAATGAGAAGCTCTCCCGCTTCGTTGATGGGTACGACACGAATCTTCGCACCCTTCTCTTCCGCGAGCATCTGCCATGGTACGATGTTTGAATGATGCTCAAGCGTGGTCAGAATGATTTCGTCCCCGGCGCCAATGAATTTCCGTCCGTAACCGTGCATTACCAGGTTGATTGAATCCGTGGTGCCGCTGGTAAAAATAATTTCCCTGTCTTCACGCGCGTGGATGAAACGCTGTAGCTTGCCGCGTGCTGCCTCGTATTCCGCAGTGGCCTTCTCGGAAAGGTAGTGCACTCCGCGGTTGATGTTGGCATGTTCGCTTGTCTGATAGCGCACCAGGCGGTCGATCACCGGTTGCGGCATTTGGCTCGATGCAGCGTTGTCGAGATAGACCAGTGGCTTTCCCCCGACCTGGAGTTTGAGGATCGGGAAATCAGCGCGGATGTGTTCGACGTCGAACATGGATGTGAATTCCGGTTTCAAGGTAGAATCGATGAGCTTCATAATTCAGTTTTCTTGGTTTGTTCGAGTGCCGTCTGCTCCAGCCGGTGCCTGAGCGATGCGATGGAAATACGTTCTATGATTTCCGCGCCAAACGCATAAGTCAGCAGATTGCGCGCGGCAACCTCGGAGAGTCCGCGGCTCTTGAGATAAAACAACTCCTCGTTATCAAGCTGCCCCACCGTCGCTCCGTGCGCGCATTTTACGTCATCCGCGAAAATCTCGAGTTGCGGCTTGGTGTCGACACGCGCCTTGGCACTCAGCAGCAAATTGCGGCTCGATTGAGCGGAATCGGTGCGCTGGGCGCCCGGGCGGACCAGGACCTTGCCGTTAAATACCGCCTGCGCGGCGCCATCGACGATGCACTTATGCGACTGCCGGCTTATGCCGTTCGGTTTAGCGTGATCGATGCAGGTATGCGTATCGGCAAGCTGACGTCCGGTGATCAATGCCAGCCCGTCGATGGCGCATTCCGCTCCTTCGTCCTCAAGCCGGGTATTCAGGTCATAGCGCGAAATGCGCGCGCCCAGCGCCACGCTGACTGACCGGTAGCGACTTGACCGCGCGAGCGAAACCGCACAGTTCGCGATGTGAAACGCTTGGGCGCTATCCCGCTGCACGCGGATGTGATTAATCTGGGCATTATTCCCAAGCACGACCTCCGTCACTGCATTGGTGACGTAAACATCTTCCCGCAACGTGACGTAATCCTCCAGGATCGTTACCGTACTGCCGTCTTGAGCAATGAACAGGCAGCGGGGATGGCTTGCCGCTCCCGATTGCGTCGCGATGAATAACACGTGCATCGGATTCTCAACCGCCACGTTTCGCGGCGCGATGATTACCGCTCCGTCGTGCAGGAAGGCGGTATTGAGCGCAGCGAACAAATTATCCTGGAACCCCGCATGCCGGCCGAGATGCGGCTCTATTGCCTTGGCATGGGCCAATACGGCCGTTGACAGATCGGTAACGACCACCACCTCTGGATCTTGGGCGCTATCTGGCCCTGTCGGGCTGGACAGATGCGGCATATACACGCCATCGACAAACACGAGCCTGTTTTTCGCCTCCGGCAGGTAGAAACGCTCCACGTCTGCCGCTTCCAATGACGAGGCGGCACGTACAGGCTTTAACGACAGTGCGGCGAGTGGCGAGATATCAGTAAAGCGCCACTCTTCATCGCGCGTCGTCGGCACCTTTAGCGTGCCAGCCCGGTCAACGGCGTTTGCACGCAGGTGGTTAAACCATGCCAGCGGGCTTGGTGGAAGTTGCGGCCGCCCCTGAAGCAGACTTTCGAGATAGCTGTTGCTGGTAACCATGCTCATGCTCACGCCCCGGCGACAGCACGTTGCTCCGCACTGACCCAATCGTAACCACGTGTCTCCAGTTCAAGCGCGAGTTCCTTGCCGCCAGTCTTGATGATTCGCCCGGCGTGCATTACATGGACAAAATCCGGCACGATATAATTGAGCATGCGTTGATAGTGAGTCACCAATATAATTGCATTGTCCTTCGTGGAAAGCTGGTTGACCCCATTTGTCACAATCCTGAGGGCATCGATGTCGAGGCCGGAATCGGTTTCGTCGAGAATCGCAACCCGTGGCTCCAGCAGCGCCATCTGCAATATTTCGTTCCGCTTCTTTTCGCCGCCGGAAAAACCTTCGTTCACGCCACGGTCAAGAAAATCAGGGTTCATTTCTAGCAATTTCATTTTCTCCCGGACAAAATCGTCGAATTCCAGCGGATCAAGCTCGTCCTGACCCCGTTGCTCCTGCACAGTGTTGTATGCCAGACGGAGAAAATGGCTGTTGGCGACTCCGGGTATTTCGATCGGATACTGGAAAGCGAGGAATACGCCGGCCCGAGCGCGTTCTTCTGGTTTGAGATCGAAAAGATTGTGGCCTTCGAATATTACTGAACCGCCCGTAACCTCATAAGCGCTATGACCGGCCAGCACCTTCGCGAAGGTACTTTTTCCCGAACCATTCGTTCCCATGATGGCGTGTACTTCACCGCTTCTGACGGTAAGGTCGATGCCTTTCAGTATCTCTATGCCATTGACTACGGCCCGCAGTCCGCGTACCTCAAGCAACGTCCTGCTGTCCTGGTGAATCATCCAACACTCCCTTCGAGCTTGAATCCGAGCAGTTTGGTCGCCTCGACCGCGAACTCCATCGGCAATTGCTGAAATACATCCTTGCAGAATCCATTGATGATCATCGACACGGCTTCCTCGCTGCCGATGCCCCGCTGCGCAAAGTAGAACAACTGATCCTCGCCAATCTTGGATGTTGAGGCTTCATGCTCGACCTTGGCCTCCTGGTTCCGTACTTGGATGTACGGAAACGTGTTGGCGCCACATTTGTCGCCAATCAGCATGGAGTCGCACTGCGAATAATTCCTCGCACCGGCGGCGGTAGGCGCAATTCTGACCAGCCCCCGGTAGCTGTTATTGGAATGACCGGCTGAAATGCCTTTGCTGACAATGGTACTGCGCGTATTTTTTCCTATATGAACCATTTTGGTGCCGGTATCCGCCTGCTGATAATGATTGGTGACAGCCACCGAATAGAATTCCCCCACGGAGTTATCACCCCTCAGAATGCAGGAAGGGTATTTCCACGTGATGGCCGAACCGGTTTCAACCTGGGTCCACGAAATGCGGGAATTGACGCCTTTGGCGAGGCCGCGCTTGGTTACGAAATTATAGATCCCGCCCAGGCCGTTTTCGTCGCCCGCGTACCAGTTCTGGACTGTCGAGTATTTAATGTCGGCGTTGTCGAGCGCAACCAGTTCAACCACCGCGGCGTGCAGCTGATTGGTATCGAATTTGGGCGCGGTACAGCCTTCAAGATACGAGACCGAAGATCCCTCCTCCCCGACGATCAGAGTGCGCTCAAACTGGCCTGACTCCTCCGTGTTGATGCGAAAATAGGTAGACAGGTCCATCGGGCATTTGACACCCTTGGGAATGAAGCAGAACGTTCCGTCGGTAAATACCGCCGAGTTGAGGGCGGCGTAATAGTTGTCGCCTACTGGAACCACGGTGCCTAGGTACTGCCTCACGAGTTCGGGATGCATCTGAATCGCTTCCGAAATCGAACAGAAGATTATTCCCACCTCTGCGAGCTTCTGCTTGTAAGTCGTCGCGACCGAGACACTGTCGAAAATGACGTCGACTGCCACCCCGGCAAGCGCGGCCCGTTCGTGCATAGGTACGCCGAGCTTCTCGAAAGTGCGCAGCAACTCGGGATCGACCTCGTCCATGCTGTTCAGCTTTTTTTTCGACTTTGGCGCCGCATAGTAGCTGATCGCCTGAAAATCGATCTTTGGGTACTTGACATTCGGCCATTTTGGCTCTTCCATCGTGAGCCAATGCTGATATGCCTGGAGGCGGAAATCGAGCATCCATGCGGGCTCGTTTTTCTTGGTCGAAATGAGTTTGATAATATCTTCGTTTAGCCCTTTTGGCGCAATATCTGACTCGATCTCGGTAACGAAACCGTGCTTGTAAGGCTGATTAACCAGATTTTGTAACACTGCACTCATTAGATCGCTCCAATATCATTCAAGTCGAAGATAACTCCTGGAAATACACTACTACCAATTACCTTTTGCCCCACCCTGCTGCCTCAAAGACCTGAAATCGAATCAGGCCCCGGCTGGTTCCTTCAAGCTGAAGCTTTCACCGCAGCCACAGGTGTTGTCGACGTTGGGATTATCGAAACGAAATGAATCGTTGAGCCCTTGCCTGACAAAGTCGATACGCGAACCATCGAGAAACGGCAGACTCGCCGCGTCAACCACTACGTTCGCATCCCATGATTCGAATATCTGGTCACCCGAGCGGACGTCGTCGGCATAATCAAACGTATAGGCAAACCCGGAGCAGCCCACTTTCTTCACGCCGACACGCAAAGCAACTCCCTTGCCGCGTCTGGCAAGCTGCTTGCGGATTTGTTTCGCCGCATTCTCGGTTAAAGTTATCGCCATCACCATTCTCCAGTTGTTACCAATAGGACGACCAAAATAACGTAAAGTTTTCGCGGGTGCCGGGTCCCTTAATCAGGCAGAAAGCGCGGCGCGCTCGCGTTCGGGCATAACCTTATCAGATACGGTTTTGTCGGATATCACGGACCGCATATCCAGCATCTGGACTACCCCGTTCTCTCTCGCTTTCCGCTCATCCTGTCTCGCTTTCTGTTCATCAACCAGCTGTTTCAAGCTTACCGCTCCAAGATGATCGAAAATAAGATCATTGAGCTTTACCCACAAATCATGAGTCATGCATTTCTTGTCGTCGTGGCAATTTTCCTTGCCATTGCACTGGGTGGAGTCCATGGGCTCATCCACCGCAAGAATAATCTCGGCAATCGACACTTGCGCCAAATCTTTGGCAAGGTAATAGCCGCCGCCGGGGCCGCGCACACTGTCGACAAGTCCGCGCTGGCGCAGTTTGGCGAACAATTGCTCAAGATAAGATAGCGAGATTTGCTGACGCTGACTGATTTCGGCGAGTGTCACGGGATGCGCGCTGCGCTGCATCGCCAGATCCAGCAGCGCCGTAACTGCAAACCGTCCTTTAGTTGTTAGCCTCATGATAAGCTCCTTCCTCTTACTCTCGTGGGTTCCAATTGAAATAGAGAATGTGACCAGTTCAGTCAATACATGACTGATTTAGTCAACTATATGATACTTGATCGATTTAGTCAACTACTATGGGATTCGTACGAGAAGAAGAACAAACTGCCGGGGCATGAAGCGAATGGACTGTCGCGGGCCCGGTTTGCCATTGCGGTCGGCCCGCAGGTCTTCAAACTGTCCGCCGGCGGATAGGGATCCAAAAAAACGGGCCGCGATATCAGGAAATTCGCAGGGGTGTTGTGCCAGCATCCTCTCCGTGACGGCGGAGTCTCATATGCGCTTTTACCAATTCGATAGCCTGGTGACGAAACTGATCGCCGCGCGTATCTTTCACCCACATATGCAGTAGACCAATAAAAAAAAGATGAGTGTCGATTGCGAGCTGAGAGGCATCGTGAGTGGCGTTGAGTTGCTCCCGGATCTTTGCCCGCTCGTAAACCAGCCGCAGTTTTTCAGCAATGCCGGAGCAATTTGATAAAATTTGCTGCAAGACGGTGGCGAATTCGTCTACATATTCGCACTTTATCATCATGATTTCGTAAATTTCGCGCGTCTCGATACTGTCATTCAGTACCTGTATAGTGCCGCATAAAAAATTTTCAATACAAGTCAGCGGATCTTCAGGACCTTCCACCAGCAGAGTGTCGTCCATGCGATCAATGAGTGGCAGAAATACCTGCTCACGCATGGCATGAAACAGATCAAGCTTGTTGTTGAAGTGCCAGTAGATCGCGCCTCGCGTGACCCCGGCCTGGGTCGCAATATGTTCCATCGTGGTGCGGCTTACCCCACGCGCCAGGAACACCTGGCGCGCAGCGTCGATCAGGCGCTGTCGCGTCAGCTCTGCATCTTCCTTTGTTTTTCGTACCATCGTTCGCGTTCAGGTAGCCATTCCGGTAGTCATATTAGCCAGCTCAGCCAGGTTCCTCGAAGTGGCATGATATCTTCCGCACTCCCCGCCGAGCTTCTCAATGACTATTTACATTAATGTCCGTTTGTATATAATTTACATACATACAAGAATGTATGCTACCAGTTTTTGCTCATGATTGCGAGCTGAAACGGTTGTTGAGGTTGTTGAGGTTGTTGAGGTTGTTGAGGTTGTTGAGGTTGTTGAGGTTGTTGAGGTTGTTGACATATACCCCGTAGGGGTATATATTGTTAAATCGTTTCGTTTACCGGCACAGAATCAGATGTCAGCTATCCGGCATTATAAAAATAAACCCGATAATCCGCTGGCGAATAGCCACTTAAAGATAATCCTTGTTGTGATTATAAGCATTGCGGTAATTGCCTGTACCAAAAATGATGAGACAGCCGGCGCGGCCGTGCCTGAACTGGCTCTCCCTGTCGCGGTAATCGAAGTGCAGCCCACCAGCGTGCCCATCAGTGCAGAAGCCGTCGCCCAAACCGAGGGAGCTAAGGAGGTCGAAATACGTCCTCGCGTAGGCGGCATACTGCTCAAGCGCTTGTATGAAGAAGGTGCCGCGGTTGACGCGGGTCAGCCGATGTTTCTTATTGACCCCGTGCCCTATCAAAACGCCTTGACGCACGCGAAAGCCCAACTCGCAGAACAGAAAGCCCGCATCGCTCAGGCCGAACGTGAAGAAAAACGCCTGCACGACTTGCTCGAATCGCAGGCCATCAGCCAGCGCGAGTACGATAATGCCGTATCTGAAAACGAGATCGCGCGGGCCGCCCTGCAGCAGGCTGAAGCTCGCGTGCGCGACGCGGAACTCAATCTTTCCTATACAAACGTAGTGGCGCCCGTAAGCGGCATATCCGGCAGGTTTCACTTTTCCGAAGGCGCGCTGGTGGAAGCCAATGACAGCCTCCTGACCACAATTGTGCAGCTATCACCCATATGGGTGCGCTTCAGCCTTTCCGACAGCGAACTGGCGCAACTCGGAGGCCCTCTGACTGAACAAAAGGTACGGCAGGTAATATTGATATTGCCGGACGGCTCCGAATATGAAAAAAAAGGCGAACTGAATTTTGCCGCCAGCCAAATCGACCCATCGTTAGGGACGCAACAGTTACGCGCCACATTTGATAACAGTGGTCAACGCTTGCTGCCGGGACAATTCGTACGCGCACGCGTGGTGACAGGCGAACGTGACGGGGTTTTCCTGGTACCCCAGGTCGCCGTGCAGACCTCCGATCTCGGCAAGACCGTATATGTAGTCAACGACGAAAATGAAGCGACGGTTCAACCAGTGGTGGCCGGCCGCTGGATAGGCACGGACTGGGTAATTCTTGAGGGACTCAAGGCTGGCGACAAGGTAATTGTCGATAACATCATCAAGCTTCGTCCCGGCACGCTTGTGTCACCGCATGCGCCGGGAGAAGCGCCCGCCCGCACCTCCGGCCGAGCCCAACCCCGATCGGCAGGCGTAACGGGAATCTCATGACCCGATTCTTCATCTCACGACCGATTTTTGCATCGGTGGTATCCATCATCATCGTGCTGGCCGGCCTGGTGGCCGCTTTTCAGCTGCCCATCGCGCAGTACCCCCAAATTGCCCCGCCTACCGTGTTGATAACTGCAACCTTTCCTGGCGCAAGTGCGGAGACTCTGACTAAAACCGTTGCTGCGCCTATTGAAGAGCAATTAAGCGGCGTCGACAATCTCCTTTATTTCAGTTCCAGTTCCGACTCCAGCGGCACGCTGACTATCACTGCCACCTTTGAGGTCGGCACCGATCTCGACCAGGCAACTTTCAGCATCAGTAATCGTGTAAATATTGCTATGCCACGGCTACCGGAAGAAGTTCGCCAGACTGGTCTCAAAATCGAAAAGCGCTCCAACGACATCCTGATCGTATTCATGCTGGTTTCCAAGGAGAAGGGGAAATATGACCCGCTGTATTTGAGCAATTACGCCACGCTCAATATCCTCGATGAACTGAGACGCACAAAGGGCGTCGGCGATGCGTTAGTTTTCGGGGGGCAGGATTATTCCATGCGCATCTGGTTGCGCCCTGACCGGATGGCGCAACTGGGAGTGGCTACAACGGATATTGCCGCCGCTATCCGGGCGCAAAATGCACAGTATGCGGCTGGCAAGATAGGCCAGGAGCCCGCGCCGCCGGACCAGCAATTGATTTACACCGTTAACGCCGAGGGGAGGCTGATCGAACCCGAGCAATTCGGCAATATCATCCTCCGCGCCGATGGGCCGGAGGGGGTTCTGTACCTCAAGGACGTAGCAAGGGTCGAACTCGGGGCACTAAGCTATGACGTCCGCACTGCCCTGAACGGCGAACCGGGGGCAGGCATCCCTATCTTCTTGCAGCCTGGCGCGAATGCCCTGGATACGAAGGACGCGCTTGTGGCCAAGATGGAAGAGTTGAAGAAGCAGTTTCCGGAAGGAATGGATTATCTGGTGCCTTACGACACCAGCCTGTTTGTCGAAGCCTCGATGTGGGAGGTGGTCAAGACTCTTGGCGAGGCGGTATTATTGGTGATACTGGTCGTATATCTTTTCCTGCAAAGCTGGCGGGCGACCCTGATCCCCATTATCGCGGTGCCCATCTCCCTGATAGGTGCCTTTGCCGGATTGTGGCTGTTCGGCTTTACCATAAATACGCTCACGCTATTCGCCATGGTGCTGTCGATCGGTATCGTGGTGGATGATGCGATTGTGGTATTGGAAAACGTCGAACGCCTGATGGACGAAGAAAAGCTGTCGCCAATGCAGGCCGCTGTCCGCTCCATGCAACAGGTTTCGCGCGCGGTCGTAGCCAGTGTGCTGGTGCTGTGCGCAGTTTTTGTACCCGTCGCTTTCATGGGAGGGATGTCGGGCGAACTATACCGGCAGTTTGGGGTAACCGTAGCTGTCGCCGTCACCATTTCAGGTCTGGTAGCGTTAACCCTCACACCGGCGCTGTGCGCCATCCTGCTGAAGCAAACTCATGGCGAGTCCGCATTTTTTCGCGCATTTAACCGCGGATTCGGTCGCCTGACCAACTTCTACATCGCGATGATCGACAAGACACTGCATCATCAAGTCATAGGTTCGATCATCTTTGCCGCCATTATCGGGCTCTCGGTGTATCTGATCGGGACGATCCCCCGCGGCTTTGTGCCGCCTGAAGACCAGGGCTATGTGGTCGCCGCGACGATTCTGCCGGATGGCGCAACCCTCTCCCGGACCACCAGGACCGCCGAAGCGGTACGCGTGGCCATCGCCGACGACCCGGCGGTGTCCCACCAGTTCGTGGTCAACGGTTTCGACCTTATTGGCGGGGGAAATAAAACGAGCGCTGCAACGATGTTCGTACCGTTTAAAGACTGGTCCGAGCGCACAGCGACAGCGGACGACATTGTCAACAAGCTGTCGGAAATCGGAATGCAGCAGGCCGATGGCATGGCGATAGCTTTTAACCCGCCGGCCATACGCGGACTGGGCACCGCGGGCGGCTTTGAAGCTTATGTGCAAAGCCGCGGCGGCCAGAATCCGCAGCAATTGGCCGCGGCGGTTAACAATCTCATTGATGCATTGAACCAGGAACCCCGTCTAATCGGCATGGCGACCTTTTTCCGGCCTACCGTACCGCAATTTTTCATTGAAGTGGATGAGGCCAAGGCTATTTCGCAAGGGGTCCGCATCGCCGATATCTACAGCACACTGCAAAGCACCATGGGGTCGCTTTACGTCAATGACTTCAATAGGTCAGGGCGAACCTACCGGGTGCAACTGCAGGCTGAACCGCAGTATCGGATGGATCCGGAGGATCTCGGCAGAGTGTACGTGCGTTCGCAATCGGGCGAGATGGTACCTATGTCCGCATTGGGCAAAATCAGCACCATTGTGGGCGCAGAGCAACTGGAGCGTTACAACGGCCTGCTTTCCGCAAAGATAATCGGAAGCGGTGCGCCGGGCGTAAGCTCGGGAGATGCGATCGCACTGGTAGAAGAGATTGCGGCACGCAGCCTCCCGGATAACTACCAGATTGCCTGGACGGGCCAGGCGTATCAGGAAAAACTTGCTGGTTCCGCGGCAATCCTCGCTTTCAGTTTTGCCATTATCATGGTGTTTCTGATCCTGGCGGCGCAATTTGAAAGCTGGGGGTTGCCCATGGCCGTTATCATGGCTGTGCCTTTTGCGCTGGTCGGGGCGCTGCTCGCCATTCTAGTTCGTGGCATGCCAAACGATATCTATTTCCAGGTGGGTTTAATCGTCCTTATAGGCCTGGCGGCAAAAAATGCCATTCTGATCGTGGACTTCGCCAGCCAGAAAATGCGGGAAGGGATGCCGGTTGCAAAAGCCGCCCTTGAAGCGGCACGGGAGCGCTTTCGCCCGATCGTCATGACTTCCATGGCTTTTGTACTAGGCGTCGTACCGCTGGTGATCGCCACTGGCGCGGGGTCCGCCGCTCGCCGCTCCATGGGTACCGGCGTATTCGGCGGCATGCTGCTGGCCATTGTCGCTACCATCTTCATCCCATTATTCTACACATGGCTCACTCGGAAGCAGGCACCGAAACCAGCCGCAATGATGCCAGAGGAGAAGGCGTGACCTGGACGGGTGGCAAGACTCATCGCGGCTGGCGGGCGCGGATATTATTGCTGTTTTCGAGCCTGTTGATTATGTCCTGCGCAATGGGGCCGGATTATTCGCGGCCCCGAATTGATACATTGGAGGGGTTTCGCATGGCCGAAACGGAAGGGCAGTCCATCGCTAATCTTCCGTGGTGGGAACTCCTTCGCGACGAGCAGCTTCAACGTCTCATTGAACAGGCATTGCTGGAAAACAAGGATCTTAAGCAGGCGGTGGCCAGCGTGGAAGAGCTCCAGGCCCGCCTGGCGATATCCCGCATGGACTTTCTTCCCCAACTGGATGTCAATACAAACGCTCCGGTGTTCGGCAGCCTCGGCGGGTTCGCTTTTCGTGGATTTCCGACCCCATACAGTTACTTTGGCCAGGGAACCCTGAACTGGGAGTTGGACATCTGGGGCAGAATTCGCCGCTCGAACGAAGCCGCACGTGCGGACCTGATGGCACGAGAGGAAAACCGCCGCGCGGTGGTTCTCACATTGGTGAGTTCCGTAGCGCAGGCCTATTTCGATCTGCTGCAATTCGACATGCAACTAGGAATCGCGCGTGACGCCCTGCAATCCTGGGAAGAATCCGTGACCCTTGCGCGGGCCCAACTCCGGGGCGGAGTCATCTCCAGGCTCGACCTGGATCAGTTCGAGGCTGAACGTGCCAACGCGGCCACCAGAGTGGCGGAACTTGAGCGGCAGATGATTCAAAAAGAGAATGAATTGAGCGTATTACTGGGAAAAAACCCGCTGCCGATCATGCGTGGCCGCTCCCTCACTGAGCAAATGATGCCGCCAGAAGTGCCCGCTGGCCTTCCTTCGGAGCTTCTGCAACGGCGCCCCGATATCCTGCAGGCTGAACAGGCGCTTGCTGCGGCTACGGCAAGAATCGGCGCAGCCAAAGCGGCTCGATTTCCCAAGCTCACGATAACCGGGTTTCTCGGTGTAGCGAGCCCGGCCCTTTCCAATCTTTTGCTCTCGGGAAGCGAATTCGGGGTGGGGGGGCTCGGACTGGCAGGACCGGTGCTAAATGCGCAAAGCCTGGGATTTGGTCAGCGTGCCGCAGAGGCGCAGGCAAGGCAGGTACTGGCTCAATACGAGCAAACTATCCTGGTGGCGTTCAAGGAGGTTGAAGACGCCCTGGTAGCTATTCGCACCTTTAACGAACAGCGCACGGCGCAACAGGATCAGGTGGCCGCGCTACGCTCGGCCCTGAACGTAGCTGACCTACGCTACCAGGGGGGAATCACGAGCTACATTGATGTACTGCTGGCCAAACGCAATCTGTTTGACGCGGAGTTCGCGCTCACTTCCACACGCCGCCTCCATCTGGTGTCGGTCGTGCAACTCTACAAGGCGCTGGGTGGGGGCTGGTCGCCGTATTGACCTGAACCTGCTGCCCGGATTTTGCCACGTAACGGCAATCAGTATATTGCCCTGTCCATTCAGGAACAGGCGTTCCTCGACGCCGGGCAATGCCAGGGTGCCAGGGCGAGCAAGGTAATTTGCCATGTTGCCAGGTCACGCCGCACGGGTGAGAGAACTGTGCCTTGCTTCGCTTTTACCCTCGCCTTCGCCAATATGAATTAACGATATACTGTTTTTATACTCTTTTCCACGCTCCATTTTATTTCCCCGCCTGAATGCGTGCTACTCGTCTGGAAAAACCCAGTATCCGCCGAAACGATTGGGCCACTATCCGTTCCCTGCTGCCATACCTTCTCGAGTTCAAAGGCAGGGTGGTCCTGGCATTGACACTACTGGTCATGGCTAAACTCGCCAATGTCGCCGTGCCGCTGGTGCTGAAGGAAATCATCGACGCTCTTGACCAGCCTCGCGCGCTTCTCGCCCTGCCGGTGATGTTGCTGATAGCTTATGGGGTTTTGCGTTTACTCAGCACGCTGTTCGGAGAATTGCGCGATGCAGTATTTGCCAAGGTAACCCAGCGCGCCATACGACGGGTCGCCATCAAGGTGTTCGGTCACCTGCATGCACTATCACTGCGCTTTCATCTGCAACGTCAAACCGGAGGAGTATCCCGGGACATCGAGCGTGGAACACGCGGAATTTCTTTCCTGCTCAATTTCATGCTGTTCAATATCTTGCCGACATTTCTTGAAATCGGGCTGGTCGCGGTCATCCTGATTTCCCGATACGACATCTGGTTCTCGGTAATCATCCTTGCCACCCTGGTGGCTTATATTGCGCTTACCTTGATCGTGACCGAGTGGCGCATGATTTTCCGCCGCACTATGAACGATATGGACTCGAAGGCAAATACCCAGGCGATCGACAGTCTCCTGAACTATGAAACAGTCAAATATTTCGGCAATGAGGCATGGGAGGCACGACGTTACGATGAACATATGCGCAAGTGGGAATCAGCGGCGGTGCGCAACCAGACTTCACTCGCGGCGCTCAATTCCGGACAAAGTGCCATAATCGCGATTGGCGCAACCGCGCTATTGTGGCTCGCGGCGGATGGCGTGATAGCCGGAACCATGTCCCTGGGGGACCTGGTGCTAGTGAACGCTTTCATGCTCCAGCTATATATGCCCCTGCATTTTCTCGGGTTCGTCTATCGCGAAATCAAGCATTCATTGGCAGACATGGAAAAAATGTTCAACTTGCTGGGCGAAAATGAAGAGATAAAAGACAAACATGGGGCGATTCGGCTTATACCGGGAAGCGCTCCAGTACACTTCGAGCAGGTGAATTTCAGCTATGAGTCCAACCGCGAGATTCTCTTCGATGTCAGTTTTGACATTCCAGCCGGACGTAACGTGGCCGTCGTGGGGCCTAGCGGGTCCGGCAAGTCAACATTGGCGCGACTGCTATTTCGCTTCTACGATGTCAGTAGCGGGCGCATTCTGATAAACGGCCAGGACATCAGAGAGGTAACGCAACAAAGCCTTCGCGCGGCCGTCGGTATCGTACCGCAAGACTCCGTCCTGTTTAATGACAGCATCTATTACAATATTGCCTACGGGCGCCCCGAAGCGACACAAGAGGAAGTCATTGAAGCGGCCCAGTCGGCCCATATTCACCACTTCATCGAGAGCTTGCCCGCCAAGTATGAAACCCCGGTAGGCGAGCGTGGATTAAAGCTGTCGGGCGGGGAGAAACAACGGGTTGCGATTGCACGCGCAATACTTAAGAAACCGTCAATCCTGATCTTCGACGAGGCCACCTCGGCTTTGGATTCGAAATCGGAAAAACTGATCCAGGCCGAACTGAAGCGTATCGCCATGGATCGTACCACGCTGACAATTGCCCACCGGTTGTCCACAATAGTGGATGCGGACCAGATTCTGGTCATGGACAAAGGCCGCATTGTAGAACGCGGCACTCACCCGGATTTGCTCGCGGAAGATGGCATGTATGCTCATATGTGGACTCTGCAGCAGCGCGAAGAGCAGATTGAGCGGAAACTGGTGAATGATGAGGCACAGCCACTACCATCGATCCCATAACCTTACGGCGGGAACGGGCTTTGGCGCTTTAGCTGCCCTTCAATCCCATCGATTTGATCAGGTCATGAACCGACTCCGGATCTACCGGTTTCACAAGATGATGGGCGAATCCCGCTTCCTTGCTTCGCACAATATCATCGGGCTGTCCATAACCGCTGTACGCAATCAATACGGTCTTTTTTGTCTCCGCCATTTCCCGGAAGCGGGCGGCCAGTCCTATGCCATCGGGTTCAGGCCTGCTTAGATCGAGCAGGGCGACATGCGGGGCAAACGACGACGCCTCCTTTAGCGCTGAGGCCGAATCATACGTTGCACGCGTCTCATATCCGAACATGGCCATCAGCATAGCCATGGAATCGGCGCTGTCCGCATTATCGTCCACGATCAGGATGCGGCCTTCCGTGGGTTCCGGCTCATTCCCCCGGGCAGCCGCCTTCCCCTCGCAAAACGTGTTTTCCCCGTTCGACCGGGCCCTCTCGGCCCCCTCAGCACTCTCGGCACCCTCGGCTTTCGCGGCAGGTTCAGCCGCTGTTCCAAGCAAAGGAAGCTGAAGAATAAACGAGCTACCCTGGCCGGATCCCCTGCTCGAGGCATGAATGGAGCCGCCATGCAGGGAAACAAGCTGAGACACCAGGGAAAGTCCGATGCCGAGACCGCTGCTCGATTTCCTGATAGCGCGGTCCTCCTGCATGAAAAGCTCAAAAATCCTTGGCAACATGTGCTGGGGGATGCCGATGCCGTTGTCCTCGACGGACAGAACGAGTTCCGATCCCTCCCGGTGGGCATCGAGCGAAATCCTGCCCCCTTCCTCGGTGAACTTCGCGGCGTTGGTGAAAAGATTTTCCACGATCTGTGTAAGACGCACGGGGTCGCCGTTAACCATGAGCGACTCATCCGCAATCGTGACAGACAGCTGCTGTCGCCGCTCATCGATCATCGCCTTCATGGAATTCACTGCGTGATCCACGATCAATGCCATGTCTGTAGGTTCCATCCTCAGGGTCAGGATCCCGCGGGTGAGTCTGGCAATGTCAAGCAGATCATCTACCAGGCGGGTGATATGATCGACCTGACGGGTAATGGTCTCGCGGGCCCATGAGAGCCGCGGCTCGTTCGAATCCACTAGCCGCAGCACTTGCGCCGCGTTGCGTATGGGAGAAAGCGGATTACGAAGCTCGTGTCCCAGTATGGCGAGAAACTCGTCCTTGCGTCTATCGGCCGTACGCAACTGTTCCTCGGCATCCTTGTGATACTGAATATCGACACTGGATCCGACGAAGCCGGCAAACCGCTCGCCCTCGAAGCGCGGTTCCCCGACAAAGCGCATCCAGCAGTAGGTCTGATTTGCCTTGCGCAGCCTTAATTCGTGATCATATCCCTTTCCGGCGGCTTCCGCAGTCGCGCAGGCCGCCAGATAACCGGGCAAATCGTCTTCATGTATCAGGCTGTGCCAATTTGTACCGTGCAGGTTTTCCGCCGGCTGTCCGGTCTCGTCAATAAATCGGCGGTTCACGAATTCCAGTTTTCCCGCAGGCCCGCTGATCCAGATGAATACGGGTGCCGTATCAGCCAGCATGCGAAAACGTTTTTCGCTCTCACGAATCTCACGCTCGGCATGCTTGAGCGCATCAATGGGAACAAAGGTAACCACGACCCCTTCGACATGGTCTTCCTCGACCACGTAGGGCAATACGCGGCGCAGGTAACAGTGGCCATCCGGGGTCTGGACCTCCGTTTCACTGACCGAACGCGTGGCCAGCACCTCGCGTGCAACGGTTACCAGGTCTCCCGGTTCAATGGGGCATGCAAAATCACCGATAGGGCGGCCCACGTCGGATGGGATAAGGCTGAACAACTTGCAAGAAGCAGGGGTGAAACGCTTGATACGGAGTTCGCGATCGAGGAAAAGGATATGCAGCTCACTGCTGGCCAGTACGTTGGCTAGGTCATCGTTGGCTATGCGCAGTTCGTTGACGGTATGCTCCAGGTCCAAGTTGACGCTGGTCAGTTCTTCATTTACCGACTGCAGCTCCTCTTTGGTGGTCTCCAGTTCTTCATTGGCCGACTGAAGCTCCTCATTCATCGACATCGCCTCTTCGTTGGCAATGCGAAGCTCCACGTTGCTCGTTTCCAGGGCCTGAATAGAGGCTTCGAGATCGAGACGTGTCATGCGCAAGTCATCCTCGAGCTACCGCCTCGCCCATGACTCGGCATCGCCCAAGCCCCGCTCAGGCGATGCGGCTATGCCTTCATACTCGAATGTGACGAGCAAAAGGCTATTATCGTCGTCATCGCCGGCCTTGATTGCCGTGATACGCAATTGTCGATTCTCCCCGCCAGGCATGGGCGGGAGAATTATCTCGCCCGTTTTGTCCCCGGTGCGGGCCGCATGGATGACCGCGCGCAGTGCAATTCGCATCTCTTCCGATACCATCGACAGCAAATCCCGGGTTGCCGCGCCTTCCGGCTGCCACAAGAGCTCTCGAGTCGGTCCATAGAAATAGAGTACCTGCCCATCGCGGTCGATCAGCACAGCAGTCGCAGACCGTTGCTTCAGCAGGAGTTCGCGCACCAGTTCGGCGTGTGCCGATCGCGCCTGCTGCCCTCCCCCTCCCCCGGCTTGCGAACCTATCCTTGTTGCCAGGGTATGGGGAATCAGTGGCAGCTTGACAGGGATCTTCCGTTTTACAGGCAAACAGCGGTAGATACGGTGCTGTTTATCAGCGGGCGTGAAGAACTCCTGATGCTCTCCCACAGTCTCCGACTTCCCCAGAAAAAGATAACCTTCAGGGTTGAGGGCAAAATGGAACATGCTGAGCAGCTTTTCCTGCACTTCCGGCTTCAGGTAAATCAGAAGATTACGGCAACTGATCAAGTGCACGTGAGAGAATGGCGGGTCGGCTAGGAGATTATGCTGGGAAAACATGACCTTTTCCCGGAGGATCTTGCGCACGGCGAACCGGCCTTCCTCGCTTCTGACAAAGTAGCGAGCGAGCAAATCAGGCTTCAGAACCAGAGCAATGCTTCCGGGATAGCTGGCGGCACGGGCAACCTCAAGAGCGAAGGAATCGAGATCGGAAGCAATGATATTTACTTCTATGTCCAGGCCGCCCTTCCTGATTAATTCCAGCAGACTGATGCCCATGCTGTAGGCCTCTTCCCCTGTCGCGCACCCCGCCACCCAAACTCTGAGGGACTCGCCGGGAACGAGGGTTTCGATAATCGCAGGCACTATTTTCTGCTCGAGTGCTTCCCACGCCGCGGCTTCGCGAAAAAATTCGGTGACCTTAAGCAGGAAGTCGGCCCCCAGCGCCAGAACTTTCGGGGGGTTTTCACGCAGGTAAGTCTCGTATGCGTCCAGGTTCGCCAATCCTCGCAGGGCCACGCGCCGTTTCGTTCGCCGCATCAGCATTCCTTGTACCCACGGAAGTCCCCGCCCCCACGCGTGGATACCAGAGCAACGATTTTCCTCAGCGCCCGGGCCTCTTCTTCCGTCGACTCCGGAGCCTGTTCCCACCGCCACAAACTGGACCGATCAATATATTGCAGGAGAGCGTGGCCCATTTCTTCGACAGCCAATACGTAGTCGACCAGGCCGGTTTCCACCGCGCTCTGGGGCATGCTGGGATGCTGTGCGGTGGCCGGCAACTGGGCAATGACTATCCCGCCAGCGGCCTTGATGGCTTTGAGCCCCACAGTGCCGTCGTGATTTGCGCCGGTAAGGACAATTCCGATCGCCCTTTCCTGCTGGTCTTCCGCTAGCGATATGAATAAACGATCGATAGCCTGGGGCAAAGCACGCGGGTGTGACATGGGTTGAAGGTGTATCCGGCCATCGCTAAATGTCAGGTAATGATTGGGGGGGATGACATAAATCTTGTCCGGCTCGACGGCCACATCACTGCCAACCTGAAGGACCGCCATAGACGTACATTTAGACAGGATCTCCGCCAAATGGCTGGGATGATCCGGCGCGAGGTGCACCACGACAATGTAGGCGATTCCTCGATTTGCGGGGAGAGAATCGAAGAACTTTTGCAAGGCCTCTACCCCTCCCGCGGACGCACCAACCCCAACTATCGGAAACGGCACCTGCTGGCCAGCGCCAAGGTCACGCGTCGGTTGGGCGTCGGGAAGTTCGCTTTTTACTGATGCCGACGTAAGCGGGAGGCTCCCCGGTTGAGAGGGTGGGAGGACATCGGCCGTGGATTTTTTTTCGTCTGCCTGGGTCATAGCTCTTGCCCGTATGAAAAAACGTTTAAAGACGGTCCAGAGGATTAAAGATGCCCTGCCAATACTGCATCGCGAGACTTCGTTGAACCAAAGCACTATAATCCTTGCCAATTCTTTTAGGGGGTAAAAGTGTCCGGTACTTCTTTTTCCGTACTTCCTCAATATCTGCTGCCAAAGCGCGCGATGACGGCATTCGCGGGGCAAGTTGCCAATGCACCCGCGGGCCGGCTTACCGCCTTCATAATCAGGCGTTTCATTGAGCGCTACGGTGTGGACATGGACGAGGCGGTGAATCCCGACATCCACAGCTACCTCACCTTCAATGATTTTTTTACCCGGGCGTTGCGGTCCGAGAAACGTCCCATTGCCCCGGCGGACTATGTGTGCCCCGCGGACGGCGTTATAAGCCAGCTGGGCGTTGTTTCAGGAGACCGGATATTCCAGGCCAAGGGACATAATTATTCTGCCACAGCGCTGATAGGCGGTGATATAGAGCTGGCGGAGAAATTTCAGGGCGGCAGTTTCGCAACGATATACCTGAGCCCCCGGGACTACCACCGCGTCCATATGCCATGCAGGGGCCTACCAGTCCGCATGGTCCATGTGCCAGGCACATTATTCTCGGTAAACCCCCTCACTGTGAGAGGAGTTCCGGGCCTTTTTGCCCGCAATGAGCGGGTAATTTGCGTGTTTGAATCGGAGCTTGGACCGTTTGTAATGGTCCTCGTGGGAGCGACCATCGTTGGCAGCATATCCACGGTGTGGCACGGCATAGTCAATCCGCGCCGCTCTGGCGAGATTCGCGACTGGCGATATGACAAAGAAACTCCAGTTCTGGAGCAAGGAGACGAAATGGGCCGGTTTCAGCTCGGGTCGACGGTCATAATGTTGTTTCCAAAAAATGGTCTGATATTCAACCCTCTCTGGACCCCCGGAAGAACGGTTCGGTTCGGGGAAATGATGGCAACCCGTATCGACAGCGGTAATACAGTCTAAAAACCGGTCGTCCGGCGCTTTCCTCCTTTCGCGTCAAAAATTGCAACACCTCCCTCGAACTTCTGCCTTACCGCGATCGGGGAGCGTCGGGAATCGAAGAAGTCCGGGCGGGCTTTCGCGGATCGGGTCATGAGCCAAAGCCACGAGATCAGGCACTCTTCAATACTGCGGCTGCTTGAGCGTCGGTCCTTTTGAGATTCAAGTCTGCCGCAAACGGCGTCTCCTCCGACAACTGGCGTGCAACACGCGTCAGTATCTCCCGAAATTCCTTGCCCACCTCGGGGTGCTGCAAACCGTATGCCACCGTTGCCTCCAGGAATCCAGCCTTGCTCCCGCAATCGTAATGATTGCCCAGGTAGCGGTAAGTCATCACTGGTTCCAGTTTAAGAAGACGCGAAATTCCGTCGGTAAGCTGGATTTCTCCCCCTATCCCAGGGTCGAGGCTCGCCATGCATTCAAAAATCATGGGAGACAGGATGTAGCGTCCGACGATTGCCAATGTGGACGGAGCCGTCTCGGGCGAAGGTTTTTCCACCACGCCTCTTATTTTCATGCTGCGGCTCATGGATTCCTCTCCGGCAGCATCCACTATCCCGTAACGGCGCGTATCTTCACGGGATACCGTCCGGACCGCAACGAGGCTGCTCGCCACCTTTTCATATTGCGCAATCATCTGCGCCAGCACGGGAGGATGGCCATCGATCAAATCATCCGGCAGCAGCACGGCAAAGGGCTCATTTCCAATCAGGTGGCGGGCGCACTGAATCGCGTGCCCTAATCCTCGCGGCTCCTCCTGGCGAACAAAACTGAAGTGTATCCCGTTCGGCATCAGTTGCCGCAGCATTTTCAAGGATGCGTGTTTCCCTTGCGAGGCTAATTCGCCTTCCAGCTCAACGGCACGATGAACGTGATCCTCGATGCATCGCTTGCTGCGGTGCGTTACAAAAATTATCTCTTCGATACCGGCTGCCGCAGCTTCATCGACGGCATATTGAATCAGCGGCCGGTCCACGATGGGGAGCATTTCCTTGGCCACCGCCTTAGTGGCGGGCAGGAAACGGGTACCCAGGCCGGCGACGGGAAATACGGCCTTGCGTATCACTTTCGCCGGTTTACGAGTCGATGTCCCGCCATTAAGCGAAAGCGGTTCTTTTCGGTTCAAAGTTAAAGATGGTGCGGCGGAAATACTCATGAATAGTCTCCCGATTCGTTTATGTTGCGCTACGAGTGATTCAAACCCTTATATGAAAATATAAAAAAACTCCGATAAGCCGGATTCCGATTGCTCAGCTTAATTAACTATAGTTGCCTCATGTACGCCACGAGATCAGACTTCTCCTCATCCGTCAGCTTGAGCTGCAGCACCAGGTTGAAGAATTCAACGGTATCTTCAAGAGTCAGCAAACGGCCGTCGTGAAAATAGGGGGGGCTGTCCTTGATGCCGCGTAGCGTAAAAGTCTTCATCGGCCCATCTCCTGGCTCGTTTACGAAACGTTCGAGTTTGAGGTCGTGCATTTGATGATCGAGAAACGCGGGGGGCTGGTGGCAACCCGCACACTGACCTTTGCCAAAGAAAACCTTTTCGCCCCGGAGTTCCTTTGCTGTCGCTTTTGAGTGATCCAGCCGGCCCAGGGTATCCAGTTTTGGCGCGGGTGGAAAATCCAGCATGTTCTGAAGCTGAGCCATATGACTTACATGGATCCGGTCAAAAATCGTCAACCCTTTCTTCATTGCGTGGATCGGGTCACCGTTGAAATAAGCCGTGCGAAACTCGAACTCGGTAAAATCCTCTACCGACCGCAGGCTCCGCTTCGAACCGTGTATCTGCTGGTTGAACAATCCACGTAAGCTGGTTGTATCAAGGCGAAAGCGTCTTTGCTCAGGCCGGATATCCGGGTTAAGATGAAACTGCCCAGTAGTGTGACCATTGACGTGGCAATCGAAACAGGTCACTCCCAGGCTGGGTTGTGCACTTTTGCGGTCATCCGTCGGATTGAATTCTTCCTGCGGGAAAGGGGTGAGCAGCATCCGCAACCCATCCAACTGGACAGGTGTCAATATATCCTTGAATAAGCGATAGAAATTATTAATTGATACTATCTCTCCCCGCGAAACGTCTCCTAATTCCGGCCTGTTCTGAAGGAAAATTGCCGGGGGAAACTCCGGCAGAAATGCTTCAGGCAAATCGAATTCCACGTCGAATCGCTCCAGCCGGGGAAACATTTTGATTTGAACCTGGGGAAAGACCTGACCTCCCGGGGTTTGTTTGGGATGCGGCAGCGCGGGATAGGGAAACAGGTTCTTGTTGCGTATTTCCGATGGAGACATGTCGGCTAATTTTTGCCAGTTTATTCCGCCCTGCAACCGGGCCGTGGGCCCTACCGCCAATGGCTTGCCGCGAGTCATGGTTGCTTCCGGGTCCAAGCGAGGGGTAAGATCGTAGCGTCTCAGCAGCAACTCATGCTGCGTTTTCATGACCCCCGGACGTTGAGCCACATCGGCCTTCATCGTCTCCTCGAAAGTCTGCATCGGTTTCTTTGCATTCAGCGGGTCGCGGTAAAAATCGAACCCCAATATCCGTCCGTTATCGGGCTGATTCTGGAATGCCGGCGAGGAGGGCATTGCATTTGGGGCCTCAAAAGTACCTGATCGATCGTGTTCATTTTTTTTCTGCTCCGGCCGGGTAACGGGTGTCTCGCGAACCGTCTGTGCGTTGAGAATCGCATCCGGCGATGGGGGGGATGTTTCGTTATTGTTTTGGCTGAAGGCACTGTTCATTCCCGTGCTCAAGCTGCCTAACCCCAAACTCAAAACGAGGATATTTATTTTTTTCATGTCAGTCTCCGTTATCAAAACCGCGAGTGCCGGTGTAAACCGATCTCTCCCTGCTCTCGTATTCGAGACCGGCGTTCCCGACGCAATATTCTCATCCCGGAGAAAACCCGTCTGTTCGAAACCGCACACTCTCCCCTCCATACTTCCTTAGGAAAAGCGGATGGAAACCGGGATAGGGGAACTGTTGCGGAAGCCCGGGCATGCGCAATATGAGCGCGCACACCGGGGCTTATAGCCGGGGAGCCTGGAGCAGTGCGTTCAGGCCGGCATGTGCCTTGCGTCATTGAGCGCCATCCAGCCGCGCATGATGCGGTAGATGACCCAGATGCCCGCTCCCACCACCAGGATATAGGCTAGAACGATGCCAATGACCGTGGCGAACAGCATCGCTGCAACCACGAGCCAAAACAGCGTATACCAGAAAGTGCGTATTTGCCAGCCGAAATGGGAATCGAGATAAGTGCCGCGAACGTCGTTGCGTTTCACGTAGTTGATGATCACTGCAATGATCGACGGCCATCCGGTCAGGAATGCCGTTATGATAAACGCCGGACCGAGTACTCCCATGAGAATGCTAAAAGCATGCAGCAGATAGATGCTATGCGTGAGCCGGACGAGATGTGGCGGAGGAATGATCGACCCGGCTTGAGAGCGGGATAAGTTCATATTTTACTCCCTTCAATTCATGCGGGGAAATTGCCGCGAAGACGACCGATCGGTAACCCATGGCAACCCAAGGCAACCCACGTAAGCCGCTGCACGTAAAACCGATGAGCTTCCCGAAATCGACCTCGGCTCGTCGCGAACGCACCTCCCCAGACCTTCAGTCCTGTCTTGCCATGCTTCGGGCAACTATTCAGTCGGAAGTTCAGCCTGCGGGTCATCCTCCGCCGGATCATCGTAAGCCTGGGGTGGCGGACTACCGTCATAAATCAGATACAGCCGCTGTTGCAGATACGCATCGCGCACAAACAGATAGGGCTCCAATGCAGCTTCGTCGCGGACCCGCATGGGACCCGTCAGTCTCGCACGTTTGTCAATAACGCCCAGAACAGTGAGGGGTACCGTCACGGGAGCGCCCACCACGAACGTGCCGATGTAGAACAAAGCGTTGGTAAACACGCTCACCGGGATGCCGGGTACGTCGCGGTTGCTACTGGGACCAAGCAACGGGACATACAGATAGGTTGTTGCGTCTACACCCCACACCCCCAGCGTTTGTCCAAAGTCTTCGTCGTGTAGCGGCAAACCCATGGGGGAGGCCATATCGAAGAGCCCACCGATACCAACGGTCGAATTGACGACAAAACGCAGGCTATCCTGAAGCCCCCGGCGTACTTTTCCCTGCAAAAAGTTGTTCAGCATAACGTTGGGGTAAGCGAGGTTGTCATAAAAATTGCCAACGGAACGACGCACCCGAACGGGCACATGGTCGAGATAAAAATCCGCGACGGGTTCGACGATCTTGCGGTCGACCACATCGGTAAACCTGTAAAACGCACGGTTAACGTTTTCGTAGGGATCAACCGGATCGAACGAGTCGGTGCTTTTATCGGGATGGCGCGTGGTAGCGCAGCCTGAAAACTGCATTACGCATATCAGCAACACGGCCGTGCCCAGCCGGCTACATCTGACCAATGGCGTACCGAGTAACATGAGATGATTCACCGTTCGTTGAGCGGTTTGTTGATCGGTTCATGCTTACCAGCCTCCCCGGCCTTACCGGCCGCGCCGGGCGGCCGCAATTAGCCTTGATCCGAATCAGATTGCGGCCATGCTCATCTGCCGCAGTTCACGGGCGACGTTATTTAACGCCTCGAGAAAAGCCTCCACCTGCGCAAGTGAATTACCGCTGCCCAGGCTTACCCGCACCGCGCAGCGCGTCAGCGTCGGTTCGACGCCCATTGCTTCCAGCACGTGGCTACGGCCCGGATTCACGCTTGAGCACGCGGCGCCGCTCGCTACCGCAAAACCGGCCTTGTCGAGACGGACAACCAGCGTATCACCTTCGATTTCTGGTAATGCGAAATAGCAGGTATTGGGTAAGCGCGCAGCGTCCAGCCCGAAGATGACTGCGCCCATCTCACGCAACCCCTGTTCCAACCGGGCAAGCATCGTTGTAATAGACACTACCGTTTCCACTCTCCGCGTTTTGGCCAATCCGCAGGCCATGCCGAACCCCACGATGGCGGGAACGTTTTCCGTGCCCGAGCGCAATCCGTTCTCGTGGCCCCCGCCAAAGATGAGTGGCTTGAGCAAAAGCCGCTTATCCATTATCAGTGCCGCGGCGCCCTTGGGACCATATATCTTGTGGGCGGAAATTGTCATGGCGTGTACCTTGAGTGAAGCGAAATCCACCGGAATCTTGCCAAACGCCTGCACTGCGTCAGTATGCACCCACGCACCACCTGCACGGGCTTTATCCGCGATTGCCGGCACGTTCTGGATGACGCCGGTTTCGTTGTTCGCGAGCATTACCGATACCAGGCCGGGCTGACGTTCCAACATGGCGTTGTCAACATTGGCAAGCTCCACGCGTCCCGCGTTGTCCACCGCCAGGCGGCGCAAATCCCAGCCTCCTTCGCGGCTCCTTGCCAGTTCCTGCGCCGACCGCATCACACAGGGGTGTTCAACCGAGCTGATGGTAATTCGCGCTGGTTTGAGGTAGCCCGCCGCTCCGCGGATGAACAGGTTGTTTGCCTCTGAGCCGCCACTGGTAAAAATTACCTGGGAAGGCTGCACCCCGACCGACTCCGCAACCTGCTCGCGTGCCACGTTAACCGCACGGCGGGCGGCTATCCCCGGTGCATGCCGGTTGGAAGGATTACCGTACTCCTTCTGAAAGTATGGCAACATCGCCTCCAGTACCGCATCATCGACGGGAGTTGTGGCGTTATGGTCAAAATAGGCGTAAGTCAACTGTCATTTCCTCGCAACGCATTTCGCGGCAATCACGCCAGGACTGATCCTTCACGTGGCTTGCACGCTCTCATATCCTGCAATACCGAGATATCCTTCACCTTCGGATTCGAAACCAGCTGCTCCAGCGTGACCAGTGCGAGATAATCGCGTATTCGGGCATTAAGATTGGCCCACAAGTCATGGGTCATGCAGCGCTGATCATTCAGGCAGTTTTCCTTGCCGCCGCATTGAGTCGCGTCAATTGGCTCATCTACGGCCAGAATAATGTCAACCACGGATACTTCATTCATCGGTTTTGTCAAGCAGTAGCCGCCGCCTGGACCGCGCACGCTTCCCACCAGCTTATTGCGCCGCAGTTTCCCGAATAATTGTTCCAGGTAAGACAATGAAATTTTTTGCCGTTCGCTGATACCCGCCAGCGTAACCGGGCCATCCGCACTATGCAGCGCAAGGTCGATCATGGCGGTGACAGCAAAACGCCCCTTGGTCGTCAAACGCATTTTCGGCTCCAGTGATTCATATCATCTCTCTAGAAATATCGACTAATACCCGACAAAGTTTGTCAAGTATATAAAGCCCCTCCATGTCGGTCAACTATTTTGTTGGGGTAATTGTTGAGATACTGGATGGAAATTAACTCTCGTTAACTTTTCGGTTTCCCGTTTTTTCGGTTTCCCGTTCCCGGAAAAACTCTGAACAAGGCCGCCCCAATTTACCGGATGGGAGATGGCCTCCTGGAAAAAGATGCTGATTGAACTGGCAGCGCGCGCAGATTCATTCAGATGGCTCGTCACCCCCGTTCAAGCCGTTTGATGCTATCACGTCTTGCGCCCGAAACCGTTTTTCACAGGAACCGAGAATGCCGCGCAATATATGGACTTCTTCCTTTTCCAGCCGGGCCCGCCCAAACAGTCGCCGTACCCGCTGCATCAGCCGTTTTGGTTTCTCGGGATCGAGAAAGCCGCTACTTATTGCAACTCGTTCCAGATGGCGATAAAGCAGCTCGATTTCTTCAAAGCTTGCGGCCCGGCTGTCCGTGTTCGGCAGGTATTCGGCTTCGGGCAGCGCCATGCGCAACTCATAAGCTATTACTTGCACGGCGCTGGCAAGATTCAGGGAGGAGTACTCCGGATTGGCGGGAATATGCACAACAATTTGGCACTTGCTCACTTCCGAGGTTGTCAAACCGGACATTTCCGTGCCGAACACCAGGGCGACCGGATGCTGACGCGCAAAATCAAGCAATTCCAGCGATCCTCGACGGGCGTCGAAAACTTCAGGGGAAAGATCGCGTGGACGGGCCGTCACCGCTGCTGCCAGAACCGTCCCGCTCAATGCCTCCTCAAGAGTTGCGCATACCGTGGCGTTGCTCAGAATGTCCCATGCACCAGCGGCGCGCCTTTCCGCCTCTTTGTCCGGAAACGACCGGGGATTCACCAGGTAGAGCGAACTCAGGCCCATCGTTTTCATTGCCCGTGCCGCCGCGCCGATGTTGCCGGGATGACTGGGCCGGCTCAACACCACGCGAACCTTGGCAAAAGGATGATGAGGTTTGATATTAATCCCCGATCCGTAGCTGCCGCTCATCCTGGCATGACGGCAGGTGTCCCGCTCCCACGAAAACGCACACTCCACCCGTGGAACCGCGGATTTGGGTTAATATTCACACTCCTTCCAATTCCGAATTCAAACAATGCAGCCAATGCTCACCATTGCGGTAAAAGCCGCCCGCCGCGCAGGCGGCATTATCAATCGCGCTGCGCAGAATCTCGATTTGCTGCACGTGTCGCGCAAAGCGCACAATGATTTTGTCAGTGAAGTGGATGGGGCAGCGGAAGAGGCCATTATCGGCGTGCTACTGGATGCCTATCCCAATCACGCTATTCTAGCAGAAGAAAGCGGCGCTCAAGGCGACCCCGGCAAGTCGGAATACCAATGGGTTATCGACCCGCTCGATGGGACGACCAATTTTCTCCACGGCTTTCCGCATTACTCGGTATCTATTGCGCTAATGCACAAGAAGATTCTTACGCAGGCGGTTGTGTACAACCCCTCTGGCAATGAATTGTTCACCGCCAGCCGAGGGCAGGGTGCCTATCTGAACGATCACCGTCTGCGGGTGAGCAAGCGCACCCAGCTCGGCGACTGCCTGATCGGCACGGGCTTTCCGTTCCGCGAATTCACGCACGCGGAAGCTTACCTCGCCATGTTCAAGGACATCATGCCGCGAGTCGCCGGCATCCGGCGTCCCGGCTCTGCCGCGCTCGATCTGGCATACGTGGCGGCTGGCCGCTATGACGGATTTTGGGAGTTCGGGCTATCGCCCTGGGATATGGCAGCAGGCTGCCTGCTCATTACCGAGGCCGGTGGGCTGGTAGGAGACATGGAAGGAAACGACAGCTATCTGCGCAGCGGCAATGTGGTCGCGGGCAACCCTAGAATATTCGGGCAACTTCTACAGGTAATTGCGCCGCATTTGACTACGGGCTTGAAGGAGACCGCCGCAAACGATCAATAATTGCGCGGATCGATTACCCGAATCGAAGCTGCTATTCCTGCCCATTTCGATGCCTGTCCGCAACGATCTGGATCAGGCAACTGCGCGCATGGATACCATCGCGAGGTTGTGACGGCAAAACTGCTTCCTCCGTCTCGGGGGTCATCGAATGCGGAAGCGCTGGGGTTTTCCGGGAAAGCCTGTAACAAGCGGAAGTGGAGTGGTATACGGCGACAAAGGGAGGGAGTAGCGTCATGTCCACTCAACCGGACGCGGAACGGCAGCGGCTGAAAAATCAGCGATATCACGTCGAAAATTGGCGTTTATGGGGCCCCTATCTGTCGGAGCGCGCGTGGGGTACGGTTCGGGAAGACTACAGTCCGGATGGCAGCGCCTGGGATTATTTCGACCACGACCAATCTCGATCCCGCGCCTACCGGTGGAATGAGGACGGCCTGGGAGGTATTTCAGACGAGGCGCAGCGGCTCTGTTTCGGGCTGGGGCTTTGGAATGGCAAGGACGCCATTTTGAAAGAGCGAGCTTTCGGTCTCACCGGTAGCCAGGGCAATCGCGGCGAGGATGTAAAAGAATGCTATTTCTACCTTGACGCTACGCCTTCTCACGCCTGGCTCCATTACCTTTATAAATATCCCCAGTGCGAATTTCCTTACGCCCGGCTGGTTGAGGAAAACGCCCGCCGCTCGCGCCAGGATCCGCCTTTTGGGCTGCTCGACAGCGGCGCCTTTGCCGACCGGCGCTACTGGGACGTCGAAGTTTTCTACGCGAAGGCATCGCCCGACGAATTACACATCCGTATCCTCGCCAGCAACCGGGGGAGCGATGAGGCCACGTTATGGCTATTGCCGCAGCTCTGGTTTCGCAATGACTGGTCGTGGCTGGAGGAAGGCGCCGCGAAGCCGCTCCTGCACGCCCTGCCCGCTCCCGCCGGCTCCGCCTGGGCAGCCGCCGCGGAACATCCGTCGCTGGGAAATTACCATCTCTACGGACGGCAGCATGGCGTTCTTCTCTATACCGAAAACGAGAGCAACAACTCCCGTTTGGGGGGGCAGGCCAACACCCGCCCCTACGTCAAGGATGCTTTTCATCGCTACCTTATTGATGGGGACGAGGCCGCAGTGAACCCGGCACGGCAAGGAACCAAGTTCGCCGCCGTGCATGAACTCAAGATCGCGCCGGGGCAGGCCGGCATGATCGAACTGGTGTTATCGGCGACACCCCTGTCTCAGCCATTTGTTGACCAGGAGCAAATCTTTATTCAGCGCCGCTCGGAGGCCGATGCTTTTTTCAAGGGACTCCTGCCGGATGCCACCGCGCAGGATCACCGTATCCTGCGCCAGGCGCTGGCCGGGATGGTATGGAACAAACAGTTTTTTCATTATGACGTAGCCGCCTGGCTGGATGGAGATCGGGCAGCTCCGCCACCATCGAGAAAAAAAGGGCGTAATCATACTTGGCGTCATCTCAAGGCGAGCGAGATAATCTCGATGCCCGACGCCTGGGAATTTCCCTGGTTCGCCGCTTGGGATCTGGCTTTCCACTGCGCGGCCCTCGCAGTGATCGACGTCGATTTTGCCAAGGAACAAATCGAGCTGCTGCTGCATGAGAACTACCTGCATCCCAACGGTCAGATACCCGCTTGCGAGTGGGCGTTCGGGGACGTGAATCCGCCTGTGCACGCCATGGGCGCCCTCAAGGTGTTCCGCGCAGAGCGTGTGCAACGGGGCAAGGGCGATATCGCTTTTCTTAAACGTGTGCTGCACAAACTGTTGCTGAATCATACCTGGTGGATCAATCGCAAGGATGCCAGCGGCATGAACGTGTTCGAGGGCGGTTTTCTCGGGCTGGACAATATTTCAGTTTATGACCGCTCCCAGCCGTTGCCGCCCGGTTACGCGCTAAAGCAGGCCGACGCCACTGGCTGGATGGCCATGTTCTCCCTCGAACTAACCGTGATGGCGCTGGAAATCGCGGTTGAAGACCCAGCCTATGAAGATATCGCCATTCAGTCCTACAGCCAGTTTCTGACGGTAGCCAACACAATTGCCGGTCATACCGGCGCTGGTGTGTCCTTATGGGACGATGTGGACGGCTTTTTCAAGGATCTCGTGGTGGAGCCGGATGGCAGCGTACACCGTATCGACGTTTTTTCCTGGGTTGGCATTATTCCGCTGTTTGCCTGCGAGGTGGTGGACGCGCGCCTGCTCGCGAACTGCAAGCGCTTTAACGCACTACTCTGGGAACACAAAGGCGGCATGTTCGACGGAAGCGGTATATGTGCCTGCCCGGTCCATACCAACGAGCGCGGAGAGCATTTGCTGTCGCTGGTAACCGGCTCCATGCTGGTGAAAATGCTGCCGCGTATTTTCGACGAAGAAGAGTTCTTTTCGCCGTACGGGATACGTAGCGTATCAAAGCGCCATGCCACGGACCGGAATCTGGGCCATATACCCGGCGTCGGCAATGCCGCCATCCATTATGTGCCAGGGGAATCCGACTCGGGATTGTTCGGCGGCAATTCCAATTGGCGGGGTCCGGTATGGATGCCCACCAACTATTTGCTGGTTCAGGCCATCGAGAAAATGCATCGATATCTGGGAGAGGACTTCACTTTTCCCGCGCCCTGTTTAAACGACTACGAAATTAATCTCAAATACGCCGCCACGATGCTGGCCGAGCGGCTGGCGGATATTTTCCGCCGCGACGAATCCGGCCTTATTCCGGCCTTTCCGAAAAATAGCCCGCATCAGACCGATCCTCACTGGCACGACCTGCTGCTGTTCCATGAGTATTTCCATGGAGAAACCGGGCAAGGCCTCGGAGCTGCCCATCAAACCGGCTGGAGCGGGCTGGCGGCGAACCTGGTAATGCGCCGCTATCGCCCGGACATTCCGGAATTCTGGAGGCGGCAGGCAATTACCCCATCCGAATCATAAATCCCAGAATGCCGTCCATACTACTGAACAGTTGCCGCTTAATAATATAAAGAAGCTATGTCAGGCATTTATTGCAGCCTTGACCGCTGCAGGTCCGCCAGCAGACCAAGGATTGCGGTCACCTTGACCGGCTTGACCAGATGATGGTCAAAGCCTGCCGCTTTCGAATGCTCCTGGTCTTGCAGTTGATCATAACCTGTTACCGCAACAAACACGGACTGTGCCGTCTCGGGCATTGCCCGAAGTTGCCGGGCAAGCTCGTAGCCATCCATATCCGGCAGCCCGATGTCGAGAAACAGCATCTGGGGAGCCTGGTGGCGCGCTCGCTCAAGCGCACCTTGCGCACTATATTCCACGGTTACCTCGTGGCCTACCGTTTCTAGCAGCATTGACAGGATCTGCGCGGCATCAGCGTTATCGTCTACAACCATCAGGCGCAAGACGTCACTTGAATGTTGGGTGTTGACGTCGTTATCCTGATGTTCTTGTTCTTGTGCCGCTTCGAGCAAACGCGGCAATCGTACAATGAACTCGCTTCCCTTGCCTATTCCTTCGCTTTGCGCCGAGACACTTCCATCATAAAGCTCCACTAGACTCTTCACCAGCGCAAGACCCAATCCCAGCCCGCCCTGAGAGCGGTCCGGCGACCTCTCTGCTTGTGTAAACAACTCAAACACATGCGGCAACAACTCTGATGCTATACCTATCCCGTCGTCTCGCACGCTAAACTCGACTTGGTCTTGCTGTAAATCGAGCCGCACGGTGATATGCCCATTCTCCTGCGTATACTTCGCCGCATTATTAACGCTATTGGTAAAAATCTGGATTAGTCGTGTCCGATCGCCCTCCAGGAAGTGCAGCTCGTTTGGCGCCTCAACTATGAGATGCTGGCGCTTCAGTTCGACAAGGGAATGAACCTGCTCAACGGAATCGGCCAGAATACTATTGATATCAAGCGTCTCTTTGTGAAGCGCGATAAGGCCGCGCGTAACCCGGGAAACATCGAGCAGGTCGTCCACCAGCTTCGTCATATGGTCGACTTGTCGGGCAATAATATTGCTTGTCTGGCGCACCCGTTTCTCATCGAGCCTGCCAAACTTGAGCAGTTGGGCCGCATTGCTGATCGGCGCAAGCGGGTTTCTAAGCTCATGCGCAAGCATTGCAAGAAACTCGTCCTTGCGACGGTTGGCCATGCGCAACTCATTTTTTGCGTTTTCAAGCAGGGTGACATCCGTATTGGTTCCGAACCATTGCACAATCTTGCCTGTGGCATCGTGCAGCGGCGCAACTCGGGTGAAGAAAGTACGATACTCACCATTTGCGGCGCGCAAAGGAAAGGCCATCTCGAACGGCGTGCCCGTTGCGATAGAAGCCTGCCATTCCTCTAGGACGCTTGGCAGTTTTTCCGGGTCATGGACGTTCAGCCAGCCCCAGCCTTCCATTTGCTGCAATGTAGTTCCGGTGTATTCATACCAGCGGTCGTTGTACCAATGTATCCAGCCGTCGGCATTCGCCATCCAGGCAAGCTGGGGAATCGTATTGGCGAGCTGCCGCAGCCGCAACTCGCTCTCGCGTTGCGCTACGCTTGCTCTTACCACTTCGGTGACATCACTTCCTTCAATGAATATACCCGTAACGCTGCCAGCCAGGTCCTTGATAGGTTGGTAAACGAAATCAACAAACCGCTCTTCCAGCGCGGCACTGGGGCGTCGTTGCAACTTGACCGATACTGCCCGCCCTACGAACGGCTTACCCGTCGCAAAGACACCGTCCAGCAGCTCGTAGAAGCCTTGCCCTTCAAGTTCGGGGAATGCCTCGCGCACCGTTTTTCCGATGAGTTCACGATCCCCCACCAGTTGAAGATGCGCGGCATTGGCTAGCTCAAAGATATGGCCGGGTTCGCGAAGGACCGCCATGATTCCCGGCGATTGCTCGAAGAGCTGGTGCAAACGCTCGTATTCCTGAATCCGATCGCGATCCGCGAGCACTTGTTTAGTCGTTTCCGTACAGGCGCAGTATATACCTGCGACCCTGCCGCTCTCATCGCGCACAGGAGAGTAAGAGAACGTAAACCAGGTCAGTTCCTCATATCCCTTGCGCCGCATTATCAAGGGAAGGTTCTCGTGAAACGTAGCTTCCCCTGCCATGGCGCGATCGACTAGGGGGCTGCTGTCGCCCCAAATCTCCGACCAGACATCCTGGATACGTCCACCCAAAGTCGATGTGGATGCTTACTACCCAAGACTTCGGCATAAGGATCGTTGTAGAGGAGCCCAAGTTGGCTTCCCCATGCAACGAACATTGGAAACTTGGAGTTCAACAGAAGGCTCGCGACCGCGCGCAGCGACTGCGGCCAAGTATCGGGGTGTCCCAGCGGCGATTTTGACCAGTCTTGCGCGCGCATAAGCGCGCCCACCTGACCGCCATTCGTCAGGAACGCAGCTGCGGAATTCATGTCCGTATTGTTCTTTGTAAATGGAAGATTCAACAAAAACTGACAAAGTGAAAGTATAGCCAATTAGCTTTTAGCGGTATGAACATTCAGCATATTCTGACCTGCTCATCAACAGCCGTCCATCTGCAACCCCTCCCACACTCTCGCTTCCCCTTGCACCCCTGGAGCAAGCGCGGCCTATTGCGGTCGAGCCGGGGGCATATCAGCGGTGCTGTAACGTCGGGAAGCGGAAAAAAGGGCAAGAAGGCGAAACAGGGTGTGCTTTTGAAGCTTGCGACCAGTTTCGGATAAATCCTGGAGCTTCACGAGGCAACGCTAATGGTTCAGCTTCTACACTTAATAGCTTAAACTCCGCATTTTCCTCGCTCGGTCAACCTCACGACTCTGCTCCCGGGAACTCACATGCCTCTTTATATAGCAGCAAAACCAAGTCAATATCACTCCCGGTCCCCCCTTTAGATACTATTAGATACTATTGCCACCTTTAAAGCACAGATTGCAGGGATAGCAATGGTTTACGACATCAGCAGCTTTTCGAAAGACAACGATATTCTTAATCCGACTGATTTTATACAAAACTCGCTGAAAGATGAAAATAGAAAGTCTGGAAGGCCCGATTACAAAACACACCCCGATGATGCAGCAATATCTGCGCATCAAGGCGCAGCATCCGGGCATGCTGATGTTTTACCGCATGGGGGATTTCTACGAACTGTTCTATGACGACGCGGAAAAAGCCGCCCGGCTGCTCGACATTACCCTGACCCGAAGGGGTGCGTCGGCGGGGGAGCCGATCAAGATGGCGGGTGTGCCCTATCACTCCGCAGAACAGTATCTGGCAAAACTCGTCAGACTTGGCGAATCGGTGGCAATCTGCGAACAAACTGGCGACGCAGCGACCGCCAAGGGCCCCGTGGAAAGGCAGGTTACGCGAATCATCACGCCCGGTACGCTGACTGACGCGGCATTGCTGGAAGAAAAGCGCGAAAGTATTTTACTTGCCTTGCTGCCGCATGAATCCAGGCTGGGACTAGCATGGCTCACGCTGGCGGCGGGCAAATTCTGCGTAATGGAAACATCACCCGGCAATCTGGCAGGGGAACTCGAACGCCTGAAGCCGGCGGAAATCCTTCTGCCTGATTCGGAGAACAGTCTTGCCGGACTCGGTGACATAAGCGCACTGAAGACAATTTGCCTTAAGCATCTGCCCTTCTGGCAGTTCGATATCGCGGCCGCAACCCGCATTCTCTCGCGACAATTCGGAACACATGATCTCTCCGGTTTCGGCTGCGAGGATTTGCATTCGTCGCTGGGGGCAGCCGGGGCGCTGCTGGAATACGCCCGCCTCACGCAGGGCACCAGCATCGCCCATATCAAGACCTTGCAGGTGGAGAGGGATAACACCTACCTGCGCATGGACGCGGCCACCCGCCGCAATCTGGAAATTTCCGAGACCATACTCGGCGGCTCATCGCCCACCTTGCTATCCCTGCTGGATACCTGCTCGACCAATATGGGAAGCCGGTTGCTCCGACACTGGTTGCATCATCCCCTGCGGGACCGCGGCGTAATTCTTGGCCGTCTTGATGGCGCGTCTTTCCTGATGGGGGAAGCCGGATCGGGACCGTATCTTACGGTACGCGCGGGGCTCAAGCGCATGTCCGATATCGAGCGCATTACCGCGCGTATCGCGCTCAAATCGGCACGGCCGCGGGATCTTTCGGGCCTGCGCGACAGCCTCAAACGGCTGCCCGAGGCGATTGCCGCCATTACCGGGACCATGGGCTCCGCCCGCGGGCATATTGCCGCTCTGGCGCATTCCATGGCTCCGGATAAGGCACTGATTGCGCTTCTGGAGCAATCCCTGCGCGAGGAACCCGAGGTTATGCTACGCGGAGGAGGCGTTATCGCCGATGGGTATGATGCCCAGTTGGATGAACTGCGTGCCATGCAAAACGACTGTAGCAAATTTCTATTGCAGCTTGAGGACCGGGAAAAGGCCCGTACCGGCATATCCAATCTCAAGGTCGAATACAACCGGCTGCAGGGTTTTTATATCGAAGTAACGCATGCCCATAGCGAGAAGATTCCGGATGATTATCGCCGGCGGCAGACGCTGAAGAATGCAGAACGCTACATTACGCCAGAGCTGAAAGCTTTCGAAGACAAGGCGCTCTCCGCGCAGGATCGCGGACTGGAACGGGAGAAGTTCTTATATGAGGCGCTTCTGGAGAGGCTTTCGCGGTACATCGGTCATTTGCAACAGGTCGCGCAAGGCATCGCCGAGCTGGACGTCCTGGCAACGTTCGCCGAACGCGCGCTGGCCCTGGATTATTCCATGCCCGCCTTTACCGATGATGCCGTGATCGAAATCGAAGCGGGACGCCACCCGGTGGTGGAAAAGCAGGTCGAGAACTTTATTGCGAACGACCTGCGACTTTGCGCCGATGGTGATGTTGAGCGACAGATGCTCATTATTACCGGGCCTAACATGGGAGGAAAATCCACCTACATGCGGCAAATCGCGCTGATCGCATTGCTGGCCCACTGCGGCAGTTTCGTTCCGGCCAGAAGCGCGCGCTTCGGACCGCTGGACCAGATTTTTACGCGGATAGGCGCATCCGACGACCTGGCCGGAGGACGCTCGACCTTTATGCTGGAAATGACCGAGGCCGCCAATATCCTGCACAACGCGAGCGCTCAAAGCCTGGTGTTGATGGATGAAGTGGGACGAGGCACCTCAACCTTTGACGGCCTGGCGCTCGCCCTCGCGATTGCGCAATATCTACTGGAGAAAAACCGCAGCTATACGTTATTCGCTACGCATTATTTTGAGCTGACTAGACTTGCTGAGGAATTCACGCAAGCAGTCAATGTGCATTTGCGCGCAGTGGAGCACAAGCATCATATCGTGTTCCTGCACGCTGTAAATGAAGGCCCTGCAAGCCAGAGCTATGGGCTTCAGGTGGCCGCGCTGGCGGGCGTGCCTGTACCAGTAATCAAAACAGCAAAAAAATTCCTGGCAAAACTGGAGAAAGAAGCGACAGCATATCCGCAACGGGATTTATTCTGGGAAGCGCCGCTAGCCGCAAGGGATATTCCGTTAGAACATCCTGCCCTTGCGTTGCTACGGGAAATTGTCCCGGACGAGTTAACCCCGAAACAGGCGCTGGAGCAGCTTTACGTGCTGAAGAAAGCGGCAGCGAGAGAATAGTCCCTGGCAGGCTCGGAATTATGGGCCCGCGTATTCTTGAAAAATCCCTTTTGAAGAACTCTTCGCCAGCCGGCTTCCTTAATGCTCATGTCCATGCGCCCCATGGGCATGACCATGAACCCGTTCTTCGGTGGTCGCGGGGCGCACCTCGATAACGGTGCAATCGAAACGCAACGTAATCCCGGCCAGGGGATGATTGCCGTCCACTACCACCTTGTCCTCGGCAATGTCAGTCACAGTATAGATCAGGGAGTCATCGGAACCTTCTTCACCGCCTTCAAATTGCATTCCGACCACCACGTTATCGGGGAAAAGACTACGCGGTTCCACCCGGACCAATTCGCTGTCATATTCGCCAAATGTGTTTTCCGGCTCCATCATAACTGAACAGCTGTAGCCTACTTCCTTGAGATGCAGTTTTTCTTCCACCATCGGAAAAATGCCGTCATACCCGCCATGCAAATAGCTCATCGGTTCGGTGGGCTTTTCCTTTACCTCTCCGGTTAAATCGGATAACTCATATGTAATTGAAACCACGGTGTCTTTTTCTATTCGCATATTATTCGCTTTCAGTTTAAGTACGGCGGACTCGCCAGTTAGCATAAATCAATTAGGAATCCCCGATCAACCATTGCCGCAAATATTAGTAATCATGAAACGATATAAAGTTCCTTGTGCAATCGCCGAACCGGCCCTGAACAACCGCTGAGCGGAGCACCGGCGGCCGCAACCATCGGTCGCCACAGCGAGACTTATTCAATGCATTTTCCGTGCCCGGGCCCATCCGGCCAAGCTGGGAAACGCATACGGGCGGCGCTTCAAAAGCTTCCGCTACCGGTATTTATCGCATCCCTTCCCTTTTACATGCCGCCATCAATTCGCGGACTGGCGCAAAGCTGCGGCGATGCACCGCCGAGACTCCATGCGCCTGTAACGCCGCAAGGTGTCTCTCTGTCGAATACCCTTTATGCTGGTCAAAGCCGTAATTCGGAAAACGCCTGTGTAATGCCATCATCTCGGCGTCGCGGGCCGTTTTCGCCAGAATGGAAGCGGCGGAGATTTCCGGCACGAGGCTATCACCTCTGATAATGGTGGTCACCGGACACTTTAGCAGAGGACTCTGGTTTCCATCCACCAGCACTCTGCCGGGGATGAACGACAGGCTTTCCACGGCGCGTTTCATGGCAAGCAGGCTTGCCTGCAGGATATTCAAACGATCTACTTCTTTAACCGACGCGGTACCGATAGCCCAGGCAATGGAGTGCGCTTTTATGGCAAGAGCCAGCCTGTTGCGCTTTTCTTCACTCAGTGTCTTCGAGTCCGCCAGGCCGTCAATTCGGCGGGCAGGATCGAGTATCACGCACGCAGCGAATACTGGCCCTGCCAATGGGCCCCTGCCCGACTCATCCACTCCACAAATCCTGTCGAATCCGTCGAACAGCATCTCCCCCTGCTTCCTTATATTCATCGCCTGGGTTCGCCTTGATCAGCCACCCTTGAGTGTAAAGTGGCGACGCCATGCAACCGCCGCAATCGTTGCCATATACCAGCGGCGCCTGTCCTGCCTTACTGCTTGCTCCGCATTGTACACATCAGCTCAGCCTCGGTCACCACGCGTCCATCCACTTCTGCCTGGGCAGAATATTTCCAGATGCCAATTCGCTCCCGCAGAATCGTCGCCTTGAGAATCAATTGGTCCCCCGCCTGTACCGGCTTTTTGAAGCGGGCGCGGTCTATGCCTACGAAATAATAAATCGTATCGTCATCTGCTTTCAAATTGGCTGACTTGAGTGTCAGAATCGCTGCCGCTTGGGCCAGCGCTTCGATAATCAGCACGCCAGGCATGACTGGATGATGAGGGAAATGACCGGGAAAAAAGGGCTCGTTGATGCTCACATTCTTGAGCGCGGATATGCTTTTACCCGGTTCGCAGGACAACACCCTGTCCACCAGCAGGAAAGGGTAGCGATGAGGAAGGTATTTCAGGATTTCATGAATATCCATGGAATTCAAGGTCTCGTTCCTTTTTGTTGCGATTCCGCGGTGCGTTACCGCGCGATCGCCGCCAACGCAGGTGTTGATCGGGGAAAAACGGTGGCTACTTGTCAGCCAGCGCCCTGATTACCTTTTCGGTAATATCGATCCGCGGGCTGCGGTAAACGAGATCGCGCAAAGGCAGTATTAAATCGTATTTCTCCGTTTCCGCAATTACCTGAATCGCATCGGTGGCCGTCAACTGAAGTGTTGCCACTTCGTCGTTCTGCCGCAGGCTCAAGTCTTCGCGCATCTGCCGCTGCGCCCGCTGGATTTCGCGGTTGAGGGTGGCAAGCTCACGCTCCTTGTCGCGCCGCTCCGCCTCCGGCATGCTCTGATTTTCCTTTTCCAGAAGATCCTGAAGCGCTTTCGCCTGCAAGGCCATCTTCTTGATTTCCTGGTCGCGAGGCAGGAATTCCTTTTCTATCTTTTTCAGAGCCCTTACCGCAGGCGCTGACTCAGCCAGTATTCTCTCGGTATCGACAACGCCGATCTTGATATCATCCGCAAGCGCATTACCGGGGTCCCAGCCGGACGTAAAAATGATGCATGCCGCAGCCGTCAAGGTGCCTCGCCATAGGGCATCGTGCTTCAAAATTAAATCTCCAGATTGTTCAATTGATTTAGAACTGCTGCCCGAATTGAAACTGAAAACGTTGCAAGTTGTCCCCAGGCTTATCATTCAGCGGTTGCGCGACGCTGATTTTAAGCGGTCCCATGGGGGAAACCCAGGTGACAGCCACGCCTGCGGAATAACGAAAGCCTTCCTGCTCCGGACGCACTCCGCCGGCACCCCAGACCGAGCCGCCATCCAGGAACGTGCTCAAGCGTACTGAACGGTCGTTTCTCATTCCCGGCATTGGAAACAGTAACTCGACGTTGCCTACCAACCGTTTGTTGCCGCCAAGCGTTCTATTATTGTTATCACGCGGACCTAACGAACTGATATTGTAGCCTCGAACCGAGGTATTCCCTCCAGCGAAGAAGTTCTTGAAGAAGGGCAGATCCTTGCCGGCGTACCCGTCGCCGTATCCTGCTTCCCCGTTCAACATAAGAGTAAAGGTATTCGATAAGGGATAATACCACCTGAGGTCATAGCTCACTTTGTAATAAGTCAGATCGCCGCCCGGCAGACCCGCTTCGGTAAATACACGCTGGGTGGTGCCCGAAGTGGTCCAGATCGCGCTATCACGCCCATCGCGCCGCCAACTAAGGGTTAGCGGTATGTTCACGGTGCTTCGTCCGAACTTTTCCACGAAATCGATATTGCGTTGCGGGCTGTTGGCGCCAAGGTCGATCTTGGTGTTCTCCAGTCCCAAGCCAGTCTGAATGCTGTCATTTTCATTGAGCGGAATTCCCATGCGCAAACCGGCACCTGTCGTGTCGGTATTAAAGCTATTCACCGACACCAGTGTCCGCGTGTTGAGCACGCGCTTGTAAATATCAAACCCGGCCGTTACGCCATCTCGAGTGAAATAAGGATCTGTGTAAGACAACGAATAGGTCTTGTTGACGCTACCGGTATTGACCATGAGATTGACAAACTTTCCGGTGCCGAATATGTTGTCCTGAGCGACGGACCCGCTCAGTATCAGCCCTTCCATATTCGAGTAGCCCGCGCCAAACATGATTGCGCCAGTGGGCCTTTCCTTGACCTCGACATTCACGTCGATCTGATCGGTCGTACCCGGGACGGCTGGCGTCTGGACATCCACAGCATTAAAAAAATTCAGTCTATCCACTCGTAGCCGGGACCGGTTAATTTTGCTGGTTGAATACCAGCCTCCCTCGAATTGCCGCATCTCACGGCGTATTACCTCGTCTCGGGTACGAGTATTCCCCGTAATGTTGATGCGCCGTACATAGACTCGCCGTCCCGGGTCTATAAAGAACGTAAATGCTACCTGTCGCTTTTCCTTATCCAGTTGCGGGGACGCGTTGACATTGGCAAACGCGTATCCGTCATCGCCCAGCCGGTCGGTGATCAGCGTGACTGACTCCGTCAGCCGCTCGCGTGCGAATACGTCGCCGGGCACAATTTTTATGAGTTTGCGCAATTCCTCTTCAGGAACGAGCAATTCACCGGCGAGCTTGATCTCGGAGACCGTGTATTTGTCACCCTCGGATATATTTACCGTGATGTAGATATCCTGCATGTCGGGCGTGATGGACACCTGAGTCGACTCGATGCTGAATTCCAGATAGCCACGATTGAGATAATAGGATCGCAAAGACTCCAGGTCGGCTGCAAGTTTCTGTTTCGAGTACTGATCCTCCTTGGTGAACCAGGTAAGTAAGCCTGGCGTCCTCAGCACGAACTGACTCAACAGTTCTTTTTCCTTGAAAGCCTTATTTCCGACGATATTAATCTTGCGAATCTTGGCGGTTTTACCTTCGTCGACGGTAAAATTGATGCCGACGCGATTCCGTTCCATCGGGGTAGTGGTGGTCGTAATCTTTACGGCGTATTTTCCCCTGCTAATATACTGCTGCTTGAGTTCCTGCTCGGCTCTCTCCAGCATTGAACGGTCGAAGATGCGCGATTCCGCCAAACCCGCCTGTTTCAAGCCTTCTTTCAGCTTGTCCTTCTCGAATTCCTTCGCCCCGATAATGTCGATCTGCGCAATTGCGGGGCGTTCCTCCACGACTACAACCAGAACACCGTCTTCCGCCTCAAGCCGCACATCCTTGAAAAAACCCGTGGCATAGAGCGCCTTGATTGCCGCAGCGGCCTTTTCATCGTCCAGGGTATCGCCCACCTTCACCGGCAGATAGCTGAACACGGTCCCTGCCTCGGTACGCTGGATGCCGTCCACCCGTATGTCCTTGACGACAAAAGGCTCGCGCGCGGATGCAACAGAAGCGCAGATGAAAGAAACCAGCGCAACGAGGTAACGGACTTTCATTATTTAACTGGGGATAAGCCGGAGAACATCGTTATATATGGCCGTAGCCATCAGGGCAAATAACAGCACCATCCCTACCTGCTGACCGATTTCGGTGGCTTTAACGGAAAGCGGGCTGCCCTTTATGATTTCAATTACATAATACATCAGATGCCCCCCATCCAGTATGGGAATGGGCAACAGGTTGAGAACGCCAAGACTAATGCTGATGAGGGCGAGAAAACCGAGATAAGACGCAATGCCCATTTGAGCCGACTTGCCGGCGTAGTCCGCAATTGTGATGGGCCCGCTCACATTCTTCCACGATACTTGTCCTGTGACCATCTTTCCTAACATTCGCAACGTAAATAACGAGGTTTCCCAGGTTTTGTTTATCGCCCTGACCATGGCAGAGCCGGCTGAATAGCTAACCTCTGTCATCAGCTTTTCGAGTTCGGTATGGTCAATGTGGGGACCTATGCCTATTTTGCCGGTTTTTTCTCCGCCCTCGGTGACAATATCGGGAGTAACCACCAAGCTCACGTGCGTATCCTGCCGCAGGATTTCCAACGTTAACGGGACTCCGGGGCTGGTCCGGATCTTCTGGACCAGTTCTTCCCACAACAGGATTTTTTTGCCGTTCACCGCCAGAATCTCATCCCCGGCCTGAAGGCCCGCGCGGCTGCCTGCGCTGTCCGGCACGACTTGTGAGATGACGGGTGGCAGTGGGGGCTGGTAACTGCTCAAGCCGATTTTCTTCAGAAAATCCCCATCCAGATCATCGGCATTAATTCCGCTCAAGTCGAGATGACGCAGGCTGGTCTGGCCGCTTGCATCAACCGTTTCTACCGCGACGGAAGGCGACCGGTCCACAGCCTGAGATAGCAGCAGCCAGCGGGCGTCCTGCCATGTGGCGACCGGTTCGGCCCCTATTCCGGTAATGGTTTCGCCTTTTTCGAAACCCGCGAAGGCGGCGGGCGTCGCGGGTTCTACCGGACCCACCACCGGCTTCAAAGCACTGACGCCCAGGATGAACAGGAACCAATATAACAAAATTGCAAGCAGAAAATTCGCAATAGGGCCCGCTGCGACAATGGCAAACCGGTGGCCAACGGGCTTGCGATTGAAAGATCGCGCCAACTCCTGCGGCGCAACCGGGCCTTCGCGCTCATCAAGCATCCTGACATAACCGCCCAGGGGAAACGCGGCGATCACCCATTCTGTTTGATCTTTACCCCAGCGCTTCCTGAGCAATGGTCGACCGAAGCCGATTGAAAAACGCAGTACTTTTACCCCGCACCAGCGCGCCATCTGGTAATGGCCGAATTCATGAAATACGATAAGCAGGCCCAGGGCGACAATAAACGCGAGGATCGTGGAAAAGATCATCATGCCGGTACCCGCTCGCGGCGTTCGAGGCGCCTTTCAGGTATCCGGGAGAAGTAACAGGCTGGCTTCCTCGACATACAAAGAACGCCGGAAGATGGTAGCGATAGTACGGACAGTCTGGCGTCACGCAACGAGCGCGCCCATATGAATGGATGTAATAAAAGGGATTCCTGTTTGCCTGAAGTATGGGACAAGTGCCGCCGCCTCACTCCTCGCCCCGATTGCCGCCGCGAACTTTGTACCGCAAGGGAAACGTTGCGCAGTAATGGATGGCCTGGGCGCCAGGATAACAAATCTTGCTCCAAAATCCAGCCATGAGGCTTTTATATATGCGGCCAGACCAATGTTCTGCTTGGCGCTCATCCCGGAAATCCGCATTTGCAAGGACCACAACACCGGGTGCTGCTGCCTCGTTCCGGAATCGGGAAATTCCGCTCCTTACGCTAAACACGCCAGCCACTCATGCGCGGCCTCCCGCGCCATACGATCGGCTGCCAGCACATCATCCAGCGTCGCGATATCCTTGCGGCCGGTTGTGTGCATGACTTCCTCAATCATCGCGGGGATCGCGGTAAACGGCATCTGGCAGTTGAGAAAAGACTCTACCGCCACTTCGTTGGCGGCATTAAGGATAGCCGGCGCGTTGCCCCCTGTCTCCAGAGCCTGGTAAGCAAGCCCCAGGCAAGGAAAGCGATCGAAGTCCGGAGCCTCGAAATCCAGCCGGGCTACTTTAAACATATCCAGAGGCGTCACACCCGTTTCAATCCGCTCTGGAAATCCCAGCGCATGCGCAATTGGAGTACGCATATCGGGATTCCCCAGCTGTGCCAACACCGAACCGTCCACGTATTCCACCATGGAATGAATGATACTTTGCGGGTGAATAACGACTTGTATCTGCTCTGGCGCAGCTTCGAAGAGCCAGTGCGCTTCAATTACTTCCAGTCCCTTGTTCATCATGGTGGCAGAGTCGACTGAAATCTTCCGCCCCATCACCCAATTCGGATGCGCGCACGCCTGTCCTGGCGTCACTTGCTCGAGCAGGCCCAGGGGTGTTTGCCGGAATGGTCCGCCTGATGCGGTCAGCAGGATACGGCATACCCCGGCCGCCTTTAAGTCCCCGGCGAAGTTGTATGGCAGCGCCTGAAAGATGGCGTTATGTTCGCTATCGATAGGAAGCAGGGTAGCGCCATTTTCCTTGACCACGTCCATGAAAATACGCCCGGCCATTACCATGGTTTCCTTGTTTGCGAGCATGACCTGCTTCCCCGCACCAGCCGCGGCAAAGGTGGGCCGTATTCCGGCGGCACCCACAATAGCGGCCATCACGGTGTCGACATCAGGCAGCGAAGCGACTTTTTCCAGTGACTCGACGCCGGATAGCACTTCCGTCTCGATGCCCGCCCCGAGAATTTCCGCGCGCAGCCGCTCCGCGCTGGCTTCATCCAGTAGCACCGCGTACCGCGGCTGGAAGCGGCGGCATTGCTCGAGCATTTTCTTGACGCCCTTATTGGCGGTCAGTGCGACGACTCGGAACCGGTTCGGGTGCCGCGCAACCACATCCAGCGTGCTTTCACCAATGCTGCCGGTAGAGCCGAGTATGGTGATATGACGAACAGATTTCATAATTCAGACTGTAAAAAAAGAAGGAATAAGGCGGCCAAGGGCAAACTGGGAGTAAGCGCATCAATCCGGTCAAGTATACCACCGTGACCAGGCAAAATATTTCCGCTGTCCTTGACTCCGGCATGGCGTTTCATCAAGGACTCGAACAGATCGCCGATAATTCCCATGATGGCAAGTAGAAGCAACAGCGGCACGAGCCATCGCGCGAAAGTCTCGTCGGCGGCGCTATGGCTCCATATGAGCGCATAAACGAAAACCGCGCCCATCGCTCCTGCAACGCCCTCCCAGGTTTTTCCCGGGCTTATAGCGGGCGCGAGCTTATGTTTTCCCCAGGCACGCCCGGAAAAATACGCCGCAGTATCGGATATCCAGATGGTGGCCATGAACCCCAGCAGGAGAAAGGGATCGACAGCCCGCAACTGGTACAGGGCAAGACATATTGGCAATAACACGAGCCAGCCCATCAACGCCAGCAGGCCCGCATTCCTGATCGGATGTTTCGACTTCAGGAACCATGGCGCTCCCAGCATCCAGAATGCCGCTGACGCAAGATAGACCCCCAGCAACAATGTAGTAGACGGATCAGCCGAGACTGCGCCGCTCAACACGAACAGCAGTTCTCCACCCAGCGATACGGTGACCAAAAGATAAGCTATGGAATAGTTCAGAGAAAACCCAGCAAGCCTGCTCCATTCCCAGGAGCCTGCGGCGGTCAGGGCAAGCAGCAACAGCATCCAGAAAATTGCCGACAAATAAAACACTGCCGCCAAAAAAAGGCATAACACGACAACAGCAGTGAGAATCCGGGCCCTGAGCATGGCTGGTAAGGTGAAGAAGGAACAGCGCAGTTTGGGAAATGTGGAAGATTACGCCGTTCTTTTGACGGCGGCTTCTCTTTCTCCATGAGCGGATTGGGCTGGTTGCAGCTGCTCGCTTGTGCGGCCGAAGCGGCGCTCGCGTTGCTGATAGGACTGGATGGCGAGATCCAGTGCACGAGCGTCGAAATCCGGCCACAGTGTATCGGTAAAATACAGTTCGGTGTACGCCAGTTGCCACAAAAGGAAATTACTGATGCGTTTTTCCCCCCCCGTCCGGATAAAAAGATCGGGTTCGGGAGCATGGTTCAACGCAAAATGCTGCATCAGGTCTTTTTCATCGAAACACGTTGCCAATTGCGGACATTGATCCATCATCTTGCGAACCGCCTGCATGATGTCCCAGCGTCCGCCGTAATTGGCCGCGATGGTAAGAGTGAACCGGCTATTATCCGCTGTGAGCGCTTCGCCGTTACGAACACACTCGACTATCTTGGGTTCGAACTTCGATAGATCGCCGATCACTTTAAATCGAATACCGTTCTCGTGCAGCTTGCTAAGCTCCTGCTCCAGCATGTTTATGAAAAGCTGCATCAGGAAGGCGACTTCATCCGTTGGTCTGCGCCAATTTTCGCTGCTGAAAGCAAATAAGGTGAGATATTCCACCCCTCGCTCGATACACGCCTTGATGGCCGTGCGCACCGTTTCCACTCCGCGCTTATGTCCGGCTACTCGCGGCATGAAGCGCTTCTTCGCCCAGCGTCCGTTACCATCCATGATGATGGCGATATGGCGGGGAATTATGCCGGATTCGGGTATTTCCCGGGTAGAGCTCGTGAAACTGGGAATAACGGGCATGAAGGATACGATTGGGTTAAGGAGATTTCAGGAATACAAAAATTCAAATCCAAGAGTTCATGAGCTCCCGCTTCGCAGACGGTCTGCTTGCCACCACAGTTAGCGGCACTTCAGATTGCCATCAACTCGGCTTCCTTGATTTGCAGCGTTTTATCTATTTCCACAATGTAGCGGTCGGTCAGCTTCTGGATTTCATCCTGCCCCCGGCGTTCCTCATCCTCGGCGATCTTTTTTTCCTTGAGCAGATCCTTCAGATGGGCGTTGGCGTCACGACGTATGTTTCGCATGGCCACACGGGCGTTCTCGGCCTCATGCTTGACCACTTTGGTGAGATCACGGCGTCGTTCCTCGGTGAGTGCCGGCATGGGGACCCGAATCAACTCGCCGACAGTGACAGGGTTCAACCCCAGGTCGGAATTCCGGATCGCTTTTTCGATCGCGCCAAACATCTTCTTTTCCCATGGGGCGACGGTAATAGTACGTGCATCCGCGAGATTGATATTGGCCACTTGATGAATGGGGGTGGGCGTCCCGTAATAATCGACCGTAATATGGTCCAGTAGTCCGGTATGAGCCCGGCCGGTTCGCACTTTGCCCAAGTCCAGTTTTAAAGACTCCAGGCTCTTCTGCATTTTGTGTTCGGCGGATTTCTTGATATCAGCGATCATGATTGTCGACTACGAAGATAGCGGGAATGGCAAATAGCCCGTCAACCGGATTAAACCCGCGGGACAGGTCAACATGGCGATGCAGTAATAATTAATACCATTTAATACTACTAATCCTCAACCTCTACGAGCGTTCCTTCATCCTCGCCCATCACAACCCGTTTTAACGCTCCCGCCTTGAAGATGCTGAACACATTGAGCGGCAGCTTCTGGTCGCGGCACAGGGTCAGCGCGGTGGCGTCCATGACCTTGAGATTCTGGGAAATAGCCTCGTCGAATGATAGTTTATGGTAGCGTACCGCCCCGGGGTTCGTCTTCGGATCAGTGGTATAAACGCCATCCACCTTGGTGGCCTTAAGCACGATATCCACGTTCATTTCCATGCCGCGCAAAGCCGCGGCCGTATCGGTAGTGAAAAAAGGATTGCCGGTGCCCGCAGCGAAGATCACCACTTTACCCGCCTCCAGATAGCGAATTGCTTTACCGCGAATATAGGGCTCCACAACTTGATCAATACGCAGCGCTGATTGCACCCTGCTGACCAATCCACCGCGGCGCATGGCATCCTGGAGCGCAAGAGCATTCATGACCGTTGCCAGCATGCCCATGTAGTCCGCCGTGGCGCGATCCATGCCGTCAGCGGCAGATGTCATTCCCCGGAAAATGTTGCCCCCGCCGATTACCACCGCCACCTGTACGCCCAGCGCGTTCACCTCGGCAATCTCGGAGACAATCCGTTCAATTATGACACGATTGATGCCATAGCTGTCGTCACCCATCAGGGCCTCGCCGGATAGCTTAAGCAGAATACGCTTATAAGCTGTGTTCGTCATGGGTTTTCAGTCTGGCTGCGAGGCTTTGTCTTCCTTCGCCTGGTTCACTTGCGCCATGACTTCAGCTGCAAAATCGCCAGTTTTCTTTGCCATGCCCTCCCCCACGATAAACAAGGTAAAGCCGTTGACTTTGGCAGACTTTGATGCAAGCAACTTCTCCACGGTCTGATCCGGATTCTTGACGAAAGGTTGACCGAGAAGCGTTACTTCAGCCAGATATTTCGCGATACGTCCATCCACCATCCTTGCAACGATATCAGCAGGCTTGCCGCTTTCCTCTGCCTGAGCGGCATAGATCAGCCGTTCCCGCGCCAGCAGTTCGGAGGACACCTGTTCGCTTGAAACGCAGATCGGCTTACTGGCCGCGATATGCATGGCCAGGTCTTTGCCGAGGATCTCGTCACCCCCTGAGTAATCGATCATTACGCCGATTTTTGCCCCGTGCAAATAGGAAGAAAGACGCCCTTGGGCAACACAGCGGGCAAAACGGCGCACACTGATATTTTCACCCAGTTTCATTACCAGCGCTTTCCGGAACTCATCCACATTTTCACCGCCGGGCAAAGTCGCGTGCGCCAATGCTCCGGTATCGGCGAGATCGGCTTCGGTTACCAGCTGTGCAAGGTTGTGGGCAAAATTAATGAAATCGTCGTTTCTGGCAACAAAGTCGGTTTCACAGTTGACTTCAACCAGTGCGCCGGTCTTGCCCCCGGAAGAAATGTGCGCAGCCACCATTCCCTCGGCGGCTACGCGCCCGGCGGCCTTGATCGCCTTGGCGCCACTCTTGATTCGCAGCAGATCCTCCGCTGCCTTCATGTCCCCGCCGGTTTCGTTTAACGCTTTTTTGCACTCCATCATCCCCAGGCCGGTCGTATCACGTAACTCTTTCACCATTTGTGCGGTGATATCCGCCATAGTCACTCCAGATTTAATACGAAAAAAAACCGCAACAACTCATATTGCCGCCATCACTGTAAACGCGACTCCGCTATCCCGCCAGCGCGCCGGCGGGCACGTCCTAATCCGCCGTTTCAGCCATCTCCCCGAGGTCGCTTTTTACGATTTCCTCCACGGCCTGGTTTCGCCCTTCCAGAATTGCATCCGCTACGCCGCGAGCATAGAGGCGTATCGCCTGGCTGGAATCGTCATTACCGGGAATCACATAATCCAACTCTTCGGGGCTGTGATTGGTGTCCACAACTCCGACAATCGGGATGCCGAGTTTGCGAGCCTCCGTAATTGCACCTTTCTGGTAACCGACATCGATTACAAACATGGCATCAGGCAGTCCTTTCATATCCTTGATGCCCCCCAGGCTCCGATTCAGTTTTTCCAGTTCGCGCTGAATGTCCAGGGCTTCTTTCTTGGAAAGCTTGTCAAGAGTGCCATCCTGCATCATCGTTTCCATGTCATGAAGGCGCTTGACGGATTGCTTTATCGTTTTGAAGTTGGTAAGCATGCCGCCCAGCCAACGCTGATCCACGTACGGAGAGGCGCACCGCAGCGCTTCCTCGCGTACGATGTCGCGCGCCTGACGCTTGGTGCCGACAAACAGGATCGTGCCTTTGTTGGCGGACAGCTGACGAACGTAGTTCATGGCCTCCTGATACATCGCCATGGTCTTTTCGAGATTAATGATGTGTATCTTGTTGCGATGGCCAAAAATATACTGAGCCATCCTGGGATTCCAGAAACGGGTCTGATGCCCGAAATGGACACCCGCCTCGAGCATTTGCCGCATCGTTACTGACATTGATTTCTCCTTTAGGGTTGAGCCTCTATCCGCCATAGTCGCTCTGCCGCGAGCACCCTTTGAATCGGGCGGATATGCGAATTTAATCCGATATCGCAGAAAACGTACGAGAACAGAATTTCCGCGATATCGGATTAGCCTAGGATTATATCATTTTTGCCAGGCCTCGCCTCAATTTGAAAGCTGCGCGCATCCCAAGCTCGGCAGTTCGCGGTGGAGAAACTCGAAACTCCCGAGATGCCACGCTCCTGGGCATAAAAATGGACTCCTCGTTCATGTAACACGATTATGTGTGTCAACGAACATACCCGAGCCGACAATTGCGGGAGAATGACTGTTCTGGCACACGCAGGTGCAAACCTGGTCTGCATATCTACTACCAACAACACACCAAAAGGAGTTAACCATGGAATCGGATACTTCGACAAACAAAAACGGCGATGTGCAGGACTCAGCACAGAAACTGGCGCAGCGGACCGGGGCTGCGGCTCAGCGGGTTGGTGGCGCCGCCAGATCAGCGGGGCATGAAGTAGGCGACGTGGCCAGAGAAGAGTTGGCCAATCTTAGGGCAGATCTGGACGATCTGATATCGCGCATTCCCAATTTATCGGATATCGACCTTGAACAGGCAAAAGAAAAGCTGATGGAAAGGATTGCGTCGACGAGGGAGGCTGCACGGGATTTAGCGGATGACGCCCGTGAGCAGCTCGACCATGGCATTGAGTGTTCCCGGGAATACGTGAAAGACCGGCCACTCCAATCGGTCGGTTACGCCGCGGGAATCGGTTTTATAGTGGGCTTATTGATGGCCCGCCGTTAACTAGCCCCCTCGGTGCAGCACATCAGTCGAGAGAATCGTCATGTTTGAGACCATCAGAAAAGCCAGGCAGATGGGAGCAATTGCCTTGGAACGCGTGGACGACTACGTGGAGCTGTTAAAGATATCAGCTGAAATTCAGGGTCAGAACTTGAAGAGACGGGTGGTCGGTTATGTGGTGATAGGGGTATTTGCCATCTTGAGCCTGATCTTCCTCGGATTGGCCGTTATCGTTACTTGCTGGGATACTCCATATCGCCTGGTTGCGGCGTGGGGCGTGGCTGCGTTTTACGCCTTGGGGGCGTTCCTGCTTTATATAAACATTCCAGACCGGGCGGATTCTGTTTCAGCTTTTGACACTGTGCGGCAGGAGCTGCAGCAGGATATCAAGTTGATGAAGGATATTGTATGAGTACCTCTCTGGAAGATGAAAGAAAGGCGCTATTGGAACGGATGAGCGCGAGCCGTCAAAACTACCGATTCAGGCTCATCCCCGCCCGAGACGAAGAAAATCAGCACGGAACCGGGAATGTCTATCGGGATGGAAAAGGCGATAAGTTCCCACGCAGCCGTACGTTTAAATTCGTTACGCGCCATCCGTATTACACCTCACTAGCATTGCTCGGCGTATTATCGGCATTTCCCTCCAGATCACTAAGCAGGGCCATGAAAGGGGGCATTGCCCTCACCGCGGGCATATTGGGCAGCAGTGCGAGGACATTGCTGGTACGTCAGGTCCTGCCCTCCATGGTACGCTCGTTCAGGTCGCGTAAACGCTGACATGAACGCGCGGCAATACGTCAACGAGTCTTCATGCGCGTTACACATCAGGAGCATGGAATAGCATGAAATTTCGTCCTTCCATTTATTCAAAGGAGAACTATCATGGGTAAATATTTTCTTGCCTGGATTATGGGTGTGCCAGCCTTTGTTTTGATAATTATTTATCTCTTGTTTTAATTCAATTAGCTGATTGCCAAGCGATGATCTCAATCCCGGTCGGCCTAGCGCGGTAGCTCGCGAGGATTAACAAGAGTCTGGTGAGCGGCCGAGGCCTCCCGCGTGCGCTAGTAGTTCGCAGGCCCGGATGTGACTCTCCGCCCCCTGCAATACCGACCTATCAGATATTCTTCTTCAGCGTTGCTTCAGGACCAAAGGGAATAGTGTGCGAAACTCCTCGACATTACGAAATATTACGGTTCAATTATTGGCAATATCAGCGGCTCATGTTTTCGGAGGCTCATATCCCGTTCTCGCAGGCGTGCATGATGAGTCGAATTCGGAGGTGATTGCACCTCCGTTCGAACTGTACGACACCAATAAGGACGACTACATTAGCATCGAGGAGGCGGCTGCCATGAAAATGCCTGCCCGGATATTTAACGGCTTGGACATTGATCGTGATGGCAGATTGAACAAGGAAGAGTTTACGAAGATGCCTCCCATCCGTCTGAATGAGAACCCTCCGCAATAAGTTTTCCTTTTTCCCCTCGCAGGTATTCGGACCATGCGTGCACGGCGGTTATTCCTGCCTGCAGGATAGTTGCGCCGGCAACCGGGAAAGGATGGATAGTTTGTTTTTTCGCACCGTTGTGGCATTTCCGCTACAATCGGCGGATGAGTTCGATAATCGCAACGGTGGCATTCAGCAAGGCAGAGGCCTTGGCTTCCATAAACCAAAGAGGGAACATCTTTCTGGTTGGGATGATGGGAGCGGGAAAAACCACAATTGGTAAACTTCTGACGAACTTGCTTGAGAAAACGTTTTATGACTCGGATCGTGAAATTCAAAGGCGAACCGGGGTCAGCGTCCCGGTGATTTTTGAGATTGAGGGTGAAACGGGTTTCCGCAAGCGCGAGACGGAAATGTTATCCGAACTGGTGGAATTGGAAAATATCGTGCTTGCCACGGGAGGCGGCGCAGTGCTGAGCAGGGAAAACCGGGAAATGCTGAGGCATAATGGTACCGTGGTTTATTTGCGCGCGACCATTGATGATTTGTGGCGGCGAACGCGGCAGGATAAAAACCGTCCATTACTGCAAGGCCCGGATCCCCGAACCAGATTGGCTGAAATTTACTCGCAACGCGATCCCCTTTACAAAGAGACGTCACATTTCATCGTTGAAAGCGGGAAACGAAGTGCCCGTACTCTGGCGCAACTGCTGGCACAACAACTGGCATGTTCCAGCCTGATGGTAGATGAATAAGAACCGGCTCGCATCCCCGTTTTCACGCGGAATTCCACCCGGTCCATCGCGCCCGGTCCCCCTGGCGCACGCTATTGTCATTATCATTGAATAAGCAGCGCGGACAAACTTCTCCTTGGGGAAGCCCTGAACAAGTCCTCCCGATAATCCGGCGACGCTCGCCGAGACTTTTTCCTTTTTTTTAAATATTCTCGGCGACGAAAAATACTCACTCGTCCATGGGTGCCGCCTGGCCGGAGAACAAAACGTCGGCAAAACCAAACATCCTGAAATCGGTAATGCGCATGGGATAGAGAACGCCTTGCAAATGGTCGCATTCATGTTGCACCACGCGGGCATGGAACCCCTCTACGCTACGGTCGATGGCCTTGCCGTATTGATCTGAGCCTTGATAGCGCAGCCGGGTAAAGCGGGGAACCATACCACGCATGCCTGGCACGCTGAGACACCCTTCCCAACCCTGTTCCATACGTTTCGTAAGCGGCGTTATTATGGGATTCAACAGTACCGTATACGGCACTTCCTCCGCCTCGGGATAACGTGGATTGCGCTTCACCCCGAAGATCACGACCTGAAGGTCGACGCCAATCTGCGGCGCAGCCAATCCCGCGCCGTCCAGCGCCTCCATCGTGTCTTGCATATCGCGTATCAGCGCCTCAAGTAAGGGAGTGCCAAATTCCTCCACCTTGCGTGCAACCTCAAGTAAACGGGGATCGCCCATTCTCAGAACCGGTTTAATCGGCATCGAATTCCACCACGCGTTCGAGTATATTCCTGACCCGAATCATTGCTTTTTCCAGAACAGCATGCGCGTCTTCCAGTCGGATGGCATGCGCACTTGCTGCACGGCCAGCGGCATGATTGGCCACCACGGCAATCGTCGCGTAGCAAAGACCCAGTTCCTTGGCCAGCGCCGCTTCCGGCATGCCAGTCATTCCCACCATATCGACCCCGTCCCGCTCTAGACGGTTAATTTCCGCAGCAGTTTCAAGACGCGGTCCCTGAGTCGCGCCATACGTACCTCCATCCATTACTGCCTCATTGGCACGCTTTGCCGCCTCCAGCAAACGGCTGCGCGTCAAGGGGCAGTAGGGTTCGGTAAAGTCGATGTAGGTTACCGGCTTATCCGTGCCTTCGTGATAAGTATATTTCCGGCAATGAGTGTAATCGATAATCTGGTCAGGAATCGCAAGCGTGCCAGGCGTCAAGTCCGGTCGGATTCCGCCTACCGAAGCGACTGATATTACCCTGGTCAGGTTCAAGGAGTGCAATGCCCACATATTAGCCCGGTAATTTACCTCATGCGGGGGGATGGTGTGTCCGTAGCCATGGCGAGCCAGGAATACGACCCTGCTGTCATTAATGCTGCCGAAGGTCAGTGGGCCGGAGGGCTCTCCATACGGAGTTCTCATTATTCGCCGGCGGGATATTTCAAGACAGGCTAGCTGAGTCATGCCGGTGCCACCGATGATTGCGAGCATATCGTTCAGGTATAAAAATCAAATATCGGAAAATGCCGGAAGCCCGGGCATTTTACAGAATCAAAAAGCCGCAGCACGTCCGACCCCCACCGCAGGTGCCACGCTTCCATTCGTTCAGTCTTTCAAGGCGTAGATGGCGGGCAAGTTCCGCCATGCGCCATGTATATCCATTCCAAAGCCGAACGCGTAGCGATTAGGCAGCCTGACACCGACAAAATCCGCACGGATGGGCTTGGGCCTGCCAATATCCTTCTCCGCAAAAACGGCGCTGTAGAACGCCTTTGCACCCTGGCTCATGATTCTTTCGCGGATTGCGGCAAGGGTTATCCCTTCATCAAGTATGTCATCCAGCACCAGCACCACCCGGTTCTTCAGGTTATCTTCAGGGGGGGATACTTTCCAGTTGATTTCCCCACCGTGAATCTCATTATTGTAGCGGCTGACATGCAGGTAATCGAAATTGAGCGGAAACCTCAATAATGGCAGCAGTTGTCCGGTAAATACCACCGCCCCCCCCATTACGCTCAATATCAGGGGATACTGTTCCGACAGCGCTACGGTGATATCCTCCGCCACGCATCCGACAGCCCGCGATACCGCGCCAGCAGAAATTATAGGCTCTGCCTCGCGAAGAACTTTTTCCGCTTCCGCATACGATAGCATTGGCAGGATCCGCGAGCTAAACAGTATGGCAGCGCAACGACTCCAGATAGTCGGCGAATTCCCTGCCGACTTCAGGATGCTCAAGCGCGAGCGCAATGGTGGCCTTGAGATAACCTAACTTGCTCCCGCAATCATACCGGATACCGGCAAATTCATACGCCAGCACCCTTTCTTCCTGCAACAAGGACGCAATGCCGTCGGTGAGCTGGATTTCCCCTCCTGCGCCTGCCTCGACCTTCTCCAGATGCCTGAAAATTTTCGGGGTCAGGATGTATCGGCCGACCACACCCAGCGTTGATGGCGCGTTTTCAGGTTGGGGTTTTTCGACAAGGCCGGTGATGGGATGCAGTCCGTGCATTCCGGGCCCGCACTTCACGATTCCGTAATTTACCGTGTCTTGCAGTTCGACATTTTGCACGGCTAATATCGAGCATCCATTTTGTTCATAAACCGTGCATAACTGCCGGATTATCGGCTCATCGCCGACAAGCAAATCATCCGCCAGCAGTACCGCAAATGGCTGGTTACCCACGGCTGGACGGGCGCACAGGATCGCATGACCTAATCCCAGGGCCTCCGACTGACGAATATAGATACAGGAAATATTTTTAGGCAGTATGCCGCGCAGGAATTCCAGGGTGTCGGTTTTTCCTCGCGCTTCCAGTTCCGTTTCCATTTCGTAGGCTTTATCGAAATGATCTTCAATCGCGCGCTTGTGACGGCCGGTTATGAAAATCATTTCCGTTATACCCGCGGCAATAGCTTCTTCCACCGCATACTGTATCAGCGGCTTGTCCACCACCGGCATCATTTCCTTGGGACTCGCCTTGGTAGCGGGCAGGAAACGGGTTCCCAGTCCTGCTACGGGAAAAACAGCTTTAGTGATTTTTGGCATGAAATACTTTCAAGAAATAGGCTTTTTAGCATTTAGCTCGACGTAGCCTGCGACTCCTGCAATAATTGTAACAGCCCTGCCTCGTCGAGAACGGGGATTCCCAATTCAACCGCCTTATCGTATTTGCTGCCGGGATCAGCCCCAGCCACGACATAATCCGTTTTTTTCGATACGCTGCTGGTGACTTTTGCCCCTGACGCTTCAATCATCTTCTTTGCGTCCTCACGCGCGAGGTTCGGCAATGTCCCTGTCAGCACAAAAGTTTTGCCTTCAGCCTTACCGCCGGCAGTAAAACCTCTAATGTCCCTTGCATTCTTGCTGTCATCCTCTTCCGGCCATCGTATTCCACTGGAACGCAGTTGCTCAATAACTTCCAGATTGTGTCTTTCCGCAAAAAATTCGGCAATATTGCTGGCTACCACCGGGCCGATATTGGGCACCTTACACAAGCTTTCGGCATCGGCCCTCATGAGGCGATCCAGGCCTCCGAAATACCGGGCCAGATCCCTGGCCGTCGTTTCGCCTACATTTCGGATGCCGAGCGCATAAATGAATCGGGCAAGTGTCGTGTGCTTGCTTTTTTCTATGGCATGCAGCACGTTGCCCGCAGATTTATTCGCCATACGCGCGAGCGCAGCAAGACCGGCGATACCCAATCTATAAAGATCCGCAGGGGTACGAACAATCGCGTTATCCACCAGTTGCTCCACCAGTTTGTCTCCGAGGCCATGAATATTCATGGCACGGCGAGAAACAAAATGCAGAATTGCCTGCTTTCGTTGTGCCGGACAGAACAACCCTCCCGTGCAACGCGTCAGCGCCTCCCCCGGCTGGCGCACCGCTCTTGAACCGCACACCGGGCAGTGGTCGGGCATCAAGAAGACCGTTACGCAGGATGGGCGCTTCTCTTTCTGCACTGCTACCACCTCGGGGATAACATCGCCCGCGCGCCTCACCGTTACGCTATCGCCTATCATCACGTCTTTGCGCCTTATTTCGTCCTCGTTGTGCAGCGTGGCGTTGGTCACGGTGACGCCACCCACAAATACCGGTTTGAGTCGCGCAACCGGGGTCAATGCGCCGGTCCTGCCGACCTGCACGTCGATCCCCAGCAATTCGGTTACCGCCTCCTGTGCGGGAAATTTGTGTGCGAGGGCAAATCGCGGCGCGCGGGAAACAAACCCGAGTTGTTCCTGCTGGAGCAGATCGTTCACCTTGTACACCGTGCCATCAATCTCGTAGGGCAAACCCGCGCGCTGCGCTCCTATCTCCCGATTGTACTGCAACAATGCCTCAGCGCCAGTCGCTGTCCTGCGTTCGAACGGGAGCGGTAAGCCCAGTAACGCAAGGTGATCCAATATGCGATCGTGTTTCTCCCGAGGCATGGTTCCGCCTTCGCACGCTCCAATGCCATAAGCGAAGAATGTGAGCTTACGCGAAGCGGTAATGCGCGGATCAAGCTGGCGGAGAGAACCTGCCGCCGCGTTACGGGGATTGATAAACTCCTTCTGATTTTTTTCGCGCTGTTGCAGGTTAAGGTTATCAAAATCCGCTTTCAACATCAGTACCTCGCCCCGCACCTCAAGAAAGGAGGGACACTGCCCGGCAAAGCCGCTGCGTACGAGCGTTAAAGGGATAGATCGGATGGTACGTAGATTTGCGGTGACATCTTCCCCGACGTAACCATCGCCCCGAGTAGCCCCGGTCTTGAATATGCCATCCTGGTAACAGAGGCTCACAGCAAGACCGTCGAACTTTGGCTCCACGGCGTATTCCACGCTACTCACACCCAGGGTCTCACGCACACGGCGGTCGAATGCACGCACCTCCGCCTCGTCAAAGGCATTGCCGAGGCGGAGCATGGGCGTGCGGTGAATAATTTGCGAAAAAACTTTGAGCGGGGGGGCGCCTACGCGCTTAGTGGGGGAATTGGGGGTATCGAACTGAGGGTAGCGCTGTTCAAGCTCTTCCAATTCACGGAATAGCTTATCGAACTCGGCATCCGAAATAGTCGGCGCGTCGAACTTGTGATAACGATCATCGTGATGGTTAATAATATCGCGCAGTTCCTGTATGCGACATGCCACCTGATCGGGATGTTCTCTCACGCAAACAGCCTCAACGCGACCTCCCCCCCTGCAGGAATGTTTCTGGACACCATGGCCGATTGAATGGCGTTTAATTGTTGCCGGATTTTCCGGATGCCGTTATCGCTAAGGGGCAGGCGATTATCGTCAACCATAATACCCCCGAGCGCATCGGCAAAAGTCCGGGCCATATGGATCATTTGTCCGAATACAATTTCGCCATTCCCGATTCTGGGCACGTCGAGGAGAAAGGTTATGCCGTGAGTGGTCAGCGTTCGCATGCTGTTGGCGAGAAATGGCGCGGACTCATGGTTGCCGAGGGAAAACAGAACGGTCCCGTTATCCCCCCGGTAATGGAACACGCCTTCCGTACCCAGCCTGAAACCCGATGCCTCCGCCAGGACATGGATTTTGGCGCCGGTAAAAACGCTATTATCCGCGCTGATAATATTGACGCCTATCATCACGTCAACTTCCGTGCAAAATTCGTCAAGCGATACTGCTTTTGCATATGCTTCCTGAATGTCAGGACAATTCGCCGCGGCCTTCAGATGTGTGGCCAGATTTTCCGCCATGTCCCGAAACTCGGACAAACCGAGTTCGCTTACCGGGCCGGATCGATCAGCTAGCTGGAGACAGCCCTTCAAATTGACAAATCCGCGCTTGCCATCGCCCTCTGCCGTGATTTCCTCCCATGGTGCGTTTGCATCTCTCTGCCCCAGCCATCGCGCCGGCTTGCCGAAATCAAATTTCCGCTGCAGTACCTCTGCCAGGCTGAAATTCAGGGCCAATATTTGCGGATGGATGTCTACCACATAATCCACCTCGACATTTGCCGCGCCGCCACTGCGGACGCTTCTGCGATTGGCTGGAGGGGGGCGTTGTTCAATTGGCGCAGCCAGTCGGTCAGCAAACGGATCTTGAGGCGTCTCTACCGGAGTTGGGGCAGCAATTTCCGCAGCCGGCTCAACAAGGCCTTCTTCCGGCTCGTTCCCGGGTTCCTGCATGGCGTCGTTGCCGAGTTGTGGTTCGAGCCGGTCATCGTCCTGAACAGACATGCCGCTGCTAAGCAGCACATCGTCGTGTTTCTGGCTAAACGCCTCTTCGGCTCTCCGCCGGTAACGGCGCTGCTGCGCCCAGTTAAAGAAAACAACTCCCATGACCACAATGATCCCTATCGCGATCAGGCTGATCTGCAGTTCGCTCAAGCTATCCATGCCGGTCAGGTAGCCATGACCGCATCACTCAGTCTGACAGCTTCTTCGACCTCTACCGCGACCACGCGCGACACGCCCTGTTCCTGCATCGTAACGCCTATCAATTGCTGGGCCATTTCCATGGTAATTTTGTTATGGCTGATAAATACGAACTGGGTTTGCCGCGACATCTTGCGCACCAGATTGCAGAAACGCTGCGTATTGCTGTCGTCTAGAGGAGCATCCACTTCGTCCAGCAGGCAAAACGGCGCCGGGTTGATCTGAAATAGCGAAAACACGAGAGCCAGAGCGGTTAGAGCCTTCTCGCCGCCGGATAGCAGGTGAATGGAGCTGTTTTTCTTACCCGGAGGCTGCGCAAAAATTTGTATCCCTGCATCCAGAATTTCCTCTCCCCTCACCATAAGCGAGGCTTGCCCGCCACCGAACATGGTCGGGAACATCTCATCCAAATGAATGTTGACCTTTTCAACAGTCTCAAGCAGGCGTTCCCGCGTCTCCCGGTCTATGCGCCTGATGGCAGCTTGAAGGGTCTCCGACGCTTCTTGCAGGTCTTTCGCCTGTGAGTCCAGATACATCTTGCGCGCCCGACACGAGTCTAGCTCCTCTAGCGCGGCAGGATTGACTGCTCCCAATGCAGCAATTTCCGTTGTCAAACGATTAATCTCAGCCTGTAACGCGGAAGGCCGCTTTTTTCGCAGAGTCTCCAGCAACTGCTCCTCAAGGGCGCCCGATGCTTTCAACTGTTCGTCAAACTGTTTCTCCGTAATTCGCGCCTCCTGTTCCCTGAGACGCGCCTGGCTGATAGCCTCCCGCAGCGGATGCAATTTTTGTTCGGAAGTCATGCGCTCCTGCTCTATTTCGCGCAACTCCGTGGTCACGTCTTCCAGAGCGCGGCGCACTTCAGCCAGCGTGTGCTCGCGCTGTTCACGCAGAATCAACTGATCCTGAAGGAGACAACTTAACGGAGTTTCATCAAAACTCCTTTGCTCGGTTTCCAGCTCTTCCAGATGTACTCTGAGCTCAGCAGCGCTCTCGTCGGCGATCCTGAGGGAACGCTCCAGCTCGGCGATTTTATTCCGGCACGTTTTTTCATGAAATGCCGCTTCCTGCATTTCCCTGGCAGCGTTCTCTGCAAGCTGACGCTGGGCATTGAGGAACTGTTCCGCAGCGTGCGTCGCCCGGTCGTCCTCTTGCGCCTGATCCTGCAAAATTCCCAGCTGACCCCGACATTCCGCCAGTTTTTTTTCGGCATCTTGTCTTCGGAAAGCCTCTGCCTCGGCTTGCTGCACAATTTCCCCGAGTTCGCTTTCAATCTGCCCGCGCCGCTGGCTCGTGCGTTCCGTCAACTGCGCAAGCTTCAGCGCCCGCATTTGAACGTCATGATGCTGCTGCTGAAGCTGTCCGCTGTCCTCGCGCAAGCGCGAGACAGATGATTCTAGTGTGTGACATTCCTGTTCCGCTTGCCTCAGTGACGATTTCTCCACTGAAAGAGTAACTCTCAGCACATCCGTTTCCGCTTCGGTTTGCTCTATCTCCCGTTGCCGCGCCAGTACGCCGTGTAGTTGCGAATCGGGGGCGTAGTAGGTAAGGCTGTATCGCGTGATAATATGGCCTTCACGAGTGACCAGCAGTTCACCTGAAGAAAGCTTCTCCCGTTGCGCAAAACCAGCCTTGATACTCTCCGCCACAAAAATCCCGCACAGCCATTCAGCCAGCACGGTTCTTATCGCAGCGTGTTCGTGTGTCAGATACTGATGGAGCGGGACCAGAGCCTCGTTACCCCGCCGCGCTGCGTCCCGGGTTTGTGCGCCGTCTGGCATGTTTTGCCCCCGGAGCCCGGCTGACTCGAACATCGCCCACTTTCCAGGAGGCGGATCATCCGCCCACTTATGCGCGCCCTCCAACTGCTCAATTTGCGCGCCGTTCAAACGCTCGCGAAGCACTGCTTCAAGCGCGTCTTCCCATCCCTTCTCAATCTGTAGGCACTCCCACAGGCGCGGCAACGTGTCCAACTGGTGCTTGAAGAGCCAGGTACTCAGACTTTCGCTGCCTTCGAGACGATGCTGCAAGCGCTGCAGAGCGTTAAGCCGGGCTTCAGCCTCGATTATCTGTTGCTCGGACGCGCGTACCGCGCGCGTAAGCTCGCGTTTCACCTCTCCGGCGCTCAACAACAAGCTTTCAGTTTCCGCTAGCATCTCCTGTCTCTGTTCCAGGTCAGCAGCGGTAACTTCCGCTTCCCGGTTCAAATCTGATAATTCCCCGGTACTGGGCTCCGGCAACGCATCTCGCTCAGCGATTAATCGGCTGCGTCGCAACTCGAGTTGCTGGAAGTTTTTTTCCGCGTTGGAGCTATGACTTTCTTCCAGTTTCCGAGTTTGCTCCGACAACAGCAGAGCATGTTGTGTTTCAGTTAATTTTTCCTGGCACGAGCGAAAAGCAGCGTCTGCCAGCGGCAGTCCTTCATTTTCCGTTGCGGCTTTTTTTCTGCCGGCTTCATGAGCCACAATTGCCTGCTCAAGCTCCTCTTGCCACCGGCTCAAGCTGGCGATCGCATCGCCCGCTTGCTCTCCCTTATGCTCAAGCTGGTTCTTTACTGTAACGATCTGTTGTGCGATTCGCAGCCGGTTGTCCCGCATATGCCGTATTTGCTGCTCAATATGGGCGACTTCGGCGTTGGCTGAATAAAGATCACCCTGCGTCTCATGCAGGCGATCACCCACGGCATAATGAAAAGCGCGCTTTTCTTCAAGTCGTTTTTCGGCACCCCGGAGACTCGCGGTCTCCGCTTCCAAATCCATTTGCAGCGATTGGCACTGCTTTTCTGCTGAAGTACGCTGCGCGGCGACTTCCTGTTTACGAGCGCACCATAATAAATTTTGCACACCGTGAAGCTGGCCATTCATATCCTTGAAACGGGAGGCAACCGTTGCCTGGTGCTCCAGACGCAGCAACTGCTTTTCCAGTTCCTGACAAATATCGCTTACCCGCAAAAGGTTTTCGCGAGTATCGGCAAGGCGCGACTCGGTTTCACGGCGGCGCTCCCGATACCGGGAAATACCGGCAGTCTCTTCGAGGAATACGCGCAGTTCCTCGGGTTTTGCCTCAATAATTCGGGAGATCATCCCCTGCTCAATAATCGCGTAACCGCGTCCACCTATGCCCGTACCGAGAAAAATATCGGCGACGTCGCGGCGGCGTACATGAATGTTATTGATATGGTAGGTGGATTCCCCGTCCCGCCGCAGTACCCGCTTAATGCAAATCTCGGAATAGCTTGACCACTGCCCAGCCGCCTTACCGAGATTGTTGTCGAACATCAACTCCACACTGGCGCGCCCCACCGGTTTCCGCTTCGCGGAACCGTTGAAAATCACATCCTGCATTGACTCCCCGCGCAGCGCAGACGCGCGCGATTCCCCCAAAACCCAGCGCACCGCGTCGATAACATTGGATTTGCCGCAGCCATTCGGGCCGACCACACCGACGAGATCACCGGGTAGCGGAATCTCGGTGGGGTCAACAAAGGATTTGAATCCGGCTAGTTTGATGTGGGAGAGACGCAATTTGTCGTTCGCAAGCAGTTATAATTGTGCAGCCCGAAGAGACGCCTCAAAATCATCCTGGAGGGACGTCCCCGAACGTATCTGCGGGCAGACCATTCTAACCGATTTGACCGAGATAAGAGAATGCCAAGCAGTACTGCGAAAAACCTCGAAGTTTTTTCCAACCCGGCCCCGGACCGGGATTACCATATTCACATGGAAATCCCGGAATTTACCTGCCTGTGCCCAAAAACCGGTCAGCCGGATTTTGCCACGCTGATTCTCGACTATCTTCCTGACAGGAAGTGCGTCGAGCTCAAGAGCCTTAAGCTCTATATCTGGTCGTACCGAAACGAGGGGGCATTCCATGAAGCCGTGACCAACCGCATTGCCGATGACCTGGTCGCCGCCCTGAAACCAAAATATCTTCGTCTCACCGCGAAATTCAACGTACGCGGCGGCATCTTCACTAATGTGGTTGTGGAACACCGGAAGTCCGGATGGAAACCCTTGCCGACGATTGAGGTGGCGGGATTCGAGAGCCAGTCCGCAACACGCGGATGAAAAAGTATCAGCGGACCGGATCAGGGTTACCGTAATCGGTGCTCATCCGCTAGTGATTCGCCCCTGATGTGTTAACGTTGCGAACATTGCCGCGCAGCCGCACCATCGCTGTGCAGGTTGGCTTTGTTCAGGACTTCATGGCCTGAAAAATTGGTTTACGCGATTTGCGGCAGGACGCTTGCCGCGCCGCGTGATCCCTATTCCGGCGAGCCCAAGCGGAAGGAGCGTCAGCGTCGCGGGTTCAGGAAGCATACGGACTTCATCGGGAGGAATACCTCCCCCGTCCCAGTCTCCAATGCCAGTTCCGATTCCCTCTGGTGCCGCCATCGCTACCCCTGGAACCACTGCCAGCCATGAAGCAAGCTGAGTCCGCCTGGATAATCACCCATCAATAAAAAATCGGGACCGGTGTGTTCGCTCCATGAACGGGGGTTCACAACCCTGAACATTTTGGGAAATTGGCCGGTATGTTAATGTTTCAACGTTGCCCGAAAAATACCGCCAGGGATGCAGAGAATATCGGATGGCAGGAAGAGGGATTGGATTTCGGGGGCAACCCAGTGCATATGCGTAAGATTAGTATGTCAGACGCCCCATTCTGCCGCCCTGATAATCAGAAATTGCCTGTCTGATTTCCTCTGCGCTGTTCATGACAAAGGGCCCGCTCCCGACAATCGGTTCTTCGATCGCCTCACCGCAAAGCAGCAACGTGGTTGCGTTCTGTGCACTGTTGATACGAATATGGCCGCCTGCCCGATCATAAATCCCGACCTCCGCCGAGCCTATCGTTTCGGAATCGACGTTTATTAAACCTTTCAGGACCACTAGCAACGTGGCGTAACCTTCCGGTACCGGCAGACAGAATGGTTGTTCGCTGGCCAATTGAAGATCCCACACATGGACAGGCGTGAACGTTCTTGCTGGTCCTTGGACGCCGCCAAACTCGCCCGCAATGACGCGTAGACTCCCTTCCCCACCGGGAAGACTTAACGCCGGAATCTGCTTATTCGAGATACTTTGATAACGCGGAGGCGCCATTTTGGCTTTGGCAGGGAGGTTGACCCATAATTGAGCCATTTCAAGCACGCCGCCGCGGCGCGCAAGATCAGGACCATGAAACTCTTCATGAACCAGGCCGGAGGCCGCAGTCATCCATTGTACGTCGCCGGGACCGATAATGCCGCCACTGCCGGTACTGTCACGATGCTCCACTTCACCGCTGTAGACAATGGTAACCGTCTCGAATCCGCGATGCGGATGTACACCGACACCAAGGCGTTTCTCCGTCGGTAAAAACTCCATGGGTCCGGCATAATCGAGGAGCAAAAAAGGGCTAATCATCGGCCCCAGGTTCGAATAAGTAAAGAGTGTGCGCGCGGGAAAGCCGTTCCCGACCCAATGCTGGTCCGCGCCACGTTGAATGCGATGTAGTTTCTTCGCAGAATTATCGGCTACTGCCCCGGAATGTGTCATCATGTACTCAAGTGTGAGCGTTGATTTTTTCTATTAATGAATTGCTGACCTGGAAAACACGCTGAGGACAACCACACCTGCAACGATTAGCACCAATCCCAGGACAGCGGGCGCATCCAGCACTTGTCCGTGAACCAGCCAGGCAATAAGCGCAATGAGCATGATACCCACCCCTGACCATATGGCGTAGGCGATCCCCACGGGCATTGTACGTAACGTAACAGAAAGGAAGAAGAAGGCAATGGCGTACCCTGCCACTACTGTCATCGACGGCCACAATTGCGTGAAGCCATTGCTCGATTTCAACGCGGAGGTAGCCACAACCTCGCTGACAATTGCGATAGAAAGGTAAAACCATTGCATTACCGCGGCTCCTGGTTGGACTGGCAATTGGAATAACTGAAAGTATTACAAGAGTATCGCAGGGACAACCAATGATAACAGAAGGTTCTATTTGTGCTTCTATGTGCGTCACCGTACGGACCGGCTTTTGGCTCCTCCAATAACGTTCCAGGATTGCTGACCGCAAGGCTGGTGTTTCACCGATTATTTTTTAATTAACATGTCGGAAAGTCAGAAGCAATAACTCCGGACGTCGGTAGTCCTGCCATAACCGCAAAATTATCCACTACAACAACTTGACTCATCTTCAAATCGCGACCTAAAAAAGGAAATACTGTGCGACGCCTGTCTATTATCGCAGCCATGTTGTTTTTTTCGGCAGCGGTCAACGCTGCAATTACCGAAGACTCTTACATTGCCGGCTATGCAGCAGGGGTACTCAGGCATAGTTTCAAGGTTGAGATACCGAATTTGATCGTAAGGGACGGTTTCATTACAGTTCCGGCAGATAAGCTTACAGCCGAAAACCGCGGCCCAATTGTACAGGCACTGTCACAGATTCCGGGGGTCACTGCGGTAACCGTGGCGGAAGCTACTGTTAGTAGTACCGTCCAGCGGGACGCATTCGAGCCTATCCAGCAACCCGCCGCCACATCGCCAGTATCGGAAGAAGCAATCGCGAGCGAAGGCGTGCCCGCGGCAGGTGCAGCGGTTCTGGCAACCGGGATGCTGCCTGAGGGTCATCTGTTCAAGCCGCTGCTGGCTGATCCGCGGTGGGCACATTTCTCAGCCACGTATCGTAACTATGTCGGGAACAATATTGATGGAAATAGCAACGGCGCCGTCAGCTTTGGTGAAACCATCCCGTTCTACCGGGGCAATCTGGGGCAATCCACCGCACAATGGGAAACAGGTATTCAGGCAGCTGTCTTCAGCGACTTCAATCTCGCCGCGCCATCATCGGATCTTATAAATTCGGACTTTATCGCATCAGTCTACGGCAGTGTGCGAACGGGTCATTTTTCCGCTTTCGGCCGCGTCTATCATCAAAGCTCACATCTGGGCGATGAGTTTTTGCTGCGCCGGCTAACCGACCTGGAGAGGATCAACCTGAGCTATGAGGGAGCTGATCTCAGGCTGTCGTATGAGCTTCCGTATGGGTTACGGGTCTATGGGGGCGGTGGGGGTATTTTTCACAAAGAACCGTCGACAATCAAGCCCTGGTCGATACAGTACGGCGTCGAGTATAGAAGCCCATGGCGAATCGAACTCGTATCAATGCGACCAATTGTAGCGGTTGACATCAAGAATCATCAACAAAACGACTGGAATGCCGATGTGTCCGCGAGGGCCGGTTTTCAGTTGGATCACTTTCAGGCATTCGGCCGGAAGCTACTGTTCCTCGCCGAATATTTTCACGGCAATTCTCCGACTGGCCAGTTTTTCAGGCAGCGGGTCGACTATCTCGGTATCGGGGCACATTACCACTTTTAACCAAGGATAGCAGTGAAGGAAGCCCTGAAGGAAGCCCTGAAGGACTAACCCTTGTTTTATCAGGCAGCGCCGCCCCTGTAAAAGAGGCCGAATACGTCTCCACGCGCTATACTGGAAACCATCCGGTTTCGATGTCAGTGCATGTCCATAACGATTGTCCGCAGCTATCCGTCGCATGCTTTCGATGCCCTCATCCGGTCGGGCATCCATCCTGTTCTGGCCCGCATCTATGCCGCCCGCGGTATAGATGCACCAGCCCAACTCGAGCTTGACTGGACGCGGCTGATTCCATTCGCCCGTCTGAAGAATGCTTCCGTAATGGCGCAATTTCTCGCCGCGGCAATTTTTGCGAAAAAGCGTCTGCTGATCGTCGCCGATTATGATTCGGATGGGGCTACAGCTTGTGCGGTTGGCATACGCGCGCTGAGGAGATTCGGTGCAATAGTGGACTATCTCGTTCCCAATCGCTTCGAATACGGCTACGGTCTCACGCCCGAGATCGTGCGACTTGCTGCCGCCACACGAGCCCATCCGGATATCCTGATCACAGTAGACAATGGCATAGCCAGCGTGGAAGGAGTCGCTGAAGCCAATCGTCTCGGGATGCAAGTGCTTGTTACGGACCATCACTTGCCCGGGGATGAGCTGCCGGATGCGGCCATGATTGTGAACCCGAACCAACCGGGCTGCGACTTTCCCAGCAAGCATCTTGCTGGCGTCGGGGTAATGTTTTATCTGATGCTGGCACTACGGGCAGAATTGCGTGCGAAAGGCGCGTTTGTCTCTCCCCGAAATGAACCTAATCTTGCCAGTCTGCTCGACCTGGTAGCACTTGGCACCGTGGCGGACGTGGTGAGCCTGGATGACAACAACCGCATTCTGGTACACCAGGGTTTACAACGTATCCGCAAGGGAAGGGGCTGTGCAGGTATCAACGCTTTGCTGGAAGTTGCGCGGCGGGATTTTCAACGGGCGTCCGCCTATGAGCTGGGTTTTATGCTGGGGCCACGACTGAATGCAGCGGGGCGGCTCGACGATATGTCTCTCGGCATCGAGTGCCTCATTACAGACGATGAATCTCGCGCCGCAGAAATTGCTCTGCAACTCGACGCACTTAACCGCAGGCGCAAGGAAATTGAAGCAGACATGCACGATAGCGCCACAATCCTGCTGGAGCGTGTGCTTTCAACCCAATCGCAAGACCGGACGTCACACGCGACGATTAATAGCCTGAGCCTGTTCGATCCCGGTTGGCACCAGGGCGTAATAGGCATACTCGCGTCCCGTATAAAGGACAAGTTCCATCGCCCGGTAATCGCGTTCGCCCCCGGCAGCAATGGTGAATTGAAAGGATCGGGAAGATCCATTGCAGGATTTCACCTGCGTGATTCGCTGGACCTCCTTTCCAAGCGCTATCCGGGCCTGTTACTCAAATTCGGCGGCCACGCGGCCGCGGCCGGACTTACCATACGCGCCTGTGATTTCGAAAATTTTCGCGATGCTTTCGAGCAAACCGCCCAGGCTTTGCTGGCGCCGGCTGATCTCAGGCAGATAATAGAGACTGACGGCGATCTTGATGAATCCGAAATAAACGGAGAACTGGCGCTTCACCTTTCGAAGCAGGTTTGGGGACAGGGGTTTGCCCAACCAGCCTTCAGCACCCGCTTTTGCGTGGAAGAGCAGCGCATTGTTGGACAAAAGCATCTTAAATTGAAATTGAGGAGGCAGGAAAAAGAAATCAGGGGACGCGGGCAAGGAAAATCGGGGTTACTTTATGACGCCATATTATTTTTTCACACAGGTCCTCTTCCCGGAGTGATAGATGCCGTTTATCGCTTGCAGATAAATGAGTTTAACGGCGGGTCCTCGCTGCAATTCATTCTGGATCACTGGTTTCGTGCCGACGGTCAAGCAACCTCGTAGTATTTCCCCATAAGCTGTATTCCGACGTTCCCCTGATACTGACATATAATGTGGCCACTTTTAATGAGGTGGCGGCGGTCCATTTCGCCGCCCCATTAACATCAGTGTCGAGAGATGCCATTCAAGCTGACTATCCCCCCACCCGGCTCGACGATTCGCTACGGCCATTTCGACGGTTCCAGCGATTCGCTTGCGCTCGCACGACTGGCACAGCAGGCCAAACCTATTGCTATCGTTACCGCCAGCGCGCTTGGTGGGCAAAGGTTACTGGAGGAAATTCCTTTTTTCGCACCGGAGTTGACTACCCGCCTGCTGCCGGATTGGGAGACATTACCCTACGATACCTTCTCACCTCATCAGGACCTGGTATCCGAACGCCTTGCCACGCTCTATCAACTCATGAGCGGCACATGCGACATACTGATTGTGCCGATTACGACTGCGTTATATCGAATGCCGCCGCGAGAATATCTGGCTGCGCACACCTTTTTTCTCAAGCGGGGCGAGACACTCAATCTGAACTTGCTACGCAGCCAGATGAACTTGGCGGGCTACAGCCATGTAACCCAAGTGCTTTCGCCCGGCGAATATAGCGTCCGTGGAGGGTTGATCGATCTGTTCCCAATGGGCAGTCCTCTGCCCTACCGCATCGATCTGCTGGATAACGAAATCGAAACCATCCGTACTTTCGATGTGGATACGCAGAGAAGCGTCTATCCCGTAAGCGAAATACGACTATTGCCTGCGCGCGAGTTTCCCCTTGACGAAGAAGGCCGGACCCGTTTTAGGGGCAATTTTCGGGAAAAATTCGAGGGCGACCCTTCAAAAAGCCGCATTTATCGAGACATCAGCAAAGGCGGCACGCCTGCGGGTATCGAATACTATCTGCCCCTGTTTTTTGAGCATACGGCGACACTGTTCGATTATTTGCCGCGAACCACGCCGTTGTGCCTGCACCATGAACTTTACCCGGCGGTTCAAAACTTCTGGAGCGACACGCAAGCGCGCTATCAGATGTTGCGAGGCGACATTGACCAGCCACTGTTAAAACCCGCCGACCTGTTCCTCACGACAGAGGCTTTTTTTGGCGCGCTGAAGCCCTACCCGCGCATCGAGCTCCAGTTCGACCCCCAGCACTCCAACCTTAATGCTCCGAAACTGACCAGCGTGCTGCCGCCTCTTCAGATTGATCGCCGCGCTGAGCATCCGGCAGGACGGCTTGCCGCATTTATTGCCGATTTCACCGCCATTGCCGACGGGCGGATATTACTCCTGGCGGAAAGTCTGGGAAGGCGAGAACTCATCGCAGAACATCTGAGGCAATACCAGCTGAAACTTGGTATCTGCGAGGATTACGCGCAATTCCTGACAACTACTCACCCTTTTGCGCTTGGTGTAGGCCCCCTGCACACCGGTTTCGTGTGTCCCGATGAAGGGATAGCCTTCATTACCGAGAGTGAGCTATATGCGCGGCATCTTCACGGCCGGGGAGAACGGGATTCTCGTAAAACCACTGCAGCAAGCGACGCAATGCTGCGAGACCTCTCGGAGATAAAGGCTGGTGATCCGGTTGTGCACGAGCAACATGGCATTGGCCGGTACCTTGGGCTGGTAAGCATGGATATAGGGGAAGGCGCAACAGAATTTTTATCGCTCGAATACGAGGGCGGGGACAAACTCTATGTCCCGGTCTCGCAATTGCATCTTATCGGCCGGTATAGCGGCGCGTCTCCAGAAAGCGCACCGCTGCATAAGCTCGGCAGTGGCCAGTGGGACAAGGCCAAACGCAAAGCGATGCAGCAGGTGCGCGATACGGCTGCGGAACTGCTAAACCTTTACGCAAAGCGCAGCGCACGCCCGGGCCACGCGTTTCGCTTTCGGAAAAATGATTACGAGGCATTTGTCGAAGGTTTCGGCTTCGAGGAAACGCCCGATCAGGCTGCGGCTATTGGAGCGGTTATCGAGGACCTGATGTCGGATAAGCCGATGGATCGATTGATTTGCGGCGATGTAGGTTTCGGCAAGACCGAGGTAGCGTTGCGGGCTGCCTTTGTCGCTGTTGCGGATGGTAAACAGGTGGCAGTGCTGGTGCCCACCACGCTTCTGGCTGAGCAGCATCTCCAGAATTTCTCCGACCGGTTCAGCCTGATTGCCAACGAGTGGCCGATCAGAATTGCGGAGCTGTCACGGTTCCGCTCAGTCAAAGAACAAGCTCAGGCACTGGCAGGGCTGGCGAACGGGCAAATAGACATAGTCATTGGCACGCATAAACTGATCCAGAAAGGCGTGAAGTTCAAGAACCTGGGGTTGGTCATCATTGACGAGGAGCACCGCTTTGGCGTACGCCACAAGGAACAACTGAGGAGCCTGCGTTCCGAAGTGGACGTGCTGACACTTACCGCTACGCCTATTCCCCGCACCCTTGCCATGTCGCTGGAAGGGCTGCGCGAGTTTTCGGTGATCGCGACCGCGCCCCTGCGGCGCCTCGCGATTAAAACCTTTGTCAGCCGTTTTTCCGAGGGAATCATCCGGGAAGCCTGCTTGCGGGAATTAAAGCGCGGCGGGCAGATATATTTTTTGCACAATGAGGTAAGCACTATCCAGCCCATGCGTGACAGGCTCGCCCGCCTGCTGCCTGAGGCGAGGATGAGCATCGCCCACGGGCAAATGCGCGAACGTGAACTGGAACACGTGATGAAGGATTTTTATCAGCAGCGTTTTAATCTGCTGCTCTGCACCACCATCATCGAGACCGGCATCGACATTCCCACTGCCAATACCATGATCATTAATCGGGCGGACAAATTCGGTCTGGCACAACTGCATCAATTACGCGGGCGTGTCGGCCGCTCTCATCACCAGGCCTATGCGTATCTGCTGGTACCGGAGGACGAGGCGCTGGGAGTACAGGCCAGGAAACGCCTGGAAGCGATACAGACCATGGAAGAGCTGGGTGCCGGCTTTTACCTTGCCATGCACGATCTGGAAATCCGGGGTGCCGGCGAGGTGCTGGGTGAATCGCAAAGCGGCGAAATGCAGGAAATCGGCTTCAATCTCTATTCCACGATGCTCGATTCTGCCGTTCGCTCGCTCAAGGAAGGCAAGGAACCGGATATTCAACACCCCCTTGGTGTCGTTACGGAAATCAACTTGCATGTGCCAGCCTTGCTGCCACCTGACTATTGCACCGACGTACATGAGCGTCTGGTAATATACAAGCGCATGGCAAACTGCGCGAGCGATGAACAACTGGATGAAATACAGATCGAGTTGGGAGACCGCTTTGGCCTCTTGCCGGATCCTGTCAGGGCATTGCTCGACTGCCACCGTCTTCGTGTTGCGGCCACACCCTTGGGGATTACCCGCGTAGATGCGAGTTCCGACGACATCCAAGTGCAATTTACCCCCAGCCCACCGGTTGATGCCGCACGAATCGTCGCGCTCATCCAGCGCAACCGAGACTATCAACTCTCCGGCCCCGACCGCTTGAAAATACAGGCGCGACTCCCTAGTATCGGCGAACGAGTACTCCGAATAAAGCGGCTGATCACCGAGTTGAATGGCTGACAATCCTGAGTTTTGGCATCTGATGCGCTGAATAAACGGCCGGAAGGGCCGTTAACGTCTATTACAGATCCCCGCATGTTTTTGCTGCTAAAGAAGCTGGCAACGGTTGGCGAGGGTCTCTTCCGTTAATTTGTTTTTGTTTCTAGAAACGATATCCTGATTGTGTTCAAGAGCATTAAAAGCAAAATTCTGGTATTCGCCATCCTTGCCACGCTTATCCCGTCACTAGGTCTGGGAATTCTGTCATTCCGGCAAAATGAAGCGCAAATCAGCGATAACGTGACACGCGAGCTTCGCACTCTTACGAATTATGCTCGCCGAGAGATAGAACTTTGGATCGAAAAGCGCGTACACGAGGTACAGGTAACATCCGCATCCAGCGTGATCATAGGGGGTTTAACAGTCGCTGACCGGCCAGCGGACACGCGCGGCAAAAGTCCGGCCGCCGTGTCTCACTATCTCCGTTCAGTACAGGAAAAGCTCGATACAATACTTGAGCTGACTGTCGTGAACGCGGCCGGGGAAATCGTAGCCAGTAGCGCGGATGCACCGGCTTCCATCACGATCCCGAACAACTGGCCGCAAAAGCGTGTGATTGCAGGCCCGCATTGGAATGAGCGGTATGCCACCGCGACGCTGAGTATCGCAGTTCCCGTATTGTCATACGGCGATGTGCTGATGGGCGCATTGGTCGCCGTACTCGACTTGCGGGACATGCAACCCCATCTGAAAAGCAAAAAATCGCCCCCCCCGGGAGAAGTGCTGCTGCTTGATTCAGAGGGCAGGACTCTTGTCAGCAGCAGCGCCAACGTCCGCGAATTAATGCAACTTGATGCGGCGTTGCTGCGGAGCCTTGGCGCGCAGCCTGAAAGTTCCATGGCCTTTCAGGGATTAACACACCAGCACGTCATCGGATTGGCGGACGTAGTGACGGAACGCTCCATTACAATATTGGCGGAACGCGATCGTGCGGAGGTATATGGCACATGGATAAAGCTGCGCAATATCTTTCTGGCGCTGGTCGCGGCAATGGTTGTAATCGTGGCGGCTGTGGCCTTCCACCTGGGCCGCTCGATCGTTGTGCCGTTACAACGGTTGATCCGCGCGGCGGACCGCATTGCCGGCGGCGATCTTGACGTGAGGTTAAACGCGGCGCGTAATGACGAGCTCGGGCATCTTACACGGGTTTTCAATGAGATGGCGGATCGGCTGCGCCGCACCCATGCCGAAATCATGGCCGCCAATGAAGCGATGCATCAGCAGAATCAGATGCTGGCGAGGCTTTCCATCACCGACAGCCTGACCGGCCTGTATAACCGCAGCAAGCTTGACTCAATACTGACCGATCAGCTCGCACGGTTCAACCGCAGTGAACGGCCATTTACGTTACTGATGCTGGATATCGATCACTTCAAGACGATCAACGATACGTGCGGCCATGTCGCCGGGGACGAAATCCTCACGGCTGTGGCTCACATACTTCTTCAGTCGATCCGCAGTATCGACTTTGCGGCGCGCTACGGTGGCGACGAGTTCATTATCATCCTGGCTGAAACCTCGGCGGAACCGGCGCTGAAAACCGCAGAGCGGATTCGCTCCGAGGTGGAGGATATGCGATACGTTGTTAACGGGTCATCAATCGTAGTAACAGTGAGCATAGGAATCGTGGAGTCCCAACCAGATGACGTCACCGCTACACTGATGTTCGCACGAGCAGACGCCGCGCTTTATGAGGCTAAGCGCGCGGGCCGCAATCGGGCATACTCCGCGTGCTAGAACTATCACTTGCGCGCACCTTTGGATTATCCCAATTTTACCGTAACGTGCTCTGCGGAGAACTTGTTCAAGGCTTCCCTAAGTGTGGTTTCTCAATAGGTTGTTCTAAAATTCCTCCGCGCTCCTCGGTTTGCCCAGCTGCGCCTCTACCAACGTATTCGACACCCATCCTGTTCGCCCCTCCGCTGTAATGACTTGCAGCCAATCGCCTCGATAAGCCTCAACGGTCATTAGGGAATCTTTTTGTAATATCGTCAGTACAGGGGCCCTTAAACCCGGCTTCTGTCGAAGATTAATGTTGTTCGCCGCCTGTACCGGAATGGGAACTTGCAACGCAATCGTGACCTGGTCAGGGTTTTTTCGGCCCCGGTTGCCGGTTACCATATCGACAAACTCACGGGCCTGAGCGGCATGATCCACGGCGCTGGCATAATTTTCTTCCGCATACAACGCTGTGGCGGCGTTGAGCAAACGCTGGGCCTGCGTTTGCAATACTTGTTCGCCCTCTGCGATTGAGGACGATTTCAGGTCTTCCATCACCATTTCAACTTCCGCGATAGCCGATGCAGCGGCGGGACGAGTAGCCAGCCGCCGTAGCTTCACCTGGGCATGGGCAGCTTGACTGGTAGTCTCCTGTAGCTGCTTCGCCTTTTCATGCTGCTGGACCTGCTGACTGCGAATTTGCGCTTCCTTCTCCGCCAGCAGTTTCTGCAGGCGTTCGATTTCCCGTTGCTGCGCCTCCTTTTCCGCCAGAAGCTGTTTATGCTCCATTTCGTAAGGCTTCCTCACCAGGGGCTCTAAAAGGGACGTAAGGGTCTCTGCCCCGGGTGAATGCAGGGTTGGAGAAACCGCACATCCCATGATGCTCAGGCCCAGAAACAGCAGAATTATCCAGCCTGGCATTTGTGCCACCGGATATTCACCGAGCTGCAAAACCTTACCGATCGTTTCAATAATCCCATTACTGACTAACTCCCGTCCTGATAATCCTTGTCAATACAACCGGGCCCTATCGGTACTGCGGGTACTGCGCAATTCACGTTTACTCGAAACCGTGGGTCCTTCCGTTTACGAACCACGTCAACACTGATCCAGTCTCGTCAGTAAAATGCACTCCGCCCTTTCCACGGAGGGGACATCTTAAGTAACTAACGGAGCGAGCAGCACGGTGCTTGAATTCAATTTCAATCAGCCGCGCTTGTGACGGGAATAACCCGGCTGGCCGCGAGATTGGCACGCTTCCTGGCCTCAACGGTATCAACTCCGTTCGCGAGCGCCACCCCCATGCGGCGCTTGACGAGAGACCGCGGCTTGCCGAACAGTCTCAGATCGCTTAACGGTACGCGCAAAGCTTCGTCCACTCCAGTGAAAGCGATAGCCCGGTCTTCCAGTTGCCCGTAAATCACCGCACTCGCTCCAGGCGCCCTCAGGTCCGTATTCACTGTTAGGCCGAGTATGGCGCGCGCGTGCAGTTCGAACTCGTTCTGAATCTGACTACACATCGTTACCATGCCAGTATCATGCGGCCGCGGACTGACCTCGCTAAACCAGACTTCCTCATCCTTGACAAACAGTTCCACGCCGAAGACGCCCAGCCCCCCGAGGTTGCCTGTAACCTGTTCGGCAATATGGCGGACCCGCTGCAATGCCAGGGGCGGCACTACCTGCGGCTGCCAGCTTTCGACGTAATCGCCATCAATCTGGATGTGACCGATAGGTTCGCAAAAATACGTTTCAATTATGCGGCTCGAGCCTCGCGCGCGTATGGCGAGTTGTGTTATTTCATAATCAAACGGAACGAAGCCCTCGACGATCACGCGTCCCTGGTTGACCCTGCCGCCGTTGGCGGCACAGTTCCAGGCCGCTTCCACTTCTGCCGCATTATTGATTTTCGATTGGCCTTTTCCAGAAGAAGACATCACCGGCTTCACGACGCAGGGGTAGCCAATACTACTTTCGATTACCTGTCGCAGTTCTTTAAGGCAACTGGCAAAAGCATACGAGGAAGTAGGCAAACCCAGTGTTTCCGCCGCCAGCCGGCGAATTCCCTCCCGGTTCATGGTAAGCTGCGCAGCACGCGCTGTTGGAATAACGCGGGCTATCCCCCTGCGTTCGATTTCCATTAGCATGCTCGTGTCTAGCGCTTCAATCTCGGGTACGATGATATGTGGTCGCTCGCGCTCCACCAATTTGCGCAGTTCGACACCATCCGTCATATTGATTACATGCGCGCGATGCGCTACCTGATGCCCCGGGGCATTAGGATAACGGTCCACCGCAATCGTTTCTATGCCCAGGCGCTGCAGTGCGATAATAACCTCCTTGCCAAGTTCACCGCTGCCGAGCAGCATGACCCTTGTAGCGGAGGGGCAGAGCGGAGTTCCGATGATAAGCTGGTCACTCATGAAAATTGGCCTGTTTTCAGTCGTTCCATTCTGGACACCGCAAGAAAAGTCGAGGCAAGATTATATTCCGGTTGTGCATTGGTAAGCCCCATTTCATCCCGAACCCGGGTATTGCAGAGATTCGATTGGGAGTCGGCGGCGATTGCTGGCAAAATAGGCGCGGCGGTGGAAAAATACCGCTTATCGAAAGAATATGCTCCGGGCGGCGTGCCGTGGGGTGAACTACCGCTACTATCTGCAAAAATTTGAGGAAGCGTACTTTCCGTCTCCGCTGAAGAACGCATTCATCCTCCATTTCGTAAACTGTCATCGACCACGGCATGTGATCCAACGGCATTCTTAGCAATACAATCAATCGGGCGGCATATGAATCTGATCATACAAGGTATCGAAATCCAGAACAGCGACCTGCGCGAACTGGCAAAACTCGCCGGCGCCAACCATATCGAACGCATTTCGGGTCAGGCTTTCCGGCTAAAAAACGCGGACCGGCGGGAACACGTAGCCAGATACTGCGCAGAGGCTGAACTGGACTTCGCGTTCGTTGAACCGATGGTGCGGCTTACCGGCTTTGGTCTGGTGGCAATGGACATGGATTCAACCCTGCTTGCGATCGAATCGATCGACGAAATAGCCGACATGCAAGGCGTGAAAGCGCAAGTAGCGGAAATTACCCAGAGAACCATGCGCGGCGAAATAGTCTTCGCCGAGAGCTTGCGGCAGCGGACCGTCCTGCTGCGGGGCCTTGAGGAGGATGCACTGCAACGAGTATACGATGAACGCGTCCGGTTGAGCCCCGGCGCGGAAAAGATGCTGCTACAGATGAAATTGGCCGGACTCAAAACGATGGTGATCTCCGGCGGATTCACGTTTTTTACCGACAGAATAAAATCAAGACTGGGTTTTGATTATGCTGCTGCCAACACGCTCGAAATCGAGAACGGGAAGCTTGCCGGTAAAGTGCTGGGGGAAATCATGGGAGCGCGGGGCAAGGCCGAAGTGCTGAACAAAGTACGCGAAGAGCTTGGATTGAAACGGGAACAGGTCATTGCTATCGGCGATGGGGCCAACGACCTTGACATGATGGAAGCCGCCGGCGTCAGCGTCGCATATCACGCCAAGCCTATCGTTCAGCAGAAGGCAACTTATGCGCTTAATCATGTGGGACTGGATGGAATAATCAATCTGTTCGAGTAAGTGACCGTGCCGGAGGTTGACGCCCCCTGTGGTTGGAGACTCCGCGGACTCAATAGCTGAATGCTGCCTCGACAAGGTAGGTACGTTGCGGATAGGGGTGAAAAACGTAGGCCTTGTCGTTGTTCAGGTTGCTAATCCCGAACGAAAAACGGCTTCTCAAGCCGTTCTGGAATTTATGGCGATAGCTGGTTTTGAAGTCCATGAAAAAGAAATCGCTCTGTGCCCCGAATACGTTGTTCACATGATCCCTGTTATCGAGATCGTTGAAGGAATCGCTGGTGTAACGACCGGACAGCGAGATGTCCCACGCCTCAGTGGCGTTGTAAGTGGTAAAAAAATTCGCTCGCCAGTGAGGCAGCCGGATGCGCTGTTTACCCGTCAGATTGAAACTGTCCGGCCCCGGTTCGTTTGGATCAGTTGGCAATGGATGATTTGGCGCTGTAAAGTTGATGAATGGACCCTTGTCCACTTTTGCATTCATCCAGGTACCGTTGAACATAAAGTCAAATTTGGACCCCAGGATGCGGCGTTGGTCGAAGACTAGCTCGACACCCGTCGTGCTAGTCTGATCAATGTTTTGGAATGCGCTTGTTGTGACTACACCTGAAACGGTTTGTACTTGCTGGATCGCGTCCTTGATGTCGTCGCGAAAAGCATTTAGCCGGACGTAGCCCTTGGGCAACCCGTATTCGATCATGAAGTTGTGATGCACGCCATTCTCGGGTTTGAGCTGAGCATTCGCCTGAATTATTTGGGTCGGAGAACCTATAGATTGATAAAGTTCGGCAATAACCGGAAACCGATGGGCGCGACCAAACGAATAGCGGTATTTCCACTGTCCAGGCTCATAACCAACTGATACTTTTGGAGAAAGAGCCGATTCATCACGGTCTGGCACCGGAGTACTTCCGACAACCCCTTTAGAGGCCGCCCACCATTCCTGACGCAAGCCTGTAGTAACATCCCAACCCGGCAAAAAACGAAAGGCGGATTGAGCAAACATTGCGTGCGTCGAAGTCTGACCATCGTTGTTCCGGCCTGCCTGCAATGCCCCTCGAGTCATCGTGCCGTAGTCGAGCAAAGAATATTGCCGGAAACTCAAGTTGTATTGATCGAAGTGATATCCGGCCAGAAACGATACTTTTTCGTTGCCGAGCAATACCGGCGTGCTTAGCTTGAGATCATAATTCAGCCAACTGAATTTTTTGAAATCCTGAATCTGTCCGGCGCCGGTATTGTCCCGGTCGTTTCGATTGAAAAAGGCCGAGGCGCGTATGTCCTTCAGGACGTCGAAATGGCTGATAGTGGAATCTATGTCCCAGGTAGGGGTCAATGCGCCACGAAGCTGCAAGCCAAGATTCAGCGTCTCGCGCTTGTCCTGGCTACCGCCAAAACCGCGTTGCACCACATCGAAACGGGTACCGTCAAGGGAAGCATCACCGGGGACACAACAAGGTACTACCCCCCCTCCCCAGTAAGGATCTCCGGTTGTGCCGCTCAAGTAGTTGCGGGTGTGGTTCTGGTTGCGCGTCCGATCCTCGTAAGCCACCGTAAAAATGGCCTGCAGATCTCGAGTGATATCGTAGCCGAATTTGCCTTTGAACAAGTGCGTATTCACTTTTTCCGGCCCGGTGTCGCCATAGATGATACTGGGTGTACCGCGGGTATCGGGGGTACGGATACCGCCGGTCACGGGCGTTCCTCCGGGTACATCCAATAACCCCGTATTATCGATGAAGTAAGATTGCGGATGGCTCTGCGCTTCAAGGCGGTTGTAGGCCAAGAACACGGTAAACTTATCCTGAATCCTGTTGCCGTAGGAGACATATTGCCGGTCTCCTATGAATGTCCCTTTATCGGGTCCGTAAATCTTGAAAGGCTGAATGAAAAGACTGCTCTCGACGTAGAACTCCTGCTTGCTGGGCATGCGAGTTTTTATGTTGACAACGCCACCGATGGAGTTGCCGCTATATTCTGCGGAGAAGGGCCCGTAAACGATATCCACGGAATCGATTTCGTTTGGGCCCACCAGGGACCACCTCGGCGCACCATTGAAGGATGCCTGCAGAAAATTATGCAGCGGCAACCCGTCAGCGTAGACCATGTTGCGGGCAGTCGAGAACATGTCCGCGCCCCGGATACCCAGGACACCGTTTGGATCGCCCACATAACGCTGACGGATTTGCAGGCTGGGCATATACTTGAGCACTTCTTCCGTCGTTTGCGCATTTTGTCGTTCGATCTGTGCCCGGGTCACACGAGTGGAAGGTGATGGGTAGTGCGAGTCACGTTCGGTCTCCCCCGTCACGACCATCTCCTTGAATACGGTTTCCTGCACCTTGGCTGGCGGCTGTTTAGCCGTGTTCTTATCATGGGCCTCGGCCGGGCTGGCCGTCTCCGGCGGCTCCTTTTCGTCAGCACCCGCCGATACACTCGCCGGAACCGCTGGTTCCACGACCTGATCGGGCTTCTGCCTCACTGCGATTGTTTTGCCGGCCTTCATGCCCGGCTCAGTGATGATATCGGCATCCGGGAATTGCTCGCCGCGGTACTCCCCTTTAGGGAGGTTCGTCAGATTCGTGTCCGGTTGGAGTCTTGATCGGCCCGGCTCATCGGTCGCAAAGGCTGAAGAAGCCCAGAGCAGACCGGCAAGAAAAGCGAGAGGAACTGGTTTCATTATTTGTCTTTTGTTTCTCGCCCGCCAATCCATACCAAACCACTAGGCAGCGGGTTTGCCGTGTCCTTGTATTGCAGGGCAGTGCCGATTAGTTTGAGCGTCGCGCGGTAATGCGTTCAACCGGCAGAATACGCAGGCCATCCTTTGCGGTATTCCAAACTATCAAGACCTTCTCGCCATCGATCAGCGGCACGGGATAGTCGGTTGCACCGGCGGATTCCATTAGACGAAGCGGTTCGCTCCAGGTGGTGCCACCGTCATTGGAATGCATCATCTGTGTGGAATAAACCTGTCCATCGAATTCCCGCCAGGTGAGGACGACGGTATTATCCATCGCGGCCAGCGCAGCATGATTGGCCTGGGCTTCAGCATTGCCGACAGGCATTGGCCTTGATTCCCAATCACCGCCAATACGTTTGTAGAACAGGCCCTGGCGTGCCGTACCATTGGTAAACCATACCAGGTGCAATTGTCCCTGACGGTCGCCAGCTATGCTTCCTCCATTGTGGGGGCATGCATCAATTTGCCATTCGTCATACGTGGCGCGTCTCACGCCGCCTTTGTCCAAATTCGCAATCGCAAAGTCGCGCGTGTTGCTACCAAAAATATTCCGCCAGAAGGCCACTGGCCCCTCTTTGGTCCAGCTCAGGGCAATCCTGCAGCACTCGCAGGTATGCTTTTGAAACCGGCGGTTCGCACCAAAACTCGCCCCATTATCAAAGGATTTTGCGGTATAAACCGATACCCCGGAAAACTTCTCGCCTCTCTCTCTTGCCGCATCCCGGTCGCGCGCGTCCAGCCATGCAACCACCATTCTGCCAGTGCCGTCGATTGCGAGCGAATCAAACCGGTGACTAGTGATTCGGCCATCGTCATTCAGGGTGATTGGCCGGGAGAATGTCCGGCCAAGGTCAGTCGAACGCGAAAAGCGCACATTACCGGAATATTTCTGCGGTAGGGACTGCACCCAGGTAAGGAGTACCGTGCCATCCTGCGCAACCGCAATTTTTGGACGGTTTTCCCCGTCAGCAGATATGTCTTCCGGCTCGGGCGTAACTACCACCGGGCTGGAAAAAACGTTACCGTTATCCTTTGACCAGGAAACCAGCAAGCGTTGATTCTCTACTCTTGCCAGCCATAACCGCCCTTGCGGATCCAGGGTCGCGCCCACCGCCAGCGTCGCCTTTGCGAAAGGCCTGGCCTCCCTGGAATTGTTCTCGCCTGCCGGATCGGGATGATTAGCCAGCGCAGGCGCCGATGCAACTCCCGCGACACATAGAACAAAAGGCACTGCAAAAAGCCGCACCACATACATCAAACGCATCGTGCTCCCCCGTCCGATAGGAAAACCAGAATAATCGATTTCGCCAAGCCTGGGAATGTGGCAAATTGTCGCACCTTCCGGAACACGTCATCACCGAACGGAGCAATTCCCGAACATTCAATCGTCCCATTTTCTGTTTATACCGTTTCCAGGCTGCTTCTTTTTTCTGGACGACCGTAGATTACCTACTTGACCTCATCGGTAGCGACGCTTTTTGCCCTTCCAGACATTCGGCAGGAATAAACTATAATGAACTGAAAATTCCGCTCTTGCTCCATGTTCGTTCAATTTCGGTAAAAGGGGGTACTGTGAAACAATCTTCTGAGGCGCTGGACAACCACCGCACATTTCTTATTCCTGTCGTTGCTCTTTTGGTCGCGCTCCTGCCAGCCTGCGCATCGCTCGACACTGATCCGGAACGGGGCGCGGACACGGTCAAGCAGGACGTTTTTGGCGATCACTTCGACACAGTAGAGTATCTCCCCAGCCAGAACTGGTCGCCTGCCGACAGTCTATGGTTTTATACCGTAACGCAGGGATCAAACATGATGCCCTACGATTTTTTCATGGCACTGGAGAAAAGAGGCGGAGGCGAGCCGTTCCGATCCAATGAGAATATTAATCGCTACCGCTATCTGCCGCAGAAGGCTACTTCCAGTAATCCTGACGCATTGCCGGTCGGCTTTGTCAAGGATACCTATAAGGGTAAGGAGTATATCGGCCTTACATGCGCGGCTTGTCACACCGGGCAAATAAACTATCGGGGAAAGGGTGTTCGGATCGACGGCGGACCCGCCGCCGCTGACATGGAAACATTCATGGCAGATCTCGTTCGGGCCTTGAAAGCGACCCTGGAGAATGAGGAGATTCGAAACCGGTTTGTAAAAAACGTGCTGGCAAGGGGAAAATACAAGACTGAAGCAGAGGTCAATGATGACCTCAAGCGGCACACGGAGCGGCTCGCCAATTACATTACAATCAACTACAGTACCACCCATTACGGCTACGCGCGGCTGGACGCCTTCGGCCGCATATACAACCGCGTTCTCGAACACATCATTACTGCCAGAGAACTCAGGGAATTATTGCGCGATCCCCGGATTATAAGAGAGGGGGCCATAAGCGAGGAAGAGTTGGAGTCGATCCTGAGCCACGATGGCGATAGCGTCCTTAGCGGGGTCGAACGTGACCAGATAATGGGCCAGCTGCTGAAGGTGTTGAGCAGAAATAAGGAATGGGAGTCTCTCGGGCGCCTGCGGAAGAAACTGTTCAATCCAGCCAATGCGCCGGTAAGTTACCCGTTTCTATGGGATACCCCTCAGCATGATTATGTTCAGTGGAACGGCCTCACGGAAAATTCGGGGCTGAAAGCAATCGCGCGCAATGCAGGCGAAGCCATCGGTGTTTTTGGCACGCTAGACTGGGCGGAAGCCGAAGGATTCTCATTAGCTGCTTTAATTACCGGTCAGGGTTTTTACGGTAAGCATATCCGATTCGACTCTTCGGTGAACGTCCTTAACCTGCGCCGAATCGAATCGCGTCTATGGCATTTGCAATCGCCTCTGTGGCCGGAGCACATTCTTCCGCCCCTCGACAAGAGCCGTCTTTCGAATGGGAGGTCGCTGTTCAACAAGCATTGCGTGAGTTGTCATGCCAGAATTCTGCGCGACGACCCCGACCGACGCGTTGTAGCACATATGTCGAGAGCAAGCGATGCGGGCACCGATCTCCAGATGGCCGAGAACGCCGTAAGCCACCAGGGTTTCTCGGGAATTCTACGCAACCGCTATGTGAGCGTCAGTGTCGGTGACATTTTGCTTGACCGGCGAGCACCGGTTTCAGCGCTGCTGACGAAAGCAACCATAGGTGTTGTTGCTACTCCGGAACCGGACAAGTGGTTTTTACAGCGTTGGACCGAGTGGGCCTATAATCTGGCGACTGGCTATCGGGATAATCAGATCAAAACTTCCATCAAGCACGGCGATTACGATCCCGACACCACGGCCAACCCGGTTGCCTCATTGAAATCCTATAAGGCGCGGCCGCTAAACGGTATCTGGGCCACCGCGCCTTATCTTCATAATGGCTCCGTTCCTACGCTCTATGATTTATTGCTGCCCAAGAAACGTCCGGGCGACCCGGAAGACGGTGAATACCGGCCCGATGAATTTGAAGTCGGCTCGCGTGAGTTCGATCCCGTTAAAGTCGGTTTCAAGAGTAGCGGCTACGGAGGCTTCCTGTTTAATACAAAGGGTGTCAAGGATGACAGGGGAGGCCATACCAAGGGGAATAGTAATGCTGGTCACGAATACGGGACCAGGCGCATGGCCGATGAGTCTGATGGACCCGTAGACCAGAAAACCAAAGACCAGTGTATGGACGAGACGATTAAAGACGAGGATCTGGATGCATCCATCAGAGAAAAGTGTCTGTATCCCATGTCCAGGGAAGACCGTCTTGATCTGCTCGAATACATGAAGACCCTTTAATCCTGAACAGTTGCAATTTTGATATCCACAAACAAAAATCCAGGGGAGACGCAGATGAATGCAAGCACAAGTAATTACCTCGAGCAGTACGACGCGGCAGCCGATGTAGATAAATTTGCATTGGTTCGCCGTTGGATCGATAGCGAACCGTTACCCTTTTTCAAGGAGTTGCGCGGAAAACGGCCGATACTCGTAACGCCCAAGTGTACCTTGGTCACACGCTTCGATGATGTCAGGGAAGTACTCTACATGCCCAAGGTATTCACAGTCGCGCCGTATGCGCCAAAAATGGGCAACTACCTGATGATGCACGACGACGACGCCCTCCACACGCGCGAGAAATCGCTTATGCAATGCATGTTGAATCGCGATGACCTCCCCGCGGTTCGTGAGATGGTGGGCAATATCTCTAACGAGATACTCAACAACGCCACTGGCAGTATTGAAGTAGTCAACAGTTATTGCCGCATGGTGCCGGCCACCCTCGTGCGAGAATATTTTGGACTAACCGGAGCGAAACGGCGTGATCTGATCGAGTGGTCTTACTGGAACCAATATGATACGTTTCATAACCATCCTTTTGACGCCCTGGCCCCGGAAAAGTCCCAGTACGTCATCGAACGCCACAACGAAACTTCCAAGGAACTTGGCAGATTCATAGTCGAGCTTATTGCTCGCCGCACGTTGCAGGTAAAAGCCGAGGAGCTGACCTTTTCGACCCTCGTGCGGCTTGAAGACGATATCGTAACGAGAATGTTGCGCACCGATTATCCCAAACGACTGGATTTTGATATCAAACGCCTGGGGATTAACGCCGGCGGTCTTTTGATTGGCGCCATCGAGACAACCTCCCAAGCGGTTGCCCAGGTCATTCAATATCTGCTGGATCGCCCAGAATGGCTAGGCAAGGCAACCACTGCTGCTCAACAGCCGGAAACCGCCGAATTCGATAGTATAGTCTGGGAAGCCCTGCGTTTCGTCCCGATTACTCCCTACTTGTTTCGCACGTGCGCCAGTGACTATACTGCCGCCAAGGGCACGGGGCATGAAACCGTGCTCCGCGCGGGAACCTACGTCCTGCCCGTAACCTTGTCGGCGATGTTTGATGAGCGCGCGTTCGACTCGCCCGATGACTTTATTCCGCAGCGCAATTGGTATAACTATTTCCATTTCGGCTTCGGCAGTCACGAATGCCTGGGGCGCTACGTCGGCATGGTCATGATCCCGGAGATGGTGCGTCAGGTGTTGGCTCGCAAAAATATCAAGGCGAAAGCCCCTATCGATTACAAATCAGGTCCTTTTCCGGAACAGTACGACCTTGCGTGGACAGCTGGTTAGGAAAGCAAGCCTGACACGGTGTCGCACCCTGGCAGCGCATTGCCACTGCCCCAAGCGGGTCCGGGCAGTATGGCCCGGAGTCACGGGCGATTATCTTGCGCCCGCTTCGCGGAGGAGCCTTACCACGTCCTGGTGACGATACTTGGACGCCAGCATCAGAGCCGTAGCACCGTTTCCGGCTTTCGCATTCACATCTGCGTTGCCGGCAATCAGTGCCTGCGTCACTCCCTTGTGGCCAATCTGCGCGGCCAGCATCAACGCGGTGGCGCCGTTATCCAGCTGGGCATCCACGTCGGCCCCGGCGGCGAGCAGCATCTGTACTATGTGCCCCTGCCCTTCCTGCGCAGCCTGCATTAATACGGTGATTCCGTCTGCCCTCCTGGCGTTCACGTCAGCCTTGGCCGCGAGCAACTCTTGCACCACCTGCCGATGGCCTTTTTGCGATGCCTGCATCAGCGCTGTGCTGCCATTGCTTGTTTTTTCGTTTACATCGGCTTTGGCTTCAAGTAGTACTTGCACCACCTCTTCATAACCGTTCCGGGATGCTGCTATCAACGGTGTGACGCCATCCTCCCCCTTGGCATTCACATTAGCTTTGGTAGCGAGGAGCGCCTTGACCCGGGCCACATGGCCGTTCTCAGCCGCAGTAATAAGCTCGCTATCGCCCATGCCAGCCCACGTGATCCCTGACACGCAGAGTAAGGTCATTACCGCGGCAAAAACCTGAGTATGTGTCCGCAACTTGATCATTCGGCTCTCCTTTTCATTTCGGATTCCTGTTTTGTTCCAATAAAAACGATATCTACATCGGCTTCGGTTCCCGGCCACTGCTTGCGCTGGCGTCGGACGTATACGTTACTGCTGGCGCCTGCCGGCGAGGGCGCGCCCGTCGACCTCTTGGGCAGTTCCATAAGAATGTAAGAAGCCGTCCATCTTGTTCCGGCCGGAATATCGGTACGCCCGCGTTGAGGATAAGAGGCCTGCACAGCCGAAACTATCTTAAACTACCTCGATCGAACTTCAAGTTCAAGCGATAATGGCCAAAACTTGCCTGATCGATTACTTGCTTGAAAACGAGGTCCTGTCAGCCAACCTTTTGGAGCTTCAATGAATAAAACTGTTCTTTCGATAGCGTTATTGCTCCTGGCATCATCGGCAGGCTCTGCAGATAAAATTCCAGTGCGCCCCGGATTATGGGAAGTAACGGCCACGTCACTTTTATTGGCCATGGTTCCTCACATTCCTCCGGATCAAATGCAAATGCTGACAAGCCTGGCTGAGCAGCACGGAATCGATATGCCCAGGATCCAGAATGGAGCAGTAATATCCAAAGTCTGCGTCACCCAGCAAATGGCCGAGCAGGAAATCCCGGCATATTTTCACCAGGAACATATCGGATGTAGCGTTAAAAACACGACCCGGACGGAAAATGGCTACAAAATGGATATTGTCTGCGCGAACCCTCGTCTGGAGGGCAGCGGAACCGCGGAAGGAACCTTTACGAATCCAGAGAGCTTCACAGGACAAACCGAATTCAATGGCACGCTGCAGGGCAAGCCCATCAACGATCAGGTTGATATGACCGGCCAATGGATCAGTGCGAGCTGCGGGACGATTGAACCCTTTCTATATTAGTCACTGTCGTCACTGTCCAGATTGCCCAGCGGCAGCGCGAGCGTTCACCCTTGGCACGGCGGATAACATTATGCCTGATCGTTTCGGGGCCGCTCGTCTATCGCCTTGAGCAGTCTTTCGTGGATGCCCCCAAAGCTGCTGTTACTCATGATAAGCACGTGGTCACCGGGGTGGCACGTCGCTGCGACAGCCGTGACCAGCGGCTCCAGGCTATCGCAAGTCTCGGCTCTTGCGCCCAGGGACGCTAAAGCGGATTTTACGTCCCAACCCAGGTTTGCGGTATAGCAAAACACCAGGTCCGCCGCGGCGAGACTATCCGCGAGGCTGTCCTTCCACACCCCCATTTTCATTGTGTTGGAACGGGGTTCCAGCACAGCGATGATACGCCCGCTCCTAACCTTGTTGCGCAAGCCATGAAGTGTTGTGCGAATCGCCGTCGGATGATGCGCGAAATCGTCATATACGGTGATGTCTTTGCATACACCGCGAATTTCCATGCGGCGCTTGACGTTTTGGAACCGCGCCAGCGCGGCAACGCCGATGTTCGGCGGCACGCCTGCATGACGCGCGGCAGCCAGGGCAGCCAACGCATTCATGAGATTGTGCTCGCCCAGCAGCTCCCATTGTAATATGCCCTGGAAATTACCTGTGAAGCGGATTTCCACCTGCCCCTCCGGCAACATCTTTGCCTGCCAGCCGTTGTCCACCCCCACGGTTTCCACCGGAGTCCAGCATCCCCTGGCCAAAACCCGTTTCAGGCTTTCCTCGCGGCCATTGGTTATGATCAGGCCATTGCCGGGAATTATGCGTACAAAGTGGTGGAATTGCTGCTCGATCGCTGAAAGATTCTCGAAGATGTCCGCATGATCGAATTCCAGGTTATTAAGAATCGCAGTCCTGGGCCGGAAGTGGATAAACTTGGAACGCTTGTCAAAAAAGGCCGTGTCGTATTCGTCAGCTTCAATGACGAAGAAATCTGAAGCGCCAAGCCGTGCCGACAAGCCGAAGTTGCGTGGTATGCCACCAATCAGGAATCCAGGGGTCATCCCAGCGTATTCCAGTATCCAGGCCAGCATCGAACTGGTTGTCGTCTTTCCATGGGTACCCGCGACCGCCAGCACCCATCTGTCCAGCAAGATGTTCTCCAGCAGCCATTGCGGGCCAGAAACATAGGGGAGGTTCCGGTTAAGAATTTCCTCCATCAGCGAATTGCCGCGGGCTACCACGTTGCCAATCACGAACAGATCGGGGTTCAGCCTGGTCTGGCCGGGGCAGAAGCCTTCGATCAACTCTATCCCCTGCGAAGTGAGTTGCGTACTCATGGGCGGGTAAACGCTCGCGTCACAGCCTGTAACCTTATGGCCGGCTTCATGCGCGATTAACGCGATTCCGGCCATGAACGTGCCACAAATACCGAGAATATGGATATGCAAACCTTGCTCCTGTAAATGGATAAACCGCGCGCAAGCAGATACAGTATGGCGTAAAATTAGCCGGCGGCGCACAGCCCCGTATCGAGCCTCCGTATCGCTTGTCTTCCGTTTTTTGTTACACTTAAGGCTTTGTTCTGCGTTAATCTATCATCAAGGCAAGCTGAGCTACAGGCTCACCTACAGGCTGACCTTAAGGCGCCCCCGATTTTTGCAAATCCGGATCCGATACGCCAGGTGCGGTCGCGCGCGCATACCTGTGATGCGAGACCTGGGCACCTGAAAAAGGCAACTCATCGGGGCAAGGATGGCGCCCTTTTCGGGATGCATATCCTTACATGAGATCGCGTCTTTCCCGCTCGTTCTGCTGGTGCGCTTTTTTACTTTGCCTCACAGGCAATGCGCGTGCCGATACGTCTTCGCCGACGTCCAGGCAGAAGTCCGAACGCGTGGTGGCCCCTTCCACCGCCCAAGGCGGCGATAATAAACCAGTAGTCATGGACACGGAGCGTATTCAGGGACGCCACGAATATGAGGCGCAGACCAGAAGCGAGAATGAACTGCGCAGCGGCCCCGGGATTTCAGCCGATCAAGAGCAATATCGCCAGAAAACCGGTGAAATCGATATGGAAAACCAGCCCATTGAACGCCCGGGGAGCGCACCTGGAAGCGCACGATCTCAGCCGGAGCAAAATCATACACTATCGCCGGTGGTAACAACCGGCAACGCCGCTAGCTCCTCACCCACGAAGACGGAAAGCAGGGACACGCGACCTATGTCCCGCGGGGTCGAGCGCATACCGGAACACCGCGCGACTGAGGAAGGTGAAGCACAGCTGCGCGGTGGGCAAACCGCCCCGGCCGGCGTCGCGGTGCCAGGTTTGGTAGATGGGAACAGGCTGGCGACGCCGGGTGCGGGGGCCGCGAAGGCAGCGGGAACAGAAACGGCTGAAGGCGGACTCGCACTTACCGAAGCTGAGCGCATTCGAGGCCACGCGGAACAGGAAGGCGACCCGAAGCTGCGCCTTGGCGGCAAAGTTGAGCCCGAAGCCGAGTCCGAAATCGCTATGCCCGGCGCAGAAACAGAAACTACAAGAAGCAGGCCGGTATTCGTGACTGCTGATCGCCTGCAGGGGCACACCGAAAAGGAAGTCGAGGCAATAGGCAAGGCGGAGCTGGCGAGTGGAGACCAGTTCATCTCCGCTGATCGCCTTAAATATCATCAGCTTACGGACGAAGTAGAGGCTGAAGGCGCCGTCCGCATGGAAAAGCGTGGCGATATACTGGAAGGATCGCAGCTTAAAGTCAATCTGACTAGCACAACCGGGCATCTGAGCCAGCCCAACTACCGCCTGAAGGATGCGAGCAGCCGGGGTTACGCCGATATGCTGCTATTGGAAGGCGAAAATCAATACCGCCTGCAACAAGCCACCTATACCACATGCCCGGCCGGTGACAACGATTGGCTCCTCCAGGTGGGCGACCTGCAACTCGACAATGAAAAGAAAGTCGGCACTGCGCGGAACGTTAAACTGACATTCAAGGACGTGCCGATTTTATATACGCCATGGATGAATTTCTCGTATAGCGGGCAACGCAAGTCCGGCTTGCTGGCCCCCGTGTACGGCACCAGCGTCAGAACCGGAATCGAATTCACCCTGCCATTCTATTGGAATATCGCACCCAACTATGATGCCACAGTCTCGGCGCGCATGATGTCCAAGCGCGGTGTCGCGTTCAATAACGAATTCCGCTATCTGGGAGAGCGCACAAGCGGTACCTTGCTGGCGGATATATTGCCGAATGACTGGGATACCCAGCAGACCCGATGGCGCACATCGTTCTGGCATGATCAGTATCTGGGCGCCGGGTTCTCTGGCCGGCTGGATTATAACCGGGTTTCGGACGATGCCTATTTTCGAGATCTCGGCAACAACCTGAACCTCACCTCCCGCGCCAATCTGTTGCAGCAGGGTGTGTTGTCGTACAACCGCGCTCTCGGGGACGACGGCTCATTGAATGTCACCTCCCTGGCCCAGAGTTTTCAGACCATCCAGGATCCCCTTGCTTCCATTATTGTCCCTTACAGGCGCCTGCCGCAGGTTTCCCTGGCCGCGAACAAACCCAACATTCTGGGGATGGACCTGAACGTCATCGGCAGCTGGACAAATTTTTCCCATCCTACCCTCACTACCGGGCACCGCGCCGTGTTCTTTCCCAGCGTCAGCTATCCGCTCCGCAACGCCTTTGGTTACGTCACGCCAAAGGTTGGACTGCACCACACCCGATATGACCTGGGGGCCACCGCAACATCGCCAGATACGAACCCCGAGCGCACCTTGCCAATATTCAGCGTGGACAGCGGTGTCGCATTCGACCGCGAGATCGGACTGCGGGGAGAACGGTTTACCCAGACCATAGAACCGCGCCTGTTCTATGTGTATGTGCCATTCCGCGAGCAGGGACATTTGCCTAATTTTGACTCCGCCAAGACCGACTTCAGCTTCGCCCAGATGTTGACGGAAAACCGCTTCAGCGGTAGCGACCGTATCAATGATGCAAATCAGGTTACGTTCGCGCTGACCTCGCGGTTGCTCGAATCCAGCACGGGAAAAGAGCGGTTGCGCCTCGCTGTCGGCCAGCAGCTAAGCTTCATTGACCGGCGCATTACGCTGGATGCCCCTGAGACAATCAACCGAAGGCCAGATTTTATCGCTGCGGTAACCGGGTTTCTTACCCCGACCATCAGCACCGATACCAGTCTGCAGTTCGACCAGACCCGGTTTATGGCCGACGTGGTGCGTTCGGGATTGAGCTATCGTCCGGAACCCGGCAAGGTAATCAACCTCGGCTACCGTTTTACCCGCGACGTGCTGCATCAGGTTGACGCTTCAGGCCAGTGGCGATGGACGGAAAAATGGCAAACCGTCGCGCGCCTGAATTACTCCCTGCAGGACCGGAGAATTCTGGAAGGGCTGGCGGGACTTGAGTATAATGCCTGTTGCTGGTCGTTGCGGTTTGTGCTCCAGCATCTCACCACCGCCACTCAGCGCACAACTACGGCGGCTTTTTTGCAACTTGAGTTGAACGGCTTGATGCAAATCGGCTCAAACCCGCTACAGGTATTGCAGCGCAGCATTCCCGGGTACCTTAGGACAGGCAGCCAGGGAAGCAGCACGCTGGAAGGTCCATAAAACGTGCGGGATAGCGCGGATTTACGGTTACTTCTTCTTTCATTTCTCATAACTTTTATTCGAATGGGTAGGATATTTTTGTTCCGTCCCCCCGTCCTGCTGGCAATGCTGACTGCCGGCATGGCTATCGCCCAGCAACCAGCCCATCCCGGCAGTATCCAGACCATAGATCATATTGTCGCGGTTGTTAATGAGAACGTGATTACGCGCCACGAACTCGACGAGGTGCTTAGAGCTACCCTAAAGCAATTGCAGAAACAGGGAGTTGAACCGCCCCCGCCGGAGATACTGGAAAAACAGTTGCTCGAGCGCATCATCCTCAATCAGGTCCAGCTTCAACTGGCGAAAGAAACGGGCCTCACGATAAGCGATACCGAACTCGACCAGACCATGCGCCGCATTGCGCAGGAAAACAAGATGTCGTTACAGGAATTTTATAGGGCGGTCGAACAGGATGGGCTCAGTTTCAGTAAATTCCGGGATGAAATTCGCGACGAAATCATCCTGGTGCGGCTTAAAGAACGGGAGGTAAACAACCGGGTAAGCGTAACCGAAGGGGAAGTGGATAATTTTCTGCATACCCAGGAATCCTCGTCGACGAAAGATGAAGAGTACCGGATTGCCCACGTGCTCATACTGCTGCCGGAACAGGCAGATTCCTCACAAATTGAAATGCGGCGGCAACGTGCGGAAGCGGCTCTGGCGCGCGTGGCCAGCGGGGTCGACTTTGCTCAGGTGGCTGCGGAATTCTCCGACGCCCCCGACGCCATGGAAGGTGGCTTGCTTGAGTGGCGGCCTGCGGCTCAACTAACGAAAAATTTTGCCGAGATACTGGCCCCGATGAAGCCCGGCGAGTTGACTTCCGTGATTCAAAGTTCAAACGGTTTTCACATTCTCAAGCTGGTCGATCGCCGCAGCCAGGACCAGGCCGTAACGATGGTGAATCAGACCCAAGCCCGCCACATTCTGATCAAGATCAGTGAGCTTACGTCTGAGACCGATGCAAAGAGACGTGTAGTGGAGTTAAAGGAGCGCCTGGATCATGGGGCCAAATTCGAGGAACTGGCGAAGCTCCATTCTGAAGATGCCAGTGCCCCCACTGGGGGCGATCTCGGCTGGGTCTCGCCCGGCGACACGGTCCCGGAATTCGAACACGCCATGAGCGCGCTTGAGCCAGGCGAAATCAGTGAACCTGTTCAATCCCCCTTTGGCTGGCACCTGATCCAGGTTATAGAGCGCCGAACCCAGGATGTGAGCGAGGAGCGGCAGCGTCAAACCGCGCGCCAGGCTCTCCGGGCGCGTAAAATCGACGCAGCATTCCAGGAATGGCTGCAACGGTTGCGCGACCGTGCGTACGTCGAGTACAGGCTGGAGGAAAGTTAAGGGATCTCTGACAAGCCCCGCGAAACGGTGCCTGTAAAGCCGGAACGGTCATTTGCACGGCGACGTTCAGCCCTGCGCCGGTTCTACCACAACTCCACGGGACCGGGACAATCAGGGTATGGCGCCGGGCTGTTGGCGCACGGGGATAGGCCTTCACGTAGCTGCCGCCTTTCATGCATCACGTGATCCGCAAAGATGCCTTCCCCCACGTGCAAGTTTTTGATTCGCACAGGGGTACTACTTAGAATTTCGTCGCTCCGGCTTGATCCGGAATCCAGTTCAGACCAATAGTGGCGTACTTCGAACGCTATTGGAAGCGCTGCCGCCGGTATGGAGTTCGTAATGTTTGTTCGCCGGATCAATAGACAGAAGCTCCGGCTATCAAGCCCGGACGAAAATAAAATATGGGAATACATAGTCTGCCGACGCTCGCGATAACCGCCGGGGAGCCCGCGGGTATCGGTCCCGACTTGTGCGTGCACATCGCCCAGCTTCCCCTGCCGTGCAACGTTGTTGTCATCGTGGATCGGCAACTGCTACGCGAACGCGCGCTTTTACTCCATCTTCCACTGGAAATAACCGATTACCCGACTCAAGCTGAACCGAGGCATAGTGGCTGCCCGTCCCTGCAAGTCCTGCACATGCCCTTGAATCAAAACGCCATCCCCGGAAAACTCCTTCCATCCAATGCCCGCCCTGTTCTGAATACCCTCGACCGCGCCATTGAGGGATGCGTTAACGGTGAATTTGGCGCAATGGTCACAGGGCCCGTACATAAGGGCGTAATCAACGACGCCGGCATTCCGTTTACCGGGCATACCGAATATCTGGCACAACGCACAGACAGCCACGTAGTCATGATGCTCGTCGGCGGCGGCATGCGGGTGGCGCTCGCCACCACCCACCTTCCGCTGAAGGACGTGCCCGCGGCTATCACAGGCGCCGCGCTGGAGCGGAAACTAAGCGTTATTCACGATGACCTGATCAGGCGTTTTGCCATTTCCAGACCTCGCATCGCCGTGGCGGGATTGAATCCCCACGCGGGTGAATCCGGCCATCTGGGCAGGGAAGAGATAGAAATCCTCATTCCGTTGCTCGAGAGGCTACGCGCCAGGGGCATGGATTTGATCGGGCCGCTGCCCGCCGACACCCTGTTCAATCCATCGAAGCTGAAAGAATACGATTGCATATTTGCCATGTATCATGACCAGGGTCTGCCGGTACTCAAACACGCCAGCTTTGGCACGGCCGTCAACGTGACGCTGGGGTTGCCCATAATTCGCACTTCGGTTGATCATGGCACCGCGCTGGAACTGGCCGGGACCGGTCAGGCCGACCCTGGGAGTCTGGTCGCGGCCATCGAAATGGCGGCGGCGCTGGCGGGAAACCAGCACGAACTCGTTAATGGGTGAGGAAATGCCATTGAATTTCTTCATTCCAGGATTGGCGCGGAATCCAGCCCGGACCAGAATGAGGCCTGTTTGCCTACCACCACTAGATACCGGCTCTCACCGCAATGACTGGTACCGCCGGAATGCGGGATCACGTCCCGAAAATTGTGTCCGCGGCAAGGAATAAAGCTGGCTCGCTAACGGCGATACCAGTCTGATTCATGCAACACATTGCCCGCAAGCGCTTTGGACAGAATTTCCTGGTGGATTCACGGATTGTAGCGGACATTATTCGTGCGATCCATCCGCACAGGGATGATCTTCTAGTGGAAATCGGGCCGGGGCTGGGCGCGCTGACCCGGCCTTTGCTGCAATCACTCAAACACCTGCATGTCGTGGAAATTGACCGTGATATTATCGAACGCTTGCGGCGCGAGTTTCCCCAACAGCAACTGACAATACATGCGGGCGACGCACTCGAATTCGACTACTCAGTGCTGGGAAAAAACCTGCGGGTCGCGGGAAACCTGCCTTACAATATTTCCACGCCTCTCCTGTTCCATTTGAGCAAATTCTCCGCTGATATCCAAGAAATGCACTTCATGCTGCAAAAGGAAGTGGTAGCCCGCATGGTCGCGATGCCCTCCACCCCTGACTATGGACGATTATCTGTCATGCTGCAATGCCGCTTCGAGATGGAGCAACTCTTCATTGTTCCGCCGGAGTGCTTTCGTCCCGCGCCTAAGGTAGAGTCGGCGCTGGTTCGCATGATCCCGCTCGCGCAACCCCTGGTTGAACCGGGCAGGGAAAAGCGGTTTGCGACTATCGTCGCCGCCGCTTTCTCGCAACGGCGTAAAACCCTGCGCAATACGCTTCGCAGCTATCTCGAGCTGGAGAATTTTATTGCGCTGAACATCGATCCAGGACAGCGTGCGGAAAACTTGTCCGTGGAGCAGTTTGTCGCGATCGCAGCCCACCTGGACGAACGGTAACATCCTTCTATAGTGCTGCAGAACCGGCTACAAGACACTTGTTGCTCGGATAAGTAAGTCTGCCATTTCGCGCTCTCACGGAGATGAGGACAAAAAGGTTGTTAATCAATTCGATATACTGGGCACGGGGATGAGTATAATCCAGCTCTGGAATGAATGAAGAAGTCGAAGAAAGAAGCAAAGGCACTCCGAAGCCGGACATGGTCATGAGAAAATTTCCGTCACGAGCATTCACGATTACAGCCTTGCTGACGTGCGGCCTGGCACAGCCGGTCAGCGCGGAAATTTACTGGTTTACCGATGAAAACGGTATTGCACACTTTAGCAATGTGCCCACGGATGAACGTTATGTTCCCTTTACAGCGGATGGTAGCGCCGATCCCGGGAAAGCAAAAGGCGCACCGCGCAACAGGTGGTCTGAAGCGCCCGTCAAGGTTCAATATGGGGCCATCATTGAAGAGGTTGCCCGCATGTACGCCCTGGAAAGCGCCTTGATACATGCCGTGGTTGTTACCGAATCGGCCTACAATCCCAATGCGGTCTCGAAAAAGGGGGCAGCAGGCCTGATGCAGCTCATGCCCGGAACCGCGCAGCGATACGGCGTCACCGACAGGTTCGACCCCGCGCAAAATCTTCACGCGGGCGCCCGATACCTGAGAGACCTGCTGAAAATGTTCGGAGGCAATGTCAGCCTGGCCTTAGCGGCCTACAATGCGGGTGAGAACAACGTCATCAAATATGGGCACCGCATTCCGCCGTTTCAGGAGACAAGAAATTATGTACCGCGAGTGTTGGATATGTATCGAAGATACCAGGTCAGCATGTAGCTCGGCCAAGGGCAGGGGGAACGTGAAAAGCATCATGGACCGAGTGGCAGAATTCGGTCCGATTCAGGTTACTTCTTCGGCATATAAAGATCGGTAATCGATCCTTCCGCGATTTCAGCAGCAAAAAATACCGTTTCAGACAATGTTGGATGCGGGTGGATGGTGAGGCCGATGTCTTCCATGTCCGCGCCCATTTCCCGCCCCAGCACGGTTTCTGCAATCAGCTCGCCTGCATTGACGCCCACAATGCCCGCTCCGAGAATGCGGCGGGTTTCCTTGTCCAGCAGCAGCTTGGTAATGCCTTCATCCCGCCCCATCGCCAGTGCGCGGCCGCTCGCGGCCCAGGGGAATACCGCTTTCTCGTACTCGATGCCCTGCATGCCGGCTTCGGTTTCGGTCAGGCCCATCCAGGCAATCTCGGGGTCGGTATAAGCCACGGAAGGAATGGCGCGCGCATCGAATGCCCCTTTATGCCCCGCGATGATTTCCGCTGCGAGCTTGCCTTCGTGCGTTGCCTTGTGCGCCAGCATGGGCTCGCCCACAATGTCACCGACGGCAAAAATATGCGGGACGCTGGTCCGCAACTGTTTATCCACGGGAATGAAGCCGAGCTCGTTCACATTTATGCCTGCATTTTCCGCATCAATATCACGCCCATTGGGGCGGCGCCCTACTGCGACAAGAATCCGGTCGTACGTTTGAGATTCGGGCGTGTGTCCGTTTGACTCACCTTGGAATGTGACGCTTAGCCCATGTTCGCGCGGCTCGATTTGGGTGACCTTCGTTTTCAGGTGGATTGCTTCGTACCGTTTCTGGAGGCGTCTGTGCAGTGGCCTGACAAGGTCCGGATCCGCGCCGGGGATCAACTGGTCCATCAGTTCCACTACGCTGATCTTGCTCCCCAGGGCGTCGTAAACCGTTGCCATTTCCAGGCCGATAATGCCCCCGCCGATAATGAGCATGCGCTTGGGGATATCCTCCAGCTTCAGCGCGCCGGTTGAATCCATAAGGCGGGGATCATCGTAGGGGAAGCCGGGGATTCGTGCCACGCTTGAACCTGCGGCGATGATGCAGTGTTCGAACGACACGGTTTTCGTACCATCGGGAGTTTCCACCTTGATCATGTTCTCCGAGGTGAATTTGCCCGTTCCTTGCACAACCTCCACCTTGCGCTGTTTGGCCAAGGCCGCGAGCCCCTTGGTAAGCTTGCCAACGACAGACCCTTTCCATGCACGCAGCTTGTCTATTTCTATGCCGGGCTTGCCGAAAGTGATTCCCTGATGCGCGGTTTCCTCTGCCTCGGTAATCACCTTTGCCACATGCAGCAACCCCTTCGAGGGAATGCAGCCGACATTGAGGCAGACCCCGCCGAGGGCGGGGTAACGCTCGATCAATACCACTTTCCTGCCCAGGTCGGCTGCCCGGAACGCAGCGGTGTAGCCGCCGGGCCCGGCACCCAGCACCACTACATCGGCATGAATATCACCATGCAAAACGGGAGGACGGGAATGGGTCGCCGAAGGCGCTGCATCGGCTCTGGCGGGCGAGTTAGGCTCTGCCGCGACACCCTGACCGCCATCCTCTTGTGTGACCGGCGCGGACATGGATGGCGCAGGCGTGGCTGAGCCATCCGGTTTGGGCGGCTCTGCCGCTGGCGCGGGAGGAGCGTTTTCTTCCCCGGTTTTCTCGAGTGTGAGTATGAGCGACCCTTCTGAGACCATATCGCCCACGTTGACGTTGACCTCCTTCACCACACCGGCTTGAGGAGCAGGAACCTCTATCGTCGCCTTGTCGGTTTCCAGCGTGATGAGCGGCGTTTCCTTTTCTACCGCATCGCCCGGCTTTACCAGTAACTCGATCACGGCAACGTCCTTGAAGTCCCCGATGTCGGGGATCTTGATTTCGATAAGCTGAGTCATGGCAATCTTTCAGCGAACAAAATGGTTCTCCTTGTGTAAAAAAAATATCACGCACGCTACTGCCTGATGTGTCCGTCGCCTAGCACAATGAATTTCTGGCTGGTCAGTCCTTCCAGTCCTACCGGGCCACGAGCGTGGATTTTATCGGTGGAGATGCCGATTTCTGCACCAAGGCCATACTCGAACCCGTCAGCGAAGCGGGTGGAAGCGTTCACCATCACGGAACTGGAATCCACCTCGCGCAGGAAGCGCCGCGCACGGCTATAGTCCTCGGTAATGATTGAATCGGTGTGCTGCGATCCGTACAGGCCGATGTGTTCTATGGCCTGATCCACCCCGCTGACTACTCTCACGCTCAGAATCGGCGCGAGGTATTCCGTGTACCAGTCTTCCTCGGTAGCCTCATTCATTTGCGGAATGACAGCCCGCGAACCCGCGTCACCGCGCAACTCCACACCCTTGTCCATATAAATTTTGCATAGCGGAGGCAGCACTTCCCCGGCGATGCCCTCGTGCACCAGTAAGGTCTCCATCGTATTACAGGTACCATAGCGTTGGGTTTTGGCGTTATCGGCGACGCGGATAGCCTTGTCCAGATCGGCCCGGTCATCGATATAAACATGACAGACGCCATCCAGATGCTTGATTACCGGAATGCGCGCTTCATTAGAGATACGTTCGATGAGGCCCTTGCCACCTCGCGGCACGATGACATCGACAAATTCTTTCATGGTGATGAGTTCGCCCACGGCTGCCCGGTCGGTAGTCTCGATGACCTGTATCACAGTCTCGGGCAGACCGGCGCATCTCAACCCCTCCTTTACGCAAGCCGCGATTGCCTGATTACTGTGGATCGCCTCGGACCCGCCGCGCAGTATCGCCGCGTTCCCGGCCTTGAGACACAAGCCGGCCGCGTCAGCTGTCACATTGGGCCGGGCTTCGTAAATAATGCCCACCACGCCAAGCGGCACACGCATTTTTCCAACCTGTATGCCGGCAGGGCGATATTTCAGATCGCTGATCTCGCCCACGGGGTCAGCCAGCGCAGCAATCTGCAACAGGCCTTCCGCCATGCTGGCGATACCCCCGGACGTAAGCTTTAAACGGTCGATTAGCGCGGCATCCAGTCCTCTGGCTTCCGCGCCTTCCACGTCCCTGGCGTTTGCGGCAAGCAACTGCTGTTCGTCCCGCATGATGGCCGCGGCCATTTGAGTAAGCGCCCGGTTCTTCGCGGCGGTTTCCACCTTTGCAACCCCTCGCGATGCGATACGCGCTTCGCGTCCAACGGATTGCATGTAAGTTTTGACGTCGATAATATCCATGTCACAGCCCCATTCAGGTAATAACTCGATTCGCGGAACGGAAACGCTAACGGCATGTACGGCTCTGCCGCGCGAGAGCCGGAAATTCAATCTGAAGTAACATCATACCGTCGAGAACCGATATCCTCCCGTTGGAGCAACTCCCGGCTATAGCCTGGGTTAAGCACCCATCATATTTTCCTGCCAGGCGATTAGTACGGGGCGGTCTCGTGAAGCCCCGTCGCGCTACCGGGACGTCCTCGCGAAACGCAATCCCAGCTGCAGCAATTCATCCCAGGGATCGCCCATGGCAACACCCTTGCTCATCCTGTCTATCTTCGACACATGCATTAAAGCTGGCACCAACTGCTCGGCGCCAAGCCGCCGGGCCGCACTTTCCAGCAGTTTTTGCTGATCTCCCCATGCCCTGACCTGGTTCATCAGTTGCATCAGGGGCCTCCCGGCATCAAGCCCGTTCCGGATCGTTATCAACGCGCGGATTTGTCCGGCAAGCGTGAAGACAATAAGCGGCAGCGCGGCACCCTCTCCCCGTAAACCTTCGAGCACACGATGATAACGGCCGGTCTCGCCCGCCATCATCGCGCCTGATAATTTGAAAACGTCATACCGCGCCACGTCCAGCACCGCATCTTTCACCTGGTCGAAGGACAATATCCCCGCAGGATAAAGCAACTCTAGTTTCTTGAGTTCCTGATAGGCCGCAAGCAGGTTCCCCTCCACCTTATCCGCAAGAAATTGCAGGGTATCGCGATCCGCGCCCTGCCCTTGCATCCCAAGGCGCTGGCCGACCCATGCGGCTAAACGGGCGCGCTCCACTGCGTGAACAGGCACCAGCACTCCCGCGCCTTCAAGGGCCTTGAACCATTTCGTTGCGGTGCCTTGTCTATCGATTCTGGGCAGCGTGACGAGCGTGACTGTGTCGGGTGGCAGGGAATGACAGTATTCCTCGATCAACGCGCTGCCCTGGCTTCCCGGCTTGCCGGACGGGATACGAATGTCCATGATACGCCGTTCACCGAACAGGGACAGGCAACTGCTGCGCTGTTGCAACTCCGGCCAATTGAAAGACTGGTCTACCGTGAAAATCTCTCGTTCGACATACCCTGCCTGGCGAGCCTTGGCGCGAACGAGATCTGCCGCCTCGATAGTAAGCAGCAACTCTTCGCCAAACACCGTGTAGAGAGGAGCAAGCTGTTTCTGCAAATGGCCGGAGAGCTGATCGGGGCTGATACGCATCTTATTCGGGCTACACAGGTAGGGGCAGGACGAACTGGACGGGACTCGCCGGTTCTCAGCCTCCCGCGACTTTTACCGACCCCAACCGCCGCACGATCTGCGATGCGGCATCCCCTTGCATTTCCCTGACGAGCATCGCCTCCTCTCCCTCTTTCGCCACGACCTGCGCGTCGGTAAAAGGAAGAATACGATGCAGGATAACCTCGTCTACGGGGATGAGTTCGACCCCCTTCGCATCCACGAGACGAAACGAAACCCGGTAGCGCAAATCAAATTCCCGTACCCTTCCACCTCCTGACACCGACATGATTTGCCTGTCATTCATTACGCTGATTATTTCCAGTGTGGCCTCGGCGTCTTTCGGATTATCAACAATACGGGTAGTGGTGCCGGATTTGATAAGACGCCGGAGATCGGTACCAATAGGATGTCCTGCCGGGGACGAAATATATAGGGTGTCAAATGGGAGCGCCGCCTGACCGCGCAACTGAAACCCGCAAGCTGCAAGCAAAGAACAAAATACAACCAGTAGAACTTTTTTCATGAATGGAGTCCTCACGTTTCATCCCATATCGTCAAACAACAATGTTTACCAATCTGCCCGGTACCATGATCACTTTCTTCACCGTTTTATCAAGGATGTATTTTCGCACCTGATCGCTTTCCAGTGCGAGACGCTCGACTACTGCCGGTTGCGCATCCCTGGCAATGCGTATCTTATCGCGCAGTTTGCCATTGACCTGAACTATTAATTCAATCTCATCCTGCACCAGCGCATTCACATCGGCCTGGGGCCAAGGCTGGTCCAGGAGTTCCGTTCCGGGCCTGAGTTCGCGCCACAGCGTGTGACAGATGTGGGGAACGATGGGCGACAGCAGCAAGACTATGTTTTCCATCGCTTCCTGCATCAGGTTGCGTGCGGCCAGCCTGGAATCATGCAGTCTTGCAAGACTGTTCATTAGTTCCATGACAGCCGCAATGGCGGTATTGAAAGTGTGACGCCTGCCGAGGTCGTCACCAACCTTGAAGATGGTCTGATGCAATTGAAGCCGCAGCAGCCCGAGTTCCGGGCCAGGATCCTTGTTCTGCACCGCGCCGTCACCCAAACCCTGCTGCACATGATCGTGGACCTGTTTCCACAAGCGTTTCAGGAAGCGAAACGCCCCTTCCACCCCGGTATCCGCCCATTCGAGGGTCTGCTCAGGCGGACTGGCAAACATCATGAACAGCCGCGCGGTATCCGCGCCATATTGTTCCACCAGCTTTTGCGGGTCGACGCCATTGTTCCTGGATTTGGACATGGTACCGATGCCGCCCAGTTCGACCGGTTGACCATCCGCACGCAGTAGTGCGCCGCACCGCCTGCCTTGCTCGTCCGTTTGGAGATCCACATCCGCCGGATTGAAATAGATGATGCGTCCCGTCTCCGTTTTCCGGAACATGATCTCGTTCAGCACCATGCCCTGGGTAAGGAGGTTGGCAAACGGCTCGTCGAACTTTACCAGCCCGAGATCGCGCATGATCTTGCTCCAGAAACGGGAGTACAGGAGGTGCAAGATCGCGTGCTCGATGCCGCCAATGTATTGGTCCACCGGCAACCAGTAATCCACCCGCGCATCGGTCATCGCCTCATCCTGGCCAGTACAGGCGTAACGGATGTAGTACCATGACGAATCCACGAAAGTATCCATGGTGTCCGTTTCCCGCCGTGCCGGCTTGCCGCAACTAGGGCAGCAACACTCGTAAAACGATGGGGTTTTGGCCAGCGGATTACCCGAACCGTCCGGTACAAGATCTTCCGGCAATATCACGGGAAGCTGATCATCCGGCACGGGCACGATACCGCATGCATCGCAATAGACAAGGGGAATGGGGCATCCCCAGTAACGTTGACGCGAAATGCCCCAGTCGCGAAGACGGTAATGCACGCGTTTTTCGCCCAATCCCTTCTGTTCGAGGGCTGCTGCAATCGCCTCCACCGCCGCCTGAAATTCCAGGCCGGAGAACTCGCCCGAATCAAACGTGACGCCGTGCTCCGCATAGGCTTGCGCCATGGGGAGGCTTAAATCAGAATCCCGAGGTTTGATCACCGGCTTGATGGGTAGCGAATATTGTGTCGCGAACTCGAAATCACGTTCATCATGAGCCGGCACCGCCATTACCGCGCCTTCACCGTAGCCCATCAGTACGTAATTGGCGATCCACACCGGAAGTTTTGCTCCGGTCAGCGGGTGAAGGACAAATAACCCGGTGTCCATACCTTTCTTTTCCTGGGTAGCGACCTCTGCTTCCATCATGGCACCATGCTTGCATTCATCAATGAACGCAGCCAGGCCAGGATTATTTTTTGCCGCATGCAGGGCAACGGGGTGCTCAGCCGCCACCGCAACGTAGGTCGCCCCGAGCAGGGTATCGGCACGGGTAGTAAAAACTTTCAGTGGTTGGGGCATGCCGGACGAGGTATCGGCGGGAAAGATCACATCCACTCCGAAGCTCTTGCCGATCCAGTTAGCCTGCATCGTTCTTACCCGATCCGGCCAGCCGGACAGGGTATTCAGCGATTGCAGCAATTCATCCGCGTACGCCGTAATCCTCATGTAGTACATCGGGATTTCACGCTTTTCCACCAATGCCCCGGTACGCCAGCCGCGTCCGTCTATCACCTGCTCATTCGCAAGCACTGTCTGGTCGACAGGATCCCAGTTGACAGTGCCGGTAGTTCTGTAAGCCAGGCCTTTTTCCAGCATCCGCAGAAACAACCACTGATTCCACCGGTAATAATCCGGGCTGCACGTTGCAAGCTCCCGGGTCCAGTCGATGGCCAGCCCCAGGCTTTGCAACTGCCTGCGCATATAGCCGATGTTGTCGTAGGTCCATCTTGCCGGCGGCACGTTGTTTTGCATCGCCGCGTTTTCCGCCGGCAGACCGAAAGCGTCCCAGCCCATTGGCTGCAGGACGTTGTAACCCTGCATGCGGCGGTAGCGCGACAGCACGTCTCCGATCGTGTAATTGCGCACGTGCCCCATGTGCAGCTTGCCGGAGGGATAGGGAAACATCGAAAGGCAGTAATACTTTGGCTTGCCTGGAACCTCAACGGCCTCGAAAGCCGCCGTTTTCTGCCAGTGCCGCTGCGCTTCCGATTCGATTTCCTGCGGATGATATTTTTCCTGCATACAGGCCCGGCTTTCCTGCCATAAAGCGAAAGATTATACCGCGAACGAAATCGCCGGTAAGCAGAGAGTGCTCCTCGCGGATCTGATCAGGTTCATCCCTTCGGCCATTCGTGAAAGACAGAAGCATTATTCCTGATAGCCTTGTCCAGCTTCTTAGCCCGCTCGGGCGTTATCTGTGAGTTGTAAGTTACCATTTTCATCTCCTTTCTTGCAGAATGGAAGCGATGGCTACGTCCCCTTGCCTATCCTTACCCAATGCATTATTTCAATTTCGCGCGCTCGGTAAACCCGAAATACTCGCCTTCAGAGGGCACAACAGCCATGATGGCGGAACCTTTTGTCATGCTACCGATCCAGGGCGTAATACGGCGCAAAGCGGTGTCAAGATAGGGCAACAGATTCGCTATTGCAGCCAACACAGAATTGTTGAGACTGACGGTTGAGCTGAATATCACGCAAAGGCAGTCTTAGCCTGCCTGTATGTCGCTGATGCCATGAATAACCAAGGATTGCATCCTATGCATTGCTTCGCGAAAGCGCATAAGGGTGCAAGAATTCCACCACGGAAACCGCACTCAATACGCGCACCAGGGCAATGCCATCCGTAACCAGTTCATAAAACAGCACATAACGGCCAACAGGAAGCTACGAAGCCCATCCATCAGTTCATCACGAGCACGTCCCATCATAGGTTGGGCTGCAAGTGTTCTCAGCTCGCCGTCAACAGTATCTGGACACAAGGGCTTAACCGAGCGCGAGCGATTGCCAGAATCGTGCCATTGTCGAACACACGCTCCGGATATGGAAACGGCAATTTGGCTTCACCAAGGTGCGCTACCGTGGTTTGGCCAAGAATACCGCGCAGCTGTTTACCCTGTTTGCACTGGATAACCTCTATCAGGTCGGGCAGTTATTATTGCATCAGGGGCATAATCCGCCCCGGAAAAGGAAGAATCACCGGAAACGCCGGTGATTCCAGGAAAAACTCGTTCTTCAGAGCGTTTCTTATGATAAGAACGCCTGCGATGGCTATTAGAATTCAAGGCGCTGAATATCAACTTGTTCAGGGCTGCCTAACGCTGTTAAATCCCTTGCTCGGGGCCATAGCTATATCTTCCGGCCCGGGCTCGAATGTTTCCGGGTCAAAAGCCCTGTCACCGTCCGGGAAAGGCTTGTTTTCGGCTTTTATTCCCCTGAAGTCATAAAGCCTGGCGTCGGCCAGATGCGAAGGCTGGACGTTCTGTAAGGCGGTAAACATGATTTCCAGTCTGCCGGGAAATTTCTTGTCCCACTGTTGCAGCATTTCCTTCACCGCCTGGCGCTGCAGGTTTTTTTGGGTACCACACAGGTTGCACGGGATGATGGGAAAATTTTCGATCTCGGCATAGGCTGCCAGATCTTTCTCCTTGCAATAGGCGAGTGGCCGGATGACTATATTCCTGCCATCATCACTCACCAACTTGGGGGGCATGGTTTTCAGTTTGCCGCCATAAAACAGGTTGAGAAACAAAGTCTCCAGAATGTCGTCGCGATGGTGACCCAATGCGATTTTGGTTGCGCCCAGTTCTCCGGCCACCCGGTACAGAACGCCACGGCGCAGGCGCGAACAGAGACTACATGTCGTTTTACCTTCCGCGATGACGCGTTTGACGACGCTATAGGTATCCTGTTCGACGATGCGAAACGGCACGCCAATAGCGGATAGGTATTCCGGCAAGAGTCCTTCGGGAAAACCGGGTTGTTTCTGATCCAGATTCACGGCAATCAGTTCAAACTGTGCCTGAGCATGCGCCTGTAAGTTGCGCAGGATATCAAGCAGCGCATAGCTGTCCTTGCCGCCCGACAGGCATACCATCACCCGATCGCCATTCTCGATCATATTGAAATCAGCAATAGCAGAACCTACAAGCCGCCTTAAACGCTTGTGTAGCTTATTGACGTTGTGCTGCTCTTTCCTGGAGACCGTTCCTGTCATTAATTCTGCTTCCCTATAACGATGGACGATGGCCAGGCGTTCCCGGCCAGACCACGACTAGTGTATTGATAATAAGACACCACGAGTGTTACGTTCATTTTCCCAGATTGCAAGCAGATTGGACAGCGCAACCAGTGGATGGTATGCGTTCGGGGATCTGAAAATGTGCTGGACACAACGACGCCCGCACGGGGGCGCTCGGCTGATGCGCAGATTCCGGTGGATGAATGCCGCACGGTCAATAGAACGTGCGGGGCGTGTATATAATAAAAATATATATTCAAATAAAAATATATTATTTTAAATTATAAGAACCTGCTGATACTTTACGCCTGTCCTTACCGCTCAGTTGCGAGCCAAGAATGATTGCCATTAAAAACATCACCGGTCAGGAAAAAAAAGGATAGGGTGCCGGGTCCCGCTGGCAAGCGGATACCGGTGGAGGTCAGGCAACAAATCCTGCACGCCATCAGTAATATCGAATATGGCTCAGTCGAGGTAATAGTTCATGACGCAAAGTCATGCAAATAGAGCTCCGTGAAAAGATTCGGCCAGAGAGAGGCCCCCGCCGGGAAATAACTTATGAACGAATATTCCTCAATGCGGTGCTAGAGATAACGCTGATTCAGCGGTGATTAAAACGCCGACCATTCGATTGGAGGTGGACGTCAAAAACATCAATCAGTATTAGCACCTGACCGAAAGCCGGAGGGGCGACAAAGGAGCGATTCAGGAGAGAAGATGAGATTTTATTGGCGAATTGCCTTTGCATCTGCGATCAGCACTCTGCCGGTCAGCTTACTTCAGGCGGATGAGAGTAACAAGCAGCTGAGGAAATCAGAGATAACCCAGCAAGGAGCCCGGCACATGATCCAAGCTGGAGCATCTGCTTCAGATAAATGGTTGATCAAATCATCGGACGATAACTATCAATGGGCGAACCGGTCACCGGACCAGTCTGTTGTTTCGGGTAAACCTGGAACCCCACTTCCGGCTAGACCCGAAGAAGGCGAAAAATCCACGACCTATTTCATGCCCGCCAGCAGCTACGCTACTCAGCCGGAAACCGATCCGCCCCGGTATGTGCGCAATCTGAGCAAGACCGGGATTGAAGCATTCAAGAATATCACTTGGCTTGATATTGGCTTTGAGCACCGGACCCGTTACGAGTTTCGTAGCAATGACATACGGCGCACTGACCTGACTCTTGACAACCCATTTTTTCTGCGTTCCCGTGCATATCTGGGAATTAAGGAAATCCTGGATCCGTTGCGCGGCGCTGTCGAGTTTCAGGACTCGCGGCGCTACAACGGGAAGTTTCCCCATGATGACCGTGATTCTAACGACTACGATCTCATCCAGGGCTATGGCGAATTGTATTTCAGACAGGCGTTAGGCACCGATGATCGGAATCAGCAGCGCCCGCTCAGGTTACGGGTGGGACGCATGGCTTATGAAGCGCTGGACCGCCGTTTTATCGCGCGCAATGAATGGCGCAATACCACCAACACATTTGAAGGCTTTCGCGTGAATCTGGGCCAGGAAGTCAACGATTGGGAGGTTGATTTATGGGCCTATCAGCCCGTCAGGCGATTGCTGACAGCGTTTGATGAGCGCATCGAGAATCAGTGGTTCTATGGCGCAATCGGCCATTGGCGCAAGTGGTCTGACATTATCACTCTCCAGCCTTATTACATGGGTCTCATGCAGGACGGAAGCAAGACGGACCAGATCGATCGTGAGATTCACTCGCCCTCCCTGCGCGGCTATGGAAAGGTAGCCAAGACTAACCTGGATTATGACTTCAACCTGATCTATCAGCTGGGTAGAAACGGCTCGGAGCAGCATGACGCGCACGCCTATACCCTCGAGACGGGTTATACGTTCAACCATGGCTGGAAACCGCGTATCAGCGGTTTTTATGGCTATGCGAGCGGGGATCGTAACGCCAATGACAACGTTAACAATCGATTAGAGCGGTTCTTCGGTTTCGCACGACCCTGGTCTGCAGATGATTATATTATTTTCGAGAATATCAAGGCGCCCAAGATAAAGCTTGAGTTTCAGCCTGCCAGGGACTTGCGTATAGATGGCGGCTATAGTTGGTATTGGCTCGCGAGCAGCACGGACCGTTTCAACAACCTTCTCGATGGCAATACCAGCGCGACTCGCAATCCCGGTTTCAATCGCGACGTGACCGGCCAGAGCGGGGATTTCCTCGGCCATAATTTTGATATTCGCGCGCGCTATAAGCTAACTGAACGCATTGATACTACGGTGGGCTACTCACATTTTGTTAGCGGGGACTTCACACGTAATCGACAAGTGGCAGCGCTTGGCAGGAGCCCAGGCGGCTCCGATTTTTTCTATGTTGAAATTTTAATCAGCGCGTTTTAGGATGTCCGCATTAAGCCGCTTGAACCTTCCCCGGCCCGATATGTTGAGCCTTGCGTCTGCTTTTGCAGGCGGGAATGAAAAACTACAGCCATGAATCGGCATAGGGGCAGCCAGTATAAGGCCGACCCCTGCCACACCACCCCGGCATGCGGGTCCGCACCGGGCGGTTTGAGAAGTTGAGGTCATGAGAGACGGGGTACGCCAAGGCGATCGAAGTATGCGATGGTGAGCACCCGTTTGATGTCGCCATCGCTGTTTCGCCACCAGCATCGCGAGTTCGCCGCCACCCGCTGCGCGACGTGGGCAGGCGCATGCAGATTCCGCAATTCCCGGTACATGGTCTTGCCACGCTTCCAGTGCTTGAGTTGGATCGCCCGCAGCCGATGCCGCAGCCATTCATCCAGCGCGCCAGATGCCAGGCGTTTGCGCCAGCCTGAAATAGGCTTTCCATCCCAAGAGGTAAGATCGCAAGCGTTCAATGACCTCAGCCACGCTGCGCCCGCCCGCGCGCGGACTGCGCACGTAGACGTTGCAGTCATCGGCATAGCGCACAAAACAATGACTACGCCGCTCCAACTCTTTATCCACCTCATCTAGCAAAATATTGGCCAGGAGCGGTGACAACGGGCCGCCTTGCGGCGTCCCCTGATACTGTTCCTGTACCACACCATCACTCATGACACCGCTGTTCAAATACGCCCGATCAGCCGGATCACTCCAGCGTCGGGGATGTACTTTTGCAGGCGATCGATCAGAATGTCGTGATTGACCGGTCAAAGAATTTCTCCAGATCAACATCAACCACGATCCGACGGCCAGACTGTAATACCGCATTATGCGCAGGCCGCCCGGGTCGAAAACCGTAGCTGTGCTCGCTGAATGTGGGATGGAGTATCGGTTGCAGCACTTGCAGCAGGGCTTGCTGAATCAGCCGATCCGTCACCGTCGGAATGCCCAACTCGCGCTCGCCACCCTCCGGTTTCGGGATCCTCACCCGTCGTACCGGACTGGGCCGGCACCTCGCTGACAACAGTTGTTCACGGATCGCCGGCCACGCCCTCACCAGATGGCGAGCCCCCGGGTAATATCCAGACCGTCCACACCCGCAGCACCTTTACTGGCTTCTACCCGCTTGAACGCCCGTTGCAAGTTCTCTCTCGTCAGTGCCGCCATCAGCAGCACCGACCCTGTGCCCCCGGCTTCATGTCGCGGGCAGCTTGCTTCGGCGCTGACAGGATCACGCGCAGCTTCACTGCGCTACGCCCACCCGCCCCGCTTGCGCAGGCATCTGACGCTTTGCTTGCCGCATCGACATGGCCTTGAACACTTCTCCTCGTTCGGCCCTTCGCTCCCAACTGACAGCTACTACGGCCTCTGCTGACTTCTCGCTCCGGCTCGACACCGTCTGTCACCGTCCCCCTTTCAGGCGCAAGGCGAGACCTCCCCAGGTAAGAACGCACTCCTTCCCCGCACCACCGCCGGATCTACGCCACCTCGCCTTGATCACAAGAGCTTTACGGTTACTTGCCCGCTCGCCCTGCCCCGGCAGCGCCTTCTATCCGATTCTTGTTCATCGGCTCTCAGTTTCGCTCCACGCTTCCGCCCCACACCCGGTCGCCCTCATGCAGTTGCGCTTCGCTTCGTTCGCTGTGATCAACTTACGGCGGGACTTCCACCTGCAAGAGTGCGCCCATGCTGGACGCACAAAAAAAGCCCCATTCGTTTGAACGGGGCTTTTTTATTATGGGTGCCTGGCAGTGACCTACTTTCGCATGCGAATACACACTATCATCGGCGCAACTTCGTTTCACGGCCCTGTTCGGGATGGGAAGGAGTGGGTCCAAAGCGCTATGACCGCCAAGCGTAACTTTAATTACGGCAAACGACCAGCCTGTCGTGAACCGCAATGTGGAAGAAGTAAAAATGGGATGATTATATCTGGGCAAACACCACTTTCTTAAGGTTATAGGATCAAGCCGCACGGTCAATTAGTATCGGTTAGCTTAACACATTACTGCGCTTCCACACCCGACCTATCAACGTCGTAGTCTTCGACGAACCTTTAGGGGGGTTAAACCCCCGGGAAGTCTCATCTTGAGGCGAGTTTCCCGCTTAGATGCTTTCAGCGGTTATCTCTTCCGCACTTAGCTACCCGGCGATACGACTGGCGTCATAACCGGTACACCAGAGGTGCGTCCACTCCGGTCCTCTCGTACTAGGAGCAGGTCCTCTCAAACTTCCAACGCCCACGGCAGATAGGGACCAAACTGTCTCACGACGTTTTAAACCCAGCTCACGTACCACTTTAAATGGCGAACAGCCATACCCTTGGGACCGGCTACAGCCCCAGGATGTGATGAGCCGACATCGAGGTGCCAAACTCCCCCGTCGATATGAACTCTTGGGAGGAATCAGCCTGTTATCCCCGGCGTACCTTTTATCCGTTGAGCGATGGCCCTTCCATACAGAACCACCGGATCACTATGACCTGCTTTCGCATCTGCTCGACTTGTCAGTCTCGCAGTCAAGCACGCTTTTGCCATTGCACTATCAGCACGATTTCCGACCGTACCTAGCGTACCTTCGTACTCCTCCGTTACACTTTGGGAGGAGACCGCCCCAGTCAAACTGCCTACCATACACGGTCCCCGATCCAGATAATGGACCCAGGTTAGAACCTCAACAACATCAGGGTGGTATTTCAACGTCGGCTCCATGAGCTCTAGCGAGCCCACTTCAACGCCTCCCACCTATCCTACACAGATATTGTCAAAGTCCAATGTAAAGCTACAGTAAAGGTGCACGGGGTCTTTCCGTCTAGCCGCGGGGAGATTGCATCTTCACAAACATTTCAACTTCGCTGAGTCTCAGGAGGAGACAGTGTGGCCATCGTTACGCCATTCGTGCAGGTCGGAACTTACCCGACAAGGAATTTCGCTACCTTAGGACCGTTATAGTTACGGCCGCCGTTTACCGGGGCTTCGATCAAGAGCTTGCACCCCATCACTTAACCTTCCGGCACCGGGCAGGCGTCACACTCTATACGTCCACTTTCGTGTTTGCAGAGTGCTGTGTTTTTATTAAACAGTCGCAGCCACCATTTCTTTGCAACCCCCATCCGCTTCACGCGCGAGGCGCTACACGTACCGGGGGCACACCTTATCCCGAAGTTACGGTGTCAATTTGCCGAGTTCCTTCTCCTGAGTTCTCTCAAGCGCCTTGGAATTTTCATCCCACCCACCTGTGTCGGTTTGCGGTACGGTCTTCGTTCAACTGAAGCTTAGTGGCTTTTCCTGGAAGCAGGGTATCACTCACTTGGCGCCCCGAAGGGCGTTTCGTTATCACGCCTCAACTAAGCCGCCCGGATTTGCCTAGGCGGCACGTCTACACGCTTCAACCGGGACATCCAACACCCGGCCGAGCTAACCTTCTCCGTCCCCACATCGCATTGAACAAAGGTACTGGAATATTGACCAGTTTCCCATCAGCTACGCATTTCTGCCTCACCTTAGGGGCCGACTCACCCTGCGCCGATGAACGTTGCGCAGGAAACCTTGGGTTTACGGCGAGGGAGCCTTTCACTCCCTTTATCGCTACTCATGTCAGCATTCGCACTTCCGATACCTCCAGCAGCCTTCTCAAGCTACCTTCGCAGGCCTACGGAACGCTCTCCTACCATCTACACTTGCGTGTAAATCCCTAGCTTCGGTGCACAGTTTGAGCCCCGTTACATCTTCCGCGCAGGACGACTCGATCAGTGAGCTATTACGCTTTCTTTAAAGGATGGCTGCTTCTAAGCCAACCTCCTGACTGTTTTAGCCTTCCCACTTCGTTTCCCACTTAACTGTGTCTTTGGGACCTTAGCTGAGGGTCTGGGTTGTTTCCCTTTCGACACCGGACGTTAGCACCCGATGTCTGTCTCCCACGCTCGCACTCTTCGGTATTCGGAGTTTGCCATGGTTTGGTAGGCCTAAACGGCCCCCTAGCCATAACAGTGCTCTACCCCCGAAGGTGATACGTGAGGCACTACCTAAATAGTTTTCGGAGAGAACCAGCTATTTCCAGATTTGTTTAGCCTTTCACCCCTACCCACAGCTCATCCCCTAATTTTTCAACATTAGTGGGTTCGGACCTCCACGAGGTGTTACCCCCGCTTCATCCTGGCCATGAGTAGATCATCTGGTTTCGGGTCTACACCCAGCAACTAATCGCCCTATTAAGACTCGCTTTCGCTGCGCTTCCCCTATTCGGTTAAGCTCGCTACTGAATGTAAGTCGCTGACCCATTATACAAAAGGTACGCAGTCACGGAACAAGTCCGCTCCCACTGTTTGTATGCATGCGGTTTCAGGATCTATTTCACTCCCCTCCCGGGGTTCTTTTCGCCTTTCCCTCACGGTACTGGTTCACTATCGGTCGATTACGAGTATTTAGCCTTGGAGGATGGTCCCCCCATATTCAGACAGGATTTCTCGTGTCCCGCCCTACTTGTCCCAATCCTAGTTCCACACTCAAACTTTCGCCTACGGGGCTATCACCCACTATGGCCCGACTTTCCAGACGGCTCGGCTAGTTTGAGTGCTAAAAATTGGAGGCTGTTCCCATTTCGCTCGCCACTACTCTGGGAATCTCGGTTGATTTCTTTTCCTCTGGCTACTTAGATGTTTCAGTTCGCCAGGTTCGCCACGCTTGACCTATGTATTCAGTCAAGGTTGACCCTTGCGGGCCGGGTTTCCCCATTCGGACATCTCCGGATCAAAGCTTGTTTGCCAGCTCCCCGGAGCTTTTCGCAGGCTACCACGCCCTTCATCGCCTGTAATCGCCAAGGCATCCACCACATGCACTTATTCGCTTGATCCTATAACCTTAAGGGCTTCGGAATCAAACAACTGGAACCGTTAAATACCCGGCTTGCTGTTATCTTCCAAACCTGTTGGTTACAGGTGTTTGTGTATCACATCCGACTAAAAATGCGATACATCGATACAATCTAACCCATTATTCCGCTTTCGAGAAACACAGCCTGATCAAAGATCCGCCATGCATTCATCGAATGCGAAATACTTTACTTCTTCCAGATTGTTAAAGAACGTCGAGAAACAGGGGAACAACATGAGGATTAGAATGCAATCCCACGCTTTTCGCCTTATTCCCGAAATACAGCCGCTGGTTAAAAACCAGAAGTAAACGCTTCTCGCTTACTTCTATTTTCTAGACTTCCGGGGGCGCTCATTTTTAATTGGTGGAGGTGAACGGGATCGAACCGATGACCCCCTGCTTGCAAAGCAGGTGCTCTCCCATCTGAGCTACACCCCCATTAGCCTGGTGGGTCTGGGTGGACTTGAACCACCGACCCCACGCTTATCAAGCGTGTGCTCTAACCAACTGAGCTACAGACCCTGAACAGAGCCCAGAAGCAAGTGGACGGGCTTCCGTGCTTTCTTCAGCCTTTTTCCCCAGCCCCCAGCTTTGCTATTGTAGACAACCGATAGGTTGTGGACACTTGATCAGGAATTTCTCTAGAAAGGAGGTGATCCAGCCGCAGGTTCCCCTACGGCTACCTTGTTACGACTTCACCCCAGTCATGAATCTCACCGTGGCAGGCGCCCTCCTTGCGGTTAGACTACCTGCTTCTGGTGGAACCCACTCCCATGGTGTGACGGGCGGTGTGTACAAGACCCGGGAACGTATTCACCGCGACATGCTGATCCGCGATTACTAGCGATTCCGACTTCACGGAGTCGAGTTGCAGACTCCGATCCGGACTACGACGCGCTTTCTGAGATTAGCTCCCCCTCGCGGGTTGGCAACCCTCTGTACGCGCCATTGTATTACGTGTGAAGCCCTACCCATAAGGGCCATGAGGACTTGACGTCATCCCCACCTTCCTCCGGTTTGTCACCGGCAGTCTCATTAAAGTGCCCAACTGAATGATGGCAATTAATGACAAGGGTTGCGCTCGTTGCGGGACTTAACCCAACATCTCACGACACGAGCTGACGACAGCCATGCAGCACCTGTGTTACCGCTCCCTTTCGGGCACACCCGCTTCTCGGCGGGCTTCGGTACATGTCAAGGGTAGGTAAGGTTTTTCGCGTTGCATCGAATTAATCCACATAATCCACCGCTTGTGCGGGTCCCCGTCAATTCCTTTGAGTTTTAATCTTGCGACCGTACTCCCCAGGCGGTCAACTTCACGCGTTAGCTGCGTTACCAAGCCCGTTAAGGCCCGACAACTAGTTGACATCGTTTAGGGCGTGGACTACCAGGGTATCTAATCCTGTTTGCTCCCCACGCTTTCGTGCCTGAGCGTCAGTGTTGACCCAGGGGGCTGCCTTCGCCATCGGTGTTCCTCCACATCTCTACGCATTTCACTGCTACACGTGGAATTCCACCCCCCTCTGCCACACTCTAGCCTTGTAGTTTCAAACGCAGTTCCCAGGTTAAGCCCGGGGATTTCACATCTGACTTACAAAACCGCCTGCGCACGCTTTACGCCCAGTAATTCCGATTAACGCTTGCACCCTACGTATTACCGCGGCTGCTGGCACGTAGTTAGCCGGTGCTTCTTCTTCCGGTACCGTCAGTAGTCACGGGTATTAACCGTGACCGTTTCGTTCCGGCTGAAAGAGCTTTACAACCCGAAGGCCTTCTTCACTCACGCGGCATGGCTGGATCAGGGTTTCCCCCATTGTCCAAAATTCCCCACTGCTGCCTCCCGTAGGAGTCTGGGCCGTGTCTCAGTCCCAGTGTGGCTGGTCGTCCTCTCAGACCAGCTACTGATCGACGCCTTGGTGAGCCTTTACCTCACCAACTAGCTAATCAGGCATCGGCCGCTCCAAAAGCGCAAGGTCTTGCGATCCCCTGCTTTTCTCCGTAGAGATTATGCGGTATTAGCACACCTTTCGGTGCGTTATCCCCCACTTAAGGACACGTTCCGATGCATTACTCACCCGTTCGCCACTCGCCACCAGGGTTGCCCCCGTGCTGCCGTTCGACTTGCATGTGTAAAGCATGCCGCCAGCGTTCAATCTGAGCCAGGATCAAACTCTTCAGTTCAATACTGGTAAAACTCTCGCTTGACGAATTATCGATTCCAGCGCTTACCTTAAATTATCGAGATAAAGCCGGAACCTTTATTACATTGTGCGAGCACTTCAACTTTTGCTGCCGAATACTTCGCCTCCACATACAAGTTACAAGACGAAAATACCCGGCTGTCCCGGTCAAGTGCCCACACCTATCGGCTGTAAATTTTTAAAGAGCGATGCTGGCGAACAACTTAAGCCAGACAAGAAGGCGGCATTATACAGATACTGAAGGAGCGGTCAAGGGTTTTTAATTGGACTTTTAATCCTCCGTCAGGTGACCGTCGCCCTGCGGAATCTTTCTCTTGTTCTCTTGCCTACCTGAACCATATAGCTATGAACCATATAGCTACTTTGACCACGACTTTACCCGAAAGTTTTATCGCAGACGCCACCAGGTTCTTATTCTACACTACTCGCTCGCTCCGCGTAGCCCTTTCGCAAGCGCAGCGCTAGGATAGCTCTCCGCGCCGAGTCTGGCCTGGCTGAGCGTCAGGCGGAACTATTGAATTATTTTCTACATCACTCCGTCATACTACGGTCACCCTGGCGAACTTTCGCTTGCCTACCTGTGCTACTACGGTTTGACCACGGTTTAGCCGGATGGTTTTGTCTCTGATCTTCTGGCCACCCAATTTTACACCCCCTTGCTCTATCATACGTAGTGCCTCTGTCGTGCTGGCGGTGAGCCCGGCCTGTTTGAGTAGCTGGGCGATCGGCAACCCTTCATTTTCCGAATGCACTGTTTTTTCGGGCATTTCGTCCGGGATGCCGCCACGTCTGAAGCGCGCCTCGAAGTCAGCCAGCGCGATTTCCGCGTCCTGTTTACTATGGAAACGGCTGACTATCTCCTGAGCAAACATCACCTTGATGTCGCGCGGGTTGCGTCCCTGCTTCACTTCCCGTTGCCACTGTCGCACAACGCCAGCTGGCTCAAATGACAACAAGTCAATATAGCGCCACATCAAATCATCGGAAACAGACATCAACTTGCCAAATACCTGCGCGGGTTCCTCGGTAATTCCGATATAGTTCCCCGCGGACTTGGACATTTTGTTAATGCCGTCAAGTCCCTCGAGAAGGGGCATGGTAATAATGCACTGCGGCGATTGCCCGAAATGCTTCTGCAGTTCCCTTCCCACGAGTAAATTGAATTTCTGATCCGTACCTCCGAGTTCGATGTCCGCTTTGAGGGCAACCGAATCGTAGCCCTGAATCAATGGATATAAAAACTCGTGAATGGCGATCGCCTTGTTGCTCCGGTAGCGTTTGCCAAAATCATCCCGCTCCAGCATGCGTGCAACGGTATGGGTTGCCGCCAGCCTGATCAGCTCGGCGGCATTAAGCCGGTCCATCCAGGTGGAGTTGAACACTACATCAGTCTGTTCAGGCCTGAGTATCCGGAAGACCTGGTTCTGGTAGGATTTTGCGTTTTCATCCACCTGTTCGCGCGAAAGGGCCGGACGAGTCGCGTTCTTGCCGCTGGGGTCACCGATCATCCCGGTGAAATCCCCGATCAGGAACAAGGCGTGATGCCCTAGATCCTGCAGGTGGCGCATCTTGTTCAGCAGAACAGTATGCCCGAGGTGCAAATCGGGCGCTGTGGGATCAAACCCTGCCTTGATTCTGAGTGGGCGATTGAGAGCGAGCTTGTGCTCCAGCTCACCCTCGGGCAGAAGTTCGCCGCAAGCGCGCCCGATAAGTTCCAGCTGTTCTGGAATAGACCGCTTCACCGGAACGCGCAATGCTTGCTAGCGGTCATTATCTGCCGCAAAGCCCCAATTGATCAGCTTATCGAGCACCGCATTGACATAATCCGCGCGCCGGTTCTGATAATCGAGATAATATGCATGTTCCCAGATATCGATCGTCAAGAGGGGACTCATGCCTTTCGTCAACGGTAAATCAGCATTGCTGGTCTTGATTATCTGGAGCTTGTCACCCTCTTTCACCAGCCATGCCCAACCGCTGCCGAATTGAGTGGTTGCCGCTGTCGCCAGCTCTTTTTTGCACGCTTCGACGCTACCGAAAGAAGCCCCGATTTTTTGCTTTAGCGCCGATGGGGGTTCGCCGCCACCGTTCGGGGTCAGGCTATTCCAATAGAATGTATGATTCCATACCTGTGCCGCGTTATTGAAAACCCCGACTTTGTCCGCCTTACCGGCTGATGAAGCGATGACTTCCTCCAGGGACAAGCCCGCAAGCTCCGTACCCTCTATCAATTTGTTGAGGTTGTCGACATAGGTCTTGTGATGCTTGCCATAATGAAAGCCCAGCGTATTTGCCGAGATAACAGGATCCAACGCATTGTCCGCATAAGGCAAAGGTGGCAGAGTATGACTTCCAGTCTTTTCATTGCTCATCATTTCGCTCCTGTGTGGTGACAAAAATCTTGTCCCGCTCCGTTTCTGATTCCCGTCAGGGAGCGAGAAAAAGACGATTGGATTGGGACGAGGGATACGGCTACGGGAGTACGACTCCGTGTTGGCTCAATCGGTTCAGCTCGCGGCAGCCAAAAGGCTAAAGCCCTGTTTTCGTTTATAACTGCGTCAGCGGCTAATGGGTAAGTATAGCTGAAAATCGCCGGCACTACGTGCTCTGAGTGCTTGCGAACCGGCTAATCGCGGAGGCGACCGTGTCGTTATTTGACTTATAATCCCGAAACCTTCATCTGGAGGGAGCGCCGGGCAGGGAGAGACGGAATTGCAGTGTAGGCCTGATCTGCTCTTTAGGAAAAAATATGACTGAACCCATCATTATCTGCCCGAATTGTACGACCGAAATCCGGCTTACGGAGTCTCTCGCCGCCCCGCTCATAGCCGCCACTCGCAAGCAGTTCGAGCAACAGCTTTTGCAAAAAGACGATGAGATTGCGAGGCGTGAATACGGAATCCGCCAAAAAGAAAAAGAAATTGCCGAAACCAGGCGAACGCTGGAGGATCGCATCGCCGATCAGGTTGCGGCGCAGTTGACTAGCGAGCGAACTCGTATTGTTACCGAGGAATCCCGAAAGGCAAAGCTCGCCAGCGCTGCCGAACTCGATAACAGAATGCGCGAAATTTCTGAACTTCAGGAAGTCGTCAAAAGCCGGAATGAAAAACTGGCCGCGGCCCAGAAAATTCAGGCCGAGCTCGCCAGGAAACAGCGGGAACTTGATGATGCCAGGCGCGAATTGGAACTCACCATAGAAAAGCGCGTGCAGGATAGCTTGACCGAAGTTCGCGCGCGAGCCCGGCAGGAAGCGGAAGAAGGGTTAAAGCTCCGGGTGATGGAAAAGGATCATACCATAGCGGCTATGCAGCAAAAGATCGAAGAGCTGATGCGTAGGGCCGAGCAGGGGTCGCAGCAATTGCAGGGAGAAGTGCAGGAGCTGGCGCTTGAGCACCTGTTGCGCACGAAATTTCCGTTCGACGAGATTGAGCCCGTGCCCAAGGGCGAATTCGGGGGAGATGTTCTGCACCGCGTTATCTGCGGTGGTGGAAAAACCGGGGGCACCATTCTCTGGGAGACGAAGCGAACCAGAAACTGGAGCGATCTGTGGCTCGTCAAGCTGCGGGAAGACCAGCGTGCCGCGAAAGCCGAAATTGCAGTTATAGTAAGCCAAACGCTGCCAAAGGGAGTAGGAACCTTTGAAATGGTTGACGGAGTCTGGGTTACGCACCCGAGCGCGGCATTGCCGGTAGCGCTCATCCTGCGTCATTCATTGCTCGAACTTTCCCTTGCGCGGCAATCTTCCGAGGGACTGCAAACCAAGACTGAGATGATTTATCAATATTTGACCGGCCCGCGTTTCCGTCAGCGGGTAGAGGCGATCGTTGAAGCGTTTAACACTATGCAGGGGGACCTGGATAAAGAGCGCAAGGTGATCATGAAACAATGGGCCAAACGAGAAGAGCAAATCCTGCGCGTGATAGGGGCAACAGTAGGCATGTACGGAGACCTACAGGGAATTGCAGGAAAATCACTCCAGGAAATCGAGGGCCTCGAGTTGAGAAGCCTGGACTTGAATGATGATCAGCAGTGACAGAGAGGCGGGATATAGCGAACTTGTGGATGCAGCTATAGCCCCGGCATATGCAGAAATATAACTCTCATTGATATGCCGTGGGCTGGCAGATTCAATTTTCTGGGACCGTCTCCCTCGATGGATTGCGCGCACGCGTTTGGGATTTTCCACACGCGTTTGCCTAAGCCGTTTTAAAAACGAAGTTACGCTCCGCAGAGTTCTATCATTTCCTTGTCAGGATAACGCTCCAGCTGATATCTCTGCCACAACCGGGTTCCGATATGGAACGCCAGCGTGTCCGCATTGAACTGTAGTTGCGGGTTATCCATCTCGCTGGTTGTTTGCCGGAAAAGCCGCAGCCACGTTTCGAACAATTCCGCGGTCAATGCCGGCAGGGCCACGTGCTTGGGCATGGGCATGCCCCTGAAATGGCTGGTTCCTCGCAGTTTCATGGACCAGAAATTGCTCATCTGCACAAAGTGAGCATCCCAGTCGGTGACATGCTTTTCAAAAATCGGTCCCAGGAAGGGATCGCATCTCGCCCTGGCGTAAAAGGTGTGAACCAGATGATAAATTTCCTCTTCAGTACAGAGATCGGGGTCGGGTGCGGTAAACTCTGATTGTGCCATAGCTATAAGTGAATATAAGAATAAAAAAATATTACACTGATCTTGATAAAACCACCGGGCGGTATCCCGGCCCGGAAGCGAAATATAAAGGCTCGACGAATTCAAGCGCCTTAAACTTTAAGCATCATTTTATGTGATAAGTTTGCCGAAGTAAAGAGGGAGGAGGATTAGCGAAGTGGAAAATCAGGCTCATGAATGACAATTATATTTCCAAGCATCAACCAGCCATGAAATGAAGTACCGATGCACGGATGATATGTAGCCGTTGCAGACACGGGTGTACTGCATAATCAATAGCAAAGGCAAAGCGAAGGTAGAAATTATTCTAGAATATCCCGTCCCTTGATACGCCTTCGCATCTTAATATCACGCGCAGCGTTTGCAACGCTTCCAGCTGAATCTGCCGAACCCGCTCTCGCGTCAGATCAAGGCTCCGGGCCAGTTGTTCCAGCGTTTGAATTTCATAACCGTTGAGTCCGTATCGCTTTTCTATGATGCAGCGTTGTTTCTCATTTAAGCGGTTAAGCCATTCTTGCACGCGATCCTTGATCTCGGACTGTTCCGACATAAGATCTGGCCCAAGACTGCCCTCATCCGCAAGCGCATCACCTATGGATAGCGATGGATCAACGTCCAACGGGGCATCCAATGACATCATGCTCATATTCAAGAAAAACATCCTTTGCACTTGCTTCACGGGACGCCCCAGCAAATGCGCAACGTCCTCTGGTTTTGGCTCCTTCCCGGAATGCGCTTCAAGGTGACGGGCAGCGTGCAAAATGATATTCAAATCCTTGATAACATGCACGGGCAGCCGGATGGTGCGGGATTGATTCATGATGCACCGCTCAATGTTCTGGCGTATCCACCAAGTGGCATAGGTTGAAAAACGAAACCCGCGCTCCGGGTCGAATTTATCCAGCGCATGCATCATCCCCATGTTACCTTCTTCAATCAGGTCCAGAAGCGCAACACCATGATTCGTATAGTGCTTGGCAATGTTTACCACCAGCCTTAGGTTGCACTCGATCATTTTCTGGCGGGCATTAAAATCATCTTGCTTGACGAGGCGGGTTAACTCCGCCTCTTCCTTCGCACTCAACAGGGCATTATTGCCAATCTCGTTAAAATAAAGTTGAGTGACATCAGTCAGCAGGAAATCGCTTGAATGCTTGGCAGCCGCTCGGGACGGGGCCTCTGAAGCTTCAGGCGCATCGTCTGGATCCACTTCGTCCGTTCTATCAAGGGATTCCTCTTCCTCAGTATGGAGACTCATCCTCGCCTCATCCGGATATGCCGGGCAAATGTTCCAGCGGATCCACCGGCTTTCCATTCTTGCGAATCTCGAAATGGAGCTTGACGAGATCGGTATCGGTATTTCCCATTTCAGCGATCTTTTGTCCTTTTGCTACGGTCTCGCCTTCTTTTACCAAAATCTTATTGTTGTGAGCATAGGCACTAAGGTAAGTATTGTTATGCTTTATGATGATAAGCCTCCCATAGCCCCGTAATCCCGAGCCGCTATATACGACTTTACCCCCGGCAGATGCGATTACGGGTTGCCCGGACTCGCCGGCAATATCAATACCTTTGGTAGCTTCCGAGAACCCGCCAAGTATTCTTCCCCGGGTGGGCCAGATCCATTCGACACGATCAACCTCAGGGGCAGCCTGTACCACGGGCGGCATCGCCGCCAATTCAGGAGCGGTATTTTTTTCCGTTATAGGATCATCGGTCGTTACCACAATGGCCGGGGGTGGAATTGGCAGGCCCTTCAATTGGGCTATGGCCTGCTCCGAGTAGGGTAGTTTGAACGCCTTGGGTTCAGTTTTCAGCCTATCAGTATTGGCCCGGGGGCCTGCTTGGGATGGCGAGACGGTGTCGGGAGCGATCATGGGCACAGACGGTGCCGAAGGTTCGGGAATCTGGAACAAGGATGGCCCTTCCGTCTGGGTCGGTGACGACAGGGAAAGTTGCTGTCCGATGTAGATGGCTGCCGGGTCCAGGATATTGTTCCACTCAGCCAAATCGCTCTGGCTAATGGCATGATGCCGCGCGATACTGTAGAACGTATCTCCCTTCTGTACGACGTAGAGGTCAGGTGCCTGGGTAGCAGGGTCTTGACCGGCTGCCTGTGGCTCTATCCTCGCATCTCGCACAGGCGCGTCACTCGGCGTGGATGCGCAACCCGCCGCCAACAGGCATAAGATGAGAGATGAACAATATGCTGAAGAGATAAGACTTCGTGCACGAGGTGCAACACCTAAAATCGTGTTAAATCCCAAACGCACCCCCCCATTGTTCAGACTATCCTGTCTGATTCTTTTACTCTCCATTTCTTATATCCGGTCTTTCATCGCCTAACGTTTCCAGATACCGGGCACCATCGGGACAAACTTGGCCTTCTCTACTATTGTCTCAGTATAACCTTGGGCGTTATGTTCGATAACGCACAAAAACTGCTCCTTGTTTCCTTTCGGCAACACCATTCGACCCCCAATTGCCAATTGTTCCAGCAGTAACGGCGGAACATGTGCGGCGGCGGCAGTGAGTATGATGGCATCGAATGGTGCAGATTCGGATAACCCCATAACCCCATCCGCGTGCTTCAGGCGGATATTGTTGAGACGCAGCTCGCGCAGACGGGTGCGAGTGCGGGTGAGTAACGGACCGACCCGTTCGATCGAGTAGACCTCGCGCGCAAATTGCGCGAGTACTGCCGTCTGGTAACCACAGCCCGAACCGATCTCGAGCACCTTGCCGGGACTGGACCCTGCGCGCAGCAGCTCACTCATACGCGCCACACTAAACGGACTAGAAATCGTCTGACCAAAGTTTATCGGTAGCGCAACGTCGTCATAGGCGCGGTTTGCGAATATCTCTTCGACAAAGATGTGACGAGGAACGGCGCTCATTGCCCCAAGCACCACCTCGTCAACGATACCCTGGGCGCGGAGGCGTTCGATCATGCGCGCGCGGGTGCGTTGGGAAGTCATGCCGATTCCCGAATGGCGGATGTTCAAACGTGACATACCTTTGATAGCACGAGTAAATCCATGCGCGTCAAGAAAAGGATCCTGCTGCTATTTCAGCCACTCTTTTACTGCATCCAATTGACCATATCGGGTCAAGTCGATTTGTAACGGTGTTACCGAGACACGGTGACGCTGAATTGCGAGAAAATCCGTGCCTTCCCCCGCGTCTTGTGCAGGCCCTGCCGCACCCACCCAATAAACCGTATCGCCTCGCGGGGTTTGGGATTTGATAACGGGCTCCGCCTTGTGCCGGCGGCCAAGCCGGGTCACCTCCATGCCTTGCAATTCATCATATGGAACATCCGGTACATTGACGTTAAGCAATACCGGTCCATGAAGTTTGTCGTTCTCGAAACGCTGCACTATTTCAGTAGCGACACGTGCCGCGGTAGAGAAATTTCCAGCGGAAAAACTCGCCAGAGAAATAGCGAGCGACGGGACGCCCAGCAAAAAACCTTCTGTAGCGGCTGCTACAGTGCCGGAATAGATTGTATCCTCACCCATGTTGGCGCCATCATTAATACCCGATACGACCATGTCCGGCAACGTATCGAGCATGCCAGTCACTGCCAGGTGCACGCAGTCCGTGGGGGTGCCATTGACGTAGTAAAAACCATTGTGGGATTTGTGGAGGCTCAGGGGCCGATCGAGGGTAAGGGAGTTGCTGGACCCGCTTCGGTCGCGTTCCGGTGCGACCACGACAGTATCGGCTATGACGGAAAGCGCTTCCGCTAGGCAGGCAAGGCCCGGCGCAAAATACCCGTCATCATTGCTGAGCAGTATGCGCATTCAAACAGTGCCCCAGGAGATTTTTTCAGCTTTCGGGGTATAAGACCTGCAACGCCGGCGATGTTGTAACAAGACGATGCCGGAGAGAACAACAAGAGCAACGAGAGCAACCCGTTCATGACCTTGGTCGGGGCGAGAGGATTTGAACCTCCGACCACTTGCACCCCATGCAAGTACGCTACCAGGCTGCGCTACGCCCCGATGCTCAGAATTATAACAAACAAGCCGGGGGGTTAGGGACGCTATTAATGCTTGCCCTGCGCAATACGGATTTCATGACAGAAGCAGGAATCTTTTTGAAAAACTCTCCCTGGAACCCAATATTACACCGGAGCTTACTCAGCTCACGATCTCAGCAAGGAAACTACGCTCTTGATTTCGCTCCGCAGATGAGCCAGGTCGATCACCGAGGAAACCGGCGCCGCGGAGAGGGAAGCAGGACGCATTGCCTGGACCAAACCCTCCGCCAATCGACTGCGAGCCCCATGAATGGTAAAACCCTGCTCGTGAAGCAGCTCACGTATACGACGGATCAGCAGGACTTCATGGTGCTGATAGTAGCGGCGGTTGCCACGGCGCTTCACCGGTTTTAATTGCGTAAACTCCTGCTCCCAATAACGCAAAACATGGGGCTTGACTCCACACAACTCGCTGACTTCACCAATCGTAAAGTAGCGCTTCGCGGGAATGGGTATAAGCTCGCTGCTAGGTCTTATGTTTTTCATGCTGGCTTTTTTCAACCATTGCCTTCAGCTTCTGGCTGGCATGAAAAGTGACTACTCTCCTGGCGGTAATGGGAATTTCTTCGCCGGTCTTGGGGTTGCGGCCGGGGCGCTGCGGTTTGTCGCGCAACTGAAAATTTCCGAAGCCTGAAAGCTTGACGCCGTCGCCATTTTGTAGCGCGACGCGAACCTCCTCGTAAAAAGACTCTACCATATCTTTGGCTTCGCGCTTATTGAACCCGACTTTTTCAAATAGCAAATCCGCCAACTCAGCCTTTGTTAAGGTCATCGTTTTCTCACTCTGTTCATTACCAGACCTGCTTTTTTAGTTCCGCAGCACCGCCCCAAACTGACGTTCCAGGACACCTATCAACTTCGTGATTGCCTCATCTGCTTCCACGTCAGTAAGCGTTTTTTCAGTATCTTGCAATAACATACGGAATGCAAGACTTTTTTTACTGCTTCCGACACCCTTGCCGCGGTACACATCAAAGAATGAGATGTCGGAAATTATGGGCAATTTCTCGCCATGCATACAGTCCAGCATCGCTTGGACACTCACGTTTTCCGGCACTACCACCGCTATATCGCGCCGTACCGGCGGATATTTTGAAATCTCCCTGGTCTTTGGCAGTGCCCGTGCTGTCAGAACGTCCGTTTCCAGTTCAAACAGCACCACGGAATTTGCCAAGCCGAGCTTTTGCCTCAAACGGGGGTGAAGCTCCCCCAGATAGCCCGCGATTTTATTACCCACGCGAATTTCAGCCGACTTGCCCGGATGAAAGGCAGGGTGGTTCCCAGTCAACACATGCAGCGCTTCAGGCCAGAATAGCGCTTCGATATCTGCTTTCACATCAAAAAAGTCCACGGCGCGAGCCGGTAGCCCCCACTGCTCGGCGAGCGCATCCCCATAGCAAAGACCAGCCAACTTTTCGTGTTGCGCGAACATGTCTCCCTGATGGTCGAAACAACACCCCACTTCGAACAAACGCATCCGGGTCTGCTTGCGGTTCAGATTGAACTGCAAATTGGACATGAGACCGCCCAACAGGCTGCTGCGCATTACCGCCAACTGGTTGGATAGCGGATTAGCCAAGGGGACTGGCTTTTTGTTGCCGATCAGCTCGTGTTCCCACATGGAATCGATGAAAGCGTAGTTAATGACCTCCTGGTATTCCCGTCCCGTCATGATCCGTCGCAACTGTGGCAGCGTTTTGTGGGTTTCAGGCTCGGGCAGTATGCGCATCTCGGCACGCGGCACCGCCGGCGGTATGCTATCGTACCCATAGATACGCGCCAATTCCTCGATCAGATCTTCTTCTATGGCAAGATCGAAGCGGTAAGCCGGCGGCGTAACGTCGAAATTATCCCCTGTGGCTGAAAACACTAGTTGCAGGCGCCGCAATAATTCGGCGATTCTGGTCTCTCCGAGATCTATCCCCAAGACCCTGTATGCACGTGAGGATCGCAGCCGAATGGGGTCACGCGGCGGCAATCCACCTTTGATTTCGGTAATTGGCCCCGCCTTGCCGCCACAAATATCAAGCAGCAAGCCTGTTGCGCGCTCCATCGCAGCGCGGGTAACGGAAAAATCCACACCGCGTTCGAAGCGGTATGCGGAATCCGAGCTAACACCGAGGGAGAACGACTTGCCAGCGATTACCCCGGGATTAAAAAAAGCACCTTCCAGGAACAGGTCCGTCGTGCTGTGTTCCACACTGCTGTCGTCGCCCCCCATAATACCCGCAAGCGCCAGCACCTTGACCTCATCCGCGATTACCAGCATGTCGGGTTGCAACACCACGTTTTCACCATTCAGTAATCGGAGATTTTCTCCGGAACGAGCGTAGCGCACGTGAATTGAACCGGCAATCTCGCCATAAATCTTTGTCAGGTCAAAGGCATGGAGGGGCTGGCCCGTTTCCAGCATTACATAATTGGTTATGTCCACCACTACGTTTATCGCACGTAAACCGCTCCGTTCCAACCGGCGAACCATCCATTGCGGCGAGGAAACATCGGGGCAAATGCTGCGCACCACCCTTCCGCAATAAAGCGGACAGGCATCGGGCGCATCCATCTGTATCGCCAGCGTCTCATTGATCTGCGCCGTAATTGGTCTGATCTCCAGCGGCGTCAGCTTTGCGGAAGTAATGGCCGCTACTTCCCGGGCGACGCCCGCCAATCCCAGACAGTCGCCCCGGTTGGGCGTCAGCTTGAGCGTGAAAACGTTATCCTCAAGCTCATAGAAACGGCGGAAGTCCATACCGACAGGAGCATCCGGAGGAAGCAGCAACACGCCGTCGGCAGCTTCCTCCAGACCCAGCTCCCTGGCTGAACATAACATCCCTGCCGAATTGACTCCACGTATCCTCGTCTGCCTGATGTCCCCACCCGGCAACCGCGCACCAGCCAGTGCGCATGGCACCTTTACCCCAGCGCAAACGTTAGCGGCGCCGCAGACAATCTGCAGGAGCTCCTTATTGATGGCTGACCCGGTGTTTATCTGGCAAATATGGAGGTAATCTGCGTCGGGGTGTTTCTGCACCGACACAACCTCGGCCACCACCACCTGGTCGAACGCGGGAGCGGCAGGCTCTATGGTTTCAACTTCCAGGCCCGCCATCGTGAGTACGTGGCCGAGAGCATGGGCGGATAGTGGCGGGTCCACCAAAGAACGGAGCCAGTTTTCTGAAAATTTCATGCGTTTATGTTGCTTCCGGAGAATAGGGACTGTTCATCACTTCATGATCGACCTATTCAGGGCTTCCTAATTGAACTGCTTCAGGAACCTTAAATCATTCTCAAAAAATAACCGCAAATCATTCACCTCATACCGCAGCATTGCGAGCCGCTCTACCCCAAGCCCGAAGGCGAATCCGATATATTTTTCGCTGTCTATGTCAACGTGTTTAAGAACAACGGGGTGCACCATGCCGCAGCCCAGCACTTCGAGCCAGCCAGTATATCCGCATACCCGGCAGCCATTGCTGCACATCACGCAGCCTATATCCATCTCGGCGGACGGTTCGGTAAAAGGAAAGAAAGAAGCGCGGAAACGCACCCGCAGATCGTCGCGCTCGAAAAATTGCTGCATGAAGTCGGAAAGCACCCCTTTCAGTGCAGAAAAATTGGCGTTTTCGGCGATCCACAAACCCTCGACCTGATGAAACATGGGCGTATGGGTCAAGTCAGAGTCGCGCCTGTAGACCCTGCCGGGCGCGATCACCTTCAAGGGTGGCTCGTGGTTTTGCATATAACGGATTTGGACCGGTGACGTATGTGTACGCAGCAAATGTCCGGTAGTCCCTTCAATGTAGAAAGTATCATGCATCGCCCGCGCGGGATGGTGCTCTGGAATATTTAACGCAGTAAAATTATAGAAGTCAGTCTCGATCTCGGGTCCGGAAGCGACAGTAAAACCGATCGAATGAAAAAGGGACTCAATCCGCTCCAATGTTCTCGTTATGGGATGGAGACCGCCGATTCCCTGGCCACGCCCTGGTAGAGTCACATCGAGCTCCTCACCGATCAACTGCGCTTCCATGTTTTTTTTCTGGATAGCGTCACGGCGAAGATTAAGTGCCGCTTCCAGAACTTCCTTCGCCTGGTTAATACGGCTTCCCATAGCGGGACGCTCTTCCGGGGGCAGCCTGCCCAACCCTCTCAGCAATTCGGTCAGGCTACCCGTTCGGCCCAGATAACGGGCCTTGGCCTGCTCCAGCTCAACGGCATCCTCTATGCCATTGAACGACTCGATTGCCTGGCTGAGAAGATCGTCCAAATTAGTCATAAAAATACAAAGTCAGGATACTCTGCAAGCTATACGCAAGAAAAAAGGAGGCAAGGCGTCTCTGCCTTCAGCCTCCTCGCAGTTTTGTGCAGCTATCTACTATATGGCCAGACTGTTTTTTGCCTGTTCGACCAGTTTTACAAAAGCTGGCTTATCAAAAACCGCTATATCTGCCAGAACCTTGCGGTCAACCTCTATTGCAGCTTTCCTCAGTCCGTTCATGAATACGCTATAGGGCAAACCGCACTCGCGTGCGGCTGCGTTGATGCGGGCAATCCACAGCGACCGAAACTGGCGCTTCTTCTGGCGGCGATCGCGGTAGGCATACTGCCCCGCCTTCATGACCGCCTCCTTGGCAATCCGATAGACGTTTTTGCGGCGTCCACGATAGCCCTTCGCTAGATCCAGTATTTTCTTGTGGCGGGCCCGAGCCGTTACACCCCGTGTTACTCTTGGCATGTCGGTCTCTCCTCAGGCGTAAGGCATCATGGCGCGCACCGATGCCACGTCACTGCAATGAACACCAACGGTTCCCCGCAATTGACGCTTACTCTTTGTGGTCTTCTTGGTAAGGATGTGGCGCTTGAATGCTTGTGAACGCTTCACCGTGCCACCAGCTCGCACAGTAAAACGCTTTGCTGCGCCACTCTTTGTTTTCATCTTCGGCATTTACGACTCCTGTTTTAATATGACATCCAGGTGTTTCCAGACTAGGAACCTTTGAACCCGGAACATCACTTGTTTTATGAGACCCACTGCTAAGGTTGTGCGGTATCTCCGTTTTTTGCGGCCGCCATACCCGTTTCCGTTACCACCGCCTGAGTTGCAGCCTTGGGTTTTACCACCTTTATTTCTTTCTTCCGTGGAGAAAGCACCATTACCATTTGCCGCCCCTCCATCCTGGGGAACTGCTCCACTGTGGCATACGGTTCCAGGTCCTCTCTTAACCGCTCCAGCAATCGCACTCCAAATTCCTGATGCGCCATTTCACGACCCCGGAAACGCAAGGTAACTTTAGCCTTGTCACCCTCTTCCAGAAAGCTGATCAAGTTGCGCAGCTTGATGTTGTAATCACCCTCGTCTGTGTTGGGCCGGAACTTGACTTCCTTGATCTGTATTTGCTTTTGCTTGAGCTTAGCCTCGTGTTTCTTCTTGCTTTCCTGATAGCGAAACTTGCCATAATCCATCAGGCGGCAAACTGGAGGTTGAGCGGTAGGCGCTATTTCAACCAGATCCACCTCGGATTCCTCCGCCAGGGTGTTGGCGATTGCAAGGGTAACGATACCTATCTGCTCTCCGTTTGCACCGATCAAGCGCACTTCGGGCGCGTTAATCTCTTGATTCACGCGAGCTGCTTTTTCTTGAACTATAGTAACTCCCCAAGTTGGTAAACAATCAAATCGCACCAGCCTTTACAGAAATCTCGGCTTTAAGCCGGTCGACGAACCCTTGCAAGGACATCTGGCCAAGATCAGATCCCGACCGTGTTCGCACAGCGATACTTCGCGCCGCTACTTCCTTGTCCCCGATGATGACCTGATAGGGCAGCTTCTGTAAACTATGCTCCCGTATTTTATAGGTTATCTTCTCGTTTCTCAAGTCCGTACGCGCGCGAATTCCATTACGGTTGAGTTCGGCGGCCACGTTCCGGGCATAATCTGTCTGCCCTTCAGATATGGTCAGCACTACCACCTGATCGGGCGAAAGCCACAGTGGCAGGGCGCCCGCGTAATTTTCAATAATAATGCCGATAAAGCGTTCCAGCGACCCCAGAATGGCGCGGTGGAGCATCACCGGCACGCGACGGGAGTTGTCCTCGGCCACGAATTCCGCCCCTAGCCGTTCCGGCATGGAAAAATCCAGCTGCAAAGTGCCACACTGCCACACGCGCCCGATACTATCCTTTAGCGAAAACTCGATTTTTGGTCCGTAGAAAGCACCCTCTCCGGGCTGCAGGTCCGCTGGGAGATTCTTGTAATCCAGTGCCGACTGCAGTGCGGCTTCAGCTTTGTCCCATTGCTCTTCCGAGCCAACTCGCTTCCTGGGACGAGTGGATAGCTTCACCAGAATCTCGTTGAAACCAAAGTCCGTGTAAACCTTCTGCAACAGTTCGATAAATTTCACCGCCTCATCCTGCACCTGGGATTCCGTGCAAAAAATATGCGCATCATCCTGAGTAAATGCTCGCACACGCATAATACCATGCAGGGCACCTGATGGCTCGTTGCGGTGGCACGAACCGAATTCCGCCAGCCTAAGGGGGAGATCCCGGTAACTTTTCAATCCATGCTTGAATACCTGGACGTGGCCAGGGCAGTTCATTGGCTTCACTGCGAATTCTCGCTCTTCCGACTGCGTGGTAAACATGTTTTCCCGAAAATTTTCCCAGTGCCCCGAGCGTTCCCAGAGACCTTTGTCCAGCACGGATGGGGTCCGGATTTCCAGATAGCCATTATCGTGGAATATTTCACGCATATACTGCTCCACCTGTTGCCATATGACCCAGCCCTTGGGGTGCCAGAACACCATGCCTGGCGCCTCTTCCTGAATGTGGAACAGCTCCAGCTGCTTCCCGAGTTTGCGGTGATCCCGTTTCTCCGCTTCTTCAAGGCGGCGCAGATGGGCATCCTGGTCCTCCTTTCTGGCCCAGGCGGTGCCATAAATGCGCTGTAACATTTCATTTCGCGAATCGCCACGCCAGTAGGCACCCGCCAACTTGGTCAGCTTGAACACCTTGAGCCTGGAAGTGGTCGGCACATGTGGTCCACGGCACAGATCGGTGAAATTTCCCTGAGAATAGAGAGAAACATCCTGGTCGCCGGGTATAGCCTCGATAATCTGGGCCTTGTAGTGCTCGCCCTGGTTCTTGAAAAAATTGATTGCGTCCGAACGTTCCCAAACCTTGCGCTCCACTTTGAGGTTGCGCATACTAATTTCCGACATGCGCTTCTCGATTGCCGCCAGGTCTTCCGGTGTGAAAGGCCTCTTGTAGGAAAAATCGTAATAAAAGCCGTCCTCAATTACCGGGCCGATCGTAACCTGCGCTTCCGGAAACAATTCCTTCACCGCATGAGCCAGCAGATGCGCAGTGGAATGGCGTATGATTTCCAACCCCTCCCTGTCCTTATCGGTGACAATGGCCAGGTCACTGTCGGTTTCGATCGGGCTGGATGTATCAATTAGCTTGCCGTTTACTTTTCCGGCCAGCGCGGCGCGCGCCAACCCGGCGCCAATGGACGCCGCGACTTCACCTACCGTTACCGGCTGCTCATACTTGCGCTCCGTACCATCCGGCAAGCGAATGACAGTCACAACTCTTCCTTCATTAAAGATGAACCAGGGTCAATAAGAACCAGGGGATTTTACCGTATTCCAGAAATAATGCTCAACCGCGACTCGGGTCTCACGCGCGGCACCGTCTCGCGATTAATGCTGAAACAGCAGCAATCCTGCGTGAGAATCGAGAGACTATAGCAGCGAATGATGTGCTCCGCTAGCGAGACCCGTGACCGGCAGGGGATGGGGCGAGGCGGCCATGCGTTCTCACGCCCAGAAAGCCGGACTGACTAAAATGTGACGAAATTACTTCAACCCCGTGCGGAGCAACCGTTGGTTAAGGGCCAATGATGGCGCTTCCCTCTGTGGCGGTATTTGCAGAATGGATGCCGCACGAAACGGCGGATACTGACGCCCCACTTTCGAAGTTTGTCAAGGGAAACCCTGAACTGGTTCTCCCGTCTGCAATTTCTTCAAGTTCCTCTATAGACTGGCTTCACGCTTAAGCAGTTCCTCTATACTAAGACCCACTTCTGATCTGCCACCGAACACGGTTCCCACTTTCTTCTTGTCCAGATGGTCCAGGTTAGTTGCATACGCATGAGCCGGCAGCGGGAAGAACTTGACTTCTTTGACCAACTCCGGCGCATTTTTCATATAAAACTCGACGAACCGCCTGATTTCAGGTTTGTCCGCCGATTTGAGATTTACGTATATGAAAATAGGCCGCGACAGCGGCTGATAAGTTCCGTCCTGTACCGTTTTGGCGGATGGCAGTACGCCCCCTTTGCCGGCGTCGATGGCGACTGCTCTGAGCTTGTTCTGGTTTTCGAAATAGTAGGCGAAACCGAAAAATCCGAGCCCGCTTTTGTCGCTTGCCACCCCTTGCACCAGGACGTTATCGTCCTCGGAGGCGGTAAAGTCGCCCCGGCTCGATTTTGCCTTGCCTACAACGGCTTCGGTAAAGTAATCGAAGGTGCCCGAATCAGCTCCCGCGCCGTAGAGCTTGAGTGGCTCGTCCGGCCACGCCGGGTTCACCTGACGCCATCTGGTTATTTTCCGTTGTGCCGCCGGTTCCCACATTTTCTTCAGCTCTGCGATGGTAATCGTTTTGCTCCAATTGTTTCTTGGATTAACCGCCACCGTTAGCGCATCGAATGCCACCGGCATCTCAACATATTGCACGCCGGCTCTTTTGCACGCATCCATTTCCTCTTGCAAGATAGGACGTGAAGCGTTGACGATATCGATTTCACCACGACAGAATTTCTTGAAGCCGCCGCCCGATCCCGAAATGCCCACGGTTACCCTGGCCGCGCCTTTCATGGCTTGCTGAAAATCTTCGGCAACTGCTTCGGTAATGGGAAAAACAGTACTGGAACCATCGATTTTTATGATGTCTGCATTCGCAGCGCCGAACAAGCTCATCAATCCGATAAATACGGCCGATGTTCGCCCTTTACTATTCCGCAATTTCCCCATTGCATTCCCCATTTGTTTTATCGAATATCGCAGCCCGATAGTATCCTATCTCATTAGTGTTACCGTTTTGTGATCGAGCCTAAGGAACCTCTAGACAGGCAATTTTACCTGCAACCGACATTCATCCTACTGCGGCATTGCGTACAACATCCGCTATTTTTTCCGCCCAATGTTTAACTTTCTGCCTGGACTCGCCCTCTACCATCACACGAATCAGCGGTTCGGTACCTGAAGCGCGAAGAAGCACGCGGCCGCCGCCGTTCAGGTCACGCTCGGCTTCCGCCTGAGCGGCTCTTATCGCCAAACTGACTCGAGAGTCAAACCCTTTGGGAACCTTGACATTGATCAGCTTTTGCGGATATAGCGTTACCCCACGGGCAAGCTCCGCCAAAGTTTTACCAGTATCTCGAATAGCATATAACACTTGCAGTGCGGAAATAATGCCGTCACCGGTAGTGTGCTTGTCGAGGCAAATAATATGGCCGGAGCCTTCACCCCCCAACTGCCAACCTTTTTCTTGCAGCAAAGCCAATACGTATCGATCGCCGACGTTGGCGCGGACAAACGGAATATTCAATTTCCGTAAACCATTTTCAACCGCGAGGTTGGTCATCAGGGTACCTACCACCCCGCCCTTAATTGTTCCTCTCTGCTGACGATGCTTGGCAACAATATAGATCAACCGATCGCCATCGTAAAGAATGCCTTTTTTATCGGTCATGATTACGCGATCGCCATCGCCATCAAGTGCTATGCCTATGTCAGCCTGGCGCGCCCTGACCGCTTCCTGCAACGCCGCGCCATGCGTTGCTCCGCAATCATGATTGATATTGACGCCATCCGGCTGAGCCCCGATGGCGACCACCTCCGCACCCAACTCATGTAGCACAGGTCCAACAATCTGGTACGTGGCTCCATGAGCAGAATCCACTACAATTCGCAAACCTCGCAGATCAAGATGATTAGGGAACGTGCTTTTGCAGAACTCGATGTAACGTCCTCGGGCGTCATTTACACGCCGCGCTTTGCCAAGCTGCGCTGAAGGCATTGCCTTGATGGGAGCGTTCAACCCTGCCTCTATCTCATGCTCGACCGCGTCCGGCAGTTTGGTTCCCGCAGCGGAAAAAAACTTGATGCCATTGTCTTCGAACAAATTATGCGAGGCAGAAATGACGACGCCCGCCTGCAGACGCAATGCCCGGGTGAGGTAAGCTACCGCCGGCGTGGGCGTCGGACCTGAAAGCAGTACATCCACCCCCGCAGCGGATAATCCCGCTTGTAACGCGGATTCAAGCATATATCCCGAGATGCGGGTGTCCTTGCCAATCAATACCGCAGGGCGTTCGCCCTTGGACAGGTGCCATTCCGCAGACGTCAGCACCTTGCCCGCAGAGTAACCGAGGTGCATAACAAATTCGGGCGTGATGGGCGGTTCTCCCACGCGTCCGCGTATACCGTCGGTGCCAAAATACTTTTTCATCACTTGAGAGAAATCCGCAATAAACTCGCATGAAGCCTTCCGCGGTGCCGGCATGGCACCATCGTTTTACTTCTGCAATTGTTGTAGGTCATCAGAAATTTGCGCGTTCAAACTGGTATCAGTGACAGTGGGGAATCCGCCCGACAGACATAAAACGCCCATATCGATTCATGGCTGGTACAGAGCAATACCTGGCAGAATAATCCGTCACACTATTTCGTTTACCAGATTATAAACTGCTAAAGCATCCGTCGTGGCCTTTACATCATGGACACGCACAATCGCAGCGCCTCTTTGCACCGCCAGCAGAGCTGCGGCAACACTGGCGTGCACTCGATTACTCACTTCGTTGCCGGTAATTTTCCCCAACATCGATTTACGCGACAGACCAACCATTATCGGCGCATCAAGATCACAGAGCTGATCAAGACAGCGCAGCAGCTCGACGTTATGATCCTGCGCTTTACCGAAACCAAAACCAGGATCTATTAGCAACTGCTCGCGCGAAACACCTGCCGCCTCTGCGGCATTCATCCGCTGCAGTAAAAAATCTTTCACTTCCGCTACCACGTCATTATACCGAGGGCTGATCTGCATGGAGCGCGGATCGCCTTTCATGTGCATGAGACAGGCCGCCACGCCTCCCGCCGCCACGGCCTCAAGGGCCCCTGGCGCTCGTAGCGCGTTGACATCGTTAATCATGCCAGCGCCAGCCTTGATCGCCGCCCGCATCACTTCCGGCTTGGATGTATCAACCGAAACAGAGAAGTTCATGCTGGCTAGCGACTCCACTACCGGGATAACACGGCCCAGTTCCTCTTCCACACCCACCGGCATACTGCCGGGACGCGTGGATTCGCCCCCCACGTCCAGCCAATCGGCGCCTTGCTCGATCAGGCTCACGGCACGCTGAATCGCCCGGCCGGGAGAATCGCACAAACCGCCGTCAGAAAAGGAATCCGGCGTGACATTGATAATGCCCATCACGAGCGCTCGGCGGGAAGAAAGGCTATTGAATGGCCTCAACGGGAACACGGCAATGTGACGCGTCAATCAAAAAAAGGCGGGGAGAACCCCGCCTAATTCATATTTAGCATGAAGCGCCCGCAATTCTGAGCTCTTAAACTTCCTCAGCAGGCGTCGCTGCCGGAGCCGGCGCCGCCGGCGGCGTATTATCTTTGGGCGGAGTCGGAGCAGTTTTGGAGGGCTTGGGAGGCCGCGGCGGACGACCTTCCATAATATCGCCTATCTGTTCCGAGTCTATGGTTTCCCATTCCAGCAAAGCTTTGGCCATGACCTCGATCTTATCCCGGTTTTCCTCGATCAATCTCCGTGCCAGACCGTACTGCGCGTCAATTATACGGCGAATTTCCACATCCACCTGCTGCATCGTGGCTTCGCTGACATTCTTGTGCGTTGTCACCGAACGGCCGAGAAATACTTCGCCCTCGTTCTCGCCATATACCATCGGACCAAGGGAGTCGGACATGCCCCACTGGGTAACCATGCGTCTTGCCATTTCAGTGGCGCGCTCAAAGTCGTTGGATGCGCCGGTTGTCATCTGCCCCATGAAAACTTCCTCGGCAATGCGTCCTCCAAATAGAACAGCAATGTTCTGCAGAATCTCTTCACGATCCATGCTGAAGCGGTCTTCCGTCGGCAACTGCATCGTCACCCCAAGCGCGCGGCCCCGGGGGATAATTGAAACCTTGTGCACCGGATCGGTTTTCGGCAGCAGTTGCGCGACCACCGCATGTCCGGATTCATGGTAGGCGGTATTCCGCCGTTCGCGCTCGGGCATCAGGACGGAGCGGCGTTCGGCCCCCATAAATATCTTGTCCTTGGCACGCTCGAAATCTTCCATATCCACCAGCCGCTTGTCGCTTCGCGCCGCAAACAACGCCGCTTCGTTTACCAGATTGGCCAGATCCGCGCCCGACATTCCAGGCGTACCCCGTGCAATGATTTCGGCATGCACATCGGGTGCAATCGGTACCTTGCGCATATGCACATGCAGAATCTGCTCACGTCCGCGGATATCGGGAAGCGGCACGGTTACCTGCCGGTCAAAACGGCCGGGGCGCAATAAGGCAGGGTCAAGCACATCGGGCCTGTTAGTCGCGGCGATGACGATCACGCCTGCGGCTCCTTCGAAACCGTCCATTTCCACGAGCAACTGATTCAGTGTCTGTTCGCGCTCGTCGTTACCGCCGCCAAGGCCCGCGCCACGCTGACGTCCGACAGCGTCGATCTCATCGATAAAAATAATGCAGGGCGCATGCTTCTTGGCTTGCTCGAACATGTCGCGCACTCTCGCGGCACCGACACCAACGAACATTTCCACGAAATCGGAGCCGGAAATGCTGAAAAACGGAACCTTGGCCTCCCCCGCGATAGCGCGGGCCAAAAGAGTTTTACCCGTACCCGGATTTCCCACCATCAAGACACCGCGAGGAATGCGGCCGCCCAGTTTCTGGAATTTAGTGGGATCGCGCAAGAATTCGACCAGTTCGGAAACCTCCTCCTTCGCCTCCTCGCAGCCAGCCACATCCGCGAACGTTACCTGATTGGTGGACTCGTCAAGCATGCGAGCCTTGCTCTTTCCAAATGAGAAAGCGCCCCCACTGCGACCGCCTCCCTGCATTTGGCGCATAAAGAAAATCCACACGCCTATCAGTAGCAGCATGGGAAACCATGAAACAAAAATGTTCATTAGCAACGATGGCTCTTCTTCCGGCTTGGCATCGATAATAACGCCTGCCTTGAGCAGGTCGCTCACCATCCAGGGGTCCGAAGGCGTGTACGTCACGAAACGCCTGCCATCCGATTTCGTGCCCTTCAGCGTGCGGCCCTCTATGGTCACTTTGGCGATTCGACCCTGCTTCACCTCGTCAATGAACTGAGAGTATTCCATCGGCGCCTGCGCTGTCTGCCGCGTACTGAACTGGTTGAATACCGTCATCAGCACTAAAGCAATCACCAGCCAGATGGCCATGTTTTTAATGAGATTGTTCAAGATAGCTCCTCGGCTTGCGCCTTTAAAATCCTTGAGTGTTTCATTCTAAACCCATTTCCAGATTTATAATAGGCTGGCATGCGGCCCGTCGCAGCTTGTAGAACTGTTTACCTTCGGTGAAGACATTCAACTTTTTCAATGCCTTGTGCGCGCTTGCCCAACCCCAGCAAATAGGTCTCGCTGCTCCGGCCACGAGAGGCCTCGGGTTTACGTGTCACCACGCGAGTGAATTCACTGCGCATCTTTTGTAAGAACGGCTCAAAACCGGAACCCTGAAACACTTTGACGAGAAAATTGCCCCCAGAGTTCAATCGCTTCAAACAGAACTCCAGAGCCAACTCCGATAAATGCATCCCGCGCGCCTGATCAATCATTCCTATGCCACTTATGTTAGGCGCCATATCCGAAATTACAAGGTCAACAGGGTATTTTCCTAGATGTTTTTCCAATTCCGCCAGAACAACCCCTTCATTGAAATCTCCCCGGATAAACGTAACGCCGGGCATGGGGGGCATTTCCAGCAGATCCAACGCAATGATCCTCCCTTTGCCACCCAGCTTTTCTGACGCCACCTGGGACCAGCCACCCGGGGCGGCACCAAGATCCACGATCGTCATTCCTGGTGCAAACAGCTGGTCGCGCTCGGCAATCTCGATCAGCTTGTAGGCTGCACGTGAACGGTAGCCTTCCTTTTTTGCCTGCTTGACGAAGAAATCGTTCACGTGCTCCTTCATCCAGGCTTTACTGGTTTTGGAGCGTTTCATCGCGTAAAATGGAGGTTTTCAAGAAACCTTATGACAGAACTTGCACTCTCGCGCCGGCGCGAACTCAAGGCGCTTGCCCACGCTCTCAAACCGGTTGTCTGGATAGGCGCATCAGGGTTGTCTGAAGGAGTTATTCATGAACTGGACCAGGCGTTAAAAAGTCATGAGCTGATCAAGATCAAAGTATCGAGTGATGAACGGGAAAAAAGAAACCTGCTATTGGAGCAAATCTGCAATCGCATGGAGGCCGCTCCCGTACAGCACATCGGCAAGATACTCGTAATTTACCGTCCCGAACCGGACAATACAGCCGGCGCAGCCGGCGACCTGATCCCGGTCAGGAACAGGCGTAAGTCACCGGCACCTCGAATTGAGCCGGCGCCCCGCAAGCGTAACGTGAAGCGGTGACAGGTTACCGATATCCGTCCTCCACCCCTAAACGTATTTTACATCAAGAATTTCATACTCTCGCACACCGCCCGGAGCCAGGACCTCCGCCACATCGCCGGGATATTTACCTATCAGGGCGCGCGACATGGGTGAACTGATTGAAATCTTTCCCTCCTTGATGTCAGCTTCATCATCCCCGACGATCTGGTAAGTCACGGTAGTAGCGCTCGCCATGTCCTCCAGATCGATGGTCGCTCCGAATACGCAGGCGCCGCCGGCATCCACAAGAGCGGGATCAATAATCTGGGCATTGGAAAGCTTGCTTTCCAGGTCTGCAATGCGGCCTTCGATAAAACCCTGCCGCTCCTTGGCCGCTTCATATTCGGCGTTTTCCGAAAGATCACCGTGAGAACGGGCTTCGGCAATTGCCGCGATTACAGCAGGGCGCTGGACGGTTTTCATCTCGTGCAGCTCAGCGCGCAGTTTTCCCGCCCCGACGACTGTTAATGGAATTGTACCCATAGTTTTTTACCGCTCGTTTTCTATTCGATTTCGTTGTTCGATTACTCGACGTGATTGCACGGCGTGCTTTGAGCGGCTTCCAGGGATGCATGAAGCTTCTGCAAGCTGTAGGCTTCCAACTCCCGCATGTTTGCCATGCCGATACAAGCGGCGCGCGCGCCCGCCAGTGTGGTGTAGTAGGTCGCCCTTGCCTGCAACACAGCATGACGTATCGAATAAGAATCGTGAATCGCGCTCCGCTTGTCCTCTACGGTATTGATAATCAGATCCATCTCGCCGTTCTTGATCATGTCTACTATGTGGGGGCGCCCTTCTGCCATCTTGTTTACCGATGTTACCATGAGACCGGCCCCGCTCAGCACTCCAGCAGTACCCCGCGTCGCATAGAGCGTAAACCCCAGTTCTGCCAGAGTGCGGGCGATTTCCACCACGCGCGGCTTATCCGCGCTGCGGACGCTGATAAAGACCTTGCCCGCGAGCGGCAACTTCACTCCTGCGGCGAGTTGCGACTTGACAAAAGCCTCCGCGAAAGTTCGCCCCACGCCCATTACTTCCCCGGTGGACTTCATTTCGGGGCCCAGTATGGTATCCACGCCAGGAAATTTGACAAAAGGAAAGACGGCTTCCTTCACTGAATAATAAAAAGGAACCACCTCCTTGACAATACCCTGACTGCCAAGCGTCATTCCCGTCATGCAGCGCGCGGCAATTTTTGCCAACTGCAAACCGGTGGCCTTGGATACGAAGGGCACGGTGCGCGACGCCCGCGGATTCACTTCGAGCACATATACAGTATCACGCTGAATGGCGAATTGCACATTCATCAATCCCACCACTTTCAGTGCGTGGGCCATTGCCGAGGTCTGGCGGCGCAGCTCATCCTGCAGGACGGGCGAGAGGCTGAAAGGCGGCAGCGAACAAGCGGAATCGCCAGAATGTACCCCAGCCTGTTCGATGTGTTCCATTATGCCCCCTATCAGTACGCGTTCACCGTCGCAAATCGCATCCACATCCACTTCAACCGCGTCATTCAGAAAGTGATCCAGGAGGACTGGGGAATCGTGAGAAACCTTGACTGCTTCACGCATGTACCGTTCCAGATATACCTGCTCATGGATGATTTCCATGGCCCTGCCCCCCAGTACATAGCTTGGGCGCACTACCAGCGGATAACCGATTTCATTGGCGGCGGCAAGAGCCGCCTCAGCGTTGCGCGCAGTACGGTTGGGCGGCTGTTTCAGCCCAAGTTGATGCAACATTTTCCGAAAGCGCTCCCGATCCTCGGCACAGTCGATCATGTCGGGGCTGGTGCCGATGATAGGCACGCCGGCAGCCTCGAGATCGCGTGCAAGTTTCAGCGGAGTCTGTCCACCATACTGCACGATCACACCCAAAGGCTTCTCTACCGCGACGATCTCGAGCACATCCTCCAGGGTCAGCGGCTCGAAGTAGAGCCGGTCGGAAGTATCGTAATCAGTTGAAACCGTTTCCGGGTTGCAGTTGACCATGATGGTCTCGAAGCCATCCTCACGTAAAGCGAGCGCCGCATGGACGCAGCAGTAATCAAATTCGATGCCCTGGCCGATGCGATTGGGCCCGCCGCCCAGTACCATGATTTTTTTCCTGTCGGTGGGCAGCGCCTCGCATTCCTCCTCATAAGTGGAATACATATAGGCCGTCCCGGTGGCAAACTCCGCCGCGCAAGTGTCGACCCGCTTATATACCGGACGCAGGCCAAATTGATGACGCCGGGCGCGAACTGCCGCCTGTGTTGTATTCATCAGCTTTGCCAGGCGTGCGTCCGAGAAACCGCTACGTTTTATCTTACGCAACATGGGCTGATCCAGCGCATCCAGAGTCTTTCCGGCAATAAACTGTTCCTGTTTCACCAAATCTTCGATCTGCGCCAGGAACCAGGGATCGATGCAAGTAAGTTGATAAATTTCCGCCAGCGGCATCCCGTAACGAAAGGCGTCTGCAACGTACCATAGCCGGTCCGGTCCGGGATCGCTCAATTCGGCAGCGATCGTTTCAACATCCGCAGTTTTTTCGTCCAGGCCGTCGGCGCCAATTTCAAGCCCACGCAGGGCTTTCTGCAAGGATTCCTGAAAGGTGCGTCCAATAGCCATGACCTCGCCCACCGACTTCATCTGCGTGGTAAGGCGATCATTGGCCTGAGGAAACTTTTCAAAAGCGAATCGGGGTATCTTGGTAACCACATAATCTATGGCCGGCTCAAACGATGCCGGCATTGCTCCGCCGGTAATGTCGTTCCTGAGTTCATCCAGCGTATAGCCTACCGCGAGCTTGGCAGCTACCTTGGCGATGGGAAATCCGGTGGCCTTCGAGGCCAGCGCGGAAGAGCGCGATACCCTCGGGTTCATTTCTATTACGAGCATGCGCCCATCGCGCGGGTTTATGGCGAATTGCACATTCGACCCACCCGTTTCCACGCCAATTTCACGCAACACCGCTAACGATGCACGGCGCATAATCTGGTATTCCTTATCGGTCAGCGTTTGTGCCGGGGCCACGGTGATCGAATCGCCTGTATGAACTCCCATGGGGTCAAGGTTCTCGATCGTACAGACAATAATGCAGTTGTCGCTTTTGTCCCGTATGACTTCCGTCTCAAATTCTTTCCAGCCGATGACCGATTCCTCAATCAGCAATTCCCTGGTTGGCGAAGCTTCCAATCCCCGCTCGCAAATTCCCAGAAATTCCTCGCGGTTATAGGCGATGCCGCCGCCGCTGCCGCCCATGGTGAATGATGGACGGATGATTGCCGGGTAACCGACCATTGCCTGCACTTGCAACGCTTCCTCCAGGCTGTGAGCTATGGCGGAACGCGCCGAACCCAGTCCGATCCGCGTCATGGCCTGCTTGAACTTTTCCCGATCCTCAGCCTTGTCGATGGCCTCGCGGGAAGCGCCGATCAACTCGACGCTGTATTTTTCCAACACACCATTCTTTGCCAGGTCAAGGGCACAATTTAATGCGGTCTGCCCGCCCATCGTCGGCAACAGCGCATCCGGGCGCTCGACAGCGATGATTTTTTCCACCATCGACCAGATAATCGGTTCTATGTAGGTGACATCAGCCATCTCCGGATCGGTCATGATCGTAGCAGGATTGGAATTTACCAGGATGATCCGGTAACCCTCTTCCCGCAACGCTTTGCACGCCTGGGCGCCAGAGTAGTCGAACTCGCTCGCCTGACCGATGACGATAGGACCTGCGCCAATGATAAGGATGGATTTTATGTCGTTACGTTTAGGCATGGCTACAGCGAAATGTAGGGCGTGAAGATTCGACGCCATTGAGACCTTCGCCCGCGGCCGCATGGGAATAGCGAAGGTGTTGCAGGATGGGGTCCACGAAGACCGGGAGGCAAATGGCGCACTCTCTTTCCAGGCACAACGGCGGATACATCAGTTTGCCTCCCGGATGCCCCGAAATCGGATAAGCAACAGAATTCGTTTCGTGCCTTTTGGTTGTTCTGATTTGTTCGCAGCGGACTCAACTGAGGGTTTGTGCAGGAATTCTTGCGGTCTCACATTTCTTCCGGGCAGTTTCCATCAGTCCAATGAATTTATCGAACAGATAGTCGAGATCTTGAGGTCCAGGACTCGCTTCAGGATGCCCCTGGAAGCAGAATACAGGCTGGCCGATCAGCTCGAAACCCTGCAGGCTTCCGTCGAACAAGGATAAATGCGTAACCCGCGCCTTCGCCGGCAATGTATCGATGTCCACGGCAAAGCCATGGTTCTGGCTGGAAATAAGCACCCTCCCAGTATCCAGGTCCTGAACCGGGTGATTGGCGCCATGGTGGCCGAATTTCATCTTTATGGTTTTAGCCCCACTTGCCAATCCCAGTAATTGATGCCCCATGCAAACACCAAAAATGGGCACTTCTTCTTCGAGCAATCTCCTGGTTGCAGTGATGGCGTAATCGCAAGGCTCAGGATCTCCCGGCCCATTGGAAAGAAAAATCCCATCGGGTTGCAATGACAGAATTGCCTCAGCGTCAGTCTGTGCGGGTAATACCGTAACCCTGCAATGGCGCTGGGCCAGCTTCCGGAGCATGTTTCGCTTGATTCCAAAATCTATTGCAATGACATGAAAGCGGGGGCCCCCGCGAATAGCATATTCATACCCGAGCCTCCATTCACCTTCGCTCCATTCATAAGGCTCGGCACAACTCACCACCTTGGCCAGATCCATGCCAACGAGCCCCGTGGATACTCTGGCTCGTTTCAATGCTTCGGCTTCGTCCGGAAAACCCGCCATAATACAACCTGCCAGCGCGCCTTTTTCCCGCACGATACGCGTGAGCTTGCGGGTATCGATGTCGGCAATCGCCACGACGCCATGTTGTTTGAGATATTCGGCTAAAGTCTGGGTCTGTCGCCAGTTGCTGGAACCGAGGGGAAGATCCCGGATCACTAATCCGGCGGCATGCACTCGATCAATTTTGCCGGATTCCACATCGTCCGGGTTCGTCCCCGTGTTGCCGACGTGCGGATAGGTAAGGGTGATGATCTGCCGGCAATAAGACGGATCGGTGAGAATTTCCTGATAACCCGTCATGGAGGTGTTGAAGACTACCTCGCCCGTGCTGATACCTTCCATGCCAATGGATACCCCGCGGAAAATTGTGCCATCAGCGAGCGCGAGAACGGCTTGGGGGGGGTATGACACGGAAAACTCCTGGAATTCGAGGGAATGAAGCGGGGACAGTCATCGCAGCCTGTGCCGTTTCCGCAAATGACGGATTATACGTCCAAAAGAAGCGCGCTTCAATGAACTGCGACGGGGGTTCGAAGCTCTATCCAGTAGAATCCGGAGTTGCAATGAGAGCGAGAACTGTTGGCGCTAGCACAATCCCAACACATCCTGCATATCAAATAAACCGCTCTGTTTATCCCCTAAAAAACGGGCTGCGCGCAAGGCGCCCTCGGCAAAAGGTGCGCGGCTGCCCGCCTTGTGGGAAATTTCGATGCGCTCGCCCGTTCCCGCAAACATCACGGTGTGTTCGCCGACAATATCCCCGCCGCGGACGGCCGCAAAACCAATGGCGCCCGGCGTCCGCTCGCCTGTATTGCCTTCGCGCGCATAAACAGCGATATTCGCAAGATCTTTACCCACTGCTTTTGCGATCGCCTCGCCCATTTGCAACGCGGTGCCGGAGGGCGCATCCAACTTATGCCGATGGTGAGCCTCGATAATTTCGATGTCATAGCCCTCATTCAGCACCTTTGCGGCCATTTCGAGCAGCTTGACAGTCACATTTACACCCACGCTCATATTGGGAGCAAGAACGATCGCGGTATCTCTTGACGCCGCCTTGAGTTGCTCTTTTTGTTCTGCGGAAAAGCCGGTGGTGCCGATTACCATTTTTATGCCTTTCGCGCGGCAACCAGCAAGGTGCGCCAGCGTTCCTTCGGGCCGGGTAAAATCTATCAGTACGTCACTCACCCGAAGTGCCGCGGTAACATCATCCGTGATATACACATTACACGGCGCCCCAATCAGGTCTCCGGCATCTCTATCAAGGTGAGGATTTCCCGGCCGCTCCAGCGCGGCAGCTAACCGCATGCCCGTCGTTCGCGTCACGGCTTCCAGTAGAGCCATCCCCATGCGCCCCGAACTTCCGGCGATCGCGATATTCAATATCTTCATTTCTATTCCGGCAACGTCATTCTTGTGCTTGTCGTTCGCGCTTTTTCATCTACTCTTTTAGCTTGTCCGCTCCCTGCCCGCCAGTATCCACCGCACGCGACGGCGCCTGCCTCGGACTCGGCTTTTCAGCTGATGGCAAATCGGAAATATCGCTCGCAGCCGGCCCCTCGCTCAGACCTGAAATGCTGCCTCCCTGGCCGTTCTCATCAAACGGGGCCTCACTGGAGAGTGGAACACCGCTTTCGACCGGGGTTTCTTCTCGACTTTCTTCTTTAACCAGCGGGATGCCTGCCTCGATAGGAGTAGCGGCTTCCACTGGCTGAGCTCCGCCGAAAGCAACCGGTGATTTGAAGCTGCCATCGATACTGACCAGTTTGTCGTCTTCAAAATACACCGTCAGTTGCCTTTGCTCGATCAATCTCCCCCGCTGTTCCAGACGATATACGTAATCCCACCGGTTGTCGTGAAAAGCGTCGCTGATCATAGGCGAGCCCAGCGCGAAGCGGACTTGCGACCGGGTCATGCCGGGCTTTAGTTTGTCCACCATTTCCTGGGAGATCACATTGCCCTGCTGGATTTCGATTTTATAGAGCAGGGATGGAACAGAAGAACATCCGGCGAGCAATATCAAAGCGACCAGCGTGAGTATTATCGCGCGCATGCGACAGCCATGTTCCCAAAACAAACTTAACGTTATATGATACAGCAAATAACTTTCCGGATGGACATAGCTATGAGCAAGCCAAACCATCTCAAAACCATGGGCTTGAAGGCCACGCTGCCGCGGCTCAGAATCCTGAGCTTGTTCGAAAGCAGCCCCGTACGCCATCTTTCTGCGGAGGATGTATACAGGACATTGATCACCGAGGGCGAGGATATCGGTCTTGCCACCGTCTATCGAGTGCTTACCCAATTCGAACAGGCGGGATTACTCGAACGCCACCACTTTGAAGGTGGAAAAGCGGTGTTTGAACTGTCCAGCGGCACCCACCACGACCATCTGGTTTGTCTGCAATGCGGAAGGGTGGAAGAATTTTACGATGCGGAAATCGAGAAACGTCAGATAAAAATCGCCAAGGACCGGGGGTTTTCCATACACGAACACTCACTTTCGCTTTACGCGGATTGCGTCAAACCCGCTTGCCCACACCGGAAAACAGAGGAAAAGGCCGATAAAAGCTGAGTGTTTCCTGATCTTGACAGGAAAACATTGATCAGGTAGCCCGGTAAGCGCGCAAGCGCGCAGATACCGGAAGCGTCGTTCTCGGAAACGTTCTTCTTCAAGTCCGTAAAGTCTCGCGATTCATCCAGCTTGCTCCATTCATATCTGCTGAATTTTGCCGGAAAGCACCGCTATTATCGGGTTGCGGCTGGCCGCCTGACTGCGCACTTCCTTGGATGGATGCCGGTATCCCTGTTGTTTAACCTTGCCGGCTTTCCCTCATGCTCTCCCTGCGGACGGGATTTATTCGAGCGCCCCTCTAGCGGGGGTTGACCAAAGATCGCCTAACCGTTACTGTTCAGCGTTTTATTCAATTATTTGGCAATACCTTATATCGGGATCAGGGAAAGCATGAGCACGGAATTAACGGGCGCTGAGATTACAGTGCGTTGTTTGCAGAAGGAAGGGGTGGATCATATTTTCGGCTACCCCGGTGGTGCCGTGCTGTTCATTTACGACGAACTGTTCAAGCAAGACAAGGTCAAGCATGTCCTCGTGCGGCATGAGCAAGCGGCGGTACATGCGGCCGACGGCTATGCCCGGTCGAGTAACAAAATCGGCGTGGCGTTGGTGACATCGGGTCCGGGCGTGACCAACGCCGTTACCGGAATCGCCACTGCCTATATGGATTCCATCCCGCTGGTGATCATCAGCGGGCAAGTGCCTACTCATGCCATCGGACTGGACGCATTTCAGGAAGTCGATACTGTCGGCATCACGCGTCCTTGTGTGAAGCATAACTTCCTGGTGAAAGACATTAATGAGCTGGCAACTACCATCAAGAAAGCTTTCTTCATCGCTTCAACCGGGCGCCCTGGTCCGGTGCTGGTGGACATTCCCAAGGATGTAAGCCAACAGAAAGCCGTGTTTGTTTATCCGGAAAGCGTCGCCATGCGCTCTTACAATCCAGTCACCAGGGGGCACGCCGGACAGATCAGGAAAGCGGTGCAACTGATACTCGAAGCGAAGCGCCCGATGATCTATGCGGGCGGGGGCATAATCCTGAGCGACGCGGCGGCACAACTGACTGAGCTCGTGCGAATGCTGGGCTTTCCGTGCACGAACACACTCATGGGATTGGGCGGCTTTCCGGCTACAGACCGGCAATGTGTCGGAATGTTGGGAATGCATGGCACCTATGAAGCAAACATGGCGATGCAGCACTGCGACGTGCTCGTCGCCATCGGTGCCCGCTTCGACGATCGCGTCATTGGAAATCCAAAGCATTTCTTCAACGAGGATCGTAAAATCATACACATCGACATCGATCCTTCGTCTATTTCCAAGCGTGTCAAGGTCGATGTCCCTATCGTTGGCAGTGTCTCCGATGTGCTCGTCGAGCTAATAAAGATGCTTAAGGTGCGCAAGGAGAAACCTGACCAGACCGCCCTTGATGCGTGGTGGACACAGATCGATCTGTGGCGCGCACGTGATTGCCTCAAGTACGACCGCTCAAGTTCAATCATAAAGCCGCAATTGGTGATCGAAAAACTTTACGACGTGACAAAGGGAGACGCCTTCGTTACCTCAGATGTAGGCCAGCACCAGATGTGGGCAGCCCAGTTTTACAAATTCGACCTTCCACGGCGGTGGATCAATTCGGGTGGCCTCGGGACAATGGGCTTCGGCCTTCCGGCGGCGATGGGCGTCCAGTTTGCCAACCCCGGGAATATGGTGGCCTGTGTTACGGGTGAAGCCAGCATCCAGATGTGCATACAGGAGTTGTCTACCTGCAAGCAGTATAATCTGCCGCTCAAAGTCATTAATCTGAATAATCGCTACATGGGCATGGTTCGTCAGTGGCAGGAATTCTTCCATGGTAATCGTTATGCTGAATCTTATATGGATGCGCTGCCGGATTTCGTCAAATTGGCGGAGAGCTACGGGCACGTCGGCATGAAAATCGAACAACCCGGCGATGTCGAAAGCGCGCTGACGGAGGCGTTTAAACTCAAGAACCGGCTGGTATTCATGGATTTTATTACGGACCAGACCGAGAACGTGTTTCCCATGGTGCCGGGTGGCAAAGGTCTTTCTGAAATGATTCTGGTATAAAGATGCGCCATATCATTTCCCTGTTGATGGAAAACGAAGCGGGAGCGTTGTCTCGCGTTGCCGGCCTGTTCTCCTCCCGCGGCTACAATATCGAGTCGCTTACTGTCGCAGCCACCGAAGACTCCACCCTGTCTCGCATGACGCTCGTTACCGCCGGGTCGGACGATGTGATTGAGCAAATCACCAAGCAATTAAATAAACTCATTGATGTGGTCAAAGTGGTGGATTTGAGCGAAGGCGACCACATTGAGCGCGAACTGATGCTGATAAAGGTGCGCGCGCTGGGAAAGGACCGGGAGGAGATCAAGCGCTTGGCGGATATTTTTCGCGGGCGCATTATTGACGTCACCGATAAATCATACACCATCGAACTGACCGGCACCGGCTCCAAGCTCGATGCGTTTCTCGATACCATCGAGCGTAGCGCGATTCTGGAGACAGTTCGTACCGGCGCCTCGGGTATCGGCCGCGGTGAGCGGATTTTGAAAGTTTAGCGGAATCAGGGGCTGCAAGTGCACCGCCCGCCAATAGCGCTGGTATTGGCGCTTCTACTTTGAAAGTAAGGGAAAAGATGAAAATTTATTACGATAAGGATGCCGACTTGTCTCTCATCAGGGATAAAGCAGTTACCATAGCCGGCTATGGCTCGCAGGGACACGCTCACGCCAATAACCTGAGTGACTCGGGCGTAAAGGTCACCGTCGGGCTGCGCAAAGGTGGTGCTTCATGGAGCAAAGCGCAGGAGGCAGGCCTCACGGTCAAAGAGGTGGCGGAAGCTGTAAAGGGAGCAGATGTTGTAATGATGCTCCTGCCGGATGAGCAGATAGCCGCCGTTTACGCATCGGAGATCGAACCCAACCTGAAGAACGGCGCAACACTCGCCTTCGCGCACGGCTTCAATATTCATTATGGCCAGGTATCGCCACGCGAAGATCTCGACGTCATCATGATAGCGCCCAAGGGTCCCGGTCACCTGGTGCGGTCGACCTACTTGCAAGGCGGGGGCGTCCCTTCGCTTATTGCCGTGCATCAGGATAAGTCCGGGAACGGACACGGCCTGGCGCTTTCCTATGCCGCAGCCAACGGAGGCACACGTGGCGGCGTAATTGAAACCAATTTTCGCGAGGAAACCGAAACCGATCTGTTCGGCGAGCAGGTAGTGCTGTGCGGAGGTCTAACCGCCCTTATTCAGGCCGGATTTGAGACGCTGGTAGAGGCCGGATATGCACCCGAGATGGCGTATTTTGAATGTCTCCACGAGGTAAAGCTGATTGTGGATCTGATCTATGAAGGCGGGATTGCGAACATGCGCTACTCTATCTCCAACAATGCCGAGTATGGTGACATTTCGCGCGGTCCACGCATTGTTACCGAGGCTACGCGTGCTGAGATGCGCAAGATTCTGCATGAAATTCAGATAGGAGAATATGCTCGGGAATTCATTCTAGAAAACCGTGCTGGCGCGCCCATGCTTAAAGCCAGCCGACGTCTCGCCTCCGCTCATCAGATCGAAACTGTTGGCACGAAACTTCGCGATATGATGCCCTGGATCAAAAAGAACAAGCTGGTCGATCAGACAAGAAATTAGAAAACGGGGAGCATGGAGCCCGAATGCGGAACATTTTCCGGCCCTCTCCCCACAACCATCTCCCGAAGGTACACGCGCATTGCGCGATGACGCGGATGATAAGCAACTGACCGCGCGTTTTTATTCACCGCGAGACCTGACACGATTCAGGCTCGCAGGCAATGAATCTCCCTTTGGTCCCTGATGTGCGGCGACGCGGCCTTTTTCTGATACCGGCTGCTGTTTACCATCGGCCGATTACCGTTTAACATGCATCCGTCTCCCTCCGGGATTGCATAAATGATGCATGATCCTCACTCGCGTATCCTGGCCAAATCGAATCTGCGCAGGCGCGGTATCTATTTACTGCCGAACCTGTTTACGACCGCCGCGTTGTTCGCTGGATTTTATGCCATCGTCCAGGCGATGAATGGGCAATTCGAGCATTCAGCAGTTTCGATTTTTATCGCGATGGTGCTGGATGGACTGGATGGCAGGGTGGCTCGTCTGACCCACACGCAGAGCGAATTTGGTGCGGAATACGATAGTCTTTCCGACATGGTGTCCTTCGGTGCGGCTCCTGCGCTGGTTATATACGAATGGGCCCTGAAGGGCATGGGCAAGCTGGGCTGGATTGCAGCTTTTATTTACTGCGTTTGCGCTGCCCTGCGTCTCGCACGTTTCAATACGAATATAGCCGTGGTGGACAAGCGTTTTTTTCAAGGGCTTCCCAGCCCTGCCGCCGCTGCGCTGATTGCCGCGCTCGTCTGGTTGATGCTGGACTTTGGGATAGCCGGCACGGATGTCCGGTGGCTTGCCTGGTTTATCACTCTTTTCGCGGGTCTGACCATGGTCAGTAACATCCCCTATTACAGCGGCAAGGAAATCAATCTCCGCAAAAGTGTACCGTTCATCACCATTCTACTGTTGGCGCTGTTCTTTTTCGTGTTGATTCCAAGTCATCCGCCGGTTGTGCTGTTCTGTCTTTTCTTTCTCTACGCCCTTTCCGGGTTTGTCATGTGGACATGGCGGCGAATCAAGAAAAAAAGAGCGAGTGACGCACAATAATCCATGGCACCCGTCACCACTCCGACCCTAACGGAACGTCCCGCCTGGCAAGCGCTGAAAGAGCATTGCCAGGCAGTCAAGCATTTGCACCTGCGTCAGCTTTTTGCCGATGACCCCGCACGCGGCGTGAATTTCACTGCCGAAGGCGCGGGGCTCTATCTTGACTACTCGAAAAATCGGATTAACGCGGACACGCTTCGGCTGCTCGTGCAGCTTGCTGAAGAATGTGGTTTGCGCAGACGTATCGATGCAATGTTCAACGGTGAAAAGATTAATGTAACCGAGCAACGTGCCGCGCTTCACATAGCTTTGCGCGCGCCCGAAGATGAAAGAATTGTCGTTGATGGCGTCAACATGGTTCCCGAAGTGCATGCCGTGCTTGACAGGATGGCTGCGTTTGCCGATCAACTACGTAGTGGGGAGTGGCGCGGATCCACCGGCAAGCCTATTCGCAGTATCGTCAATATCGGCATTGGTGGCTCCGATCTCGGCCCGGTGATGGCTTACGAAGCATTACGTCATTACACGACGCGGGACATCAGCTTTCGCTTCATCTCCAACGTGGATGGTACGGATTTCAAGGAAGCCACGAGCGCGATCAATCCCGAGGAAACGCTGTTCATCGTCTGTTCAAAAACATTTACCACAGCAGAAACGCTGGCAAATGCCCACGCGGCGCGTAAATGGATTCTCGATAAACTCAATGATGTCCGTGCGGTGCGCAAGCATTTTGTCGCGGTCTCGACCAATGCCGCGGAAGTGTCCAGGTTTGGCATCGATACAACGAATATGTTCGAATTCTGGGACTGGGTAGGCGGACGTTATTCAATGGAGTCGGCAGTAGGCCTCTCGACCATGATTGCGATAGGTCCCGGGAATTTCCAGGCCATGCTCGCAGGGTTCCGCGCCATGGACCAGCATTTCAGAAGCGCTCAGTTTGACAGGAATTTGCCCGTACTCATGGGGCTGCTTGCGATCTGGCACAACAATTTCTTTGATACGCACACCATCGCCGTGCTGCCTTACGATCAATACCTGAAGCGCTTCCCGGCTTATTTACAGCAATTGACAATGGAGAGCAACGGCAAGAACATTACGCTCAACGGCGGCCACGTTAACTACCAGACGTCGCCCATCGTTTGGGGTGAGCCCGGGACTAATGGCCAACACTCGTTTTATCAATTGATGCATCAGGGAACGCGGTTGGTGCCGAGTGATTTTATCGGCTTCTGCCAAACCTTGAACCCGGTGGGTAATCACCATGACTTGTTGATGGCCAACCTCTTCGCCCAAACAGAGGCACTTGCGTTTGGAAAGACGGAGGCTGAAGTAGAGGCAGAGGGCACGCCCGGCTGGCTGTCCCCGCATCGAAGCTTTGAAGGTAATCGCCCGACAAACACCATCCTTGCCGAACGTTTGACTCCCTATTCCCTTGGCACTATGATTGCCCTCTATGAACATAGTGTTTTTACCCAAGGGGTCATCTGGGACATAGATTCGTTTGATCAATGGGGCGTAGAACTCGGCAAGGCCCTGGCCCAGCGCATTCTCCGCGAACTGGAGAATATAAATGATGCGCCGCTAAAGCATGACAGTTCAACAAACGCGCTAATGCGACGCTACCGCCAGCTCAAAGGCGTGCAATCGTGAATATCCACAAAAACTGCTTGCTGTTGCTTTGGCGCAGGAGAGGTGTGGGACAGAGATTCAATCTCAGGTGCAGGGTATATTTAGTGCCAGATTTTGGGCACAGTGCTTCGGAATCCGGCGCGGATATGTTGCTGTCGGGCGCGAAGACGAGCAGCCGGGCGTGGATCTCCCCTTCATGCACGCTTCGTTACCCGGCGGCAGGTGAGGCGGGCCGATTGAATATGAGCCAACCATGAAAACCAGCTCTTCTGCCGGCAAGCCCGCCCAGCAGGCAATGCTCGCGAACATACCCCGGATCGTCACCGCATATTACGTACAGGTTCCCGATTGGTCGGAGCCCTCTCAAAGGGTTGCGTTTGGTACTTCTGGACACCGCGGTACTTCGCTGGAACACAGCTTTAACGAATGGCATGTGCTGGCTATCACTCAGTCGATCTGTCAGTACCGCAAACGACAGAATATCAACGGACCGCTATTCCTTGGCGTCGACACGCACGCGCTATCCGAGCCGGCATACTCCACCGCACTTGAAGTCTTCGCCGCCAATGATGTCACCGTCATGCTAGCAAAAAATGGCGAGTACACGCCAACGCCCGCGGTTTCTCATGCCATATTGACTTACAATCGCGGCCGGACGGCAGGTCTTTCGGACGGAGTGGTCGTCACGCCTTCTCATAACCCGCCCGAGAGCGGCGGCCTTAAATACAACCCGCCCAACGGCGGCCCCGCAGGCGTCGACGTCACCGCCTGGATCGAATCACGTTCCAACGAGTTTCTTAAAAACCGTCTCTCAGGGGTTAAAAGAACGCGTTTCAGGAGTGCATTGGACGCTTCTACAACGCACGAGCATGACTATCTCAACACTTACGTGGACGACCTTGACAGTGTGATCGAGATGGACACAATTCTCGGCGCAGATATCCGCATGGCGGTGGATCCGCTCGGCGGAGCAGGAGTGCACTACTGGGCGGCAATTGCGGACCGCTACAAGTTGAATCTTGTCGTGGAAAACGAGACCGTTGATCCCACTTTCCGTTTTATGACCCTCGATTGGGATGGCCAGATTCGAATGGACCCCTCTTCCCCCTACGCCATGCGAGGGTTGATTGATTTGAAGGACCGTTTCGATATCGCCTTCGCTTGCGACACCGATCATGACCGGCATGGAATCGTCACGCCAAGTTCAGGTCTGCTGCCCGCGGATCACTACCTTTCCGTAGCCGTTCACTATCTCTTCCAGAACCGTCCAAAATGGGATCGGAAAGTCGCGGTAGGCAAGACAGTGGTAAGCAGCAAGATGATCGACCGCGTAGCCGCAAAGCTGGGGCGAAAAATTTACGAGGTACCAGTCGGGTTCAAGTGGTTCGTTGATGGCCTGGGCGATGGCTCGCTCGGTTTTTGCGGAGAAGAAAGCGCGGGCGCCTCCTTCCTCCGCACCGATGGCACTGTCTGGACAACGGATAAGGACGGGATCATCCCCGCATTGCTGTCGGCGGAAATCACCGCGCGCAGGGGTCGCGATCCCGGCGAGATATACCAGGAGCTTGAGCGCGAGTTCGGCGAATCCGTTTTTGCACGCGTGGACGCGCCCGCCACTCCAGCGCAAAAAGAAATCCTGGCTAAACTGTCGCCTCGGCAGATAGGGTCTTCAAATCTTGCAGGCGAAAGGATCGAGACCATTCTCACTCGCGCCCCCGGTAACGGCGCCCCGATCGGGGGTTTAAAGGTGCTTTCCGAGAATGGCTGGTTTGCCGCTCGCCCGTCCGGGACCGAGGATATCTACAAAATATATGCCGAAAGTTTCCTGGGAACGGATCACCTGGATCGTATCCTGGAAGAGGCGCAGGCAATCGTTAGCGATGCGCTTGCTCAGGCTAGAAATAGCGAGACCGCCTGACCATACAGTCCTGCCCGCACCGCGCCAGGAATATTGGCAGGCTAAAGTCAGCGTAGCATTATGCTATGGAAGCCTGTATCGCGCCGGCTTTTTTGTATCCTGTAGACACCAGCAGACGGGGCGGCTATACAACCTGAAATGGTTTAGCGGTTAAGCGGGTTAGCGGAATAATGAAAGCGGGGACCTGACATGCGCAAGATCAACAATGGCTCGATGCCATCCGATGCGCTGGTGCTGTTCGGCGTAACGGGTGATCTGGTTTATAAAAAGATTTTTCCGGCGCTTTATGCGATGGCCAAGCGGGGCTCTCTTAATGTACCGGTGGTTGGCGTCGCCTCCTCACCGTGGGATCTCACGCAACTTCGCGACAGGGCAAATAAGGCCATCAGTAACGCCGGAAAGATTGACGACGATAATGCCCTAAAACATCTCTTATCCCTGCTTCGATATGTCCAGGGCGACTATAGTGACCAGGAAACATTCAAGGCGCTCAAACAACAACTGGGGCCCGCACGGCGGCCCGCCCATTACCTTGCCATCCCCCCCTCCCTTTTTGGAACTGTCATAGAAGGACTGGGCGGCGCCGGTCTGGCGAACGATGCCCGCGTCATCGTTGAAAAACCATTTGGGCGCGACCTCGCCTCGGCCCGGGAACTAAACCACATCGCACGCTCCGTTTTCCCGGAGGAATCGATTTTCCGCATCGACCACTTTCTCGGGAAAGAGGCGATCATGAATATTTTATATTTTCGTTTCGCAAATTCCTTCCTTGAGCCGATATGGAACCGCAACCATGTTGCCAGCGTCCAGATAACGCTCGCGGAGGATTTCGGCGTGGAGGAGCGCGGGAGATTTTATGAATCTGCCGGATGTCTCCGCGATGTGGTTCAGAATCATCTTTTTGAGATCGTCGCGCTGCTTGCGATGGAACCACCGGCCTACAGGGGGTTAGGCTCCGTGCAAAGCAAAAAGGCGGGCATCTTTCAGGGCATGCGCCCCTTGATGCCGGCCGACCTGGTGCGTGGACAGTATGCTGGCTACCGTGAAGAAGCGGGCGTGGCAAAAGATTCCGACGTGGAGACGTTTTGCGCTCTGCGGCTTTTCATTGATTCCTGGCGCTGGGAAGGCGTCCCGTGGTACCTTCGCTCCGGCAAGTTTCTCGCGGAGACGGCGGCTGAAGTTATTGTCCAGTTAAAGCCACCACCACAAACGCTTTTTGCCGACTCGCCGCGGGAAGCGTGCCGCTCCAACTATTTGCGCTTCCGGCTTTCCCCCATCTCCGCCGTTGCCATCGCCGCGCGGGTAAAGCGCGCGGGAAAAGAATTCATCGGTAATCAGCGCGAACTCTGCCTGGTTGAGGAACACTTCGGACGCGAATCTCCTTATGAACGGCTATTGCACGATGCCATGGTTGGCGATGACGCGCTTTTTACGCGTGCAGACGCGGTAGAGGCCGCCTGGACGGCGCTGGACCCTGTGCTGAAAACGCATTATCCCGCGCTAATCTACCAGCGCGGCAGTTGGGGCCCTCAAGCAGCTGACGCATTGATCGCAGCAGACGGTTGCTGGCACAATCCAGAATCACGAATATGAAGAATCGTGACCGGATAAGGAAACCTTCTGCCGGAATACAGCCTTGTTCTGATTATTGCCGATCGCTGCGCTCGTATCCCTTTTCTGCCTAATCACACGCGTGGTTTCGGTACGCCTGCCGGCAGGTGACGCTAAGGAAGCCTTCCTGCCCAAGCTCCGGAGCGCGTTGCAGTAGAATCAGGTTTTCAACAGCGCCCGAGCTTCTCCTTCCACTGGGGCCCTTCGCGGCGCGGATTCGGGCGCGAATTGACGCGCACATCAGGTCGGAAATCTATTGCATGAACTTATGAAACCCTTTATATTTCCTGCATGAAGCTGAATCACTGCAATTTTCCTCTTCCCCGCCTGTGGCGCCTGCCGCTCCTGGCAAGACCACTGCTGCGCCGCGCGCGCTAGCTATCCACTCCCCCTCAAGTTTTTATCCTCCGGAATCTGTTTCTGGATTCCGTGTCGTAGTTTGAATATCCTTTCGGAAACGGAGAACGCATTGAAAGATCATTTGATTATTTTTGACACCACTCTGCGTGACGGCGAGCAGAGCCCCGGCGCGTCCATGACCCGAGAGGAAAAGGTGCGCATTGCGCGGCAATTGGAGCGCATGCGCGTGGATATAATTGAGGCCGGGTTCCCCGCCGCTTCCAACGGTGACTTTGCGGCGGTAAAGGCAGTGGCCGACTCCATCAAGGACAGCACGGTATGCGGCCTGGCTCGGGCGATAGAAGCCGATATCAGGCGCGCTGGAGAAGCCTTGCGGGGGGCCGCTTCGGCCCGTATTCATACTTTTATCGCCACATCCCCGATCCACATGGAGAAGAAACTGCGAATGTCTCCAGACCAGGTGATAGAACAAGCGGTGAAAGCGGTGAAATGGGCGCGTCAATACACGGATGATGTGGAATTCTCGCCTGAAGATGCCGGACGTTCCGATATAACCTTCCTGTGCCGTGTGCTTGAGGCAGTCATTAAGGCTGGAGCCTCCACGCTGAATATTCCCGATACCGTTGGCTACACCATGCCAGAACAGTTTGGGGAACTCATCCGGACATTGCGCGAGCGGATACCCGGATCCGAGAAGGTGGTGTTCTCGGTGCATTGCCATAATGACCTGGGGTTGGCGGTAGCTAATTCCCTGGCGGCGGTAGTTAACGGAGCGCGCCAAGTGGAGTGCACGGTGAATGGCCTGGGTGAACGCGCAGGAAACGCCTCACTGGAGGAAATTGTTATGGCCGTGCGCACTCGTCAGGATTTCTTTTCCTGCGATACGCGCATAGACGCGGTTCATATCGTACCAACGAGCAAGCTCGTGTCCGGTATTACCGGATTTCCAGTGCAGCCGAACAAGGCGATTGTTGGCGCGAATGCGTTTGCCCATGAATCCGGCATACACCAGGACGGCGTGCTCAAGCACCGCGAAACCTACGAAATCATGCGTGCCGAGGACGTTGGCTGGGGAGCGAATAAATTGCTGCTCGGCAAGCATTCGGGACGCAACGCCTTCCGGAGCCGGTTAGCGGAACTCGGAATAGACTTGAAATCCGAAGAAACGCTCAACACGACGTTCATGCGTTTCAAGGAACTGGCGGACAAAAAACACGATATCTTCGATGAAGACCTGTACGCCCTGGTCTCGGAGGACGACTCGGTTGCTTTGAGGGAGCATTACAAGCTTCTGTCGCTGACGGCTCATAGCGAAACCGGGGAAACGCCCCACGCGAGCATCGTGATCGCTGAGGAAGGCAGGGAATCGCGTGCCGAGTCGGACGGGAGCGGGCCCGTCGATGCCACTTTCCGCGCAATTGAGAAAATACTGGCCAGTGGCGCGGAATTGCAGTTGTTTTCCGTTAATGCCATTACCAGCGGTACCGATTCACAAGGTGAAGTTACAGTGCGACTGCAGAAATCGGGACGCATTGTCAACGGCAACGGCGCCGACACCGATATCGTGGTAGCCTCTGCCAAAGCCTATCTCAGTGCGCTAAACAAACTTCACAGCAATCTCGAGCGCGCTCACCCGCAGGTGTAGTTACGGATTCAGCAAGGCAGCAGAATTCAATCCGTTAAAATCAGTTGTTTTGGCTCAAAAAGCATGGGGGTACACGTTGAGTTTTCCTCTCAATCCTGTCAACCGGGCTCTATTCATGAAATCCTCGCGACCTCTGGATTTCGTCAACTATGTTTTTGTCCGCTTCTTTGAACACAATTGCATCCAGGTAGCGGGAAGCCTTACCTTTACTACTTTGCTCTCGCTGGTACCCTTGATCGCGATCGGATTATCTGTAGTCGCCGCATTCCCCGCATTTGGCGACTATTCCGAACAAATAAAGGTGTTCATTCTCACCACCATGGTGCCAGAAGCCGCAAACAAGGTCATCTCCGTATATATGCAGGAATTCGCCGACAACGCGGTACAGTTGACTGCTATCGGCACGGCTTTTTTGGGTGTGACAGCGCTTGCGCTTATGCTGACAATCGATCAAGCGCTGAATGACATCTGGCGCGTGCCGCGGTTGCGTCCGCTCTTGCATCGCCTGTTGATATACTGGGCAACGCTGACCATCGGGCCACTATTGATTGGCGCGAGCTTATCGCTTACTTACTGGCTGATCGGGGTATCTTTGGATCTAACCCAGGACGTCCCCGCCATTAAGGTCGCGCTTCTGCAACTAGTGCCCATCGGGCTGACGAGCGTCGCTTTTTCAATTTCCTATCTCATTGTGCCGAACCGCCGAGTCTTATGGCGCCATGCGATCGCCGGAGGTGTCGCCGCGGGAGTAGGATTTGAAATCATGAAACAGGGGTTCGCCTACTATATCACTAGCTTTCCCACTTACCAGGCGGTCTATGGGGCGTTCGCGGCTGTTCCTATTTTCTTGCTTTGGGTTTATCTCTCCTGGCTGATGGTGTTGCTCGGGGCGGTGATTGCCGCATCCCTTTCGAGTTGGCGTTTTCGTGAATGGCGGCGCGACCCGACAGCGCAGGGTAAGCAATTCTTTGACGCATTACGCTTGTTACAAGTACTTGGAGAAGCGCTTAGAAAAGGTAAAGTTGAAACCTATTCCAGCTTGCAGGCGCGGTTAGCACTGAGTTTCGAGGAAATCGAGCCGATGCTCGAGCTTATGAATCGGGCCAACCTTGTGCGACCGGTGAAAGCGGGAGGATGGGTCCAGATACTTGATCCCGGTGAAATCATGGTTGCCGATATTTATCGCCTTTTCGCGTTTCGTCCTGAGTCAGCACGTGATGCGGCTGCCGGGAACCCATCACTGGAGCGGTTGCTTGACGATATTACAACCAGCATGAACGAAAAAATGGATGTGCCATTGTCACAGCTTTTTACGCCGCCGCATCCAGATAATGCGGCGGCATAGAATGACCAAATTGTTGGGGGAGGAAATGAAGAGATGCGCTTTTTCCATCCTGTTGTGCTTGTCCCTTGCGCTTTCAGCGGTTGCACAAGCCAAAGATTTTACTTTTACGGATCACACCGGCAAGAAACTAACGCTCTCCGATTACAAGGGCAAGTGGGTGCTGATAAATTTCTGGGCGACCTGGTGTCCGCCTTGCCTGAAAGAAATTCCTGACCTAGTGTCGCTCTACGAGAGCCGGGACGATGTGATGGTGATCGGTATAGCGATGGATTACCGCAATCCCCAGACCGTCCTGAAATACGTAAAGTCGATGTCCATTTCCTATCCCATCGTATTGGGCGACAAGAAAACTGCCGCGCAAATCGGCCCGGTTTCGATGTTACCCACGACGTATCTGTTCGATCCCGCAGGCAACCCGGCGGTCTATAAGGTGGGGCTGGTTTCTCGTGAGGACCTGGAGGAGTTCATGCGGGAGAATTCGGCGGCAAAACCTCAAAGCCGGCGCGTAGGGAAGCCTTGAACAAGTCCTTCGCGGAAAACTTACCCCTGGCTTACCCCGGCCCCAACCCCAGCGTGGCCCCTTATCCGGGTTACTATGAAATCAATAATGTTTTGCGAAGGGAAAGGGACAGCGCGGGATTTTTCATCCCGCCTTCCCTGGTACTCCACCGTTCCTTCCTTCAGACTTCTTTCGCCGATAACAATACGATGGGGAATCCCGATCAACTCCATGTCAGCAAACATTACGCCAGGGCGGTCGTCGCGGTCATCAAGCAAAACTTCAATTCCCGCCCGTGATATCTCGGCATACAACTTTTCCGCTTCGATCCTCACCCTCGAATTCTTCCCCAGTCCAATCGGTATAATAACAACCTGGAAGGGTGCCATGGCCATTGGAAAAATAATGCCGTGCTTATCATGGTTCTGTTCAATGCATGCGGCGACGATGCGCGATATGCCGATCCCGTAACAGCCCATTTCCATAGGCCGCGACTGCCCCGACTCGTCCAGATAGTTGGCTTTCATCGCTTCCGAATACCGGGTATGCAATTTGAATATATGCCCCACCTCTATGCCGCGGCAAATATCCAATTGTCCTTGGCCATCGGGTGACGAATCGCCCGCAACTACGTTGCGAATGTCGCAAATGTAGTCGGGTTCTTTTACATCGCGGACAAAATTCACATCGACAAGATGATAATTCACTTCGTTCGCCCCGCAAACGAAATCGCTCATTACCGCTACGGCACGGTCGGCAATAACAGGAACAGGAAGCGGAAGGTTCACAGGACCGATGTACCCCGGAACGCAACCCGTTCTCCCCCGAATCTCTTCCTCGCTGGCTAACCGGAAATCGGACAAGAAGGGAATCCTGCGGACTTTTGTCTCATTCAGGTGATGATCCCCGCGCAACAGCAATAGTTGCATTTCCCCATTCGCAATTACCGCCAGTGTTTTTACCGTTTTCTCGACGGGAATGCCCAGAACTTCGGCAACCTCTTCACAGGTCTTTCGGGCCGTTGTTTCGACCTTTCTCATTACACCGTTAGCTTCTCCACGGGACGTTTGCGGCGGTGGCGACTCAGCCATTTCGATATTTGCGGCGTAATCCGAATTCGGACAAAAAGCGATCGCATCTTCACCGGAGTCGGCCAGAACGTGAAACTCATGCGAACTACTGCCACCTATCGCCCCGGTGTCCGCAGTCACTGCACGAAATCTCAATCCCATCCGGGTAAATATCCGGCCATAAAAATCATGCATCATCCGGTAGGTTTTCTCCAGGCTGTCCATGCCGGCATGGAACGAGTAAGCGTCTTTCATTACGAATTCCCGTGCACGCATAACGCCGAAACGGGGACGAATCTCATCGCGAAATTTGGTCTGGATCTGATAAAACGTGACCGGCAGTTGACGATAACTTTTAATCTCCCTCCGAGCGACGTCGGTAATCACTTCCTCGTGCGTAGGACCAAAACAGAAATTTCGCTGATGCCGGTCCCTGATTTTCAGCATCTGGGGACCGAATACGTCCCAGCGCCCCGTTTCTCGCCATAATTCGGCTGGCTGTACCGCAGGCATCAGAAGTTCCACCGCCCCGCTCGCTTCCATCTCCTCCCGCACGATATTCTCCACCTTGCGCAGAACTTTCAGACCGAGCGGCATCCATGTATAAAGGCCGCTTCCGAGACGCTTGATGAGCCCCGCGCGCAGCATCAGCTTATGGCTCACCAATTCTGCTTCGGCAGGCGCTTCCTTAAGCGTAGAAATAAAAAAATCAGATACCCGCATGCGCATCCCATGGTCTTATTGATCGTACTGATTCTACCCTGAAACCCCGTGATATAGTCGTTCGATGCCCAGGTTCACAAGCACCGCGCCTCAAATCAGAATATAAATGGACAGACTGTTTGCTACCAATCCGGATAGTTTATTTGCGCTCTACAACTGGATCATAAGTAGAGCGGGTGGCCGGCAAAGTTGGTATGATGAATTCAGGGAGTCTTGAAAGCGAGGCAATGCCAACGCCTGCGGTACGAACACAATAAGCCGAGTAGCCCGTAACCGGAAAGAGGTGCATTTATTTGGCCATCACGGGGAATTCAATGTTTCAAATATGTTTTCTTGAACCCCGGGTCATTCATTCCTTCTTTACATACTGTTCATGCTGTTCTATTAAACGCGTCAACAGCTTTCAATCTGCGATAAAATATGGAAAAATCGTTCTTGCTGTGATGGATCAAATGGATAAATCGCATGATCGACCGTAATGGCTATCGTTCAAATGTCGGGATCATTCTACTGAACTCGAAGAACGAGGTTTTTTGGGGCAAGCGCATCAGGCAGGACTCGTGGCAATTCCCTCAGGGTGGAATCAAGCCCGGGGAGAGCCCGGAACAAGCCATGTATAGGGAGTTGACGGAAGAGGTGGGTTTACACCCCAGGCATGTGGACATCATCGGCCGGACGCGTGACTGGCTGCGCTATGAAGTACCCGATCAATGGATCAGACGCGACTGGCGCGGAAACTACAAGGGGCAGAAACAAATTTGGTATCTGCTGCGACTGCTGGGGCGCGACTGTGATGTTTCGCTACGCACGAGCGTCCGTCCGGAATTCGATGCCTGGCGGTGGAACCAGTATTGGGTGGAATTGGAGTCTGTGGTGGAGTTCAAACGCCAGGTCTACCGGCAGGCGTTGACCGAACTGGCGCGCTTACTCAACCGTCCTCCCTTCCCTAATGTTAGCCATGGCTATGGCTGGTCCCCCTGCGATAGCGGAAATCGCCCTGTAATCGCGCGCGCCAAACAGAGCGAAAAATGAACTGGAGCCAAGGAGCCCTTTACGTAAAGCGGTGTTCTAGCAGCTACAAAAACTTTTTATCAAAATGTCTTGTATTCCAATCCCGGGGGCTTGTTCCGGGAGTTCTTGGCAATCCTTCCAAACGGCGTTTTCCTGCTTTGAAAACACCTTTACGTATCGCATGGGCATACTACATGCCAGCCGGGGATTTTGTTTTCGCCCTCGACCCACCGATAAGCGACTTATCCAAAGTTCCAGGTCCAGTTCGGTCTTGGCGGTGCCCGTGAGGGCGAAATTTATGAGGCGTAATCGGCTGCGCCATTACAGCCGCGTTTGTTATTAGGAGATTACCGATGATAATGCGGGCATTAATCGTATCGCTGCTATCTATTGGAACCATTGCCGCCCCACTCGCCGCATCTGCGAATGAACCCATCCAGCCGATTGAGGCTGCCAAACCGAAAAATGAAAAGATGGTTAAGCTGGGCAAAATGCTTTTTTTTGATCCGCGGCTATCCAAATCCGGATTCATTTCTTGCAATTCCTGCCACAACCTGAGCCTGGGCGGCACGGACAATCTGCCGACGTCCATCGGACACAACTGGTTCCAGGGCCCGATCAATGCGCCGACAGTGTTGAACTCCAGCCTGAATCTTGCGCAGTTTTGGGACGGGCGCGCCAAGGACTTGAAAGAACAGGCTGGGGGACCGATTGCAAACCCGGGGGAGATGGCGTTCACCCATGAATTGACGGTAGATGTGCTACGTTCCATTCCTGAGTACCGCGCCCGTTTCAAGGAGCTGTTTGGCGCTGACAAGATCAATATTGACATGGTGACGGACGCAATCGCCGCGTTTGAAGAGACCCTAGTAACCCCCGATTCACGTTTCGATAAATGGCTTAAGGGGGACAAATCGGCCCTGACGCAAGCTGAGTTGGAAGGATATAAGTTGTTCAAGGAAAGCGGATGCACAAGTTGCCATAATGGCCCAGCGGTAGGAGGCGCGTCATTCCAGAAGTTTGGAGTCCATGAACCGTACAAAACGGCCAGCAAGGCGGAAGGCCGGTTTGGAGTAACAGGGAAGGATGCCGACCGCTTCATGTTCAAGGTCCCCACCCTACGAAACGTGGAATTGACTTATCCGTATTTTCACGACGGTGCCGCCTGGACCCTCGAAGAAGCAGTAGAAATAATGGGCCGCCTGCAACTGGGCCGCAAATTCAGCAAGGACGAAAATGCCAAGATCGTTGCCTTCCTGAAAACTTTGACGGGGAAGCAACCTGAACTCAAGCTACCCATTCTGCCACCTTCTAACAATGAGACCCCCCGACCGAAACCATTTGGTTGATGGGGAGAATAGCGCGCAATTTCTGCACGGGGCATCCTTGCCGCGCAATGCATGTCAATCCCCGTCCAAGCTGTCCACTGGCTTGGACGGGGAGTTCGTATTGGGAGCGCCTTTCAGGCGGGCCCGGTTTTTAGACAGGATGCGCTCTAAACAGAGCCTGCGAACCCCCTTTTTTCCGCCCCCCAAGGAAGCCCTGAAAGTCAACAAGGCATCAAGAATTCATTCAGCGATCCTGGCGGTAATAATGCCTGTCTCGATGGCTCTGGTTTTGCGTTTTTTTCCACTATTTCCATTCCCGGGCAGTGGCGATCCTCGCTGACATTTAGTTGAGCCGGCAATATTGGCCGGATTGATTTTTTTGATTCACCCCTCAACAACGAATATGGATTTACTCTTGAAAATCAAGTAGAGTTATCTCTTGAATAATTACAATACGGAGTCATCAATGAGCGCTAAGGGGCAATTATTACAAGACCCGTTCCTGAACACGTTGCGAAAGGAACATATTCCGGTATCGATTTATCTGGTAAACGGAATCAAGTTGCAAGGGCACATTGACTCTTTTGATCAGTATGTTGTACTGCTAAAGAACACTGTCACCCAGATGGTATACAAGCACGCGATTTCCACAGTCGTCCCTGCGAGGGCGGTCAATATTCCATTTGAGGCCCCCGCTACACCTGATGCTTGACTACCCCGCCGCGCGGACGATAAGCGCTGGCACTGCTGTTAATGCAGCTGTTCTGGTGAGTCTCGATTTAAGAAAGGGAGACTCGACCGAAAGCCTGGAAGAGTTGTGTCGATTGGCGGAAAGCGATCAGCTCGAAATTTCAGGGGTGATCACGGGCAAGCGCTCCAGGCCTGACCCGGCCACGTTCGCAGGCAGCGGCAAAGTCGACGAAATTACGGCGGCGCTGGAACAAACCGGCGCATCGCTGGTGATTTTCAACCATGACCTCTCACCAGCGCAGCAACGTAACCTGGAGCAGCGCCTCAAGCGCCGCGTCATTGACCGCACCAGCCTGATCCTGGATATTTTCTCGCAGCGGGCCAAAAGCCATGAAGGCAAGTTGCAGGTGGAACTTGCGCAGCTGGAGCATCTTGCAACTCGTCTGGTGCGCGGCTGGACCCATCTGGAGCGGCAAAAAGGCGGTATTGGCTTGCGCGGTCCCGGGGAAACACAGTTGGAGACCGACCGTCGGCTTCTCGGCAAACGCGTAAAACTCCTTAAGGAAAAATTGGCAAAATTTCAACGCCAACGAGCCTTGCAGCGCCGCTCCAGGCAACGAGCCCAGGTATTGTCTGTCTCTATCGTTGGCTATACCAATGCCGGCAAATCTACTGTTTTTAACCACCTTACTCGCGCTCATACTTATGTTGCTGATCAATTATTCGCTACGCTGGATGCTACCACGCGAAAACTGTTCATTCCGGAGCATGGTCCGATCGTGATCTCCGATACCGTGGGCTTCATCCGTGATTTGCCACACACGCTTGTCGCCGCGTTTCGCGCCACGCTGGAAGAAACGGTGCAGGCGGATTTGTTGCTCCACGTGGTTGACGCCGGCAGCCCGAACCGGGCTGAGCAGATCGATGAAGTAAACAAAGTGCTGAAGGAAATTGGCGCCGATTCCATTCCACAGTTGCTGGTGCTAAACAAGATCGACCTGATCGATTCGCCGGGGAGTACGGCCAATTATGGGCGTGACGAGTATGGTAGAATCGCGTATGTCCGATCAAGCGCAAAAACTGGCGAGGGGCTGGAGTTAATCAAGCTGGCGCTGTCGGAGGCAATTGAAGAACGCGCTTTGCACGGGTGTGCGGATGAGCGACAAACTGGGAAATTCAACGAATAGCCAGGCGCCAGCCTGCTCCCAACCATATCTGTTTTTTTACCGCAGGCTAAAACTTATAGTTTTCCATCATACCGTTTAATGGCTGTGTTTACATTAAACAGAATATAGGAATCATCATGGGATTAAACGATCCTCAGTGGGGAAGAAAAAAAGGAAATTCCGGTCCACCTGATCTGGATCGACTGTGGCGCGATATTAACAAGAAGCTCAATAACCTTTTCAAGCGCAGAGGTGCCGGCGGCAACGGATCGGGCGGAGGCGAGGAGCCCGAAGGCGGCGGTCCGAGGCGGTATGGCGGGAGCGTAGGGTTACTTGCCGGACTGCTTCTGGTGGTGTGGGTTGCCAGTGGATTCTACATAGTGGACGAGGGTCAGCGTGGCGTTGTTTTACGTTTCGGAAAATATGTGGATACTACCCAGGCGGGCCTGCGTTGGCACTTGCCATATCCGATCGAGGCGGTGGAAGCTGTAAATGTGAGCCAGGTCCGTACTGTCGAAATCGGCTACCGGAATAATATACGGAGCAAGGTTCTGAAGGAATCGCTGATGTTGACCGATGATGAAAACATCATCGATATTCAGTTCGCCGTGCAATACATTCTCAATAATCCCGAGGATTTTCTGTTTAATAACCGCGAACCTGAAAATGCGGTGCTTCAGGCAGCGGAAACAGCCATAAGGGAAGTTATCGGTAAAAGTAAAATGGATTTCGTGCTCTACGAGGGGCGCGAACAGGTGGCGGCAAACGCGACCGAGTTGATGCAGGCGATTCTCGACCGATACAAGATCGGGATTTCCATCAGCAAAGTAACGATGCAAAATGCTCAGCCACCGGAGCAGGTGCAGGCTGCGTTTGATGACGCTGTCAAGGCCGGCCAGGACAGGGAGCGACAAAAAAATGAGGGTCAGGCCTATGCCAATGATGTAATTCCGGTTGCACGAGGTAACGCCGCGCGACTACTGGAAGAATCGGAAGGATACAAGCAGCGTGTGATCGCCAGTTCCGAGGGTGAGGCGAGCCGTTTCACCCAGGTGCTCGGTGAATATAGCAAGGCGCCTCGAGTTACCCGTGACCGCCTTTACATGGATATGATGCAGCAGGTGCTTTCGAACACAAGCAAAATCCTGGTGGACCAGAAAAGCGGCAGTAACTTGCTTTATTTACCGCTGGATAAGTTGATACAAGCGGGCGGACCATCATCGCTACCTGCTTCTCCACTCGATACGCCCACCTCCATGCAGGAACCCATGCCTGAAAGCGCGGCTCGCACTCGCGAGGCATTTCGTGGTCGTGAACGGGAGACAAGATAAGTGAAAAACTATGCGCCGATACTTTTAGGGGCCCTGGCCGCCCTGATTCTTTTAGCCGGTTCCTCGATTTATATCGTAGACCAGCGCCAGCAGGCGATCCTGTTTCAGCTTGGTGAAGTGGTGGATGTTAAAACGTCGCCAGGTCTGTATTTCAAGATCCCCGTGGCACAGAATGTGCGTTTTTTTGACTCACGTATTCTTACCATGGATACAGCCGAGCCGGAGCGGTTCATAACTTCGGAAAAAAAGAATGTATTGGTGGATCTGTTCGTAAAATGGCGTATCGTTGACGTCAGGCAGTATTATATCAGTGTCCGCGGAGATGAAATGCTGGCGCAGACCCGTCTCTCCCAGACCGTGAATTCAAGCATGCGCGATGAATTCGGTAATCGAACGGTGCATGACGTGGTTTCCGGGGAGCGCGACCTGATCATGGAAATCATGCGTCAGAAAGCCGATGCCGACGCGCGCAAGATTGGCGTAGAGGTCGTCGATGTCAGGCTGAAGAGAGTGGATTTACCGCAGGAAGTGAGCGAATCGGTGTATCGGCGAATGGAAGCGGAGCGAAAACGCGTAGCTAACGAGTTGCGTGCAACAGGTGCGGCAGAGTCAGAAAAAATTCGGGCTGATGCCGATCGTCAGCGCGAAATCATTATCGCGGAAGCCTACCGGCAGGCTCAGCAAGCTATGGGGGAGGGGGATGCCAAAGCCTCGGCAATATACTCCAACGCGTTTCAAGCTAACCCGGAGTTTTATGCTTTTTATCGCAGCCTGGAAGCGTATAAGCAGAGCTTCAAGAACAAGAGCGACTTGATGGTCCTCGAGCCCACCTCCGAATTCTTCAAGTATTTGAAGAACACCAACCCGGGGACAAGATAGATATTCTGATTTGAATCTCTTCGTAATACCCCGTCTCAAGCGCTCGAGGACGATGATCCGCTGTTTGCGACACAGGGGAAGACGAAGTGGCAATCCGGTATGTGTGGTACCTTCGGTAGCTTTCTTATTTCTTCATAGACCCCCTTCGGCAGATGAACTTCCATTCTAAGGCTATCGCTGCATGTGGGACACTTTACTGATGGCCTTTGCTCTGATGCTGGTGCTAGAGGGACTGCTTCCATTTCTGGCGCCCGGAGCGTGGCGGGAGGCTTTCAAGAAAGCAATCGAAAGTGACGACAACCAGATCCGATTCATCGGCCTGGCTTCTATGCTGGCGGGGCTGCTTCTGCTCTACATTTTGGAATAGGTCTGCATCAAACCTTCTCGTCTGACGCAGCCCACAACGTTATAGATGCCTGCCTGGATTCTTCCCGAATATATTGAGGACATGCTCCCTGCCGAGGCGCGCCGTATCGAAATGATGCGAAGGCGTGTCCTGGACTGGTTATTGGTGCATGGGTACGAACTGGTGGGTCCGCCTTTGCTGGAGTATGTGGAATCATTACTTGCGGGCAGCGGCGGTGATACAAATTTGCGCATGTTCAAGGTGGTGGACCAGTTGAGCGGCCGCATGATGGCTCTTCGCGCCGACATGACACCTCAGGTTGCGCGTATCGACGCTCACTTGCTCAACCGCAAGGGGGTTACGCGGCTTTGTTACGCAGGTAGCGTCTTGCATACCTTGCCATCAGGCTTGACCCGGACGCGGGAGCCATTCCAGGTAGGTGCGGAGCTATATGGTCATGCCGGACTGGAGAGCGATCTGGAGGTCCAGCGTGTGATGTTGCAATCGCTTGCCCTCGCGGGCGTGAGTAAGATTCACATTGATTTAGGACACGTTGCCGTATTTCGCGGGCTTGTCACGGGTGCCGGGATTCCGGCTGGACTGGAGAAAGAATTATTCAGGGTGTTGCAGGCCAAGGATACATCCGCGTTAAAGGAACTTTGCGCGGGACTGGGTCGCAAGGTGGACACACGGGCGCGGCAGGCCCTGTTGCTGTTGCCGGAGCTATATGGCGACTCCGGGGTGCTGGCGCTTGCGCGTGATGCTTTTCCGAATTATCCCGAGATCGTGACTGCGCTTGATGAGCTGGAAACCGCGGCGGAGGAGTTGAAGCCACTAGTGGATACGCTGGCGTTCGACCTGGCTGATCTCCGCGGCTATCACTACCACACCGGTATGGTGTTCGCAGCCTATACATGCAACTCGCCCAATGCGATTGCACTGGGCGGACGTTACGACGAGATCGGGAAGGCGTTTGGAAGATCTCGCCCCGCGACCGGTTTCAGCATGGATTTGCGCGAACTGTCCAGCCTGATGCAGGCGGATATTTATCCCAAGGGTATTCTGGCGCCTTACGTGAAGGGAGACGAGAAACTTGCGAACAGGATTGACCAGCTACGTTATGAGGGCCACATAGTGGTAGCAGGGTTGCCGGGGCATGAGAGGGATCAGGACATATCCGGTTGTGACAGAAAGTTGATATTGGAAGGGGACGTTTGGGTAATAGTGAAAATTTAACCCGAGTGTCCGTAATGGAGCATATTAAGCCGGTTATTTCCTGATAATCCTTCTGCGGCGTTGGAATCGAACGTGTATTCATACTAGATCAGAAAACATGACGAAGAATGTGGTTGTCATCGGCACTCAATGGGGCGATGAGGGCAAAGGCAAGATAGTCGACTGGCTTACAGATCACGCTCAAGGTGTGGTTCGTTTTCAGGGTGGCCATAACGCCGGGCATACGCTCGTGATCGGCGGCAAGCAAACCGTACTGCACCTGATTCCATCGGGAATCTTGCGTTCAAACGTGGCGTGCTATATTGGCAATGGCGTGGTCGTTTCCCCTCAGGCGTTGCTGGATGAGGTGGACATGCTGGAACAGGCGGGAATCGACGTGCGGGGCAGGCTCCGTATCAGCGAGGCGTGTCCTCTTATCCTGCCCTGCCACGTGGCGCTGGATAGCGCCAGGGAATCGGCCAGGGGGCTTGACAAGATTGGAACAACGGGAAGGGGCATTGGACCCGCATATGAGGACAAGGTAGCGCGGCGCGCAATCCGCCTGCAGGACCTCATTCATCGTGATCGCTTTGCCGCGAAACTGGGCGAAATGCTGGACTATCATAACTTCGTCCTGAAAAATTACTTCCACGCCCCTGTCGTGGATTTTCAACGCACCATGGATGAAACCCTGTCACTGGCGGAGCGCATAAGACCCATGATGGCGGATGTACCGCTGCTTTTGTTCGAGGCCAGCAGGGCTGGTAGTAATCTCTTGTTCGAGGGGGCGCAGGGAACACTGCTTGATATCGACCATGGAACGTATCCCTTTGTGACCTCCAGCAATTGCGTCGCCGGAGCGGCGACAACCGGAAGCGGCATTGGTCCGCAAATGTTGCACTACGTATTGGGTATCACCAAGGCGTATACGACGCGGGTCGGTGCTGGGCCGTTTCCTACTGAACTGGTCGATGGGGTTGGGAGGCACCTCGCCAAGCGTGGCAACGAGTTTGGGGCAACCACAGGCCGCCCGCGACGATGCGGATGGTTTGACGCAGCGGCGTTAAAGCGATCAATTCAAATCAATGGCGTTTCAGGGTTATGCGTGACCAAGCTTGACGTATTGGATGGCGTCGAAACCTTGCGGCTTGGTGTGGGTTACAATTTGAGCGGGAAAGGGACGAGAAAGGAATTCAGAAGCATCCTGCCCGTAGGTGCGGATGAACTCGCCTGTTGCGAGCCGGTTTACGAAGAAATGCCAGGATGGGTTGACAGTACTGGGGGAATAACCAATTTCGAGCAGCTACCCGCTGCGGCGCAAAGATACCTGAAGCGTGTGGAAGAGGTCTGCAACGTGCCAATAGACATGATATCAACCGGACCCGACCGGAAGGAGACAATTGTACTTCAGCATCCCTTCGCATGACCGCCAGCTTTTCCCTTGATATTATTCCCATGCTTGCAAGCTACTGATGGACTCCTTGCGACCCGTCAAACCTGTTGTGCATGGGCCTTAACCGTAATTGCAAACCGGACTGAACGCGATATACGCCATCTTGCCGGCAGGTTCCAGGCTGCGATTCGATTGCGTGGATGCGACGTCATAGCCAAAATTTATCGCGTCGTTGTCCCGCAATTTAATGCAATATCCGGGAGTGCTCCGCATAAGTCATGTACTCCGGATCGCTCGCCCTTCTGTATTTTCAAGCTCAAAATAATGGTATGGATGGATATCTGGTACGAACAGCTAACTGGCAAGATGACGGGCGCGCGCTAAAACTGATACGTGAAACGGTATTCATCGGGGAGCAAGGCATTCCCCCGGAGCTCGAGTGGGACGAGTTCGACACGAATTGTACTCATCTGCTTGCGATCGATACCCTGCAAAACCCCATCGGCACGGCGCGGTTGTTACCGGCTGGTTCTATCGGACGCATGGCGGTGCTAAAGTACTGGCGGGGAAAACGTGTAGGCAGCGCACTGATGGAAAGCCTCCTGGAGGAGGCGCTCGTTCGCCAGCTACCGCTCGTCACCTTGAACGCCCAGACACATGCTGCGGGCTTTTATACCCGGTTCGGTTTTAGACGGGTGGAAAACGAGTTTCTCGACGCAGGAATCCCCCACGTGAGGATGGTGTTACAGTTGCGTGCAATATAGAGGGGTATGTGTGGTGGATGAATTTTCTGGCACGCGCCGCATTGTACCTCTGACACCTGTTTCCCCAGGCATAGACAAGTGCAGCGGTCCGTCCTTTTCAGAACGGGAGCATGAAATCGAGGGATAAGACAACCTGGTCCCTATGCCCATTGAAGGGCCTATAGGTTGCGCCGTGCAAAGCGTCCACGTTGTCATATCGAACGTTGGGTCGAACATTGAACTGTTGCATGGGCTTCCAGTCAACTTTCAGTGTTTTTGCCGCCTTCCAGTTCATGCCTACGGTTACCGCGTAATAATCGGCAGGCATGCTCGTGCTATTGCCCATTTGGTTCCGTCCAAGGGCGTAACTAAACCCCCTGTTGTTGGTAGCAACAGCCACGCGGGGAGGAGAAAAGACGCGAAAGCCATCTCGATCGCGGAACCACTCCGCGCGAGCGCCGACAGATAATTCCGGGGTGAGGTCGTAATACAAATGCGTGTTAATGCCGTACCATTCGGCGTCCTGAACAACACCATTCAACAAAACCCCACCGGCAAAGCCGTGATCGTGTTGGAACACAAAATGTGTTTTAGGGGTGAATCTATGCTTCAGCACTACGCTATACATCATCCATGGCTCATTGCTTCGCGTGGAAGTCTCGCTGTATGTTCCACTGATATTAGCCGAACTCCCCATGTCATCGCTGGTCCAGGTGATTCCCGCTATGCCACCCCAATTTCCCAACTGCTTGTCGAAGCCGCCATCCCAACCCCCCGTCGCGCTACCCGTGGTAGTAGCGCCTAGTACTGACCAGTTCTTGTTGACCTGATAAGTACCCATCACGCCGGTATGAGTGAAAGGCTCGCCATACAACATCGTATACGCATGCGAGTAAAAGAAATTATCCGGGGCTGGCACCGACTCATAACCAATAGGCGTATAAAAATGACCGACCTTAACGTTCAGGCCGTTTCCGATCGGGATATAAGCCTCCGCAAAAGCCTGAGGGAATGCTATGCCATAGTATCGGGTCGAGGCGCAGCACAAATCGAGATCCCAATTGCTTCTGCTCAGGGGCTGGCCAGTATTGACGTCAAATGCGGGAACGCCGTAAGCCTGGGTAAACATGGCGTCGCTACCAAACAAGAAGTCGACGCGCCCACCGAAATCCCACTGGCTACCCTCTGCCACTACCGGTCGTTGCACATAAATATTAAACTGATTCAGTTGAAATCGATTGGCGCGGTCGTTAAAACTCACCGGGCCGTTGAAGCCGGTGGTCTGACTTGGGTTGAAAGTCGCCCCACCATTGATCCATCCGCCTATTCGTATCCCGCTATCTTTGAGAAAATCTATGGCGGTGTTAGCGGTATTAGCGTGTGCGTTGGTAGTGTTCCCAACGGCCGCCATCAGGCTGATGGCGGTGGCGAATATGAGTCGGCTTCGTGGAGTCAATGTACGCGACATATAGTGAGTCCCCCTTAGCAAAAACACTATAAATGAAATAGTTATTGTTCAGTGAAACGTAACACGCCATATATTAAGAAGCCGTGATTTTTTTGTGAAAAATTTGTGATTTTCAACGATATGCGATGCCGGTCGGGTGAAGTAAACTGCCTTCACCTTGGGGCGATGGCCGTTATTCTGACCTTGGCGCGCCTGCTGAAAGGAGGCGCGCCCGGTTTCAAGGTGGGGGACCGTAGCGAGCAAGATGTATAGTCCGTATAACCGGATCAGAAGGGAATAGTTGCGTCCAGGGAAAACAGAAACTGTTCCTTCCGGTTATCGAAAGGTCTATAAGTTTGATCAATGCCACTCGCTCTGTCATAGCGAACATTAGGGCGGATATTGAGCTTCTGAATCGGCTTCCAGCCCATCTTCAGCTTTTTTGCGGGTTTCCAGTTCATGCCCAGTGTTATTGCAAAATAGTCAGCGGGAGCGCTGGAGAAAAAACTGCCCGCAAAACTTGATCCCGTGTTATCGGTGGCGGCCATCACCCGAAAGGGCGAAATGACACGGAAACCGTCCTTGTCGCGAAACCACTCTCCCCGGATACCTATGGACAGGTCTTCCACAAGTTCGTAATACGCATGCGTGCTAATGCCGTACCACTCGGCATTCTTCACAACGCCGTTCAGCAAAACCCCGCTGGCATATCCATGAACGTGGTGTAGAACCAGGTGAGTTTTAGGCGTGATCCGATGTTGCAATACAATGCTGTACATACCCCAAGGCTTATTGCTGCGTGTGGAGGTCGCGCTGTAGGTGCCAGTGATATTGGCCGAGGTTCTCATATCACCGCTGGTCCACGTTATGCCGCCGAGCCCGCCCCAATTTCCCAATTGCTTATCGAAAGCACCATCCCATCCTCCGGTAGCGCTGCCGGTGGTTGCCCCAGCCATAATTGCCCAGTTCGCATCCACCGTATAATTACCCACCAGGCCGGTATGCGTGAATGGTTCGCCGTTAGTAAAGGCATAGGCATGACTATAAAAGAAGTTATCAGGGGCCGGAACGGTCTCATAGCCGGTTGGCGAGTAAAAGTGTCCCGCCTTGATGTTGAGGCCGTTGCCGACTGGAACATAGGTTTCCACATAAGCCTGGGGAAGTGCGATGCCATATGTACGGGTCGAGGAACAGCATAAATCGAGATCCCAATTTCCCCTGTGCAACGGCTGACCGGAATTCACATCAAAAGGCGGGATACCAAAAGCCTGGGCATAGATAGCGTCAGTGCCAAACATGAAATCGAAGCGCGCGCCAAAATCAAAAGCATTACCTTCTGTCACCACTGTTCGCTGTACATATACATTGAATTGATTTAACTGGAATCGGTTGGCCCGGTCCGTAAACGTGACAGAGCCGTTATATCCGTTAGCCGGATGATTCGCATTATAGGTTGCTCCGGCATTGACCCAGCCGCCGGCCTTAATGCCATTGTCCTTAAAAAAATCGATCAGGCTACTAGCATGGCTGTTGCCTGAGTTCATAATGGTCAATAACAGTCCGCTTATGGCGAATATGAGCGGACTCTTGCATTTTGCAATGCGATTCATTTGTGCATTTCCCCAGGAAAACCTTTACCCGGTCCTTCACGTAGCTTCCCACCCGTGTCTACCTATGGCACAAGCAAGCAGCCGCAGAGCGCAGAGGTTTCAGCACTCGGACCGGCTGTCTCGATCGACCCATGCCAGAGCCCTTTCAATAGCACAAGGCTTCATGCGGCTTCAATTTGTTGCGACCGCCCTCCATTGCGGAATTCGCAAGCCGCTTCCACTCACCGGCAGGCCCAATTGCCTGTTCTGGCACCAACAAACCTCACGTCGCCGGGAAGGGTAAGACGACAAGGCCTTAGGGAAGCCCTGAACTGTCCTCACCCTCTGCTCATCGAGCTCTGATACGCTGTCCGAGGCCGCCACGTTCCCGATGCGATGCGTGCGCATGTGATTATCAGATCAAGCACGGCCGTGGTGAGGGGCTGAAGAAACGGCCTGCTCAAGACGGTAGATGTACACTCGCCCCCCGCCCTTGCAGGTCCGTCCCACGAATAACTTTTGGAGTCCACACGAGCGGCAGCCCTTGGCTCCGCATCCAATGGCCCCATCACCCGAAAACCCTCTCGCATCGCCTCCCGGGAAAGGCGGACACCCGCCGCAGCCCTGCCGCTGTCATCTGCATTGCTAACGCGGCTTTCGCGGCGCATTGACGAACAGCCGGTCATGAAGGAAATTAGGCAGCAGTTTCAGAGCTCCGGCAGCTATTGCCATTTGCCAGGGAATCACCGCGAACGATGTCCGGTTCTCGACAGCGGCAACAACTTTCCCGGCAGCGTCCTCCGCGGGCAGGATAAAGGGCATGCGAAAAGGATTATTCGCCGTCATTGGCGTGGTGATAAAGCCAGGACAAATGGTAATGACAGAAACGCCGCTGCCATGCATCTCGACGCGCAGGCTTTCGAGATAGTTGATCGCCGCAGCTTTGGAAGCCGAGTAGGCGCCGCCCCCGGGGAGACCGCGATAGCCGGCGATGCTGGCTACGCCAACCAGGCGGCCCTGCCCTGACGCTCTCATCACGCTAATGAACGGCTGGAAGAGGTTGACCATGCCAAGGACATTGGTGGCGAGAATGTCCCCGAAAATTTCTCCATCTTCGACATGTGCAGTCAGGGTGCCGCGGCTGATTCCGGCATTGGCAATGACAATATCAGGACACCCATGGCGAAGCATGAAATCCTGCGCAGCCGCTTGCATCGCCCCGCTATCGCGGACATCAGCCTTATAAATGGACACTCCCGACAATCCCGCCGCGAGGTCTCCCAATAGATCTCCGCGCCGCGCAATCAAGCCAAGCGTAGCATCCAGGCGCGCATAATGTTTCGCCAATGCCCTACCCAATCCACTGGACGCGCCGCTGATAATAACTTTCAATGATAGTATCTGAAATCGCGCTATTTCTTCATCCGCTCCTTGCGTACCTTTTCGATCAGCGCGTCCAGGGTCCTGATGGTATCCTCTGGTGTGCTGCCCATACTTCCGCTTGTCAGGTACCTGTCGTCCACGACCACGGCGGGAACGCCGGAGAGACCGTAATCTTTCGACATGCGTGTCGCGCGCGACACCTGGTTCTGAACGGAGAACGAGTTGTATGCATCGATAAATTTCTGCCGCTCAATTCCCTGTTTGGCGATCCAGTCGAATAACACCTCGTCCCTGCTCAGGTCTATCTTATCGAGATGGATGGCGTCGTAAACTTTATCTTGCAGCATGTCTCTCGCTCCAAGCGCTTCCAGCGCGTAAAACGTTTTCGCGCCGGGGACCCACGTCGGCCGGAACACAGCGGGAACGTATCGGAAGGTGGCATCGTCAGGCATCCGCTTCAGCCAGGCCTTGATGCGCGGATGCAATTGATAGCAATGCGGGCAACCGTACCAGAAGAATTCGATAACCTCTATGCTTTTTCCGCCATCCGCCGGCTGAGGATGTGATAGAACAGTGTAATCTCTCCCTTCGACGATTTCGGCGCGAGCGCCGGAGATAACGGCCGCACTCATGCCGGCCAGTACGAGAACCGCTGTAAATAACCTGAATGAATTCATGCTTTCTCCCTTTCTCCTTGAAGTAGGACGGATATCCGGTTCCGCTGCTGGCCCCCAGTCATTACGATACTTTAATGCGCCTCTTTATGTATCTTGATGAGGCTGCTTGGAACATCATTTTGCTGCAGGGATGCGCGGGTCCGGTCAATTTCATTGATGTCTGTAAAGGGTCCTACGCGAACTCTGTGCCAGATGCCTTTTTCGGACAAATCGACGGCCTGAACTGCCGCCTCCATTCCCAGCATCGCAAGTTTCGCCTTGAGATTATCGGCGTCATCCTCGTTCCGAAAAGATCCCGCCTGAAGAAAATACTTGTCCTGCGACAAAGGACGCTGGATGACCTGTTTGAGTTCCTGCTCGGTAACAGGCTCCTCCTCGCCCGGCAGTATATTGTAGAATTCAAAGCGCGGTTTGCCGTCCGCGACCGCGACCGGTTTGTCCTCAGAGCCAGAACCTTGGAGCTCTTTCCCGGTATGACTGGCGGCACTCTGTTCCGCCGCTCCATTATTCGCCCTATCCTGGGAAATGTATGGACTGGGGGCCTGGTTAATATACATCCAGGTGCCGATGGCACTTAGAAGGCCCAGCGCGTAGCCGATAAACAGCCCCAGGAGGAGCGTATTCCTGTTCCTTCCGGAGAATGAAGAGCTGGGGGGTGTTTTATAATCTCTGCTCATGAAAATCGATCAGCATTCCTGTTTACATTTTAGCCGGGGCACTGACACCGAGCAGTTTTAAACCGTTGCTCAACACTTGCCCTATCGCTGCGACGAGACCTAGCCGGGCAAGCCGGCGCGGAAGTTCGGGTACGAGGAAGCGGGTAGCATTATAGTAACTGTGGAATTCACCCGCCAGTTCCCTGACATAGAAGGCGACAAGATGAGGGGAGAGCTCCTTCGCTGCGGCTTCCACAATCTCCGGATAATCCATCAACCTCTGTAGAAGAGCCAGTTCCACTGCGCTTTCCAGGGAAGACATATCCGCCGTGACAAGCGCGGCAACGTCTCCGCCCCATTGCTCCAGCACGCTGCAAACCCGTGCATGGGCATATTGCACGTAATAGACCGGGTTATCGCTGCTTTGCGTTTTGGCCAGATCCAGATCGAAATCGAGATGCTGATCGCTTTTGCGCAGCACGTAAAAAAACCGCGCTGCGTCATTGCCCACCTCCTGACGCAACTCCCGTAACGTGACAAATTCCCCCGCGCGGGTGGACATGGGCGCCTTTTTACCGTCCCGGTACAGCACCGCAAATTGCACCAGCGCGATTTCCAGTTTGGCGGGGTCGAGTGTCAATGCCTGCATCGCGCCCTTCACGCGAGGGATATATCCGTGATGATCCGCTCCCCAGACGTCGATGACGCGTTCGAAGCCCCGTTCGAACTTGTTGAGATGATAGGCAATATCGGAAGCGAAGTAAGTGAATTGCCCATTTTCCCGCTGCACCACCCGATCCTTTTCATCGCCAAAATCACTCGAACGAAACCATCTGGCGCCGTCCTGCTTGTACAAATGATTTCCTTGTTCAAGTAATTGAACCGCACGTGCCACGGCGCCGCTGTCGAATAACGATTGCTCGGAGAACCATGTGTCGAAGATCACACCGAATTCCACCAAGTCATTGCGGCAGTCGCCCAATTGCTCGGTCAGGACGAAATTGTGAATGTAAGCATAATCCTGTCCCAGCAATTTTTTGGCGTTTGCGATCAACCCGTCGAGCTTTGCCTCGATCTCGGCATCCGCATCGAGCGATATTCCTTCAAACAGCAGATCAGGCTTGTGCACATAGCGTCCCCCATGGGCTTTGTGAATCAGACGCGCCATATCGCGCACGTACTCGCCTCGGTACGCGTTGTCAGGAAAATGCGAAGCGATGCCGTTCAATTCCAGATAACGCAGCCAGGTAGACAGTGCCAGAATATCCATCTGGCGTCCTGCGTCGTTGACGTAATATTCCCGAGCAACGGAGTACCCGGTGGCTGCGAGCACGTTCGCGAGGCTCGCGCCAAATGCCGCTCCTCTCCCGTGCCCCACGTGCAGCGGCCCGGTGGGATTGGCTGACACAAATTCCACCTGGATTTTCTTGCCTACGCCGATGCCGCTCCGGCCGAACCTTTCGCCATTCTCCAATACATGGCGCGGAAACTGCTGTTTGACAGAAGTCGTGAGAAATATATTGATAAAACCCGCTCCCGCAATCTCTATTTTTTCGAGATAAGGCGAAACAGAAAGCGCATCGGCGAGCACTGAGGCAATCTCACGCGGGTTTCGACGCAGCGGCTTTGCCAGCTGCATTGCCAGATTGCAGGCATAATCACCGTGGTTAGCGTGTTTGGGACGCGCAAACTCTATATCCACGTCAAAGCCCTGCGGTACCATTGGGGCCAAAGCGGCGGATAGAAGCTCCGTGAAGTGGTATTTAAAGTTGGGCTGGGCTGACAAAGTCATGGAACATTGCGATGGAGGCGGATTTATGCAGCCCTTATTATAGCGGCCTTGGCCTGAATTAAGCTTGTCAGTTTAGCTAATCCGGCAACAGGAAACCGGCAACAGGAAATCCCCCGGATCGAGCGAGCCGATTGCCGCCGCAGGCAGCGACCGAGGGCCGCGGACGAGCATCGTCACCAGCGCAATCTGAGATAACCTCCTGTACCAGCGAAGCTGAAACGCATCAGATTATTGCCACGGCGTATCGGCGCCTGCTGGGCAAGAGGCCGGAAAGGTCCGGCTGCTGAATCCGATTGTTCAATTCGCAGCCGCCCTTCGCGCGGCGAGAAAACCCGCAGTTCGAACTGCCCGGGTCGGATTTCGCGCAGATGCGGCGAGAATGGCTGAGCCAGCGGTTCACCGATAAACACGCCTTCCCCCGGCCATGCAACGCTCTTCCAATACGCTTCAATTGCGCTTGCGCCGAGCGCGTAGTGGAACATGGCGATAGCGGGAAAAGGAAACTTCTGCATATGATTGCAGGGTTCCACCACGGTGCCGTAACTCGCGGTAGCGCCTGCTTCCAGCCAGCGCAGGCTGCTCATCTGGCTTGACCCCCCAAGCTGGCCCCCGGCTGACGTCAAATGATCAGCCAGTGCGCCGGGCAGAAACTCCAGTGTATGGAGTTGCGGCACCTGCACGAGCCCGGTGAAGTAGAAGAGGACGTCGTGCCGATCGAAGATTGCTTCGGTTTCCAGGATCTCGACGGGAAAAACGCCATCCAGGTGTTTTGCGGTCAGCTCGAAATAGCTTGCTCGCACGCTGCGTACCTTGTCAGGCGTGATTACGAGGTAGGCGCGTCCCTCCGGGAAGCTATGGTCAGCAGCGACACCTCGATCGATAAGCGCTTTTACCTGCTCGAAATCGAGCCCGGCCAGCATCATTGCGGGCCGAAGTTTATGGTCGGTGAAGGGGTTCAGACTGGGAGAATTGAAATAGGGGCTCGGTCGAGTCGGGCCGCACTCGGACGAACAATAATTCTCGTCAAAGCCGAAAGCCAGCGCGGAAGTCAGAGACATGCAATCCACCCGGTAAGGGAGAGTCCACGCCACCGCGTAGGCTTGTACGCCCGCAGGCGTGAGCTGGTCAATCTCAGCCTTCAACTCCCGAAACTCCTCCCGGGAAAACACATTGCGGCCGGGGGAAAACCGCACGTGAATCATATTGCCCGCGGGGATATGACGCGCCTTCTGGTAATAATCACCGACTTGCCGTGATAGCGGATCGCTATCGTTCACAATCACAGCAAGATCATCTGACGTTAGCCCTGTCCGCGGCAGCTGGGCACGCACTTGAGCATCGGCAAACGATGGGACAAGCAACAGAATGACCACCAGCGCAGCCATGGCGGCAGGTTGCGATGACAGCTTCACTGAAAGGGGTTTCTGAAACTAATGCGGCATGACGCCATCTGACCAGTTGCGAGTGCCGTGTTCCTGGTTTTACGCCATGTTGAAAACCGCACTCGGCGCCAATGCTTGCAAATCCGGATCAGAGCGGTGTTCTTGTTCCTTATTGCATAAGCGAATCTCATCCTAACGCATAATAATGGCTTTAGCCAAACGAGTCCACCGCCCGATGCTGCCTCTTCACGACCTGCTGCACCAGCGAACGCCGCGAGTCCCGATAACAAGACTACTGATCGGCGTTAATCTGCTGGTGTTCGTAGCCATGCTCGCGGGGGGCGCAGGCCTTTGGCACTCATCCAACAGCGTCCAATTAGCCTGGGGGGCGAATTTTGGCCCGGCCACACAGGACGGTGAATGGTGGCGGCTGGGTAGCGCCGTGTTCCTCCACTTTGGCGTTATACATCTGACCTTGAATCTGTGGGCGCTTTGGGATGGCGGCCAGCTAGTCGAGCGCATGTATGGGCACGCTCGATTTGCGGGTATCTATTTTGCGAGCGGCCTGACGGGCAATCTGCTATCGCTTGTGGCGCACAGAGGATTAGCGGTCTCGGGCGGCGCGTCTGGCGCCATCTTTGGCCTATATGGCGCCCTGCTGGTGTTTCTCTGGCGCGAGCGGGGCAATCTTCACCCGCGAGACTTCCGGTGGTTTTTCTGGGGGGCTACCGTTTTTGCCGCTGCAAGCCTCGCGCTGGGCTTGTTAATCACCGGCATAGACAACGCGGCGCATATCGGAGGTTTTCTTACCGGAATATTGGCAGGAATGATGCTCGCGTCGCCTGTGGATGCAGTGAAACGGGTATCTCACCACAGCCGCCTGCTGGCAGGGGGCGCCCTCACCTTGGCCATCATCTTCCTGATCAGCCAGATTCCCACCCGCCCCTACCGCTGGAGCGAGGAGTTGCTGGCGCGGAAGGAAATTGGAGAATTTTTGCGTGATGATGTTGTGATCAGCCAGGCGTGGCAGAGCATACTTGACGAAGGCAAGCGCGGCGGGATTACATTCGACGAGCTTGCAGGACGTATCGACACAGCCGTAAGTGATCGTTACGAGGAAAGCTTCGAGCAGCTCTCCCATCTCCCGCATGATCCCGCGCTGCCTTCCGCCCCTGCGGTGGAAATGCTGCGGCATTACGCCGAACGCCGCAGGGACGCCTCGCGCGCTCTCGCGGAAGGATTACGCACTCAAAAACCCGAACAGATCCGTGGTGCCCTTGAAATGGAAAGGCGTTCGCGGCAACTCACTCAACCTGACAAACAGACAGGTGAGAGAACCGAGGCAACAGAGGGAAGCTGAACGAGTAAGCGTCAATGCGACACTGCAGCCGTTCCACCAGCATCAGCTTCATCGGAAATATCGTTCTGAATAGTCGTATGCATAATCCACCGATTAGCAGCAACCCCCCACCCATAGCCGGCCAGCACGAATACAAAAAGCTTTTGACACGCATGGAAAAATATTGCACTATCTGTCTACGTACTAGCAGTAGTTAAAACCCCCCGGATAGAATACTAGATGTAGTGTTTTAGAACTGTCCCCGTCATCCAGCTTCAGCCATCGGAAAGGATCGGTTTTCCATATAAATGAGGAGCACGCCATGCAGCTTGCCACAGAACATGCAACCCGCCCGGCAGTAGCCGGGTACGATTTTTCTTCAACACCTTCCAATCAGACGCGCTATTCCCAATACAAGATTATCCGACGCAATGGCGCTGTGGCGGCTTTTGAGCCGGGCAAGATCTCCATTGCGATGACAAAAGCTTTCATCGCGGTAAATGGCGGCCAGGGAGCCGCTTCCGCCAGGGTCCGCGAGGTGGTGGCACGGCTGACCGATGATGTAGTGAATGCATTGATTCGCCGGCAACCTTCCGGGGGAACCTTTCATATTGAGGACATCCAGGATCAGGTGGAGCTGGCATTGATGCGCTCCGGGGAGCACGATGTCGCGCGCGCTTACGTCCTTTACCGCGAGGATCGCGCGCGCAAGCGCGCACAACAGAAAGCAATGGCTGCCGTGGAAGCGCCGGGCAGCGTCCTGAATGTGCTCGTAAACGGCCGCAAAACACCGCTCGATGTGGCCCGCCTGCTGACGCTGATCGAATCGTGCTGCGAGGGCCTGGGCGAAATGGTGAGCGCCACGGCGATACTTAAGGCGACATTGAAGGATTTGTACGATGGGGTGCCGATGGAGGAGGTGCGAAAATCAGTCGTTCTCTCCGCGCGCGCGTTAATCGAGAAAGAGCCGGCCTACAGCTACGTTACCGCGCGGCTGCTGCTGCACGCCCTCCGTCTCGAGGTGCTGGGGGAAGAAGCTTTACAGCAGGAAATGGCCGATCGCTATGCGGAGTATTTTCCGGAATTCATCAAACGTGGCATCAATGCCGAGCTGCTGGATGAGCGCCTGGCGCAGTTCGACCTGCCCCGTCTGGCTGGGGCGCTGGATGCCAGCCGGGACCTTAAATTTGGCTATCTTGGCTTGCAAAACCTGTATGACCGTTATTTCCTGCACGTGCGCGACCGTCGTATCGAGTTGCCGCAGACGTTCTTCATGCGCGTGGCAATGGGGCTTGCGCTGAACGAAGTCGACCGCGAGGCCCGCGCCATAGAGTTCTATCACGTGCTGTCGAATTTCGATTTCATGAGCTCCACCCCGACGCTGTTTAATTCAGGCACTCAGCGTTCGCAGTTGTCGTCGTGCTATCTCACGACAGTGCCGGATAATCTGGAGGGCATTTATGAGGCCATCAAGGAAAACGCACTGCTCGCAAAGTACGCAGGAGGGCTCGGCAATGACTGGACGCCGGTGCGGGCGATGGGTGCGCGCATCAAGGGCACTAATGGCAAGTCACAAGGCATAGTTCCGTTTCTAAAGGTAGTGTCGGACACAGCGGTAGCAGTAAATCAGGGTGGCAAGCGCAAAGGCGCGGTGTGCGCTTATCTGGAATCATGGCATCTGGATATCGAGGAATTCCTGGAGCTGCGCAAGAACACCGGCGACGATCGGCGCCGTACCCATGATATGGATACCGCCACCTGGGTGCCGGATCTTTTCATGAAGCGGGTAATGGAGGGAGGTGAGTGGACACTTTTTTCACCCTCCGACGTGCCCGACCTGCATGAAAAGTTCGGCAAACAGTTTGAGCAGGCATATCTTGCCTACGAGGACAAGGCCGCACGGGGGGAGCTGAGCCTGCACAGGAAAATTCCCGCGCAACAGTTGTGGCGCAAAATGCTCAGCATGCTGTTTGAAACCGGACATCCCTGGATCACCTTCAAGGATGCCTGCAATATCCGCTCGCCGCAAAACCACGTTGGCGTCGTGCATAGCTCCAATCTCTGTACCGAGATAACGCTGAATACCAACGACCACGAAATCGCCGTGTGCAATCTGGGTTCGGTCAATCTGGCTGCCCACGTCAATGAGGCGGGCGAGCTTGATGCAGGCAAGCTCAAGCGGACAGTCACCACCGCCATGCGTATGCTGGACAACGTCATCGACATCAATTTCTACGCTGTGGCCAAAGCGCGTAACTCTAACCTCAAACATCGCCCCGTCGGGCTAGGTATCATGGGTTTTCAGGATTGCCTGCATATGATGCGCATCCCCTACGCTTCGAACGAGGCGGTGGAATTCGCAGATCGTGCAATGGAGACAGTCGCCCACCATGCCTATTGGGCTTCAACGGAATTGGCGGAAGAGCGCGGCCGTTACACGTCTTATCGCGGCAGCCTGTGGGATCGCGGCATTCTGCCCCAGGATACTCTCGATCTATTACGCGAAGAACGCGACGGATATGTCGATGCAGACAGGTCGTCCACGCTGGATTGGGATGGATTGCGCGAACGTATCAGGAAGTACGGCATGCGTAATTCAAATTGTCTGGCGATTGCGCCAACCGCGACCATTTCCAACATTGTCGGTGTATCCGCAAGCATCGAGCCTTCCTTTACCAATCTTTACGTTAAAACCAATTTATCAGGGGATTTCACCTCGGTAGATAAATACTTGGTAAACGATCTGAAGAAGATTGGGCTGTGGGATGAAGTCATGCTTTCCGATCTCAAGTATTTCGAGGGGTCCTTAAGCAGGATAGACCGCGTGCCGGCGGATATTCGCAGCTTATATGCCACCGCGTTTGAGGTCGAACCCCAGTGGCTGATCGAAGCCGCTGCGCGGCGGCAGAAATGGATCGATCAGGCGCAATCCCTGAATATCTATATCGCGGGGGTTTCCGGAAAAAAGCTGGATGATATCTATAAATTGGCTTGGTTACGCGGCCTGAAAACGACCTACTACCTGCGCTCGCTGGCTGCTACTTCAGCGGAAAAATCCACGATCCATGCCGGTTCCTTGAATGCGGTTGCGGAGGGGGGCATGACAGCCATGGGCTCGGCGCTGCCGGCGACAGATGTGCAGTTTTGCGCCATCGACGATCCCGGGTGCGAATCATGCCAATAACCCAGTATCCAGGAAACCGCTGAGGCAACCTCTACCAACAATACAAGGAGCAAAGTATGCTGACATTCGAGGATGAAATGGTGCCGCCGGCTATGCCGCGCATAAATGACCCCCTGCTGGATGACCCCTTGCTGGCGACCGGAGCAGAACGCATCGATGCTGTTGCCGGCAACGTGACTCGGCGCGTATCGGTGGAAGATAAGCGAATTATCAACTGCAAAGCGGATGTCAACCAGTTGGTACCTTTCAAGTACAAATGGGCCTGGGAAAAATATCTTTCCGCTTGCGCTAACCACTGGATGCCGCAAGAAATCAACATGAGCCGGGACATTGCCCTTTGGAAAGACCCGAACGGACTGACCGAGGACGAGCGACGTCTGGTTAAACGTAACCTGGGCTTCTTTGTTACCGCAGATTCGCTGGCGGCCAACAATATCGTGCTCGGGACCTACAGGCACATCACCAATCCGGAATGCCGACAATATTTGTTGCGCCAGGCATTCGAGGAGGCGATTCATACACACGCTTACCAGTACATCGTGGAATCGCTGGGACTGGACGAGGGCGAGATTTTCAATGCCTATCATGAAGTAGAGTCGATCCGGGAAAAGGACGAGTTTCTGATTCCCTTCATTGATACGCTTACCGACCCTGCGTTCAAAACCGGCACGCAAGAAACCGATCAGCAGTTGCTGAGGAGCCTGATCGTATTTGCCTGCATTATGGAAGGGTTGTTCTTTTACGTAGGTTTTACACAAATCCTGGCGCTGGGAAGGCAGAACAAGATGACGGGCGCAGCGGAACAATATCAGTACATTCTGCGGGACGAGTCCATGCACTGCAATTTCGGCATCGATCTCATTAATCAGATAAAAATGGAAAATCCGCATTTGTGGACCAAGGCATTCCGAGAGGAAATCAGTGCGTTGATGCGGAAAGCCCTTGAACTGGAATACCGTTATGCCGAGGACACGCTGCCAAGGGGTGTTCTGGGACTCAATGCGCCCATATTCAAGGAATACCTGCGCTACATCGCCAACCGCCGCTGTCAGCAAATCGGCCTGGACATTCTCTACCCGGGAGCCGGCAATCCGTTTCCATGGATGTCCGAGATGACTGATCTGAAAAAGGAAAAGAATTTTTTTGAAACGCGGGTTATCGAATATCAAACTGGCGGCGCGCTGAATTGGGACTAAACCAGGGTGAAAAAACCGGTCAGGGTGAGGTGGGGAAATCCTGCGTGTGAAGAGAACCCTCGCCTGACCAGGTAGTGGCTCTATTATCCGCAAATAATTGTGATACGCCCTGGCGGCAAAGTAGAGCCAAAGCCAAAACTCGTGAAACTGCCCGGAGAGATGAGATGGCAACTACCAGGAAATCAGCGGCAACTGGACCAGCAACGAAGAAATCGACGCCGAAGAAACCCACACCCGTGAAAAAGCCGGCCGGAAAAAAAGTCCAGGGAAGAAAAGCAACAACCCAGGACGCGGTTGAGAAAAAGATTGACCAGAAAGCTGCGGCTTCGGCAAAAAAAACCTGGCAAGACCGAAGTTCCCCTGAAAAAAGCCCCCAAAAAAAATCTGCTTCGACCGACAGGCCAGTTTCGGCTTGGCCGCTCCCACCTTCAAGATCACGCCCCTGAACCCCACCGGCAAAAGGTGGCAAAGCCACGTATCAGGGGATCCTGTTTCGCCCTGAGGAAACAAATGCTCCTCCAGGATGTCCGACGCCTATATATCAAATATCGAACTGACCTAGTCACCACTTGCCTTATCTACACCCGGAATCTTTTACGCTGGTAAAATTTTACAGACGAGGTTAACATTACCATAAGTTCAACCTTGTAAAATCGTAGTGGAGGCAGTTATGACTCATACAATTCCACAAGCGTCACGCAATGACGACGGCACACGTGTCATCGAACGTCCTGACGGCTTTTATTGGCTTGATGAAAAGGAGAGTGACAAGGTCTTCGGTCCCTTTCCTACTTTACTCGAAGCTATCCAGGACATGGAATACAACGCTGATTCGGATTATGAACCAGGCGAAACCCTGGAACAGGCGGAGGATGAAATCGGTATTTCCGACTGGATTGATCCGGAAACCGGCCAACCCGGTGAAGAGTCTTTCCGTCTTGAGAACTGATCAGCACCCTTTTGGTCTTGTTGTTTTTCTTGGATACCAAGCCTCCTTTCCAGGAGTTGTAAACGTGCCGCCTTGCCTGGCAGCTTGAGTTACTGCGGCGGCAGGATGGGAGCGAGGCGCATCCATCGATTGCCGACGCGAATTGCCGGGCCGGTTTATCCTTCTCCCTCGCGGCAGTTTTGGTCGTTTAACCCCGTCCTGGTTATGGCGGCGAAATGCGAACCCCGCTCATCTGTTACTTTTCTGGGCCAAAAGCGCCTATGAATTATAGGCAGGAACGGGATTCCATGGGCCCGGTGCAGGTGCCCCTCAATGCTTTGTGGGGCGCGCAAACACAGCGTTCCTTGGAGAATTTCAGGATTTCCGGCGAGCGCATGCCCCTGCCATTGCTTCACGCGCTAGCGCTGGTGAAGCGTGCGGCGGCAAGCGTGAATCGCCGCCTGGGCTTACTCGATCCCGTAAGCGCCAATGCCATCATTTCCGCTGCCGATGAAGTAACTTCAGGCCGTCATGACGCAGAATTTCCGCTGGTCGTGTGGCAGACAGGCTCGGGGACCCAGACCAACATGAACATGAATGAGGTTCTGGCCAACCGCGCTTCGGAGTTACTCGGTGGCGGGCGCGGCGCCGAATCCAAAATTCATCCAAACGACGATGTGAACAGGGGGCAGTCATCCAATGACGTGTTTCCGTCTGCGATGCATGTGGCGGCGGCACGCTCGATCAATAACCAGCTGATACCCGCCGTGGTAGCATTGAGACGAACACTGGCCGCCAAGGCGGCTGAATTTTCGCCCGTCATCAAAATAGGCCGCACCCACTTGCAAGACGCGACGCCACTGACATTGGGGCAGGAATTTTCGGGTTATGTCTCACAGCTTGATCATGGAACAGAGCATGTACAGGCAGCGCTTCCGCATCTGTATGAGCTGGCCCTGGGGGGGACCGCCGTTGGTACCGGGCTGAATACGCATCCCAAATTTGCCGGGAGAGCGGCTGCGGAACTGGCAAGGCTTACGGACCTGCCGTTTGTCACGGCACCCAACAAATTTGAGGCTCTCGCTGCAAACGATGCCCTCGTGCATGCCCATGGTGCGCTCAAGACTCTGGCCGCGTCCCTGATGAAAATAGCCAACGATATCCGTTGGCTGGCCTCGGGGCCCCGCTGCGGTATCGGCGAACTCAGGATTCCGGAGAATGAACCGGGTAGTTCGATTATGCCCGGCAAAGTAAATCCCACTCAGTCTGAGGCGGTGATCATGCTTTGTTGCCAGGTGATGGGCAATGACGTGGCCATCAACATGGGCGGCGCGATGGGTAATTTCGAGCTCAACGTGACGAAACCGCTTATCATTCACAATTTTCTGCAAAGCGTGCGCCTGCTCTCGGATGGGATGACAAGTTTCAACGATAATTGCGCGGTCGGGATAACGGCCAACGTCGAGCATATTGAGAAGCTGACACGAAATTCGCTGATGCTCGTTACGGCGCTCACTCCCCACATCGGCTATGACAAAGCGGCGGAAATCGCCAGGAAAGCACATTGCGAAGGCACAACACTAGAAGAGGCAGCCGTTACATCGGGCCACGTAACAGCGGCGCAATTTGAAAACTGGGTAAGACTGGAGGCCATGGTGGGGAATCTCTGATGGACTTACGGTGCTACCGAAAGCGCAGTGTCCCCACGTTATGGCGCAGGGGCAGAACTGCCGAATGCCTTGATGATATCCCCGCCAAACGCTGAATACACGTCAATATGGTAATTGAATTGCCCCATGGATGAATCCGGAACAGTCACCGCTTCCGCCTAGGGTCGGGCTCGTCCTGGCCGGCGGCGGTGCCCGCGCAGCCTACCAGGTGGGAGTGCTAAGGGCGATCGCGGACATACTGCCGAAGAAGGCCCGCAATCCGTTTCCTGTCATTTGCGGAACCTCGGCCGGGGCATTCAATGCGGTCAGTCTCGCACTTTCTGCGCGGAATTTTCATGAAGGAGTGCGACGCCTCTCAACGGTGTGGGAAAATGCCCACGTGAATCAAGCTTATCGTTCCGATCCCATGGGCGCATACGGAAATGCGGCGCGCTGGCTCGGTTCATTATTCTTCGGCGGTTCCGGAAAGCGCACGGCCGTTTCCATTCTGGACAATTCGCCCCTTGCTCAACTACTGGAGCGCAGCCTGCCGCTTGCCGGCATTCAAAAAAGCATTGAGTCCGGCGCACTGCATGCGCTGGGAATTACTGCATGGGGCTACACTTCTGCACAGTCGGTGACATTCTATCAAGGTGTAAACAACATCGCTCCGTGGAAACGCGAGCGCCGGATAGGCATAGCAGCGCCGATCGAGATTGAACACCTGCTAGCATCTTCCGCTATCCCCCTTCTCTTTCCGGCAGTGAGACTCAACCGTGAATACTTCGGCGACGGCTCGATGCGTCAGCTGGCGCCCATCAGTCCCGCGCTGCATCTAGGCGCGGAACGAGTGCTTGTGATAGGAGTGCGCAAGACAGCCGAAACCCAGCCTGAACGTGTTAAGGTAGAGAGTTACCCGACGTTGGCACAGATAGGAGGCCATATTATGGGCAGTATTTTTCTTGACAGCCTTTACGTCGATCTCGAGCGTCTGCAGCGCATCAACAATACTATTCGAATGATCTCGGATGAGAAACTGAAAAATCACGACATGCCCCTTCGGCATGTCGAGGCCATGGTGATTTCCCCTAGCGTCGAAATTAACAAGATCGCGGAGCAGCACGCCCTCGCACTGCCTCGCGCCATTCGTATTTTCTATCGTGCCATTGGCGCACTGAGGCGAGACGGCTCCGCACTTTTGAGCTACGTCCTTTTTGAGGAACCCTTCTGCCGCGCACTAATCGAACTGGGATACCAGGACACCATACCTCGCAGCTCGGAGATTTTGAAGTTCATTGGCGCCGGGGCAAGCGATTAAGGAACCTGCGAAAGATCCAGGGAAACGTGCGGCAGGACGTTTTTACCGCTGACTGTTGGCGGCCAGGACGCGAATGCAGCCACATTTTTTCGCGGCTCATCCGGCGAGGTAGAATGCAGGCAAGCCTAGTGCAAGCAGGACTTAGCCGGAACCCAACGGCCGGGCTGATATAATCGCGGAGGCGGTCCCGTCATCGGATCGCAGGTTTGCCTTGTCTCCGGTTCATGCGGCTATGTCATTTTCAGAGATTACTTATGGAATTCGCCAGCCCGCAGTTCTGGATCGCAGTACTGCAGATCATCGCCATTGACATTGTCCTGGGCGGCGACAATGCGGTTGTTATTGCTCTCGCGTGCCGGCGTTTGCCGGAGAAACAACGAAACCTCGGAATTTTCTGGGGCGTCTTTGGCGCGATCGCCCTGCGCGTTGTGCTGGTATTCTTTGCACTCAATCTACTCGCGATTCCCTTTCTGAAAATCCTAGCTGCAGTGCTGCTGTTATGGATAGGCACGCGACTGCTTCAGCCTGAGCCACAAGACGGCGGGCATCAGATAAGCGCGAGCACAACTCTGTCGGGTGCGATCAAAACCATTATTATCGCCGACGCGGTGATGAGTCTCGACAACGTGGTTGCCATTGCTGGCGCTGCAAAGGGCAGCATTGGCCTGGTCGTTTTCGGTTTGATTGTGAGCGTGCCCATCATTGTGTGGGGCAGCAAGCTGGTGATGAAATTCATGGACCGCTTTCCCATTATCGTGGTGATAGGGGCGGGTTTGCTCGGCTGGATTGCGGGGGGCATGAGCGTTACCGACGCGACCAACAAAGACTGGGTTAACGCCAACGCGGCGTTTCTGCATTGGGCTGCCCCCGTCTTTGGCGCACTGCTGGTCGTGGTTACCGGTAAGTGGCTTGCTGCCCGGACGCAGGCTAAAATGGCCCCGGTTGTTGATCTGGCGGATGATATTAATAAGCCCTCTTAGGGGCGAGAAAGACCTCTTCCCCATAGCTGGAGAATACAAATGTTAAAATTTCTGTTGCCCGTGGACGGCTCCGAAACTTCCAACAGAGCCGTTGCCGGACTCATTAAGCGTATTGACTGGTACAAGGAAATGCCGGAAATCCACTTGCTGAACGTGCAGCTTCCCCAATATGGGAATGTGACCCTGTTTATCGATAAGGAAACCATCGACATGTATCACCAGGAGGAAGGCATGAAAGAGCTGCAGGCAGCACGCAAGTTATTGGATCGGGCAGGCATTACCTCCCGGTTTCATATTACGGTAGGAACACCGCCTGACATGATCGTACGTTATGCGGAGGAGATGGATTGTGATCAAATAGTCATCGGTCCACGCGGATTGGGAGCAATCGAAGGAATATTGCTGGGTTCCGTGGCGAGCAAGGTGATGCAGCTATCGACGATACCGGTGCTGCTTGTCAAATGATGGTTCGGCGAGATTACCGGACAGTACGGGGTTTAACAGGAAGGAGTTTTATGGGGACCGAGCAGTATCAGAAGGGGCTGACTTTGATCGAGACGATGATGATCTTCGCGCTCACCGGCATCCTGGCAACGATCGCAATCCCACCAGCATATCAGCTTTATCAGGATACCCAGGCTCGGGAACAGGTCGCCGAAGCAGTTACCCTTCTCGATAACGTAAGGGTACCTGTCGCCGATTTTTTTTCTGAAAACGGAAGATGGCCAACCAGGGCAGAGTTTGACACCCTGGTAATGGACCGCAGCGGAAAGTATGTTGCAAGCCTTACGCCCAGGCCTCTGGCTTCTTCCGGGTTTCAGGTAACGGCAACATTCAAGAACAGTGCAGTTAGCCCGGAGCTCCTGAATAGCGGGACTGGCCGAACGTTGGTATTGGCGACGACAGACGGCTTGAGGTGGGTCTGCAACGACGATACAAATCCTGTCTCCGGGGTCCCTGGTCTAACTCCGGGCAATGTACTGCCTCAACATCGCCCCCCCTCCTGCAAGTAGCAAATCAGCAAATGATATCTTTTGAGCGTTGTGACCGAATAGAATAGGACGAAGTCGCCGCGGGGAGCAATCGCCCGCTCACTTGTGCTCTAGCGAAACAGGACAACCGGGAAGAATATATGAGCGAATATACGGACCAAATAGCAGAATACTTTAATCGTGTACCGATGTGGCCCCTGGTTTTGCTCGCGGTGGGGATTGTTTTCGCGGGAATTTATGAACTGATCATCCGCAAACGCTGGGCTGATGCAGCGGACGAATTTCGTTCAGCTATCCTCTCCACGCTTTCCGGTCTATATCCCGAACCCACCAACTGGCCTAAAAACATAGACACTTATCTTTGTGCAAGGTTGCCAGTAATGCACGAAATCATCGAAGGTTTTCGGCCCAATGTTCGCCAGCAGGATATACCTGCCTACAATGCGGATTGGGACAGCTATTACCATTTCTGCCGCACGGAAGTGACCGATGACAAATGCATCGCAGCCGAGACGAATGCAGGCAAAGAACCCGACCCCAAAAAAACCTTTCACACTCTAGTTTCCAATCTTCTACGTTACGCAGAGTAACTTCTGGATAAGCCTTTGTAGGTAGCGGCAAGGGAAACTCCAAACACGGCATGTGTCAGGATGGTAATCCAGTCACGGGCAACTAAAAACCAGGGGAATACGAGCGTTATTCCGTACATATTCACCGCATAGAGCGTTAGCCCGAATATAAGGCCTGCGAGCAGGGAACGCATCATATCGAGGCGCAGAATCAGACAAGCCAGAATTACGCTATAGCCGATGGAGATCACTAAGTGTATAACGGTAGCAACCACCATCACCATCAAGTCGAACGTAGCTGGCGGCGGCAAAACCTCCGGACCCATGAGGATAGCCGAAGTCAGACGAGCGTCCCTGTACAGTATCCCTGGCAGAGCATCGGTAAAGGACCACCATAGGACTATCTGCGCCCCGGTGGCAGCCACGCCCGTAACCATGCCAGCGCCTATCGCCGCGATCCAGTTCACAGACATGGGTAACAAATACTTAGCCCTAAACATACCCTAAACATACACATCTCCATACACATGTGCATTTGAATTCCCGTTATGCGGGCATATTAAGCCTGCGGGGTCCAAACCGCTGAATGACCAGGGCCAAGAAGCGGCGCGCCTTGCGGAGATGGGCTGCTTCGGGTCCCAAACCCTTGCTGGGTTGCTAAGGAAGCCCTAAATCACCATCTTTTAAAACGCACCACTTAAAAAACGGATTCGTTCTAAAATGATAGCAAAGCGCCCTGATCAGGATGTGCTTAGACGGCCACCCGTCGAGAAACGGCGTGATCAGGAGAATATCGAACGGCATATTGTTTAGCAAGAAAACACGTATTGTGATAAAGGTATGGTGACGGAAGAGGAAAAACGGTTATCCGAATCGGATGCTGCACTCCAATCCAAGCAATAGACAATCAACCCATCCATGCAAAGTGTCGATTTGACTCATCATTTCCTGATCGCCATGCCCGCCATGGCTGATCCTTTTTTTTCCAGGACGCTGACCTATGTCTGCGAGCATAACGAGCAGGGCGCTTTGGGCCTGGTAGTAAACAGGCCTATCGACCTCACTCTGAAAGACCTGTTCGATCAGCTCGGTATTTCTTTTGATGACCAGACTGTCGGCGGATTGCCTGTCATGTTCGGCGGGCCAATACAACTGGATCGCGGTTTTGTGCTACATCAACCCGTTGGTGACTGGCAATCCACCATGGTAGTAAATCACGAGGTGGGACTAACGACCTCACTCGATATCTTGCGAGCGATAGCAAGCGGAGAAAGCCCGGCACGATTACTGGTAGCGTTAGGCTATTCGGGATGGGCACCGGGTCAGATAGAGCATGAATTATCGCAGAATGCCTGGCTCACGGTTCCTGCTTCGCCAAGCATCATATTCGAATTGCCGGCGGAGGAACGGCTGATAGCGGCAATGCGTTTGCTTGGCGTTGACTTCTCAAGTCTGTCAGACGAAGTGGGCCACTCATAATACAAGTTTTTATTCAGCGGGAAGCAAACAACCTACAATGCGGGAAGGAGCGGCCCAACTAAAGGGTGTCCATACCAACGATAGCGAGTACGCTCATGCGGGTGCGATTCTTGCATTCGATTTTGGGGAGAAGCGTATTGGCGTAGCAGTGGGTAATCTGGAAGTGGGCCTGGCGCACCCGCTTGTTACTCTGAGCGGTGGAAACAGGAATGTATACTTTTCAAGCATCGCCAGGCTAATCGAGGAATGGCAGCCAATCCTCCTGGTGGTGGGGCTGCCCACTCATCCGGATGGCGCCGAACATGAACTAACCCGGCGAAGCCGCCGTTTTGCACGGCGCCTGGAAGGACGTTTTGGTATCCGGACCGTACTGGTGGATGAGCGCTACACCTCAGTCGGCGCGAGCACGTCGCTTTTCGAGGCTGGCGTGAAGGGAATCAGACAAAAACCGGTATTGGATCAGGTGTCGGCGCAACTCATATTGCAAACTTATTTTGACACACGACATGCAACTGCCTGACGCAGAGCAACTACTGATTGAACTGGCTGCGAGCCTTCGGCCCGATATTACCCAGAACACCGCACTCGTCGGGATACACACCGGGGGGGCATGGCTGGCGGAATGGCTGCACCAGCATTTAAAGCCGTCGCTCCCGTTGGGGACGCTGGATGTTTCGTTTTATCGGGACGATTTTGCTCAGATTGGGCTTCACCCGCAAGTCAGGCCGTCGAACATACCGTTCCAGGTGGAAGGCAGCCACATCATTCTCATTGACGACGTGCTCTATACCGGGCGCACGATCCGTGCCGCCATCAACGAATTATTCGACTACGGCCGCCCTGCGAGTATCCGGCTTGCAGCGTTAATAGACCGGGGCGGCAGAGAACTTCCTATAGCGGCTCAATACGTTGGGATGGCGCTCGAACTTCCTTGGGACAAAATGCTGGCGCTGAAAAAAAGTGCCTGGGGAAAAATGAGCCTGAGCCTTCACGACAAACGCCGGGATAATGAGTAACAACCCGCAACTTAACAAGAATGGCGACCTGGAACACCTTCTTACAACAGAGGGACTGCCCGCCCCCATCCTGCTGAATATTCTGGACACGGCCAAATCATTCGTTGGAGTTACCGAACGCGACGTGAAAAAAGTGCCTTTGCTGCGAGGCAAGTCGATTTTCAATTTATTCTTCGAGCCTAGCACGCGCACTCGCACGACCTTTGAAATCGCAGCCAAGCGGCTGTCGGCGGATGTGGTCAATCTCAACATCTCGGCGTCCTCGCAATCCAAAGGCGAGACTCTGCTGGACACGGTCAATAATCTTTCTGCGATGCATGCTGACATGTTCGTGGTACGGCACTCGCAAAGCGGAGCGGCACACTTGATCGCGCGCCACGCGCGGCCGGATATTCATGTCATCAATGCCGGAGATGGCCGTCATGCGCACCCCACACAGGGATTGCTGGATGTATTCACCATCCGGCACTATAAACGCGATTTCCGCAACCTGCGGGTGGCCATAGTGGGCGACATTCTGCATTCGCGCGTGGCGCGTTCCCAGATTCACGCACTGACCACGCTTGGCGTTCCGGAAGTGCGAGTGATCGCGCCTAAAACACTGCTACCCTCAAAAGTCGAACGTCTTGGCGTACACGTTTATCATGAGATGAGACAGGGATTGAAGGATGTGGATGTATTGATGATGTTGCGTTTGCAAAACGAGCGTATGCTAAACGCCCGTCTCCCAAGCACGGAAGAATATTTCAAGTACTATGGGCTTACGCAGGAAAAACTCTCACTTGCGCGGCCTGATGCTATCGTATTGCACCCCGGCCCGATGAATCGGGGTGTTGAAATCGATTCCGCCGTAGCGGACGGCAGACAATCGGTCATCCTGCCGCAAGTAACATTTGGTATCGCGGTACGGATGGCGGTAATGTCGATTTTGGCCGGGAATTAACAGCCGGCATGGAACTGGTTATCAGAAATGGTCGCGTCATTGATCCGAAAAACCGCATTGACGCAATTATGGATGTGTCTATCAGCGCGGGAAAGATTATGGCTTTAGGCGCCGCCCCCTCGGGCTTCCATGCCCAGCATCAGATTGAGGCAAGGGACCTCGTAGTGGCTCCCGGCTTGGTGGATTTATCGGCGCGGTTGCGTGAACCCGGTTTTGAATACAAGGCCACGCTCGAATCGGAAATGAGGGCGGCCGTAGCTGGAGGCATTACCAGCCTCGCGTGCTCGCCCGATACGGATCCGCCGCTGGATGAGCCGGGATTGGTCGAGATGCTGAAACACCGCGCCAGGAACCTCAATCAGGCCCACGTTTATCCCATCGGCGCGCTTACCAAGGGGTTAAAGGGCGAGTGGCTCACAGAGATGGCTGAATTACGCGATGCGGGCTGCGTCGCTTTTGGCCAGGCCGATATGCCCCTTCCCAACACCCGCGTAATGATGCAGGCAATGCAATACGCATCCACGTTCGGATTCGGGGTTTGGTTACGTCCCCAGGATACGACTCTCGCTGATGGAGGCGTGGCACATGACGGTGAAGTGGCCACAAGGCTCGGCCTGCCAGCGGTTCCGGTGTGCGCAGAGACCCTTGCCCTGTCTAATATAATCTTGATGGCGCGCGAAACGGGCGCGAAAGTTCATGTGTGCCGGATCTCCAGCGCCGAGGGTGCCGCCATGATCCGCGCAGCCCGGCGGCAAGGGTTGCCCATTACTTGCGATGTAGGGGCCAACCATATCCATCTGTCTGAAATGGACATCGGCTTTTTTGATTCCAACTGCCATCTCGTTCCTCCGTTGCGCGCCATAAGCGATCGCGACGGGTTGCGCGGGGGCCTGCTCGATGGCACGATTAATGCAATATGTTCCGACCATGCGCCAGTGGATGAAGATGCAAAGTTATTGCCCTTTGCTGAGGCCGAGTCCGGCGCTACCGGTCTGGAACTCCTGCTGCCGTTGACTCTCAAGTGGGCGGCGGAAACCAGGATTCCCCTTGCCGCCGCACTGGCCAAGATTACCCTGGAACCTGCCCGTATACTCGGGGTGGACGCTGGCCATCTATCGCCGGGAGCCCCCGCCGATCTTTGCATCTTCGATCCGCTTCAATACTGGACAGTAGAGCCAGCTGTACTGAAAAGCCAAGGCAAAAACACGCCCTTTCTAGGGATGGAACTGCAAGGCAGAGTAAAATACACGGTCATTAACGGCAATATTGTGCACGAAGATCGATAAGAACATGAATCCTCTCCTTGATTTTTCCGCACTGCCACGCTTTGCGGATATTCGAACCGGGCATATCGCCCCTGCGTTGGCGCAATTACTGGCTGAAAACCGCGAGATTATTTCCCGCATACGCGAGGACCCGGCGATGCCCGCCTGGCAGAATTTCGTGCAGCCGATGACGGATGCAAATGAGCGCCTTGCGCGCGCCTGGGGACAGGTATCCCATCTGAATGCAGTGCTAAACAGCCCGGAGCTACGCGAGGCTTACAATACCCACCTGTCGCTGGTAACCCAGTATTACGCCGAGTTGGCACAGGACCAGGCGCTATTCGAGAAATTTAAACAGCTCCGCGAAAGCAAGGAATTCGAGGACCTGAGCAGCGCCCGGAAAATGATTATTGACAACGAGTTACGTGACTTCCGCCTCGGCGGAGCGGAGTTGCCGCCGGAGAAGAAGGAGCGGTTCCTCCAGATACAGGAAGATCTATCGGCGCTCGGCTCCAAGTTCAATGACAACCTGCTGGATGCCACCAATAACTTCGTGTTACACGTGGAGAACGCTGATGAGCTTGGCGGCATTCCCTATGATGTGCTGGAGACGGCAAGACAGACTGCGGAAAAAGATAACGCGCCGGGCTGGACGTTCACGTTGCATGCTCCGTCATACATGCCCATCATGCAGTATGCGAACAATCGCGCTTTGCGGGAAAAAATGTATCGGGCTTACTCGACCCGTGCGAGCGAAATTGCGCCGCCTGGTCCGGTCAGGGATAACGCAGCCAATCTCGACAACACCCCGCTTATAACCAGGGTACTTGAACTTCGCAAGGAAGAGGCCCGGATGCTGGGGTTTGATTGTTATGCCCAGGTGTCGCTGGCGACAAAAATGGCCTCGACCCCCCAGCAGGTGCTGGACTTCCTCGGCCAGCTTGCGGGAAAAGCCAGGCCCTATGCTGAACGTGACCTCGAAGAATTACGCCAATTCGCCAGCAGCAAACTGCGACTGGAAAACCTGGAAGCGTGGGATTTTGCCTATGCGAGTGAAAAACTGCGTGTTGAGCGCTACGCATTCTCGGAGCAGGAGGTGAAGCAATATCTTCCTGAAACGAGCGTCCTGCCGGGAATGTTCAAACTGGTGGAAAATCTTTACGGCATCGCAATCATCCCTGTAGATGAAGCCGAGGTTCAGCTGTGGCACCCCGACGTCAAACTTTTCAATATCACTGACAAAGGAAAACTAATCGGGCGATTTTACCTCGATCTCTATGCACGGCCTGGAAAGCGTGGTGGCGGCTGGATGGATGATGCAATCAGCCGACGCCGCGTGGATGCGGAGAAAGCCGGCGAGCAGCGTATCCAGGTGCCACTAGCCTATCTTAACTGCAACTTCCCGGCGCCCGTCCGTATTGACGGCCAGCTTCATCCCGCCCTGTTTACTCATGATGAAGTCATAACCTTGTTTCATGAGTTCGGCCATGGTCTCCACCATCTTCTTACGCAGGTGGAAGACTTGGGCGTTTCCGGTATCCACGGAGTGGAATGGGACGCGGTGGAATTACCCAGCCAGTTCATGGAGAACTTCTGCTGGGAATGGGAAGTGCTGAGTAATATGACAGCCCGCGCTGACTCGCTACGGAGCAACGGCAGTTTAGGAGAAACGCCCTGTACTCACCCATCCGCCACGGATGGCTCTGACAATGCCATACCCTCGAAACGGGCGGGTACCGGTGTATCTATCCCCCGCGAGCTGTTCGATAAAATGGCGGCGGCAAGAAACTTCCAGAGTGGCCTGCAAATGCTGCGCCAGATCGAATTCGCCCTATTCGACCTCCGCCTTCATTATGATTTCGACCCCGCCGGAGACAAAACAGCGCAGCAATTACTGGACGAGATTCGGGAACAGGTGGCCGTGATCATTCCACCACGATTCAATCGCTTTCCCAACAGTTTCTCCCATATTTTTGGAGGGGGTTACGCGGCCGGGTACTACAGCTACAAGTGGGCCGAGGTACTGTCTGCAGATGCTTACAGCCTCTTTGAGGAAAGTGCCGCTGGCAAAGTAATTGACCGCGAAACCGGCGTCCGCTTCCGAAATGAAATTCTCGCGGTGGGAGGAAGCCGTCCAGCACTCACCTCCTTCATCGCATTCCGCGGGCGGGAGCCAGAGATTGACGCCCTGCTGCGTCACAACGGCATGACGACCACATGAGATCCTCCAGGAAAAACGACGTCCGAAACGAGGCGTCGGAAACGTTCGAACGGGCGTTCGGCGGAGGGTATCGGCGCCAGCGCGGTGGGGCAGCTGCATGCAAAAGAGGTGCTACTCCGTTCGCTTGCTGATGTGTAGTATAGTTGTGGCATGTTCGTGTTGCCTCCTGTTGCTCTCATCCGCGTAATTCTCGAGTTGATCGGACCAACCACGATTTCACATATTGTCGCACCGCAACTTGCAACGTAGATAGTTGCGGTTATTAACATTGCATTACAGGAAGGAGAAAATCGAATGAAATATGCTTCGTGGGTTGTTACAGCCGTGGCACTGACAGTCGTTCTGGCGGGTTGCGCTCAGGTACCGCCATCGCCCCAGGCCCAGAAACTCAAGGATGGGGAGTTGCCCGTTCCTGCAGAATACAAGAGGTGGCCGAAATTTTTGTCTAATATACAGCGGGAGGACGTCAAGCAGGTACGTGACATCTACATCAACCCCATCGGTCACAGCACTAAAATGGGTGATTCTTTCCCCAACGGCACCATTTCTGTAATGGAAATTTACAAGGCGCGTGAAGCAGCGGACGGCACCCCGCTGAAAGGCCCCGACGGCAAATTTGTCAAGGGTGAACTGTTGAAAGTGGCCGTAATGGGCAAGGGCCCGGGCTGGGGCGAAAGTGTCACTCCCCCGGAACTCAGGAATGGTGATTGGGTATATGCCATGTATATGGCGGACGCCCAAACCAAGGCACCCGACGATACTACGACTTGTCGCGCGTGCCACCTGCCGTTGAAAGACAAGGATTATATTTTCCGCTATGACGAATATTTTCAGAAGCGCGCACCATAACACGCAATCCATCGGTTCGAGCTAGGTTTCAGCAGCCAGCGGACAGGATGCGTCAGATTGAACGCCTTGACACATCAAGCCTGGCTAAGTGGAAACTAAAGGAAAGGCATAAAGAGCATTTGGAGGCCGATTTGAGCGCTGTTGTGACAAACACTCGTAAACGATTGGCTTTTGACGGAGCGTTACCGGAATCATGCGCTTTCCGGCAATCGGAGTAATTTCTTCGGTTGTCACATTAAACCGAACTTGATTCTTATCTACAGGAAAGTCGGCGCGGCCAGCTTGCACCTAGTCGGGCTTGGTTCGCTACTCGGAGCTTTGGTTATGACTGAACCAGAGCGCATTAGAAGCAAAGCCGCGAGAGTTTCCATTAGAAAGCATCTACCTCATGGGGCCGAGTTTCAGGCAACCGGCGTGCATTTGATCGGGAAGGAAATACGGGACTGGTTGCACACTTCGGCAGCGCATGATTGAAGGCTGCGCCGAGCATTATTGAGCGTCCACGAAGCAACTGGAGGGAAACCTGAAAACCCTTTTATGAAAGCCCGATTAATGTCCGGCAACCCAGGGTTGCGGACAAATTGATGGGCAGGCCGACAGGCTCCTAGAGCGTAGATTTCGTGTCGGATGCGAAAGGAAAGGAATTCCAGCCAGAGCAAAAGTTTTTTGTTCACAACATCTAAGCCGCTGGCTAGAACCTTTAGCTCCTACGGCGAGTCCAGCCTATCAGGCCCAGCCCCTTCAGGATTAGTGCATAGGTCGCGGGTACCGGGATAGAGGTTGGGGGCAGCGAGAGCAACGATTCCCCCCGACAGTTACGCCATAATAATTCTCGTAATCAGGCGTTGTAAAGAAAATGTCGGTATAGGTTCCATGGAACTGTAGCAACCCGTCGCCTTCCCAGCCAGTGATGGAGGTGCCGTTCTGGGTGAGCAAGCCACCGCCCCAATTGCCAGCACCTTGGCTCAGTATACTGAGTGTCACATAATTGAGGAAATTGAATGAAGCCGGAACGCTCCCCTGGCCCAAGCTAAAAAGACTGATGATTGGGTTAACTACCGCCGGGGAAAAATGAAAACCGTTTATTTCGCTTGTACCGCCGGTCATCAGAAGCGACCCGTTAGTTCCCAGGGTATTCGTCACTTCAAAGTTGGCAAAAGCGTTTGACATATGAATCATCCGTGTGTCGTGAAGACAGGGTTGGTACCAGCCGTAATCGTTTCTTTGTCGCGATGAATTGAAACAGAATCAGGTTGCAAAAGCATTCAATTCAGGGGTGCGACTCTGGCAATTTCCGGACAGCTACTGAAAAGGTGAGCTGCCGACTTGAAATTCGGCAGCCGCGTGGAATAATGCCCGGTCCAGGACCCCCTCTGGACAGCGTCACACCAAATCCGCTTCAAAAACAAGGAGCGGCAGTATGTACTTGCGTACATACTACGGGATCGGCCCTGAATGTAGTAAAAACCATTCATGCCGTTGCTCAACGCGTCGCCCGAGTAGTTCTGTAGCTGGAGGCTTTCTCTCGAAAAGGCGGAGGCATCGCGAGGGATCTTGTATAGGGAACCCTCCTGTATAGGGGAACCCTAATTTGTTACTTCCGAAGAAAATCCGGAGCCATTGCGCTTTCTTTTACGGAAAGATTCAAGCATTCCGGCCCGTTTCACAGCTTTAATCATGCGCTGTCTGGCCGTCATCAGCTCAATGGGAGGAAAGATGAAAAGGAAGCTTCATTTGGGCTTGGCCGCGACACTTATGTGCGGCGGCCCGGCTCTAACGCACTCGGCATCGCTTAATACATTTAGCGCCGACGGGACATTGCAAAATTTCTCCAGTATCGACTGGCATTCCAATGGGGGCGGATGGGTCCAGGGATTCGGCCTTTCCAATACCCTTGGCGCTACCGATGACTTTACCTTTACCTACCAGGCGTTCGGCGCCGCTGTCGGCTCGACTTCGTCCACCCCTAACCTGCACGTCGCGGCACCAGGTTCCCAGAGCGGCACTTGGGAGCTGACGACGTACTCAATGATCAATGCAACTGCCACTTGCCTGACTGCTGGAACCTCCGCCTGTTCTGCTATCGGAGTTACGGCCAACTCGGGCACTTGGCAAGTCTTTCTGGATAATACCTCACCGGATGCGAATCAATCGGCAGGGACCGGGCTTTATGGATGGGGTAAATATTATAACGGGAACCTGGGATAGAGGAGACAGCACGTTCTTATACGATGGCAACCCCGAAGGGCCTCACGCTGGCGATATCGGTACGTTGACTGGTACAGTGACCATGGCCAATGAGACCTACATGAATTCCGGCTGGTTGATACATCGCTTCAGGCATCGCTGCATTTTCCGGGCCTCCCTGCGCCACAGTTTACCCGACCTGAGGCATTCAATGGAATTGGCCCAAACGACAACGAGTCGAGCAGCTTTGTAATCCAGGTGGATTCATCACAGCATTTTGCACCGCCAATTCCGGAACCGGAAACTTACATCATGTTCCTGACCGGCCTCGGGCTACTAAGCTTGGTGTCAGTTCGCGCACGACGCGCCGCACCTCGCATTATGTGCTGAATACTCAGCGGGTCGGGCAAGTCAGTATAATCAGCTAAGCCTCCCATGACATTGTTTGTATTTTTTTCCTGATCCGCAGGGACACGGGTCATTGCGGCCGATTTTCTCTCCTTGGCGCACAAAGGGCTGGTGCTTCTCCGAGCGGTCCTGGGTTTCTGCGTCCTCTGCAGGCTCCTCTTCGCCCAGTGCTTCTTCATAGGCCGCGTGCTGGTATTGCACGTTTACCAACGGTTGATGTGATTCGGCCACAGCCTCCACCTGCTGCTCGCTTCTTATTTGTACGGCCATAAGTATCTTGGTAACCTCTGCCTTGATTTGCTCAAGCATGGCGGTGAATAATTCAAAAGCCTCGCGCTTGTATTCCTGCTTGGGATTCTTCTGCGCGTATCCGCGTAAATGGATGCCCTGGCGCAGATGATCCAGAGCGGCCAGGTGTTCCCGCCAGTGGGTATCGAGACTCTGCAGCATCACTGCGCGCTCATAATGATGCATGACGTTTGCCCCTACCTGATCCAGCTTTGCCGAATAGTGTTCATGTGCTGCCGTGATAATGCGATGGCGGAGATTTTCTTCATGCAAATCGGGCTCCTTCTCGAGCCACTCCTGCAACGGCAATGGTAGCTGATATTCGGCCGGTAACGCCTTTTCGAGTGCCGACACATCCCATTCTTCTTCGACGCTTTGAGCTGGAATATAAAGGGAGATGAGATTACGGATGATGTCCTCGCGCATCGCCGTTATCGTCTCTGAAATATCCTGCGACTCCAGAATCTCATTACGCTGCTGATAGATGACTTTGCGCTGATCGTTTGCAACATCATCGTATTCCAGTAATTGCTTGCGTATTTCAAAATTGCGGGCCTCGACCTTGCGCTGAGCATTTTCTATCGCGCGAGTGACCCAAGGGTGTTCGATGGCCTCACCCGGCGGCATGTTTAGCCGCTGCATGATGCTTGCGACGCGATCGGATGCGAAAATGCGCAGAAGAGGATCTTCCAGAGAAAGATAGAAACGGCTGGAACCAGGGTCACCCTGACGGCCGGAGCGGCCCCGAAGCTGGTTATCCACCCGCCGGGATTCATGCCGCTCTGTCCCGATAATATGTAATCCTCCCTGTTTCAGCACCTCATCATGAAGAGCGTTCCATTCCTGTTGCAGCTGCGCAAGGCGATCCTTTTTGGCAGCTTCGTTAACGCTCTCGTCCGAGCGAACACGCTCAAGCTCAGGCTCCGGGTTTCCTCCCAAGACGATGTCGGTCCCGCGGCCGGCCATATTCGTCGCTATGGTGATCATCTTGGGACGTCCAGCCTGGGCGACGATTTCCGCTTCCCGGGCATGCTGCTTGGCGTTAAGCACTTGATGCGGCAACTCCTCGCGGGTAAGAAAATCAGAGAGTAACTCATTCGTTTCGATCGAAGTGGTTCCCACCAAAACGGGCTGCCCTCTCTGATAGCAGTCCTTGATATCCTCGGTAATGGCATGGTATTTTTCGTCCATGGTCCGAAATACCTGATCCATTCGGTCGATACGTATCATGGGACGATGGGTCGGGATAACCACAGTTTCCAGTCCATAAATTTGCTGAAACTCGAAAGCCTCGGTATCAGCCGTACCCGTCATCCCCGCCAGTTTCTGATACATGCGAAAATAATTCTGAAAGGTAATCGAGGCGAGCGTCTGGTTTTCTTTCTGGATTGGAACACTTTCCTTGGCTTCCACCGCTTGATGCAGCCCTTCCGACCACCGCCTGCCAGACATCAACCGTCCCGTGAATTCGTCGACAATTACCACTTCACCGTTTTGGATCACGTAGTGCTGATCGCGATGGAACAACCCGTAAGCGCGCAGTCCAGCATAAAGATGATGGACGAGGTTTATGTTGGCAGGATCGTAAAGACTGGTTCCGGGAGAAAGCAACCCGCTTTGAGCCAGCAGTTTTTCAGCATGCTCGAACCCTGCCTCGCTCAATAGCACCTGCTGGGCCTTTTCATCCACGATAAAGTCGCCGGAGCTGGTCTCTGTTTCCTGGCGGGCAAGTTTCGGGATCAGCGCATTCATGCGTACATAGATCTCCGTATTGCCTTCGGCCTGGCCAGAGATGATCAATGGCGTCCGCGCCTCATCAATCAAAATGGAATCCACTTCGTCAACAATCGCATAGTTGAGCGTGCGTTGCACCCGCTCGGTGGCGTGATTGACCATGTTGTCACGCAGGTAGTCGAACCCAAACTCGTTATTGGTACCGTAGGTGATACCGGCGGCGTAGGCATCCTGCTTGTCGCGGGGGTCCATCTGTGAAAGAACGACGCCTACGCTGATGCCGAGGAACTGGTATATTCTCCCCATCCATTCGGCATCCCGTTTCGCAAGATAATCATTTACTGTGACGAGGTGCACGCCTTTGCCTGCCAGAGCATTGAGATACACAGGCAGGGTCGCCATCAGCGTTTTGCCTTCGCCTGTTCGCATTTCGGCGATCTTGCCATTATGCAATACCATACCGCCTATCAATTGCACATCGAAATGACGCATGCCAAGAACGCGTTTGCTGGCTTCTCGCACTACCGCAAACACCTCTGGCAGAAGTGCATCAAGAGTTGCTCCTTCAGCGATGCGCTGTTTGAACTCGTCGGTCTTTGCGCGCAATTCGGCGTCCGTGAGTGGCGCGATCCTGGCTTCCAGCGCATTGATCGTCCCCACAGCCTGAAAATACTGTTTGACTAGCCTGTCGTTACGGCTCCCGAAGACTTTCTTGAGCAGATTGTTCAGCATGACATCTCGAAAATTCTGTTAAACGATCGTCCAAAAAATAAGGGGTGAGGTTTTTGGCCTCACCCCGCGCAGAGTATTGATCCGGCTCAACCGGGCATCTTCAAGAACCGTGATGGATTTTGCGGTAAGCCCCTGTGCCTGACTTCAAAATGCAGATGCGGGCCTGTAGAACGGCCAGTGCTGCCCACCTCTGCAATCTTCTGTCCCCGCAACACCACCTGGCCGGTTTTGACCAAGCGCTTGGAAGCATGGGCATAACGACTGACGAAATCATTGCCGTGGTCAACATCGATCATATTACCATACTCGGGATGGTAATCGGAATACACCACCACACCGCCCGCCGCGGCCACAATCGGAGTTCCTGTCACTGCCGAAAAATCGACTCCTTCGTGAAAAACACTGCGCCCGGTAAAGGGATCGATACGCACGCCAAAGCCCGAGGAGTACCATTTCGCCTCTATTGGCATGATAGACGGGAGCATTTTCTTCTTGAGCCTGTCCTGCATCAATAGCGAATCCAGTGCTCCGAGCTTGTCGGTACGGTCATCCAACAGGTGGGACAACTCCTGTATCCTGTTGCTGAACTCTACAAATGACATGTCGTGAGACGGCAAGGTGGACAGCGCGCCTCCCTGTCCCGGGCTTTGATTGAACCGGAATTCTTGCGGCTTCATGCCCGATAACTCCGCCAGACGCGCGCCCACGGAATCCAGCCGCAACAGTTGCGCCTGCATCTGGCCCATTCTTACAGCCATGGCATTAAGACTATCACGCAAGTACGATTGGGTTTTCTGATGCTCTTCCTGCTGTATGCTCAGGACCAGCGACCTCAACGTCGGGCTATCAATCTTGTCCGCGTAACGCAGGGAGAGATAATTGAGCCCCATCGCCAACACGATGGAAGATAAAAAGAACGCCGCGGCCAGCAGCACAAGGTGTGTAGTGGTAAGGGTCAACGTTCTCGCTTTTGCCAAATTATTGGAAATTAGAATAATATTCATCTCATTCCCTAAAATCTGATTCTGCCATGAGCGCACGTAAGATCAATTTCTACCTCGGATCACTGAGGCTGACGCCGGAGCACCAGCGGCTATTCAACTACGCTGACAAGCTTGCATTGATGCAACAGGTATTCGTGAAAATTGCGCCACCTCGATTGGCCCAGCGTTGCACCGTAGGCGCCTTTGTCGAAGGCGCCCTGACCCTGTGCGCGGATAACGGTGCCATTGCAGCGAAGCTCAGACAAACATTGCCCTCGTTATTATTAAAATTCCAGGCGACGGGTTACGAGGTTACTTCAATTAAGGTTGCTGTGCAAGCACGTTACAAACTTATTGATTCGAACAGGGAATCGGTTAAAAGAAGGCGGATAGGCAGTGCCGGCCTGGCAAACCTGAACAATCTCGCGACGGAATTGCCCCAATCACCTCTAAAGAACGCAATCAGGTCATTGCTGAAAAGGCAAACCAGAGGGGAAGAATAGAACTTGCGCAGTGGGCAAGAGGAGTTCAAGAACGCCGCTCGCGTCTGTCCATGTAAGCGCGGCTTCGCACTAGTTCGGTCCGGGCAACCTCCGTTCATTGGTCGCCTTTTGACCATCAGCCGGATCAGGAAAAAAAGCGCCTGGGCGCCGCCGGTTTCATGCCTATTCGTCGGCCCTTGCGTTCTGGCGACGCTTATCCGCGGACCCGATCCTCGCGCCGGTTGGTGCGGAAGGGATCTGTGAGTCTGTGAGCAAGTCACCGGCCAAGGTCTTGCGCAACCCTGGGAGAACGCGCTCGTTTCAGGGATCGGCCAGCCTTGCACCCCTCCTTTTGAAGATGACGAGGCTTTGTGGAATGCGTTCGGAAATCCTTAATCGGCCTGCTTCCTCAGAAACGCCGGAATATCCAGAAAGTCCACTCCCGATTGCTTCATGGCTTCCACGGTCGCGTCGCGGCGCCTATTGGTACGGATTGCGGCAGGTGCATCCATATCCTTCCAGTTGAGGCCATCCGCCAAAAACGTGTTATCGGTGCCAGTACGTGAGTGAATGACGCTCAGCGGCTTGGGTTGCATGCGATTGACGATGTCACCCAGCCCCGTTGCAACCATCGTCACCCGCAGGTTGTCCTTCATATCCTCGTCGATCACGGTACCGACTATTACAGTCGCATCTTCGGCGGTAAAATCCTTGATGGTACTCATCACTTCATGGACCTCCCGCATCTTCATTCCTGAACTAGCCGTAATGTTGACCAGCACTCCTCGCGCGCCGGACAGATTCACATCTTCCAGCAGTGGACTCGCTACTGCCTGCTCCGCCGCCGAGCGCGCTCGATCCGGACCCGAGGCAAACGCAGAACCCATCATGGCCATCCCCATTTCCGACATTACCGTTTTCACATCCGCAAAGTCGACGTTCACAAGTCCCGGGCAGTTGATGACTTCCGCAATTCCCGCCACGGCGCCATACAATACGTTGTTGGCGGCCTTGAATGCGTCGAGCATGCTGACATCTTCGCCTAGGACTATCATCAGTTTGTCATTAGGTATCACAATCAATGAATCGACGTATTGCGACAGCGCATCCATTCCCGCCTTCGCAGCTTTGAGGCGCCTTCCTTCAAAAGAAAAGGGTTTGGTAACCACCGCTACCGTGAGAATGCCCATTTCCTTGGCCACCTGGGCTACCACCGGCGCTGCGCCGGTACCCGTGCCGCCACCCATTCCCGCCGTGATGAACAACATGTCTGCCCCTTCGATCAACTCCGCAATCCGGTCCCGGTCTTCCAGCGCCGCGTTGCGCCCGATTTCAGGATCAGCTCCGGCTCCCAATCCCTTGGTGATAGCTGACCCCATTTGCAGCTGAGTACGCGCCTGGTTGCGCTTTAGTGCCTGTGCATCCGTATTCGCACAAATGAATTCGACTCCTTGAACGCCATTCTGGATCATGTGATCCACCGCGTTACCGCCGCAACCGCCTATACCAATGACTTTGATAATGGCTTCCTGTGTTTGTGTATCCATGATCTCGAACATAGCGCTTCTCCTTTAATTAATTGAAACCACTGGTCAGTACTTTTACCAAGCTATCGCCTTACGCTTATTAACCCCGCCAGATTGGTTGGCGCGAGAAGAAAGCCTCCCATTCAGGAACATTGAAAAGGCGGCTCTCAGAAATTCACCTGGAACCAACTCCTCATTCTTTCAAAAATCCGCTTTAACGAATTGCCCTGCAGCCGCGTATGCTGCTGTCGTTGAAGCTGCTCCATGCCCGCTACAATCAAACCAATTCCCGTGGAGCACCGAGGGGTGAGCACTACTTCTTCCAGACTGCCGTGGTAGTGCGGAAGCCCGAGCCGTACAGGCATATGGAATATTTCTTCGCCAAGTTCCACCATGCCCTGAAGAGAGGCACTGCCTCCGGTAATCACGATTCCGGACGAAAGCAATTCCTCAAACCCGCTGCGCCGTAGTTCAGCCTGAACCAGGGAATAAAGTTCTTCGACGCGAGGCTCGATGACCTCTGCCAGCGTTTGTCTCGAGAGTTGCCGTGGTCCGCGGTCGCCAACGCCCGCCACCTCCACCATTTCGTGCGGGTCCGCCATGCCGCGCAGGGCGCAACCATAGCGGCATTTGATGTCTTCGGCATCCTTGGTCGGGGTACGGAGTGCCATCGCGATATCATTGGTAATCTGGTCTCCGGCGATGGGTATCACGGCGGTGTGGCGAATGGCTCCATGGGTGAAAACGGCGATGTCCGTGGTGCCCCCCCCGATATCCACCAGACAGACGCCCAGATCCTTTTCATCTTCCGACAACACCGCCATTGCCGAGGCCAGCGGCTGCAATACCAGATCGCGCACTTCCAGCCCGCAACGACGCACACACTTCATGATATTCTGCGCGGCGGAAACCGCGCCGGTAACGATATGCACCTTGACTTCCAGCCGAACGCCGCTCATGCCAATCGGCTCACGCACATCCTCCTGCCCGTCTATGATGAATTCCTGGTTGAGGACGTGGAGAACTTGCTGGTCGTTTAGAATGTTCACTGCCTTGGCTGTTTCCATTACACGCTCCACGTCCAGCTGTGACACTTCCTTATCCTTGATCGCCACCATTCCATGCGAATTAAAACTCCTGATATGGCTGCCGGCGATGCCGGTATAAACCTCCCGGATTTTGCAGTCCGCCATCAGCTCCGCCTCTTCCAGCGCCCGCTGGATCGCATTCACGGTCGTCTCGATATTGACGACCACGCCTTTTTTCAGACCGCGCGAAGGATGACTGCCCATGCCAATCACCTCATATCCTCCATCGGATTTCACCTCTGCGACAATCGCCACGATTTTCGAAGTGCCGATATCAAGGCCGACGATCAGGTTTTTGGTTTCGTTACCTCTATTCATCTACCTCGAAAGCCCAAATCTGGTGGTATTCAACAACCCGTTTCACATCCGCTTTGGCTTTCGCCTGGCACGCGCTCGCTTATCGCGCCGCAAAACCACCGGGATAACGCAAATCCACATAACTCAATTGCTGAGCGAGGAACGCGCTGCTCCGGCCATGCACCAGAACGTAACGCTCCAGCCGTGGTTCCATCTGTTCGCGCCCAAGCTCCAATACCATTCCGCTTTCCAGACGAAGCCGCCAGGCGCGGCGAGCAGAAAGATTCATTTCCTTGATGTTCTGTTGCAGCGGCTCCAGCAATGTATTGAACACCGCGTGCTGCCGCGCCATCTCAAGCGAACTCCCCTCCGGTCCCTCGAATAATGGCAATCTCTCGTCCGGCGCGGCATTGAATACTTCGCCATGCACGTTCACCAATGCGTTGCTGCCCCACGATGCCAGCGCCACATGCTCCTCAAGCGTCACTTCGAGACCCTGTGGCCAGACCCGTCTCACCGCGGCAATTCGCACCCACGGTAATTTCTTGAATGCGTTACGCACAGCTTCCAGGTCAACCGTAAAAAAATTTCCCCTGACTTCACTCTGAACAATGCCGGCAATCTGTTCTCGCGTTACATGTCTCAGGCGGCCATTCGCTTCGCTACCGCCGACATGCGCTTCTTTCAACGGAAAAACCGGCAAATTCAGCACCCTCTGGTTGACGAGGTAGCCCGCCGTCAGTGCGGCCAGCACCAACAGGACATTTGACAGCAGGTCCAATGTCTGGTGGTTATCCCACATGCGCCAGCTCCAGTATCCGCAACACCAGATCGTCGAATGATATTCCGGCGGCTTTCGCTGCCATCGGCACGAGGCTGTGGCTGGTCATGCCCGGAGATGTGTTGGTTTCCAGAAAATGGTGCTGGCCGGATTTATCAAGTATCAGATCGACTCTTCCCCATCCCTCGCAACCCAAAACCCTGTGCGCTTGCAATGCTTGTGCCTGAATCGCATGTTCCTGGGCGGTGGATAGATTACTCGGGCAAAAATATCGGGTCTGGTTGGACACATATTTCGCCTCATAATCGTACAAGCCACCCTCTGCCTCGATCCGGACCAGGGGTAGCGTTACGTCGCCGAGGATCGCGGCAGTAAGCTCCACTCCTTCAATAAACTGCTCGGCCAGCACCATGGAGTCGTGCAGCGCCGCGAGGCGCCGCGCTGCGGGCAGGTCCTTCGCATCCACCACCTTGCTCAAGCCGATAGTGGACCCTTCGCGCACAGGCTTCACAATCATTGGCAGGCCAAGATCTCTTGCCACCGCGTCAAAATCGCTTTGTTCATCAAGCAAAAGATGGCGAGGTGTGCTGATTCCGCCTGCCTGCCAGAGTAATTTCGTGCGCCATTTATCCATTGCCAGGGCGCTTGCAAGGACGCCGCTGCCGGTATACGGCAAACCCATGAGTTCCAGTGCGCCTTGGACTGTCCCATCCTCACCATAGCGTCCATGGAGGGCAATATGGGCCCGCTCGAACCCTTGGCGTAAAAGCGCCTCCATGGGTTGCTCGGATGGATCGAACGGATGGGCATCGACGCCCCGGCGCCGTAGCGCGTCCAGCACGGCTTTGCCGCTTTGGAGCGAAATCCCGCGCTCGGCCGAGCGGCCACCAAGGAGAACAGCGACTTTTCCGAAATCATGGTTGCTCACGATATCAATCGTCCTCAAAGAATCAGAAGTGGCGAATTCCCGAGGTGAGCTCGCCCCCCTTCTACCCCGATGATCCGCACCTCCTGCTCCAGTTGAACCCCGGTCTCCTCTTTCACCGCTTTTCGCACCGTTACGATGAGCGTTTCGATGTCCGTCGCCGACGCACTGCCCATGTTCACGATAAAGTTTGCATGCTTCGAGGAAACCATGGCCCCACCAATCTGAAAACCCTTCAGTCCGCACGACTCGATCAACCGCGCGGCCCAGTCTTGCGGTGGATTGCGGAATACCGAACCCGCGCTCGGAAGATTTAAAGGCTGGGTGGTGACCCGTCTGGCGAGATAGTCCTTGATCTTTCGACGCGACATCGCCTGATCCCCGTTCGATAATTTGAACCATCCGCCCACAAACCACTCCTCACCTGAGCAGTTCCTCGGTTGCTGCTCGTCCTGCTTCCCGTTGCACGCCTCGTGCTTCAACACCACCTTCCGGTAAGCAACCAGGTAATCATCGGGATGGCGGATCCGTAACACACCCTCCCTGTCCAGGGTTTGCGCCTGCTCGACAATCTCCCAGGTTTCGGCACCGTAGCATCCGGCATTCATCGCCAGCGCGCCGCCGACCGTACCCGGTATGCCCGCTAGGAACTCCGCTCCGGTCAAATCATGCAACGCTGCGAATCGTGCGACTTTCGCGCAGGCAACGCCCGCATCGGCGTAAATCAATGCACCGCCTTTTTGCTGCCGCTCCATCCGCAGCGAGTTAAGCCGTGCGTGCAACACCACTACAGTGCCTGGAAGTCCGCCGTCGCGTACCAGCAGGTTGCTGCCCAGCCCTACTACATATACCGGCTCATTCCGGGGCAAGCTGCGCAGGAAGTCCGCAAGATCAACCTGATCTGCCGGCAGATACAATCGTTCCGCCCTTCCGCCGGCGCGCCACGAAGTATATTTTTTCATTGACTGGTTAACCCGCATTTCCCCTCGGAGCGGCCGCAGCCCATGAGCTGAATTAGATTCCGACATATCCATTCGTTAGTGCGTAAACATCCTTAAGCAGAGAGGTCAGCCGGCTTTGGTGCTCCCCGGCTTACCGGCCCCACCTGCTGATCCGCGCCGTGCGTAAAAAGGGCAGGCGCCACGCCGCCTACCGACCCGGCCCCCATAATCAGTACCACGTCGTTGTTCTGGGCAATGCTACAAATCGCGGCAGGTAACTCGCCCGCGGTTTCGACGAAAATCGGCTCGACCTTGCCCAGCACTCTCAGCGCGCGTGCGAGTGACTTGCTGTCAGCGGCGACAAGAGGCGTTTCGCCTGCGGGATAGACCTCAGTCAACAACAGCACATCAACCGTTGACAACACCTTGACGAAATCCTCGAACAAGTCGCGGGTTCGGGTGTAGCGATGCGGTTGAAACGCCAGCAACAGCCGCCGGCCGGGAAAGGCGCCGCGCGCTGCTGCGATGGTGGCCGCCATCTCTGCGGGGTGATGGCCGTAATCATCGATGAGCGTAAAACTGCCGTCCCTGTTGCCTGTATTGGCTGCATTGACTGCCTCGGGCGCGTTGACTCCCAGCCTGATTTCGCCGTAACGCTGAAAACGACGGTCCACACCCCTGAAACTCGCTAAAGCCCTGACAATCGCGGAATCAGGCAAACCCACTTCGTTGCATACAGCAATTGCCGCAAGCGCATTTTGCACGTTGTGCAGCCCCGGCAAATTAAGCATGATATTCAGCTTGCGGGTTTTGCCGTTCACTCCCACCATCGCCGTAAAACGCATTTGGCCATTACTATGCTGGATAGCGGTGGCACGAACCTGGGCGGTGTCCGATAAGCCGTAAGTCGTAACAGGCTTTGTAATGGCAGGCATGATTTCCCTCACCCTCGCGTCGTCCACACACAAAACCGCCATGCCGTAAAAAGGCAGGTGCTGCACAAACTCGACGAAGGCTTGCTTGAGCTTGCTGAAGTCGTGGCCGTACGTCTCCATGTGGTCGGCATCTATATTGGTTACTACCGCCAGTACAGGTTGCAGATAGAGAAACGAAGCATCGGATTCGTCGGCCTCTACCACGATGAATTCGCCCCGCCCCAGCTTTGCGTGAGAACCTGCCGCTTCCAGCCTGCCGCCGATAACGAATGTTGGATCCATTCCCGCTTCTGCCAGAATGCTGGCGATCAGGCTCGTGGTAGTGGTCTTGCCGTGCGTTCCCGCGATGGCGATTCCCTGCCGCAATCTCAACAATTCAGCCAGCATAATTGCGCGGGGAACGACAGGTACGTTGCGCTCTCGCGCCGCAACAACTTCCGGGTTGTCCGGGGTAATTGCCGTTGACGTCACTACCGCGTCGGCTAGCGCTATATGCTTGCCAGCATGACCGATGTGCACGCTTGCCCCCAGCTTTCTCAAGCGCCGGGTGGTCACATTCTCCGATAGATCCGAGCCGCTGACCTGGTATCCCAGATTGAGCAATACCTCCGCGATCCCGCTCATGCCCGAACCCGCGATACCGACAAAATGGACATGTTTGACCTTATGTTTCATTTTCACGACCTGTTAGCCAAGGGGTCGGCGCCCCATACACCTGATCGATGGTGATCTGATTCATACAGCACATCCGCCGGTTTTTTTTGTCATTTCCATACAGGCGGTTGCCACTAAGCTGGTCGCATCTGGTTTCGCCACGCCACGTGCTTTTATCGCCATTTCCATGAGATCGTTGCGGCTGAATCCCATCAGTAAATCCGCCAGGCCTTGAGGCGTGAGTTTATTTTGGGGAACCAGCACCGCCGCTTTCCGGTCACTAAGAAATCTCGCGTTGCTTGTCTGATGATCGTCTACGGCATAGGGAAAAGGCACCAGGATGCTCGCGATGCCAGCTGCGCTCAGTTCCGCGATAGTCAGCGCACCGGCACGGCAGATCACCAGATCGCAATTAGCATAAGTGGCTGCCATGTCGTGAATGAATGTGACCAGGTCCCCTTCGACTTCCGCTTCGGCGTAATTCTTTCTCAACGCTTCAAGGTGCCTTGCTCCTGCCTGATGCGTTACCAGCGGGCGGAGCTTTTGGGGAATGTACTTCAGCGCCTGGGGCACGATAGTGTTCAGCGCCTGGGCGCCCAGGCTGCCACCCACCACCAGCAACCGCAACTTGCCACTCCGCAACCCGTACCTCTTTTCGGGCACTTCCACCCGAGTGATTTCACTACGCACCGGATTACCGGAAAACATCACCTTGTCGCCGTTCCTGATCGAATCGGGAAATCCCAGCAACACTTTGTCAGCCACTTTCGCCAGTATTCTGTTGGCGAGGCCCGGGATTGAGTTCTGTTCATGGATCAGCAATGGCTTATCCAGCAAAGAGGCCATCATCCCACCAGGAAACGCGGGGTAACCGCCCATGCCAAGCACAACATCCGGACGCACCCTCCGTATCACCCTGGCGCTCTGCCATAGCGCAAATAGCAGACGCAGCGGCAGCAATAGCCAGGTCCTGGCATTTTTCCCGCGCAAACCGGAAAAACTGATAATTTCCAGGTCGTACCCCTGCCGAGGCGCCAATGTTGTTTCCATTCCTCCCTTGGTTCCCAGCCATACCACGCGCCACCCCGCGGTCCTCATATGGTCAGCCACCGCCAGCCCGGGAAACACATGCCCGCCGGTTCCGCCCGCCATGATGAGAATGGTATGGTTCACGTCGCCGTCGCTGCATGACATTTCTGAACATGCCGCACCCGGGATTTGTCCGGGGATTTGTCAAGTCTTCGTTTCAGGCTTTGCCCATTTTTCATACCGCGTACCCCTTCATCAGCTGCCGGTTTTCCCAATCCACGCGTAGAAGCACCGCGAGCGTAAGGCAGCTGGCGACAATGCTACTGCCACCAAAACTCATCAGCGGCAGCGTCAACCCCTTGGTAGGCAACACACCCATGTTCACGCCCATATTGATGAGAGCCTGCACTCCCAGCCAAACTCCAATACCTTGGGCAACTAACGCGGAAAAATAGCGTTCTCTGAGTACCGCCTGTCGGCCAATGACAAAAGCCCGTATCACCACCCAGGCGAACAGCGAAACCACGGTGATGACACCGGCAAAGCCGAGTTCTTCCGCGATCACCGCGAGCAGGAAGTCGGTGTGGGCTTCGGGCAGATAAAAAAGCTTCTCCACGCTGCCGCCCAAACCGACACCCAGCCATTCACCACGCCCAAACGCGATCAGCGCGTGACTCAACTGGTAGCCTTTTCCATAGGGATCGTCCCATGGATCCATGAAGCCGAAAAAACGCTGCATGCGGTAAGGCTCGATCCAGATCAACGCCAGTAGACCGATCATCAGGAAGCCGATCTGCCCGACAAAGAGCTTCAAACTCATTCCTCCCAAAAACAATATGGCTATCATGACGGCGGCAATAACGACAAATGAGCCGAAGTCGGGTTCGAGCAGCAGCAGTCCACCGACCATCAGTATCAGGATCAGCATGGGAAGAAGCCCTTGGCGGAAACTTCCCAGGTGGAGTGCCTTGCGAACGGTATAGTTGGCCACGTAAATCACGACGAACAATTTCATGAACTCTGATGGTTGCAGGTTCACGACGAGCAGCGATACCCAGCGGCGGCTGCCGTTGACTTCATGTCCAATACCTGGAATCAACACCAGCACCAGTAGCGCCGTGCCCAGCAAAAATAGCGGAAATGAATATTTCTGCCAAAGCCGCATGGGTATCTGGAATGCGATCAAGCCTATCAGCAAGCCCACCATAAGATAGGTACCATGCCGCACCAGGAAATAAGCCGGATAGCCATTGGTCCCCCTTCCGGCCTCGGCGATGGCGATGGAAGCCGAATAAACCATCACGAGCCCCAGGCTCAGCAGCAGGATTACGGACCAGATCAGCGACTGATCAATGTCAGGCAGGGTTTTCTGATTCCCTATATCGTGCTGATAGATCATCAGTTAAAGGTCATGCTCGAAAATTCGTTCTCCACGCGCAGTACCGCCGCCTTGAATGCCTCGGCCCGATGAGCGTAATTCCTGAACATGTCGAAACTGGCACATGCCGGCGACATCAGTACGGCGTCACCCCTGCGTGCCAGTCGATAACTTTTTTCCACTGCTTCGTCCATTGTTTTTGCCCGGTGCAGGGGAATAGCGCAATCGTCCAGCGCGGTCGCAATTTTCTCCGCGTCACGCCCGATCAAAACCACCGCGCGCGCATGTTCCGCAACAGGCCGCGCCAGAGGCGAAAAGTCCTGGCCTTTTCCGTCTCCCCCGGCGATCAATACCACGGTTTGCGTCATGCCGTTCAAAGCTGCGGCCGTCGCTCCTACGTTGGTGCCTTTCGAATCGTCGTAGAATGTAATCCCACGGAAGGCCGCTACTTCCTCCATGCGATGCGGCAGGCCCCTGAATTCGCGCAAGGCGTGAAGCAACGGTTCAAATGGCAGTGCCACAGCGCGACAAAGTGCCAACGCAGCGAGAGCGTTGGCTGCATTGTGCAGGCCGCGGACGCCAAGCTCGCTGGCCTTCATCAAGCGAGCGTTTCCTTGTACCAGCCATATGTCTTCAGACTGGCGAAGCAGGCCAAAATCGTTCTCGCCAACGGGCGGACCAAGGCCGAAAGTTATCTGCTTTCTTCCATCCAACGCCATTGCGCGCACGACCGGATCATCGCGATTCAAAATCTGTACACCATCTCTCGCTCCGCTTTGCCCCTCGCTACTCATGAATATTCGTGCTTTCGCAGCAGCGTAATCCCGCATGCCGGCATAACGGTCTAAATGGTCTTCACTTAGATTCAGCACCGCAGCCGCATCGAGAACGAGGTTCCGCGTCGTTTCCAGCTGGAAACTGGAAATCTCCAATACCCATGCCTGGGGCTGCCTTCCTGAATCGTCGCGTTGCATCCTTGCATCCAGGACCGCAGGACCGATATTTCCCGCAACTTCTGCATCCCAGCCGGCTTCCTTCATCATCGCTCCCACCATCGCAGTCACCGTGGTCTTGCCATTGGAACCCGTAATGCCAAGTATTGGCGGGCTCGAACTGCCGGGCTTGCTTATTGCCAACGCATACAATTCCATGTCGCCCACCACCGGTATACCGTCCTGCAATGCCTGCTGAACAAGTGGCTCGGCGAGAGGTACTCCGGGGCTGATAGCGATCATATCCACGCCAGCAAAGGCTTCAGCCGAAAAGGCCCCCATCGATATCCTGGCTTGAGGCAGAGCCTGTTCAAATGCCGTTAAACAGGGCGGAGTGGTGCGGCTGTCCGCCACGCGTATAGCGCCCCCCCTGCGCACCAACCATTTGGCCATGGAGAGCCCGGACTCCCCCATCCCCAATACCAATACCTTTTTATCTCGAAAGGTCATATGGGACTTCTCACCTTAGCTTCAACGTTGAAAGTCCGAACAAAACCAGCATCATGGTGATAATCCAGAACCTTACTACCACCTGGTTTTCCTTCCAGCCCTTCAATTCGTAGTGATGATGCAATGGCGCCATGCGAAAAATACGTTTACCCATCAGCTTGAACGAAGCAACCTGTAACATCACCGATAACGTCTCCACTACAAATACACCGCCCATGATGACCAGAACGATTTCCTGGCGGACTATCACTGTGACGACCCCAAGGGCGGCGCCAAGGGCAAGGGCGCCGACGTCGCCCATGAATACTTCCGCCGGATAAGCGTTGAACCAGAGAAAGGCGAGCCCGGCACCCGCCATCGCGCCGCAGAAGACGGCAAGCTCACCGGCATGGGGGATATGGGGAATACCGAGATATTTGGCAAAAACCGCGTGCCCCGCTACATAAGCAAAGATTGCAAGGGCACTGCTTATCATGACTGTCGGCAGGATCGCCAACCCATCTAGGCCGTCGGTCAGGTTCACCGCGTTGCTGGTTCCCACAATAACGAAATAGGCAAGCGCCACGAACCCGGCTACCCCAAGTGGTATGGCCACTTGCTTGAAAAAGGGCACGATCATGGTCGTCTGGGCGGGCAGCTCGGCCGTCAAAGCAAGATACAGGGCCACGGAGATTGCGATTGCCGACTGCCAGAAGAGCTTGGATCTGGCAGAAAGTCCCTTTGGATTGCGATAGACCACCTTGCGGTAATCGTCAACCCAGCCGATTATTCCAAACCCCAGAGTGGTGAGGAGCACTACCCAGACGTAGCGATTGCCCAGGTCCGCCCACAGCAGGGTGGTGATGGCGATGGAAACCAGGATCAGCGCACCGCCCATCGTTGGCGTGCCAGCCTTGACAAGATGCGTTTGTGGTCCGTCATCCCGTACCGACTGCCCGATTTTATAAGCAGTGAGCTTGCGTATCATGGCTGGACCGACTATGAATGAAATCGCAAGGGCGGTAAGCGCTGCCAGAACCGTGCGCAGCGTTATATAGTTGAATACGTTGAATACGCGGATATCCTTCGCAAGCCATTGGGCAAGCTCTAACAGCATGGCGGCCGCCGGAACAAAACGCTGCTATGCGGGACGGATATGAATTCACTCAGCTTATTCATTATTTCCAGGGCTCAAACTCGTTATTTTTTTGGTCATAATTCGATGCTCTTGACGACGCGCTCCAGTTGCATGAAGCGTGATCCCTTTATCAACAACGTTACGCCGGGCGCCAGCAAACCTTCCAATTCGGCCACCAATTCCTCAACTTTCCTGAAATGTTGCGCGCCGGCGCCAAACTTTGCCGCGGCGTACGCGCTGAAGTCGCCCAAAGCCAGCAACGTATCCACGCCAGCCCTGCGCGCTTCCATTCCAATGCTCTCATGAAGTTCTCTTGCCCTGGCGCCCAACTCACCCATGTCGCCCAACACCAGAATCTTGTGTCCCCCGCCATTTGCCAGCACTGCAAGAGCGGCTCGTACCGAATCCGGGTTGGCGTTATACGTGTCGTCGATCACGGTAGCCCCATGCAAACCACGTTTTCTTTGCATGCGTCCCTTCACCCCCCGAAATGCGCCAAGTCCTGACGCTATCGCATTGGGGCCAACACCCATGACCACTGCCACCGCAGCTGCGGCAATCGCATTTCGCACGTTGTGTTCGCCGGGAACTTGTAATTCCACTTGCTGGACCCCATCAGGCAGAAGCAGGGAGATATTGCTGCTAAAAAGATCAAGGTGGAAGCGAGCGGACACTGCGGGCTCGGCTTCAAGGCCAAATTCCATAACCTTTCGGGTACCGGCAAGCCGGCGCCATAGTGGAGCGTGCAGATCGTCGGCATTGATAACAGCCGTACCGTGCTGGTCGAGTCCCTCAAAGATTTCACCCTTGGCGCCGGCCACTGCCTCCACCGACCCAAGCTCCTCCATATGCGCCGTTCCCGCATTGGTGATCAATGCGACGCCGGGTTTTACCAGCCTGGTCAGATAAGAGATCTCGCCGGAATGATTCATGCCCATTTCTATTACCGCGAATTCATGCCGTTCGCGCAATCTCAGGAGCGTCAGTGGTACGCCGATGTCATTGTTGAGATTGCCTTCCGTCGCCAGTACCTTGCCCGGGCCACCCGTTGCGTCCCACTCGCCGGACGCATATCGCAAGATAGAAGCAATCATCTCCTTCACCGTAGTCTTGCCATTACTGCCCGTTACCGCCACCACCGGTATGCTGAAACGCCTGCGCCAGTGGGCCGCCAGCTGCCCCAGCGCCAAGCGTGTATTCTCCACCAGTAGCAGGGGAATTCCCGGCTCCCGGTTCCTGACCCCTGGTCCGCGTTGAATCATCGCGGCTGCTGCGCCTTTTTCCTTCACCTCGGCAATAAAGTCATGCCCGTCGAACTTTTCTCCCGTCAGCGCGACGAATAAATCGCCGCGGGCAACCGTGCGGCTATCCGTGCTAACCCCGGAAAACCGGACGTCTTCACCCCACCATTCTTCGTCCAGAGCACGCGCCGCCGCCTGAAGATTCATCATGTCTGTTCCGTCACGCAACCATCCATCAGGACCTGCCTAGCCACCTCGGTATCGGTAAATGGCAGCTTTTGGCCGTCTATTTCCTGATACGCTTCGTGCCCTTTCCCCGCGATCAATACGATGTCGCCCTTCTGCGCGCCCCGAATTGCAGCGGAAATGGCCCTCGTTCTGTCCCTTTCAACACGAAAATTCCCGGCTGTGCCCGACGTTATTTGGCGGATAATCGCGTTCGGATCCTCTCTCCGGGGATTGTCGCTGGTGATAACAACATCATCGGAGAGCCGTGTCGCCACTTCACCCATGAGGGCCCTTTTGCCGCGATCGCGCTCGCCACCGCAACCAAATACACAGATCAACCTCGGCTTGCGGGTTGTTTCCGTTTCCGTCCCTGCACTCGCATCGAGAACTTCGCGCAGCGTGGTCAAAACTTTTTCCATTGCATCCGGTGTATGAGCGTAGTCAACCACGACAAGAGGCTGCTCGCCACCTCCAATCCGCTGCATTCTGCCCGCTACCGGCCTTGCTTCCTGCATTGCACGAACGGCATTTTCCAGCGCGGTGCCGCTCGCCAGCAAGACCGCCAGCACGCCTAATAAATTCAAAGCATTGAAGCTACCTATGAGGCCCGTACTGAACTCCGCATGGTCCGCGCCAAACTCGATGTCGAACACCAGGCCCCGCAGGTCCGTCCTGAGATTAAGCCCGCGCAGTAACCGGAACTTCTCCGACTCGCAGTTCCGTTCTCCCGGTTCAGAAAATCCGTAGCCGATTATCTGTGTGGGCGTATCCTCAAGCTGCTGCGCCAACTTGGCGCCGAACGCATCATCAACATTGACTACCGCATACTTGAGTCCAGGCCACCGGAACAACCTCGCCTTGGCCGCGGCGTACGTTTCCATGTTTCCGTGATAATCCAGGTGATCGCGGGACAGGTTTGTGAACAGGGCAAGCGCAAATGTCGAGCCATTCAGGCGCTCCTGGACAATTCCATGCGACGACACTTCCATTGCCACGCAACGCGCACCCTGAGCCAAAAAATCCGCCATTTTACGCTGCAATAACACTGAATCGGGCGTGGTGTTAGCAGTGGATTCAAGCTGTCCCAAAAAACCGGTCCCTATCGTGCCGATGACAGCGGTCTTAGTCCCCAGCGCGTCCATGGCCTGGGCAATCCAGTGGCTGCAGGAAGTCTTGCCATTTGTTCCTGTAATCCCGATGAGCCACAATTTTTTGGATGGATGACCAAACACGTGATCGGCAATGACACCTGCCAAGTTCCGCAGCCCTCCTATGGGCAAGTTGGGCGTTTTCCATGCCGGGTCCCATACAAAACCATGGCTTTCCCACAGGACAGCATTAGCGCCGGCTGCGAGAGCCTGAGGGATAAACTGGCGTCCATCATCACGTTCTCCGGCATAAGCTAAAAAAGTATCTCCAGGCTTTACCGCGCGACTATCCGTGACTAGGTTGCTAATCCTGACGCCCATGCGGTCAAGGGCGCGAAAATCAAAATAGCCCTCTGATATGTCCGAAAGCATCATGTCTCCACTACCGGCTTGCAAGCCATGCATTACCCTTGGGCCCCCGCACGCCCGTAAACAACATTTACGTTGGTTGCAGGCGCATCTTGCGGCACGCCCCGCATCCTCAAGGCGCCGCTCATCACACGGCTGAACACCGGCGCTGCCACCGCGCCGCCAAAATATTGTCCAGCGGACGGTTCATCCAGCATCACCGCGATGATAAACCGCGGACTGGAAACAGGGGCGTAGCCCACAAACGTCGACAGATAGCGGTTTTTCGCATAGCCCTTTCCCTCAAGTTTGTGCGCGGTACCCGTTTTCCCCGCCACCCGATAACCGTTGATCCTTGCTTGTGGCGCCGTGCCTCCCGGTTGCGCCGCCATTTCGAGCATTTCACTCACCGCCTCCGCAGTATCCCGCGACACTACGCGCTTGCCTGGCGGCACCGCGTCGAGCCGCAACAGGGAAACCGGCTTCAGTTCGCCTTCTGAGGAGAACAGGGTATAGGCACGCGCCAACTGCAGCAGGCTCACCGCTATTCCGTGCCCGTACGACATCGTTGCCTGCTCGATTGGCCGCCAGCTGCGGTAGGGGCGGAGCGTACCGCTGGCTTCGCCGGGAAATCCTGAGCCGGTGGGAGTACCAAACCCCACATCGTTCAGTATTCCCCATAATGTTTGCGGCGGCAGTGACAAGGCAATTTTCGCCGAGCCGACGTTGCTTGATTTCTGGATTACCTGTGCGACCGTCAATGCGCCTTCCCTGCGCGTATCACGTATCGTCGCCCTACCTATGGAAAATGTGCCCGGGGACGTTTCGAACACTGTGTCGGCTTTTATTTCCCCTTTTTCAAGAGCTGCCGCTACGGTAAATGGTTTCAGTGTCGAACCTGGTTCGAACATGTCCGTCAAGGCCCTGTTGCGCGCTTGCCCGCCACTCATGCTCCTCCGGTTATTCGGGTTGTACGCCGGCAGATTCACGAGCGCGAGGATCTCGCCTGTTTCCGCATCAAGGACCACGATTCCACCTGCTTTTGCCTTGTTGACTTCCACTGCCTGCTTCAACTCGCGGTAAGCAAGATACTGAATCTTGCCGTCCATGGACAAAGCAATATTCTGCCCCGGCCTGGGCGCCCGGATACTTTCGATATCCTCGACGACACGGCCTTTCCGGTCCCGGATGACGCGGCGGCTCCCGGGCTTGCCGGCAAGCTCATCCTGCCATGCCAGCTCTATTCCCTCCTGTCCTTTATCGTCCACATCGGTGAAACCAAGTACATGCGCAGTCAGCTCGCCTGCGGGATAAAAGCGGCGGTACTCACGCTTGAGAAATACTCCCGGTATATTGAGTTCCACTACCTTCGCAGCGACGTCTGGTGACAAGTGTCGCTTCAGGTACACAAAATCTCGACGCGCCCCGCGCTGCTGGTCACCAGTTGTCCCTTTGATGCGCCTGTTGATCTCCTCGGCCTCCAATCCGATCAGAATTGCGAGTTTTTTTGTCTGCTCCGGGGTTGCACGCATATCCTGGGGACTAGACCATACCGATTCCACCGGGGTGCTGATCGCAAGCGGTTCCCCATGCCGATCTGTAATCATTCCGCGGTGCGCACTCATCTCAAGCACGCGTGTGTAGCGCGACTCACCCTTCTCTTGCAAGAAACCGTTGTGCATTCCCTGCAGGTAGGCGGCGCGGCCAGCGAGACCGGCAAAGCCCAGCAACAACAACGCCGCTAACAGGCGTGACCGTAGGGCAGGCAGGATCAGATGGGGCGGAAGAGGGGGCTTCATGGTTTCGGCATTTCCACAGGAGTTGCTGCATCAGAAGCAATCGTCAACGGAACAATCTGAATGCGGGATGCATCCGGCACCCGCATAAGCAACTGCCCGGCCGCGATTTTTTCAATGCGTGCATGCATCGCCCAAGTGCTCTGCTCAAGCTGCAACTGGCCCCACTCTACTGCCAGCTGTCTTGCCTGCTCCTGCTCCTCCTCCAGTTCTACAAAGATCTTGCGCGCCTTGTGTTGAGAAGTCACAACACTCAGCGCGCAGGCGATGAGGATCAAAGTCAACAGAATGTTTATCCTGGTCACACCGGTCTCTCATTAATTAGGAACGCCGCCATGATGCTCGTTACCCGTCTATGTGGTGTCTACTCGTTCCGCCACGCGCATTATTGCGCTCCGGGCGCGGGGGTTTATCCCGATCTCCTCTGCACTGGGACGTATTGCCTTGCCAACCAAACGCAACTTTTGGCGGCTCAAACGCTGGACTTCCCTCGCTCTCAAAGGCAACTCCTTCGGCAACCTGTCAGGGTTTGATAATTCCCGCATGAAACGCTTCACTATACGATCCTCCAAAGAGTGAAAGCTGATAGCAACGAACCGCCCGCCACAGTTTAATACTTCCACGCATTCCGGCAGGGCCAGCGACAACTTCTCAAGCTCCTGATTGATATAAATCCTGATAGCCTGAAAAGTGCGCGTCGCCGGGTTCTGTTTACTTTCCCGCTTGCGCCAGGGCACGGCCGATGCCACAATCGAGGCAAGCTGATGCGTAGTGACGATGGGCTCGCGCGCTCTAAGCGCAACAATCGACCTTGCAATCTGTTTAGCAAACCGCTCCTCGCCATAATTTCTTATCACCTCTTCCAAATGAGCTTCTGATGCGGAAGAAATCCACTCCGCGGCTGTCTGTCCCTGGGTCGTGTCCATGCGCATGTCGAGTGGGCCATCCAGCCGAAAACTAAAGCCACGCCCGGCTTCTTCAAGTTGGGGCGAAGACACCCCCAGATCCAGCAATATCCCGTCCACCTGGTCCACGCCTAATTGCCCCAGGACCTCCCGGATATGCGAATAACTGGCATGAATCATGCAAAAACGCACATCGTCCACGTCCTGTCCCTCCGCCCATGCAGCCGGGTCCCTGTCAAACGCTATCAGCTTCCCCCTTTCGTCCAGCCGCTCCAAAATGAGCCGGCTGTGGCCTCCGCGGCCATACGTGCCGTCAACATATATTCCACATGGCTTGACCGCCAGAGCATCCACGGCTTCCCGCAGCAATACAGTGGTATGCATGAGCGTATCAACCACAGCATTACAGTGAAAAACCGTCGAGTTCCGGCGGAATGCCATCTTTGAATGAGAGGGCATTCTCGATTTGCAGACTCCATTTTTCGTCATCCCACAACTCGAATTTCGTACCTTGTCCCACCAAAACCACGTCTTTGGTCAGGCCTGCGAACTGGCGCAAGGGAGGCGGCACCAAAATCCGGCCCGCGCCATCCATCTCCACGTCGCTTGCGTTGCCGACCAGAAGGCGTTGCAAACTCCGCGTGTGTGGATTAAAACTGGAAAGCCCGTTGAGCTTTTGCTCTATCGGCTCCCATACGGGCTGGGGATAAACCAGCAGGCACCTGGAAGGATCAGTAGTAATAACCAGATGTCCTGCGCACAGGGATAAAAGATCTTCGCGGTATTTAGCAGGCACCGCGAGCCTACCCTTGTTGTCCAGACTGATGGGTGTGCCACCGCGAAACATCATGCCCCTTTATTTTTGAGAAAGGGATGCCGGGAACATTCCCCACTTTTCCCCACTTTCATCCACTGTAGTTAAAAAAAACAGCAAAGTCAAGGGAAAAAGCAACGGTTTTTTGGTTATGCGACAAAGACTTAAACTTGTCCAATCACCGGGGCGGCTTTAAGCGAAAGATCCGGGCCACTGAGCCGTGAATGGAACAAACCATGAGTAATCAGGGTGTTCGAGAAGCATCCCGCCGGTCTCCGTGGTTTCAGGGAAAAACGATTTTCGATGTAAAGATGAGATTCGGATCGACACGCGCCGGCAGGTTAGGCGGGTGTGTTCAGAAAGGGAACCGGGTAGCAAGCCGGACCGGCGGGATAGAAAAATCGGCGCCCGAACGGTCGCCGATTCAGGCATTGGGCGATGTCATCTGCGAGAGGCGGAGATCACGCCAGGCGCGCTTCGTATCAATCCGAGAACCCGGCTCAGTTGTCGCACGCCAGTAATTTTCAGTGTGAATCGCATATTTGCGATAACATTCCGGCTCTGCGCGCGGGTGGCAGTAACATCTATTTTTTCACGCGATAAAATATCCGAGATATCCCGCAGCAATCCCTGCCTGTCCTGCGCCTCCACCTCGATATCGACCTCATAACTGGTTCCTTTAGACAAATCCGGCACCGCCCACTCGGCCGCGATGAGATGCGCGGCACTTTCTTCCCGTAATCGAGACAGGTTGGAGCACCCCTGACGGTGGACCGTAATGCCCCGCCCCCGCGTGACAAATCCAACGATAGGGTCGGGTGGAGCCGGCTTGCAGCATTTCGCCAGGACGGTGAGCAGTTTGTCGACACCTGCGATGAGAATACCGCCGCCGGATGGGGAAACGGGCGTGGCGCTAACCGGCAACTCCGGACGGGAGATTGTCGTCCCGCTCTCTCCGTCTCTCTCTCCATCTAAAAACGCGCCTAACTGGCGACTCGTAACGTCCCCCCGTGACACTGCCAGCAGGAAGGCATCAAGTTTCGCGAACTTAAACTCGCTGGCGAGGCTCTCCAACCCCAGCGCCGTCATGCCATGGCGTTGCAATTCTTTTTCCACCACCGCCCGGCCCTGCGCCAACGCAACTTCGCGCTCCTGACCGCTAAACCATTGCCTGACCTTCGACCGGGCACGCTGACTTTTGATATAACCGAGAGCTGGATTTAGCCAGTCGCGGCTCGGCCCACCCTGTCTTACGGAAATGATTTCCACCCGTTGAGCATTTTGCAGCACATAGTCAAGCGGCACCATCGTTCCATCCACTTTTGCGCCACGGCAATGATGGCCAAGATCACTGTGTACATGGTAGGCAAAGTCCACTGGTGTCGAGCCTTTGGGTAAGGCAATCACCCGGCCCTGCGGGGTCAGGACATAGATGGAATCCTCGAACAGCCCCACCTTGAAATGCTCGGCCAGCTCACCCGCATCCGCTACGTCGTTCTTCCATTCCAGGATCTGCCGCAACCAGGCAATTTTTTCTTCATACCGCGCATCCCGCCTAGCGCCTTCCTTATAACGCCAGTGCGCCGCAACACCCATCTCGGAATGACGATGCATCTCGTAAGTACGGATCTGCACTTCTATCACCTTTTCCTCCGGGCCGACGACGGCCGTATGCAGCGACCGGTATTCATTACCTTTGGGCTTGGCAATGTAGTCGTCAAACTCCTTCGGGATAGGCATCCACAAGTTATGCACCACGCCCAGCGCGGCATAGCAATCCTTCACGTTATCCACGAGGATGCGCACTGCACGCGCATCGTGGATTTCCTTAAAATCCACTTCCTTGCGTTTCATTTTCTTGTGGATGCTGTAAATGTGCTTGGGGCGGCCCGTGACTTCGGCGTCGATTCCCGTTCGCTGCAATTCGTGCCGCAATTTTTCCACCACCTGGGCAATATAATATTCCCGCGTGCGGCGCGTATCCTCGAGCAAACTGGCGATTTTTTTATAGCGTTCGGGCTGAATGATCCGGAACGAAAAATCTTCGAGTTCCCACTTTACCTGCCAGAGCCCCAGGCGATTTGCCAGCGGTGCGAATATGTCCAGAGTCTCATGCGCAATTTCTGTTTTTTGCGAAAGTTCGGTGGCAACGATATGCCGCATCGTTTGCACACGATCGGCCAGGGCGATGATGACTACCCGGATATCTTCCGCCATTGCCAGCAGCATTTTGCGTAATGCCTCGACTTGTGCGCCACGATCCGCGACATTCGCACTACCCGCTGCTCCCATTGTCCGGATACGGGCCATGCGCGCGGCTCCTTCAACCAGATGAGCCACGGTCAGGCCAAAATCTGCCTGCAGCTTTTCTTTGTACTCGTCCAGGTAATCCGGCACGGCCCGAAGAATGCCCGCAGCCAGGGTATCGCTATCCGCGCGCAACATTGTCAGGATCAATGCTGTTCCGTACGTGTGCTGGATAATGGACTCGCCAGTGGGAAGGAACTTGCCGGCATAAAGCGCTTCGGAGAAATCCAGCGCATGCCCAAGCATTTCAATTTCACCAGGAGAAAAGACGGGAGCCAGGCTTTCCAGCCATGAGGGAACATACCCTTTTTGCATTACGGAAGAATTGCCCGAAGCACCCGGGCCACTCAGCTTGTTGCTCATCACTCGATTTTATCTCCAAGCCGGAATGTCGGGCAGGGCTTGCCAGTAGCGGCGGCGCTGCGCGCGCGCGGTTTCCACCGCAAGGTCGTTATCCGCGAAGCGCAGCATTACCGCACCGTCGATATCGCTACGTAGCAACTCGCTGCCTACGGCACGATAACGCTCAACCACTTCGTCCCTGGGGTGCCCGAAGCGATTGCGATAACCAACAGTGAATATTACCAGCCGAGGGTTCACCCGGTTTACAAACTCGGTGGTAGATGAGGTTTTGCTGCCGTGATGGGGGGCTATCAGCGCCGTTGAGGGGAGCGCGTCATGATTATCCGCTACCAGCTGATATTCGGATTTCTTTCCAATGTCCGCAGGCAACAGCACACTGCCGTGCGCAGTGGTAATTTTCAACACACAACTTAATGCATTGGTTTTAATCTTCGGATTACTGTAACTCTGTTCCAACGGATGCAGCATGTCGAACCGGACCCCATCCCACTCCCACGAATCCCCGGAGCTGCACTGCCGCCGGTTGGAAGCGGCGAGTTGTATAGGGTGATCCCGTTTCAGGGATGACACCAGCCATTCCACCGGTATTGCCTGGAGCACCGACAGTGCGCCGCCGCTGTGGTCCAGATCCGCATGGGTTACGATCATGGCATCAAGATGACGCACCCCTTCTCCTCTCAAAAAAGGAACAATTGTACGTTGGCCGCTATCCGATTCCGAACTGAAACCCGGCCCGGTATCGTAGAGCAAGGCATGTTTTTCCGTACGTGCCACTACTGCCAATCCCTGCCCAACGTCCAGGACCGTCAGCCACAATTCTCCTGACCGCGGTTTCGATGGAAGCATGAAGAATATGGGCAGCAATGCAACTGCTCCCAACCAGCGGGCGGGAAAACCCGTGCTAAGCCGCGGTCCCGACCCCAGTCCCAACCCTCCGGGCAACAACATCCAGACAATTCCTGCCAGCCCCGCTGCCACCGTCCACGGGGGTGGGGCATGCTGGCTCCAGGCTGCCTGCGGGACATCGCTCATCCATCGCATCGCTGCCATGCATCCGCTCAGCACCCAGTGGGCAGGCAACAACATGAAATCAAGAGGCGGCAAGACTGCCAGAAGGGTTAAGGGAACCACAACCAGGCTGACCAAGGGAACCGCTATGGCGTTAGCAATGGGCGAAACCAGCGATACTTGCTGAAACATCGCCAGCAAGGGCGGTATCAGGCCAAGGGTAATCGCCCACTGCACCCGCCCCCACCCGAGTAACCAGTGCGTTCGGCCGATGCGCCCGGCGGATACGAGCATGATGACGGCTATTGCGCCGAACGATAACCAGAAGCCTGGGGAAAGCACCGCCCACGGATCGAGGACGACTACCGCCAGTAATGCCCAGGCCAGCACAGCCGTCATTGGCGTGGAACGCCCCATCCATAATGCGATGGCTACCGCTGCGAGCATATAGACCGTGCGTTGTGCCGGTATCGCGAAGCCCGCGAGCAGCGCGTAGGCAAGCGCGACCACCAGGCCAGCGGCGGCCGCCGCTTTGCGGGCGGGCAGCCACAGCGTTAAATGGTAGCTCCTGCGCCACAACCAGTAAATTAACGCAAAGATCAGGCCCGCTACCATCGTCACGTGCAGCCCGGAGATACTCATAAGATGGTTTATGCCGGTGCGAGTAAATATTTGCCACTGCTCGCGTGGAATGGCGCGCTGATCGCCCACCGCGAGCGCGACCAGAATACCGGTATAGGCATGGCCCGGCAACGACTTGATAAAACGCGCCCGAACGTCCTGGCGCAAACGTTCCACGTGGTAAACGGGCCGATCGACCTTATGCGCGAGACGCGCGTTCCCGTCACTTTTCCGCACATAGCCGCTGGCTCGAATATTTCGCTCGAGGGCCCAACGCTCGAAGTCGAATCCGTGCGGGTTAACGCTTCCATGCGGACGCTTGAGCCGCGCGGTAATTCGCCAGCGCTCGCCGGCATTGAGTTGCGGGGGCGCAGCCGCGGCCTTGCCGGGCTTCCCGCGTTCCTGGTACCAGGCGAGCGAAATGCGCGCGGGAACGACGGCATCCGTCGTCAACACTTGTTCCACGTCGAACGAAAAACGAACATTATTTACATTGATTTGCGGAAGTTCCGCGACAACACCGATCAGCTGGATATCACGCCCTTCCCATTCATGTGGAAGCAAATCGGCCATGCGCCACTGGGCGAATGCGGCTGCCCAGAAAAACCCTCCGCTCAGGAAAACAGCGGCAAGCAGAGTTCTGCCGATGACGCCATAAACGGGAGTCCGGCAGCGAAGGAGCATGGCTACGGGCACGGCAGCAGGCACGAATGCCCACGCCCATGCTAGGTCCGGAAGCATCGCCTGCTGCTGGAGCAATACCACGCCAAGGGCAAACGCCAGGATGTAGGCCGGCATCATCTGCTTCCCTCGAATGGCCGCTGGATATGACTATGTTCATATTCCTGTCTATGTCTAACAGACAGGTGATCAGATTTGCACATTGCGCCGGAATTTCCGTACACTCTTCCTGTGTTTCGTAAATATTTCAAAAAATATCTACCCTCTCATGAGACCGTGCGGCAAAACCGCTTTGTCGGGCTATTTGGGGAACGGTTGCAACATCACAACCTGTGGCACCTGCATCGCCGATCTGTGGCAGGCGGCGTGGCAGCAGGCCTGTTTGCGGGTCTGGTCCCGGGCAGCAACCCGGTTCAGTTTTTTTTTGCTGCTTTGTTTGCCGTCGTCTTCAAGGTGAATCTACCGGTAGCGGTAATTACGACGCTTTATTCCAATCCCTTTACCATCCTCCCGATTTATGTCATTGCGTACGGGATCGGCTCGCTAGTGATGGGTAATAGCACCGGCACCATTCCCCAATCGGAACTGCACCTGATGGATAAAAGCATCGGCGAATGGATACCGGCATTGATAGCGTGGGTGGTCTCGCTTGGCAAACCTCTACTCTTGGGAATGTTTCTGCTGGCGCTGCTGCTTTCTGCGGGGGGTTATTTTGTGGTACGTGGTGGATGGCGGCTGTACACGATTTATGAATGGCGTAAACGGGCGAAACGTCATCAGCGCGTGGCATGAGAGAAACAAAGGAGGACCGTCAATACCATAAGGCGGCGATGAATAAGCAAGCGTGGATCAAAACGTGCCTGCTTTGCACGGTTGTCATGCACTTACCCGGACAGCACGCCGTCTTCCAGTTGTAATATTCGCCCCGCCCTTCGGGCTAATTCCGGATCGTGGGTAACAATGATGAGACTCGCGCCGACGTTCCGATTCAGTTCGAGCATTAAATCGAATACCTCTCCCGCGGTACGGCGGTCGAGATTGCCGGTCGGTTCATCCGCGAGCACACAGGCCGGCCTTGTGACCAGCGCACGGGCTATCGCTGCGCGCTGACGCTCGCCGCCAGATAGTTCTCCCGGCGTGTGAGTGAGGCGGTGTCCCAGTCCCACCTGCTTCAATACTTCCGCCGCGCTGTCGTACGCTTCCGCATCGCTCATGCGTCGAATCAGCAGCGGCATCGCCACGTTCTCCAATGCGCTGAACTCGGGCAGCAGATGATGAAACTGGTAGATGAAACCGAGCGACCTGTTACGCAGCTGGCATCTTTCTTCTTCGCGGATGGCGGCAATATCCTGTCCCATGATACGAATGTCGCCGCCTGTAGGCGCGTCCAATCCGCCGAGCAGGTGCAGCAGCGTGCTTTTTCCAGAGCCCGATGCACCGACAATAGCCAGCTTATCCCCAGTCTCGACATTCAAGTCTATACCCATCAGCACAGGCACTTCGAGCTTGCCCTGATAATAACTCTTGCGCAGGGTGCGGCAGGATATGACGGCACTATTCATACCGAAGCGCCTCTGCGGGATTGACCCTGGAAGCTCGATAGCTCGGATAAAGGGTTGCGAGCAAGGTCAACGCAAACGATACCACCGCCACGGTTACCACATCGGGCAACTGGAGGTCGGACGGAATTTCGCTAATGTAATAAACTTCCCGTGAAAGAAATTGGACGCTGAACAGGCGTTCGATCGCCCCGATCACCGACTCTATGTTATATGCCAGCAGCACGCCGCCCACCACGCCCAGGGTGGTGCCAATCACGCCGATCAGCGTGCCCTGGACGATGAAAACCTTCATGATGCTGCGTGGACTTGCGCCAAGGGTACGCAATATGGCGATATCCGATTGCTTGTCGGTTACCGCCATCACCAGGGTGGAAACGATGTTGAATGCCGCAACCGCGATAATGAGGGCAAGGATGAGCGACAGCATGCGTTTCTCGATTTGGATCGCGCGAAAATAATTGGCATGCTGGCGGCTCCAGTCGCTGATGTAGACATCCGCGGAAACCATTGGGACAAGCTCCCACGCAACCTGCGGAGCATGGAACAGGTCACTCAGCTTCAATCGCACACCCGACACCTGAGCATCGCCCATGCGGTACAGCTTTTGCGCGTCCGCCAAGTGGATGAGCACCAGGCTCGAGTCATATTCGAAATGCCCCGCCTGAAAAATGCCAATGATGGTGAATTGCTTGAGGCGCGGCAATATACCTGCCGGCGTCACCTGCCCCTGCGGTGAAATCAGCACGATCTTGTCCCCCGTAAACACACCGAGAGCACGAGACAACTCGCGGCCGATAACCATGCCGAATTCTCCCGGCGCGAGATCCTCCAGCTTCCCGTCCACCATCATGCTGCCGAGATCGGCGACGTTATCCTCCATGGCTGGCAGAATTCCCCTTACAGCCACTCCGCTGACGATTTGATCGTAAGACACCATGCCCTGTGCGCTGATATAAGGGGCGGCGGCCTCCACCTCGGGATGCCTGAGCGCTTCCTCCGCCACCTGGCGCCAATCGGTTAATCTGCCGTCGACGCCGTTTACCTGGATGTGGGAGGCGACACCGAGGATACGTGTACGGACTTCCTTTTGAAATCCGTTCATAACCGACATGACGGTAATGAGCGCAGTCATCCCGAGCGTGATACCGAGCAGGGAAATGAGGGAAATAAAAGAGATGAAGTGATTACGGCGCTTGGCGCGGGTATACCGCAAACCAATAAAGAGCTCATAGGATGACACTATTCTAATACCTGGATAAGATGTAATCCCGGAGTTTGCCATATTACGTCAAGGCTTAACAGACGGCTGAGCATGAACCCGCCGCAAGTGCGCATGTTCGGTGGAAACAACGCCCACAAAAACACTTAGAGAAGCTCCCCCAGGGCGCCGGGTTCGCACTGGGCGACGAATGAGCCCCGACGTCGGGTATACGGTGGGGCAGGAGTTCCCGCTTGCTTCACGCCTATCGCTTCGGCTAGCCTGGACTGCGGTGGCGAAGCGCCAAACCCATGGGCAACGTGAAGGGCCTGCGGGTTTTTGGGCCGGTATACTTCGTCAGACTCTCGCTTGGAGCTGTAATAATTCAACGGCCAGCGCACCCCGGATACCTGGAGTATCCGTTGCCATTGTAGCTGTTTCGCATCCAGGTAAAACTCACCAACGTCAAAAATCGGCTCTCAAGCCTGCAACTAGCGCTCTTCCTGGTAACGGAGCAAAATTCTTCAGAAAAGAGGTATGCACACGCATCTCTTCGTTAAGAAGATTTCTCCCTTGAAGAAAGATTTTTATGCCGTTTGATCTGGTTTGCTTGATCCGATAGCTTATTTCGAGGTTTAGAAGAGTATACCCGGGCGTGGCGGTTTCCAGTTCCGCCAAGCGGTTTTGACGCATTACACGAGTTGCATTTGCGTTAGCCGCCCAAGGGCCCATACTGTAATTGATCTCCAGACCGAAGCGCAGGGGAGTGATGCGCGGTATGTTACCTCCCGTATTCAGTTTTCCGCGCACATAGTCGCCATATAGGCGTACATCAAGGTGGTCAGGCTTCAAAGTAAAGATAAGTTCGGCTTCCGCACCATAAAATCTCGCGCCTGCCTGGGCAAAATTCTGCACAAGAAACTCTCCGTTCGGGTCCAGGGCTCCCGTATCGTCGGAACGATCAGCGAACCCGTCGGCGTCAACATCGGCGCTGCGTACGAAAATATAATTTTCGATCCAGTTATGGAATACGTTGACTTTCCAGCTTAACGGACCGGCGGTCTTGCGCAGCGCCAGATCGATATTGCTGGTGGTTTCGCTGGCTAAAGTACTATTGCCAGTCTGGAAGGTTGCCGTACCGTGATGTGCGCCTTCTATATAGAGTTCTTCCGTGGCTGGCGCTCGCTGCCCGCGTATGGCTGTTACCGCCAGCCCGTAGCCCTCCATAAACTTCCATAACGCGCCCGCAGAGGCATTGTAGAGGCCGAATGAGCGTGATGGGCGGCCCTCCCGGGGGTCTTGTGTAGCGTACTCGCCCCGCCCCCCGAATTCGATGCGCCATCGGTTCCAGTTGCGTTCTTCAACCAGGAACAGGCCGATCGAACGCGATCTGGTAACAGGCACGATCGTCTCCTCACCCAAGGCTGAAAAATGCCGATCCCGGAACTGCATCCCCATTACCCCCTTCCAGTCCGCGACGGGAGCATGCAAAAGTTCGGCACGGCCTTCCAAGCCTCTGTTTTTAAATCGAGTTGCGATTTCCCCGGTGCTCTCAATTTCAGCATGTTTGTAATCGTTGTATCCCATGCGCATTTTCAGCTTCTCGAAGCCAGCCATTGGCTTGTCCAGTTGACCCGATAAATCATATCGGGTCTGCTTGAGATCGATCTTCGCCCCTTCGGGCCCGGGTATTCCGTACTCGCTGGCCAGTCGCGCCACCGATAAGCCCAAAAAACCCCGCTCGCCAATGAATGACCCGCCCAGGGACACACCCCCCGAATCGACTGCGCTGTTTTCGACAATCCCTTTTCTACTGGTTGGATCCGCCTCGTTCGCTCGCCCCGGAATATGATAGTCATTGGTCTTGCGCCTGAAGCCCCCGGCACTCCACGATACCTGCCCGATGCTGCCGGCGGCATTGAAAGCACCAGTCCGTTCCTTCGTCGCAGTGCTTCCACGAACTTCGATATCGCCTTCTGCTGATTTGAACAGTTGATCCGGAATTCGGTTGTTGACGACATTGACCACCCCGCCCGACGCTCCGCTGCCATAAAGTAATGTTGCCGGACCTCGCAGGATTTCGATTTGGGAAGCATTGAGCGATTCCGCAGTTACAGCATGGTCGGGGCTGATGGAGGAGATATCCAGCGTGCCTATGCCGTTTTCGAGTACCCGGATGCGAGGACCATCAAGGCCGCGGATAATGGGACGTCCCGCACCCGGCCCGAACGAACTTGACGCCACGCCCAGCTCGCGGGAAAGTGTGTCGCCCAGACTCGATTCCCGCTTACGTCGCAAATCATCACCTCGCAATACGGAAACAGGCTGAACCAGATCCAGTTCACTTCGGTTCACGAAGGGCGTAGCTGTCACTACCACTGACGGCAACACTTTATCCGCACTGGCACTCTGGGCTTGAGCCGGCAACTGGAATAGAACAAGTGCAATTCCGACAAGCAACTCGCGGATAAAATTTCCGTCCGCATGCGACGTACATTGAGGCTTTGCAAATATCCTTTCCGTATGGGGGTAGTACGTACCCACCGGATTACAACCTGACCATTTCATAGTGGTTCTTTAATATCAACCGGTGAGCTGTACGTAAATACATCTCGACTCGCGTCACAACGGTAAACAGTAATGAGCGGGGACCCAATTATCGGCAGGCTCAAACCACGAGCGCAGATCAGGTCAGCGGTTAGGCAGAAGAATTACGCGGGCGGAGGAGCGCGGGTAAGATAGGGGGTGGGGAAATTGAAGAGGACGAGCGCGGATCCAAGATGAGGCAGAGACCGGCGCTTCGCTGGATCGAAGAAATAAACAATCAGAACAGGGAGGATAATGCTCAACGCTGCCACGGCCAGGCAGTCAAGACACATTCTGTCCCCATCAAGACCGGAATCAGCGTCGTCACCGCTGTCGGTGTCTACGTGGCTACCGGCTGCCTTTGCCGGGCCAGAGGTTTCCGCATCGCCATAGTGCGTGAAAGCATGCGCCGCCTGGAGAACTGGAACGAGCGACAACGTCAGCACCAAAATCAGGAACAGTACCGCACTTCCTTTGAAACACATCATTGGAAGTTTTTTACCAATCGTCATTATTGCCCCATCCCATCGAGTGGAACGCTCACGGACACTCGGCACATATTCCTTTGACAGTCAGCTCGATTTCCTGAGATCGATACCCCGTCGGCAGCAGGTAATCATACTCGGCCTTGAGGTCGCCAAGGCAAAATACCCCAGTGCAGCGGGTACATTCAAAATGGGCGTGCTGGTGCGTCTGAGCATCGGCACTGGCGCGGAACCGCCAGACCCGGTCTTTGCTCACTACTCTGTGCGCCAGGCATTTTTCGGTCAACCAGTCGAGCACGCGGTAAAGAGTGACCCGGTCCAACTTGTGATCATCCCGTACACGCTCTTCTATTTCGTGATGCGTTACAGCGCGTTTTTCCGCCAATAGCGCGGCAAGAACTCGAACTCTGCCAGGCGTTACTCGCTCACCCTGGTTGCGGATCATTTCTTCTGCCTGTTTATGAAACTCGAGCATATTGATGCCTATTGCAACTAAGTTGCATTTAACTATAACCGGGTAACCGAACATGCGCAATCTCTATTTGCTTTGGCATCTCTATTTACTGCTAACATCCGTACTTATAGTTGTTGAGCGGCAAGGCGATTCGAGCATCCTTCAAAAGGATTGAAGACCTACAGTTTGTAGACACGGCCGATATCCATGATCAAACTAACTCGTATTCTTTTTTTGCGATTGATCATGCCGGTGGCAGGCGTTCTATTTTGCATCCCATCTTCTTTTGCCAACCCGGCCTATACGGCGACCCCCGATAACTATCTCGCGAGATTAAGGGCGTTGGAACCAGGGGGCAACCTGCTACTAATGCCGGGCGAATACAAGGATGGGCTCCCGGTCCGGCATCTTTGCGGCACCGCACAGGCACCCATTGTAATCCGCGGGCCGGACTCGGAACCCCGGGCGGTTTTCGTGGCACGACCGGGGCATAATACGGTTAGCATCCTTAATTCAAGTTACGTCACGATACGCGATCTGGATCTGGATGGCCGGAATCTGCCGGTCGATGGGGTGAAATGCGAAGGGCATGCTGACTGGGCGCATCATATTACGCTCGACGGGCTACGCATATGGGGTCATGGCAACAATCAACATATTGCGGGTATTTCAACCAAATGCCCGGCATGGGGCTGGGTAATTCGCAACAATGTGATTGAACGCGCCGGAACCGGTCTCTACCTTGGTAATTCCGATGGGCGCGCACCATTTATTGCCGGGTTGATCGAGCACAATCTGATTGTCGGCACAATTGGCTATAACGTGCAGATCAAGCACCAGCAGCCTCGGCCCGCTCTCCCCGAAATGCCGCCTGATGGCAGCGCAACGATTGTCAGGCACAACGTTTTCAGCAAGGCAAGCGCCGGATCCAGAAAAATGGCGAGGCCCAATATGCTTGTAGGGCATTGGCCGCTGACGGGGCCGGGTGCAAATGACCGGCACCTTGTCTACGGTAATTTGTTTCATCAGAACCTGCACGAATCGTTGTTCCAGGGCGAAGGAAATATCGCGTTGTACAATAATTTATTGGTAAACCACTCCGGCGACGCGGTGCGCATCCAGCCACATAACGGCAGCCCGGGCAGAATAAGCATATTCAACAATACGGTGATAGCAAAAAAGTCCGGCATAACGATTTTGCGGCGCAGGCACGATCCGGCTGATCGACAAGTTGTTACTGCCAATATCGTATTCGCCCAGTCGCCCATGCGCGGCGCTCCCCCAGAGGGCAACCTGACGGGCACACTCGGCGAGGCCAGGGATTTCCTGGCTCGGCCGTTTGCGCCTTTGGGCGAGATGAACCTGATGCCGGCCGTTAAAGTGAGAAAACATGCAGCCGATGTCCCCTTCTTTCACGCCTATCCCGAATCAGGCCTGGATTTCGACGGTGATTTACATGGCGCAAGCCGGCTAGGCGCCTATGCGCTCGATAAGCAGCGGCCCAACCGCCTACCCGAATTGGCAATCAAGCCGTTAGCTGGCAAGAAATAATGTAAATGTCATTAAATTCGCGGTCTCTTACGGGGTATATCCGATAACAAATGCGTGTGGTATCCGTTATCGCAACTGATTATTTATGGACCACTCTATCCGGGGACCTTGGGTACACAAATTTCGCTCTATTACCCCAGCCCCTTCCCGCATATGGTCCGATGGGTGCCCAACTGGATGAGAAAACCATTTTTGCGGTAAACCGGGATACACTCGCAGGGGCCCTATCTAATGCAATCTTTTCCGTTAGCACCGACGTTAGAATAACCACCGTCGTCCTACTACCACGGACTTTGTTCAAAATTAGCCACTTTAAAGATAAACCTCTCAAAGCAATCCCGGTATGACAGTCTTTCCCTGCGATTTATATCATTGACTAACCCGACGGACATGTCTGGGGACAAACAGTTCGTTAGGACTACGATGGCACGGATGGCCCTGGGCTATGCGTTACTTATCGTGTATGGAAGCTTGCTTCCATTCCATTGGAATGACCTTCCGTTTTCCATAGCCTGGACAAATTTTCAGCACATCCCCCTACTGCAGTTGGGCGTGGGCAGTCGTGCCGACCTGGTGGCCAACTTGCTCCTGTATATCCCTTTCGGACTACTAGTCTGCGGATGGTTGGTGGGAGAAAGCCGGCGGCTTCTGGTAGTAGTAACCGGTATGCTCCTGTCGCTGGTGTTGGCGACCGGGGTTGCGCTGGCTGTGGAATTTACCCAGCAGTTTTTTGCTCCACGAACTGTCTCCCTGAATGACCTCTTTGCCGAATTGGTCGGCTCGGCGTTGGGCATCTTGCTCTGGCCCCTAATTGGCGCTCGTCTCATGCATTTGGCACAAACGATATCTCATGGAGGGGCGCAGGCACGGCATGCAGTATTGATTGCATATGCGCTGGCCTATGCAGTGCTCAGTATATTTCCCTACGATTTTTTAATGTCTTACGACGAATGGAAGGCAAAACTGGGGTCAGCTAACGTTGGGTGGCTATTTGTGCCGCAATGCGGGGGAAATTGCATCTTACGGCTGATTCCCGAAGCATTGCTGGTGGCGCCGCTGGCCATGCTGGTTTCTGGACCCATGCGCCGGCATGTTCCGCTCTTTGGAGCGGCGGTAGCGGGAGCCATGTTGGGCGTAATGATTGAAGGTTTGCAACTGACACTTGCATCCGGCATCAGCCAGGGAGCGTCGGTCGTTTCGCGGGCCGCAGGGATGATGCTAGGCGCTGGACTGATACAACTGGCCCCCAGTATAAACTGGCGCTCGCTGCGGCAGCATGCTCGTCCCGCGCTGGCACTTGGCGCCTTTCCCTATCTCGGTGCGGTCATATGGTTAAACGGCTGGTTTTCGGGCCGTTGGCTGGGCACAACCGAGGGATGGACGCGGCTTGAGAATGTAAACTTTCTACCGTTTTATTACCACTACTTCAGTACGGAAACAGTGGCGCTAATAAGCCTATTGTCTCAGGCTATACTGTATTTACCCATCGGGGCTGGCCTATGGATATGGGGTTGGGCTGGCCTCTCCGGTAAGCCAAAAGCAAATTACTGGTGGCCCGCGGTCGCTGCTGGAGTACTGGCAAGCGTTATTGAAGCGGGAAAGCTCTTCGTTGCCGGCAAGCACCCTGACCCAACAAATATCTTGATAGCAGCAGGGGCAGCGACGACGTCATACTGGCTTCTGAACTTACTGTCGACGATTCAGCCCGGCTCACCTCCGCTGTCTGCCCGGCCCCAGATTGCGTTGACTCCAACCGAGCGCCCTCCTGCCTGGGCAGTGGCTATTGGTATACCGGTGATATGTGCGGCGACGGTAGCTGCGTTGACTTCTCCGCTTGATACAAGTTGGGTTCTGGCAGCCCTCCTCACTTATGCGGCACTGCTCTGGTGGCAACCCGGACTCTGGCTCGCGTGCGTACCGGCCATGTTGCCCCTGCTGGATTTGACGCAATGGAGCGGCCGTTTATTCTGGACCGAATTCGATACCGCGCTCCTGGTTACCGTAGGCGTAACTTATCTCAGGATTTCCCGGGTGCCTGCCCAACGCGCGCTACGAGGAGCGGGTCGTCTTTTGCTTTCGCTTTTTGTACTATCGGCGGCAATCAGCTTGGTCATAGGCATATTGCCCCTGTCTACACCGGATCATAATGCATTTTCCCAATACACCAGTTCTTACAATGCCCTAAGGGTTGCGAAGGGCTTGGCATTTATTCTAGCGTTCGTGCCACTTTTGGCGCTTGAGTGGGAAGAACCGGACCGCGCCGCGTATCGACTAGCTGCTGGTATAACAGTGGGTCTGGCAGGAACGGTAGGGTATATCTTGTGGGAGCGCGTGACATTTCCGGGACTTCTCAATTTCGAAAACGATTATCGCATCACTGGACCTTTTCCGGGCATGCATGTTGGAGGCGCCTATATAGAGGCTTATTTAACTGCTGCGCTGCCATTCGTGGCGCTGTTTGCCTGGCAGCGACGGCGTGCCTGGGCTACAGTGCTGGCGGTGGGGCTGTACAGTCTGGGGGCGTATAGTGTGATGGTGACGTTTTCGCGCGGAGGACAGGCGGCCTTTGCATTGGCAACACTGGTCGTATTGCTGGGCTTTTCGCGGCTGGCGCTACGTGAGCAAGCGCAACGCTTTTCCAACATAACCGCTGTAATCCTGTTCGCAGGAGTCGCGGCAGTCGTCGCATGGCCTGTTCTCAGCGGAGAATATAGCCAGTCGCGTTGGGCATCAACTGAACGCGATCTGGGCACACGGGTGGACCATTGGGCAGAGGTGCTGGATATTGTTCGAATGCAGAACGCATCGTTCTTCGGTATGGGCCTGGGCTCGTTTCCATCAGCCTATTTCTGGAATTCAAGCACGACCTCTCGTCCGGCAACCTACTCGTTTGTCACCGAGAAGGAAAACCGCGTGCTGCGACTCGGGAGCGGGGACCCGCTATATTTCGAACAGACGGTAGCAATTGTGCCAGAGCAACGATACATGCTAACGATGGATTTACGTACCAATGCCAGGAACGCAACCTTGACTGCGATTGTGTGCGAAAAAGCGTTGCTTGATTCATATACATGTACCAGCGCTCTGCTACAAATCGATACACCTGATGGGGATTGGGCCCGTCACGAAACGCAAATTCACGCCAAGGATTTTGGCCCCCCCGGAAGCCGGTTCGCACGGCCAATAAAGCTATCGATTTACAATGGTCAGCCCGGCACAGTAGTGGATGTGGATAACGTCGCACTGTTTGACGCGGCAGGCGCCAATCTGGTTCGAAATGGCGATTTTTCCAGTGGCATGCACTATTGGTTTTTTTCGACCGATAACTATTTGCCGTGGCACGTGGAAAACCTGTACTTGAACGTTTTTTTCGAGCAAGGCTGGCTGGGGCTTTTCTGTTTCCTCGCACTCATCACCTACGCGATGGTACGCTGGTTGTCCCGTGCGCTACGAAACGACCCGCTCAGTCTGGTGTTATGCGCGTCATTCACGGCCTTTCTCGTCGTAGGTATGCTCAATAGCTGGGCCGACGAGCCTCGCCTCAGTTTCTTCTTTTATCTGTTGCTAATAGCGGGATTAACTGCCGATGCGCGCTTTGTTCCCACCACCCCAGATCATGCAATCATTTCCGGTCGCTCATGAATATCTCGTCGCATTTATTCCTGGCTTTAGCATGCTACCCATTCCAGCATTCAAGGGAGCGTTACACCGCAGTTCCAACATTGCTTGAGTTGCGACTCTTGCCGGCACTATCGCGAAAGTCACCCGGCTCACTGCACAGGCGAGGACTGCACCGAGATAAAATTGCAATCGAGCGTGTGAGAGTTAAGGTCGATACGCAGGCCTTTACCTGATGAGCAGGGGAGGAAATTCAGGCTTTCGAGCACTTGCTGGGCCGGGATATTACGGCCGGTGGGTTCGAAGTTGACCCATAGGCCCTGCGGCCTCGGGCCCTCGTAAGCGTTTAGGAGATAATTGAAGAAAGCCTGTTCGATAAATCTCCCTTGAACCCGGCATGAAAGCATGAAATCCTCAACACGTATCTCATCCTCTGCGAAACTTACAATGCAGAACCCCACGGCGCCATAAGAGCCATAATTGTCAGCACAACGGAGAACATATTTACTGACTTTTTTATCCGCAAGTATCGGAAGTATCTCGCTCCTGAGATATTTGCGCCCGGAAAAGTTTAATTGGTTGGTACGCTGAACAAGTTCAGACACGCGGTCCAGATCGTCATCCGTATAAAGATCGACATACAACTTTATTCCACAAGACGCCAGGAACCCAAGGTAATCCGAACCGAACTGTGACGCGCTCCTTTTACGTACGAATTCTTCCCGATAAAACCGGCTGCGTTTCCTGGCCTCGTCACTGACTGTGCCTTGATAGCGAGGATTGGAGAATAGCTGATCAATATGGGCTGCGTTCACGCAAGAAACTCCGTTCAGTGCTCGTGATACCTCTTCCAGTTCGAATGGATTGTCGTCAATAAAAGCAAAGGTATCCAAACCTATGTTAAGTTGCTCTGCTATTGTCCTGATGCTCTCGCTCTTCGGCAGCCAACTGATCTGGGGATACAGGAAAAAATCCGCTATGCCCAATTCTTCCATACGGCGCAACGCGCTCGGCTCGTCATTCTTGCTTGCGACGCTCAGCAAGATTCCCCGTTCATCAAAGAAACGCAATAACTCAAGCACTTTCGGCCGCAAAGCCACTGCTTCGTTCTCAAGCAATATGCCATTCCACATCGTATTGTCCAAATCCCAAACCACGCACTTTATCTTTGGCTGGCCCGGACCCTCGACGCTCGCGGCAGCATTGCGGCGAACGACAAAATCGGCGGTGAGAAAAACGATTCGGGCCACGTCCTCGCCGTCAGGGATAATGCTGACGTCAAACGGGAGACCGCAATCCGTGACCTTTGAAAATTGTTCGCGCCCGAACTTATGGCACGAGTACCCTGCCGGCAGGATTACCGACGACCGGAATGGAGGCGGATGACCGGTGGAGTGGGGAGCCTTGTTCATCCCGGCAGCAACCGCCATGTTCAGGTGCATCCGCACCGGAACATCCATTGGATTGTAGACTTCGAGCAAGAAGGCATCCGGTTGCAGTCTGGAATTTGCATTACTCTGGCGATGAAGCCAGCGGGTAAAGCGTTCCAGAATGGCTTGCTCCAGGTATGACCAGCGAGCGTCGCGGGTCAGGCGGTATGCAAATGATCCGGCAGCGTTAACCAGCGGTGCGGACAAGCCAATTACCCTTTCCATTAACAGCGTCACGGCCGCGGGTAGCATCAGCGTATTCCCGCGAGCCTCGATCTTGCCCCACTTCTTGAATGCAATCTCCGCTCCATATCCCCGAGCGGAGGGAAAGCTGCGGTTGCGATACATGCCGTAGGTAAGGCGCCTGCATCGGCTATCCGGCCTGCTTTGGTAGAGATCGCAGGTGGTAAAACAGCTCGGCGCCGCACACTCCACGCAATGCTCACCCCACATCAGCAAAGATATCCTTGCAATGTCATGTATGGGAACATAAGGGGATAACGGAGCAAGTCCGCGATCAATATGTAGGTGCTTCTCGTATTTATCGAATTCAAACATGGTACGCAGCCGGATTATACGGTGCCAAGCGGGAACAACCGGCTATCATCCCGTTAACCATTCATCCTGCAAATGAACGATTTACCAAGGGGCGCGTAGTCCATGTAGGGAATAACGCGCACCCGCGTTTGCTTTTGCCTGAATTCTGCCAGCGCTTTCTGCTCGCCCTGCTCGGGATCGCCCTTATAGTTGTAGAAATCATCGAAGCAGATGATCGAGCCGTCAACGAGATATGACTGGACAAAATCGAGTACCTGGATTGTTGACTCATACAAATCGCAATCAATATAAATGACCGCAGCCTTGCGCCCGGCGAATCGACGATGAGTAGCAGCATTCAGGCTTTCGTTATAGAAGCCTTCGACCAGTTCATACTCCGACGGTTTAAACCCGCGTGATTCGAGTATCACCTGAAATTCCTCGCGCGTGCAGGCAAACTGCCCCTTATGCCAGATATTATCGGGATGTTCTCCGGTATCAGGTAATCCTTGAAAGGAGTCAAAGCCCCATAGCTTCATGTCGTTCCGACGGTAGCGGCGCTTCATCCTGTGCGCGTAGCCGAAAGTCTTTCCCCGCCATAGTCCAAATTCCAGGTAATCTCCAATCACCTGGTTGATTTTTACAAACTCGAATGCCTGACTCAACATTCCAAGCTCAGTCATGCGGTTGTCGGATCGGCGATCCAACACCTCGATCATGCGAGCAACCCACTCGGCATCGACTACGCGCTTTACGATTTTTCTGATAGGCATATGGAAATATGGTTCAAAGGCATAAGGTATAAACATGGTTCAAAGGTATTACAGAGGTGAACTACCTCCCTGCGTTTCATCTAATGGCGTAGCTAATGGAAATCTAATGGCAACAGGCACTCATTTGGCGAATCGCATCAGTTTTTTCACCATTGTTTTAAGGCCGAACTGATAAAGCGCGGCACCCATTGATTTGCTGAAACGATCGACAGTTCTTTGCGCATGCAGCAAGAGCATGTTGCGCAAGCTTTTACGCAGAAAAAAAACATTTGCGCATTGAACACTATGGGTCGCAAACAGTTTCTTGTGCTCTGATTCGCCTTCAGTAAAATCGAAGAAGCGAAAAGACCGCTCCTCGAACAGATACTCCAGGGCAAGCCACTGCAACACCGTACCCACCGAAAAATCCATGTAGTCAGGATCGTATCCGAGAAACGCATAGATAAGTACTCCATTATCAACCGGGCAGTAGAGGTACGAGACGGGCTGGTTATGATAAAAGAGGATGAATCCACGCACTCGCCCCTGTTGGGCTAGCCGTTCCATCTCATGCAGAAACTCTTCCGAATCGGGCAATCCGGCATCAAGCAACTTTTCCTGATAGGTGATCCTCGAAACGACGCGCGCCAGTCTGAAGAACTCCGGCATTTCCTCAACAGCATGATAAACCCGCCACGAGATAGTTCCGCCGCAATGTTCTGCGTATTTTCGCACTTTACGACTGAGCGTTGAACGCGTCTTCGACGAAAATTTTCTTTTGTATTCCTCGAACGACTGGCTCATGTCGATGTAATAACGCGGGTACTGGGAAGGTACATAACAAAGATACTCTTGCTGTCTTCTCAGTACTGGCTGCTGGCCGACAACACCCAGCGAACGGATCAGAAAGCCTTGACTATCGGCTTGCAGAGGCTCCGATGGCGGCTGCGGTTCTACAACCGGGGGAAGTTCATCATCAAGTCCCACTTCCCGAACCTGTAACCACAACTTGGGCGCAAGCAGCGTCTTGTCACCCAGCCGTATCTTCATGGACACGGGGTGGTATCTCCAGTTCTGGTTCAACCAAATCTCCTGCGAAAGCCCTGCTCCAGCATTCTCAGCCCGGTCTTCCACATGGGCGAGGTAAGCGGGCTGGGCTGTAAAGGTACCGGCGTGGGAGACAGACCATGAAAACCACGGACCCGAAAACAATCCCGATGACGATCCAGAAAGGAGCAGAGTTTGCGAAAGCGGGCGACCACGATATCATCCGGCCTGGTCATTCCACTATTGAGCAGTTCGAAATTGTGCAAGAGAATGACGAAGGCTTTACGATCCGTCTCGAGTGCCTGCCAAAGTAAGCCTTCCATCTCGCGATAAGAGCATGCAGTCAGTTGCGCGTGGCGCAAGGAACGGGTGCCACCATTAAATACTGTCATCGGATACTCGCAAATGCCTTCATACTCGGCCGGCTCCACAAGCGGAATTTCGGGACTAATTCCGCTATCAAGACCGAATAAACTGGCGTTGTAGCTGCTATCGAAAGGAATACAGTTTACGGATAGCGCCTGGAGCGTTTCCCGATTGAAACCAAAACTCCCCGCACGGAAGGCGTTTATGCTCTCCCCGCCCGCAGATTCAATCAACTCCGCACCCGCCTGAATCAGTATCGTTTGCTCCCGCAAGGAAAAGTAGCGTAGAAACTGTCTCTTGCCAGCGATATTGTCAAGCAGGGGTTCCCTGGACTCATCCACCCATTCCGTGTGCAGATGAAGCTGTATTTCCTGGCCTCCTTGGCGAATCAAATTGATGATTTCCGCCAAGGGGTCCAGCCCGAATCGGGTCGAGAACAGGGGCTCGACAAAGAATACCGCTGTCAGGCCGTGGTCCTGAAGTTGTCGTAATTGATAAGGCAAGCCAAAGTCCCCTCGGGAGGTGGGGCCGTAAATATAACGTTTAAAGGCATCAGGAAACTTGGCATCGATATCCTCCCAGCCGTCACACCATACCTCTACGTCAACCGTAAGAAACACATCCAGCATTGGGTCACCTTGGCGTTCTATCGCTACCTGCCGCTCGGTCGTTAATAGTTGCGCTAAAGGGCACGGTCTCTTACTGTCTGCGGGAAAAAGAACAAGATGGATTACCGTGTTTCCATCGCCATCGGGGCACGTTTATTGTTTCCGGTAGACTCATCCATTCTTACGCTACCTTCAGATCCGTCCTGATTGATCGTGGTTGCTCGCCGTACAGCACGTTGCGCAGGAATGACTGGAACATTAATAACGTCCACAGCGAAGCGCTATGATCGCGTCTTCCCGACTGGTGTTGATCCAGCATCTCCTTTATAAAGCTCCTGTTGAACAAGCCAGTGTCCGCGAGAACGGGATCCATTAATGCGTTATTCAGTCGTTGCCGCAGCGGGCCCCGAAACCAACTGGCCAGGGGTACCGCAAATCCCATTTTGTCGCGATAAAGGATGTCGTCAGGAAGATAAGGCTCCAGCGCCTTCTTGAAAACATATTTACCCTCGTGACCTTGAAGCTTTAACGAAGCTGGAAGGCCCGACATCCACTCGACCAGTTTATGGTCCAGGAGCGGCACGCGCACCTCCAGCGCGTGTGCCATGCTGGCACGGTCCACCTTGGTAAGAATATCTCCCACCAGATAGGTTTTCATATCCAGGTATTGCACGCGGGAAAGCGCATCCTGCACCGGGCATTTCCGGGCATGCAAGCGCAGCACTTCGACCGCCTCGTACCCCTGAAGATCACGCTTGAAGGAAGCACTGAACAGGCGCTGGCGCATACTGTCCTTCATGATCGAAACACTGTGAAAGTACCCTTCGACGGAATCGCGGCCCAAGGCTTCCAGGGTAGATTTTGCGCGCAAGAGCTTTGGTGCCCAGTCAGCTTTTGGATACAGGCTTCCTAGCAAGCCGAAAAACGGCTTACGAAATCCCAGCGGCAGCATGGACCTCATTCGCTCTTCATAAAGATGCCAGCGATACCGGCGGTATCCAGCAAGATTCTCATCGCCCCCGTCTCCCGACAGGGCAACCGTTACCCGTCTTCTGGCTAGCTCGCAAACCCGGTACGTCGGCATGGCCGAGCTATCGGCAAACGGCTCGTCGTACAGAAATGCCAGCTTGTCTATCAGGTCGAAATCATCCTGGCCCACCTGCTCCACATCGTGGTGGGTCCGGTAGCGGTCAGCAACCTTTTGCGCGTACTGGGATTCATTGAACGCGGGGTCGCCGAAAGAGATGGAGCACGTATTGACCGGTTCTTCCATGAGGTTGGCCATCATCGCAACCACCGCGCTTGAGTCGACACCCCCCGACAGGAAAGCGCCCAGGGGCACCTCGGTCATCAGATGTATCTTTACCGATTCACGAAAGCGGGCAATCAATTCTTCCTGCGCCTCTTGCACCGTCATTGGATCATGTGGAATAAACGGCACATCCCAGTATTGGCAAGGGGCCGGCAGGGGTTGCCCGCGCCTGATCGTCAGCGTATGCGCTGGGGATAGCTTGAAAGCGTGCCTGAATATGGTTTTGGGCTCGGGTACATACCCATAAGCAAAATACTCTTCTATCGCGGGGGAATCCAGGTCCCGGACAAAGTCGGGGTGAGCCAGCAGTGCCTTGAGTTCTGACGCAAAGATGAGCATGCCTCCTTTGAGCAGGCCATAATAGAGTGGCTTGATGCCAAGGCGGTCACGGGCTAGAAACAGAACTTCGCGGTTTCGGTCCCATAAACCAAAAGCGAACATGCCCCGGAAGCGATCTACGCACCGTTCACCCCACTCTTCCCAGGCATGCACAATCACTTCAGTATCGCAATGCGTACGAAACACGTGACCCAGGGCACTGAGCTCCTTGGCTAGTTCCTCAAAGTTATAGATTTCGCCATTGAAAACGACAACTACGCTACCATCCTCGTTGAATAGCGGCTGCTGCCCGCTGGATACATCCATGATGGACAATCGGCGATGGCCCAGGCCGACGCCTGGTTCGGTGTATAGCTCGCCTTCATCCGGCCCGCGATGAAGCTGGATCTGATTCATGCGCCCAAGCAGCTGCCGGTCGATTTCCTTTTTTCCACGCGTATCAAACAGTCCAACGATGCCACACATGCTATTGTTTTCCTTATTCTTGGCTAGGATTGCAGGGCCTTGTCGTAAACCCCGATATAGCCTTGCGTCATGGCCTCCATGCTGAAGCGGGTCTCGACCTGTTGTCGCGCCGCTCTGCCGTGTTCAGCGACTAAACCCGGGTTCCGGTAATAGTGCAGTAACGCTCTCATCATCGCCTCCGGCTCCGCTGGAGGAATGAGTATTCCCGTAACACCGTCCTGAACGATTTCAGCATTCCCCCCCACCCGGGTCGCCACCACCGGCAAGCCGGTGGACATTGCTTCAAGGATTGTATTCGAGATTCCCTCGCCCAGAGAGGGAAGCACGAACAGGTCCATGGCGCGCATAAGATCCGGAATATCCGCGCGCTCGCCGGGGAGCCAGGCAAAGCCGGCCGCACCGGCTTCGGACAACATATCGAGACATGCCTGCCGTGAGTTTCCATCGCCGGCGATTACGAGACGCAGTTTCTCTCGCTCCGCGGGCACTTCTTTTATCAGCATGAGGAAAGCCTGGATCAGGCTGGGAAAATTTTTCACGTCCGTCATTCTGCCCACGCTGCCAATGACAAACGTATCTTCTGTAAAAAATCCGTCCGGCACGTTTCGCAAAACAGTGGTCGCAGAACCTTCTCGCAGACGCGGATAAAAGCGCTGGCTGTCGACCCCATTGTAGATCTGACTGATGCGATGGGGCGTCGCTCCAACCGTAGTGGCGAGCCAGTTTTCCAGGTCCCTGCTGACAGCAATGAAATGATTTATGAAGGGACGAATCGCTTTCCGTAGCAAGTTGTATTTTCGGCTCTTTCCATACAGGTCGAATACGTCCCGGCCGTGTTCTCCATGCACTCGCACCCGCGCCCCTGCAAAAGCTGCAATTAATTGACCCTCAATTGTGCCAAGGTTGCGAGTGTGCACGATATCGGGCTTCAGCCGCCTGAGTGTCTTGAAGAGATTGAAATAAAGTCCGAAGTCTTGCCCCTCGCTCTTATGCAAAGCCACTATCTCCACATCCTCTCTCTTGATTCGCAGGCGAAAGTCCGAATAACCCTTCAAGCAGACGATGGCGTGACGGTAACGGTCAGGCGGAATATGATTGATCAGGTTTACAAGGCCGTTTTCGAGGCCGCCGATCCCAAGATGGTAAATAACGTGGACAATCAGGGGAGGCCGCTGGGCATTACTCACGATTTTTACGCCGGGGGGCGGGCAGCTAGCGGGCATTCGCATTCTCAAGTCCCGTCATGATCGCTGGCATCATATCGGCAATGAAATCTTGAAGAACGGAAGCAGCGTCATCAGGCTTGTCTTCGTAAGAGGTGGCAATAATAATCTCTGCTCCCTCATCGCCGCGGCGCAGCAGCTTATTCCTGGCTAGAACAAATTTGGCGAGGTATGGGCTGGCGGTGCTTTCGTCGCCAAGCCAATACCATCTCCATACCAGCAGTTTCGTTGAAGGTGAGCCCAGTTGGTTCTGGTTGAGGGTCAGCTGCCTCGAACGAAGGGATGCATTGCGCACGTCCTCCCTTACATTCCGCCAGTAAGACTCTGATTCGGGTACGAGCACATTTTCCGAGCTAACCAATTCGGCGCCCTGCTGCTGATTACGGTAATAACTGATATAAAGATCCACGGAATTTCCGCTGTGGCGATAGCTTCTCCGTAGTTCGGAAGTGGCGCCTACGTATCTGGGATTCCAGTCGGAGACATGACCTGGATCTCTCCGCCATTTTTCAGATACGTCGGCGATTTCAATTGTGGACTCCACGTCAACAGGAAGGTCCCCATCCAGGTAGGCGGCAAATAACGGCCATATAAACGCGACGGCAAGGACGGTTCCAGCGGCAAGCACAGTACGCTGGCGGGAATTGCCGCCGCCGGGAATGTGCGCCCCCTGCTGCGGGTCTGCTAGGCATACGTCATCCTTCTTGTCGTCCTCCCGCCAGAACGAACCGATCCAGAACAACAATAACATCACGAAACCGAAGAATATCCAGCCATAAATGAGATGATCCACACCGACTGCCAGACTCATGTCGCTCAGATGCCCTGTCATGACTATCAGATACGCACGAATGCCATTCGCAATGATGGGCACAACTACCGAGAGTGCGATGAAAACCAGGCGGCGCGTCAGGCTGCGATATGTCAGGTAGGCATATAGAGTACCCAGGGTAAAGGAAGCAATCAGATAGCGTAAGCCGCTGCACGCTTCGACCACCGACCAATTCCCGCTCGGAATCGTAAAAAAACTGCCTTCCCGATAAACGGGAATACCGGTCAACTGCAACGCCTTTATGGTAAAGTCGGCAGTGAAATCGATCAGCGGTGGAATAAATGCCTCACCGAACGGTACTGCGAGCAGGAGATAAGCCAACGGAAAGGCCAGAGCCCAGACCATCCGATTCCCAAGAATGGCCCATACGGCGGCCGGAATCATGGTTATCAAAAAAAATTGCTCGAGCACCTGAACGCTGGCAAGGGTCGCCAGCAGCCAGCTGAAACCCAGTGCGGCCAGCGCAATCAGACCCACAGGGCTTGGCTGGGGAGAAAACGTACCGAGATACTTGCGCTGTCCCCAAATTAGGTATGCGCTGAAGGGAAAGATCAGAAAGCCATGGGCGAATGTCTCGGATCGCTCCCATATCGATACCATGGACCAGGTGGTTTCGAAGTAGCCGGCCAGTATTGCCGTTATCGTAGCAATGGTGAGCAAGGCCGCGACTTTCACATTTTGCTGATCCCGGGTTACAGCTTGGTGCGTGACCTCTTGCGGGGCTTGCGCGCTCATGCGGCATCATCTCCGATGGGGAGGAAGTGGCGTTGCGGATCAGACCGTAAGCCGTTAACGGCATGAATTCCTTGCGGCCGGGACAGAAGCGACCCAAGTCGTTTCAGGTTTTTTTCCCAGCTGTAACTTTCCAGAACCCGGACTCTGGCGGCCAGGCACATCTCACGCTTCAGTTCAGGTCCGGCTTGGAGAGTAGCGATGACCCGACTGGCAAATGTAATCTTATCGTTAGCCACTACCAGTTCCTGACCCGGAATAGCGCATATGCCCTCCGCAGCTTGAGGTGAAGCAACAACGATTTTTTCCATGGCCATTGCCTCCAGCACCTTGTTCTGTACCCCACGAGCGATCCTTAATGGTGCTACTGCGAGGGCTGAATGGGCAAGGTAAGGCCGGACATCCGACACCGAACCAGTTACGCAGACCCCTTCAACGCTGGCCAGGGCCAATACAGCAGCGGTGGGGCGTGCGCCGACAATATAAAACCGAACCTTCGGCAAACACGCCCGGACAACGGGTAGTACGGTGCGCACAAACCAGTCGACCGCGTCAATATTCGCCCAGTAATCCATCGCGCCCACAAACACCACGGGGTCAACGCCAACCGGATAAGGATCAGGATAGAGATTTTGTGGCGAGAAATAGTCCGCATCGACTCCATTGTTGAAATAATTCACCTTGGCGGCGGCTTCCGGGGCAAGTCGCTTGAATAATTCGGCCTCCTTCTCGGAAACAAAGGTTGCGCTGTCGAACTCCTGCGCCACTTGTCTTTCATAGCCAAGCAGCAATCTGGATTCGCGCCTGTATATCCAGTTCATTGGCCATTTCGTGGTAGCTGCGTACTGCATCCATTTATCGGAATCAATATCGACAAAATCGATGATGCGACGGATACCGCCAGCACGGCGGACGTACTGTGCCATGGCCGAGGAAAAAACCAGTACCTTTTTGATCGGCCTCCTTTGAAGCACATCATTCACCCAATCCTGCAATCCTTTGTCCTGGTAATAGTGCAAGGTGAGCGGCCCGCGGGAAACCAGGCCATACAGACTGCGCAAGCGCGCAGCTGTTGGGCGGAGATTCGCAAAAAAAGTGTCGCCGCAAAAATCCCTGACGGTGTCGAGGTATTTCAGGTCATTTTGGTCGTCGACAAAGGTACCGAGATGGATACGATAGTGCCGGCTCAAATACTTGAGCAAGTGATAAGACCGTATTTTGTCACCCTTATTCGGGGGGTAGGGGATCCGGTGAACAAGATAAAGAAGCTCCTGCATTACCCTAACCCAAATTCCTTACTATATGGGGGCCAAGGAGATTGGCCACACTCAAGGGAAGCTTTTGCCAGGCCTTGATGAACATACGGTATTTGGGATTGAGGGGATTATGGTCGGGCATTGCTTTGGCCCCATGCAGCTGATATTCATAGTAGAGCGGCTGCGGTTCAAATCCCCAATTCTTCTTGAAATCGAAAGACCCGGTGTTGCGCTTGCTTCGCCCAAAATCAAACGTCCGATATCCTTTCTCACAAGCACGCCGCATCAGCTCCCAATACATGAAATCGTTTCCCGCCACCTCCCGGGCTTCGCTCGTACCGCCCCCGTAATAAGGCAGGACCTCCTCTCGAAAATAAAAACTCATGACCGCGCTGACGGTTCGTCCTTTCTTTGTGATGATCATCAGTTCGCAATCGTCGGCAAAAATTTCCTTGAGCAGCCGGAAATATCTTCTGGACAAGACCGGAGTGCCAAGGCGGTGCACGCTTGCAGAATAGGCTGAAAAAAAACGTTCGGTATCCTCATCTACGACACTTTCCAGCCCGGCCTTGATACCTTTGCGCACCATCGCGCGCTGCTTGCGTGGTATGGCCTGCATATTCTGCTCCGGCTCTGAAGCCATTTCCTTGCGGAATGTCACGTAGAGGTCCTTCATCGGCCATTCCGGATGGTGCAGCGTGGAATTACGGTACTCCAGGTAGCCTACGTGCAGTTGCGACGCAAGCGTCTGGGCAGCGCGGTCCAGAATCTCCCGAGCCGGTTCGGATATCGCAGCAATACCGCCATATACACAAAATGGAAGCGAACTTAAGGAGTGACCGAAAAGACGGCTTTTGATCTGGGCCAAGGGCAGCACGCCTTGAATTTTCCCGTCGGATTCCGCGTAGAGAAACCATGTTTTATGACCCAGCGCTTGTTCAATTATCGTTTGCCAGCCGGTCCGATGAAAAAAAGTGGCTTCGGGGCAGTCGGATATAACGAACCTGTCCCATTTCTGCGCATCTTTTGGTTCAAGCAAGTGTACAGCTAGCGAAGCAGCCTGAAGAGAAGGGGCCTCGCACTCGTCCTGGAGCACATCCATCCTGCAGCTCATTCCCGTCTTATTCCAGAAAGATACGATCCATGCGATCCCACGTGAAATCGCGAGTGAGGGCTTTGACCCGCGCTTCCATACGGTGAAGATTGTGATAATGGCGGAAGCGTGTTTTCATGCTGATGCCCTTTTGACGCGGTTGCTCGTGGTCTATTTCCCAAGGATGGAAATAAAAGATGGCGGAGCGCTGCTCCCGTTGGTTCAATCTCTTCAGGAACCATCTTGAAACCGGGTAAGGCCAAAGCCGGAAATAACCCCCGCCGCCCGCGGGAATATTCCGCCTGAAAAGACGCATCGTCGTAATAGGCAATTCCAGCAATCTTCCATTGCTGCGGGGGTAATAGGCGAAACGGGGAGCATCGGGAATGCCGTAATGATCGTGCTGGATAGGGTAAATACTGGAACTGTAGCGATAGCCTGCCTCTTCCAGAATATCCAATGCCCACTGGTTATGCCGGCCAATTGAAAAACTTGGCGCCCGGTAACCTAGCACCGCCTGGCCGCTGATATCCTCGAGAAGCGCCTTGCTTCGGGTAATATCCTCGCCAAATTCACTGGGCTGCTGATCAGAAACACGATGATGGGCCCATCCGTGGCTGGCAAGCTCATGGCCATTCGCGATAATGCGCTTTACCATGGAAGGATAACGCTCGGCAATCCATCCCAACGTAAAGAAAGTGGCTTTTGCGCCTTCCTCATCCAGCAAGGCCATGATGCGGTCCATATTGGATTCTATACGACAGGATATGGACATCCACGCCTCCCTTGGAATATGGGATGCAAAAGCTGAAACCTGGAAATAATCCTCTACGTCCACGGTCATTGCATTGCGTATGAATGCCGGATTCATTCGGATATCCCCATCATAAAATATCGTTCTGTTCGTGTTGATGGCCTCGCACTCTATTTGCTTGCCTAAAGCATCGGGCAAGATGCTGCATCGCGGACTGTCCGGAAAAACATTGTCCCGGTATCCCACATCTCATCGGAGAGACCATTAGCTCTCCTATTCCTTAAAATTCTTGTTGACACTGGCGAGGGAAAGAACCTGTTTTAGCAGTTCCAGCGTAGAAACGACGGAAGCCTCCAGCTCAGCAAGGCGCTGATCTACGCTCTCCCGGTGAAGGAGGGGCTCTTCCGTCTCCAGGGTAGACGCGGTTCCTTGCAAGTCCTCCACATTCGCTGTAATCGGTACCTCGAATTCCTGTTGTATATCCCGGATTACGTCGCTGACCTCCTGGCCGCCGAACCGGTTTAATTGCTCCAGGCAACCCATCAGCAGTAGACGGTCGCACAAGGTATTGATCCTCCTTGGAATTCCCTCCGTGTACGCGTAGATCACGGCAAAGGCGTCTTCGTCGAACGACGGGTTACCGCTCCACCCGGCAGTAGTAAGCCTATGCTCTATATAAGATTGGGTTTCCGCCAAATCCATTGGCCCGAGATGATATGTCGCAGTCACTCTCTGCCGCAGTTGTTGCATGTCGCCGCTAAGCAGGGTCTTCCTGAACTCTGGCTGCCCCAGCAGAAAAGTTTGCAGCAAGGGCTTGTCATCCGTCTGGAAGTTGGAAAGCATCCTTAATTCTTCCACGGTCCGGCGCGAGAGGTTTTGCGCTTCGTCGACGACCAGAAGGGCGCGCTTCCCCTGCTTGTCGCATTGACGAAAGAACTGCTCGAGACCGATCAGGAGCGCAGCCTTGTTCGCAGCTTCGTAAGGCAGTCCGAACGCTGCCGCCACCATCCGCAATGTGTCGTCGGAATCGAGATGGGTATTGACGATCTGCGCAGCATGAATTTTTCCGGACTCCAGCTTGCGAAAAAGATTGCGTACCAGTGTAGTTTTGCCTGCGCCAACATCGCCGGTAATAACAATAAATCCCTCTCCCTGGGAAAGCCCATATTCAAGATAGGCCATCGCCCTGTTATGGCCCTTGCTGGCAAAGAAAAAACCGGGATCCGGTTTCAGTTGGAACGGCTTGACCCGGAAGCCATAGTAGGATGCATACATGCGGCTGATTCCGTCAGAAACTCATGTTCAGGGAGGCGGTGACGGCATTTTCACGATAATCCCCCCCGGGCTGGTTGGAGCTCCGGTTATTATGCCGATATTCCAGCATGCTGAAGAGATTGGGAAGAATCTGCGGCAACTGCCTAGAGACGCTTGCCCTGAATAGACGTAAATCATCCACTCTGTCGGTGGTGAGAAAGGTGAATCGTGTATATCCAAAAGTGAGATTGGCGCGGGTGAGCTGGGAAACCCTGTAGCTCCACAAGGCGTTGCCGCCGGTCTGCCGTGTATTGGCAAACAACGCCGCGTTTGATGCGCCGATCAGGTCGGCATCCGTATCATCCGGGGAATATGCCTGGCGCGTCATATTGAATCCTCGCAACAGCACCGTGTTTCTCGATCCGTTCATTGCGACGGACGCCTGCAAGCGCCTTTGCAGGAAGAGCCGGTTTGTTAAAAAATTGGTGGGGTCAAAAAAACTGCCAAAAACCCCGCCACCCAGAAGCGCGTCGCTATTTTGCTGAATAAGCGCTGGATTGAGGCTGGGGTTTTGCGCAGCCAGGAGTTGGCTGAAGGATCCTCCAGCGCCCATTCCTGCACCGCCCATGGCCTGTTGGTTGAAAGTCGTGATATTTTCGTCATAGCCAACATCCCAGACGGTCAAGCGTGTACGGTGGTTGGCCTGGACAAAATAAGTATCGCCAAAAAACCGTTGCCCCGCATTGGCGATAATGTTCGTTCTTTGGCTGGGCGCCCACGCAAATCCCGCAGTCCAGGTAGGGCTGGATGGATTCCCTCGGATTGAAATAAAACTATTCCTTTCGTATCCTCCAGTGGCCGTCAAAGCGAACTGGCGCGTAACCATATAGCGGAGATTTGCTATCGAGCGCTCCAGTTCGATGGTTCGGCCGGTCCTGTCGAAGTGGATCATCTGATTGCTGTAGTTCGCACCCCACTGAAGCGTATTAAAAGCGCTGCCGCTGTTCACACCGACCAGAAAGCTGTCTCCCTGGCTGTTGCGAAGAGCGTTGGCGCTTGAACTCACCATATTACGAGAGTAACGCACCTCGGCTGAAGCGAGATCCTTGAACCGGTGGCGGATATAAGGACTCACACTAAAAGTCCTGATGTCCGCCCTGTTGCCTGTCACATTCACGTTATCAATTGCTTGCGGTCCAACCAGGGAGGTGTTCTGCTGGCTGATCGTCGCCCTTCCATCCACGAAAAAAAAATCTTCAATCAACTCGGCCGTTGCATTGGCATTCAGTTGATGCCTCATCCTGGTCAGGTTGCTGTTCTCCGCATAGATGAGGTTGTTCATCATGTATACTGCATCGAGCCTGAAGCGGCGTCCCGTACCGTTCAGCAAGAGGCCTGGATTTATCTGGGTAACAAAATCACTCCCTCCAGAACCCAATCTAACATTGTCGGTATAGGTTTCTCTCAAATCCAGCCGGGGAATTACCAACCACTCGGCCGCTTCGGAGTAGGCCGATAGACCCAGCATCACCGTTGCGACGGCGTAAACAAGCGGATGCCCGATGCCACGGCAATTATTCTCAGGCGCTTTCATGGTAATAGTAACCGTAATACTCCCCGCCAGAAAACGATCTGGTCTTGTTATAGATCAGATTGACCACATCGCAGGATTCGATCTGCCGAAGGGTTTCCTTCACCGCCTCCTGCGACGTTGTTTCAGCCTCTACCACCAGGACGATTTGCCCCATCTGGCTCGCAAGCACACGCGCCTCGCTGGTCAGGAGAAGAGGGGGGGAATCAAAAATAACGACGCGATCAGCATAACGCTGCGCCAGCTCCTTCAACAAATCAGCCATACTCTGGCTTGCCAGAAGTTCGGTCGAATGCGAGTGGCGCCTTCCCGCCGTCAGAAGAGTCAGCTTCTCGATATCGGTTTTGATCAGGACATCCGCAAGGTCGAGGTTTTCCTCGAGAAGAATATCCAGCAAACCTTTCTCCGTTCCCAAGCCAAGAATTTTGGGTAACGTCGGGCGTGCCACGTCGGCATCCACTAGCAACACCGTGCGATCCATTTCCATTGCAATGCTCATGGCCAGATTGACGGTACAAAAGCTTTTTCCTTCTCCCGCAAGAGCGCTGGTGACCATGATCAGATTGCCATTCTTGATCATCCCCGGCCCCTTGTTGAACGCATTGGTCAGCAAGGGACGCTTGATAACGCGGAACTGCTCGGCTATTTGCGTTCTTCCCTCGTCTGGCGTGACGATCCCGTACTGGCGCATGTTCGTAAGGTTAAGGGTAATGCGCTTCGACGCTATGGCAGGGCCTGCCGCAACGCCGCGCCGCGTTTCGTTCTTTGGATTATCAATCCCGCCGCCCGGCTCCGTCCCGGACCCGACGGAAAAATCGGGGGCAACTGGTTTGACCTTGTGTTTTCCTTCGGCTTCAAGCTTAACTGCAGCTTTTTCAATAATGCTCACGCTTTCTCCACTGTCAATGTGACAAATTGGCCGTCGCCAGGATGGGCCCTCGGTGCTACGGGATTTTCATGAACTGACGCAAGATCGCTCACCTCACACGTTTTCTGTCGACAAGTCACTTCTCTTCGCGGGAGCGCGGTCCCGGCTTACACCATCTTTACCATTAGCCCGCTGTAGACGCCCAGCAACGATAATAAAGAGAATCCGAATGCATAGAGCCTCTTTCTGCGCTTAATCTTTTCCTTGCTGGTCCAGATCATGGGGATTGAACCCAATATTGGCCTGCCGGTAATTTCACGCAGGCTCATCTGGCTGTGAAAGGTCGGGCGAACCTGGCTGATGACAAATGCAATCCCCACCCCGCCTATCAGGGCTCCAAGAAAAACCAGAGAAAAAAGCCCGCCCCGATTGGGCCCCGTGGGCATGTCTGGCACGGTTGGCGGATCAATGATCCGAAACGACATGAGGTCCGTGGCAGACCCCAGTTCCCCCGATATCTTTGCCGATTCGCGACGTTCCAGGAGTTTCTCGTAATTTGATTTGTTCACCTGATAATCGCGGTTGAGTTGAGCGAGTTCTGCCTCGACCTGGGGAACAGCATTGCTTAGCGATTTCAGCCGCTCGTAGCGAGAAGTATATTCTTCTACCCGGGCCCTCATCGAAGCCACATCCGCTTCAGCTTCGGCCAACGCGACGTTGAGCTGTTGCAGCATGGGGCTATAATTCTTTCCGGGGTCATTGCTGGGCTTTACCAGCTTGGCTTCTTCCTGCTTTCGCTCCTCAAGCTGGGCGATCAGCCGCTTGGCCGCGACAATATCTGGATGCAGATCGGTAAAATTCAGTCTCAGCGTATCCAGGTTCCGGTTCAGCGCATCAATGCGCGAGTCAAGCTCCACATTGATGATGGATGAAATCGTGTCATTCTGATCCACCAGGAGAATGGGTTCATCGCCCGTAATTTGCCTCCTGATCGCATCACGCGCTTCCTCGGCCTCCCGTAAATCCAGCCTGGTTTTGCTAAGGTCTTCCGTTGCCTGAGATAACTGCGAGTAATAATCCGTGCCTTGCTGCGGCATCAAGCCAATATTCTTTTGCTTGAACGCCTTCAGGTTATTCTCTCCCGCGCTCAGTTTCTCCTCGTAACTTTGTATCTGCTCATCGATAAAGCGCAGTGCAGAGGAAGAATCCTTTCTCTGGTCTCCAAGACCCCCTTCGACAAAAATCGTCAACAAGGATTGAACTATGTCTTTCGCGAGCTTCGGGTTTGGATTGTTATAGTGAATCGTAAAGAGGTTATCACGCCCCGTTGTTCCAAGCTTGATTTTCTCCATCAGCTCGGTGACAAGCCTTTCCTGGTCTTTTATATCCTTGGCCTTGATGTCCAGATCGACCATGCGAACAACCCTTTCGACGTTCGGGCGACTGATCAACGTCCGGCTCATGATGGACACCTGCTGTTGCAGATCGGGCGAAATGGTCATGCCCGCCATCAGTGGCTTCAGGACGTTTTGAGTGTCAACATAAATTCGCGCTGACGCTTGGTAATCATCCGGTAACTTGTAAACCACCATCCAGCCCGCAATGGCAAAAATCCAGGCGGCCGCCACGGCAATCCAGCGATATTTCCATACTCCCTTCAGGTACGTCAACAGCTGGGATGTCAGTTCCTCCATGCCTCAAATGATCCTTAGAGATACCACCGCCGCCATGCCTTGGCGGCAAAATATTGGAAAGCGTATTGTGTAAACGTATTGTTTAATCAATTGACCGCAAGAAACCTTGCCCCTATCGCGGACCCTTCCGAACAGGAGCCGCGCCGTTGCAAAGCCCAAAGTTTTGTGCACTTCAGTGAAGAAATCAGCAAAGCGATCGACAGCAACTCGCACAGCAAAATATCGTGAACACGCCTATGTCATAGCAAAAACACTATCACCGCCCAATCAGATTAGATTTTCTAATTTCCGGTTGAACAAGGGCAACTGGCAAAAAACTCAAAAAAAGCTTTCGGGTATGACCAGAACATCGCCTTGGCGCATCGGCACGTTAGCGGAAATATCCCCGTCCCGGATCAGGTCATCCAGTCGCACGCTGAACTGCCGCTGTTGCCCGTCTACCATGCGGATGATTCTGGCCTTGTTGCCTGCCGCAAACTCCGTTATGCCGCCTACAGCAATCAAAACATCCATGAGCGTCATTTCTTCGCGGTACGGGAGCGCCTGAGGTACGGCGGCCTCGCCTATAACCCTTATTTGCTCCGTATACGGCCCCACAAACTGTGTCACGATTACTGTTACGACCGGCTGCTGGATATATTTAGAGAGGGCCTCTTCGATATCGCGCGCAAGTTGTGTTGATGTTTTTCCGCTGGCGGGAAGATCCTCCACGAGAGGAGTCGTAATTTTCCCATCCGGCCGAACTGGCACGGCCATGGACACTTCCGGGTTTCGCCAGACGATGATATCCACGCTATCCCCAGGACCGATCAGGTAGTCATGTCCCACATATGGGTCGACGCCTGTAAGAGGCGGATACGACTTGCAGCCGACAAGGGAGAGGATGGGAAATGCGATAACAAAACAGGCCAGCCATTTCATGGTACGAATATGCAGAACGTTCACGGGATTCCTCTTTGCGATTATGGAAGATGAAGTGAGGCAGGGAGGCGGATTGATTTTAACGGAAAATAAAGATGCTATAAGTCAATGTCTCTGTCAAGACAATGTAATTCAATGCCTGGCGAAGTATTTCCATCCACAAGGGAAATCGGCAACTGTAGGTTTTTGTTTTTTCATAATAACATTTTACGCATCCACTAGAGGGTCACACCCAAACCTGGAATCTCGAATCCGCTCATCAACTCATACCTTCCGGTATGCTGGCGCACGAAAGACATATCCCCAGCTATACGCCTTTATGGTAAATTCCCGGCGACCTAAAATATTGCATTCCACCTTCGCATCTTATCAACTTCAGCAGCAGCAGCACATTGTACTTTAGTACACACCCTTCGTTAGTACGTCGGTTAGTCGGTCGAACAGGTCTCCGTAGTTTACCTGCCCCCACGGCACCTTTCTTCCAAAATGGTATTCAAACACACGTCTTATCGTGGTTTTGCAGCGCCCACTGCACATGTTCGCGCACCAGTGGAGAGGGATCATCGATCCGCGCCCGCAATGCGGCGACCACCGCCACAGACGTCGGGGCGTTGCCCAACCCCACCGCGAGGTTGCGCAACCATTGTTCATGACCGATGCGGCGGATCGCGCTACCTGCAAGCTTTGAATCAAACTCTGCTTTGCTCCAGCCAAACAGCTCGACCAGGGACACGTCATCAAGCCCGTTGCGCACGGCATAATCGTCCTCGCCTGACTTTGCCGCGAATTTGTTCCAGGGGCAGATGAGCTGACAGTCATCACAACCGTATACGCGATTGCCGATCAGGGGGCGCAGCAATCCAGGGATGCTGCCCTTGTGCTCAATGGTTAGGTAAGAAATGCAGCGTCTGGCATCCAGCCGATAGGGGGCGACAATCGCGCGCGTTGGGCAAATATCAATGCACCTGGTGCAACTTCCGCAATAATTGCCAACGGGGCTGTCCACTGCAAGGGGAAGGTCCGTATAGATTTCGCCCAGAAAGAACATTGAGCCGGCATCGCGTGAAAGCAACAGGGTATGTTTGCCGCGCCAGCCTACACCCGATTTCTGCGCCCACTCCACTTCCATTATGGGTGCGCTATCGGTAAACACCCGGTAATTGAAGTGTTTCACTTCCTTTTCGATTCGCTCGACAAGTTTTTTCAGGCGCGAGCGCAACACCTTGTGGTAATCGCGCCCAAGAGCATAGCGGGAGAGAAAAGCCTTATCGCCATCCTCCAGCACCCGCCAGCTATCTTTCGCGACAGGCAAATAATCCATGCGCGCCGAGATTACCCGCAGGGTGCCGGGTACAAGTTCCGCGGGACGGGTGCGACGCGTGCCGTGTTTCGCCATATAATCCATTTCGCCGTGATAACCCTTGTTCAGCCACTGCAGCAAGCCCGACTCGGCTTGCGCCATATCGGCCTTCGCGTCGGCGATGCGCGTTTCCTGAAAGCCCAGCTCTCGGGCCCAGTCCTTGATGGCATCCGGAAGGCGGGTTATATCAACCGTCGGGTCAGGAGATGGATGTAGCGGATTTCTGGAGGTCTTTTCTTGCATAACTCACATCATACCGGCTCTGGCGCGATACATCACCCCGGACGGGACTACTTTGTCCGCACGCTTCCCGATGAAACAGCAACGCAGGCGTTGGGGGCGAAGATCGCGGAGGTATTGCATCCCGGGCTCGTCATTTTCCTTTGCGGCGATCTTGGTGCCGGCAAAACCACGCTGGCGCGAGGGATCGTGCGCGGCATGGGTTATACAGGAAAAGTGAAAAGCCCGACCTATAATTTGGTTGAACTTTATAAAATTTCTAGGTTATACTTGTATCACTTTGATTTTTATCGTTTCAACGAACCCACAGAGTGGGAGGAAGCAGGTTTCCGCGAATATTTCAACGCGGACTCCATCTGTCTGGTGGAATGGCCCCAGAAAGCAGACGGCCTGGTGCCCCCGGCGGATATCACATTCCTCTTCCATATTCTGGACACGGGCCGCAATATCGAAATTAAGGCGGACACGGAGGCGGGCAGACTGTGTTTGAAACATTGGCAAACCGCGGCTCAAAACAACGGTGAATAACTTCCTCCGCATCGCGGCTTTGGCAGATGGAATCATTCCGCGCCTGCCATGGAAGCGAAGATGGCAGCGGTTTTTCCTCCCCGTTGGCGGCAATCTCCAACTAGATGCCAACACCACACCAAGGCACCTCTCTCCTCCGAAACGCCCCCCGGAAGGCGGTGCGCTGCTCCGTGGATTTATTCCGGGATTCCCAGACAACATTCTGGCCATGCAACCTTCCGGTTGCCGCAAGGGCCCCCGTATTTCATCAATAGCCGGTTTCCTGTCGATGGCCGCGCTGCTTCTGCCAATAGGCAACGCGGCGCTCGCTACTTCGACGATTAGTGCAGTCCGTGTCTGGCCGGCGCCCGAGTATACCCGCCTGACACTCGAATCCGCCTTGCCAATAAAGTATTCCCTCACCACCGTCAAAAATCCGGATCGGGTGGTGATTGACCTTGAATACGTCCCGCTGACAGCGGAGCTCGAAAAACTTCCGGGCAAGATCGACGCAGCCGATCCCTACATTCGAGGGGTGCGTATTGGCCGTTTCAAACCGGACGTACTACGGCTGGTGCTCGACCTTAAAACCGAGGCGCTGCCGCAAGCATTCGTACTTAAACCGATTGGCGAATATGGCCACCGGCTGGTGGTGGACCTTTATCCGCTCATCCCTCCCGACCCCCTAATGGCGTTTCTGCATCAAAACCACGCAGCAACATTAAAGGCCGGCTCCGATGCAGAATCGAACGCCGCAGAATCCGGCCGGAGCGCGGAAGCACCAGGGAAAAATAAGCCTGAAATGTTACGCCTCATAACTGTCGCAATCGACCCCGGGCATGGCGGCGAAGATCCCGGTGCAGTAAGCCGCAGCGGCACGTATGAGAAAACTATTACGCTTGCGATCGCGAGAAAGCTCAAAGCCAAGATAGACAAGGAACCCAACATGCGCGCCGCACTAACGCGTGATGGAGATTATTTCATTTCGCTACCGATGCGCTTGGCAAAGGCGCGCCAATTTAGTGCCGATCTGTTCGTATCCGTGCACGCGGATGCCTATATCAAGCCCCATGCGCGGGGTTCTTCCGTTTATGCGCTGTCGGAACGGGGCGCCACTTCCGCCGCCGCCAGCTGGCTGGCAACAAAGGAAAACGAAGCCGACCTGATCGGCGGGGTCAATCTGGACATCAAGGACCCCTATCTCAAGCAAACGTTACTTGATTTATCGCAAACGGCAACAATTAATGACAGCCTCAAGCTTGGCAGGGAAGTACTTATGAAAATCGGCGGCATCAACCATCTGCACAAAAGCAACGTCGAGCAGGCAGGATTCGCCGTGCTCAAATCCCCCGATATTCCCTCCATTCTGGTAGAAACCGCCTTCATCAGCAATCCTGAGGAAGAGCGAAAATTGAAAGATAGCACATACCAGGACAAGCTGGCCGAGGCTATCCTCGCCGGCATCAAGCGTTATTTTGCCAACAATCCCCCGATCGCGCGTTCCAAGATGGTATCGCTCGAGTAACTTCTTCCCGGTTCTGCAACGACAGTCTTTTAAGGAAGCCCTGAAAACGCTCTTCGACCAACACGGGTTTTGTCGCGATGACCAAAGCATTGTGATAGCGTTCGCATCGTTTTGTTCGTGGTGATATTCATCATCCTGACGGTAACACCATGGTGATGACGGCGTGAACGCACCAGTGAATATGCAACTCTCGAAGCGTTGGCTTTCGCCCCGTTTTCTTGCCGGCCGCTTTCTGCCAGCAGCAAAGGCTCTCGCCTTGATGTCGGGGACTCGTTATGAGCCGCGAGAGACGCGCCGACGCACCAGCGAAACCTTGGCTTATCCCTTCACGTTTTGCCCATTTCTATGGTACCGATGTGAAAGCCAAGTTGTCCCTGGCGGCGCTCGTCGAAGTAGCGCTTCAGGGGCTCACGTATGACGCGAAAAGCCAGCGTCTCCCAAGGAATTTCCATTTCAGTGAAAAGCCGGACATCCAGGCTTTCGATTCCTGGTCCGAAGTCCAGATTCAGCAACTGAGCCCGAAAGAACACGTGCACCTGATTGATTTGGGGCAGGTTGTAAATAGCGTAAAGATCCCCCATGTGCACCCGGGCATTGGCTTCTTCCAGGGTTTCGCGTGCGGCGCCCTGCGCCAGCGTCTCGGCATTTTCCATGAAACCAGCTGGCAGAGTCCACAAGCCCTGACGGGGTTCGATGGCTCTGCGACATAAAAGTATCTGGTCCTTCCACTCGGGGATACACCCCACCACGATCTTGGGATTCTGATAATGAATAACCCCGCACGCGGCACAAACGTGGCGCGGCAAAGTATCGCCTTCAGGAACACGCAACTCCACCAGGGTGCCGCAATTACTGCAGAATTTCATCAGGAAGTGATGGTATATATATTCAAGTTCACATCTTCAGGCGCCTTTTCCGGGCGATAGGCAGGCAATGGAGTAGCCGATGTCCCGCCAATGGAAGCAGCATGTGCCGGCTATTCTCTAAATTCTTTCCGGAAAGGCGAATTCCCGTTAAGCTTATTCAGATAACGATCGACATCCTGTGCTTCCCCCTCCAGGTACCGGCCGACAGCCGCCGCGAATACCGGTTGCGCGAGCCAGTGTGCCGACCAGGTGCGAACGGGAAGAAAGCCGCGCGCAAGCTTATGTTCCCCCTGAGCGCCGCCCTCGAACAGGGTAATGCCATTTTCAATGCAGTACTCGATAGCCTGATAGTAACAGGTCTCGAAATGCAGCCCCGGAACGAATTCTGCCGCCCCCCAGTAGCGTCCGTACAGTACGCGGGCGCTGTGCAAGTTAAGCGCGGCGGCAACCGGTCTGCCTTCCCGCAACGCCAGAATCAGCAGAACATTCTCCGGCATGCTTCTACCCAGCCGCGCGAAAAATTCGAGATTAAGGTACGGCAGGGAACCGTGCTCGCGATAGGTTTTATTGTAGCAGCCGGCAAAGAACCGCCAGTGCTCGTTCGTTACCTCACGTCCTGAGAGCCATTGAAAATGAACGCCGGCTACTCGTACCCTGCTTCGTTCCTGCCGGATTTTCTTGCGTTTGTCGTGACTCATTTCCTTCAAAAAGGCGTCGAAACTTTCGTATCCTCCGTTGGCCCGGTTGCTCCAGTGAAACTGAATACCCTGGCGCAGCGTCATGCCTGCTCGCTCCATTTCGAGCGCTTCTTGCTCGGGCGGGAACAGGCAGTGAAAAGAGGAAACTCCCGACTCCGCATTTCGATCTTTTGCCAGCTTCAATACAGCCGTTATAAGCAGCGCCCGATGCGCCGCGTTCTCCGCCATCAATCGGCGTCCTGTCACCGGACTGAAAGGTATCGCGCTTAGCAGCTTCGGATAGTAAGCGTAGCCGGAGCGCTGATACGCATTTGCCCATGTCCAGTCAAATACATATTCTCCGTAAGAGTGATTCTTGAGATAAAGCGGCATTGCCCCACGCAGGACACTTCCTTCCCAAAGCGTGACGAATTGCGGTAGCCAGCCCGTTTCTTTCGAAGCACACCCCGTTTCGTGCATGGCCGCCAAGAACTCGTAACGCAAGAAGGGGTCGTCCCCAGCCAGGGCGTTCCACGCTGTAGCCGGAATATCGTTAAGAGAATCCGTTATCTTTAGTTCAAATTGTGGGGCCATATAGAATTTTTCGCGCTTGGGCCTTTGTGCTAAACCGATCGGTAGCCTACGGAACACGCCCCATTCTGGTATTATTCGGTAGATTGTCAAGCCCAGCGGGCGACGTAAGCATGACGAAATAGCACCTTCCAACATGAAGCTCGCCATTGCCCAAATTAATTGTACAGTAGGCGACCTTAGCGGTAACGTCCGGAAGATTCTCGATTACGTTAGCAAGGCAAAAAATGCCGGGGCGGGACTGGTTATTACCCCCGAAATGGCCTTGTCCGGTTATCCGCCGGAAGACCTGTTACTGCGCAGGGGTTTCCGCGATGCATGCGCAGGCGCACTCGCCGATATGGCCAGGGAAGTAAGTGGCGTCACACTACTGGTAGGGCATCCTCATCTCCAGGGAGATAAACTCTACAACGCCGCCTCGGTAATATGCGACGGGAAAATCATAGCGACATACTACAAAAACCTCCTTCCCAACGATTCCGTGTTCGACGAGCGGCGTTATTTCGTGCCCGGTTCCGATCCCTGCATATTTGAACTGGAAGGTATGAAATTTGGCGTAAACATTTGCCAGGATATTTGGGAACGAGGCACAGCCACTCGCGCAAGGGAGGCCGGAGCGGACGCACTACTGGTGCTGAATTCCTCTCCTTATCATATGCGCAAGCTGGACCTGCGCCATCAGCTCGTACGCCAACGTATCGGTGAAACAGGCATTCCCCTGGTTTATGTCAACCTGGTGGGCGGACAGGATGAACTGGTATTTGATGGCGCTTCCTTTGCCATGAATGGCAAAGGCGAGCTGACTCATCAATTGGAGGAATTCACGGAAACCCTTGGCCTGATCGAACTGGAAAACAAAACTCCCGTAGAGGGGAAAATTGTACCGCCGCGAACCGTGGAAGCAAGTATATATCGGGCCCTAAGCGTTGGTCTTGAGGATTATGTCGGCAAAAACGGCTTGCCGGGTGTACTACTGGGTTTATCCGGGGGGGTAGACTCGGCACTTACTCTGGCGATCGCAGTCGATGCGCTGGGCGCAGACAAGGTGCAGGCGGTAATGATGCCCTCACAATTCACCGCCGATATAAGTTTGCAGGACGCGCGCGCAATGGCTGAGACGTTTGGCGTTCGCTACAGCGAAATTTCGATCGACTCGATATTTGGTGAATTCAAGGGCTCGCTTGCGAGGGAATTCGCCTCGCTGCCCCACGACGAGCCTGACTTGACCGAGGAGAACATGCAGGCGCGAATACGCGGCAGCTTGCTGATGGCGTTATCCAACAAATATGGCTCGATCGTACTCACCACCGGCAACAAGTCGGAAACAGCCGTCGGCTATTGTACTTTGTACGGTGACATGGCGGGCGGCTTTGCTATATTGAAGGACCTGAGCAAAACCATGGTGTACAGCCTTTGCCATTACCGTAACACGCTGGGGAACGTCATCCCCCAGCGTGTTATGTCCCGTGCGCCCTCAGCCGAGCTGCGCGCCGACCAGACCGACCAGGACCGCTTGCCGTCTTATGAGGTACTCGATGCCATCCTCGAAGCTTATGTAGAACGTGATTTATCGCTTGCCGACATGTTAAACATGGACTTTGCCGAAGCGGACGTACGCCGCGTCGTGCAGCTTATTCGCCAGAATGAGTACAAGCGCCACCAGGCTGCGCCGGGAGTTCGCGTTACCCAACGAGCCTTTGGCAAGGATTGGCGTTATCCGACCACATCTAAGTATCAGGATCGGTTTTAGCGGGCTGCCTGGATTGAATCGGGGGAAAGAAATTTTGCCGTTTCTTGTCATCAGTCCGTAATACTTGCAGCTTAAGGAAGCCCTGAACGATCCCCCACGCAGGCGCGAGGTCCTCGAGTAAAATCGCCGAATCCGAGGGGCGGGTTTCAGTAAAAAATAACCAATCAAAGGGATATTGCATGAAAAAAATAGAGGCCATCATCAAACCCTTCAAACTCGACGAAGTGTGCGAGGCGCTCAATGAAATAGGCATCAGCGGGCTTACCGTGACCGAGGTTAAAGGTTTTGGCAGGCAAAAAGGCCATACCGAACTTTACCGCGGTGCTGAATACGTGGTGGATTTTTTACCTAAAATAAAACTCGAAATAGTTGTGGTTGAGGAACTTGTGGACAGCGTTATCGAGACTATTGCCAATACCGCGCGCACGGGCAAGATCGGTGACGGCAAGATTTTTGTCACCAGCATCGAACAGGTCATGAGAATTCGAACCGGAGAAACGGATGAGGCGGCTATCTAACCGCCCCCGCTACCAGCCGCGGGTGGATAATCTGCGCCCAGGTTGGTAACTGGTAGCGTTCCATCTTATCAATTCGAACCGCCTCGAGGATGCAAATATTCCTTTCTCGCTGAAACGTCGCATGCTTCATTGTTGCTTCCTTCAAAGCCGTGTATCGGTGCCCTGTTCCGCCATGCCTATCCTGACTCAGCAATCCGTTGAACGGGTGGACGGAACTTCGGCGACGAAGCGCTATCTTATCGACATGAAATTGAGTCACTTAATCGCCAGCTTGCCAATGTTAATTGCGGCCAACGTTCTGGCTGATGGATTGCCAGAGCTGGGCGACGTATCCCAGACCACCATATCGCCACGCCAGGAACGCGAACTCGGCCTGAAAATCATGTCTGAGATCCGTGCAGACCGCAGCTATCTGGATGACGCCGAAATAGCCGGGTACCTGACCAACCTGGGCAACAGGTTGATTCTCAGCTCGAATGAGGCCCATCCCGATCAGGAATTCGAGTTCTTTGCCCTGCAGGACCCTGCAGTCAACGCGTTTGCGCTGCCCGGAGGATTCATGGGCTTCAACAGCGGGCTCATTCTGGCGGCACAAACCGAATCGGAGTTGGCCGGTGTAATGGCGCATGAAATTGCGCATGTTACACAAAAACATCTTGCGCGCATGATCGCGGGACAAAAATACAGCATGATGACTTCTCTTGCGGCGGTAGCGCTGGCTGTCCTGGCGGCACGTTCCAACCCTCAGGCAGCGCAGGCTGTCCTGGTTGGCTCACAGGCGGCCCAGATCCAGAAACAACTTGACTTCACCCGGGACCATGAAAAAGAGGCCGATCGCATTGGCCTGAATATACTGATCGGCGCTGGTCTCGATCCAAACGGAATGTCGGACTTTTTCGAGCGCCTGCAAAAAGCCTCGCGATTCCAGGAAAGCGGTGCTCCGTCGTATCTCCGAACCCACCCCATTACTTATGAACGCATCGCTGATATCGACAACCGCACCCAAGGCATGCCTTACCGTCAGGTTGCCGATAGCATGGATTTTCAGCTGGTGCGGGCCAAGCTGCGAGCATCCATGGAAAAGCCCGCGGACGCAGTCAGGTACTTCGACTTACTTTTGCAGGAAAAGCGCTATAGCAATGAAACTGTGGAACGCTATGGGCTCATCCATGCACTATTGCGCAGCCGAAACTTTACCCGAGCAGATAAGGAACTGGCACGCCTGTATGCAAGCTTGCTAGATGATGAAGCAGATGAAACATTGGAGAATCACCGGCTGGGGAAATCGATTCAGGTTAAAGGCAACATGTCGCAGTACAACGCCATGATTGAAACCCTCGCGGCTCGTGTCAAGCTCGCCGCAGGACACAAGACGGAAGCCTTCGACATTTACACGGAAGCGCTACAGACGTTTCCCCAGCACCGCGCTCTAATCTACGACTACGCAGATGCGCTGCTCCGCAATGGCGATACTGATGCGGCGCTCAAGTTCGTTAGCCAGCAACTGCAGTTCACCCCAAATGACGTGCGTCTCTACAAATTGCAGGCGCAAGCTCACGAAGCGGCAGGAAATATCGCGGCGCAGCATCGCGCACTGGCGGAAGTGTATTCGCGACTGGGTAATTTTGCAGCTGCGGTTGAACAGCTGCAGATTGCATTGAAGAATAGCGACGGGGATTTTTACCGGGCATCCAGTATGGAAGCGCGCCTTAAGGAGTTGCGCGAACTCGCCGCCGATCAGGAAAAAAAATAGCCTTCCAGCTACGGGGCGGTTTTGTCCCGGTCGAGGACAATCAGTCCTGCCCAGCGGCTCACCTCCGCTGTCCACCCCATACCAGCGTTGCCGGTTGACCCTGCTGCCCATGACAGGATAGTCGTCGGTACTTTGGCTTAGGTCTATTTTATAAACTGCTTATACTCGGGTAACATCCCGCCTTTCGTCCTTTTCCCCGCCTGGCAACGGATACTCCTCAGTCACTATGGCCTTTACTCCGTCCCGCAAGGCGTTCATCATCATCCTGGCACTGCTATTGGCTGCGGCCGGCTTGTGGTACTGGCAAACAAAACCGGATTCCATGCAGGAAAGGTACAAAACGCAGCGTGTTGACCGGGGCGATATCGTGCAAAACATTACCGCCAACGGCACTCTGAACCCGGTGGTACTGGTTAACGTCGGTACCCAGGTGTCGGGCACGATATATAAGTTGCACGCAGACTTCAACGACGAAGTCGAGGCGGGGCAGATACTGGCAGAACTGGATCCGTCGCTGTTTGAGGCGCAATTGCGGCAGTCGGAGGCCAATGTGACAAACGCCCGAACCAGCCTGAAGCTGGCCGAGAACAGGATGGCCCGACAACGCGCACTCATGGAGCAGGGATTTATTTCTCCCGATGCTTTGGAAACAGTAGAACAGCAGCTGGAAGCGGCCCGTGCCCAGCTTGCGGTGAGCGAAGCCCAGTGGGCACGCGACCGAACCAGTCTCGACTACAGCGTTATCCGTTCGCCCATCTCCGGCATCGTAATCGCGCGCGACGTGGACATCGGCCAGACAGTTGCGGCGAGTTTTCAGACGCCCATTTTGTTCCAGATCGCCAAGGATTTGGGCCAGATGCAGATCGATACCAGCGTGGCGGAGGCGGATATCGGCCAGCTGCGTCTGGGCCAGACAGTGCACTTCACCGTAGATGCTTACCAGGAGCGGGAGTTTACCGGCACGGTAAAGCAGGTGCGCCTCAACCCCACCATCCAGCTGAATGTCGTGTCGTATAACGTAATCGTGGCGGTATCCAATGACGATGGGGCATTGTTGCCGGGCATGACCGCGAACGTACGTTTCACCGTCAACCAGAAGCTGGATGTACTGCGTGTCCCCAATGCCGCGCTACGCTACAAGCCAGCCGAAGATACGGACATCCCACCGCCGGGCGCGCGGGAGCCAGGCAAACAGCGGGTGTACCGTCTGGAAGATGGGAAGCCCGTTCCGGTCACTGTCAAAACCGGTATTGCCGATAACAATTTCACCGAAATCCTGGAGGGGGAGATCACGAAGGGCCATGAACTGATCATTCGCGATGTAGCCGAAAAGGATAAGTCCGGGAGTAAGCTCAGGTTCAGAATGTTCTGATGACGCCGCTCATGCATCATGACGTTTCCGGTAACCCGCTAATCAGGGTGGAGAATCTCAGCAAGGTCTATAGCCTGGACGGGAGTCTCGAAGGGGGCGAGGGCGGGGTGGTTAATAGCCAGGTGCTTTTCGATGTGAACCTCGCAATAGATCGAGGAGATTTCGTCGCGATCATGGGACATTCGGGTTCGGGCAAATCGACCCTGATGAACATACTGGGTTGCCTCGATACCCCTACCAGCGGCCACTACTGGCTTGAGGGATGCGATATCGCGTCGCTTTCGGACGATGAACTTGCACGCGTGCGCAATCGCAACATCGGGTTTGTATTCCAGGGATTCAATCTGCTGAAGCGCATGACGGCACTGGATAACGTCGCGGCTCCCTTGCTCTACGCGGGCGTGAGCCGCTCGGACAGCCGCAAGCGGGCGCTGGAACTGCTAAATCAGACCGGCTTGAGGAGGTTTGCCGCGTATCAGCCGAATCAGCTCTCGGGGGGGCAGCAGCAGCGCGTTGCCATTAGCCGGGCGCTGGTCAATAATCCGCAGCTCATACTCGCGGACGAGCCTACCGGCAATCTCGATACCCAGACCAGCCGTGAAATCATGGCGATTTTTCAACAACTCAATCGGGACCAAGGCATCACGATTGTGCTTGTGACTCATGAAGACGACATCGCTGCCTATACGCAGCGGGTAATCCGTTTTCAGGACGGACACGTAGTGCATGATGACGGGGCGCACGCATGAGCCTTCTAGCGATTATTGGCGAAGCGCTAAGGGCATTGCGGCTCAACCGCCTGCGCACCGGCTTGACCATGCTCGGCATGATCATAGGCGTGGCCGCGGTAGTGTTGATGCTCGCGGTCGGTCAGGGCGCGCAAACCACGGTAAATCAAGCGATCAGCTCGATGGGCAGCAACCTGTTCATTGTCGTGCCTGGCGCGACCTCCTCAGGCGCCCTGCGCTCCGGTAGCGGCGCCGTGCAAACCCTGACAATGGGGGATGCCGAAGCAATTGCCCATTTGCCCTCGATCAAAGCCACTGCACCCATCCTATCCGGGACGGCGCAACTGAACTATGGCGCGAACAACTGGAGCACCGTTATCACCGGCGTGACGCCTGACTACTTTAACGTGCGGAACTGGGGTGTGGAAAGCGGCACCTTGTTCACTGAGGCTGATCTGCGCTCCGCCACTCGTATTGCGATTCTAGGGCAGCAAACCGTTCAGAACCTGTTTGGCGATGAAGACCCGGTGGGGAAAACCGTGCGAATCACCAATAGCCCGTTTGTGGTGGCAGGTGTGCTCACCGCGAAGGGGCAAAGCCTCGACGGGCGCGACCAGGACGACGCCGTCTTTATCCCGCTCACAACGGGGCAGCGGCAGATTTTTGGCAACCAGTTCCCGGGGACGATACGTTTCATGATGGCGCAGGCTGAATCGCCGGAGGTGATGGATGAAGCCGAGACTGAGATGAATCAGTTGCTGCGCCAGCGCCACCGCATCCCCGAAGGCACCGAAAATGACTTTACCGTGCGCAACATGGCGGCGCTTGCGGCGGTGGCGACGGGAGCAGCCAAGGTAATGTCGCTTATGCTGGGGGCAATCGCATCGGTGTCGCTGCTGGTGGGAGGCATCGGCATCATGAATATCATGCTGGTATCCGTGACCGAACGCACGCGCGAAATTGGCATCCGCATGGCCATCGGCGCCAACCGCCGCGCCATACTTGCCCAGTTCCTGCTGGAGGCGCTCGTAATCTGCATCCTGGGCGGGCTCATAGGTGTTGCCATAGGCATTGGCGGCGCCTGGGCAGTAAGTCGGGCGGCGGATATGGTGGTCGTAATTACCTTCAGCATGGTCGCGCTGGCGTTCGCGTTTGCCTCGGCGGTAGGGATATTCTTTGGTTTTTATCCCGCGAGAAAGGCAGCGGCACTGAAACCGGTGGAGGCGCTGCGGTATGAGTAATGGTCCGCGAATTACAATTCCAATCGTCGCTGCCAGCCCAATACCTAGCCAGGCAGGGTGAAAGCATTATTTGCACCTCCACAGGCCGGCAGCGAAAGCTGTTGCTGGTATTAAATCTGTAGGGCCGCGAGGCCTGCGAATTCGAGTGTCCGCCCACGCCGGTCCGATAAGCACCACCCAGCATCCTTTATGTAATGTGTGGCTTGACACAATACACTCGCTCTGGCAGCATCAGCTATGAAGATCAGGAACGTGATCCATAAAGGATTGCACCGATTTATCGAAAATGACGACTTGTCTGGCCTTCAACCGGCCGTCGTGCCGAAGGTCCGCAAGATCGTTTCCTTTCTCCAAGATATGGAGAGAGAGGATGAGCTACGGACGGTGCCTGGCTGGAAAGCCCATCAACTTACCGGAGACCGTAAAGGCACATGGAGCCTCTTCATAACCAAAAACTGGCGTATGACGTTTCGCATCGAGCAATCCGAGGTCGAAATCATCGACCTCGATTATGAGGACTATCACTAAGAAGGAGGTGGATCATGGGCGCAGTGCAGGGAGTCCGCATGAAGAACCCGGCTCATCCCGGCGGATTAGTTAAAACGGAGATCATCGAGCCTCTTGGGCTTTCGGTGACTGAGGCTGCGCAGGCGTTAGGGGTGACACGCCCCGCGCTATCCGCCTTCCTCAACGAGCGTGCTTCGCTATCGCCAGAAATGGCGCTTCGCATCGAGAAGGCCTTTGGTGCTTCGATGGACACGCTCATGCGAATGCAGAGCAGCTTTGCAATTGCTCAAGCCCGTAAGCGTGAGGGAGATATAAAGGTATCACCCTTTCACGCGAAGCCTGGGAACCCACCGCGTTCACAAATCTAAACCACAAATACGGACAGTCTCCGCGAGTGCGTCAAAGAACATTTGAATGAAGAGCTTGCTGGAATATCTCCCGTCGTGGCGGAAGGCATAGAAAACGGTTTTCGCCGTGCTCAGGGCGCTAGCTGCTATGGCCGCCCCGGCAGCTACGATCATATCCTTGATATTCGGCCCTTGCTTCGGTATCGCTGCTGGTCGGGCATCAATAACAAGGGGCGGGCCACGGTTTTTCCCCAAGGCCCTGCAATTCGGTAATGAGTAACTACTCCACTGTCACCGACTTCGCCAGGTTTCTCGGCTTGTCGACGTCAGTACCTTTTTGCAATGCAACGTGATAAGCCAGCAATTGCAGGGGAATAGTATGGAGGATAGGACTCAGCAGTCCGGCATGTTCCGCCAGGCGAATAATGTGCACGCCTTCGCTTTCGGTAATTTGGGAATCGGCATCGGCGAAAACATAGAGCTCACCGCCACGCGCACGCACTTCCTGCAGGTTGGATTTGAGCTTTTCCAGCAGCGCGTCGTTGGGTGCGATGGCAACTACCGGCATGTCCTTGTCCACCAGCGCCAGCGGACCGTGCTTGAGTTCCCCCGCAGCGTAGGCTTCGGCGTGAATGTATGAGATTTCCTTGAGCTTGAGTGCCCCTTCCATGGCGATGGGATAGTGCATGCCTCGGCCCAGAAAGAGAGCATGGCGTTTTTCCGCAAATCCTTCCGCCCAGGCTTTGACTTCGGGCTCCACTTCCAATGCGTGCTTGAGGGCAACGGGAAGGTGACGCAGCGCGGCGATCATCAGGCGCTCGCCCTCTCCGGATAATTTGCCGCGCATTTTCGCCAGGGTCATGGTAAGCAACATCAGCGCCGCGAGCTGGGTAGTAAACGCCTTGGTGGAGGCCACGCCAATTTCCGGTCCGGCGCGTGTAAGAAAGCGCAGGTTTGTCTGACGCACCAAAGCACTTTCGGCCGCATTGCAGATAGCAAGGCTGTGGCTGTGGCCCAGCGATTTTGCGAAGCTGAGAGCGGCGAGGGTATCCGCTGTTTCTCCCGACTGGGAGATTCCCACCACCAGTGTGCGGGGACCGACCGCAGGGTTACGGTAGCGATACTCGCTGGCAATTTCGACGTTGCACGGTATTCCCGCCACCGTTTCCAGCCAGTAGCGCGCAACCAGACCGGCATGGTAGCTGGTCCCACAGGCGATTATCAGTATGCTGGAGGTTTTGTTGAAAATCTCCTCGGCCTCGCTGCCAAACAGCCGCGGCGAAATGGATTGGGCGTTTACAACCATTTCCAGGGTGTTCGCCACCACCCCCGGTTGCTCGAATATCTCCTTCTGCATGAAATGGGCATACGGCCCCATTTCCACCGCTTCGTTGGTCAATTCGCTTTGCTGCACCATGCGCGATACTTCCGCGCGCCCACCATGAAGGCAATTGACGATGCGGTATCCGTCGTAGTGCAGTTCGGCCACATCGCCTTCTTCCAGATAAATCATGCGCCGCGTTACCTGCAGCAGGGCGGAAGCATCCGAAGCTGCATAATTGCCCGCCTCTCCCAATCCCAGCAGCAATGGCGCGCCATTGCGGCAGACGATAATGCGTTCCGGCCGCGCCTCTTCCATGACTGCAATGGCATACGCGCCCTGTAATTCCGCTATGGAACGACACACCGCCTCGAATAAATCGGGGTTTTGCTTGAGGTGAAAAGAAATAAGGTGAGCGATAACTTCGGTATCGGTATCGGAGACGAAAGCGAACCCGGCCTGTTGTAAACGCTGGCGCAGTCCCTCGTGATTCTCGATGATGCCGTTGTGCACCACCGCCACTTGTGGCGCCTCGCCCGAAAAATGCGGATGAGCGTTGCGCTCGGAAGGAGCGCCGTGGGTAGCCCAGCGGGTGTGGGCGATCCCGGTCTCTCCGCTAAAGCTCTGCTCAACCGCAAGCTTGTTCAATTCCGCCACCCGCCCGGTAGTGCGCAGGCGATGCAGGCCGCCATTGTTGAGGGCGATCCCGGCGGAGTCGTACCCGCGGTATTCAAGACGGCGCAGACCTTCGAGCAGGGTAGGAACAACATCGGTTCTTGCAACCGCGCCAACTATTCCGCACATTAAATAGCTCCTCCCCTTCGGCTGACCCCGGTACGGGAAAATTCCCTTAACTCATCGGTTCTATGCTTCATCTGCGCCTTTCGGTTTCTTTACCGGCCGCTTCCATCCGCCAACACTCATCTGCCTGGTGCGTGACAAGGTCAGCGTTTCAGGCGGCGTATCCCTGGTTATTGTGGAACCGGCGCCAATCGTCGAGCCTTGCGTTACCGTCACCGGGGCAACCAGTTGGGTATCCGAGCCGACAAAAACATTATCTTCGATGATGGTCTGGTGCTTGTTCGCGCCATCGTAGTTGCACGTAATAGTCCCGGCACCGATGTTTACACTCCTGCCAATCACGGCATCACCGATGTAACTCAGGTGGTTCGCCTTGCTGCCACTCGCAATTGCGCTATTCTTGACCTCTACGAAATTGCCGATATGAACGTCGTCATCGAGCCGCGTTCCCGGACGAATACGGGCATAAGGACCGATACGGCAGTCTTTGCCTATTTCGGAGGATTCGATGAGGCTGAAAGGCGCAATAACCGACCTGGCAGCGACCTTGACGTCTTTCAACACGGTGTGAGCACCTACTTTTACGCCTTCGTCCAGCTGCACGTGGCCCTCAAAAATGCAATTGATGTCTATTATTACGTCTTTGCCGCAGGAAAGTTGACCCCTGATATCGATGCGGAACGGATCTGCCAGGGTAACGCCCTGTTCGAGTAATTTTTTTGCATACTCATTCTGGTAGGTACGCTCAAGCTCAGCCAGGTGGGTCTTGCTATTGACTCCTGTCGTTTCCCACGGGTGATCCGGCCTCGCGGCCTCCACCTTGATGCCATCCTTGACGGCCATTGCAACAATGTCGGTGAGATAATATTCCTTCTGGACGTTGTTGTTTTCCAGTTTATGCAGCCAGCCATGGAGATGCCGGCTCGGAATCACCATGATGCCTGTATTCACCTCCTGTATTTGACGCTGCGCTTCGCTGGCATCTTTTTCTTCGACGATAGCGGCGATTTCACCCTTTTCATTGCGCACAATCCTGCCGTAGCCAGCCGGATCCGCCATGTCCACGGTCAGCAGGGCAAAAGCGCTTTCGCTTGCCGTTGAGATCAGCCTTTGCAGTGTTTCGCCACTGGTAAGCGGAACATCCCCGTACAAGACGAGCGTGACGCCTTCTTCGTCCAGATGCGGCAATGCCTGCATCAATGCGTGGCCGGTGCCCAGTTGAGGCACCTGTTGCACCCAGGTCAGGGTTTTATCCTTAATTGCCTCTGGCACAGCGGCGCCGCCATGCCCGTAAACAACACAGATTCCCTGCGGCGACAATGCGTGCGCAGTATCGAGGACATGCGCCAGAAGCGGTCTACCTGCCAGCGGATGCAGAACCTTGGGCAGCGCGGAGTGCATGCGCTTGCCGAGCCCGGCCGCGAGAATGACGATATTCAGTTTAGACACATCAATGAGGGATAGTAAGTGGCTTCGGCTTTTTCAGGGTGTGTATTTCTGGCTTGCGCCGGGGAACGCGGCAACTCAGCCCAGGAAGTGCATTTTAAGGCAACCGCTTCAAAGCCGACAATTGGCCTAATGGGTTAGCGGGGTAGGGCTAATTTATCACATAGCTCGCAGTAAATCCAAGCACGGCACGCCGGCTGATGCGGTTGGAGATTCCAGTCATTTCTGGTTTGATCCCATTAAAAAAAGGGCGGTCATTGCCGCCCTTTGCCGGAGTGCAAGGGATCAATGCCCGCGCTTCCGCAGTTTCTGGATCGCGGCCAATTGCGCGATCGCCTCGCTGAGTTCAGCCTGGGCCCGGGCATAGTCCATCGCGGAGGACCGGTCTCTCATGGCTTCTTCCGCCCGTTTCTTGGCTTCATTCGCTTTCGCTTCGTCGAGATTGGCGCCGCGCACGGCGGTATCAGCCAGGATAGTTACCACGTCCGGCTGAATTTCCAGCATGCCTCCAGATACGTAGACCAGCTCTTCTTCCTGCAACGGTGCTTTGATCCTCACCGACCCCGGCTTAATTCGCGTCAACATCGGGGTATGCTGCGGATAAATTCCCACCTCCCCCCCTTCCGCTGGCGCCACCAGAAATTCGGCAGGGCCGGAGTAGATGGATTCCTCCGCGCTAACGATATCCACATGAAACACGCCCATTTTAATTCCCATTCATTATCGAGCCGATCGCCTGCGTCCGGCGCTCCTGGCTTTTGCACATATTCTATTGCAAGGTCTTGGCTTTTTCTACCGCTTCGTCTATGCCGCCAACCATATAGAATGCCTGTTCGGGAAGGTGATCATATTCACCCACAACGATACCCTTGAACCCCTTGATGGTCTCTTTCAGGGAGACATATTTTCCGGGTGAGCCGGTAAACACCTCGGCCACGTTAAATGGCTGCGAAAGAAAACGTTGAATCTTGCGCGCCCTCGCCACGGCCAGTTTGTCTTCGGGAGAAAGTTCATCCATTCCCAGGATGGCGATGATGTCGCGCAGCTCTTTATAGCGTTGCAAGGTTTGCTGAACGTCTCGCGCGGTAGAGTAGTGCTCTTCGCCCACCACCAGCGGATCGAGCTGCCGCGAAGTGGAATCGAGAGGATCGACTGCGGGGTATATCCCAAGCGAGGCAATATCGCGCGATAGCACCACGGTCGCGTCCAGGTGACCGAAAGTCGTAGCCGGCGAGGGGTCGGTCAAATCGTCCGCAGGTACATAAACGGCCTGAATGGATGTAATGGAGCCTGACTTGGTGGAAGTGATACGCTCCTGGAGCCGCCCCATTTCCTCCGCCAACGTCGGCTGGTATCCCACCGCAGAAGGCATCCGGCCCAGTAGTGCCGAAACTTCCGTGCCCGCCAGGGTGAAACGGTAGATATTATCGACAAATAGCAATACGTCCCGGCCTTCGTCACGAAAATATTCCGCCATGGTCAGGCCTGTTAGCGCCACGCGCAAACGGTTGCCGGGCGGTTCGTTCATTTGCCCGTAAACCAGCGCCACCTTGTCCAGCACGCTGGAATCCTTCATTTCATGATAGAAATCATTCCCTTCCCGGGTCCGCTCGCCAACGCCGGCGAAGACCGAAAAACCGCTGTGTTCGATGGCGATGTTACGGATCAATTCCATCATGTTGACAGTCTTGCCCACGCCTGCGCCACCGAACAGCCCAACCTTGCCGCCCTTGGCGAAGGGGCATACCAGATCGATAACCTTGATGCCCGTTTCCAGCAATTCGGTAGAAGCGGAAAGCTCATCGAACGCCGGCGCCTTCCGGTGAATGGACATCGTCTGCTCCGAGCCGATGGGTCCCATCTCGTCTATCGGCCTGCCCAGGACGTCCATGATCCGACCCAAAGTCTTGGTCCCGACCGGAACCCGGATCTGGTCGCCTGTGTTCGTCACCATCATGCCCCGGCGCAGCCCATCGGAAGACCCGAGCGCAATGGTGCGCACAATGCCGTCTCCCAGTTGCTGCTGCACCTCGAGCGTTAGTTCCGTTCCCTCAAGCACGAGGGCATCATATACCCGCGGCATCTCTTCGCGCGTAAACTCGACGTCCACCACGGCGCCGATACACTGAACAATTTTTCCCTGGTTCATGTTGGTCCCTAAAATGCTAAATCAAAATATTTATACTGCTGCCGCACCGCCGACGATTTCCGACAACTCCTTGGTAATAGCCGCCTGGCGTGATTTATTGTAGATGAGCGTCAATTCGTCGATAACGCTTCCGGCATTATCGGAAGCAGCCTTCATGGCAACCATCCGCGCCGATTGCTCGGATGCCATATTTTCAGTCAGGGCCTGGTAAATCAGCGCCTCGACGTAGCGCACCATGACGTCGTCAATCACGGGCTGGGCTTCAGGTTCGTAGATATAGTCCCACACGCCGCGCTGCCCGGTAGGACCGTCGCCCGCTCTAAGCCGTTCGTCGGAGAGCGGGAGCAACTGCTCCATCACCGGCTCCTGTTTCATGGTATTGATAAAGCGAGTATAAAAAATATACACGCGATCGAATCGATCCTGCGTATACCCGTCCAGCAGGATTTTCACCGCCCCGATCAGTTTCTCAAGATCCGGCGCATCACCCAGCCCGACGACGTGCGAAATGACGTTGGCACCAATACGGTTCATGAAGCCAAAACCCTTGTTGCCGATGCAGCAGGCCTCTAGCTGTTCGCCCTCGCCTTCCCAGGCTTTCATCTTGCTCACGGCCATGCGCAACACGTTTGTGTTGAGACCGCCGCACAGACCCTTGTCGGACGTGACTACGACAATGCCGATCCGTTTCACCGAATCGCGCTCAATCAGGAATGGATGGCGATATTCGGTATAAGCCCGGCTCATGTGCGCCGCCACGTTTCGAATTTTTTCCCCATACGGCCGCGCCTTTTTCATGCGCTCCTGCGCCTTGCGCATTTTTGAAGCCGCGACCATTTCCATGGCGCGCGTAATCTTCTGCGTATTTTTTACGCTCTTGATCTTGGTGCGTATTTCCCTGCTGCCAGCCATCGGTCAGTACGTTCCGTTCTTTTTGAAGTCCTGAATCGCAGCCTCTAGTTCCTTCTCGCCTGCCGCGTCGAGATCTTTCGTGGTTTCTATTTTTTCCATGATGGCGGCGTATTTACTCCGGATGAAGCCTTTCAACGCCGATTCAAAAGCCAAGGCGCGCTTCACTTCCACATCATCCAGATACCCCTTGTTGACTGCAAACAGGGTGACAGCCATCTCGGATACGCTCAGCGTCGCATACTGTGGCTGCTTCATCAATTCCGTCACCATTTTGCCGCGTTCCAACTGCTTGCGGGTCGCCTCGTCGAGATCAGAAGCGAACTGCGCAAACGCGGCAAGCTCGCGGTATTGTGCGAGTGCAAGACGCACGCCGCCGCCCAGCTTTTTAATAACCTTTGTCTGCGCCGCGCCGCCAACACGGGACACGGATACACCGGCGTTGATAGCCGGGCGGACACCCGCGTTGAACAAATCGGTTTCCAGGAAGATCTGGCCGTCGGTGATAGAAATCACATTGGTGGGAACGAAAGCGGTCACGTCACCCGCCTGGGTCTCGATTACCGGAAGAGCGGTAAGCGAGCCCGTCTTGCCTTTCACTGCACCATTGGTGGCTTTTTCCACGTAAGCAGCGCTGACCCGCGCCGCGCGTTCCAGCAGGCGCGAGTGCAGATAAAATACGTCTCCGGGGTATGCTTCGCGGCCTGGAGGGCGCCGCAGCAACAGTGAAATCTGCCGGTAAGCCCATGCCTGTTTGGTCAAATCGTCATAAATAATCAGGGCGTCGCGGCCGCTGTCGCGAAAGTATTCGCCCATGGTACAGCCGGAGTACGGCGCGATGAATTGCATGGCTGCAGACTCGGATGCGGTGGCAGCGACGACAATCGTGTATTCCATCGCTCCATGTTCTTCCAGCTTGCGAACCACGTTGCTGATGGACGAGGCTTTCTGCCCGATCGCAACGTAGATGCAAGTCATGTCCTCGCCCTTCTGATTGATGATCGCGTCCACCGCAACCGCCGTTTTGCCAGTCTGCCGGTCGCCAATAATCAATTCACGCTGCCCACGACCAATCGGAACCATCGCATCAATAGCTTTCAGCCCGGTCTGCACGGGCTGATTCACAGACTGGCGCCAGATCACACCGGGTGCTATTTTTTCAATCGGCTCGGAATGCTGCGTAGATATCGGGCCCTTGCCATCGATTGGCTGCCCCAGCGCGTTGACCACGCGGCCTCTCAGCTCCTCCCCCACCGGTACCTCGAGAATACGGCCGGTGCACTTGACGGTATCGCCCTCGGTAAGGTGTTCGTAGGCACCCATGATCACCGCACCGACCGAGTCGCGTTCGAGATTGAGTGCAAGGCCGAATGTATTGCCAGGAAATTCCAGCATCTCGCCCTGCATGACGTCGGAAAGGCCATGGATACGCACGATACCGTCGGTCACTGAAACAATGGAGCCTTGCGTTCGGACTTCCGCGGAGGTGTCGAGCCCGGAAATTCTGCTTTTGATCAGCTCGCTGATTTCGGATGGATTTAAATGCATTTCAAATAACTCCTAGCTTTTAAGTGCAACAGCCATGGCTTCCAGTTGACCTCGCACGGAGGCATCGAGTACTTCATCGCCGATTTCGACTTTCACCCCGCCGATCAATCCCGCATCGACGGTGACATTGGCATTTATCTTGCGTTTGAATTTCGCCTCGAGATCCGTCACAAGATCGCGCAACTGGGTCTCATTCATCGCAAATGCGGAGATAATTTTCGCGTCCAACACGCCTTCGTGGCGCGTCTTGAGCTGCTCGAACATTTCGCTCACCTCTGGCAGTATTTCAACCCTGCCGTTTTCCACCAACAGCAAAATGAAGTTGCGACCTTCAGCGCTAAGGTTGTCGCCACAAATGCCGAGAAGCAACTCGCCCAGCCGCCTGGCGGGAACCTTCGGGTTACCGATGAGCACGCGGATACGCTCATCGGCGGCTACGGCAGCTGCGAATTGCAGCATGCCGGACCAGGCGGCAAGCTCGTTTTTGTCCTTTGCCAGTTTAAAAACGGCCTCGGCGTAGGGCCGGGCGACGGTGCGGGTTTCGGCCATTGCTCAGAGCTCTGCCTTGATGGACGCAAGCAAATCGGCGTGCGCCTTGGCATCCACCTCGCGGCGAAGAATTTTTGAGGCGCCTGCCACCGCCAGGTCGGCTACATTCTGTCGCAAGGTTTCCCTGGCGCGGAACACTTCCTGCTCAACCTCTGCCTTTGCGCCGACGAGAATACGATCACCTTCATCTCTCGCCGCCGCCTTTGCTTCGTCAACAATCTCGGTGGCGCGTTTTTCTGCCTGGGCAATGATATCAGCCGCCCGTTGTTTCGCTTCCCTTACCAGATCGGCTGACCGATGGCTGGCAAGCTCCATTTCATGCTTGCCCCGTTCACCGGCGGCCAACCCGTCGGCGATGGTTTTCTGCCGGTCTTCAATGGCGCGCAGCAACGGTGGCCAGACAAACCTGACCGTAAACCATATAAATATGGCGAACGCCATTGCCTGGGCAAAAAGCGTAAAGTTAATATTCATGGCTAGCCTTCGATAACGTACCTGAGAACGCGTATTAGCTGACGACAGCCAGCAGGGGATTGCCAAACGCGAAAAGCATCGCCAGGCCGACACCGATAATAAAAGAGGCGTCGATCAGCCCGAGCAACAGGAACACTTTGCCTTGCAGTGTCGGGATCATTTCCGGCTGACGCGCCGCACCTTCCAGGAAGCTGCTGCACATGATGCCGATGCCGATACACGCGCCAGCTGCGCCGAGGCCGATCATCAGGCCAATGCCAATGCCGGTGTAGGCCTGAATCATCGCCAAGTATTGCAAATTGTCCATCTCGTTTTTCCTCTCGTCGTGGTAGTAAATAGTAATTTAGTAAACGGAAGCTCGAATCAGTGCGACTCGTGCGCCATGGAAAGATACACAACCGTCAGCATCATGAAAATAAACGCCTGTAACGTGACGATCAAAATATGGAAGATGGCCCACCCCGCACCGAGCATGGTGCCGAATATGGTGCCCGCCAGACCGGTAGCCGCCCACATGCCGATCAGCAGGAAAATGATTTCACCCGCGTAAATGTTTCCGTAAAGCCGAAGGGAATGGGAAAGAGGCTTGGAAACGTATTCGACCAGGTTGAACAGGATATTGACTGGCCACAACAGGGGGTTTTTGCCGAAGGGGGTGCAGACCAATTCATGTATCCAGCCGCCCAGCCCTTTCACCTTTACATTGAAAAAAATCATCAGCAGCCATACCGAGAGCGCGAGCGCAAACGTCGTATTGATATCGGTGGTGGGGACGCTGCGCCAGTTATGAATCCCCAGCAGCCCGTAAAACCCCGCCATAATATCTATCGGCAACAGATCCATCGTGTTCATCAGCAGCACCCACACAAACACGGTAAGCGCTGCGGGGGCGACAAACGCGTGCCGGTCGCCGTGGAAAGTGCTTTTGACCTGCTCATCAATGAACTCGATAGATAGCTCGACAAACGCCTGGCGCTTGCCGGGAACACCGGATGTTGCGCCACGCACTACCCACCACAGGAAACCGAAGCTGATGATACCGAGCAGCACCGACATGACCAGCGTATCGATGTGCAATGTCCAGAAAGCCCCTTCACCTAATGACGTGGTCAAGTAGGTCAGGTGGTGCGTCATGTATGAAGTCGGGGTAAGTTCCGCGCCTGCTGCCATTTTTTACCTATTCAAACTGTTTAACGCGATCAGCCTTTGTGTCATCCGCTACGAATAAAGCCATGCCAAAAACCAGAACCGTGAGGGCGAACGTTCCGATGAATCCCACCGCAACAACGTTTGTGTACAACGTCAGGACTAGCCAGAGCAGGATAACCATGACGACAATCTTCACTGCTTCAGCTTTGATCGCCGTTATCAGCACGCCGCCAGCGGTAGCGCCCGCATACCGCGAGATAATCGCCGAGAACGCCGCCGCGGAAATAATACTGATTACCCCGCCCAGCAAGGCGGATGCAGCTCCGTGGATCCCCCACACGAGTCCGGAGGCCAGCACCATCGCCAGAGTGACGATCAACTGCCAACGCATGACGATGCGTACGGGCTTGTTTCGTATCCAGGGCATTTGTTGGCGTCTACCGGAAAGCGTCCGCGAAGCAGTTGCTTAACGTGACACCGGGCTCATGAACGTCTGTTCTTGGATGACGTGATTTTCATTCTTCAACCGACGCCGCTCTTCGGGTTCTTCTTTCGGGCCGCTGGTGAATTAACCGGCATGGCCGTATTTCAAAAACACGCGGATTTTAATCTGCTTGAGCACGCCAGTCAATGGAAAGCACCCCTCCGACCCTGGAATAAGCCTGGAAAAATCGGCCAGACCACCAGGGTTGCGGGAACCGGGACGCACGGTTCAAGGACTTGCGGGAAAACAGCTGGCCCCCACAGCTCGACGCCTTATGTGGCAAGCGGGGCGGCGCGCCTCCCGGATCTATGGGCAAAACAGGTTTCAAGCGTTATTTCTGGTTGCCCTCTTTCTCGAGGCTCGATTAAACTCAGGACTCGCGAATTGTCTGTTTTTACCTGGTGGAACCGGGTGCAAATAAAAGGCCGCCGGATTACTTCTCTGCACATCAGCTATGGGATCGGGACGATGAACAACATTTGCCGTTTGGTTTTGCTGGCGATGCTGGCGGCAGGACTCGGCTTGAGTCCGCTAACGCGAGCCGAACCACTAGCGGTTTTATGGTACACCTATGCCGATGCCGCCTCCGAATATCGCCTGAAAGTTTCGCACCTGTCCAGCCTGGCGCATACCCTTCCGCAAAACGATGGGGTACGCTGGAACCTGACTTACTGGGAGGCTGCCAACCCGCCGCCAGACCTTGCCGCGTTTGACGTGCTGGTGATACAAAGTGGAGAAGCTTTTTTAACCGGAGTGCCCGGCGAGCCAAACGCTACACCGGACTACACCGGCATTCTTAAAAACAAAACGGAGATAGAAGCGGCACGCGGGGATCGAACTTTCATCACCTCGTCCGATGCTGATTTCCACGCCATACGCGGCGATACCGGAAACATGACAGATGACCCGGCGGGCGCGAATGGCGGCGGAAAATGCGTTCCGGCGCTAACCTCGCCGCACTGCTGGGACGGCGCCCTGGGGCACGCGGCGAATGCAATCAACTGGGCGGGAAGCGGAAGCAGGCTAGGAATTGTCTCTTTCCTCGATGGAGAGCACCCAGGATCTTTCTGGTGGGCGCATGAAGATTCGTTCCTTCGTAACGAGCTCAGCGGGCACGTGGATTACGATGGCTCAGAGCAAAACCCCATTATTAATGCCCAACAGGCCACCCATCCCCTCAACTCCGGACTTACTTCCCGGGGACTTTCCAACTGGAATAATTCATTCCATGCCACTTTTCTTCCCGTAGAAGGCTACACGCCGATCATCGACTCAAGCCTGAGGCCGGGCTCAGCCGTTGCTATCGCGCAATCACGCCAGCTGCCATCCCCGCACTTGAACGCGGACCCGTGGTCTGCGCCCTGGTGGTGGCTGTTTTCGCCATGATGAGTGCCTCCGCAAGGATCCCGGCTCCGACCGCCGCGCTCGCCCGCCCCATCAAACCATCAAAACCCGGCTACAACCGCCAGCGTGATATCGGCGCCCTTTCATTGACCATCCTGATCCGGCGCCCTGTAAAATTCGACGAAAAAACGGATGGGGCCTATAGCCTCCACGTTATGCAGGACTTCCGGCACAACAATTCCAATCCTGTCCTCTGACAACTCCATGTCCGCTCCCAGGGAGGCAACACGATACCGAAGTTTTCCTTCTTCGACCCGAATCTTCGCCCACACACCCCTTTTTGTCGAATGATCCTTTCTCAGGGCAGCTGGCAACGTTTCCTCGGTAAAAACAGGGGTCCGCTTGTACGGAATGAACTCTGCCGGGAGTTCAAATTTATCACACCGGACGCAGTTCAGCATCTGTCCCATCATGCTGTTACGTCCCTCCTCAGTGGTGACCCACTGCCGGTTGATAAATGGCGGATTATGCCGTACATGCTGCGAGTGCCCGCAACTGAGAATCGCTATCGGGTCGCCTTCGCTGTCAAGCCCAAAGCCTGTAATAGGTCGTTCCATGAGGTGAGTAACAGATAATAGAAAAAATGGATGTGCTATGAGAAACACGGCACAACGTATATCGCGTCGGACAACGAATGAAAAAGGTGTGGCTCTATTCTATCTCATTCCATAAAAGGAGAATAATCTCCCCACTTTAGCCGACTTGTCCTGGCATTTCACGCATCACGCTGCCGGGGATTACCCGGGGGAACGGCTAAACCCTCTCCACGGTCCTCAACATGTTCTGGACCATCCGTAGAGTAAAACGGACCTGTCCGCGATCCCAGGGCGTGAAACGTGGCAACTGGTATAAATCGCTACCCGTAGTGGCTGCACCGCCGGCCGTTGAAACAGCCGCATCGAACCCCAGATTTTTGACCATCTCCACGTGATCCGCCAGATAGTCACGTCCTGGCTTCCCGTTCGGATAAGCGAAAAGCCGTACCGGAGCACGTATTATTCCTTCCAGGATTTCCTTTCCGTTGCCAATCTCGGCGTAGGCTGCATCTTTTTCCATCCGCGCGAGAATAGGATGATTCACCGTATGGCCGCCGATCTCCATCCCCGCATTGTGCAATGTTCTGACCTGACCGGAAGTCATCATGAGAGCGCGCGAAGGCACAACGGGGATGATGGCGCTCATCGCATCTACCATGGCTTGCCTCGATTCCATGGATAGATACTTGAGCTTGTTTAACAGTCTCGAAATTGCGTGCCGGCGTTGGGGAATCGTGCCAATTTCGAATTTCCCGAAATCAATGCCGGCGAGATCAAGCGAATCTCCGGGTGCGCCGCGGATCAGCTCTATTACCGTATCGTTCCACATCCGTCCGCCATCAAGGAAATTCGCCGCGACAAAAACGGTAACCGGGATGCCGTATTTCTGGAGGATAGGCAACGCAACTTCTGCGTTGTCAGCATAACCGTCGTCGAAAGTGACACAGGCCGCACGCGGCGGCAATTTGCCTTTACGCAGGCCGCGCACTGCATCGGAAAGCGGGATCACGCTAAAGCAGGCTTTAAGCCACCCCATCTCCGCGTCAAAGCGTTGCGCGTCGCACTCTGCCGGAAACAGCGGGTCCGATTGAGGCAATACGCGATGATAGATCAGGATCGATAAGCGGCTGCGCGCGCCGCCGGGAGAAAACAGGTTTAGAAGCGCCCTGCTTGGCAGGGAGAACCGCGGTTCACGGTTTACGGGGCTTCCCGGGCGCTTCGTAGGATGCGTCAAGTAACGTTGCATTCAGAAAACCTCAGAGCAGACTGTTACGCCGCTTCAGCAAAACCGTTCCTGCCACAAAATGCCATGACCTCGGCAACGGCTGAAACGTACGCTCGATCGACAATTATTGAGGGTTTCCAACCATCACGGTCCTCTTCCCACCGCGAAAGCAAAAAATACAGGAGCCACCAGGCTGTGATCTGCCATTTGTGCTTGCTATTGTCGTCATAGGCCTCCAGAAATACCCCCAAAACAGCAGCTGTGTCGTACTCACTTGCAATAGCTTTCATGCTGCACCGATTGAGAAGCACGTCCGCGATAAATTGCGCGGCATCCATAACGCCCGCGTTCTTGAAACGCATGCCGATGTCGACACCGTAAATTCCGTCCTCTGTCCATATCAGGTTGGATGCTTTGAAGTCTCCATGCAGCGGCACGAGTTCCACTGGCAGGCTGCTGACCCTGTGCAAGCAGGATCGCATATAAAGCAACGCTCGCGCCGCCACTGCATTCCGGCCTGCCAATAACCCGCAATCCGACTCCAGCCGCAGCAACATGGTTGCCGGGCCGTTTCCGGTCTTGTCGCGCAGGGGTGGCGTTGCATGTAGTCCCCGCAGCCACATAGCGGAAACGCGCAAGCAGTCATCCAGATCTCTTCTGTCAACTGCTCGCCGCATCCTCTCATCCATGGTTTCTCCCCTCAGGTACTGCATCGATAGGGCGCAGGTCGCAGCGGCGAAACGGAAGACCGTGGGCAGCAAAAATGACGGGGCATACCCAGCCCTGCTCAAGTGGCATAGCACATCGTATTCCCATTGGGCCAGGCAGGTCCCATCGTCGCTAACGGGCCGGCGGTATCGCTTGAGAAATTGTTCCGCCCCGCATTTGCGGCAGCACGCAACAGCTATGTACGAGTTGCTGCGCCAGCCGCAGAAGAGCGTGTGCCAGCCATCGGAACCGCCGCACGCATAGCAGGGCAAACCCCAGAACGAATGACGCTCATAGATCCACCGCAGCATGGCGTCCCCTGATCAGCGGATTTTCTCTGCGACAATATAGATAGCCTCGCTAATCAAAGAATTGATACGCCTGCGCTCGACCTCGGCAAACCCTGCTTCCGCGAGCAATCGCTGCATTTCAGCATTGGTAATAGGGTAACCAGCCGATTGCTGATGGCCCAGCAGTTTTTTGATCCCCCGTCTGAAGCGCTGATATGGGGAACTCAGGGAGTGGTTGATTACAATTCTTTTGCGCGTCAGCGACCCTACCCCTCGCAGGAATTTTATCTGTGTTTCCAGCGGGAAGTGCATCAATACACGAGCGCAGAGGGTGGCTTCAAATTGCCGCTCGCCTCCGGTGAGCTTGAACGCATCCATCACCTCGGCAGTAAAGCGGTTCCCATAACCGGCGAGTCGCTCGCTCGCAACGTCAAGCATTTCTCCTGAAATATCCGTTCCATGTACCTTCAGGCCGGACTCAAGAAGCGTTTCAGCCAGGCGCCCTGTACCGCATGGCATATCCAGGACGACGGTATCTCGCGGCAAATCCTGGAAACACTCCTGGATGATGCGTTTCTCCTGGTTATTGAACACCCGGCCAGCAAGACTTGAGAAGCGCACCTTGTCGTATTCTTTGGCCACCGCGCTATCTTTATAGTGCTGGGCGGGGTCCCACTTATGGCTCTGTAATTTATTCATTGGCGAATCCTTTCATTATGTGCATGCAGTATCGTAAACTCGGCCGGCGGAAAGCCTTTGCTCACCCTGAGCATGTCCCAAACCCTCATGGCCAGCGTTCTTTCGCTGCACGGCCAAAAAACAACGCGACAGCGACGGTAGGAACCTCAGTCAGAATCATATAGAAGAGTGGGTTGCGCTAGCCCGAGTCGCGGCGAATAGGTTGTGCCGGGCTAAACTGCCCGAACTGTTGTGACGTTCCCCGCCCTTTTCCAGGGACGTCGGATAGCTTTTTTTCCTTCAGTTCCCTTTCCACGAGAACTCGCGTGGCTACCATGGCCGCCATCAGATAGTACGGAACGTCGAAGTAGAGCAGGCTAAGGAAAGCGCCCCCGGTTGCAAAACCGATCAGGCTTACCTGGACCATTGTTGCGAGATTGTATGCCCACTTGTAGTCCTCGAGATGTTTGGTCCTGCGGGTAATCCATGTCCCTGTCTGCCAGGTCACCAGGCCAAGCAACAAGTACAGGCCGAGACCGACAAAGCCATGCTCACCCAGCGCCTGGAAATAAATGCTGTGGGCGGCGCGCGGCACATCCGTAATATCGGGAGCATAGCGGAGGAAAAGATCGGGCGTGGCAACCTCAAAACCGCCACCCGTCAGCGGGCGGTCGAGCGCCAGGTTATACGCCATGCCCCAGGCATTGAAGCGCCCCCGAACGGAACCATCCTCCTCATAGCTATTGATGGTATCCATTCTCTCCGCCCATTTCTCGGGCATGGACAAGACCAGCACAGGGACAGTTAGAATCATTAGCAGCCCAAGGCGGAACCTTTGCCGGCTTTTGAGCCATAGAAAGGCGCCCATGCAAACGATTGCCACCAATGCACCCCGTGAGTGGCTGCCGAAGGCGGAAGCCGCGCAGAGCAGCATGGCAACGCTTAAAGCGTGGCGCACCCATATTTTTCGGGATATGATCTGAAGATAATGCATCAGGGGAATCGTCATGATGAGCGCGAGGGCAAGCTCGTTGTTTCCTTCAATAAACGTGCCCACAGGCCCCCAGACCATATTCTCTCCTCCGCCTTTTACCGTGAAGAGACCGCCCTTGACACCGTAAAAACCCAGCGAAATGACTGTAACCCAGATGAGAAGTTGAATGTGCTGCTTTGTCTTTATGAGCATGAAGGTAACAAAAGTCATGAGCATGATCTTCATTACCTTGTTCCACTGGTCGTATATGTCCTCCGGATAAAAGGCGAAGACGGTGGATACATTCATCCAGATCACGAAAGCGGCCAAAACCATCGTGATAGGGGTCAACGGCAAATTCTTGGAATCCTTGGTAAAAAGAAGGCTTAGCATTGTCACTCCCGCAATAACTGCGGCAAACGGAAGTGTCCGGGCAAACCCCCACCCCTGGGTATGGAGGTTCATTACGCTGATCCACACCCACATCAATACGCCAATGTATGGCCTTTTCAAAATGAACGGCAGTGAACCGGCAACAATCAGGGTGACAAGGATATCTCTCATGGGAATCTATCGGCCATCTTGCCCGTTAATGCTTCCAGCCCGGTTGCCGAGAAATGTCACCTCGATCCTTGTTACAGGTATGACAAACCGCTGCTCGGGAGACGATTGATATATCGTGCATGGCATACATCTGCGAGACCTACGGGAGGCCGAGGACACTCTGAATTTCATACGAGAAACTCCGGCTTCAACCACAGATAACGCGATAGCTCCCATGAGGGATCATTTACCCCGGTATGAGCGCTGTACCAGGCACGAAACGCTTTCATACTCTGATGAAACGAGTATTGGGGCACATAGCCGATTTCGCGTTTTGCCAGTTCGCATGAGTGGCGCACGCCGCGCAACTGCTGAGCGGAGAGACGGATATTAGGTTTGATTTTTTCCGCTATTTTGGGCAGGGGAGGTGGACCTCCCACAGATAATTTCAGTCGTTGTTCAACGCCAGTTCCGAGAAATGTTACCGATCGGCGCATCATAATTTCGGCTTTGGCAAGCAGAGGATCTTTGCGGATCGCGGCACGGACTTCATCCGAAACCAGGTGCTTCAGGCTGCGCGTTATCGAACTTCGGGGAACATTCACGGACTGGCTACCGAATCTAGAGAGGGCTTCCATTGAAACGACGGGAACGTCAATAGCAGTGCCGCAGACTGGAATAAGCCCATCGATTACCTGCTTCCACGTAATTTCTTCGTCGTCGGTGACAAACATTCGACGCGCCTCTTTGGAACAGCGATCGAGTGAAAGCTCGATAGCATGGCAAAGATTATGCACATCTACAATGTTCATCACTGCATTTCCATCGTCCATCAGCAACAGCGAGCGTGAACGTAACGCTTCGATCAACGAGGTGAGGTATCCCGAATAAGGCCCGCCAATATTTGGCGGGCAAAGAATGGCGCAAGGCAATCCTTGCGCGGCCGCTTTTTCAACCATCTGATCCTGTCGCAACTTGATCCAGCCATAGGTGCCGGGCTGCGCTGCCGTGGTTCCGCCCTCCACATTACTATCCGGCAATGGCGGATCGCCGTAAACCGCTACGCTGCTCAGATGAACCAGTCCGCTGATCCCGAGAGAGCTGCTTACCTGAAGAAGGTTTGCCAAACCTTCATACATCACATCATCTCCCCCGCGCGAGCAGTTGACAACGTGGGTGCAACCTTTCAGGGCGCTAGTCAGCTGTTGTTTATCCAGAAGAGAGGCGGCACGCAAAGGAATTCCGTGGCGCGTCAAGCGCCACGCATTTCCGCTTGAATGAATAATAGGGACAACATCGAGTCCACTCTGTAAAGCGCGCTCAACCAGCGTGGCTCCGACGAATCCGGATGCGCCGATAACGGCCACGCGCTTACTCATCCTTGTGCCCTCTGCCCGAATACCAGTCCTGCGCCATCGGCTTCCGCTGGCTGTAGAGCAGCTCGATGAGCCGGAGAGATTCGATGCCCTGGCGGGCAGTCACCCTGGGAGGTCTTCTTTCCAGGCAAGCGTCCACAAAATCCTGTAACTGGAGAACAAACTCATCGGTCGCTGCTCCGGTCCGCGTGCCACGGCTAATCGTTTGCACAATACCCGGGCTGGCTGCCGCGCGGAACTCTATGCTGCCTTCTCCGCTTTCCGTTACGGTTAGAATACCCCGATCCGTCTCCAGCACTAACCCTCCCGGAATCCGCGTTGTCTTTGAGTAGCGGGCGATACCGGTGATCGGCCCCGATTCCCCGCCAAAGTTAAATACTGCTTCGCAGTGCCCTTCCGGACCACCTGCGGAATCGTCCCGAAACTCAACGGTGTCTGGATACCCCCACAAATACAGGAGTTGGTCTATAAAATGAGATCCCGAAACCACCAGGACGCCGCCGCCCGCTGTACGCCTATCGAGATTGTATGCGGACAAGGGTGCCCACCCGCCTTCCGTGCCGAACTGGTGAACAAATCGCTTTACGGTACCGAAGTACTGTTGATCAACCACCTCTTTCAATAGCGGCGTTATCCCGGAAAAATGCCTCCAATAGCCAACGGCGGCAACCCGTCCTGCTTGTTCCGCCGCCTCTGCAATAGCCAGGCCGTCAGCCACGCTGTTCGCGAGGGGTTTTTCGATCAATACGGAGATGCCGGCCTCCAGGCAGCGAATGGCAAGGTCCTTGTGAGTGTGGTTGGGCGTTGCAATGACAGCTCCATCAATCTGACATGCCTTCGCGTTCTGCATATCGTCGATACTGCCAAAAATCAACGGGCTAATGCCATAGCTCGCCGCAACTTGCGCTGCCCGCGCCGGCGCTGGGTCTATAATCGCCGTGACCTGAACCTTCGGGAGCGCAAGGGCCGCGGGGAGATGGGACGCCTGGGTAATAAGGCCCGACCCGATAATAGCAAGACGAAACGAACCGGTCATGCTTGCGGTTCCCCCGCTCCTTCAGCTAAACCTGGATTATCTGCTGCCATCGCCCTGCCGGGCGTATGCTGTTGCGTTGTCATAGTGATGTTCAGGCCGCAGCCAGTGACATTAGCAGCCATGAAGGCTGGGTTGGCGCGTGCTTGTGCGCACGCCAGATTACTCTCTCGATAATTCGGCCAAACCAGTTTGGTGGAACCGCACGGTCGGTTCTTCCGCATTGCGGACAATTGCCGAACTGGTAATTACCCCACACGTTGCCATATTTGCGGGCAATACCGTAAAGCCAGTCTGGCGCGTAACCTTTGCTCGTGCCGATAAATCTCCGCTCGACGACGTTGTATTGAGGAAACAGGCGGGTAATGTCTTCCTCGGTAAAGTAATGCAAATGGCCCATCGAGTGACCGGTAAAACCGCAATCCTCGCATTTGAACATTTCATTCCAGACGCGCTGCTGGAACGGCACCGACACGATCAAGCTCTTGCGAGCCACACGTACAAGTTCGCGCACTCCGTGCTCTAATACCCCTTCTGGAAGATGCTCAAGAACTTCCGTACAAAAGACGACATCGAATGTCTTCGACGGAAACGGTAATGCCTGAATATCCGCAAAGACCAGCCCCGATTTATCTTCCGCGCTTACCGGCCTCGGAAGATCAACACTCACCACGGAAAGACGCTTGCGCAACAATCGGGTTACGCGCAGGTCGTAAAAACCGATTTCCAGCGCAGTTCTTGCATCCGGGGGAATGAGTTCAAAAGTGCTGCTTAACCGAAAACATTCGCGGTCACTCAGGCCGAGATTTCTTAACTCTTGTTCAATCATCGGCAGGCCCTCAGCATGATGTGCTGGGTTGCATCAATAGCAGTTTGGAGTGGAATGCGCTCATGGAGAGTTGCGGCGGAGGCTGCATCATGAATATTCGAGTATAACCCATGGGGTCAGCTGCTGATGACAGAAGTGGCGGTGCGGGACCAGTAACGGTATAGCACGGTCGGCACATGCATGAGGTAGGAACGGTCTGCTTTTCCCCACCGCATGAGCAGCATCGAAAGTCTCATCCGCCTGTAATCCAGATACTCATGCGAAAAGTGCGGTTCGCGCAGCAGGGTTCGGGCAGTCTCGATCATTATCCGGCGGCGGCTCTTCACGTCGTTGGCGGAATACTGATCCCCCCATTGGTAACTCAATCCCTCTGGTTGAGGAAGCGGGCAGGGTATATGGTTGGGATACGCCTGCCATGGGGTTTCCAACACGCCCGCTGGAAAGCATTTGAGCCATTCGAGATAAAAATTATGGCGAAGAAAGGAATCGATGGGTTCCTGCATGATACTTGTCACGAAATCGGCGTCAAAGAATGGCATCTCGAATTCGATACGTGCCAAATCCAGGTTCTCAAAATGATTAAACATATGCCGCCGCTGGTCGTTCAGCATGAGGAACAGGTATAAGATACGGCCAGGGTCAGCGGGTTTGATCGATTCGAGCTCCGCACGAATCCCGTCGTCTACCATGCTGGTAAGCTCGGCGGCGATTCGGGGCTTGAGGAGCTTTGCTTGGAGCCCCCAATGGTTATAAGCCAGGAATTTCCTCGCTGCTCTCCACAGGTCTCCCCTCCGCGCCGCGGCAACGATGTCAGAATTAAGGTATATATGGCCCAATCCGGCGCTACCACCATCGCCCGACCAGACCACCCTTGGGCGCTGTGGATTACAGGCAAGATAGTCTGCGGAGCCTAGCCAGAGCCCTACCGTCGCCTTGCTGTACGGATCTCCCTCCCCAAGGGAACTTCGCTGTAAATACGTATGGTGCGTTCCCAACCGATCTGCAGCAAGCTGGCCAAACACCTGGTCCTGGCTGCCAGGCGGAGCAAAATTGGCCGTGAAAATATCTGCCCCGGCGCTCTTAAGAGCTGAAACAATCGCCCGCGAATCCAGTCCTCCGCTTAAAAATGCGGCGACTGTCGTCTGCCGGCGCAGCCGAACCTTTACGGAGTCAACAAACAGTCGATAAAGCCGCTGGGGCGGCGCCATGCCAGAAGCCGCAGGCGGCTGCGCCCTGTCCAGACGCCAGTACCGCCTCCGTAGCAGATTCCCGTTGCCGCTACTAACCCATTCCCCTGCATGGAGCGAGAATATGTTGCTGTAGGGCGTGCGATCCGCCAGTGGGTAGCCGAAGCAGGCGATCTCAGCCACACCCTGACGATTTATGGACTTCCTGGAGAAGGTCACAGCCTCCAGTATCCGCAATGCCGTAGCGAATATAATGTAATCTGGCAATATCCACATATAAAGCGGCCGGACGCCGAGCTTGTCTGTCACAAGATGCAGCCTGCGGGGAGATCGCTCGTAGATGACTGCGCAATAAGTTCCACGGCAGGAGCGCAACGCGTCGTCTTGCCCGGCCGCAACATCCTGAGCCAAAACCTGTAGGCTATCAGCTCGTGATACCGGCGACGCACCCGGGCCGGACTGCAGGATGGGGTCACCGGCCACATAGGCTGTCACCACATCATCTGAATATTCCCCTGGCTCGCACAGCGCACCTACGTCTATCTTGGCAATGAAAATTCCGTCGTTGATGAACTCGGACCCGACATCTACGTCTCCAGGATGGCGCGATAGCGCGGCACGAAGCTCATCAATGAGAGTTGCCGGTATCGCTCGATTGGGCTGGAGCGCAAAAGCTCCCGCGAAAATTGACATGACAGTTGCTGATGAATTAGAACAAGATTGGCAAGTTGGAAATTAATATGACCAGAACCAGAACACCTTTGACGTTCCGTAGATCTATCGGCACGTCTAACCGCATGCATGCATGTTCATGTGGCCATATAACGGCATACACACCAAATTCTATAGCTCCGGACGGAATTATACTAAGATTATCCCGATTATCTCCGTTAACAGGACAGTGCACGAACAGAGAGTCATACACCACCGTGGCGTCCGGGTTTTTATCCCTATTATGGGCTAGGTCGGGCGCGCAAGCGCTCGGCCGTTACCGATCCCATGATGCCCGAACCGAAACCATCGGGCAGTAGCCGAAAACGGGTAAAAAACATTGTCGCTGACATGAGTAGGGATTATCGGAAACAGAGTTTATGACACCCCTTAGCCCGCACGATCCAGGTCAGCGCACGATGCAGGTCAGGATTGTTAAAACTGTTCGCGAGAAGAAGCGAGAACATGACACAATTGCGGGTTACATTGACCATCCCCTCGGGGACAAGAAGTTGTTTCTTTTGCACCACCCATGACATTACGCGAGCAAGCCTTCTCGGGCTTTCGCTGGAACGCCAGCGCGAGGCTGGCAAGCCAGGTGATCACCTGGGCCATCACCCTTGTCGTGATCCGGCTTCTGACGCCGGAGGATTATGGGCTCCTTGCGATGTCCACGGTGTTCGTCATGTTTTTCGCGGCGTTCTCCGAGTTCGGTCTTGGTGCCGCGGTCATCCAGCAGGCGGACGACGACGAATCGCTCCTCCCCCGAGTTTTCGGCGCGACGCTTGTCATTCACTTTGCGCTGGCCGGCGTCCTGGTGCTTGCCGCGCCGTTCATCGCCGATTTTTATGGTGAGACGCGAGTAACTGACGTAATCCGCGTTCTTACCCTGCAATTCGTACTGGCTGCGTTTGCTGTCATCCCGAACGCTCAGTTGCAACGCCGGATGGAATTCCGCAAACGCTCGCTGCTGGACCTGTCGGCAACCGTTACTGCCAGCGTCACCACGCTGGCCCTGGCTTTTGCAGGGGTGGGGGTCTGGGCTCTGGTTGCCGGAACGCTAGTCAGCCAGGCGTGGAAAACCATTGGGCTCAACTGGATTTCGCCTTTCCTGCGGTGGCCGGAATTTTCCGTGCGGGGGATGCGCGCACTGCTGCGCTTCGGCGGCCAGGTCACGGCTTCGCAGTTGTTGTGGCTGTTTTATACGCAGATCGATATGATCATCTGTGGAAGAATGCTGGGCAAGGAAGCCACCGGTTTCTACGCGGTAGCCATGCATCTGGCCTCGATGCCCCATCAACGGGTGCTGGGCATCATCAACCAGGTTGCGTTTCCGACCTTCTCACGCATGCAGTACGATGTCGCCAAGGTGGGCGAGAACGTGCTGCTCGGCACCCGGATCCTGAGTTTCTTCGCCTTTCCACTAATGTGGGGCATGTCCAGCATCGCTCCCGAAATCGTCGAGGTGATCCTTGGCCCCAAGTGGATGCCTTCCGTTATCCCGCTACAGGTACTGGGCCTGATAATGCCCCTGCGGATGATCGCCAATTTTTTGCCATCCGCCATTCAGGGAATGGGCCGGTCCGATATCATGCTAATAAACTCGATCTACGCAGCAGTGATTTTACCTGTCGCATTTCTTATCGGCGTCAAGTGGGGGTTGCTTGGCATAAGCCTGACGTGGCTCATTGCCTCGCCCCTGCTGTTTACGCAAGCCATGCTGAGGAGCCTGCCCGTGCTTGGCCTGACCCTGCGTCAGCTTCTAAAGGCGATGATGCCCGCGCTAAGCGCTGGTTTCTTCATGTACATTGCCGTAACCGCAACGCGCTACTTTTTTATGGAGGGGCAGGGCGGGGTGCTGCGCCTATGCGTTCTTATTGCGGTAGGCGCGCTGGCCTACTGCGGCACGTCATTCGGGTTAAATCGCAAAGGGACAAATGAAGTGCTCGAGATGCTACGAAGTATTCTAGTACTCAAGCGGGCGAAATCGGCAGCGGGGTGAAGCGTTCCTTTGGGTGGCGGCAAGGAAAAGGGCTTCTGGACATTAACAGAAGCAGTTGCGTGAAGCGGAAAGGCAGTATCGACTCAGTCAGTACGAGTATCTGAGTTTGCGGAGGATGGCATCCATGAGTACGGTCGTCAATCAGCGCATTGCTGCTCTCAACGAGTTCCTGTAGCTGGGAAGATGGGTTTATCCAAAAACTGGATGGATGCTTTGCCGCTTTTGAGCATCGATACAATGAGGTTTACATGAACAAACCAACCATTGCAATTCATGAAGATAATTTACAGCTCTCTAGCGGCCGTTACCAATCCTTCTCGGCGCGCTGGCATGAGCTGGCCTACCAGCAGGGCATTGCGACACGGAAAGTTGATATTAATTCGAGTTCGGAAAACTACTTTGAACAGCTTAACGGTTGCAGTGCGCTCATGTGGTGGTTTGGCCAACCCATACCCGTAAGCAGACCCGGACGCCGGATTATTGCGTCCCTTGCACACATAAGTAAAATGCCAACATTTCCCAATCTTAATACCATCTGGCATTTCGACGACAAGGTAGCTCAGTATTATTTGTTGAGCGCAACGCGTATTCCGATTCCTAAAACTTGGGTACTTTGGTGGCGACGTCCTGCGGAAGAATTTTTATCTTCAGCTACATATCCGTTGGTGCTGAAACTTGCTTCCGGAATAACCTCACGGAATGTGGAACTGGTGCGCAATCCGCGGGACGCGCGGCGATGCGTTAAAGAGCTTCTTGACTCCGGAATGCATACTCTGCCGCCTCCCAACCTTCCTTTCCGCTGGCTGGCGGGCCGTTTTCTGGAAGCATTTCGTATAGTTACTTGCAAAAAAAATAATGATGAATTTCATAAAGGCAGTTTACTGTTTCAAGAGTTTTTACCAGGGAATAATTTTGATATCCGGATCACCATAATTGGCAATCGGGCTTTCGCCTTCCGCCGACATAATCGACCCAACGATTTCCGTGCAAGCGGTAGCGGTAGGATCGATTGGGATCCTTCGCAAATCGCCGAAGATGCGATCCTGCTTGCTTTTGAAACAGCAAGGGTACTCCAGACTCAATCACTGGCTGTCGACGTGCTCCGCCGGAATGACGAGCCCGTGATTGCGGAAATCAGTTATTACTATGAAGGATGGGCCATTGCGGCATGCCCAGGACACTGGGAACTGAATAGTGTCTCTAAACAGCTTGTTTGGGTTGCAGGCCAAATGCGACCTGAAGATGCGATCTGGGCGGATTTTGTTACACGCCTTGGTATTCTCAGGGCTGGCGATTAAGGCGATTTTTCTTACATATGTTTGGTGAACAGCTTTCTTATGACGGGACCCATTCCATGAATCTATCATTTGTCTCGAATCCGACCTGGCCCCCGTTAGCATGGCTGGCACGATGCGAGCTCCGCACACAGGCAGTTGTCGTAACTCATGGGGCGAATGTTGAGGTTGCGGGGGACTGGTTTTGTGAAGCAGCATGGGATGGGGAATTCAGCGATGGTGGATTTGATCGTACCGATATCGTGGCGGGTAGCGGGGGGCGGAAGCGAGACAAAAACATTTGTTTTGTTTCGGCCGGAAATACCGTAGATCGCCTGATCTCATTGGAGGTGGCAGGAACTGTATTCGTCTCGAATTCTCTGGCCTGTCTCGCGGCTGTTGCCAGACTGGATTTTCTGCTTGACCATAACTGGCATGCTGCTTTTCACAGCGTCGTGAAAGGGATCGATCGATATCAGGCCGAGGTTCCAAGTTCAGGGGGTAATGTAGTCCTGACCTACTACCATAATCTCCTGTGGAATGGGCAGGCTCTCAGTCGGATCGACAAGCCGCGGATGACTCGAGATTTTTCCAGTTTTGAACACTACCATGATTTCCTTGCCGGAACGCTAAGGCGCATCCAACTAAACGGTGCAGACGGGAATCGCCGGCACCCGTTCAACCTCCTTACAACCGTTTCTTCAGGCTATGATTCAACCACCGTAAGCGCGTTAGCAAAAACTGTTCAGCCCGACGTGGAGGGATTTACCTTCGGCAGGGAGTCCGGTCCGACAACGGATTCGGGCAATGAAATCGCGTGCTACCTAGGTATCAAGCTTTACACGGTTGATATTGACTTGTGGAAGCGCGGTATGCATCCCGAGGTGCCTCATATTGCCGCGGATTGCCTGGGCGAGGAAGTCCAATACACTGCTGCCGCATCAATATTAAGCGGACGAGTTCTTTTGACAGGGTTTCATGGTGATGTCGTGTGGGGCCAGGACGCCGAAGGAGCTTCGGAACAGATTGTGCGTGGCGATCCATCTGGCCTTTCTCTTACCGAGTATCGGCTCTGGGCAAACTTCCTTCACTGCCCAATCCCGTTCTGGGGAGCCCGCCAATCATTGGACATCATCCGGCTATCAAACCATGAATCTATGACCAAATGGGATGTTGGCGGCGATTACAGCCGACCAATTTGCCGGCGGATTGTGGAGAGCGCCGGTGTGCCACGGGAGCTCTTCGGCAGGAAGAAAAAGGCGGCCTCGAGTTGGCCTAATAGTATGGATCAATTTCTAACGCCTCAGTCCATGAGAGACTACCTCGGATGGCTCCGGCGGAACCGCTCACGCTTGGGTCCCAGCCCGTTCGCGACGATTCTGGCAAACCGGGTCCTAGACCGCATATTCTTCAAAATCTTTAAATTTGCTCAAGATGCTGTTGGCGCAGTGGCGGCCAAAGGTTACTCAATCAAGGCCCTGGACCCATTGCGTCGGCCCCTACAGAGGTTCGCAACTCTTGACTGGGCTAATCAGCCCGAGCCTCCCTGGGTCCTGCCACTTCGGCGTTTCCTCTTCCCTTGGGCAATTGATGTTGCGAAGCGCAGGTATATGACAACAGAATAATGGCCCGTACTATCCATGCTAATCAAATATAATTGCCTGCAATGGGCACCCCTTGCGTGGGTGGCCCGCTGTTCCATTAACGAAAAAGCAGTTTCAGTTTGGCATGGCCGCCAGGTGGAGACTCGCGACGAGTGGTTCTGCGAAGCCGCTTGGCCCGGCACATTCAGCACCGGAGGTTTTGATCAGACCGACCTGATGGCCGGCACAGGCGGCCATTGCCGGGATAACGTTTTAACTTTTGTCGCGCCCGGCAATACAGTCGATCGTATCTTGTCACTGAGAACGGCCGAGGGGCTGCTCGTCTCGAATTCGCTGTCATGCCTACTGGCTGTATCCGGGGCAGCGATTGATCCGACCTTTCCTCGTTATTATGAGGACTTTACCACCATTATTCACGGGCTATCGGCCTACAAGCGGACGCTGGCCACCTCGCTGGGCGATATTCGTATTACGATGTTTGGATTGCTTACGTGGGACGGCCGCGAGGCTACAGAGCGAACCCACGAGATTGTTCGCCGTGATTTCAGCAGTTTTACCCGCTACGAACGGTTCCTCCAGGACAACCTCACGGCTCTCGCGCAAAACATCGCCGATCCCGCAAGAAGGCAGCGCTATCGCTTGCTCGCTACCGCTTCCTCCGGCTACGACTCGCCTGCGATTTCTGTCCTTGCCCGCAAGGCAGGATGCGAAGAAGCGTTGTGCATCGACAAGGACCGGTTCGGGGAAATGGAGAATGGAGACCGGGTCGCTGCGCATCTCGGTTTGCGGCCCATACACGTCGCGCGTGAAGCATGGCGAAAGCTCGATGATGCGGAACTTTCTTTTATTGCTGCTGACGGCACAGCGGAGGCGGTGTCACTTGCCAGTGCCGGGGCAAATCTGGCGGGCTCCGTATTGCTCACCGGTTATCATGGTGACAAGGTTTGGGCAAAATATGCAAAAGACCTGAGCGAAGATGTGGTGCGGGGAGACTCGTCCGGGCTTTCGCTGACCGAGTATCGGCTATGGGCAGGCTTTATCCACTGCCCGATCACGTTTTGGGGAATACGCCAAATCAGGGACATCAACCGCCTTAGCAACTCGAAAGAAATGCTGCCCTGGGATATACCGGGCGATTATAGCCGTCCCATTCCCCGGCGCATCGTCGAGTCGGCCGGTGTACCGCGGGAGGCCTTTGGCATGGTGAAAAGAGCCAGCGCTGTGGCATTCACCGAATTCCTGAGCCCGTCTTCGCTGGAGACGTACCGTGCCTGGCTCACCCAAAACCGCAGCGAATGGCTAAAGCGGGGCAAACTGCCGCCGCCAACAAACGAAGGCTATGAGCGACTCGCCAGCGGAATACTCGCCATGATCGAGTCCGCTCTGCATAAAATTCCCTTGCTGTGGCGTCTCGCGCCACAAAACTCGCTTGACCGGCCAAGCCGGCTGCGGCGTTATGCCTTTGCCTGGGCAGCGGGCGCAGTCAGCCGCCGCTACCTGCGGCAAATTGATGACCGCGCTGGTCTGCCTCCGGATTTTTAGGTATCACTTTTCATTCATGCGCGTGCGGCAATCTTGCTCACGACATAGCGGAACTTTCCTGATTTTTCCACGGGGATCTCGGGCACCTCCTTGACCGCTATCTTTACCTCCTGCCCGAGCCTGGCCTTGAACCCCGACTCTATTTTCCCGACAAACTCAGGACTTAATCCATTCTCTGAAACTACGAGCACCCGCGTAAGGTCCAGACTCTCCTGCACTATCTTGAACGATCGTATGCCCGGAAGGTCCCGCAATACATAAATCAGAGCCAGGCCGTGCATGACCGCACCATTCCGCGCAACTACAAAATCGGTACTGCGGCCCTGGATTTCCTTGAGCAGGGGAAGTCCGCGCCCGCACGCGCAGGGGTTGCTTTCCAGTACGCCGATGTCGCCGGTACGATAGCGGATGAAAGGGAAATCGCCAGTCGCAAGGTGGGTCACGACGATTTCGCCAGCCCGTCCCGCAGGCAGGGGCGCGCCTTGCTGATCTACAATCTCGACAATGATATCCTCGGCGGTTATGTGCATACCCCCGTGCGGGCATTCGTGGGCGATGAATCCGGCGTCCCGCCCACCATAGCCGTTTGCGACGGGGCACCCGAATGTATTGCTGATCTGCCGGCGCTGCTCGTCATATAGCCGCTCAGAGGTGACAAAGGCCACCCGAATACCCAGGCGATCCATGTTCCGTCCACTTGCCTCTGCATGCCGCGCAATATGCGACAGAGCGGAAGGATAGCCGAAGAGCATTTTTGGACGTACCGCGCTTATCTCTTCCAGGAACCTATCGAGCTTATTATCCGACATTTCAAAGGCGGGGAGCAGCCGCGTCCGGAGCATGCGATCACGAAAAGCACGCAGGTTATCCTGTGCTCCGAGTTCGATGGGTGAGCCCCATACCACGATCTCCTGGTCGCCAATGTCCACGTTCCACCAGCGCGTGGCGCGCCACTTTGCTGCGACATCATGGCTGATGCGCTCCTTGCTGATGTAAAAGATCAGTGGTTCCCCGCTCGACCCGCCAGTATTGAATCGGGCAAGGCTCTCGCCATTATCCGATTTCAGCGCTTCCAGGTTCCCGCGTATCGCCGCTTTATCGAGAAATGGCAAGCGAGCGAGATCGGCAAGGGAGCGGATATCTTCTGCCCTGACACCTGTCTCCGCGAAGAGTCTGCGGTAATAGGGAACCCGTTCCTGGACGCGGGCGAGGAGGCGTTGCAGTTTGCAAAGCTGAAATTGTTCCAGTTGCTGCTGGTCCCACCATTGCGAAACTTCCATCTCCTTGCGGATCGAAACGCTTGCGTGTTTTTTGATGCGTTCGTGAAGCGGGAAGAGAATGCCTGACACCAGTCTGGTATACACATCGCAGTTTTTTGGCGCACCGGGGTTCATTTTACGCCAGCCCTGGACCGGTCCGCGTTCGCCAGTGCCTGCTCGTACACGCTTAGCAGGCTCATGCGAACGTTGGACCATGTGTAGCGCTGCACGGACTCGACCCCTGCCTTCCTTATTTCCGTGGCCTTGTCCGGATTGTTAAGCAACACCAGGATAGCGTGGGCCATGGCTTCCGGATTTCGTGCCGGCACCAGCAAGGCCGTTTTCTCGTGTTCGACCAGGTACGGGACTCCGCCCACATCGGTACTTACCACCGGAATGCCGCTTGCCAATGCTTCCAATACCGAGATGGGCATATTGTCGGCCAGACTGGGATTGACCATGATATCGGCGCTACGATAGAGCGCTGCCATCCGCTCGTTGTCCACTCGACCGGTAAAAGTAACCGCGTTCGCTATCCCGAGCCCGGCTGCAAGTTCCTCCAGGGTCTGTCGCTCGGGCCCCGAGCCGGCAACGATGAGAGTGGCCGCGGGAAATGCATGCCTGACAATACCGAAGGCGCGCAAGGCGGTAGCATTGTCGTAAATTGCTTCCAGATTGCGGGTGACAATTATTTGCGGGAAATTTGTTCTCGACGGGGCTTCCCCACCGGACTTGGGCGAAAAACGGCTGAGATCGATGATATTGGGTACTAAGCTGGTGGAGAAACCGTGCTTTTCAAATACAGCTTCAAGAAAGCCCGACGGAACGATGATGGCGTCTATCCGGCGCAGGCTAGGCTTCATCCAGAAAAAAGCTTTCTCAAAGAAAGCATGCGCCTCTCCACCCCGGTAGTTGACAATGACTGGTATTCCTCTCAGCCAGGCAATCCAGATAGCGGGGGCGGCGAACAGATGCCATGACCAGCCCGAGTTTGCCATCACGTGAAATAATTGAACCTTGTGCGTAGAACGCCAGAGGTGCGCAAGATAGGGAAGCAACCGGAAAGCCGCCCTGACCCCCCTGAGTCTTCCGCTCCAATGGGGACGATAGGGACGATTCACCTGAATCAGCTCCACCATAACGCCTTCCTCCCGCAGTAATCGCGCCAGTTGCAGCGTCTGGTTGGCCATTCCGCCGGAAGGAGGCGGCAAAGGTCCCACCAGCCCGATGCACAAACCAGATGTTTTCACTGCGGGTTTCTAGACAGGAGCGCATCATAGACTGCCTTGTATCGCGCTACGCTGACCGGCCAGTTGCGTTCAGTGTCTACAAAATTCCTGGCTTGGGCGCGCAGGGCCAGCCACAGGTCAGGATTGGAAAGCAGCCAAAGGACTTTGGAGGCCAGGGCAACGGGGTCCCCGGCTTTGAACAGGACGCCTGTTTTTCCGTCCTGGATTAATTCCCTGTGCCCGCCCACGTCGGAAGCCACCACAAGCCGCCCTTGGGCCATGGCTTCGAGAGGCTTGAGGGGCGTGACCAGGTCAGTGAGCCGCATACGGAGCCGCGGGTAGACCAGAATATCGATCAGGTTGTAAAAGCGCTGCACCTGTTCATGAGGCACCCTCCCGATAAAGAGTACGTTGTCCTCCAGCCCCAGTTGGACTGCGAGGGCTTTTAGCTCTTGCTCCTGCGGTCCACCGCCAACTAATAGAACGCGGATCCCCGGATTCCCAATCAGCATTTTCGGTAGAGCCGCAAGCAAAACCCTCAATCCTTCGTAAGCATAAAAAGAGCCGATGAAACCGAGAACCACCTTGCCCTCAAGGCCGAGATCTTTCGCAAGTTTAAAATCGGGCGTGCCGTTCACGCTGAAATTTTCAATATTTACGGCATTGGGGATAACCGTAACCTTTTCCTGCGCGATGCCGCGCCCGACAATGTCGCTCCGCAATCCCTCGCAGATGGTGGTTATGGCGTCTACATTTTTCAGCGCATAAGTTTCCAACGCCCGTGTAAGACGATACCGCAATCCCCATTCGCTGCTTGTCCCATGGTCCACTGCGGCGTCTTCCCAGAATGCCCTGATCTCATAAACAACCGGGATCCCCATTCGACGCCCCACGCGCAACGCGGGCAAGGCATTCAGGACCGGGGAATGCGCGTGCAGGACATCCGGCTTGACGTCTCTCGCCACCTCATCCAATCGGTGGGCCAGGCGATCGATGACGGCAGCCTGGTTCAACACGGGCAATGTCGACATCATGCCGGTCGCGGCCGGCGTACGATAAAAATGCCACCCATCGACATCCTCCTGCAGCACGTCGCAATTTTCCTGTTTCGGGCTCGTCAGGTGAAATGTCTGCCATCCCAGGACTCGCTGCTCCTTGAGAATGGACAGCGTTCGGAAGGTGTAGCCGCTGTGCAAGGGAATGGAGTGATCAAGGATGTGAAGAATGCGCATTGTTTGTTTTCGATGAAATTATGGTGACGACAGCCTGGAACTCAGCGGCCTCCCTGGCCCACCCCAGTTACGGCTTTGTAAGCACATAATTGATTCTATTTCGGGCACGGATAACGCTGTGCCGCAAGGTACCGGCACGATATGCGTTAAATGAAACTGATCCACCGGAGGTCGACGGTTCACTGCCTTAGTGAAGCCACGGCTTCGGGCGCTGGATCGCACGGGGCGGACTCGTAATAAGGATTTGGGAGATATTTCCTCAGTAACATGACAGCGGCCCAGGCCGCATACATGATAATCCACGGCATCGCGGGAAAATGGAATCTCGCCTGCCCGGAGAATACTATCGATATCATGGTCAGATAAATCATGAGGCAGTATCCGATAAGTACCCATGGCCAAGTCACTTCGCGGCTATTTTTTACCAGTAAACCGATGGCGACAAGCGAGCCAGCGAGTAGCAGCCCATAAAAAATCTGATTTACCCATCTGACAGATCGAAATATGTACCAGTATTGCTGATAGCGTTCGTACCCCGCCTGATAACCCCATTCGGCTTCTCCGTCCCTGGCCCAAAGATGCCATATTTTCAAGGGAATCAATTCAATGAATCTACCGGGGTTCTCCTTGATCCAGGTAACCGCAAGCTTCCTGGCGCGCCGGTCCGATTCCACTTGATCCTCAACAGTAAATTCGCGCTGGGCTATAAGAGGATCATTTTCCCCATAGCCCCCGTCTGCGCTAGGGTTGTTTCCCGTAAGAAGCGTCGCGCCCCCGTTGGTGGAAATAAGAACCACTTCGCCAAAAACCTGAGTGTTCCGCAACGCCCAGGGAACCAATACAGCTGCCATCATCAGGTAAATGACAACGGCCTTGATAAAGCACTCGCGAAGCTTCGCCTTTTCCCGGTGGCTTGCCATCTGGAAAAGCACTAAAAAACTGGGCAAGAACACGACTTGGGGCTTGGTCAATGCTGCCAAACCGAAGACGAGGCCCGCTACGAGAACCCAGACCCATCCCTGCCGGGCGATGTAGATGTATGTGCCGAGAAGCAGTAAAAACGTGAAGTAGATTTCCGTTAATGTGAAAGGGATATATCCGATATGATTCGGATATATCGTAAGCAAGAGCACTCCAAAGCGCGCTGCGGCCTCGCTGCGGAAAATTCGTCGGGTCAACTCCAGTTGCAGAAAAAAACTTGCCCCTGCCATCAGCAAGTTGGCTATCTGCCCGACAAATTGCTCTGCACCAAACAAATAGAAAATGACGCCCAGGAAACCAGGGTAGCCCACGGGCCAATACGCTGTTGGGTATCCCCCTTCCGAATACCCCTCGCCACTCGCAATACCCAATGCTCTATCAACGTACCAACTCCCGTCGGAACTCATTTCAACGGGAACAAAAAAAATCAGGGCGGCGCGTAACGTCAGGAAAAGTCCGAAACAAGCGGGTATGAAAACGCGCGCGTCCAGCACTTGAAAAAAGAAAGCGGAACCCGCACGCAGCTTGGGCGTCCCGCCACGGCTGCCAGTGGTTTCAATTCCCGGATTCAGGGGCATGCTTGAATGTCCAGTAAGAGTTCAGAAAGTAGTTAATGAACATCGCTGGCGCTATGCCGATAAGCTGGTGAATTACAGGATGTGTCTCGGGGAACAAGACGGATAGCGCTATGAACGTGGAGTAGCTGACCCCCAGGGAGACCAAAGACACCACGTTGAATTTCAGACCCTTTATGCGTACGCGATCTTGCGATTTCCGCCAGCGAAAGGTCCAGTAGTTGTTCAGCAGGAAATTGGTGATGATCGATACCTCGATTGAAATAGGCGAAGCGAGATACTTGTTTACGTCCGCCTGAAGAAGTAGCGTGAAAACGCCGAGGTTCACAATTACGCCAGACAATCCCACTATGGCAAACTTGATAAAGGTCTTTGAACTGTGCAATCGAATCCACCAGGCGTTGAGGATGAACTCGATAATGTCCGAAATCCCGAGCTTGGATTCCCCTGCGGTACGATCCACGAAATCTACCGGAACTTCCTTTATGCTCGCGCCGAGGGATACCGCCTTATGTAGCAGCGCCACCTGAAACGCATAACCCTGGACACGTAGGTCATCAAATACGACTTTTCCAAGTAATGACGTTTTTATCGCCCTGAACCCTGCCGTGCAGTCGCGAATCTTGTAGAGCCCGGCCACGTAACGCCCAACGATATTACCCCCCAGGGAGTTCATGCGGCGTAGCAGCCCCCATTCCTTGGGAATCGAACCCCCCTTCACATAGCGGCTCCCAATCACAAAATCGGCCCCCTGATCGATGGCAGCCATAAGCCGAGGCACATCCTCCGGCTTGTGGGAGAAATCGGCATCCATTTCGAACACGACGTCAGCATGGAGTTTGTCCATCGCGTGCACCATTCCGCGAATATACGCAGCGCCGAGCCCAGCCTTCTCCCCCATCAGCAAATGGACGTTCGGATAAGCAGCCTGTTTCGTCCGCACCACATCAGCCGTGCCGTCGGGCGAATTATCGTCCACCACAAGTATGTGCATATCATGGAGAAGCTTTTTCGCCTGAGCTTGCAGCGCATCGATCATGCTGCTGATGTTATCCCGCTCGTTATACGTCGGGATAATCATTACAATCTTCAAGGCAGCCATAGGAGTTTGAACCGTAAAGTCAATTATTTCACCTTGCTCGGGTTTAAGGTGCGACAGTTCAGGGGCTTGGCGTAGGAAGTTGGTTTTCATGCTTGACGCAGAGTTGAGCCCTGGGAAGTGAGCAGGCGCTTATGACAACGCACCACTCTGCCGTCTCTCCGTGGGACCCCTCCATGGGACCTGGACCTAGTTTAGCAATCAAAATATGCCGTCATTCAATAGAACGCAGACTTACCAAATAGTACAGGCAGTTGATAGATTCGATCCGGAGAATAACGTCGTAATCATGGAAGAGTTTCTTAATATAACATAGCAGGATGTTGCAGTTGTCCCGCCTTGGCCCATCCGGCGTTATCCCCGAAACTTCCAAATCAGCTCTAAAAAACGGTGCCCACGCTTCCACCTCCGCCTGGGCAGTTTTCCTACTGCCCGAAAGTTGGGAAGCTTACGTGAATATTTCTGGATTATTGAGTCCGGAACGGGCTGGGGAATAACCCGGAGAATTCGGCCGTCGAAACTGAGGGGGGTGGGTTTTTCTGCCTGACAGGAAGAGCGCGCAAGCGCAAGGAACGCCCCAGGCCGGTGTTCACCAAAACGTTAACATCGCCTCAGTTGAGCTGGACAATCTGGCGCGTACCTGCAAGAGGTTGGACGCTACCGCGACACCTTTTATAGCTGGCAGGGAGAGCGGCTGAGCAACACTTTTCTGTAGGGGTCGGGTTATTCTGACTGAAGCGCGAGTGTGCGCCCTTTGAAGAAGAAGCGGAACGACGAAGTGATCCTTGCGGAGATCGAGACAGATCACCTGGGTTATTCTGAAGCTCAGGACAGCTTCGCCGGGACACCGCAGGCGCTGGGCCGCGTGCACCACGGGCCTTCTGAACCACTTACTCCATGCGAACTGCGTCCGAGCACCGGAACTGCGCTGCAAACTACCCTACCCGTTCCTGTGCCCGTTGGCCGATTCCTTCAGCGCCCTTGCCTGGATGCCACGATATACGCCCGTCTGCGCGCAACCCATCCAATAAGACCGAGCCCCGCGAGGAACAACGCATACGTTTCCGGTTCTGGAATGACTGCGGCAACGATTGGCTTATACAGCCATACCGCAGCGTCCCAGGCTCCCCCTCCTTCATTCGAAAGTTCGTCCAAAGCGATGAAAGCACCAAGTGTTTCGTCATAGTGCCACTTGCCGAGTACGCCCGTCGCAAAGTTGCCGTGGGGATGATCCAGGGTCGAGCTGTCAATCTCATACACGGTCCAGGTCCTGTTGGAGCCGACATTTCCGGCTTCATCCGTGATAACGGTCGCTGCCCAGACAGCCCCCTCACCGCCTTTACCATCCCACAGGAAAATCTGGTTAGTTGCTTTATCGTAGTCAATGCCAAAAGAACTTGTCATCACGAAGTCGCTGCCGTCTTCCCTGATTAGGTTAATTCCGATATCGCGGTTGCTGTCAGGGTTAGCCGCATTAGCATTGTCCAGATCCCATATCGTCAGATCGGATTGGTAGCTCCCTGTTACACGAGCTGTTTTAATGTAGAGGTTGTGCGTGTCATCAATCGTCCCGGCGCTTTGTCCGCCCACAGAATTCCACGACACGCCGATTTTCTCCCATTGGTCTTCGCCGCCGTTTCTCACATCTCCTATAGTGTATCGATAAAGTGAGGGAAATCCCGAAGCATTTTGGTCTGCCGTTACGTAGACCACATCCTGGCCATTCTCCGTGCGGTAGGCAGTTGTACCATTGACATAATAAGCGGGCTCCGTGCCGGTCCAGTGGCCCTGCCGGTCGATCCACATGTTTCCGCCTTCGGCAACATTGGTCGTATTCCAGCCCGAACCAGTGCTACCCCCGACTTTGCTGGGGTCCGCCTGGCGAGGGTCCCACAAAAAAGGTCCTGCGCGACTCACGTTAACCCCATCCGTCTTCTGGAAATTCCCACCACTTGGGGTTGCAGCACCTCCGAAGGTCAGGAACATATCGTTCACGGGCAGATATATGTTGTTATCGTAAGTATGTGCGGATTGGGGTGCCAGGGCATCAACGACAAGCAGATTCGCGTCCAGTCTGCTCGGAAGAGAACCACGCCCCCATTCGCCTGTAGCTCCATCCCACACGTACATTTCGTTACCAGCGTAATTTGCGTGCCCCCCACCCCAGAGCATCAGCTTTCCGCCTGCCGGATCCCATGCAAAAGAACTCCACGCACGCACAACCGCGCCGGGGAATTTGACGCTGGATAACTGTACCGCGTCGGCACCGGTGGGCCATGCTTCGGAATAAAAATTGGTGCTTGCCTTGACCCAACCACCTTCCGGTGTCGCCGCCAGCAACGAGGATAAGCGTTCAAAGGAGGTTGCATCTGCTTGTGCCATTAGCCCTGGAAACGAATTCGCGATCAGGAGAGTAGCAAGCGCCAGATGCAGCGGGCGACGTTTGTTCTTGCGGAAAGCGATTGACGGGGCGGCGTTTATTTTTAGAACATCCAACTTATACATGCCAAGTCCTCCTTTATAAAAGAACAGATTGTTTTTCTTTTCGAACATGCAACATGTCCCGCGGGCGATTCAGCCCTGGAGCTTCGTTAGCAACGTTGTTGCTTAACTTGCTAACGCTGCCGCAAGTGGTCTTCAAGCCAAGCGTAGCCAGCTGTAGCTGTAGCTGTAGCTGTAGCTGTAGCTGTAGCTGTAGCTGTAGCTGTAGCTGTAGCTGTAGCCTAAGATTACAAGGAAAGATGCCTCGAAGTAAAGCGTTTTTCCGCTTTTGCTCAACCACTTTATCTGATTTATCCATAGTACTATTATGGCGAAATAGCTACCAGTTCAGTCGAGCTGCAAATGCACTTAAGATAGGCGACTGCAAGTGGCTCGCATAGTACGTATTGGGTGGTGATTGGGATTGGATGCTGCTGCCGCGGGGCTCGAGCTCCGGGTGCAAAAATGCTGCCGGCACAGCTTGAACGATAGCTCGAGGAATGAAGTGAATGGCGCCCTCGAAAAAAGATGGAGATAAATTGACCAGGACACTCATCCGCAACCACATCAGCCGTACCATATCGCTTCAAAGGGGCGTCTCCACCTGTGGGTGAATTCGCTAACGCAGAGATGACAAAGAGTTCCATCGGAGCATAAATTAGTAACGATAGCATGATGAAAACACGTGTTGGTGCGATGTTGCGGGATTGGGGCGGTTTCAATTTCTGTCTTTTTGCCCTGGATAAGGTTCTGGTCAAGATTTCAAGAGGGCGTATCCGTTTATACAGGTATTACTTTATCGCACAGCCAGTGGCAACGACATCCCTGCTTCCCCCGGGAAGAGGTAAAGCCGTAAGAGTCCTTCCAATCTATGAGCATGACGAAATTATCGGGCAATTTCCCAGGCCCGCGACGGTTATTCACGAACGGTTCAAGCAAGGCGCACAATGCCTGGTTGCCCTCAAGGAAGAGCGCTTTATCGGGTTCATTTGGCTATTGCTGGGCAGCTACCAGGAAGATGAGATTCGTGCCCGATATACTCCGCTTCCTGCAGGGAAGGCTGCATGGGATTTTGACGTGTACGTGGCTCCACAATTCCGTGTGGGGTTAACTTTTCCGCGTTTATGGGACACGGCAAATCAGGTCCTGACCGAGAACAACATTTTATGGTCTTGCAGCCGTATATCCGCATACAATATCGGCTCGCTGGGTGCCCACGCACGTCTTGGAGCCTTATCTCTGGGCAGTACGATCTTTTTTTGCGCCGGCCGCTGGCAAGTTACATTGGCGTCAATACCGCCTTATTTCCATCTGTCTTCCCACGCCGGCTCGTTTCCAGAGTTTCATCTCAGAACCGACGGACTAAGCAATACTCAATCATCGTCAAAGAGAATCTAACCACGGAGTCAACATGCAGCACCTTGAAGAAGTTAAAAATATTGTATCCGATGTATTGAGCCTGGGGGAACGGAAGAGCTCGCTCAGGGAGGACTCGGCCTTGCTTGGTGCCATCCCCGAATTGGACTCAATGGCTGTTGTTAACGTAATTACCGCTTTGGAAGAGCACTTCGGAGTTACCGTAGACGATGACGAGATCAGCGCAAGGACTTTCGAAACATTAGGCAGCCTGACCCGCTTCATCGAGCAGAAATTGGACGAATGAAGGAAGTCGGGGCGCACTCCCCTGCCAAACCTTTTTTTCTGAAAGCAGATCCGGGAGAGCGCTTTTGTCTCTATCATGCCCCCCGCCCTGGCAGGCATTGTTTGGGGGCGTTCATCTATGTGCATCCCTTCGCCGATGAGATGAATAAATCCAGGCGAATGGCTGCGTTACAGGCTAGAGCCTTTGCTAACATGGGATTTGCCGTCCTGCAGATCGATCTTTTTGGCTGCGGGGATAGCAGCGGTGAATTTGCGGCAGCGCGCTGGAATATCTGGAAACATGATCTCGTTATCGCAAGAAGCTGGCTGGAGAACAAGGTGGCTGCTCCAGTCGGCCTTTGGGGCTTGCGCCTGGGGGCTCTGCTTGCGCTGGATTTCGCGAAAAGTTCGGAAAATCCGATAGACAAAATCATTCTTTGGCAACCGGTGATTAGCGGAGCATCTTTCCTAACCCAGTTTTTACGCCTTCGGCTAGCTAACGAAATGCTATCCCCTGACGAGGTTGCTAAGAAGGCCTCTGGCACAAAAGAGATGCGCAACCTTCTGGCGAGTGGAGAAACACTTGAAGTGGCTGGTTACGAACTTGCACCGGAACTGGCTGCCGCCATTGATAACCTGAAAGCCGCTGACTTAGCCTTGAAAATGCCTGTCATTCATTGGTTCGAGATCATAGCCGAGCGAGGACGCCCCATGGCCCCGGCTGGAGCAAGTGTGATAAGCATCTGGGAGCAGCATAAAGTCGACGTGCATGTGCACCTGATACCTTGCGTGCCATTTTGGGCAACCCAGGAAATTGCGGAATGTGCCGAACTGGTGGCCGCTACGATACACATCTCTGCTGAAGAATCTCAATGAAGTTCGAGGAACGCGCGCTGATCTTTCCATGCAACGACAGCTGGTTATACGGAATTTTGAGTTTACCCGAGCCGGTTACGTCCAGAGGTGTATTGATTGTCGTGGGCGGCCCGCAGTATCGGGTGGGAAGCCACAGACAGTTCACTCTACTTGCTCGCGATCTTGCTGCAAATGGCATTGCTGTTGTGCGTTTCGACTACCGTGGCATGGGGGACAGCGAAGGAAATGTTAGAACGTTTGAAGATCTGCAAGATGATTTGCGCTGCACGATAAACCGATTTTTCGAGGAAGTGCCTTCTCTTTCCGAACTGGTCATCTGGGGATTGTGCGATGCTGCGGCGGCTGCGCTTTTCTATGCTTATCAGGATCGCCGTATCACGGGGCTGGTACTGCTGAATCCGTGGGTACGGACGGATGAAGGAGCCGCCAGAACCTATCTCAAACATTATTACCTCTCCCGGCTCTTCGAGCCGCAGCTATGGAGGAAGATATCGCGTGGAAATTTTGATTTTTCGGAAGCAATCCGGTCATTTTTAAATACGATTGGGACAGCCATCCGGGGGAAGACAAAAGCCGTTGCTCCCCTGGAACAAAGCGATACTACTTACAATCTCGCTCCGCTGCCTGAGCGGATGCTTGACGGGCTAAGCCGCTTTGAGGGACAAACACTGCTGATCATGAGTGGCAATGATCTTACGGCTCAGGAGTTTTCAAATGTAGTCAACGGTTCTCGCGATTGGAAAAAGCTACTGGCCTCACCGCGAGTGTCACGGCGCGATTTGCCCGGGGCGACCCATACCTTCTCCCGGCGGGAGTGGCGTGATCAGGTCGCGGTCTGGACAAAGGAATGGATTCGGACATGGTAAAGCGCGTTCTGATGATTGCGTTTCAGTATCCACCCATGCGTGGAAGCAGTGGCATCCAGCGAACGTTGAAATTCTCTCAGTATCTACCGGAATTTGGCTGGGACCCGATAGTGCTGACGGCCCACCCAAGGGCATATTCCCATACCAGCAATGATCAACTCGATGGCAGTTCAGACCAGGTGGCTATCCATCGCGCCTTTGCCCTGGATGCGTCACGGCATTTATCGTTCAGGAGATATTATCCAGGATGGCTCGCTCTTCCAGACCGGTGGATTTCGTGGTGGCTCGGCGCCGTTCCAATGGGCTTGTATCTGATCCGGAAATACCGGCCTGATGTCATATGGTCCACGTACCCGATAGCGACAACTCATCTAATCGGGCTCAGTTTATGTCGCCTGACCGGCCTCCCATGGGTAGCCGATCTTCGTGACCCCATGACCGATTTGGATTATCCACCCGACCCCCGAATCCGCCGTGCGCATCAATGGATTGAAGAAAAAACAGTCAACTATTGCAAGCGGGCCGTGCTCACTACTCCAGGGGCAATAGACGACTATAAGACGAGATTCCCGAGAGTCTCACCTTCGCGGTTCCACCTCATCGAGAACGGTTACGATGAAGAGAGTTTCGCGGAGGCTGGAATCAGAATGGTTAAAAAGCAAAAAACAAGCAGACCTTTCGTTCTTGTGCATAGCGGAGTTATCTACCCTTCCGAGCGCGATCCATCACAGTTCTTCGAAGCTCTGGCGGTGCTGTCCAGAGAGGGCGCCATTTCGGCCACCAGCCTCAACGTTACCCTACGGGCTACGGGCCATGATGACTATCTCCGCCGTATGGTGGATCGATATGCAATAGGCGATGTCGTTTCTCTGGCGCCTCCTATACCTTACAAGGAAGCATTATCCGAGATGCTGGCCGCAGACGGCCTATTGATTCTTCAGGCATCCAATTGCAATAATCAGATTCCGGCAAAACTTTACGAGTACTTGCGAGCGCGCCGACCCATTTTGGCACTGACCGATCCAGCCGGCAATACCGCCTGTGCGCTGCGGGAGGCAGGTATTGATACAATTGCTCCCCTGGATTCCAGGGATGTTATCATTCGGGAACTGCTACGTTTTGTCGGGTTGGCGCAGAGAGACGAAGCGCCGATTGCCTTGATGGAGAAGATATTGGCTAGTTCCCGCCGGTCACGAACCCGGGAACTAGCCACCCTGCTTGATTCGGTTACCCTGGAATCGTAACCGCTCCCAACCAGTTTCCTCAGAGGCGGCCCGCAGGAGACGTTTAATGCACGGGGAGGTGATATGCAAAGCAGATATTTTTTAGCGTTTATCGTTTCAATTCTATCGATAGGATCGATGAATTTACATGCGGCCCCCCATTGTGGAGAGTTGAAAATTGCGGGCGGGTATGGTCCCTTTGATTATACCAACGCCGAACACAAGCTGGATAAGCTGCCAGTGGTCGAAGCGCATCACTTCACTCCGAATATCGAAAAGCTGCGCCATGGGAATAGCGGCCCGCTGGGGGCGGAATTGGCGTATACGCTGCACGCATTTCCCAATCATCACCGCGCCCTTTCGGCGATGTCCAAACTTGCGCTGAGAGACAAGACCCTGAAACCAGAAGGGTCCAGTCGTTCTGTCCTGTGTTTTTTTGACCGCGCTATACGGTTTAAGCCTGACGATGGCATGGCAAGAATGCTTTATGGCGATTATCTGCTGAAATCCGGCCAACCAAATGACGCTGCCGAGCAACTCCGGATAGCAGCCGCCCTCGAGCCAGAAAACCCTAACATTAACTATAATCTCGGCCTGCTGTATATGCAGAAGAAAGATTACGAACAGGCAAGGGCTTATGCGAAGAAAGCCTATGACCTGGGTTTTCCCCTGCCTGGCCTCAAGAATCAATTGATGCGGGCAGGAAAATGGGAAGACTAGTCCCTGCAATCAGTCACGTCAACGCGCATGTGGAGTGAGCCCTTCAGCTTGCTTCGGTGCCATTAGGCCCGTTCGGCGGTTTTTTCGACGTGCAAGTGGGCGATATACCAGTCCATGGCCTGCCGGAGCCCTTCATCGATTCGATGTGTGGGCTCGAAGCCCAGCATCAGGGCGGCTTTGGAAATATCCGCCTGTGAATGACGCACGTCCCCCGCACGAAAATCCACATGGTCCGGTTTGTGATTCTGTAGGTGGGGGAATTTTTCCAGGAGCAGCGCCCGCATCATGCCATAGAGCTGATTGAGGCTGGTGCGTTCATTCACCGCCACATTGTAGATCTGATTGACCGCTTGGGGAGTTTCTGCCAGAGCTGCGAGAAAATTGGCTTGAATGACGTTCTCGATAAAACAGAAATCCCGGCTGGTTTCGCCATCGCCATTGATATACACCGGTTTATTGCGGATGAGCGCCGCAACCCACAGGGGGATGACCGCGGCGTAAGCGCCATTCGGATCCTGCCTAGGTCCAAAGACATTGAAGTAACGCAAACCGACGGATTCGAGGCCGTAGCAACGGGCGAATACGTCTGCGTATAATTCGTTCACATACTTGGTAACAGCGTATGGCGAAAGCGGTCTCCCAATCACCGATTCCACCTTGGGTAGACCCGGATGGTCGCCATAAGTGGAACTGGAGGCTGCGTAGATGAAACGCCGCACATGGGCGTTACGCGATGCTACCAGCATATTGAGGAAACCGGTGATGTTGCTCTCGTTGGTGCGAATGGGGTCCTGTATGGAGCGGGGCACGGAACCAAGCGCGGCCTGGTGCAACACATAGTCCACGTTCTGGCAGGCAGCCTGGCAGGATTCCAGTTCGCGGATATCACCTTCGATAAAGCGGAAATTGAGCCAGGCCTTTTCCCCCACCGTTTCCCTGGTCTGCTCAAGATTATGCCGATAGCCGGTGGAAAAATTGTCAAAGCCAGTGACCTTCTGGTCTAGCTTGAGCAACGCTTCCAGCAAACTGGAGCCGATGAAGCCCGCAACCCCCGTGACCAGCCATTGGTACTGTCGGGTTTGCAGTTGTTCCAGCACGTGCTGATACCGGGTCATCATATATAGGCCAACTTTTTGTCAAAGCCTCCAGACGTTCAAACCCGCCTCGCGAAGGGCTTTTGCGTCGAATTGAGATTTAACGTCGATAAAACATCCCGCGTCTGTCATTTTAGACTGGAAGTGGCTCAGAGGCCTTTCCGTGAATTGCTGGTGCGCGACAGCGACTATTATCGCATCTGCCCGGGGAAGGTCTTCCCACGACTTGAGTTCCAGACCATATTCATGACGAGCTTCTTCAGCATCGGCCACCGGATCATGAACATGAATCTCAATTCCGTATGACTTCAGCTCGCTGATCAGGTCAGCGACTTTTGAATTTCTCAGGTCAGAGCAATTTTCCTTGAACGCCAACCCGAGAACATTTACTCGCGCGCCCCTGACATTAATGTTGGCGTTGATGATGTGTTTTATCGTTTGTTCCGCAATAAACTTCGCCATGCTGTCATTGATGCGGCGGCCAGCCAGGATAACCTGGGGAATGTAGCCGATCATCTCTGCCTTGTGTGTAAGGTAATAGGGGTCGACACCAATACAGTGCCCCCCCACCAGGCCTGGGCGAAATGGCAGAAAATTCCACTTCGTGCCGGCCGCTTGGAGAACCTCAAGCGTGTCAATCCCCAACTTGTCGAAAATGATCGCCAACTCGTTCATCAGCGCGATATTCAGGTCACGCTGGGTGTTCTCGATCACCTTGGCCGCTTCCGCGACCTTGATGCTCGTCGCACGGTGAACGCCAGCGGTAATTATGCTTTCGTAAAGCGCGGCAATATTCTCCAACGTCTCCGGATCATCACCCGACACAACTTTCAGGATACGAGTAAGTGTATGCTGCTTATCCCCCGGGTTAATCCGTTCGGGAGAAAAGCCCACGTGGAATTCATCTTTCCACTTCATGCCCGAATGTTTCTCAAGTACCGGGATGCAGATTTCCTCCGTTGCGCCAGGATAAACCGTGGATTCATAAATAACGGTTGCCCCTGGCTTCATGTTTTTTCCGACCGCCTCGCTGGCGCCAATGAGGGGGGAGAAGTCGGGCTGATGAGCGAGATCGACCGGGGTCGGGACGGCAATTACGATATAGTCGGCGCGGAACAACTGCGCTGGATCGTCGGTCACGAAGAGCTGGCTGGCGGCCTGCAGATCTTCACGCGATACTTCGCCAGTCGGGTCGGTACATTGTTGATAGCTCTCGATCTTGCTCCTTGAAAGATCGTAACCTATGGTCTGCCGTTTCTTGCCGAACTCAACCGCGAGCGGTAACCCGACATATCCTAAGCCAACTACGGCGACTACACTCATACTTTTCCTCTCTATTTAGAATTCGTGCCGCTTGATCCGGCGCAGCCGCATCATGGGCCTGGATTCCCAAAAAAACCACTGTACCAAAGGACAGTTCCGGTACGGTTCGCGCCAGCATATCATACCGGGAAATAGCCGACCCAAGGAGCGGTCGAAAACAAGGAGTTGATGGTAACGCTGCTATGGGCGGACATGGAAACGGCGAACCCGCGAACAATAGCAAATCGGGCGGCAGGATTGTTTTTATACTCGGCAACTTTTTGATATCCTGATGAGTCATGGCTATAGTAAAGTGTACCATCCAATCCCAGCTACTGCCCCCTCCCACCTCTGCGGACGTCAGGACGACGTTGAACATTATTCGGGGCACGCGGTTGCCCTTCATAGACCATATTTCTACATTGCGGATGATGGGGCCTCCAGGTTTTTCTCATCTTCCGGGCTCGCGCGCTTTTACCCGCATCCTGCGAGCACTCTGATGGAGGATCGAGGCCCGATCACCGCATGAAAAGCAATAAAGATAAATGCAACCGCTACTGCAAACAAGAGGATTCACATGCATAACTTGAGCAAAACGACTGCAACCAAAAAAAACCTCGCGGCTGTCGTGGTCTGTTCCGTACTGGGCAGCGTTTTAATATCCGGCTGCGGTAAACCGGAGGACCCCGCAGCCCTGGTGGCGGATGCGAAACGCTATCAGGAAAAAGGGGATAATAATGCTGCCATCATCCAACTTAAAAACGCTTTGCAGAAGAACCCGGATGACCCTGAGACCCGCTACCTCCTAGGTACGATATATAACAGAACCGGTGATCTGCAGTCGGCCGAGAAGGAACTCAGCAGAGCCCTGGCCCTGGGAATGAGCCCTGACAAGGTATTGCCCGATCTGGGGAAAACGCTGCTTAGCCTGGGCCAATTTCAGCAAGTGCTGGATGAAACAAAACGCCTTTCTGAAGACAAGCGTTCTGCGGAAATTTCAACATTGAGGGGACGCGCCTTACTGGCGCTGGGCAAGGTCGAGGAGGCGAAGGAGCTATTCACGGAGGCGCTTGAGGAAAAGCCGGATTTCGCCGATGCGTTGATCGGGCTAGCGCAGTATTCGCTCTACCGGCAGGATTTCGACACCGCAGTGGATTACACGGAACAAGCTGTGACGGCAAACCCCGAGAATGCAGACGTTTGGCTCTTCAAAGGAGACTTGCTACGCGCTCAGGGTAAAGTTGACGCGGCTCTAGAGGCCTATGACCGGGTCGGGAAATTAAGGCCGAACAGTACCCAGGCTTATATCAACAAGGCTTTCATCGAAATCAGTACGGGTAAAATCGAGGCCGCCAAGGCGGATATTGAGTCTGCCCGAAAAGTTGCGCCTGGTAATCTGATGGTCTTTTACTCCCAGGCCCTGCTCGATTTCAGTCAGGATAATAACGCGGCCGCGCGGGACTCTCTGCAGCAGGTGCTCAGTAAATCTCCGGGGCACATGCCCAGTTTATTGCTCGCCGGAGCAGTGCAACTTCGGCTGGGTTCCTTGCCGCAAGCTGAACAGCATTTGAAAAGCTATTTGGAGAAGGACCCGCAGAATCTGTACGCACGCAAGCTGTTGGCGTCGGTATTGCTGAAAAACCGTGATACCCAGCAGGTTCTCAACGTCCTTGGTCCTGCCCTCAGGCACCCTGCTAATGAAGATCCTCAGCTGTATGCGCTGGCAGGTGAAGCTTATATGCTGGCAAAGGATTTTGCCAAAGCTACGGAATATTTTGAGAAGGCCAGCAAAATCGTGCCTAAAAGCGCGCTGCTACACACCGCCTTGAGCATGAGCAAGATGGGCCAGGGAGATAACGCCCGTGCAGTGACCGAGCTGGAACTGGCGACAAAATTGGACCCCACATCCACCCAGGCAGGAATCCTGCTGGTCATGACCCACCTCCGCCTCAAGGAACCCGAAAAGGCGCTCTCGGCGGCGAAAGTCCTTGAGAAGGAACATCCGGACAACCCTGTTGTGCATAATATCAAAGGTGGTATCTATCTTAGCAAAAATGACGTGCCCAATGCACGATCGAGTTTTGAAAAAGCACTATCAATCCAGCCCACGTACTTCCCCGCTGCGGCAAACCTTGCACAGATCGATTTGAGGGAAAACAAGCCGGATGCTGCGAAGGACCGTTTCGAAGCCATTCTGGCAAGGGACAAGAAAAATATCCAGGCCATGGCCGCGCTATCGACTCTCGCTTTGAGGCAGGGGCAGCCAAAAGAGGCGACCGCATGGCTGGAGCGAGCCGTACAGAATAACCCGGATGTGCTTGAGGCTTCCATGCTTCTGGGAGCTCATTACCTCCGTTTAGGAGAAACACAGAAATCGCTTACCCTTGTCCACAAGCTGCAGGGAGCGAACCCCGGAAACCCTGAGGTTCTGGATTTGCTCGCACAGGCGCAACTAGCCAACAACAACAGGTCCGCCGCGCTGGATAGCTACAATAGGCTGGCCGCCCTCAGGCCAGACTCTCCTGTTGTTCACTTCCGGATCGCGTCTATTCACGCTGCAGCACAGAACTTCTCAGCGGCGGCTGATGCGTTGAGAAGAGCGCTGACCATAAAACCGGATTACCTTGAGGCGCAGATGGCGCAGGTAGCACTTGAGTCGCGCCAGGACAACGATGAAAAAGCCATCGCCATGTCGCGCCAGATTCAGAAGCAGCATCCAAAATCACCTGCGGGACACATAGCGGAAGGTGATCTGCTAATGAAGCAAGGTAACCCCGCCCTTGCAACAAAAGCTTACGAACAGGCACTCGCCGCAAGCAAGACTCAACCGGTAATGTTGAAGCTGCACGCAGCGCTCAGTCAAGCGGGAAAAAGTAAGGAAGCGAACTCCCGCTTGCTTCAGTGGCTAAAGGAGACCCCCTCCAACATACCCCTCCGAATGTATCTTGCTCAAGTCTATCTAGCGGATGGGCAGACGAAATCAGCCATAGAACAATATCAGTCTATCCTTCAACAGGACCCTAACTATATACCGGCGATAAACAATCTTGCAACTGCTTACCAACAGGAAAAAAACCCCCTCGCCCAGGAATACGCTGAAAAGGCCTATCAACTGGCGCCGGACAACCCCGCGATAATGGACACGCTGGGATGGATATTGGTAGAACAAGGCAATACCGGGCGCGGTCTCCCGCTTCTACAAAAGGCGGTTTCCCTGGCGCCTGAGGTGGAGGAAATCCGCTATCACTTCGCCGTCGGGCTGGTCAAATCAGGGGATAAGGCTCGAGGGCGCAAAGAACTTGAAAAATCGCTGAGCAGCGGAAGGAATTTCACCACAATCAATGAGGCAAAAGCATTACTGAAACAAATCCAGTAAGCCTGGCCAGAACAAGGAACTGCCCAATGCCGGCAATGCGACGTAGCAGCCAGTTTTTCCCTTAAATCCGGGAAGCGCCTATGCAGGCATTCAAGGATTACGGAAATAGTCTCATCAGGCGTTTCGTTGCCTGCCCGCCGTTTCTTCCAGGTTAATCTGGGCCAGCCGATGCAACCTTAGTAGCGTTGGGTGCGGGCACAGCAGCGTGCCTGTGGCGCGCAGAAGCCTCACCCCAGATGCGTTTTAGTGCATCCCACATACTGGTGCGGACGGTGCTCAGATAAAGGGTGTTATCGCTCAAGCCACTCACCAGGCGGCGTTGAGCCTCCCCGAGATTATGGTAAGGCAAGCTCATGAAAAGGTGGTGCGTGGCATGATAGCGCAAGCCGACCGGGGCCCATAAAGCGGTGAGAAACAGGTTGCCGGGAACATTGATTGAGTCGAGGTACTGCTCGGCAAACTCCATTGGCCGGTCCCCGGGGTTCCGATAAGCATGTGCGCTCAGCGTACGCAATGAGTTTATAAAAAATATGAACATGGCGATCACATACCAGAGAACAAGCGCCTTATAGGTTAGAACACCCAGCGCAATGCATGTAACCACCGCCGTCACGAATACGAAAGCAGCGAACTCCTGCAATCTCCAATGCTTATCGTTACGAATCGCGTTCTCGGCACGCTTATAACTCATGTCGATAGTGAGGGAGGAGGCACGCTCCCAGACTAATTTACGCAACGGGGGAATGAGGTAAGATAGTGGCGTGAGAATCAGGAAACGGATAATGAAGAAAAAGGGTAAAACAAATGACAGAATCACATAGCCGATCATCACCGCAGGTTTCAGGGTTGCAAAGGGGATATATTCTCCATCCTCGGCGGTACCGTACACGTCCGGTTTATGATGATCACTGTGAACGCCGTCATAAGTAAAAGAAGGAATCAGTAGCGGAATGCCGCAAATGACGTTCCAAAACAGCCGGAAAAACTTGAATGTGCCCCTTTTCAGATGCGCCAGTTCGTGAATGAAAGTGGCCGCGCGATAAAAGGCCAACGTGGCAACGATAGTGGCAGGAAGTTGCCAGACAGAAAACGGCTGCATGGACAAGATGGCCAGAAAAGCGGCCCAGCCCAGGGATATGTGAAAGAGAAAGTCACACCAGTATATCCAGGGGTTAGGCGTAAGGAGGTCGCGGACAAGGTGATGTGCCTCACGCAGGGGAAACTCCCGCCAAGAAGCGGGCGCCATCATTTTTTCGGTAATTATCGGACCATTCATTTTCTGGGTGAACCTCGATTGAATGACAGCTTTATCATGCTTTTACAACTGGTCAATTCTTCCTCCCGGTCACGTATCACACCTGAGCGATGTTTGGATTGTTGCCTATGCAGGCTTTACGATCGCTTTGTGATCGAAAGGCTGGGTGCTTATTATTCAAACAGCTCGGCATCAGCCAAATTCCCCGCGTTGGCATCTTTTGACGAGACGATGGGGGGTACGTCAGCGCCAATTGGCCACGAAATGGAGATAGCACGATCATTCCATCGGATGCTGCGCTCAAACTCGGGAACATAATAATCTGTCGTCTTGTACAGAAAATCGGCGCTATCGCTCAGCACGTAGAAACCATGAGCAAATCCTGGCGGTACCCATAACTGACGGAAATTGTCCTCAGTTAGCTCCACCCCGACCCAGCGCCCAAACGTGGACGACGATTTGCGGATATCCACCGCCACATCAAATACCGCTCCGCGCACGACACGGACCAGCTTGCCTTGAGGTTGCCGGATCTGATAGTGAAGGCCGCGCAAAACTCCGTGGGCGGAACGGCTATGATTGTCCTGCACAAAGTGTACGTCAAGGCCCGTGGCACGGGCAAAATTTTTCTGGTTGAAACTTTCGAAGAAAAAACCCCGGCTATCGCCAAAGACCTTGGGCTCGATGATAAGGACGTCTGGAACAGGCGTGGAGAGCGCCTTCATGCCGTTATTTTCTCATTCATCAAGCGCAACAGGTATTGACCGTAGCCATTTTTATCCAGGGGTGCGGCCAGTTTCTCAAGTTGCTCAATGCTGATAAACCCCTGGCGATACGCAATCTCTTCCGGGCATGCTACTTTCAGACCCTGGCGGTGTTCGATGGTTTCAATAAAATTGCTGGCCTCCATCAAGCTTTCATGCGTACCCGTATCCAGCCATGCATAACCACGTCCCAGTATTTCTACATTGAGCTGGCCCTGTTTCAGGTAAATGCGGTTCACATCGGTAATTTCCAGTTCGCCCCGGGCGGAGGGCTTGAGTTCACTGACGATATCTATGACCTGATTATCATAGAAGTACAAACCAGTGACAGCATAGTTGCTCTTTGGGTGGGAAGGCTTTTCTTCCAGCGTCGCGACTCTATTATCGGAGTGGAAAGTGACAACGCCGTAACGCTGGGGGTCTTGTACGTGATAGGCGAATATGGTGGCGCCGTCGCGCTTTACCATGGCACGCTGGAGCTGCAGATGCAGATCGTGTCCATAAAAAATGTTATCGCCGAGCACCAGGGCGCTTGAATCCTGCCCGATGAAATTCTTGCCAATCGTAAACGCGTGAGCCAGTCCATCAGGACTAGGTTGCACGGCGTATTGGAGGTTTAGGCCCCAATCGCTTCCATTACCCAACAGCTGCTCAAAACGCGGCGTGTCCTGCGGCGTGGAGATGATGAGAATATCCCGGATATCCGCCAGCATGAGTGTGCTTAACGGGTAGTAAATCATGGGCTTGTCGTAAATAGGCAGCAATTGCTTCGAAACTGCTTTTGTCACCGGATAGAGCCGGGTGCCGGAACCGCCGGCAAGAATAATGCCTTTGCGCTGGGTCATAAAGGTTTCCCGATAATTTCAGTGAGCATGCGAGCCACGCCGGTTTGCCATGGCGGCAAATTCAAATCGAAGGTGCTTTTAAATTTTTGCGTATCCAGGCGAGAGTTTTTCGGCCGTGTGGCGGGCGAGGGAAATGCACTGGTTGATACGGGAATAATGCCCTCGGGCACGACCTTAAGTCTGACTCCCGCGTTACGCGCGAAATTCAGCACAAAATGCGCGTAACCGTACCATGAGGTTTCTCCCACAGCAACGAGATGATAGAGACCTGATAGCGCATCTGTCTGCTGCCGCATTACCTTGCGGATGGCGTGGCCCGTCACGTCCGCGATCAAATCGGCGCCCGTGGGCGCGCCAATCTGATCGTCGATGACTGTAAGGTGCTCACGTTCCTTGCCAAGCCGCAGCATCGTTTTTGCAAAATTTCCGCCGCGCGAGCCGTACACCCAGCTGGTTCGAAAGATGAGACAACGGCAACCGGACTCAAGAATCGCTTTCTCCGCTTCCAGCTTGGTCAAGCCATAAACGTTTAAAGGCCCGGTTGGATCAGTTTCTCGCCATGGTTTACTTCCACTCCCGTCAAATACGTAGTCAGTAGAATAATGAATCAGCCAGGCGCCAAGAGCTCGGGCCTCCCGTGCCAGCACAGTGGGGACAAGCGTATTGATGATGCGGACACGGTCCGGCTCGCTTTCCGCCTTGTCCACGGCTGTATGAGCGGCAGCGTTCACAATCACATCCGGACGGACCGCTCGAACCGTTTCAGCAACACGTTCCGGATCCTCGAAATCGCCCCAAAATCCGTTGCGGCTATCAGAGCCCAGTGCCACAAGCTCCCCCAGGGGCGCGAGACTGCGCTGTAACTCCCATCCTACCTGTCCGCTTCGGCCGAACAGCAAGATCCTCATCAAGCTCTTCCTTGATAATTCTTCTCAAGCCAGGTGAGATAGGCTCCCGATTGAACATTGCCGACCCAGTCACTATTATCCAGGTACCACTGAACGGTTTTGCAAATGCCTGTCTCAAAGGTCTCAGCGGGTCTCCATCCAAGCTCCCGCTCAATTTTACTCGCATCCATCGCGTAGCGGCGGTCGTGGCCGGGGCGGTCGGTGACGAAAGTGATGAGACTCCGGTACGAGGATCCGCCGGGTAATGGTCTTAGCTTATCAAGCAGGTCGCAAACGGAATACACGATATCGATGTTGGGTTTCTCGTTCCAACCGCCTATGTTATAAGTTTCCCCGGGTCTGCCCGCTTCCAGTGCCCGGGTAATCGCGCTGCAATGGTCTCCTACGTATAGCCAGTCGCGGATCTGCTGTCCATCTCCATACACTGGCAAGGGCTTGCCAGCAAGGGCATTGACGATGATGAGCGGGATGAGTTTCTCGGGGAACTGATATGGTCCATAGTTGTTCGAACAATTCGTAGTGAGCACCGGCAAGCCAAAAGTATGGTGGTAAGCACGCACCAGATGGTCGCTAGAGGCCTTGCTCGCCGAGTAGGGGCTGCTAGGCTGGTACCGATGGGTTTCCGTGAAGGGGGGATCGCCCTTCAACAGTGAGCCATAAACCTCATCGGTCGATATGTGAAGAAAACGGAAACCCCGCTTCCCATGACTATCCAAACTGTGCCAGTAGGACCGCGCCGCTTCAAGTAACCGGAAGGCACCCACGATATTCGTTTGGATAAATGCTTCCGGAGCGTGAATGGACCGGTCGACATGGCTTTCAGCAGCGAAATTTATAATGGCGCGAGGCTGGTAACGCTGAAGTAACTCACTTACAAGGGCGAGGTCGCCTATGTCGCCTCTGACAAAGATATGCTGCTCATTTTCGCCCAGTGGGGCCAGGCTTTCCAGGTTTCCCGCATAACTCAGGATATCGAGATTGATTAGCGCTTCCCTGGAGTGAGTCACCCAGTCCAACACAAAATTTGCGCCGATGAATCCAGCCCCGCCCGTCACCAGGATCATCCATTATCCTTGAAATTATGAAAAACCATTTATCGTGGTTAAAACGCTTCACCCTGTTTCAAGTAACGCCATTTGCCCAGCGGCAGTTCTCCCAGTCTAACGTTGCCAATCCGGACGCGCTTTAGCCCGGTGACTCTCAACCCCACACGCTCGCACATGCGGCGAATTTGCCGTTTCTTGCCTTCACGCAAGATAAAGCGAAGCTGGTCTTTATTCTGCCATACTACCTGCGCGCGTTTTAATACTTCACCATCAAGGCTCAGACCGTGGTTCAGGAGAGCTAAGCCCTGATCTGATAGTGCTCCCTCCACCCGCACCAGGTATTCCTTCTCGACGCCACCGCCGACGCCAATCAATCGCCGGGCAATGCGGCCATCCTGCGTGAGTACCAGGAGTCCCCACGAATCAATGTCCAGCCGGCCCGCCGGCGCAAGACCTTTTAAATGCGCAGGATGGAAAACTTGCGATGCTGAATCGCGATAAAAGCGGGATTCCTTATTAATCAGGCTAACCGCGGGACGATAGCCCGGTTCAGGCTGCCCCGACACGTACCCGACCGGCTTGTTGAGCAAAATCGTTACCTGTTCAAGCTGTCGCACTCGCGCCGCATGATCGAGCACTATTTTTTGCGAGGGATGTATCTTTGTACCCAGTTCACTGATGCGCTCACCATCCACGAACACCCATCCATGTTCGATAAAACTATCCGCTTCCCGGCGGGAGCAAAGCCCTTGTTGGGACATCAGTCTGGAAAGGCGGATTTTATCCATGAGTTACTGGCAGCCTCTGTAATACTTCCTACTTCCCTTGTGTTACCTATCGGGATACGAGTACCAACCCCTGCTATCGGCAGAACCCCACATTATAATTTGAACCCTTATCCGGTTTCAGATAAACTTTGGCCTCGTTGATCTTATTTAGGCGCGTAGCTCAGCTGGTTAGAGCACCACCTTGACATGGTGGGGGTCGTTGGTTCGAGTCCAATCGCGCCTACCAAAAAGAAAGCACAAATTCATGTGCTCGTCCCAAGCCTCTGCGCTTTTCCCCCAAACAGCCTGATATTCCCTTTTGGGGTATCCAGGAAGACCCCGTGATAGTCGAGCAGGGAATACCGCGAGTTGGAAATAAGATTGGCAGAAAAACCGGCGGCCATATTCAAAACGTCACAGGCTTTTCACGAGACGAAGTGCAGGCAGGCTTTGTGGAAGGCAGTGTAATAGGAAACGGCCTCCCGAAGGAGGCCGTCCAGAAGCATGATACGTAAATCCAGACCTACCGAATTTACGAATTCTTGCGGTTGCTCCGGCGGCGAACCACCGCACCCATCAGCCCCAGCCCAGCCAGCAGCATGGCATAAGTTTCGGGTTCGGGAACCGCAGCAGCGATCGCGCCGGCATAAATACCGCCCTGAGCGCCATCCGTTATACCAGTAATGTTGATATAAGCCGGACCGTTCAGCGGTTGATCCCATGCCAACGAGAGTGTATCGTTGCTGTTACTTCCTTGGTTCCACATAGCCGTCGCCAGCATTTGATCATCCGCATTGCCCACGATCCCGTCCGCGTTTGACATCAATGTCAGCGTGGCCAGAGCAACGTTCCATTCTCCACCTGAAAAACTGAGTGGGAGATTGACTACACTGTAACCCGAGCTAACATTGGATTCCGCCAAATTAAACGTGAAGATATCGTTAATGCTTGTACCGGATCCTTGAATAATACCGTTAAAAGTTGTGGGCTGGTCAAACGATATTGTGCCGAGATCGGTTGTCGCGGCGTTTGCCGCAACACTCGCACCCGCCAGCATCGCAACCGCAACGGCTCGCTTCATAGTAGTCTTAATCATTTTTTACCTCCTTTATATTTTCAAAACACTGCAAGACACTCTTTGTATATCCCACCTGCTTGTTGAAACTGGACCTGATAATAGAGAAAACATGTCCTTATCAAGCAGGTATTTTGTAACATCGGTTCCGGAATTTCGGAAGAACCCGACGTTCTAACAGAGTACGCTATACAACCAGAGGGTCAATAGACCGTTTGGCCTACAATAAAATATTATCCCGCATTACGTCCATAGACGTCCTCGAAACGCACAATGTCGTCTTCGCCCAAATAAGATCCCGATTGAACTTCGATCATCTCAAGGGGTACGCAACCAGGATTGGCTAACCGGTGGCGGGTACCCAGCGGTATAAAGGTTGACTCATTTTCCGAGACCAGATAAGTTGCATCTGCGCGTGTAACCTGTGCCGTGCCGCGAACTACAATCCAGTGTTCCGCGCGGTGATGATGCATCTGCAGCGAAAGCGCGGCACCAGGCTTGACGACGATGCGCTTGACCTGGAAGCGCTCGCCGGAATCCACGCCATCGTACCATCCCCAAGGACGAAATATCTTGCGATGCAACTCGCCCTCGGGCCGGCCCTGGCGCTTGAGAGCGTCAACAATCTTCTTCACATGCTGGGTACTGTTCATATGGGCAACCAGAACCGCATCCGACGTTTCAACTACCACCATGTCCTCGACTCCCACGCACGCCACCAGCCTATGTCCCGACATTACCAGCATGTTTTGACAGTCGTGCAACATCACATCGCCTTCGGAAACATTACCCTGTTGGTCCTTTGGCAATACCTGCCACAACGAATCCCAAGCACCGACGTCGGACCAACCCGCCGATAACGGAATTAGCGCACCCTCTGGCAATGAAGTATCATCGGCAGCAATGCGCTCCATGACTGCATAATCGATTGAATCGCTTGGACATCGCATGAACTCATCTTTGTTTACACGTAAAAAATCACCGTCCACCGTACCCTGATCCCAGGCTGCGCGGCAAGCTTCCAAAATATCAGGGCGGCAGAAACCAATGGCTGAAAGCCACACTGAGGCGCGCATCATGAACAGGCCGCTGTTCCAGAAGTAAGAGCCTGCATCGAGATAAGCTTGCGCGGTCCCGAGATCTGGCTTCTCCACAAACCGCCTGATGCGGCTGGCACCTTCCGTGCCGTATGGCCCACCAGCCTGGATGTAACCATAGCCCGTTTCCGGTGAATCCGGCGTGACACCAAAGGTGACGATCGCGCCTTGAGCGGCAAGCGACATACCTTTGCGTACCATGGCCTGAAAAGTTGGTATGTCTAGTATGATATGGTCAGCCGGCATCACCAGCAGAACAGTATCGCGCTGCTCGCGCATAGTAGCCAGAGCAGCGAGGGTTAGAGCGGGGGCAGTATTGCGGCCGATAGGCTCAAGCAGGACCGTGCCTTTTGTTCCCATTAGTCGAAGCTGCTCGGCAATTACGAAACGGTATTCCTCGTTACAAACCACCAGCGGGGCCTCAAGTTGCACTTCCTCAAGCCCCTCCATTCGTCGTACGGTGGCCTGCAACAGCGAGTCATCCCCAATCAGGGGCAGAAGTTGTTTAGGGTATTTCTCGCGAGAAAGCGGCCATAGACGCGTGCCGGACCCGCCTGATAGCACAACAGGGACTAATGATGGCATCAAGTTTACCAATGAATGTAATTAGATTTGTTAAGAACTGCTAACCCGGCGTAGCCACAGACACAGCAACTACCTCAGGTCCAACCAGCAACCGAGGAGAAACCTGGGACATCAACTCGCTTCATGCTTCGAATGTTGGCCTCCGTATCCTTCGGGGTTGGCGCTTTGCCAGCGCCAGGCGTCCGCACACATCTCTTCCAATCCCCGCTCTGCACGCCAGCCCAGCAACTCGTCCGCCCGTTGTGGATCAGCGTAGCAGGACGCTATGTCGCCAGGGCGCCGGGGGGCAATTGTGTAAGGGACGTGCCGGCCGCTGGCCTGTTCGAAAGCCCGCACCATGTCCAGTACGCTATAACCCCTGCCCGTCCCGAGGTTTACTGTCAGACAGCTGGTCTGCCCTTGGTCCCGTGGGTCATCCATTGCTTCCAGCGCTTTAACATGCCCTAAGGCCAAGTCGACCACATGAATATAATCTCGCACTCCAGTGCCATCGGGAGTTGGGTAATCGTTACCCCATACGTTGAGAGTATCCCGCTTTCCCACTGCGACCTGGGCTACAAAAGGCATCAAGTTATCGGGAATGCCTAGCGGATCTTCGCCAATCAAGCCACTGGGATGGGCGCCGACCGGATTGAAATAACGCAAAATTGCGAAGCGCCAGGACGAATCGCTGCGATGCACGTCGCGCAAAATTTCCTCAACCATAAGCTTGCTTCGGCCATAGGGATTTGTGGCGGAGAGCGGGTGGTCCTCAGTCAAAGGCAGTCTCTTCGGATCGCCGTAAACGGTGGCGGAGGAACTGAATACCAGGTTTTGCGCTCCACACTCCCCCATTGCCTCTAGCAGGCGAAGCGTACCCACGACATTATTATCATAGTAAGACAGAGGCTGTTTCACGGACTCTCCCACGGCCTTGAGCCCCGCGAAATGAATGACAGAACTTGCGCCACTATCACGTAGTGCTGCTACCAGTGCGGCGCGATCCCGGGTATCGCCGTGCACCAGGTGGAGCTTTTTACCGGTAATGCGCTCCACCCTGGCCAATGCCTCTTGATGGCTGTTGCAAAAATTGTCGAAAACAGTTACCCCAAAGCCCGCGTTAAGTAGTTCCACGCATGTGTGGGACCCTATATACCCAGCTCCGCCTGTAACAAGAATCATGATTACCTATTTTGCGTCAGAGATCAGAGAAATTATGCGATAAATCTGGCTAATTGGAATTCAGGCAATCGAAATCACCCCCCTGAATTGCATAGATCACGTAATCATTCATTTTAAGAAGGCACATAGCGGCTAAGGAAGCCCTGAACTTCATGAGTCAGAGACCGCAAGTTCCCGCGTAAGCACTTCAACTATCCGCTCGGCTGCCTTACCATCCCATAAGTGTGGCCGACGCCCCCGCTTGCCTTCACCCCGCAGCACCTTGCTTACCTCTGCAACTATTCGGCCGGGGTCCGTGCCGGCCAGCACATTCGAACCCTCCTCTACCGTGATGGGCCGCTCAGTGTTATTGCGGATTGTGATGCAAGGTACGCCTAATGCAGTTGTTTCTTCTTGTAGACCGCCGCTGTCAGTTAACACCACAGCGGCGTCCTTCCAAAGATTGAGAAAAGCCATATAAGACTGGGGCCCTACCTGCATAATGTTCGGTCCCAAATCAATGCCGAACTGCTCAAGATTATTTCGGGTACGGGGATGCACTGGAAAGATTAGGGGCAACTCGGTTGCGACCTCCTTTAGCCCAGTGCATATCCGTGATAAAACTTCGGCAATATCCACATTGCTGGGTCGGTGCAGGGTAACTACTCCATAGCGGCCGTCATTGACCCTGTTCATTGTCTTGAAAGTACTTGTTTCAAATACTGACGTGTCCATGCTAGTCAATTTTTCCACCTGAAATAGGAGGTTATCCACCATAACGTGCCCGACATGGTATATAGCAGAATCATTCTTTCCCTCGCGCTTCAAATGCGCGACCCCACTCGGCTCCGTTACGAAAAAAAAATCGGAAATACTATCTGTCACTAGGCGGTTGATCTCCTCCGGCATGGTCATATCCCCGCTACGCAATCCGGCTTCGACGTGAGCCACTGCGATATTCAGCTTCTTGGCAACAATTGAGCAGGCTAGTGTGGAATTCACATCGCCCACCACCAGCACAGCATCAGGGCGATCGGCCAAGCACAATTCCTCGAAAGCAATCATGATCTTGGCCGTTTGCTGCGAATGACTGCCACCCCCCGCCCCCATGAAGACATCTGGCTCGGGAATGCCCAATTCCTCAAAAAACACGTCGTTCATTTCCCGATCATAATGCTGCCCAGTATGGATGATACTGAAGGATAAACCGTCGCGCGCCTGCAAGGCCCGCACAACCGGAGCAATCTTCATAAAATTTGGTCGTGCTCCGCCAACCAGATATATTTTTTTATGTTTCAATCTTATCTCTTGCTTCAAATTCTTTATTGGGATGACAAAACCCTACAACATCATAAATACGCATTGAACTCAGAGCCGGGAACTGAAACGCGTCCGCTCACCTTTACCATTGTACGCACCGGATAAGAATGAATGTAGGTTGTCAGAATAGGTAATCTTTCCTGATTATGGGATCTCGAATGACAGAGAGGAACTAATCTGGTACTCATTCCGGAGAACAGCTTTGCCTCTTGCGCTCGGGGGAATCCTCCTACAAAGCATCTCTATGGAAACCTACGCGCTATCGTAAGCAGCCACGACGTTTAGAAAACTGGTTGAATTCCGCCATGGAGCAATCAGTGTGCCTTTTGCGGCACCCCACATTTGGAATATACCATCAGAAGTGCTGTATAAACTCGCAGAACACCTGATGGATAATATCTTAATCAGCTGCCATCCTACAACACGGGGAATTTGCTGGTCCACGGCGCTATCGCCTGTTTTTTACGGAACGACTCAGGGCTTGCTTAATACTTCTAAATTATAAATAGTGACAAATGACAGCAACCGCGCAATTCAAATAGCCAATTCAGCTCTAGCATAACTGCTTAACTCCCGTTTTGTTCAAACAAGAAATATGGTATCTTTGCTCGCGATGACTTACGCGTATCGCCTCATTACCTCCTTTTGCTCTGTTGCTCAAAATGATCCCACGCCGACCCGACTCGCGCGCTAACTTAAGTTCATAAGTTGCGCTTCAAACGTGAATCCCTGCAAAAAAATGGCATAGAACTCATGATAAATTAAATCTTCTCGAATTCAGGCAGTAAGTGACCTGATCTGTAAAGGACAAACCCGGTGAAAACGGGGGAGGCAAAGTCATCGCTCTACGGACATAGCCCCACGACGGCAGGACTGCCAGAAATGCCACTCGTCTTACTCATCTCCGTGCGTTTTGAGTAAGCAGACTCTCGCCGGGTCTTCCTGACCCCAAGAGGCAGTTGGAGAGGCCTATCTACGCAGTTCCGCCTTCGACGAAGAGGAACGAAGCGTGGAATCCAAAAATACCGACACGGAAAGGGTGCACTCTCATCCGCTGTCGCATCAGTGTAATCCCACCGGTTTTCGAGGCATCGCTTGCCAGGGCTCATCTCCTGTCGTTTTGGCTGGCGCCAGAATATGTTCGCCCATGACAAAAGCAGGTGGAGGTGCGCGCCCTGCGAAATGGAATTGCCACCGTTCAGGTTATGTCTGCATTCCCACCATTAATTTAAACGAGACGCTATGATCACCGTAAAAAAAACGCTAGTTATGGTCGTGCTGACTATCGTACAGCACGCTGCTTATGCAGCAACCTATTACATTGACTCCGCTCAAGGAAACGATGCCTGGTCAGGAGCTTTTCCGGAACCAACGGGAACGCCAGCCGTAAACGGACCTTGGGCGAGCCTGCGGAAACTGTCCGAAGCCCCGCTTCAACCCGGTGACATTGTCGCGCTGCGTTGTGGCCGGAAGTGGACAGAAACATTGAAAATACCCGCATCCGGCACCGCCAGCGCGGCTATCAACATCACCAGCTACCCGGGTGATTGCAAGGCAGCGCCGCCCACAATCGAAGGGGCTCACCCCATTCCCGCACATCTGTGGTCGAAACATGCCTCGAACACTTACAAGGCTGATCTCTCAAGAGTTAACCTCCTCCAGAATCCCGGGTTCGAGACGGGCTTGACTGGTTGGCGCATCTGGTCGCCCAGGTCCGATGCCGAGGTCTCCCTGGCAAGCTCGTGCGAAACGGATTCGACCCGTTGCATGAAGTTCGTCAGCGGCACGGGCTCGGGCAATAGTTCTGTGTACAGCCATTCCTTCAGTATCCTTGGAGGAGCCAATTATCACCTGAGATTCAAGTTCAAAGCGAACTCCGGCACCCGGGTCAGTACCATCCTCCGCCGGAACGCCGAACCCCATGATACGGTAGGTATCAGGAAAACCGTTGTGGGAAACGGAGAGTGGCAGGAGATTTCCTTCCCCTTCAAGGCAACCGCCCAGATCGACAATGCCCGGCTCGACTTCGATATGGCCCCAGGCGGTTATATCACTCACTTAGACGACGTTCGCATTGAACCTCAGTATCCGACCCCAAAAGCAGCACGGCTCAGCAACACGCCACTGACCCTTGCGCATCACCCGAATCGTGGCTTCAATCCTCATGAACCGGCCTCCATGTACCTGAGAAATGCAGCTGATTCAAATAACGTCGCGACCTCCAACGGAGGTCGCGGAAGCTCTTACATTACTTCGGGATCCGACTTGCAGCTGCCTGGCGGTGTTGCTCTTCAAGCCGGACTCGGTATCTCCGTACGCACCAATGCATGGACGATCGACAATCGTAAGATTGCATCAGTATCAGGCACAGCGATTGTTTTGGACAAGCCAACTTCATATCCTGTAGCCAAAAGCTGGGGCTACTTCCTCACCGGCGCTCTCTGGATGGTCGATTCACCTAATGAATGGTATTTTGATGCCTCGGACAAAGCTGTTTACATAGGAACGACTTCGGATAGCGCTCCAAACGAAATCGTCTATATTACAGCCCTCGATACCTGCATCGACTTTTCAGGAAGAAAGTACGTCCGCATTGAGAACATTACGGCCCAGGGATGCGTAACGGGTGTTCGAATGGAAAACAGCAGTGCCGTGGAATTGCACGACATGCGCATCCGCGATATTAGCGAAGTGGGTGTCTACGCGCCTGGAGCAGCCAGCGCCAGCCTGACCAGGGCCACAATCGAGCGCGTGGGTGCAGAAGCGGTGCTTGGAATCGTCCCTGATGTGGGAGTCGCAACATCATTGGTGCTCGCAGACAGTACGATTACCGATGCGGGGGTCACTCGCATTAATGGAAATATCGTTTCCCTGCCGTCGCCAACGGTGGGTGCCGTAATCAGCGGCAACGATGCGAAGGTGAGTCGAAACGTGATCAGCGGGTCAGGTTTCAACGGAATTGTAGTCAGAAAAAATAGCCTTATCGAGAATAATCTGATCGAAGATTCCTGCGTTACCCTGGATGACTGCGGAGCGATATATACGTATAAATCCGCAGGCAGCAATATTACAGGCAACATAATCCGGCGAGTCTGGGGAGGACTAGAGGGAATGCCAATTGGACGGACGAGTCTGGCGGAGGGTATTTATTTGGACGAGCTTTCAAACGCCAACTCCGTAATGCTAAACACCGTCACTGAAGCAGTCCACGGCATATTTCTGCACAATGCCTTTAACAACCATATAGACGGAAATATCCTCTATGGGAATCGCGGAAACCAGATTTGGCTCAAAGAGGACAGCAAGCTGCTCGATTATCAGGGGGATTTATATGGAAACAGGATTGCCGATAATCTGATATTCCCTCTCGTCCCAAGCACGCCAATAGGACACTATAGCACCATCCTGGACACCTCGCGATTTGCGACTTATTATCGAAATCGCTATTCGAGCCTCGTTTCGTCGCGCATAACTGGCGAATTATGGCCCACCGGTAGCGCTTCGTTCCGTTTTCAAGAATGGCAAGCCAGGAATCAAGATGCTAACGGAAGCGTGGTCAGCCCGGCAGGCTACGCATCTTATAAGGCACTCGGTAATAATATCGTGCCTAATGGCTCTTTCTCGAACGGCACCCTAGGCTGGGTGGCCTGGAACGCGCAGGCGCCGCTGGCAACCAGGCAGTTGACTACGTGCGGGTCAACTTCGTGCATCGAACTGACCGCAGGTGGCTCGACTAGTGAAATTGCCACCCCACCGTTTTCCGTCGTCGCGAACGGGTGGTATCGGGTAACGTTCGACATTAAGGCAGGCTGGAACGGTCAGGCCATGTACGCAATGCTGCAAAGAGGCGGGGGGGGTGGCAATGGCTACGATGCGCTAAGCGCATACCAGCCGATCACGTCTGATCAAAATCTCAGGCGTGTCAGTTTTGTAACGCAGTCTTCAAAGACAATTCACGCAGCCGATCCTAATACAGGTGATATCGGCGCCCGGCTATACTTTAAAGGGCTCCTCCCAGGGCAAAAAGTATATCTTGCGAATGTTGAAATCGTACCAGTCAGCCCGGCTGAAGCCGGACTTGAAACCAGGCTATTCTCAAACCCCAGTTACGACATCTCCTCCGAGAACTGTCCGGATGAGGCAACCAGGCCTGAGCTGTGCGGGCGTTATGTCGATTTCCTCACGGGCGCCCCGATCACCTGGCCAATAGAGATTGCCGCATATGGTTCTCGCATAGCATACACTCTCGACATTACCCTTGTCGATTCGGATAGTGACGGTATCATAGATGCTCAGGATATCTGCCCGGATACACCCCCGAGTGCACCAGTAAACGCCTCAGGGTGC
>JACDGV010000027.1 GCA_013821425.1 Nitrosospira sp. | reverse complement strand
GTTTCTCCTTCACGCAAAATCCCAATAACCTGCTCTTCGCTAAATCGCTTCTTCATATTCGCCTCCATGTCAAAAATTAACATGAAGACTCACTCAAGGGGTGGCTACAAAATTCCTGGCAGGTCACTAGGTTCAAACGTGGCATCGCTTAGGTTCCGAGTAGAGTCAAAGAAAAACGTTTAATTGCCGACGGATCATCGTTATTTGATCTATACGTTTTAACGTCGGCTTGCGATACAACTTAAATTCATAGAGAAAAGAATATTCTTTAAGGAAGTGATTTCTGTCTAAGGCTACCCACCCTCTGTGAATTCGAATCCTAAACGTGTTGATAGTGCTGTGAGTTCGAATCCTAATTGAAGAGAATAGATTGGGAAAAAGGAGGATAATGATACTTTTATTATGCAAGTTACTTTTCTCAGTATCAATCTGATATCAAAACGGTAAGAGTTGTGTAGTTATTCAATTTAAGGCTTTTGTTTTATGTTTATAAGGAATAATACAAGCTTCCTTCTATAGAGAGCTTACGAGACATATAACGAAGCCAGTATTCATGCGGGTTTCCATACTTCATAATCCGGGTCATCCGCCACTTTTCGTGTCAATTTTAGTTGTCTCAATCTATCCTGTAGATTTTTTAGCCCCCCGCCAATAAGCCGATTAGTATCAGCATCTGCAATGACTTTATAATTGTGTTTAGTAGCCCATGCTGAGCCGCATTGTTTCCACCATCGTTCTACCCTTGCTTTCTCTTTCGTGGCACTACACGTGGCTTTAAGAGCCTTTGCAGGGTCTTTAGAACGGGTGCGCTTCATGCTTGGCTTAATTCCTTTTGCTACGTTCAGGAATGGCGATAGATAACGCCGCATTCCCTTGAGAAAGCGGGGTAAATTCCCTATCCAATATAGCTTGGCCCGATGACAACCGCTAGGTGATAGCGTCACTTCTAAACGGACACTATGCCGCTCAATTGGTTTTTTATTGTCGATTGTTTTGATGTAGAGCCGGACTTGCTCACGGCCCCATGAATCGGTCCAATAGATGGTTTTATCACTACTGCTAGTTTCAAGCGTATCGCGCTTAATCTTGTTGCTGCTTTTCTCATAAAACTTGCGCCTTCCCGTTTGCATTAGTTCATGCCGCTGCGGGAAAAGCGATGTTTTTAGCCAGCTATGGAGTTCTCGAAGGCGCACAGGATCATTGCTGCCATCATTGAGCTTGAAATCTAACGCAATTTCTAGAGATAGAATTCTTATATTGCAGTATTCGTCTAGTAGGAATTGTAGGGTTTGCAATGATGGATCATGAATGGTTATCCACTCATCTTGTGGCCCTCGCCACTTTGTGGATACGTTAATAGAGTTGCCGCGACTCTCTATGTTTTTCTCGAAATGAAGTGCATCTATTGGGCTTTTTATGCTGCTCGGAAGGGCGAGCGTAATAAAGTCAATTTTAGCCTTCGGTTTCCCGAATTCATTGATAAGTCCGATATAATTCATACTGTCATTACTTTTGCCGCTGCGTGGTCTATGCCCGCTGGCGGCTTTGTTTTATTGTATATGAATACTGAAGTTCGCTAGGAGTTGACTTTAAATCTTGGGGAGATACCCGACTAAGAAAAGAAACACTTTCGGGCTTCCTTACATTTCTTAAATTAGTAATCCCCAGAATAACCGCCGCCACTGTCTCGATAACCCGAGTCCCGTTCCCTACGCTCGGCGCGTTCGTGGCGTTCATCGCTGCGCTGACGGTCGTTTTGACGCTCCGTGTATTCATCGCTGCGCTGCCGTAGCTGTGCATCATCTACGGACCTGCCCTCCCCTACATACCGGCCGCTGCCGACATAGGTGGCTTTCTCCCCATCTGCGGCGTCTGTTACTGTCGAGTAGATAACCGCCAGAAAAAATATAACGACCAATCCTCGAAGAATTTTCATAGCTTATCCCCTCTCCTCTTTTATATTGACAGTCGCGTTCTTGAAGTTCACAAACCCTCTGTTAATGCCGTTTGCCCGTTCGCATTATTCACCAGCACAAAGGATACGCCCGCTTCATTCTGAGAAATACACAAATGTTGTGTATGGCAGCTTAATCAGGCGGCAATTCGTTGATGATTTTCTGTTTTCGTTATGACCCCGTTTTTGAACTGGATGCCAGCAATAACTTTGGCGATTAATTCAGATCCTCGCAGAAGCAGCCAGCGTTGTTCAGCGCTCTTCGCCAGTTTAAATACCATTGATAAAATACTTGTCCGCGAGACACAACCCCGGGTTTTGGCAGTTCGCAGCCGCACCGTCGCAAACGTCGATTCAATCGGATTGGTCGTACGAAGATGAATCCAGTGCTCAGCCGGAAAGTCATAAAAGGTCAGCAATGCGTCTTTATCCTTACTCAGGCACTCAGCCACCTTCGGGTATTTCGGTTGGTAAGTTTGCACGAATAAATCGAAGGCCAGGCGTGCGTTCTCCCGCGTGTCCGCCATCCAGATCTGATGCAAATCCGATTTGGCTTTGGGTTGCAAATGCCTGGGCAGTTTGTTCAATACATTGGCGGTCTTATGCACCCAGCAGCGCTGTACACGGGTTTCGCCAAACACTTGCGGCAGCGCCTTCCAGAAGCCCAATGCCCCATCGCCGACGGCAAGCTTGGGATCGATCGTGAGGCCGCGACGTTTCAAATCCAGCAATACTTCTTTCCAGGATTGCTCGGATTCGCGAAAACCATCGGTTAAGCACACCAACTCTTTCTTGCCCTCGGCAGTCGCACCTATGATCACCAGGATGCATTGGTTTGCTGCTTCCAGCCGCACACCAAAATGAATGCCATCCACCCACCAATACACATACTGCTTGTTCGTTAAATCCCGCCGCTCCCACTTGCCGTGCTCTTCTTGCCAAACCGCTTTTAGGCGGCTGATCGTGGCTGCGCTTAATCCCGCCGCATCTCGCCCTAGCAATGATGCCAGCGCCTCCGGAAAATCGCCGGTCGAGATTCCTTTCAGGTACAACCATGGCAGCAGTTCCTCAATGGTCTTGGTGCGCCGTAAGTACGGCGGCAGAATCGAGGAGGTGAAGCGAATCTTGCCCGCGCGATCTCGCACCCGCGGGGCCGTGACCGGCACGGCACCAATGCCCGTCTGAATCATGCGCCCCGGCAAATACCCATTGCGCACCAAGCAGGCGCGGCCCGATTCGTCCTTCTGGTCCCGGTGCCGCTGGAGAAACTCCGCCATTTCTGCCTCGATGGCCTCCGCCAACAGCGTGCGCGCCCCTTCGCGTAATACTTCCGTCAGTACATCGCGAACCTCATTCGCTACCCCTGGATTCTTTAGTTCAGAAACGTTATCGTTACTCATGGCGTATTCACTCCTTAGTAAAAGGTTGATGATCTTGATCGAACATCAAGAATACGCCGCCTTTTCATTTTATGTCATACACAACTCTCAAGCATAACTCGTTCATGAATGCGGGGTTTCCTGCGTCGCCCCTTACTGTCATACAGCCGCAAGATCCCGCTCTGCAGATCCACATCAACGCTGCGAAGCCGTAGTAACTGCGTGGTGCGTTGACCGCCCAGCAGCAGCGCAAGCTTCAGGGCAGCACGAATGGGTTCAGACTTGATTCCATCGAGCCGCCGCCAGTACGCTTGCAATTCTTCTTCCGTCAGAGAGTGTGCTCTCGGGCGTTATTGTAACGGGACAGGCTGCCCGTTGATGCCACGGGATTCGATTCAACTCTGAATGGCAAAAAATTGCTCGAGACACTGGCGTCCAGTTCCGCATTCAACGCAAGCGCATAGGCTGCGTGCAGGTAACTTCTACACTTAGCTGCCGTCCGACCGTGCCCCGCCTCAACGATGCGGCGTAACAATGCCGTTGCCTCTTTTGGGGTTAAGCCGGTAGCGGTGCGTGTTGCCCATTCCGTTCCGTGCAAATGGTTGCGGAAAATACTCTCAACGTCACGGGCAGAAGACTTGCCTGATTTTTGCAAATGAAGCACATAGGTGTCCGCCAAGGCGTAAGCTCCCCCATTTGAGAGACAAGCAAAAAGTAGAACTTTCTGGCAGTATTTTGCCTGGAGGTTCCGTTGTGCCACCGAATCAGCCAATTTTAGGTGCAACCCTAACTGGGCAGTTTGACAAAAGTTTGGCCCTCACTTATTTTCTGCCTTCCGGCGCTGTACCATGAACCCAAGCAGGCCTAGCCCCGCTAACAGCATGGCAAAGGACTCCGGTTCGGGAATCGGGGGCACCTCGGAGATATAGGAAGCCCCCAGGATTGCTGGTATTAATCCGTTGGACGTATCTATTCCCTGCGTTACTGCTCTGCCCTCTAATCTTACGAGCTTCGGTACTAATAACCAGTGGACTTTGGTACAGTTTTTTAGCGCGGTTAAAGAGAGACCACCGTGCGAACCGAAAGTAAGCGCTTGAGGATGCGGGCAACCATAAATGGGCCGAACCGTGCATTATTCGTGGATTGATGCAATTTGCAATCTATTGCGGAATGCGATGGCGTCTACTCTACTCATTACCTCGCTTGTAACCACCGGCGGCTGTCACCTGGTGACGAATCGACTCGGCGGGGCGTTTGATGCGGTTCCCGAAGAACTTAGGGCCGAACTGAGTGCCGAAGCTGCCGCTTTGGTCGATACGGCGTTCGCCGATCTGGACCTATCCCGCCTTGCCGATGCGCACGTGCATCATGTTTCCCGCGAGGTTCATCCGAGCTGGCAGTCGTGGTCGCATCCCATTCGCCGACTTCGCACCGACATCTACCTGAGCGGAGCAGGTATCGTATGGGCAGACGATGTTGAACAACAATACATTGAGCGGCTTGAACGGTTGGCCGCGCACTTTCCCGACGGGATGTCGTTCCTGCTCTACGCTCTCGACCGGACATACGACGCCGATGGCACTCCTCAGCCAGATCAAACCCCGATCTATGTCTCCAATGATTTTGTCTGGGACGTTGTGCGGCAGTCACCCGCTAACTTTGTTCCGGTCGTCTCGATTCATCCCGCCCGGCGGGATGCGATCGAACAGCTCCACCACTGGGTCGGCCGCGGTGTGCGGTATGTAAAGTGGTTGCCCAGCACAATGAAGATCAATCCGGCTGATCCCGCGCATGATGAGTTCTATCAGGTGATGCGCGAACATGAAATGATCCTGCTCAGCCATACGGGCTACGAGCACGCGGTTGAGACGGTGGATCAGGAACTTGGAAACCCGCTGCGCCTGCGTCGCCCGCTGGACCGCGGCGTAACGGTCGTCGCGCTGCATGCAGCAAGCAATGGTTCGTTTCGTGATCTCGATGCTCCAACTCATGCATCGGATTCGTTATCGGGTTCAAGCCGCCTGCCCGGTATCGACCTGTTGATACGCATGATGGATGAGCCGGCATACGAAGAATATCTCTACGCGGAAATTTCGGGGATCACGTTCTTTAACCATCTCGATGAGCCGCTGCGTCGTCTGCTTGAGCGACCCGATCTTCACCATCGGCTCATCAACGGCAGTGATTATCCCATTGGCGGGATCAATGTCGTGATTCAGACCCGTGCGTTGCAAAGAGATGGATTCATTACAGCTGACGAGCGGCAATGGCTCAACGAGATCTACCGCAAGAACCCGCTGCTCTTTGATTTTGTCGTCAAGCGCACCGTCCGGCATCCGGGTACCGGTGAACGGTTTCGCCCTGAAACCTTCCTGCTCCCCGAACACTGGCCACGCGACTGAGGCAGTCACTGACAGGGTCCCAGCGTTTGAGGAGCTTCTTATCCATTGCAAAAGGCGAGGCAGTCAAGAAACCGATAGTTCCAGATTTAATTACCGTATGAAGACAAATTGTGCTTTTGCTATTGCAGCGCTGGTAAGTGTGTTGTCGCCCCTTTTTACCGTAAACGCTGCTTCGGGCGGCGAGCTACTTGAGCTGATTAATGCCTACCGCGCAGGTTCTCCACTCTGTGAGGGCGCACGGAGAGAACCGCTGCCGCCGCTTACGTCCGATTCGACCCTCGCTCAGATCAAAGGCGTCGGGCAGCTGCAGGAGGCATTACGCGCGGCGGGCTATCCGGCGGCGCGTGCCGAAACCATGACATTATCTGGCCCGTCGAATGTCCGCGCCGCGCTGCGCTTCGCCGTGCAGCTCAACTGCCGTCTACTGCTAAGTCCCGGTTACTCGGTGGCGGGGGTGTCACGGCAGGGTCGGGACTGGCAGATTGTGCTGGCGCAGCCGCTGCTGGATCCCGATTTGGGGGATTGGCGGGAAGCGGGGCACCAGGTATTGAAGTTGGTGAACGCCGCGCGTGGCAAGGAGCGCAATTGTGGCAATAAGCAATATAAAGCCGCACCCGCGCTGAGTTGGAACGAAAAGCTTGGGGCGGCCGCGCATGTGCATAGCCGCGATATGGCGGAACAAAATTACTTTGGCCATGAAGCCCCCAGTGGTAGCACGGTGGGAACGCGTGCAAGGCACCAAGGTTATCCGTGGCGCAGCATCGGGGAGAACGTGGCGGCAGGCAAGGCGTCACCCCAACAGGTGATCGATGGCTGGCTTTCAAGCCCCGGCCATTGCGCAAATATCATGAACGGGAATTTTACTGAAATGGGCGCTGCTTATGCCACTAACCCAGAAAGCGACATGATGATCTACTGGACGCAGGTCTTTGGCTCACCGCGTTAGCGGGTTCGGTCGTTAGAATCGGCTCGCCTTCCCGCTCTTACAACCTCAGCTTAACTGGTTAGGTGTGTTGGTTTTTTCCAGATTAGACCAGAATCTGCCCTTTCAGCCCGTTGGCGCGCTGCGATAACGACTGCCTATCGCCTCAATATAGAGGCGCCTAATGTTTACTCGTGTCAAATAACCCTCCCTTCATTCGGTTACCAGCAATTTGAGGCAACGTATCTTCCTGATGCGCTACTTCGGTTACTTTTTTATTGAGGCAATTTTCCCGCAGCAGCCCGTTTGACTAAACAACCGGTCATGCCTATATTTAATTTAGCAAAAAGGCGTTTATTTTTCCCTATAGCGAAAGGAGCCTGGCATGGAAACACTATTCCGATTCAACATCATCCGGGAGCCCAACCGATCCCGCGATGAGATCGATCCGATTGATCTGACTGCAAACAGCCAGTTTCAGAACGACGCGGGTGCAATACCGAATGGCCCCGGCCGACGCGACAAGCTGCGCGCGCTTGCTGGGGGGTTCATCAACTCCGACCGATTCGTAAGCAGCATCAACAAGGTTGCCGAGCTGCGGGCGCTGGAGGAGGCCTCTACCGCGATCGACGGGTTGATCGACGCCGGCACGGCCGATCGCGCGGCTGTCGAGGCAGCATTGAACGAGACGCTCGGCGACGCGCCCGGTTCATTTATCGCGGCTTCGGCTGTTCAGGACCGGATCGATCCCATAAAGGACAGCATCCTTGCCATAAAGCTCTCCCCTGAGCACCACAAGCGCCCAATCCGGCGCCTCGCTGCCATACTGCGGGTGGCCGAGCTCGCCGCGCGCTTTGATGCGGATCCCGCGTTCCCACGAGATCTGGCCGAGCTCGTGGCCGTACATCGACGGGGGATGCGGGTGCCGGGAGCGGTCTTGCCGGCTCGTCCGTCCACGCCACCGCGGCCAGAGCGGGACGAGGTGGCGGACAGGCTTAAGGCGCTAGCTGCCAGACATGAGTTGCTCGGCAAGGCGCTTGACGAACTGCGCGGTGTCCGCCCCCACGGTTATTCCGTGATGGTGCAGGAGGCCGCGCCCGAACGTTTGCCGCCAGCTGACCTGCGGCCGACAAAGTTGTTCGAGCAGGAGGTCACCATTCGGCAAGCGTCGCTGCGGGCGACGTTGCTGGCGTCCGTCGGAGACGTGACGCGCCCTCCAGGCGAGAACCAGACCACCGTGAATATCGGTAGTTCATCCGTCGTGCGCGAAGCGTTGAAAAACTTGACAGTGGACAAACTGGGTACGGCGGAACCTGCCCTGCCGCTGGGGCGCGGCGTGCGGATCGCGCTTACCGGCTCACCCGATTTCAAGCCGGTAATGCCGGGCCTCGTCGGCCTGCGTCTAGCCAAGGAAACCACCGAAAAGCTGAGTGGTGATACCCGGGACTTGATGAAGGAACTGGGGCTCGATCCAGGCGAGCCCGTCGCCCGGACGGTGCAGAAACTCACTGCGGAAAAGCACCGCGTTCATTCCGAGGCGCAGAGGCTAATCCAGCCTATTGCGCAGAGGACTTTCCGCAGGATTGGCAACACAACGGTCGCGATCGCATCCAGCCCTATGCCCGTGTTGTATTCGATGTCGCCTTCCACAATCATTGGCCACATTCCGGACATCCTTTTCCCCGTCGGCGACGGCGTGCCCACGACCCATGCCGATATCGAGTCCGCCGGCATAATGGACCTGCTGCTGGTCAAGCAGCAGCTGACGGGGTACGAAGGCGCGGAGGTCTCGCATATTGCCAACATTCTGAAGGGTGAGAAGAAAGACCGCGTCCACCGCACGCGACTGGAAACCGAAACGATCATCCTCACCGAACGGGAGGTGGAAACGACTACCGAACGCTCGCTCGAGACGACCGACCGCTTCGAGATCCGCCGTGAAAGCGAGAAGGCGCTTCAGGAGGAGACAGCCGTGAAGGGATCGGCCAGCATCAAGGCCAGCTATGGCCCGACAGTCGAGTTCCGCGCGTCGGTAGAAGCATCCTGGGAGCGCAAGTCGCAGGAAGCGGAGCGCGCGGCATCGGAAACGGCGCGGCAGGCCACCCAGAAGGCCTCGGAAAAAATCACCGAGCGGGTGCTGACCCGCGAAACCCGCCGAGTTACGCGCGAGATTGAGGAAATGGACCAGCACACGTTCGACAACACGGCTGGCAGCGCGCACGTGTCCGGCGTATATCAGTGGGTCACCAAGGTCTACGAGGCCCAGGTGTTCAACTACGGCCCGCGCACCCTGTTCGACATCATGATTCCCGAGCCGGCCGCGCTGCTGATGGAGGCTTTCCGCTCGCGGCGATCGGCCGCCATCGAGCTAGAAAAACCTCCAGCCTTCGACCTCAACCCCTCCCAGCTCACAGAGGATAACTACGAGACCTATGTCACCCTGTACGGTGCGACAGACGTCAAGTCGCCGCCCGAACCCCTTCATGACCGAATCATACGACTTCAACACCGGCGGCGAGGACAAGGACCAGGAGTTCACCAATTCAACCCGTATCCAGGTGCCCGACGGCTATCAGGCGATACGTGCAACGGTGGGGCAGGTGGCTGCAGTGTGGGATGAATGGGTCGTCGCAGTGATCATCGGCCAACGCCCCCCACCATTTTCATGCGGGCCAGCCATGGGTCTGGTCCACAGCCCTGGACGAGGAAACCGGAGCGGTGCCCTTCGCCATGGTGACTGACAAGGTGGGCGATGTCGCCGTTGCCGTGGAAGTGATTTGCGAGGCGACTGAGCGGGCGACGGACCTGTGGCGGGCGGAGACTCATGCCAAGCTGGTTCAGGCCTACCGCGCGCGGCTCTCGGAATACGAAACGAAGCTCGCCGAGCTGGAGGCCGAGGCTCCCCAGGAGATCGTCTCCGGCCCGTCCGCAAGCAACCGTGCCCTGATGGTGGACGAGATCAAGCGTCTGGCGATATCGACGCTGACGCTGCAACACTACGACAAGTTCGACGCCATTGACAATGGCGCCGGCAATTTGCCGCAGATCAGTTTTGGGGAATCCTCTCTCGAGGGCCCATACGTGCGTTTCTTTGAACAGGCCTTCGAGTGGGAGAACATGTCCTGGGTGCCGTATGCCTATTTATGGGGCCGCAAATCGACTTGGCTGGACAAGATCGTGATCGAGGACGACGACACCGAGTTCGAGGCCTTTTTGAAGGCGGGCTATGCACGCGTTCAGATCCCGGTCAGACCCGGCTTTGCCGAGGCGGTGGACCATTTTAGGCTGTTTGGTGAGCCCTGGCTCGGGGGCAGCCTGCCGGCGATTTCCGACGATACGTTCCTGCCCATCGCGGACGAGCTCGCCGAGCGGCTCGGACGTCCCGGTGCTGAAATCCCGGTGGGCGAGCCCTGGGAGGTGCGGGTGCCTACCTCGCTCGTCAGGCTGCGGTCCGACGACCAACTGCCGACGTGGCAGAAGCAGGCTGACGGAGCTGGATCGAGAGCGGAGCCTAGGTAAGGTGCCGGGCATTGAACTGCACGCCGACTTCGACCGAAACGGCCGGCTGACGGGCAATGCAGCCGAACGCGCTGCCCGTCTCGATTGGCTCGGCGCGGTGGTGGTGGCCAACCTCGACCGCGATCAGCGCGCTCTTCCCGCGCGTGTCTCCAGTGGCGGAACTCCGGACGCGGACTATGACATCGCAACTGCATTCCCCCGGGATGACGAACTGCTGCCCCTCGAAATCCGAGTTCCAACCGGGGCCTTAGGTACTGGTGATCGGCTTGTAATACGCTGCTCGGGCGTGATCGTGCCGCACCGCCCGGGCGATCCGGCGGTGTTCGAACTTCCGCAGGTGCCAGCCAGCGGCGCGCTCAAACTCACGCTTCAGGTACGCACGATTGCAGGCGCGAGTTTCGGCCGTCTCTCTAATCTCGACCTCAGCTATCGGATGGATACCCGGGAGGAGACGCGTTTTGAACTCGGGCTTCTTCGCGTCGACGCGTCGAATAATGCTCACGTGGAGGACACTGGCCGGTTCTCTGTCGCGCCAGTTATCCTCGACGATTGCCTCACCACCGCGACGCGAATGTATATCGTCAGTAAGCCGGACAACCGGCCCTCAGTGGAGGATGTGCGGCGCGCCCTCGCGGCCGCTTCCGTGCCGCTCGTCGAAGTGCCGGTCAACCTTACCGGCGGCGATACCTGGCTTCAGGATCAGTATCAGCACGCGATGATGGAAGGTGCGGACCGGGCGCGGCAGATCATCCTCCACCTGCCTCGCCTGCGCCACGAGAACTCCAATGAGACCGTCACGGACAATCTGGAGGATTTCGTCCGCACTCATTTCCGCTCGCGTGACATCGCCGTGTTCGGCAACCTGTGGGACCGCATCATCTCCGTCAATACGAGCGACGGTGGCGTCCTGCGCCTCGACTTCCGCCGAATTGGGGACTGGATCGCGAGCATCGGGCGTATTCTGCGCGTCTCCGCTCAGCTCGACCGTTTCGGCGCGCTGGCCGACCCGCAGTGGGCGCCGGCACCGGATGACGACTGGGTGACCATCCTGCGGAATCTTGGGCGGAAGCTGACACGGCTCAAGGAAACCATCGACCGCGCCGCCACCGATGGCGAGCCGGAACGCGCTCTACTGCTTAGAGGATTGAAGGATGCTGCCGAACAACTGGTGCGCGAGGCCCGCGCTGACCATGGCACCGCGGGTTCCGGTGACAGCCTGTCTGTTCACACGCTCGTCGCCGCCCAGACCGTATCCCTGCCGGCCGACACGGCCCAGCGGCTGTTCATGCGCGGCAATCAGATGCACGACTCCGCCAACTACGGCGGCAATCTCGAGTCGACGCCACCTGTGATCGGCGCGCCGCTCGGCAAGATCCTCCTGGGCAACTTCATTTTTCCCGACGGCGGAGAACTGATGGATCCCGATCTCCTGCGGCTTCTCGCGAAGCAAAGGAAACAGCCCATCGTTGAAATCAATACCGCGTGGCTCAAGGTTGGGCACGTGGACGAGATGATGGCGGTGGTTCCTCACCCCACGTCCGGTTTTTCGATACTGCATGCGTCATCGCGTGCAGCCATGACGCTCTTGCGCGAGGCAGAACTGCGCTATCGCGGCGGACTGCCGATCCATCATCCCGATCGGATCAACACACCCAGCCGGCCCTCGGGGGTAATGCCGCGGCTGATGACCGATGGCACTTCACCCGTGACTCGGCTCTTCCGTGGCAAGGCGTGGCGGCATGTCCACCCCCCTGCTCGGCCAGGGCGAGTATCGCAGTCGCAAGACCCGCCGTCGATCTATATGCAGCTTGCGTCTGAATTCGGCGGTTCGGGCAGATTCAATGTTCATCGGATCGGCTTTGTGCCGGGTGAAGGCGCCGACCGTCGCTATCCAGCGGACATCACGCCGTCCGAGATCATCTACTGCGAGCGCGAAGTTAACGGCGAGAGCGTAAACGACGGCATCGATACCAGTATGCTCGAACCCAGCCGGCAGATTCTGGCGCAGGAGCTCGGCGTGCCGGTCCTGCCAGTGCCGGTGCTGTGGGACAGGGTAGAGCATCTCGGATTATTTAACGCCGCACCATGGCAGCAGCCGACCGCGGCCTTCTCACCTAACATGGCCAACCTCCAGGTGGTCAATGGCCACCTTCTGGTGCCCAAACCGTACGGCCCCCGCATGTACCGCACTGACGCCGTCTTCGTGGTCCGCACAGCCATGCGCCAACTCGGTATGCCGGGAACAATCCGCGACCGGGTCGGGCAGCGGCTGATCGCCAGGCGCAGGATGACGCGTGAACAATACTGGGTGGAAGCCGTCGACCCCGCAATAGTCTATTCCTCGAGCGGTCTCATCCGAACCTCCTATGGCGGTATGCGCACCGCACAGGACGTGATCGACGCGTTTCGCGACAGTTTTCCCGGCTCCGACGCAGCGGAACGCGAGCGCCGCATCATCAGGCCCAATGAGCGTCATTTCGATAGTCACGGATATCTGCGAAAAGATTTCACGCGGCTCGCTATCGATGATGGTATGGTCGATCTGTTCGAATTGTTCACCGCTGCCGTGGCCGACGAACTCGGGGTGCAGATCCATTTCGTGGACAGCTGGTACTACCACACTGGCGACGGCGAGATTCATTGCGGGACGAACGTGCTGCGCCGCCCGCGCCGCCTCAATTCCTGGGACGCGCCCGACACAGAGTTTCGCTCCCGGACCATCATCTTCGATGAAGACGTGGCGGAAAGCGTCGGCGCGGAGCAGCAGTAGTTAGCGCGCGTTTCACGCGGCGGCCGAGAGCGCAAAAGGTGAATTGCGACTAGCACGTCCCCAGGAGGCGTCGCCCGAACCCGCTGCAGAATCCAACCGCGCCTCCGTACGATATTGGACGACTGCCTGGTGCTGAAACAGCCCCAGCCTGTCAAATCGACAGCGGGATGCTTGTCCAGTTTCGCATGGCTGATGTAGATGGCACCCGTATTCTGCCTTTGGTCCAATCCCGGACGTCCGCCCCCGCTTCTACATGAGCCATGGTATTCCCCTGAAATAGAGCGCATCAGGCAACCACACTCAACACGTTGGCTTGCTGCTTTAAAACCCATGGTTATGATCATTGGGGGCGCCGGGACAACGATGAGCATACCCGCCTCCGCGCCGCCGCGAACGAGATGACGGGGCGGGAAGCAGGTCGCGGACGTCGGCTATGACCCGCGCCCGGCGATTTGCGTCTATCCAGCCCCTGTAGAATTTTACAGCTACTCAAGTGCAGACCTGCATGATGTAATCCGTCTCCGTGGCGGCATTGACAAGAGCCCTCTGCACTACAGGAACAGACGTGACGCTTGGCACGGGATGTTCGCCTTGTAGAAGTCTTTTAAGTCTTTTTAATCCATCAAAACTCGGGAATGACTAAAATAATTAATCAAGCGCCGGCCAACTTCTCGTCGCCCTCTAGTGCGGCGCAATTTGGAAAAGATGAGGTCTAATGAAAGAACGCGTGTGGGAAATTGCTATATGCGGCACCTTCGACGTTCAGAACTATGGGGATTTACTCTTCCCTATTATTGCCGAGGCAGAATTGGCGAAGCGGTTGGGTCGGGTGAAGCTTCACCGATTTTCCTACCACGCCAAAACTCCGCCAGAGTGGCCATATATAGTCACATCAGTGACCGAATTACCGCACCTCGCCATGAGCCTCGACGGCGTCCTCATTGGCGGTGGGTTTATCATCCGGTTTGACAAAGACGTTGCTCCCGCATATGGCCCGCCAACTTCAGGGATACACCACCCCACTGGCTATTGGCTCACGCCGGCCTTGATCGCCTTGCAGCATGGAATTCCACTGATCTGGAACGCGCCGGGCATGCATTGCAACAATATTCCCCGGTGGGCAGAACCATTAATGAGATTAGTTCTTCAGAACAGCCCATACATTCGGGTGCGTGACAAGCCTTCACAAGAAGCGCTCAAGCATTTTTGCGATAACTCCCGGATAGCAGTACTGCCTGATACCGCCTTTGGAATTTCCCGATTAGTTGATAATCGACAGCAATCAGCAGAACTGGACATCCTGCGGGAGCTTTCAGGATTTACAGGACCTTACATTATTGTTCAAGCCGTCTACCGTATTACCCCCTTCATTCGATTCATACAAAATCACCGGAGCTTATTCAAAGATATCCGGTTTCTAATCCTCCCTATTGGACCGGTACTCGGCGACCACGAAACGATCATAGGAGATGGTTTGCCAGACTCTATCCAGTTGCCTTCCTGGCCCCCTCCACTTCTTCTAGCAGAGTTAATCAGCCAGGCAGAAGCCGTTATCGGCCACAGTTATCACCTGGCGATCACAGCACTTGCGTGTGGAGTACCGGTCTTCAGTTCGGCAGACCTTTCTGCTGGCAAGTACACAGCCCTGTCAGAGTTTGAAACCATTTTTGCTCTTCCCGGAGAAAGCGAGATTGACCCCCACCAGTTTTTGACACGACTTGGAAAAGGTCCCCCTTCTTTAGCAGCACAGATCGCTTTAGAGCAACTTGACGAACATTGGGATCATATTGCCAAAATTATCAGGGAAGGAAGAGTTAATACTCAATCAATACTGAGCCGGTTTTGGCAGTCTCTCCCCAATTTGCTCGAAGCTGCCCCGGAAAACGCAGCAAAATCTGAAAAGGGGTATGTTGCATTGCTGAAAGCCACAACAGAACGCCCTGAGATATATCCGGCCGAATACGCCATTCAACAGGGGCATGTAGGTGAACTCGGAACCCAGTTTCTGGCTGAGCGCGACGCGGCGATAATCGAGCGAGACACTGCCCTGGCGGGCATCCATTTTCTGAAAAACACGCGGTCGTGGCAGATCACGAAGCCTTTACGTTTTCTCATGCGGCTGATGCGTTTTGGTCTAACGCTGCAAGAACGCAGCCGCTTGATGGTGTTATGGTCTAAGCGCAAGCGAAAGCCAAGCAGCAGCACGGGCATTAGAGGTGGTGGCCATGCACCCAATGGACCAGCTGCCCCGGATCGGCCTTTCGCCGCCATGCCTGCCGTATGTAGCCATCAACCTGGTTTGACCACAAGCAGCAATTTCGACGTCGTCTGTTTCGCGAATATCGATTGGTCGGCGCGGTTCCAGCGGCCGCAACAAATGATGCGACAGTTCGCTGAACAGGGTTATCGCGTTTTTTACGTTGTTGCTTCCCGGGGCTCATCAGGCGGGCAGGCTTATAGTCTGAACGAAGTTTCCCAAGGGATTTTTGAGGTTGCACTGTCGATGCACACTACCCAGGATTTCTATACGGAGGGTATGAGCGACGACAACATCCAAGCTTGCCTGCTATCTCTTGAAGCGCCCTCTGGCTGTTCAGCTCCGAATGGATCGCGGCTGGCGAATTCAATATGACTGCATGGATGACTGGCTTGATTTCCCAAATATTGGAGCAGCGTTATTAAAACAGGAGGAAGTGCTTGTTGCGGAAGCCGATCTGGTAACTGTCACTGCCTCTTTACTGCACAAAAAGTGGTCTGGGCGTAACGCTAATTGTGTGCTCGTCAGAAATGGCGTCGACTTTTCATTCTTTACCCGCCATTGCATTCCGAATAGCCTGCTGCCTGAAATCGAGCGCCCGGTCATCGGGTTTTATGGCGCGCTGGCCGAATGGATCGATTATGACCTGCTGGTCGCAATAGCAAGGCAGCGGCCCGATTGGAGCTTAGTGCTCATTGGAGACGTTTTTGTAACGGATCTCGCGGGTCTCGAATTGATGCCGAACGTGCATTTGCTCGGCAGGAAGCCGTACTCGGACATGCCGCTTTATCTCTATCATTTCGACGTGTGTCTGATTCCATTCCGTCTTTACAGCGTTACCCATGCAGTTGACCCCGTCAAGTTTTACGAATTTATCAGTGCAGGGAAACCGGTGGTGTCGGTGCCGCCTGAAGAAATGAAGTGCTATGAAGAATTCGTCTATTTTGCCAACGGCCCCAAGGAATTCATCGAAAAAATCGGACTTGCGTTAGGCGAACGAGCGCTTGACCTTGCGACCCACCGCATAGAGCTTGCCCGCGCAAACGACTGGAAAAACCGCTTCGACGACACCCTTTGCGCCATTACCAATCTCTATTCAAAGGTCTCAATCATCGTTGTTACTTACAACAATTTACAGCTTACGCAGCTCTGTATCGAGAGTATCTTTCGGAATACGACATATCCGAACTACGAGGTAATTATCGTGGACAACGCGTCGGCTGACGATACTCGCAACTACCTGTGCTATTTAGCTCGTAGTAAGCCGCTCGTGAAGATCATTCTCAACGACGATAACCTCGGATTTGCGGCGGCAAATAATCAGGGCCTTCGGCTGGCGCAAGGCAATTTTTTGGTGCTGCTCAACAACGATACTGCGGTGCCGAAGGGCTGGGTCGATCCACTGTTGCGTCATCTGGCCGTGCCTGAAATCGGGCTGGTCGGCCCTGTGACGAATTCAGTCGGCAACGAAGCAAAAATCGACGTTGGATATTCGTGCCTGGATCAAATGGACGATTTTTCGGATTGTCATACCGCGGAACATCGTGGTCGTATATTCGATATTCCAATGTTGGCCATGTTTTGCATTGCGATGCGTCGCGAAGTTTTTGAGAAAATAGGTTTTCTCGATGAGACATTCGGTATCGGTATGTTCGAGGACGACGATTATAGCCGCCGAGCCCGGAATCTCGGTTATAGAACTGTGTGCGCGGAAGATGCCTTCGTCCATCACTACGGACAGGCCTCCTTCAAGAAGCTTATTGCCAATGGCACATATCAAAAGCTGTGGGACAAGAACCAGGCCTATTTTGAAAGCAAATGGGGCGCGTGGCAGCCGCATGTGCATCGCGAGGGAGCCCTTAATGCTCAAGAAATTGTTTAGCAGTTTAGGTACGCGTGCCGTCCCAATGCCCGAAAACCCGAAAGGAATTACTGCCAATCATTGGTCAGAAAATATGGCCGGGTCAGATGCGTTCTCGCCCGAAATCTATTGGTTGGCGGTGCCGGAGGTCCAAAAACGCTTCCGCCAGCTTGCTTGCCGCGGAAGTGATTTTCCCGCATGGGTCCAATACTGTGTCGGCGCTTTCTTAGATACCAATGGGCCGGTCGCGAATATGTTGAGTATCGGCTGCGGTAGCGGCGCGCTCGAAAGGGACCTGTTCCGGCTCAACGCTTTTCATCACTGCGATGCAATCGATATTGCGCCGGCCGCGATTGAAACGGCGCTCAGGGAAGCCGTCTCGATCGGCGCACGGTCTATTGACTATCGCGTAACAGACGTCGAAAAAACAAACCTGCCGGAGGTCCATTATGACGCGGTGTGGTTCAACGGTTCACTGCACCACATTCAAGAACTAGAGGCTGTATGCGAGCGTGTGCGCGGCTCGCTAAAGCCAAACGGCTGGCTTTTTTTCAATGAGTATGTCGGAGCCAATCACTTCGCGTTCGGGCCGCAGCAGGTCGCTGCCATCACGCATGCTTTCGCCATGATTCCGGAGCGCTACCGGCTGTCGTTCGTCAACGGCTCGTTCGGCCAGGTTCAGCACCTCCCACCGTTGCCTGATCCTGTTGAAGTCGTACGCGTGGATCCTTCGGAGGCGGTACGTTCGCAAGACATATTGAAGGTTGTGGAAGATTACTTCGACATTCACACACTCAATCCTTGCGGTGGCTCGTTATTGCAATTTCTTCTGCATGGCATAGCAGGAAATTTCAGGCAGGAAGACCCTAACTCAATTCGCATACTGCAGATGCTCTTCGATATCGAGGATGGGCTGATCGAGTCTGGGGTATTGAAGAGCGACTTTGTTGTGGTCGCTGCCACACCACGATTAGACACGCCAAGGCCTTAGGCTTTTTTTCCTTCCGGGCCCTACGCGACCGCGTGGAGCGACCGCCCTGCCGGAGAGTCGTGGACGCTCTCCGGCCTTCCAGACCGACGGCGTGGCGCTTGTCCGGTTTCGCTCTCATGCGCACGTGGCACGACTATTCCGCCTGGTCCAATCCCGGACGGCTACTCCCGCTTCTTCATGAGCCCATGGCATTCCCCGGAATATAGCCCATCCCCCCGAACGACTTTCGTACAGGAGCGATGCTGAGAAAAGACCCGTTTTTCACGCTCTTTCCTGACAGTAAGAATAGCAAACTCAGCAATACCATGAATAGTGCTGTGCTGTGCTGTGCTGTTCTGAGCGGGAACTTGAGTAGGGGCTTGTTCAGGAATTTTCTGATGCAGCGTCAGCGCTTACGTAAACGCATTTAAGAGGGCCAGATGAAAGACCCTGATGCAATCTTCCATTTCACACGAAACTATCGAGGGAGAACCAAATGAAGACGCATTACCTTGCACTATTGTTCGGCCTCACCTTTCAGGCGATGGCCTTGCCGGCTCATTCGCAGAACATCCCGAATGGCAGCTATCAACTTTCTTGTACCGGTATTTCGGTCATCGGCGACGCTTTAACCGCGACCTGCAAGAAATTGAATGGGACCTCCCAGGCAACCACACTCAACTCGTTGGGATTTTGCCTCAACTCGACCCGGCAGTATGGCGACATCGGCAATATCGACGGAAACCTGGTTTGTCTGCCCGATTTACCGAAGCCGGATCCGAATTTTGTTTTCCCGCAATCGGAAACGCTGCTGAACCAGTGGATCTACGGTGGTGATTTAAACCAGATCTATCGGCACGGTTGGGGCATCTGGTCAGGCCTGACGCAACAGGTAGGTACAATCGAGGGTACGGCGGTGCGCGCGTTTCAGACTTGGACCGTGCCGTCGAATATCATTTTCCGCAGCGCCCCGGTCAATGCCAGCCTGAAAGCCGTTGCCGCGCCGCTGAAACGGCCTGGTCTCGAGTTGTCGGTGCCACGCCAATTCGGCCACGGTCAAAAACCGAAAGCCAAGGCAACGAACATCAAGGCTGTGGCGGCCGCTGCTGCCACAGGTGCTCCGGACACCAATATCTTCGTCTCGGTTGCATACAATCCCCCAGGTGCGGAGCACGCGATCGCCAATCGGTTGTTCTATGAAAGCACATTGCAGCAATACATGAAAAACGGCTACACCGAAATTCCCAATTTTCCTAATAATTCGATAACGATCAAGCCGGTGTACAAGATTATTTCCAAAACCGTGGCTAATGGAATTTATGCGTTTCCCGGTTGGCCAGGGCCTAATCCTCCCGATCCGAAAAAAGGTTTCGATGAGTCGATTTGGAACAGTTGCGTCTATGTCGATATCAATACTCCAAGTGGCGCGGGCGGTAATAGTAATGATCCGGGATGCAAAAATCGGACGGCAGCGAGCACTTTCTACCTGAATAATTTCATTCACAACAACGTCTCGGCGGACGATGCGGCCTATCTGACCAATCAACTTGGTATCAAGGTGTCCCAAGGCGATTACGCCATTCTGGTCGGGATGCACGTCACCACGCGCGAGGACAAGGTGTGGACCTGGCAAACGTTTTGGTGGTCGGCCAGCGCCGATCAGCCATTTGCGCCGAGTTCCGCGACTATCGCCAGCGCCCGCCCTTTGAACTACCTTGATGAAGCGACCAGGCATTATGCGATGTCGGTTGCCTACTACACCGTTACGCCGCCGCAGCCGATTACAGGAGGCAAGAACGTGGGCAGCGCGGTCTATGGCTATAACCCCTACCTCGAAGCGGGCTTTGGGCCCGATACGTTTGGCATAAGTGGGCCAATCAATGGTACGATCAATAACACGACCGGCATCCAAACCAACTGCATGACCTGTCACAACATGGCGGCCTACGTGCCGAAACCGAAAACGGGGATGCCATATGCCACCGATTTCTACATGAGTATTAACGATCCCGTCTTCGCCGGGACACTTCGGACAGATTTTTCCTGGACGATCCTGAATACCCTCGTCTCGACCCCGGTAAAATGACTCTAACGGAGTGGATCGTTCGATAGTTTTAACAGGGATACCAGGAAGCGACACTGAAGGCCTGGGTCTCCCCGGGCGGCTCGCTTTGCCAGTATTCGGCTTCCGATAGCGGGCTGATGAGTTGTTCCAAACAATGCCGCGAGATCACAAGACTCGCGGCATTGTTCTTGGCAGACGCGGTGGCGCTTGATGTGTGTGGATTTGATATTAAATTAAAACTGAAGCAGGAGCTGATTGCAGGAGCCTGTCCGCCTTTGGTGCGACTGGCACCAGCTTGACGCTAGCCGCGACTCATAACCAGTGAGCCCTTCCCGGCGCGGTGCAGCGCCTTCTATCTGCGGTAATCCACGAGCAAAACCGTTTCATACCTGCAACTTTTTACAGCTATCCGGCGGTGCCGCCGCATGCTGTAATGATCCCGGTTTCCAATCTTAAAAACCAGTTCCCGTTGAATAGATAGCATTGCGGCGCGGTTAAGCGCGGGTGTCACGTTTATCCGCTTTCCGCGCCTTTTGAGGGATTGCAGTTGGCTATGGTCATTTGGAAGGTAAAACGTAGGGAATGGCACCAAGTTGCACCACCGTACTTCGGCATGAATAATTCACTGAAATTGATCCGAAGATTACGGGTGATTTATCATCGGTTGCCCCTCCCACCTTCGGTAAAAAAACCCCTGGGATGGCTTTATCACCGGTTGCTTGTAAGATCATCACGTATCATCAGAAGCGGCATTTTTCAAGGAGCGGGATTTCAGCCTCCGTCGATAAAACCTTGCGCTCAAAAACAGGCTGCGCCTGACTATATCGTCTGGGGCGTCATTGACTGGCACTTCAGGCAACAACGACCTCAGCATATCGCACGAGGGTTGGTAATTTCAGGCCGTCGCGTCCTCTACGTCTCGGCAAGCCTGAAGGACGATGAACGTGCGGGATTTGATGTGGAGTGCCTCAGCAATAGCAAAGACTTATTCCAGATTAAACTGTATGCCAAAGGGGCGCCCGAAATATACACTTCCGCTCCGGCAGTTAGCACTCTTTCCCAGCTCCGTGCCAGCGTCGGCGAAATGCTTGAGTGGGCAGCCTCCGGGCGCGTGATTTGCCTCATCCAGCATCCCTTCTGGTATCACATAGCTGCATCGTTGCCTAACAGCCGGGTTGTCTATGATTGCATGGATCATCACGGAGGCTTTGGTAATACTGCCTCGGAAATATTAATTCTGGAGCATGCGTTGCTTCGCAATGCAGATTTGACGGTAACCACTTCGGGCTGGTTGTACAACACGGTTGCCGCACATACCGCGCACCGCGCCTTAATCAGGAATGCGAGTGATTTCGGGCACTTTACTTGCCGGCCTGCATCAATATATCGAGACTCGCGGGGGCGACGGATCATCGGTTATTACGGGTCAATCGCGGAGTGGTTTGACCAGGACCTGGTTGAGGCTGTTGCTAATTATTTCCCGGATTGCTGTGTTTTGCTTATAGGCGCTGATACGGTAAATGCGCGAGCGAGGCTTGGGCGCTTGCCGAATATCAAATTTGTTGGTGAAGTTCCGTATCAGGCACTTCCGTATTACATCCATGGTATCGATGTTTGCCTGCTTCCTTTCAAGATCGTCCCTTTGACCCTCGCGACCAATCCTGTAAAGGTTTATGAGTACCTCAGCGCTGGCCGCACCGTAATATCCGTAGATTTGCCGGAAATGAAACAGTTCGGGGAATTTGTCCGGGTAGCAAAGGACACCGCGGGATTCCTCTCTGCTATAGCAGACGCGCTGGCTAATCCGCTCTCAGCCTGGGCAATAAGTTGCCGTCACGCTTTCGCAAAAGAGCAGAACTGGACGCAGCGCGTGAATGCGCTTATTTCCCGGGCGGAGGCCGTGACAGACAATCCGGAGGTGAGTGTTGTCGTGGTCACATACAACAATCTGGATCTCACCCGCGCCTGCCTCGCAAGTATTGATGAGCATAGTCATTATTGTCCCCTTGAAGTCATTGTTGTTGATAATGCGTCCGTCGACGGCACGAAAGAATTTTTATTGGAATGGCTTGACGCATCATCGGGTCGCAGGCTCGTTCTTAATGACGAGAATCGGGGCTTTGCCGCTGCAAACAACCAGGGGCTGGCGGCTGCCCATGGCGAGTATCTGGTCATGCTTAATAATGATACCTACGTCACGCCCGGATGGGTGGGAACACTTGTCAGGCATCTGCAAAGAGATAAAAGCCTCGGTCTTATCGGGCCTGTTACCAATAACATCGGTAATGAAGCGAAAATTAACATCTCATATACGGATATGGATGCCATGCTTGAGGCCTCTGCCCGGTACACCCGGCGCAATATAGGGCATACCTTTCCGCTTAGAACCGCCGCATTCTTTTGCGTGATGATGCCGCGCCACGTGTATCTTCGCGTGGGCCCGCTGGACGAGGCTTTCGGCTTGGGATTTTTTGAAGACGATGATTATTGCCGACGCATTGAGCAACGCGGGTTACGCATCGTCTGCGCCAACGATGTTTTTATTCATCATTATTTATCAGCATCATTCAACAATCTGAAGAGGCAAGACCGACAAAACCTTTTTGAGCGGAATAAGGCCATTTACGAGGCCAAGTGGGGGGAGTGGGTTCCGCATGTATATGGGAAGGTGGACGCACAAATATGATGAGACAAGCCCAGCCTGTTGACCACGAAGGACCACGAAGCGATCAGCGGAGACAATTGCGAAAAAGCTGGCCCTCCCCGGCGGCATACCGGGCTCTAAACCAACTTGAGGATTATTTGGATCGTATCGCAGCGATTATCGAGGAAGGAAGTAAATTTGCTGGAGGCTGCATCGGAACCCCCGGAGAAATATGAAGCGGAGTGCGCAGCGCACCGACGGAACGTCGATGAACTGCATGACGCCGGCCCCCTAAAGCGCAACTCGCGGCACTATATAGTCCCGATCCACTCAGGATCAGGCCTCCGGCACGGCAAATTTCACGTGGTTTGAAACGGCTATTAAGAACTTAGGAGAACCAGATGATAAATCTAGCTGAAATTTCCCGACAGAGACTGAACACGCAGCCCTTCTCCTGGGCAGAAATCGGAAACCTCTTTTCCCCAACGGACGCCACGGCCCTCGTGTCCTCCTATCCCCATGATAACTTCAAGACGGTGGAGGGTCACGGCGGCGAGAAAAGTTATTATTACGAGGCACGCGCGTTAATCGGAATGGGCTCTGGCTCGATCGCGAACCCGGAGCGATTAAGTAAGGAGTGGTTAGAGCTGGCTCGGGATTTGCTCTCCATGGATTACCGCGAGGCGATGTCATTTCTGACTGGATATGACTTGAGTACAACCCAAATGGAGGTGAACGTCTGTCATTACGGACCGGGAGCCCATCTCGGGCCGCACTGTGATCTCCCGGAAAAAATCGTCACCCATGTGTTTTATTTCAATGAGTATTGGGATCAAGCGGACGGCGGTTGTCTCGCCATCTTGAATTCTGCCGACCCTAATGACGTCGCCGCAGAGGTCTTGCCCACCATTGGCAACTCCGCGGCCTTTTTGCGTTCGGAGAACTCCTGGCATGAAGTTACGCGGGTCAAGAACGGCTGTACTCAATCAAGGCGCAGCATGACAGTTACGTTCTATCCCACCGATTCCATCAGTTCAATGTGGCCGCCAGGCGACACGACGCTGCTGCAGAGATATATTGCAGTCGGCAACTAGATCCGGGAATACCCGATCTCTATGGGATCTTCCATTAACTCCCCATAAATCCGGGTCGCCTGTGAGGTCACTCTTGTTTCGATTAACGAAATAGCCTTCCTTCAGGATATCCGTATTAACCCGATCCAATTTCATTGATCGGCAAAGTATCTTTGTAACCCGAGCAACCCATGCGCCACGCATTACATGGCGAGCGTATGCTCGGAACAGACGGGGCGCATTTTGCCCTGCAAGGCGAAGTAATCCTTTGCTTTTTCCGCTACGATAGGCTCACTTCAAGTGCGTCCGGCAGTTTGGGCTTAATTCTCGCAAGGAGACAATTTCATGCCTATTTACCACTTATATTCTGCAGACCACAAGCTGCTTTATCTGAACGGGGAGCCCACCACTCTCCAGGACCTCAGAGGCGGCAATGTCAAGGGTGCGGTTGCAACCGAGAGTACGCCGTCCGGAGACAGCCCACCCATGAAAAACATCTCATCACTGACGTTCGAGCCCATGGTCGTCTCGACCGGCATATCGATGGGCAAGAGCCTGCATGCCTGGATCAGGGCCACGATGGACAAGCCGGATGTGCGTAAGAACGGCTACATCGTAGCCGCTAATTCGGACCGCAGAGCAGTGGCGTTCCGCCATTTCCATAACGCCTTGATCACCGAAATCAGACTTCCGGCCCTGGACGTAGATAGCCGGGATGATGCTTTCCTCACTATCAGGTTCGATGCCGAGAAAATAATCGACAAGGATGGTGACGGGTCGAACCTGTCGGATGCAATCGACACCATGCAACAGAAATGGCCTCGCTCGAGCTTTCGCCTGCGCGTGGGGGACCTGCCCTGTTCCCACGTGTGCAAGATCGACTCCTTTACAATCAGGCAGGTTCTGGTCCCGGAAGTTAGGGGCGATTTCCGTTTCTCGACGCGTACGCTGACGAGACTCGAGATTCCGAATCTCAAAATCACATTCTCGGCAGCGGACATCAGACCATGGGTAACATGGTTCAACGAGTTCGTGGTCAAGGGTCAGAATAGCCAGGAGGAGGAATTATCGGGGGTGATCGAATTCCTCGATCCAACCGGAAGTAAAGTGTTGGGCTCGATCGACCTGTTCCAGGTCGGAATCTTCGCATTGTCCGCCGAGCAGGAAACGGAAGCAGTGGGCCATAAGGTCTCGCGCTATATCGCTGAGCTCTACGTTGAAAAAATGAGCATCAATTTTTTTGGTACTTGAAGGGATTGCATCTACCTTCAGCCCTCTCCAGCCCAGCAGTGATAATATGGGCGAGGAAAGAGACCTGACGAGGAAGCTGCAGCTTCGCCAAACTTCAATAACAATGACAATGGCTGGGATTGCAAGCTCATGACCAGCATGAATATCAAACTTGATAACCAACAAAATGCCGCGCTCGGCGTTTGGTCGGTTGGGCCATCGGGTTGGCCATCCTTTGCGCAAACTGTTGCCCGACCCATCCGCCCGGGAAATGAGCGGTCTAACGGTTGTGACGGGCGGCGTAGTTTCATTGGCGCCGCGCTAGTATTTGGCTGGGATAGTCAGGCAAGGCCGTCCGGGCCGCGTTTATGCGAACCGCCTTAACGCAAAAGCAGCCGCAACATAGATCGCGACAGCAAGCAGGATGACCGCTGCAAAGCCGAGGTGAATAGCCAGCAAGGTTGCGAGCACGGCCCCCACGACCGATGCAAAGCCGTTGATCGCCCATGCCCACGGAATGCTGCTTTGCGCAGTGCGCGCCAGCCTCATGGTGCCGGTAGGAAAGGGCATGCCCATGCAAACCGCCAACGGCGCGATTAATGCCACGGAAATCGCGATTTTTGCGCTGTCGGGCAGGTGGGAGAGAGACTGGAACACGCCGGGCAGTATCGCGAGATAGAGCAGGGATAGGGCTGCCATCACTATTATCGCCATTGTAAGGTGCCTGCTGTTCGCCGACCTGTTCTGCCATCTGCCCGCAAGCCAGCTTCCCGCAGCTGCGAATACCAGGAACGCGCACAGTACAACGGCGACGGCGTAAAGGGGGTGGGCCAGAAACAGCAGGAATTTCTGGATGAAGGCGATTTCCATGAACATGAAGGCCAAGCCGATGGCGAGAAAGTACAGGGCAGTCGGCGCGGTGGGCAATGCATGCCGGGCGCGAGATACGGCCAGGGGAACCAGAATAAGAAGAACACTGGCAACACATGCCTGTATCAGCGTCGCAACCAGCAGGGGATAGCTCCAGTCGAGGAGCGGCATGCCTCCCTGCTCACGCAATGCGAGTAGTTCTGCGGCTGTGCTCCATTTGAAGAGCCGAAAAAAATATGGTCGGTCATCCGTTGCCGGCTCGATGTAGAACTTGTACCGGTCGATGAAGTCCTGCCGCTGCGAGCCCAGCAGCGCCACAGCTCCCTCGAAGAAGTACGGTTGTGCCAGCAGGTTGTAGCGGTTTGCCTCATCCGGGCGCATTCCAGGGTAGTAAGCCAGGTCAAACGAACGCTTGCGGCAGAAGTCGCGGACCGCATCGATTTCGGCTGGCGTGAAATCGCTGTTTTTCACGAGCATGGTGACGGTTTTCCATCCTCTTATCATCACCAGGCGAGCAGCGGGATCGGCCATGCCGTCGCGCTCCAGCGCGACTACTGCGGTGGCGAACAGTTTCAGCGAATCGCGCGGAGGCAGGGTAAGCCAGCGGGTGATGGCAAGCATGCCGTCAGGCGTGAGACGGCTCAGGTAAGTCTGCAATGCCTCCACGGTGTAAAGGTAACTTTCGCTCAGCCCGTATAATCCCGCCGAGGCGACCCCGAACGAATCCAGCAGCGCCACCTGCACAAGGTCATAGCGTTCCCGTGTCGAATTGGCGAAGCCGCGGGCCTCGGCTTCCCGCACGTTTACGCCGGCGCGGCTGTAAAGATCGCCTGAAAAGTCGCGGAAACGTTGCTTCATCAGGTCGATGACATTGCGGTCAAGCTCTACCGCGTCGACATTGGCTGCCCCATGGTAGAGCGCTTGCAATACATCGCTGCCGGCCCCCGCGCCCAGCACCAGCACGCGGGGCGTGATGTCCGATCGCTTTAGTACATGGTAAGGCAGCGCCGAGGTGAGCTGGTCCAGGTATGCGAGCGGCTCAAGCCTCCCATCGAATCGTGTCAGTACCGAGGGGCCATCTCCATCTACGAACACGCCCAGCTGGGGCGGCGGTTCGTCCATGGCGTTAAGGCTCATCCCCGGCGCGTGGCGGAAAGGAATGCGGGGACTTTCCACCACGGTAACCTGTCCCAGCGGACTGGAACGCTTTTCGACCACGCGGGTTCCTGCAATATTCAGCGTCTGGCTCAAGTCCTTGTAGGTGGACGGCGTTCCTTGCAGCCAGCCGGCGGGTACAGCCACGACCATCAGGAAAGCCAGCCCGAGGAATATGCCCGTCCAGATACGCTTCATCTTCAGCTCGAGGATGGCGACTGCGGCAGCGAGCAAAGCCAGCGCTGTAATGACGGCTAACACCTTATCGGGCGGCATGAGAAACAGCGCTCCAATAACGCCCAGGCTGCCGGCCCCCGCGCCGAGAATATCGCAAGCATAGATGCGGCCCGCGTTGCTGCCAAAGTGCCACATGACGAGGCCGATTGCCAGCCCGCCGCAGAAGAAGGGCAGCATCATCAGCAGATAAATGGCGAGTAGCCCGGTTAGCTGTGTTTTATCCCATAGCAGTTCCAGGGGATTGAAAGGAACCTGTTGCGCCAGCAGAAAGGCCATGGGCATCAAAAACGCCATCCCCGCGGCAGCCATGGCGTAGGTTATGCCGACATGCGAGGCGATCTTGTCCTTCAGCAAGGTGAGCGCCGCACCGCTTGCGCCGTAGCCCAGCATTGCGGCGCTGATGATCATGTAGGCGAAGTGATGCCACAGGACGATGCTGAACAGGCGTGTCAGCAACACCTCATACGCCAGCACGCAGGCGGAGAGGAGCCCAATGGCAATAAACGGGGGACGCAGCATCAAGAAACCTCCAAATGGATCCCGCGCGGGTGCGACGACGCAATTGGTTGCGACCGCGCAGGCGGAGCAGTATCTTCCACAGGAAGATGCGACCCCGTAGCGGGATGCAGGCGCCCAAGAAGGCGCAAACGCGGTCAGGCGTTCCCGCCGCTGCCCGATCCCCGCTTCACAGGGCCCCTCGGCCAAACGCTCTGGGGCGGCACTTCGCCATCAGCTGGTAAAGTAGGCCGCCGCAAAACCATCGTCCCTTCGGGTCCCGGTGCAATGAAGCTCGCTTCTTTTCGTGCTTTCGTTAGTCCTGAATTAACCTGTGATTCTTGTTGTTGCTTTGCGAGTATGCGGGTCTCGTCAGCGACAGGCGCCATTGAGGACCTCTAATTAATGCCCTCCGGTCAGCGGGACAAACCTCACCGGCTCAATTTGGCGGCTTGTCACAGAACCGTCGGCCTTTTTCTCCACTAGCATCAAATACTGGGTCATGAAACTTGCACCGAGCGGAATCACCATACGCCCGCCTGGTTTTAGTTGCTTGAGCAGGGGGGGCGGCACATGGCTGGCCGCGGCTGTCACCATGATGCCATCAAACGGCGCCGCTTCCGGCCAGCCATAATAGCCATCGCCGAGTTTTACTTTGACATTGTCATAGCCAAGGGATCTCAACCGTTCTGTCGCCTGCTTTCCCAGCGGTTCCACAACCTCGATGCTATAGACCGATTTGGCGATCTCCGCCAGAACCGCTGCCTGATAGCCTGAGCCGGTACCGATTTCCAGTATGCTGTCACCCTCCTTGACCTGCAGCAGATCTGTCATCAGGGCGACGATAATCGGCTGCGAAATCGTCTGACCATACCCGATGGGAAGGGGCTGGTTGCGATAGGCGAACAGCGTCAGCCAGCTTGGTACGAAACGATGGCGCTCCACTTTCCCCATGGCCGCCATAACCTTGGGAGCAGGACGGGAGCTACCGGACGCGGCAATGACCTCCTCCACCATTTTCTGCCGCAATGTGGCATATTCCTCGCTATGGGACGGAAGAACGCAACACAGAAAAAGGAAAGCGCCGAAAGCGAGGTGCCGTTTCATAACTTCATTAAAGCAAATTTCTGCCAAGTTGCTGGAAAGATTTATCCCTTGCTTCTTGTCCCATCAGAAGTAATGAAGAACTTACCGCGCCGCCAGGACCCTATCGCGGTGGAGGCGGGGTGGGATACCCAAGGCGCGGCAGGAGGGAGTTCCTCTGCATTCGGGCGGGAGGGTGATAACCCGGATAAGATAAATAGGGTGCGCCTGCCCATGTGCTGCCCGCACTGTTGATATAAGAGCCCTTGTTGACCGGACCCGTTTATGGGAACACGATGGACTTGCCGTACATGCATTGCGTATAACCCATGTCATAACGTTGCTGGCTTGCGTAGTGAGAGGCCCCGGCAGTATAGGTTCCTGCAAGACTTCCCGCAACCAGCCCGGCAGCGGCTCCAATCGCGGCATCCTGTCGCGCCGCGTGGGACTTGTTCAGGGCTTCCCTGAGGCAGCGCTTCCCAGGGCGCGGGGATATCAGGCCTGATTCGGTGTGGGGCGTCCGAGTTATTCAAAGGCGGAATTGTCTGCAAAAATAATCGTCATGACGGAACTGATTCGAACTTCGGTCAGAGGCGGGCAGGGCATCGGCGCATGCGCCAGCTGGCTTATCCCAGCAGAGCGGCTAGATTGCATGTTCCTGGCTGCATGGTATGTCCTGCTTATTGCTGGGGCTGGGGAGCAACCCGCAACCAGCCCTCCGGACAATTTTTCACATAGGGATAATAACCTTCTGGATTCCGGCAGTAGTGCCAGTAGTTGGAAGCGTGAGCTTGCGGCTGCGCTTGCACGACCTCCTGCTGGATGTAGACCGGCGGTGCCGGGGGCACCACAACGGGCGCAGTAATGACAGGAGCGTAGCTGTATCCGGGCGAATAGCCGTAGTAATTGGGCGCGTACCTCACCGGCGGATATCCGTACGAAGGCGGATAATAAGGCGTCCTGTTGCCGTAGGCGCCAAGGCCATAGCCCAGCAATCCCATCCCTAGCCCCAGCCTATATCCCCCAAAATCTCCACCGTGGTGGTGATGCCGGTGATGATGATGCCCGTGGTTATGATGACCGTGATTATGGTGCCCGTGATTATCGTGACCATGGCCCCTGCCCGCCCATGCCGAGTTTGGCGGAACAGACGCGAGCAGGGTAAAGGCAACGCAGACTAATCTTATTGTTCTCATTCCTGCCTCCGTTCGATAAGTAGCAACTACTTTAACCCGAGAATCTGCCACCCTGGAACCATTCACCGCAGCCATTGCTGTCCATACCCTGGTGGCGCAGGCGGCGCGTAGCTCGGCGCGTAGCCATAGCCTGGCGCGTAACCCGCCGGGGGGTAGCCGTACGAGGGCGGATAGGAAGGGGCCCTGTTGCTATAGGAACCAAGGCTATAGCCGAGTAACCCGAGCCCCAGCGCCAGCCCGATTCCTCCATAACCTCCCCTATAGTGGTGATGGCCGTGGTGGTGCCCTTGATTATGATGCCCGTGGTTATGATGACCGTGATGATGGTGCCCATGACCCCTGCCCGCCCATGCCGGGTTTGGTGGAATCGACGCGAGCAGGGCAAAGGCAACGCACATCAGTTTTATTGTTCTCATTGTATGTCTCCATTATGAAGTGGGGTAACACCTAACTCCTGCAGGCCAACCGCTCTTGGTTCACTACGGCTGTGCTGATATAACGCATGAGGCAGGGATTCGGTTGTCTTGGAATCAGAAAAAACTCACAAAAAATTAACAATTGGTGAAACTCAACAAATCGCGCTGTTGTATCCGGACAGGCGCATCGCTTGAAATGAAGGGTGGCTGGGAAATGGGACCGGGGAAAGGTGTACTTCAGTCCAATAGCCAGAAAGAACCCGGGAGGCGTACGATCGAGAATAGAAAAATACATGCGCAGGGAACAGGATGTTCTTTATTCTATGAACGCAAGCTCATCAGTAATGAATCAGGCAAATGCTTTGATACTATTAAATAACAAAGAAAGGAAATCACTTATGCGTGCGGCTCTATCGGTATTATTGGCGGGACTCGTTCTCGCGTATGGCAGCACTGTCATGGCGCGCGGAGATGGCGGCAGGCATCAAGACGGCATGGGTGGAGGTCACCATGGGAATCCCGGCGGAATAGCATCAGATCACATGAGTTCCCCTGGGATCGAAAACTCGAATGCTCAGTGGGGTACCGGTTCCACGAGGGGCCAGGAGCGTTCCCGTCTAAGGCATCAGGAAGGCCGCGGCAGCGGGCATGGCCCGGGTGCGTGGGATGCCCACGGCAATCACGGACACGGCAAGCACAACGGTCACGAAAATGGGGGAAAGAACAAGAGTCACAAGGGAAATGGCGGGGGAAAGGATCACCGTTCCCACTGATGTCGGCTGACTGGGCCATAAGCTTGGACCCGAGGAGACGAGTAGCTGCAACGACTTTTTAGAAGGAAATATCATGTCAAATGAATCTGTCAATTACTGGAAGCTTGCTACGATCGGGATCGTGCTGATGGGTACAACGGTTGCGGGTACATTGCTAGTCACGGGGCGGGACTCAAAGACTGAGCCACCTGAATCGGCCACGGCGCAAGTCGAGCTAACTCCGCTCCCAAGCCCGGCCACGGAGACAGGGGAAAAGGCTGCCTCAGCCAAGGCGGCCGAGGCAGTTGCGCCGGCCGGGCGGCAGCGAAATGACCGGGTTACACGACCGAACAGAAATACTTCGGTCCCAATGCCTCCTTCACCCTATCCTGCGCAAGCTGCTGCGTATCCGTCCCAGCCGGCGTATCCTCCCCAGTCGGTGATGGAAGCATGCAACAAGTACGCACATGAGCAGGTAAGCAGTAAAACGCAGGAGGTACTGACGAGTGCCGCGTTGGGCGCCGCCATAGGCGCCGCGGTTGGCGCCGCCGGAGGCGCAATTGCGGGCGGTGGAAGCGGTGCGGGGAAGGGAGCGGCGATTGGCGGTGTAACCGGTGCAGCGGGCGGCACGCTTTACGGACTTAACGAAACAAAGGAGCATGACGCGCAGTATAACGCGGCCTATTCCTCCTGCATGCGATCGAAGGGGTATTAACTAATAGTGCTGGAGGACAGTGCCAGTTTATTTCTTCCACCGGTCATTTGATGGAGTTCGTCCCTGGTCGGCGCCTCGGGGAAGGCCGTGTTGCCATCGGCTGATCGGTTGGTACTCCGAATATCTGTTGCGCAGTGTTTGATCCTGATTCTCGGCACCGATCGGCATTATTCCATCACCGCCGGCAACTGGGTGGCGAGCGCGTTCTTTTCCCTGGTTGAAGCGCCTAGCAATGCATAACCGAGCAGTTTGCCATCCGCGCTTTTAAACAATGCCTTTACGCCTTCATCATCTTCCTCGACCACCCATTCGCCTTGCCTGGCCGGATCCGGCGGCGACACAATGGTGGGACAGGCGGGTGTTTTTACCAGCACAGGCATGGCGGGATATCGTACCGGAGTGGGGGTTTGAGCAAGCGTCGCCGCAAGGCTCCGGGCGGCGTGCATGATGGGCATGACGAACGGCAGCACCCTGCCCTCCACCTCGGCGCAGTCGCCCAGGGCGTAGACGTCACCATGGGGGGTTTGCAGCGAGCGGCTTACGGCAATGCCGCGATTCACCGCGATACCGGCAGCTTCAGCGAGGGAAGTGCGGGGACGTAACCCTACAGCAGAGAGCACGACATCAGTCTGTATGATTTCGCCGCTGGCGAGAGTCAGACGCAAGCTTTCATGAACCCGCTCCACGCTTCGAGTCGCCGCTCCCAAATGAAAAGTCACCCCAGCCGCTTCCAGCCGGCGCTGCAGAAAAGCTCCGCCAGATTGCGGCAGAAGCCGCCCCAGAGGCTGGGCGCTGATATCGATGACGCGCACCCGATAACCTGCGCTGGTCAGGTCGTTGGCAAACTCGCAGCCGATCAGGCCGGCGCCGAGAATGGTTACGTCCTTTTTATGTTCCAGTACGTTACGCAGTTGATGGTAGTCGTCGAGGTCGTTGACGGACAGGATGTCTTTCACCCCCTCGCCTTCGAGGGGCAACCTGATGGAATCAGCTCCCAGGGCAAGAACGAGTTGGCTGTAGGGCAGTTTTTCCCCATCCCGCAAAGTCACGGTCTTGGCCAAGGGGTCAATGGCGGCTACCCGGCTATAGGGTCGAATGGTCATTTTCAGCTGCTCAGCCATTTTCTCCACACTGGCAGTTACTATGGATGCAGGGGCCTTGCCCGTCGCCAGGGCATTGGACAGCGTCGGCTTGGAATAAAATCCGCCATGATCGGCTGAAATAATCAGTATCGGTGTCTCGGCATCCAGCTTGCGGAATTCCCGGGCCACTGTGTAACCCGCCAGGCCGCTGCCGATGATAATTACAGGCAATTGGCTCATGCTCTCACTTCTCCTGGCATAGGTAGGGAATCCGCTGTATCGTCCTGAGTCCGGTTCGGGCGTCCCTCTGCCTCTTTGCCACTGGTGCGAACCCTTGAGGAGTGGGTTCCGTGGAACGCTGTTTCCCCATGCATCAGATTATAAAAATGGGACATATAACTCCAGTTTGCCCCTGTGCTTGCGGGACGATAAAATTATTATTGGATATCACTACTGTCTGGAGATTTGAGTTTAAACGCACAGTAACTCATTGAGTATATTTCATTAAATGGCATATTTCGCTGTAACCGATTTCAACTTGCGCCAAACTTCTGACTTTTGTCAGGAGTCTGCA
>JACDGV010000026.1 GCA_013821425.1 Nitrosospira sp. | reverse complement strand
CGAGCGGCCGCATTCTTCGCTCGGCAATCGAACACCGGCTCAAGCAGGCCGGGAACGGTGGCAAAATCAGAATGCTTGAACCGAAGACTCACTTTCGAATTGGTTACAAAAAACGATAGCAGGTCACGGGCACGAACGAACCTCTCGAAAAAAGACTTTTTTTCATATTATTTCCAAAATAAAGTTATTGTTCGTATGATTGGGTTTACTACAGCCAACTGATACGCAAGAAACGTGCCAGATTTGAAAAATACATTTAACATGTTGAGGGAAGAGATTAATTTTTGTTGACCCCCGAGCATGTACCACCTTTAATTAAGAGCAAAGATCAGTCTGTAAGATATTTCGACATTCATATTAGAAGATCGGGTGTTCATCGGACATGCTCAATTTTTTTCCCGATTTATGCCAAACACTTTATGATTAGGCGAACAACGATACGGATCGGTCGTGCTTCGCCCCCAGCTTAACCAAGCATAATGTGTTGAAATTTGTTACTCGCCCCTAACACGAACGAATACGCCGGTAAATATCACCTTCCCCGGTTCGGGCAACGCCTCGATGCGGCCGCTCCCCAAACGGACTTGCTGTAACTGAACGGCGGCCACCCAGTCAAGCCAATCCGCGAATGGTACGGCGCTGAACATCACCTGGATCTCATCCGTCGCCAGGAGATCAACCCGTACCAGCGCATGGGATATTCCTGCCGCCTCGACCTGCGTTTGGAGCAGTGCGTGCAAATCTCCGGGCGGCTGCGGTATTGGCGGGGCAATCTTCAGCCGCTCGTATTCCGACGCCTGTTGTTCGAAATTACCGACCTGGAGCCGAAGGACCGGTACACTGGAACGCAACTGGTCGCGCGCCTGGCCCGCCGAGGTTATCAGCCACAGATATAGAGATGCGCCTAAAATTACCGTCAGCAACACGATGGCCCTACGGTCGCGTGGAGCCCGCGATTCCCAGGCTTTCCGCAGCCGCTTTCTCACATGGTCCTCACGGTGATTAGTATTATTCCGCTTTGCTTCTCTGCGGGGACCGGACTAATATTGACATCCAGGCCGGATTCCCGTAGCCGCACTGCAATACGGCGCGCCAGCCCTTCGTCGATAGCCAGCTCAAGCGCGATGTTACCGCTTTCGTAGGCCACGGACCGCAGGCCGCCAGGAGCCAGCTCCTGTAAAATGGGTGCCAGGGTGCCCATCATGGGCAGGAAATCGGCATTATCAGGTACCCCCGCCGCGTGCCGCGCCTCGATGAGTTTGCGGCGCATCTGTAGCGGCGGGTCCACCACGGCCACGGCCATGGGAAAGATCTCGCGAAACCGGGTCTCCATCTGATGACGCAATACGCGCTGCTCATCGACAAGTAATGCCCAATCCACGATAAGCGCCATCGAGTGAACGGCGAGAGCTACTGCCGCAATCCATGCCGCCGGCCGCAGCCGTGAAAGCAATCCAGAAGAAAGGCGCCACCGTTTGCGCACCGGCAACAGGCTGATACTGCGATCCCCCGGCGCATTACGCCAATCCCAGTGACCCGCGAAGCGGACAGGCACACCGAGCTCTCGTAGCCATGCCGGGATATCGGGCGGTATCACGGTTTTTCCAGCCGGTTCGCTCGCCGATCCGCTGGCCATCGCCGTTGCAGTTGGTATCGTGTAAAGTGCAATGGATGTTGGCGTCGCTTCGCGCGCTCCCGCGTCTTCGAGCATCAGTTGCAGGGACAATGGCGGCGAGATCTCGTCGCCACAATCCGTTGCCGTGCCCTCAAACTCACCCGTGCGCACGAAACTTTCGAGCCCATTCCAGGCGAGGCTCCATTCTCCCGCGACCCATGGCAACAACAACGTTTCGCAGTTAACCTCATCCACCCTGATAGCGGCGGCGTCCAACGCATCAAGAGCCTGTTTCAGCCCTTTCTTGTCCACAACCGCGAGTACGTCATCCTCGCCGGCCGAACCGATCCAGCTTACCTGATTGTTATCGGGCTCGCGTAGCGTGTCTTCTTCAACCGCAAAGGAAAGTATTGAACCGGCACGATTGCGCGCCGCTTTCGGTAAGCGGGTACGCGTTATCAGAACCTGGGACGCGGGAATGATCAACTGTACAGAGTCCGCGTGTTTCGGTAAATGCTCAACCTTGCCTTCCCGTGGAATGGGCGGGTGACCATTGTCTATAAGCACCCACTGCCATCTCAGGAGTTCCACCGAGAGACCGCAACGGATTCGAAGCAGACTCACTGGTATTTGCGCCAGACAATGGCGGGCCATCCGGGACCTACCCGAGCGAGCAATACCCTGCCCTGCGCCTGCGCCTCGCCGATAGTGACACGGAGCGTCGCCAAAAAATAATCGCTGCTCACACCAATGTCCCCTTCGTCAATTAGGGTACCCTCGGGTAGACGGTTGAAAAAATCCGCCTGGTCGCGGAAATAGGCCCTCGCGCGCTGCTCCACCAGCAGCCGGGCATTGCCTATTCCCAGGCCTCCTATAACGGCGGAAAGCACTTCCGGCGGCGCGGTGTTTACGTTGACAACCGTAAGATCCGGCAACGCCGTCACAAACGACCGTAGGCGCGCGCGCGTAGCACTATCGAAACCGCGCACCTGTGCGAGCTCGGACATATCCGTGAGCGTCCTGTTAGCGGCAAGGTAAGGCGGCCCTGACACAAGATAGTATTCGTCTTCGGCACCGTATTGCGGATGTTGCTCGCTGTCGGCATCCAGCCAGTCGACCAGTGTGTTGCCAAGCGTATCCGGCAAATCAAGCAAGGCTAGCAGGCGCTTGAAATGAGCGAGTTGCACGAGGTTGGCTTTTCCGTCCTGGACCAGATTATTCAGATTGAATAATCCCTGCTGGTCATCAATACTGCTCGTCAGCACACCGTTGTCAATCGGCATGGCTGGTAATTGCTGCGCCCACGGTTCTCCCGGATGATCGACATTGCCCATTCTTCTGTCATCACTCAGAACGGCGCGAATCCAGTCTACCCCTGCCTGGACCATGACCTGTGCCTGGACGTAGTCGCCGGCAAGCTGGCTGTGCCGTGACCACACGCTCTGCGAAACCATGATTGCGGCCGCCGCAAGTGCCGCAACTGCGACCACGCCCATGGCAAGCACGATGGCGGCCCCGCGTTGCTCGATTCTCATGATTTCACTGGAAAATGCGCTCAACCACCTCACCTGAAGCGAGAGCGATACGCACGCGCACTGCGTGGGGCACGGAAGAAACTGTTGAAACCGCCGAGCCAGCCGCGGCAACTGGCCAGGTTTCCACCCATGCAAGGTTGGCAGTCAGGTAATGCAAGTCCAGCTTTGTCACTCCGGTCAATACCGGGTAACGCAATGGCGCCACCCCCGGTCCAGAATCAAGGCCCGGCCAGAGCCACAGCTCGATTTCCTGTTTATCGTTGTGCCGGTAGGCAATCCGCCGCGCCGTATCTGTCCCCGCCGCTGAACCAAACCGGCTGAATTCCAGGTAGGGCGATAATGCTTCTCCGGCCATCGGCATGACTATCCCGCGCCATGCCGGAATTGTCGTCGATCCGGCGCGTACCGGTCGCGGCGCCGCTAGCTGCACATCGCGCTCGAACCGAGCGAGGAACGCCGTGACGCGCCGCCATTTTTCGGTTTCGCGCGCGACATATTCGCGCGCATCCAGCACTGAGCTTAAACCCCGGTACGATATCAATGCCAGCAGAGAAAGAATAATTAGTGCGGCCAGCAGCTCAATTAAGGTAAATCCTCGGACCCTGGTCCCGGAAACAGGTTTCATGGGAGGAGTCCGGGAATAAATTCCGCGCGGGGACGATGGCGGCTTGAGGCGACGGAGTGCCTTATCAATGTGGCAGGATGTGAGACTACCACCCGGCCGCGCAGGCCGGGGCCTTATATTTCGAGAAAAGATGCCCCCCGAAACACGCTGCAAAATGTTTCGCGAACGCTCTCTGGGGGGCGTATTCACAGGCCCGATCCAGGCGGTTGTGTCAGAAAGCCCGTGAGATGCGCGAGCAAGTGCGATTCACGAGGGGGTGCAAACACGAAGATATTAACCTGGCGAAATGCGTGATTATTTGTCTCGATAACCTCCTCGCGCCAGATGAAGTCCATATTTCCTTGCCGTGCCGTGCCGCGATATGTGCCCGAAGGCAGCCACTCTCCCCGCGCGCGTTGCTCCACGAGCAGGTTTTGGGCAACCCATCCGGCAAGCAAGCGCGACCGCAACTCGGTAACATTGCCCGTACCCTGCCCCGCGGCACGCAGTGCGGCCATGAGCGCGACGGCGATGATTGCCAATGCAACCAGGACTTCGATCAACGTGAAGCCTTCGCCATCTCTCCTGCGGAGGCCGTGGCGCGATCTCATCATTCGGCTTTCCCCTCTCCCCGCGTTGCCCGTACATCTCCCACGGGCGACCCCGCGACCGTATAGCGCTCCCTGCCGAGAGCCATTTTAATGGCGTAGGCGCTCCATGAAGCATGGGGACTGAACTCCAGGTGCATGGCATCTGCTGGCATGGCCTCGATCATCATGCCTGTAATCTTTATGCCACCGGGTAGTACCCGTCCGCGAAACAGATCATTGCCACGCATTTCCGACCAGCCGCCGCCCCTTCGATTCTGCCGGAATTCGTAGCTCACGCCGTCTGTTTTCCATGCTATCGGCATTCCCGACATACGGGCTTCAGTTGCAGCCAGCTCAAGGAGTTGCGCCAGCCGGTCGGCCTCGGCGCGTAACCTGTCGCGCTCATCCGGTTGCACCTTGCTGCTGATCAGGGCGGCAAAAAGGCCGATGATCACCAGTGCGATGAGCATTTCGATGAGCGTGAAGCCTCGATCATTCTTCGTGGCGGTCGAAATCATGATTTTTCGCACAACGTGGAAATCAGAGATTCCAGGAACCGACATCTGCATCGTTGCCGTTCCCGCCGGGCATGCCGTCGGCGCCAAAACTGAAAACGTCGATCTCCCCATGAATGCCGGGATTCAGGTACTGGTAGGAATTTCCCCATGGATCCCTGGGCAGGCGCTCGATATATCCTCCCGCTTTCCAGTTGGGCGGAATCGGAGGATCAACCGGCTTGGCCATCAGCGCCTGCAACCCCTGCTCTGTCTTGGGATAGCGGTAATTGTCGAGACGGTAAAGTTTGAGCATCTGCATCAGGCTGGCGACATCCTGCTTTGCAGCAATAATCCGCGCCTCGTCAGGGCGGCTAATGATTTTTGGCACAACCATTACTGCCAGAATGCCCAGGATGACCACCACAACCATCACTTCAAGCAATGTAAAACCGCGCTGGCAGCGGAACGCGTCCGGCGTTTCTGAACTGTCGGCCGGACTCGAATCAATTTCCTGATTTCCAGGCGGAAGGCGCAAACGAGAGCCCAAACGGGAGCCCTTGGTTAAACTGAACGGTAATGACATCACAGAAGATTATAGAAAGTTATATAAGATTTGCCTTTTGCCGATTTTTGTAAATCGGCCAACCAACTTATCGGTCGCAGGAAGGGCTGGAGGTGCACAGGTTACGATTATGCCTGCCGGGATAACGCTTGGATTAAGCGCTAAAAAATGCTCCTGTTCAAATATACCTTTATCACGTTCAGGGATTATCATTTTTCAACAGCGGGTTATTACAGACCACTTTTTACCCGGACGTCTTCCTTTTTCACCACCTCGTTGACAAGGTTCAAGCATTAAGCGAATGCCGGATATCTCATTGGGCCGCCGGAAACTCGCACAAATGGCCCCGGTATATGTAATCACTCTCGCTGGACTCGCAATGCCCGGCTGGGTGCTGGCGTACTGGGCCTCGTTGTGGTTCGAGGTTACGCAGCCTGCGCCGGATGCTCGGGGTCCTGCCCAGGCAGTGGAGCCCGCCAGCATTAACACAGCAGCCGCGAGTGATTTGTTCGGCACCGCGCAACGTGAACAGCCTATTAATGCCATAAATGCCATCGAGACGATCGACATCATCGCAATCAAACTGCTGGGTGTTGCGGCCACTCCCGATCGCCGCCAAGGACATGCCATCATGCAACTCAACGGGAAAGAGATTCTCGCGGTACTTGAAGGGAAAGACATTGCGCCCGGGGTCCGGCTGTACGAGGTTCACGCAGACCACATTGTTTTGGAGCGCGACGGGATGCGCGAAAACCTTTCATGGCCGACAGCAATCTCGTCCATGGAAACCGCTACTTTGCCAGAACAGGGCTCATCCGTGGATTCGTTCCTGACACAAATCCACGAATGAACGGCCTTCGCGGCTCAACATGAAAAGTACAACAATGAATTATCCCTGGTTGCGAACCGGGTTTCTATGTACGGCCGTGCTGGCCGGTGCGGCCCAGGTGTGGTCTGCCGATACCCCGGCTTCGGGACCGTCAGGAGGCATAGGGGAAACGAACGGGAAAGGCGGCCTTACGGAACCTTTTCCTATAGCGGCTCCGCTCCCCAACCACGAGCCGTCAACCCCTCCTGGTCTCGATGTCGTCACCCTCAACTTCGTCAATGCCGATATTGAAGGAGTGGTGAAAGCCGTGAGTGAAATTACGCAAAAGAATTTTTTGCTTGATCCGCGCGTCAAGGGCACGATCAATATCGTTTCGGCGAGGCCAATGTCCAGTGCACTTGTGTACGATGTATTCTTGTCCGCCCTGCGCCTGCACGGATACGCGGCGGTGGAGGATTACGGAATGATCAGGATTGTTCCCGAAAGCGATGCCAAGCTGTACCAGAGCCCTACCCTTGGCCCTGGGGATAAGCGACGCGCTTCCGGGGAACGTATCCAGACACAGGTATTTACCCTGCAGTATGAATCAGCGGTGCAGATGGTGCCGGTTCTGCGCCCGTTGATCGCCCCCAATAACAGCATCACGGCGAACCCGAACAGCAATACATTGGTTATCACTGATTACGCGAGCAACCTTCAGCGGCTGGAAAAGATTATCGGCTCGATCGATCAACCCAGCGGAACCGATCCGATCTCGATACCGCTTCAACATGCTTCCGTAATCGACGTCGCGCAAACAATCAACAGGTTATTTGCAGAATCGGCACAAGCGCAGGGAGGAGGAGCGGCCATGGACACGGTCCAGCGCTTTGCGGTTGTCGCGGATGCCCGCTCGAACACCCTGCTTGCTCGCTCCGGAGATCCGGCCGCCCTTCGCCGGGTACGCCAATTGACAGCAACACTGGATTCACCCACCAGCGCCGGCGGCAATATGCACGTCGTTTTTCTAAAGAATGCCGATGCGGTGAAACTTGCCGAAACGCTGCGGTCGGTCTATCACAATACAGCCTCTCCGCTTTCCTCTGCCGCAGGATCAGGCCAGCCGGCCGGCACGGCTTTTGGAATCTCTTCTCTTGGCGGTTCCACTGGCGCCTCCAGCTCCTCTTCGGGCCTGGGTACGGATGCGGTTCCCGGGGCTTTGGCGTTGACGCCAGCCCCCATGCAAACACAAGCCGCCCCTTCCGCCACGTCCGGTATCATACAGGCGGATTCAGCCACCAACTCCATCATCATTACCGCGCCAGATGCCATCTACAACAATTTGCGTGCAGTGATAGAAAAGCTCGACGTGCGCCGCGCGCAGGTTTATCTGGAGGCGCTGATTGCCGAGATTACGGCCGACCGCGCGGCGGAGTTTGGGATTCAGTGGCAAAATCTGGCCAACCTTGGCCAGGGCGGCACGCAAGTCATCGGCGGCACCAGTTTTAATGCGACAACCGGCGGCGGAAATATTCTCTCGTCCGCCCAGAATCCAGTTGCCAATGCTGGGACCGGCCTGACCCTTGGGATAATGAAAGGTCTTGTTACGGCAATCCCTGGCGTCGGTCCCATAATTAATCTTCATGCCCTTATCCGGGCGCTGGAAACGGATGCCAATGCCAACATCCTTTCTACCCCGACATTACTCACGCTGAATAATGAAGAGGCCAGGATTGTCATAGGCCAGAATGTTCCAATTCCCACCGGTCAGTTTATTCCGCCCGTGGGCGGCTCCGTAGCTTCGCCATTCCAGACGGTCACCCGCCAGGATGTGGGGCTATCGCTGAGGATAAAGCCCCTCATTTCGGAAGGCGGTACCGTCCGCGTACAAATTTTCCAGGAAGTATCCAGCGTTGTTCCAGGCACGGTCAACTCGACCAATGGGTTGATTACGAACAAACGTTCAATCGAGTCGACGGTACTGGTGGACGACGGACAAATTATTGTGCTCGGCGGCCTGATGCAGGACTCCGTTAGCGACGGAGTTGAAAGAATACCGTTGGTCGGGCAGATCCCGTGGGTCGGCCAATTATTCAGTTACAACAAGCGGTCGCGCAGTAAAACCAACCTGATGGTATTCCTGCGGCCGACGCTGATACGCGATGCCGGGCGCGCCGACCCGCTTGCCGATGCGCAGTATGACCGGGTTCTAGGCGAACAGAAGAAGGCCGAGCCCCGATATAACATCATTCTTCCCGACATGGAATCGCCCAGTCTGCCGCCCCGTGAATCCAGTGCCTCCCCGCCAGCCGGTAAGACCGGTGGTTCTCGTGGTAAGGGGGAGATTCCTCCTCGTGTGATAGACACCCCTGACCAACACGTGGAAAATGATTTCCCCGATGGAACGGGACCACGATAAAAAGACTGAAAGTACCATAATGACCAGCCTCCCTGCAGTTCCCTACGCGTTCGTAAAGAAGCACGGTGTCGTGGTCACGTCATGCAGTGATGATCAGGCGGAGGTAGCGGTCCGCAGCCACGCCCACGCTGGCGCGATTGCGGAATTGCGCCGCGCTCTGGGCGTGCCCCTGCGGGCTCGACGGATAGGCGATGAGGAGTTTAATGAACTTGTTTCCACTTTATACAACGGGGCAAGCTCGGGTGCCGCCGCGCTTGCCGGGGGTCTCGCACAGGATATAGACCTTTCCAGGTTGTTGCAGGAGTTGCCAAAAGTCGAGGATCTGCTTGAAAGCCAGGATGACGCCCCCGTGATCCGCCTCATTAACGCATTGTTTACGCAGGCGCTACGCGATGCAGCCTCCGATATACATATCGAAGCCTTTGAAACGCGCTCGGTCGTACGGTTGCGTATCGATGGTACCTTGCGCGACCTGGTAGAACCGGCACGCTCGCTGCATGCGGCAATCATCTCGCGCATCAAGATCATGGCGCAACTCGACATCGCTGAGAAACGCCTGCCGCAGGATGGGCGAATCACGCTGCGAGTGGCCGGAAAGCCGGTCGACGTGCGCGTATCTACTATTCCGACTGCCCACGGCGAACGCGCAGTCCTCCGTTTGCTCGACAAGCAGGCAGGCCGGCTCGATCTGTCGCGGCTCGGGATGGACGGCGCGACACTTGTGCGCATGGACAAGCTTATCCGGGAACCACACGGCATTATTCTCGTAACCGGTCCAACGGGCTCCGGCAAGACGACGACGCTTTATGCTGCGCTGTCGAGACTCGACTCCGCCGCTCTCAATATGATGACCGTCGAGGATCCCATCGAATACGATCTCGACGGTATCAGCCAGACACAGATCAACACCCGTATCGACATGAGTTTTGCGCGGGCTCTGCGAACCATCCTGCGGCAGGACCCTGATGTCATCATGATCGGAGAAATCCGCGATCTTGAAACCGCGCAGATCGCAGTTCAGGCCAGTCTCACCGGTCACCTGGTGTTCGCAACTTTACACACCAATGATGCGGTAAGCGCCGTTGTCCGGCTCGTGGATATGGGCGTGGAACCATTTCTACTGGCATCCAGCCTGATCGGTGTAGGCGCCCAGCGTCTGGTCCGACGCCTGTGCCTGGACTGCCGCCAGCCCCTCGATGGAGATATGCCGCAATTCGCGGGACTCGCGCTGGCAACGGGGGCTCTCTATCGCGCTCAAGGCTGCGCTGCGTGCAATCAGACAGGATACCGGGGCCGAACGGGTATATACGAACTGGTGACAGTCGACAATGAACTTCGCCGGCATATTCATGATCGCGCCTCCGAGCAAAGTCTGCGGGACTATGTCGTTTCACGCGGCACCCGGTCCCTGCGCGATGACGGCCTGCGCCTCGCTGCACAGGGGGTGACGGCTTTGGAAGAGGTGGTGCGTGTGACGCGCGAATAGGACCCGCTGCCTTTGGAAGCTTACCGTTACGAAGCGCTCGACGTCGAGGGCCGCGCGATAACCGGCGTAATCCACGCCGACACGCCGCGCCAGGCGCGAGCGCAATTACGCGCCCAAGGCCTGCTGCCTTCGGCGGTTGATCAGGTACGTGCCCGTGAACGCGCGCAGCTACCTTGGGCACGAGGAATATCTCCGGCCGAACTGAGCCTGCTTACGCGGCAGCTGGCGACACTGCTTGCAGCGGGCCTGACGGTGGAACAGGCGCTTGCCGCGCTGATCGAGGCAAGCGAGGAGCCCTTCACAGCCGAGATACTCGGCGGCGTCAAAACCGAGGTGACTGCTGGGCTTTCCCTATCCGCAGCCCTGGGCAGCTACAGCAAAAGTTTTCCGAATTTTTTTCGGGCACTGGTTCGTGGTGGCGAGGAATCGGGCGCATTGCCCATAGTGCTGCAGCATCTCGCCGAGTACCTCGACACACGCCAGGCGTTGAAACAGAAAACCAGCCTTGCGCTTCTCTACCCGGCCCTGGTGACGATAGTAGCCGTCATTATTGTTGCCGGTTTGCTAATCTATGTAGTGCCGCAAGTGGTGCAGGTGTTTCAACACTCGCGTCAGAGTCTGCCGTTCCTGACGCGAGCGCTGATCGGTCTGAGCGATTTTCTTCGCCCAACCTGGCCTTACCTCATGATTGCCGTCGTCGCGGCCCTGGTTGCAGTCCGCGCGGCTTTGCGCCGGAATGCGTTTCGATATCGCTGGCATATTCTATTACTGCGAACACCTTGGCTGGGGTCGCTGATTCGCAGCGGAAACACCTCTCGTTTTGCCAGCACGCTGGCTATCCTGGTTGGGGGCGGGGTTCCGCTTCTCACGGCGCTGGATTCGGGCGCGCAGGTAATGAGTAACGACGTGATGCGTAGAGCGATCGAGGATACCATCGGACGGGTCCGCGAAGGGATGAGTCTATCCCGGGCGCTGCGCGAAACTGGGGTCTTCCCGCCCCTGCTCATCCACCTGATAGCGAGCGGGGAAATGAGCGGGAAGCTGGAGCAGATGCTCGAGCGCGCCGCGCAGCTCGAGACTCAGGCTCTCGAGCGGCGCCTAGCGGTGTTTTTAACACTGCTCGAGCCCCTGATGATTCTGGTGATGGGGGGAATAGTGCTCATTATCGTCCTGGCGATACTGCTGCCCATCATCGAGATCAATCAGTTGGTCTATTAGGGCTTCCTTAGGAAACGAGGGAGGAACTTACTCCCCGCGCAATCCCCTTGCCAGATCAGCGCGTATATCCTTGACCGCCTCCAGTCCCACGGCAATCCGCAGCAAACCCTCCCCGATCCCTGCGGCATCCCTGCTTTCCTGGCTGATGCGGGCATGGGTGGTAGTGGCGGGATGAGTGAGCGTGCTCTTGGTGTCACCCAGGTTAGCGGTGATGGAAATCAGACGAACCGAGTCCACCACGCGCCATGCCGCTTCTCTTCCTTTTTCCAACTCAAAAGAAACGATCCCGCCCCCGGTTTTCTGTTGACGTTTCGCGAGATCGTATTGGGGATGCGAAGGCAAACCGGGGTAATAGACCCTGGCGACGCCGGTTTGCGCTTCCAGCCAGCGAGCAATTTCCACTGCATTTGCAGAATGCGTCTCCATGCGGATTTTCAGGGTTTCCATTCCTTTCAGGATCACCCAGGCGTTGAAGGGGCTCAAGCTTGGTCCGGCGGTACGCAGGAAGCTGAATATTCCATCCATCACGAGGTCGCGTCCACCAAGTACCGCGCCGCCCAGCACCCTGCCCTGACCCTCAAGGTATTTAGTGGCGGAATGAATCACCAGATCGGCGCCCAGTTCGAGGGGCCTTTGCAGTGCGGGCGAGCAGAAACAGTTATCAACCGCGAGCCATGCGCCGGCTTTTTTGGCCACGGCCGCAAGCGCGCTGATATCGGAGATTTCAGTAAGCGGGTTTGATGGCGTTTCCACAAACAGGAGTTTCGTCCCAGGTTTCGCCGCGGCCTCCCATGCCGAAATGTCGGTTGCGGAAACAAATGTCGTTTCGATATTGAAACGTTTGAGAATATTGTTGAACAGGCTTACCGTGGAACCGAACAGACTGCGCGATGCAATAATATGATCCCCCGCGGATAGCAACCCCATCACGCAGGCAAGGATGGCCGACATTCCGGACGAAGTGGCCACGCAAGCCTCGGCGCCTTCCAGGGCGGCAAGCCGTTCTTCGAAAGCGGTTACGGTAGGATTGGTAAAGCGCGAGTAGATATTTCCCGGTTCTGCGCCGGAGAAGCGGGCGGCTGCCTGGGCGGCGCTGTCGAATACAAAACTCGAGGTGAGGTACAGTGCCTCCGAGTGTTCATTGAATTGACTACGGTGAATCCCCGTATGCAACGCCAGGGTTTGCAGCTCGAAATCGTCGGGCATGTCAGATTTCCTCCTAATAAAAAACCCGTTCAGCAGTTGCCAAAACGGGTTTCCTCCCGCTTTAGCAGAATTTATAACGCGCCCGCAAGCTGAATATCAAATCGGCGCAAACATTATTAAGTTACGCTTGGGAAGCGTTTTTGTCAAATATCCTTACCCTGCTGATACAAGGTTCAAATCCAGTTGTGTACTGGATCCGGCGCGCGACAATAGTGCCCCGCCACCCCGTTGCGCCTCCAGAACGGCCAGGTACTCCGGTGTAACATCTCCCGTGATGTAATGCCCGTCGAAGCAGGATGTTTCAAAATCGGTAATAGATGGATTAACCCGGCGCACATCGCTTATGAGCGCATCCAGGTCCTGAAAAACCAGGTAATCCGCGCCTATTTCGCGGCGGATTTCATCTTCGTCCCTGCCGGTGGCGATGAGTTCCTGGTTCGTCGGCATGTCAATCCCGTAAACGTTGGGAAACCTTACCGGTGGGGCGGCGGAAGCGAAATAAACCTTATTTGCGCCAGCCTCCTGCGCCATCTGCACAATTTCGCGGCTGGTGGTGCCCCTGACAATGGAATCATCGACCAGCAGAACATTTTTTCCCCGAAACTCTACGCTCATGGCATTAAGCTTTTGGCGAACCGACTTTCGCCGCAACTGCTGTCCCGGCATGATAAAGGTACGGCCGATATAACGATTCTTGACGAAACCTTCGCGAAAGCTCACGCCCAGGCGGTTTGCCAGCTGCAAGGCGCTGGGGCGGCTGGAATCGGGGATCGGAATCACCACGTCGATATCAAGATGACGCATGGTCGTGGTGATTTTATCCGCCAGGCTTTCACCCATGTTCAGCCGCGTTTCATATACGGAAATACCATCCATTACCGAATCGGGACGCGCCATGTAGACATACTCGAAGATGCACGGGTTATGCGAAGGATTGTCGGCACATTGCTGATTGTAGAAATTACCGCTTTCATCAATGAACACCGCTTCGCCAGGGGCCACATCGCGGACCAGCTTGAACCCCAGGGTATCCAGCGCCACACTCTCCGACGCAACCAGATACTCCAGCCCGAACTCGGTCTCGGCACAGCCAAACACAAGTGGACGGATTCCGTACGGGTCGCGGAAAGCGAGCAATCCATAGCCTGCTATCATCGCTACTACCGCATAGGCACCTCGACACCGCTGGTGTACGCGTGACACCGCGGCAAAAATGGCCGCGGGATCGAGTTGATGGTTTTTGGTGCTTCTCTGCAATTCATGAGCCAGCACATTGAGGAGCACTTCCGAGTCTGAATTGGTATTGACATGGCGCAAGTCCTCCCGGAACAATTCCTGTTTGAGCTGCGCCGCGTTCGTAAGATTGCCATTGTGCCCCAGCACGATACCGAACGGCGAATTGACATAAAACGGTTGTGCCTCGGCTGGCGATTCGCCGGACCCGGCGGTAGGGTATCTCGCATGCCCGATTCCGATATTGCCAAGCAGAGCGCGCATGTTCCGGGTGCGGAACACGTCCCGCACCAATCCGCCTTCCTTGTGCATGTGAAACGTATTGCCTTGCGCGGTAACGATGCCCGCCGCGTCCTGCCCCCGATGCTGGAGCACCAGAAGCCCATCGTATAACAACTGGTTGACGGGAGTTTGTGCGACGAGACCCAGAATTCCACACATGATTTATACTCCGCAAGGAATGACTAGATTAACGCCGCACAAAAAAGTTCAAGGAAAATCCCCTGGCACTGCATCTTTGGCATCGACATGAAGTTTTTCTCGTTCTCAGATACGTGGAATCCGCTCATCCATCCCGCTTCGTTTTTACATAATTGATGCGCTGCGAGAAATCCGGGGGCAACCAGGGAATTATCATCATCGCGGCGGTTTCCAGAGGCTCGCTCAACACGGCTTTCCTCCAGAACGGCTCCTGGGGCAATGCCGTAAATCCGGCGGCCAATACAATTAATAGAACCACCAGCAGCCCGCGTATAAAACCGAACAACGATCCCATGAATCGGTCTGCAAACCCTAGCCCTACGGTTTTCACCAGGGCAGATGCCAACATGGCAACCAGGCCCATTCCCAGTAATGCCGACAAGAACGTCGCGGTAAATGCCAGCAATTCACGCAGCGGTTCGCCTGCAACGCTGGCGGGCAACATGGGCGCAAACCCCGCTGCAAAGGAATTCGCCACCATGAATGCCACCACCCAGCCTGCCAGTGATAACAGCTCGCGCACCATACCCCGCACCACGCTCAGCAAGATCGACAAGCCAAGTATGGCAAGAACGGAATAATCGAAAATAGTCATACGCGAGCAACCAGTTTACAGAAATGCGGTTGGCACGTGCGTAGCGCCGGTCGCGATCTCATCCTGGCGCTATTTATCTGTCACCACTCCATCGAATCCCAGCGCTTTCAATTTTTCACGCGCTTTCTCAGCCTCTTCGCGAGTACCGAAAAAGCCAACGCGCACACGCGTAATTTCGCGCTTGCCGGCCTCCTTAGCGTCGCCCTTGCCGGATTCCCTGTCCACCCGAAGCGTTTCAGTATAGGCCTTCGCATTCGTGAACGTCGCGATATCCTTCGCTATCAGGCTTTGCAGCTGTTGCCTGGCTTTCGCCGGCTCCGAAAAAGCGCCTAGTTGCACGACAAACTGACCAGGTTCCCTGCCAAACGTGGCTCCGGCAACTGTGGGTTCAGCCTTGGCGTCGGGGGCTCTCCCTTCCGTTATGGGATCCGGCTTCTTTGAGGTTTTTTTTTCCAATGGAGCAGGCTTTACGGGTAGCGAGGACCCGGCCTGATTTTCCCGCTGGATACCTGTTGCAGGCTTTTCGGGAGCTGCGGCGATGGGTGTTTGTTCGAAGGGAACGGGCTCGGGAGAAAGTTCATCTACGCCATCTTCCGATGGTATGCGGATATCGATTTCCTGACTGTGCTGCTCCGGTTTGTTATCGAGAACCATTGGCAGGATTACAATCGCTGCGATTGCCAGCGTGATCGCGCCGACCAGACGCCTTCTTGCACGCTTACGTAGCTGAATTTCTTCTTCGCTTATGGTCTTTGCCATTGAGTTGCTTGATTGCCCTGTGCTCAACCTTGTCTGTACCGTAATACTTCAGCTACGGTATGGAATGAGCCAAAAACGCAAATTCTATCATTTTCAGCTGCCTGCTCACAGGCATGTGCATAAGCTGCGGCGGGATTGGGAAAACCCTGTATCGCCTCCGCCCCTGCTCCCCCTTCCCCCGCTGCTGCTTTGCTCACGCCGGCCGTCACCAGCGCCCGCCCCAATTCTTCGGCCGATGCGCCGCGAGGCCCATCCATGCCAGCTATCAGCCAGGTATCCACCTTGGCCGCAAGTGCCCGCACCACCCCTGTTATGTCCTTGTCCTTGAGCATCGCGAATACCGCATATGTTCTACGATAGTGCCCCATACTGCCGAGACAGTCCGCCAGAACGCCCGCGGCATCCGGGTTGTGGGCTACGTCCAGCACCGTCACGGGGCGTCCCGGCAACACCTGGAACCGTCCCGGCCATACAACGTCCAGTAAACCGTGGCGTATGTCACCCATGGTTACCGGCAGGGTATCCCTGACGGAGTCCAGCGCAGCAAGGCAGGCACTGACGTTGCGCAATTGATGCGCGCCGCGCAGGGCCGGATAGGGAAGCGAATGGCACTTCCTGCTGCTTCCCCAATAACTCCATCCATTTTCTCCGGTTGAGTAACCAAAGTGTTCGCCGATGAGCATCAGCTTTGCCCCGATCCTGTTCGCGTGAAGCCGGACTGCTGCCGGAACAGCCGGCTCCGAGCAGATTGCGCCCTTGCCGCTTCTGAAAATTCCCGCTTTCTCGAACCCTATTTTCTCGCGTGTATCTCCGAGATAATCCATGTGGTCGAAGCCAACGCTGGTAAGTACGGCACAATCGGCATCGAAAAGATTGACTGCATCCAGCCGCCCACCCAGCCCCACCTCCAGAATGGCGACGTCCACCCCGGCCTGGCTGAACAATTGCACCGCGGCCAGCGTGCCAAATTCAAAATAAGTCAGAGAAATGCCCGTGCCAAGCCGGGCCGACTCAACCACATGAAAAGCGTTGCACAACTCCTCGTCGCTAGCTTCCCGGCGGCTTATCCGCACCCGTTCGTTGTAACGCAACAAATGCGGCGAAGTGTAACAGCCTACCCGGTATCCCGCATGGCTTAGGATGGATTCCATCATGACGCATGAAGACCCCTTACCATTCGTACCTCCCACCGTTATTATGGGAAACGACGGTACGAGCCCCAGTTCGTCCCTGACGCGGCTTATCCGCCCCAGTCCCAATTCGATAGTCCGAGGGTGGACACGCTCGAGACGGGACAACCACTCGGAAAGAGTTGTGGATGTTGGACGGGGGGTGGTCATTCATTACCGCCAACGCGGCGATATGACGAAATAGACATTTGCGTTTAGGACAGCGGTCACCCCGGCGGAGCCGCACGCATCAGTAACGTACACAGGTTGGCAACCTTGTCGCGCATCCGCCGGCGATCCACGATCATGTCAACGGCCCCATGGTCCAGGAGGAATTCGGCGCGCTGAAATCCTTCCGGAAGCGTTTGGCGCACCGTTTGCTCGATCACTCGCGGCCCGGCGAAACCGATCAGAGCCTGCGGCTCAGCGATTACCACATCACCTATGAAGGCAAAGCTGGCCGATACGCCACCCATGGTGGGATCGGTCAGTACAGAGATAAAAGGCAGCCGTTCCTGGCTCAACTGGGTGAGCGCCGCCGTTGTCTTGGCCATTTGCATCAGCGATAGTAATCCCTCCTGCATGCGCGCGCCACCGCTGGCGGCGAAACAGACAAAAGCCAGGCGCTGTTCGACGCAGGTCTGTACTCCGCGTACAAAACGCTCGCCCACCACCGAACCCATCGACCCGCCCATGAAACCGAATTCAAACGCCGCTGCGACGAGGGGCACGGCTTTGACGTTACCTTGCATTACCACCAGCGCGTCGTCTTCATCCGTGTCCCTTTTCGCCTCCGACAAGCGGTCGACATAGCGTTTGCTATCCTTGAATTTCAGGGGGTCAAGGGATTGCACTTCCGGCCCGATCTCATAGCGGCCCTCGGGATCGAGAAACAAATCGAGACGCACCCGGGCGGAAATCCGGTTGTGATGATTGCACTTGGGACAGACATTGAGGTTGTTTCCGAGATCGGAGTAGTACAGCACCGCCTCGCAGGAGGCGCACTTACTCCACAGGCCCTCGGGCACGGCCTTTTTTTCACCACTTTCCTTGCGCTTGATTTTTGGCGGGAGAAGTTTTTGAAACCAGCTCATAAGATTGTTGGTTAATGAAACTGGTTAGTGTTTCGGGCCGGCTTCGTCGATGGCGGTACGAAGGTTTTTTACCAGGCCGTATACGTTTGTCAAAATCCGGGCCTTCGGTGAATTCTCGATTTCCTCGATGATGCGGCTGCCTATTACAACCGCATCGGCAAGACCCGCCACCGCCCTGGCGGTCGCCCTGTCGCGTATGCCGAAACCGACGCCTATGGGAATGGATATGCTGGAACGCAGTTGAGTCAGTTTGGCTGCCACATCACCCAGGTCAAGATTCAGCGCACCGGTGACGCCCTTTAACGAAACGTAATATACATAACCCTGCGCCATGTCCGCTACGCGTTCAATACGCGCTTGCGGAGTGGTGGGAGAAAGCAGAAAAATGGGGTCTATTTGCCGGGCCAGGAGATGTTTGACCCACTCGGCGGACTCTTCCGGCGGATAATCCACGATTAGCACCCCATCCACCCCGCATTCTCTCGCTCTCGCCGAAAACGTGCCATAGCCCATCGTTTCAACCGGATTTGCATAGCCCATCAGCACGACCGGGGTTCCGGCATCATCTCTTCTGAATTCCTCCACCATCGCCAGCACATTTCTCAAACCAACGTGGTGCTTCAATGCCCGTTCCGATGATCGCTGTATGGTCGGCCCATCGGCCATAGGGTCGGAAAACGGGACCCCAAGCTCGATAATATCGGCCCCGGCCTTCACCAGTTCATGCATCAATGGAACCATCATCGCTGGTTCAGGGTCGCCCGCGGTGATGAACGGAATCAGCGCCTTTCTGTGTTGCTGGCGAAGGTTGTCGAATACGGCTGGAATGCGGGACATGAACAGAGGTGTGGGGTTAGAAGGTAATATCCGAGGCCTGTGCCACTGTAGCCATGTCTTTGTCACCCCGTCCCGACAGGTTCACCAGCAGCAGCTTCTCCCTCGCAAGCTGGGGTGCAAGCCGGGCGGCATAGGCCAGCGCGTGACTGGACTCCAGCGCGGGTATGATGCCCTCGTAATGACAAAGGGCATGAAACGCCTCCAGCGCCTGGTCATCGGTTATTCCGGCGTATTCGGCGCGTTTGCTGTCCTTGAGCCATGCATGTTCGGGCCCGACCCCCGGATAATCCAGCCCCGCCGAAATGGAATGGGTCTCGATAATCTGGCCATCCTCATCCTGGATCAGATAGGTGCGATTCCCGTGCAATACGCCCGGCCTTCCCGTTGTCAGGGTAGCGGCGTGCTGACCCGTCTCGATCCCGCGCCCCGCCGCTTCCACGCCAATCATGCGGACATTACTGTCCAGGTAGGGATAAAACAGGCCAATAGCATTGGAACCGCCGCCTACGCAAGCAATCAGCATATCCGGCTGGCGTCCGTATTCTTCCTGCATCTGGCCAATAGCTTCCCGACCAATGATCGCCTGGAAATCGCGCACCATCATCGGGTAGGGATGCGGTCCGGCTACTGTGCCAATGATATAAAACGTATTTTCAACGTTGGTCACCCAGTCCCGCATCGCCTCGTTGAGCGCGTCCTTCAATGTTCGCGAACCCGATTCCACCGGGATCACGGTTGCTCCCAGTAGCCTCATGCGGTACACATTGGCCGCCTGGCGTTCCACATCCACCGAACCCATGTACACAACGCATTCCATCCCGTAGCGGGCCGCTACGGTGGCGCTGGCGACGCCGTGCTGGCCTGCGCCGGTCTCGGCAATCACGCGTGACTTGCCCATGCGCTTCGCCAGGAGCGCCTGGCCAATCGCGTTGTTGATTTTATGCGCGCCAGTATGGTTCAGGTCTTCCCGCTTCAGGAGAATCTGCGCTCCTCCCAACTGCGCCGACCACCTTTTCGCGTGGTATATGGGGCTGGGGCGGCCCACGTAGTGCTTCAATTCATGGGCAAATTCCGCCTGGAAAGCCGCATCGCTGCGATAGCGCTCATACTGCACCCGCAACTCCTCCAGCGCGGCAATAAGCGTTTCCGCCACGAATATTCCGCCGTACGGCCCAAAGTGACCCTGTTTATCGGGAAAATCATAAACTTTCACTGGTTCGGACTCCTCGCATGAAAGCAGCAATTTTTTCGGCATCCTTGACACCCTTGGCGGCTTCCACACCGCTTGACACATCCACCGCCCATGGCTGGGCCTGCCGGACAGCCTGCACAACGGTGCCGGCGTGCAACCCTCCGGACAGGATCAGCGGCAGCGGTAAATCGCGGGGAAGCAGGGTCCAGTCAAACGCATGTCCGGTTCCGCCCGGTTCGCCTTCGACGTAGGTATCCACCAGCAATCCCCTGGCTCCGGTAAAACGGGTTGCGTATTGTAGCAAATCTACCCCTGCCCTGACTCGCGCGGCCTTTATATAAGGCAACGAAAATTGGCGGCAGAATTCAGGGGCTTCATCTCCATGAAATTGCAGCAGGTCCAGGCCGGCCACGGTGGCGGTTTCTTCTACCCACCCCGGGTCGGGGTCAACATAAACGCCAACAGCGGTAACGAATGGCGGCAGCGCGGCGACAATTTCCCTGGCCTTCACGGGCGAAACGTAACGCCCGCTTGGCCTCCAGAAAACCAGGCCAATGGCATTCGCGCCAAGCCGTGCGGCCGCCTGCGCGTCCTCAGGGCGGGTTATACCGCAGATTTTCACCCGTACGGACATGCCGCCAATCTTTTGTGCTCTTTCGATTCCATTGATTTTACTCATTCAGTCGCAGCTTTGTCAGTCGCAGCCTTGCTATTGGCAGGCCGTCTCGTCCCGGACCAGACTGCAAGGTGCGGAGGATCAATAAAGCCAGGCAGCTTCCATCCGGGGTCGTAGGTCACGCCTGCGAGGTATAAACCGGCGGGCGAAAACGTGGGGGCGGCGTCCTTGCGTTTCCGTCCTTCGAGCAGTGCCTTTACCCATTCGGGCGGATATTTGTGTTTGCCCACATAGATCAGGCAACCGACAATATTCCGCACCATGTGGTGCAGGAACCCGTTGGCACGAAACTCAAACACGATGATATCGCCATCCCGCGTGATCTCCAGTTTCGTCAGAGTGCGCACCGGCATGCTGGCTTGGCATTCCGCCGCGCGAAAGGCGCTGAAGTCATGTTCACCCACCAGTATTTGCGCGGCGCCCCGCATAGCTTCATGATCAAGAATCTCATGGAACCAGCCAATACTGCCGTGATAAAGCCCGGGGCGCACCGGATGGTTCAGTAACAGGTAGAGATAGCGGCGTTCAATGGCGCAATAGCGGGCATGGAACGCATCGGGAATCTGCGATGCCCACAACACGGCAACGCTGTCGGGCAACAGGGCATTGGCACCACGAACCCAGGCGCTGGCCGGTCGCTGTGCCTGAGTATCGAAATGCAATACCTGACAGGATGCGTGGACACCGGTATCGGTACGCCCTGCCGCAATTACCCGAATGGCGTGGCACGCAATTGTGGATAATGCCGCCTCCACCGCGTCCTGCACCGAGCAACCCGAGCGCTGGCTTTGCCAGCCACAGAAATGGCTGCCATCGTACTCCAGCACCAATGCGATTCTCACGGCACAGGCGCCATGGTATAAAGGAGCGTTGGAATGAGTACGTTCCGAGGCAATGAATCTCGTTTACAGCGGCGCCGGCATCTTGCTGGCGGAATCAGGATAACCATCCGATATATGCAGGATCTGCAACGCGGATACCTGCAACGACGTGTGGCAAATAACAGGGGGGAATGAGCTGGTTATTTTAACTTGCAGGGCTTTTAATGATCTTCAGGGGAAGAAATGCCTTACCGATTAACGATGCGATGCTCATGCCTCCACCAGGATTCTCAGCATCCTTCGCAACGGTTCCGCGGCCCCCCATAGCAACTGGTCTCCAACCGTGAAGGCAGAAAGATACTCTCCCCCCATGGAAAGCTTTCGCAAGCGCCCTACCGGGATTGTCAACGAACCGGTAACCGCAGCCGGGGTCAGTTCTTTCAATGTGCTCTCGCGCTCATTGGGAACGACCCGCACCCAACTATTTGAAGCCGCAAGAATATCCTCGATCTCATCCAGCGGCACATCCTTCTTTAGCTTGATAGTCAGCGCCTGGCTATGACAGCGCATCGCGCCGACGCGAACGCAAATTCCATCGACCGGAACCGACTGATCGGTACGGCCAAGAATCTTGTTTGTCTCGGACTGGCCTTTCCATTCTTCGCGTGTTTGCCCATTGCCCAGATCCCGGTCGATCCACGGGATGAGGCTACCGGCCAGCGGCACACCGAAATTCCCGATCGGAAAATTGACATCGCGCAAGGTTCCGGCAACTTCCCGGTCGATATCCAGTATGCCCGAAGCCGGATCATCCAACAGGTCTTTTGCCACGCGATGCGCTTCGCCCATCTGCAGCAATAACTCGCGCATGTTCTGCGCCCCGGCGCCGGATGCCGCCTGGTAAGTCATGGCGCTCATCCATTCCACCATGTCTTCCTCGAATAACGCGCCTACCGCCATCAGCATCAGGCTAACGGTACAGTTGCCGCCAATGTAATTTTTTACGTCGTCGTGCAGCGCCTGCTTGATCACCGGCAGATTCACCGGGTCAAGTATGATTATAGCATTATCCCCCATGCGTAATGTCGAGGCCGCGTCAATCCAGTAACCGTTCCAGCCTGCCTCACGGAGCTTGGGGAAAACGGTGCTGGTATAGTCGCCCCCCTGGCAGGAAACAAGAATATCCATCGCCTTGAGCTCGTCTATATCGTGCGCATCCTTGAGCGGTGATGTCTCGCGGCCGATATTCGGACCCTTTCCGCCCTTCTGCGAAGTTGTGAAGAAGGTAGGCTCAACCAGGGCGAAATCGTCTTCTTCTCGCATCCGCTGCATAAGGACCGAACCCACCATGCCACGCCAGCCGATAAACCCGACTTGTCTCATGATCACCTCTCTACTCAGGAATTCGACCTCGTCTCCTTCCAGCTTAATCTACAAATTTGCCAGAACAGCGTCACCCATGGCCCGGGTTCCGACCTTCTCCATTCCCGGCTCGTAAATATCCGCAGTACGATAGCCTTGCGCCAGGACTTTTTTTACCGCGCTCTCGATGCGGCTCGCATCGGGCGCAAGATCGAAGGTGTGGCGTAGCATCATCGCCACCGACAATATTGTCGCGAGCGGGTTTGCCACGTCCTGGCCCGCAATGTCGGGGGCGGAGCCATGGATGGGCTCATAAAGACCCTTGCTCTTTTCGTCCAGCGACGCCGATGGCAACATGCCGATCGAGCCGGTCAGCATGGAAGCCTCATCCGATAAGATGTCGCCGAACATGTTGCCCGTCACCACCACATCGAAGTGCCTGGGGTTGCGTACCAACTGCATTGCGGCATTATCCACCAGCATGTGCGAGAGCTCCACGTCCGGATATTCGCCGGCGGTCTCGGTCACGACGTCGCGCCATAGTTGCGTACATTCGAGTACATTCATCTTGTCCACGGAGCACAGCCTGCGGCTACGCTTGCGCGCCGCCTGAAAAGCCACCCTTGCGATTCTGCGTATCTCGGCTTCGCTGTAAATCATCGTATTGTACCCAACGCGTTGGCCATCGCGCCGTTCGATACCACGTGGTTCGCCAAAATAAATATCCCCCGTCAGTTCGCGCACAATGAGGATATCAAGGCCAGCGACCACTTCGGGCTTCAGCGTTGATGCATTGGCAAGCTCGGGGTACAGTATCGCCGGACGCAGATTGGCGAACAGATTCAATACCCTGCGGATGCTGAGCAAGCCCTGTTCGGGTCGAAGCTGGCGCGGCAGCATGTCATACCGTGGACCGCCTACCGCGCCGAGAATCACGGCATCGGCTTCAGCAACAAGCTTGCGGGTCGCCTCGGGGAAGGGGTCGCCGGCCGCGTCCACCGCACAACCGCCCAGCAGGCCTGGCTCAAGCTCGAGTTTTAGTCCGTCATTCCGCAATGCTTCGAGGACTTTCACCGCTTGAGCGACGATTTCCGGACCGATGCCGTCACCGGACAGAATCGCAATTTTCATAAATTCTTTTTACGCCGAAAAACCTTTCATGCAAACAACCACGGCTGCGAGTCGCGATGCTTGTCCTCAAACGCCTTGATCCTGTCGGCGTGTTGCAAGGTCAAGCCAATTTCATCCAGGCCGTTCAACAGACTATGCTTCCGGAAAGGATCGATATCGAAAAGGAACGAGTCTCCGCCTGGCGTGGTTACCGATTGATCTCTCAGATTAACCATCAGCCGGTAGCCTTCGGTCGCCTCTACCTCCTGAAATAATTGATCCACCTTATGTGTGTCGAGCACAATGGGGAGCAGGCCTATCTTGAAACAGTTGTTGAAAAAAATATCGGCGAAGCTGGGCGCAATGATCGCCTCAAAGCCGTAATCCTGAAGCGCCCATGGTGCGTGTTCCCGGCTCGAACCACAGCCAAAGTTGGCGCGGGCGAGCAGTATTTGTGCGCCGCTGTAACGTGGCAGATTGAGCACGAAACCCCCATCGAGCCTGCGCTTGGAGGAATCCATCCCCGGCTCCCCGTGATCCAGGTAACGCCATTCGTCGAAAAGATTCTGCCCGAAGCCGGATCGCTTGATGGATTTCAGAAATTGCTTCGGAATGATGGCGTCGGTATCGACGTTGGCGCGATCAAGCGGCGCCACCAATCCGTCGCAAAAGTTAAATTTTTTCACCAGCTAATCGGTTCTTATCTATTTTGCCTGTTTCTCCAATGCCTCACCGCCACTCTGGACATCCTTACCCAGGCCCTGCATGGTATTGCATGCAGACAAACTGAAAGCAGCCACCAACGCAACCACTACCGTCAATACTCTCATTCCCGTCTCCCCTTTTTATAGTAAAAAAACAAAATCGATTTTGTTGCAATATGATTCTAATATATTTCCCGTACGTCCACAAAATGTCCTGCCACTGCCGCCGCGGCAGCCATCGCCGGACTCACCAGATGAGTGCGTCCCCCGAGCCCCTGCCTGCCCTCAAAATTACGGTTGGAAGTGGAGGCGCAGCGTTCTCCTGGCCCAAGCCGGTCGTCATTCATCGCCAGGCACATCGAGCAGCCCGGTTCACGCCACTCGAAACCCGCGTCACGGAATACCTTGTCGAGTCCTTCCTGCTCGGCCTGATGCTTGACCAGACCCGAACCCGGCACGACCATCGCCAGCTTGATATTCCCGGCAATGTGCTTGCCTTCCACCACTTTTGCCGCAGCGCGCAGGTCTTCTATGCGCGCATTAGTGCAGGAACCGATAAATATCTTGTCCGGGCGGATTTCGCGGATGGGGGTGTTGGGAGCGAGCCCCATGTATTTCAGGGCACGCTCCATATCGTGGCGCTGAACAATGTCGGAAATCTGTGCCGGGTCGGGGACGTTCCCATCCACCGTTGCCACCATTTCGGGAGAAGTTCCCCATGTAACCTGCGGCTTGATCCGAGCCGCCTCCAGGGTCACCACCTTGTCGAAACGTGCACCCTCGTCACTTTTCAGCGTGCGCCAGTAAGCGACCGCCTTGTCCCACAAATCGCCCTTCGGTGCAAACGGACGGCCCTGGATATATTCAGTGGTAGTATCATCCACCGCTATCATCCCCGCGCGCGCGCCTGCCTCGATTGCCATGTTGCAGAGCGTCATGCGGCCTTCCATCGAAAGATCACGTATGGCGCTGCCGGCGAATTCCACGGCATAGCCCGTACCGCCCGCCGTGCCGATCTCGCCAATGATGGCGAGCGCGACATCCTTGGCGGTGATGCCGTGGCCAAGCTTGCCCTCGACCATCACCCGCATCGATCTGGCTTTTTTCATCAGCAGGCACTGCGTCGCGAGCACATGCTCCACTTCAGACGTGCCTATGCCGAAAGCAAGACAGGCAAACGCGCCATGCGTGCTGGTATGCGAATCCCCGCAAACCACTGTCATGCCCGGCAGCGTAGCCCCCTGCTCAGGCCCGATCACGTGCACAATACCCTGGCGCAGGTCGTTCATCCTGAATTCGGTAATGCCCAATTCGTCGCAATTGTCATCCAGGGTCTCCACCTGAAGGCGTGATATCGGGTCGCTGATGCCGCGATCACGCCGGGTGGTAGGCACGTTATGATCCGCTACGGCCAGAATGGAATCGAGCCGCCAGGGCTTGCGGCCCGCCAGCTTCAGCCCTTCGAATGCCTGCGGGCTAGTGACTTCATGCACCAGGTGGCGATCAATATAGAGCAGCGTCATGCCATCCGGTTCATCGGATTCCTCGTGCACCACATGGCTTTGCCAGAGTTTGTCGTATAACGTTTGCATCTCGCAAATCAACCGGATAATTTGATGAACTGGAAATTATCCCATAACCAGCCGGCAAGAGACAGGAAGAAATACCCGGGGATTTCTTGGCAAGCTTATACATGCCGGCCCACGTTCATTTTCCACACCACCAGTATCAAGCCAAACAGAGCCGCGACCGCGCACAGCGTATAAGTGAGGCCCGGCCCCAGCCAATCCCAGGCATAGCCGCTGAATAGCCCCCCCAGCGTTCCACCAAGGCCGAATGTAAGGCTGGTATAAAGCGCCTGCCCCTTGGCCTGGTGGCGCCCGCGAAAGAACTGATGCACCACCATCATTGCGCTGGCGTGATGGGCGCCATAGGTCGCAGCATGGAGGACTTGGGCCAGTAAAACCACGGCCGGCGATTCCACCCCCCAGCCTATCATCAAGAAACGTGCAATGGCGCAACCGAAACAGAAAGCCATGATCTGCCTCAAGCCGAACCGGTGCATCAGTTGCGGCATAAGAAAGAACACTCCGATTTCACAGATTACTCCTGTTGCCCATAACCAGCCGACAGTACTCTTGGTGTAACCGTGGTCGACCAGATAGATGGAATAAAAAGTGTAGTAAGGGCCATGGGCAACCGCCATCAGCAAACAAGCCGCGAAAAACGCCAGTACTTCCGGCCGCTTGAATACCTCTCGCACGGATTGACTATCGGCAGGATGAACCGCTATTTCAGCTTCGGGAATCTGGCGTGAAAAGACCACAATGCCCAGCTTGAACCCGAGCACTGCCCACAATAACGAGCCTATGTCAGTCGCATCCAGCAGATAGCCGACGCCCGTCACCGCGAAAATAAATCCTACTGAACCCCAAACTCGAATATGTCCGTACTTTGCAGTGCTCTCGCCCAGGAAAGAAAGCGTCGTGGCCTCGATCAGCGGCAACGATGCGCTCCAGAAAAAGCTCATCAGTGCCATTATCGTGAACATCCAGGCGAACGACTCGCCAAAAAAGACGCCGCCATAACTGATCAAACCGGTGATGGCAGCCAGTTGCACGATTACCAGCCGTTTGCCGGTATGGTCGGCAAGCCAGCCCCAGGCGGCCGGTGCAAATATGCGCGTCACGTGCAGCAGCGACATCAGCACCCCAATCTGGAAAGCGCTGAAAGCAAGGGATTGGAGATAAAGGCTCCAGTACGGAGCGAAGGCGCCGATGAAGGCGAAATGAAAGAAATAGAAACCGGAAAGACGCCAGTAAGGAATGGGCTGCATCTGGCAGAGTTTAACAGGCTATAACCAGCCTCCGATCGAAGAAGAATTAACTCCGAAATTGCCTCCAATCTTGCCGGTTCGATAATGGTAGCCTTGGCACAAGCACCAGTCCAAAGGCGAATGCCGATCTGAAGCCGGACGAGATGAATGTGCTTTATAACGCTGGCTCCATCCCCTCTGCGCTAATGGCTGCCGCACTGAACGAGCAGGACCTGCTCTGCCGTATTTTTGGCAAATGTCTTGCAGGAGGCGAACTGGATCGGGAAGTCGGCAACCTGATAGGCACGGGAGGGCCTGGGGGATCAAATAAGCTGTTCACCTACGCCCGCTATAACAACCAGCTGAACGCGGAGGGATTGAAGATGCTGGGGCTGACTCATATCAAGCCGGAAGACGTGCAAATGCTGGACTCTGTGGAGTACATCAACCAGCTCCAGGCCGTAGGCCAGGCGGTCGCCACAAACGTCAAAGCTGAATATTTTGATGGATTCGTCTGAGGGTAATTGGTGGATGCGGAGTTATAAATCTTCTATTCATAAATCCGCAGTTACTGAAATATCGGCATATCGGCATTGATTGATGGGGCTGTGTACAGGCGCTGAAACCTTTTCGACGGGTTCGCATATTACGCTCAAATAATGAAAAAGAGGCAAGATAAACTTGCCTCTTTTTCCACATTTCGCGGACTAAGCCCCAGTGCCCACGGGGCGTGACGCTCCCGCTGCTTTATTATTTGTGTACGTAATCTCCGCCACTTTCATTTTTTTACGTAGTCGGTGCCAGACGGCGCTACCGGAATAATCCGGTCCCTGTCCCTGTCGGCGGGAGTCGTATAATCCTTAGTGGACTTGGTATCGGCATAGCTTGTATCGGTATAGGATTTCGTGCCGTAGTAGGAATTGATGGTGTTTTGCCAGGTTGGGTCAGCCATATCGGGCCAGTCATCCTTATCGAACCCTGGCGCGGATTCGAGACGCTCCTTATCCACATTGAGCACAAAACGCTTGTTCTCGGTATCCAGCGTCATCGCATTCCATGGCACGGCAAAAAGCTTGTCAGCGATTCCCATAAAGCCACCGAAAGACAATACGGCATATGCGATCTTTCCGTTATTCATGTCCAGCATGATATCCTTGATATCACCCAGATCCTCATCCTTGTGATTGTAGACATCCTCTCCGATGAGTGTATCAGCACCCATCAATCGGGGACCGGGCCCGCTCCCTGCTTTACCGTAGCCTTTATACATTCCGTAGGTGTCGCGATCTAAGTAAGTCATGGTTATCTCCTGTGAAAGACTTTTCAAGGTTTCGTTTTACTCTTTTCCCAAGCCAATTCGATTACTACTCGAAGCGAATCAGACGGATACCAGAATGCCCGAACTGCTGCATGAGGTCGGTGCGGTAGCGTACAAACCCATTTTGCCAGCACGGACTTGCCCGTCAACGCAACTGTATTCTGTCTCGCAAGCTCCCGTATGTTTGACAGCGCACGGAATGGCCGATGCTGTCGGCAGGATAATTCCATGGGCTGTTGAAAATTCGGCTCGAGGCTTCGGGCGGTCACGGCTCACCAAAACCAGCAAAATGCCCCAGATGGCTCATTAATTCAAGGATTGCCTTCCTATGTCTATTGAACCAAGGCACAACCGCTACCGTATGGGTTCCGGGTTAAAGCTCTCGTCTCAGGAAATGAACAAGGTACAGGCTTCCGGCTTGCATGCAGGAGCTTCGACGTCGCATGGATGGCCGGAGCGGTACGATGAAGTGCGCAGTCGGACATTGAAGCTCGTGGAAACCCTCTCCCCGGAGGACCAGATGGTGCAATCCATGCCGGACGCAAGCCCGGCGAAATGGCATATCGCACATACCACCTGGTTCTTCGAGACGTTCATCCTGTCTCCGTATGTAACCGATTACCTTCCTTTCGACGAACAATTCAGTTCCCTGTTCAACTCGTACTACAAGCGGCTTGGCAATCATCCCGAACGCAGCATCCGGGGGACATTTTCCCGCCCTGGCCTGGATCAGGTCCGCTTTTACCGCTCATGCGTTGATGACAGGATCCGTGATCTGCTTGAGTACGGGGCGTCTGCCGAAGTTTTACGCTTGCTTGAACTGGGGATGAATCATGAGCAACAACATCAGGAATTAATTGTTACCGACATCAAGCATGCTTTCTGGACCAATCCCCTGCGCCCCGGTTACCAGCCCAGCCAGCCCCGGATGATTGAACCTTTCGCAGTCCCGCTGACCTGGTATAGCTTCGATGAAGCTATTTACGAAGTGGGAAATGACACGCACGGCTTTGCTTTCGATAACGAACTGCCACAGCATGCCACCTATATACACCCGTTTTCCATTGCATCTCGCCTTGTTACCAATCAGGAATATCTGGCTTTTATGGCCGACGGCGGCTATAAGCGGCCGGAATTCTGGCTTTCGGACGCGTGGGATCAAGTTTGCGGGAATGGATGGATATCGCCACTCTACTGGGAAAGGACCGGCGATGGCTGGAACCAGTTTACCTGTCAGGGCATGGTGCCGTTGAACCGCGGCGAACCGGTATGTCATATAAGCTTCTACGAAGCTGATGCATACGCCCGCTGGGCGGGATTTCGCCTGCCCACGGAATTTGAATGGGAAGTGGCCGCCGGCTCTGCCAGGAACGCAACGAAGGTAAGCGGAAATTTTCTGGAGAGCGAGGCGTATCACCCACGCCCAGCCGTTCAGACGAGGTTGCGGCACCCGGAGCTTCAGCAGTTTTTCGGCGATACGTGGGAGTGGACCTCGAGCCCCTATATCGCCTACCCCGGATATCGTCCGCCTTCGGGCGCTGAAGGGGAATACAACAGCAAGTTCATGTGCAACCAGATGGTATTGCGCGGCGGGTCCTGTGCCACGCCTGAATCACACATACGCAAATCGTATCGAAATTTTTTTCCGCCGCAGATGCGTTGGCAGTTTTCCGGCATCAGGTTGGCTCATGACGGAGCCGGCTCATGATTTCACAACAACGGCTCAGTCTTGCGTCAACCCCGCTATCGGCGATAGCAGGGGATGTATTCGACGGCCTGTCCCGTACACCGAAAAGCCTGCCGCCCAAGCTCCTCTATGATGAGCGCGGCTCGGCTTTGTTCGAGCAGATCACATGTTTGCCGGAGTATTACCCGACACGAACGGAAGCAGGCATATTCATGATGTATGCGGAAGAAATATGCTCCCGGCTCGGCCGGGACGTTTCCGTCGCCGAACTGGGCGCAGGGACGGCGACCAAGACGCGCATTTTGCTGCGTTCCCTGGTACAGCGTCAATCCGCCGTAAATTATTGTCCACTCGACGTGTCCGCAACCGCTTTGCAGGTCGCTAAACGCGAAGTGGAAAGAGATCTGGAAACAGTGTGTGTATGTCCTTATGTTGGCGATTTCGAGGACCTGACGTTTCTTGAATTACAGTCTCCCCCTCGCGTTGTCTTGTACATCGGTTCGAGTATCGGTAACCTGGAACGGGACGAAGCGGTCCGCCTGCTGAAAAATATCGCCAGGCATTTGGACAGCGGAGACCAGCTACTGCTTGGCGCCGATCTGGTGAAGAATACCGATGTCCTGAACGCTGCGTATAACGACAGTGCGGGAATAACCGCTGCATTCAATAAAAATCTTCTTGTCCGGATTAACCGCGAACTTGGCGGCCACTTCGAACTGGATGCTTTTTGCCACGTATCGTTCTGGAACGAACAAGCATCGCGGATGGAACTGCATCTGGAAAGCAGGTATCGGCAATCCGTCAGGGTCGATTCGCTCGACATGACGCTGCGGTTTGATCAAGGCGAACGCATTCACACGGAAAACAGCTATAAATACACCATGGAGCGCCTGGAGAGCCTGCTTCAATGTGGCGGCTTCGAGGTAGAAAATACCTGGACGGATCCTCACTGCTGGTTTGCGGTAAGCCTCGGCGTGATAACATGAACGACTTACAGGTTTTTGTATTCCAGCTCATAACAGTTCTTTGCGATTGTGCGTTGAACAATGAAAAGGCCAGCCAGCAGCTTCATGACGCGAGGCACAGCAAAAATCGGATCAAAAAACGGCTTCACGGCAAGCATTCCGTTTAAAAATAGGGGAATATGATGTTCGAGTGGCTGGCGAGCCCGGAAGCATGGGTAGCGTTAGTAACATTGACAGCGCTGGAAATCGTTTTAGGCATAGACAACATCATTTTCATCTCGATTCTTGTAGGACGTCTCCCGGAGGCTCAGCGTAATTTCGCGAGAAGGATGGGCCTCAGCCTGGCCATGCTGACCCGCCTCGGTTTGCTGTTTTCCATTTCATGGGTTATGAGCTTGAGCGAGCCCTGGTTCACCGTATTTGGCGAGGAGGTTTCGGGGCGTGATATAGTTCTGATCGGCGGCGGTCTGTTTCTTCTGGCCAAAGCGACTCATGAAATACACAACAGCCTGGAAGGTGCGGCAGGTAACGGCAAAGTACTTGTCGTCACTAGCATGGGGATGGTTCTGGTGCAAATTGCCATCCTGGACATTGTGTTTTCGCTGGATTCGGTGATAACGGCAATAGGTCTGGTCGACCATGTGTCGTTGATGGCAATTGCGATTATTGTGGCAGTGCTGGTAATGCTAATGGCGGCCAAGTCTATAGGCGATTTCGTGGAGGCTCATCCGACCATCAAGATTCTTGCGCTTTCATTCCTGATTCTTGTAGGAGTGACGCTAATAGTCGAAGGTTTTGATGTACATGTTCCGAAAGGCTATATTTATTTCGCAATGGCCTTTTCAGTCGGCGTGGAATTTCTCAACCTTCGGATGCGGAAAAAAAGCACCGAGCCGGTTAAGTTGCGCAAGCACGCCGACACCATTGAGCCCTGAGAATTGAGTAATTGAGCAACCAGAGTTAAGGCTGGGATTGCGGCGACAAGACATGCTCCTGTTTCCTGTATTTGCTCCAGATGCGCCTGCTCACCAACAAAGAGATGCTCTTCTCGGGACTTATAGCATCAGGTCATTTCCGACAATGATTTCCCCGGCTCCACTTGTGACAAACCCACATATCAAACCCTTCATAGATGCTTGATTGGCTCGACGGAAAGCCATTCTCCCGGCGCTTCGGCGACATCTACTTCTCAAGGGATTCCGGACTGTTGGAAAAACGCCATGTTTTTCTGCAAGGCAACCAGTTGGCTGAGCGTTTTGCCGCGTTGCGGAATGGCGAAGGTCTCGCCGTTGGCGAGACTGGATTCGGCACAGGACTAAGCTTTCTATGCACCTGGCAGTTACTCGACCAGATTGCCCCCTCCTCGTCACGCATTTCCCTCGATTTCTTCAGCATCGAGAAATATCCTCTGGATGAATGCGCGTTAAGCGATGCGTTATCACTGTGGCCGGAGTTGCAAAGCTACGCCGATAGCCTCATTACCCGCTGGAGACGGCGCATGCCTGGCTGGAATCGATGGAGCTTCGCCGACGGCCGAGTACGCCTCACGCTGGTGCTGGACGACGTGGCCCGGGCCCTGCCTGAAATCCGCAGCGCCATTGATGCGTGGTTTCTTGATGGCTTCTCACCCGCACGCAATCCCGAGATGTGGACCCAGCAGGTGTTCGAGAACCTCGCTCGCGCGTCGCGGCCCGGCGCGACATTTGCAACATACACCTGTGCCGGTGCCGTCAGCAGGGGTTTGCGACAAGCCGGATTCGGGGTACAGAAATCGCCGGGATTCGGACGCAAGCGAGAAATGTTGCACGGTTGTCTGCCCGGTTCCCCCCCGGCCCGCTCCAGGCCCGCAACAGTCGTCGTTATCGGTGGGGGGGTGGCGGGTTGTGCCGCTGCATCGGCATTTGCCGAGCGTGGAATATCCGTGACCCTGATTGAACATGGGCTGACCCTGGCAGCGGGAGCATCGGGCAATCCGCGAGGCGTTCTGCACGCCCGCTTGAGCGCGGGCATGAATCCGCTGCAGCGCTTTGTGTTGGCATCCTACGGCCATGTGCTTGCCTTGCTTGACGAAAAGCTGCCCATTGATGGCACGGTCCGCGGGGAATGTGGGGAGTTGCAATTGGCATTTTCGCAGGAAGAGGCGCAACGCATCGGCAAACTGGCCGCACTCGGTTGGCCGCCCCATGTATGCCGGCAAGTAGATGCGGCTGAGGCATCGCAGCTGGCCGGTATCCAGCTGACGCATGGTGGTCTCTGGTTTCCTGCGGGGGGATGGCTGGTTCCACCAAGGGTGTGCGCCGCGCTGGCTACAAGCCCTTCCATTACGCGGCTTACAGGCTACCGAGCCGAATCCTTGACAGCAACGGACACCTGCTGGCACGTGACAGGAAAAGACCAGCACGAACAACCCTGGTCTTTCTCGGCCCCGGTAGTGGTGGCTTGTACTGGATACCGGGTAAAGACACTCGCCCCTTTGGCGCACTTGCCACTGACCCCGGTACGGGGCCAGATTACCGCGTTTCCTGCCACTCCGTATAGTGAAAGACTGCGGGCTATTGTATGCGCCAGTGGTTATTTGACTCCCTCCGCCGAGGGGCTGCATATGATCGGAGCAACCCATGGCTTTAACGATGAATCAACCTGTTTGCGCACGTCGGATACCGTCGAAAATTTGTCGAGATTGAGGGAGATATCCCCGGCGCTGAGCAAGGCGGCCGATATCGATTCCGTCCGCGTCGCCGGACAACTGGGCGGGCGCGCATCGGTAAGGGCTTCCTTTCCGGGCGCCATGCCACTGGTGGGTGAGTTATTGCCTGGCTTGTATACCAGCCTCGGGCATGGCACGCGCGGTCTCATAACCGCCGGGCTTTCGGGTGAGTTGATTGCAGCCGCCGCATCGGGCCAGTTGCCACCCCTGCCCTTCGATGTCATCAATGCACTGGCTCGGGCTGCACCGGTTGCGAGCAGGGGCTGATGACATGATGCAAAGGAAAAATAATGCAGTCCTTAATATAGTCCTAATCCTGATCGGCATTGACGCTTGTAGAATGTCTACCTCAACTATAGAGCCTTTGATGATCTTCCGGCCTGGACCTCGCCCTGAGGAAGCCTGAACAAGTCCTCCCCGGAGCGCGTTGCGGCCATTCGGGAGAGGCTTGCACAAATGCTCCGCAACTCCCCAATACAGCTTGGCCTACCGTATAATTCGTTAGTCTGAGGAAAAGAGAATCTCAGGAGAGGCGTGGCTGTTCTGATCTTGATATTTTTGGTCGCCAGCGGCTACCGTTTGCACAGCGATTTGAAGTTGGCCGATATGATGCCCATCCAGAGCTCCTGCTCTTCTCCACTATCCGGCGCACCACCAATGCATAAGCCTGCCAGGCGATGAAAATATTCCTTGTGCCCCGGGCGGCACCTCGTGGCAGTGTGCGCATATGGGTCGGAGTTCTTGCTTCCCAGCCCCCCGTCCTCGCATGGCGAGTAGATGGTATTCCGATCGCATCCACGCGGATAGTTCCGCTACGGCCTCTCGCCAGCGCCATCCCGGCAGCTCTCCTGGGCGACCGGCTTGCGGATAATTTTACCGGGGTGTTCGAGATCAACGGCCTCGATTCCGGCCAGGTTTATAACTTCACCGTCGATGCCAGCACTAATGAGGTTCCCCCGGTTTTTCGTCTTCTAAGAGGTGGGGTTTATGCTACCAGTTTTTCTTTCTGTTGAGCAATAAGCCAGTCATCCAGAAACCGTATGGGTGACTTATAGCCTAACGTTGAGTGCTG
>JACDGV010000063.1 GCA_013821425.1 Nitrosospira sp. | reverse complement strand
CCGCTGAGTGCGTACGTCTCGTCCTTCTTGCCATTCTCCACTCCATATCTAAGCCCCACAGGGGCCATAAAAATGTAGCAGATTTTTCCACTTATAGGCTTGTTCAGATTCCTGGGGCCACTTCTAACAGCCGAACTTGGACTTCGTATTCTCGGTTGCGGAGATGGTCCCGCTGAATTCAATGCAATTCTGACCAAAAGGGGTGGCAATGCCGTCTCAATCGACCCGATTTATTTGTTTGAGGCTGCGCAAATCAGGCATCGCATTGACCAGCCATACGAAACAATAATGGCCCAGATGCGCGAGAATAAAAGCGATTATGTCTGGGATGCCATCTCGCGGTTGAGGATCTGGGACATGTTCGCATGTCGGCGATGAACAATTTCCTGGCGGACTTTGCTACAGGGAAGACTGAAGGTCGGTACGTTGCGGGAGAGCTACCGTTGCTGCCCTTCACAGATGAAGAGTTCGATATTGCCTTGTCGTCTCATTTCTTGTTTCTGTACAGCAGTAGATTGTCGCTCGAGTTTCATCTTCAGGCGATTCAAGAAATGTTACGTGTGGCGGCTGAAGTCCGGGTTTTCCCTTTGCTCACTCTGGACGGCAACCGCTCTCCATACGTCAATTCAGTAGTGGAGCACCTTACGGACTTCGGCTTCAGTTCTGAATATACGCGCGTACCTTACGAGTTCCAGCGAGGCGGGAATGAAATGTTGCTCATCAGAAAAAACTCTTAGTGTTAGGTTAACGGGCCCAGTTGACCCGGAGCCAATTGATTGTATACCACTGTGCACCGTTGATATCCTTGGCGGATGCCTTGTAAGTGAATATCTTCTCTAGCACAAGCCGTCGAGCTGGCCGTTCGGCGTTTTGGTCAAGCTACCTCACTCCGAGCGTATCCAAGTTTTTGCCTGGTGTTGACTTCTTTCCTATCGATAAATGTCAGGATAGAGTCTATGGCCTTCTAATGTTACTGTCAATTAACGCTATTAACACCTAGGGGGACAAAAAAATGAGCTGAAAAGTGTCAGGCAGATTTATACTATTGGGGTGTACCCTAAGAGGACAACAACGTGGGTCCACACTATCCATTCCTCCCCGCTGCTCCCTCTTTATCTTTATCGAAAAAGGCAAAGCCGGCCTTGTTCTTTTTGGCTTGGTACATGGCGACATCAGCATTAACCAGCAATTCTTGACCCGTATTCCCATTAGGCGGATATACAGCAATTCCGATACTGGGTTTAATGGTAAACGCCAAGTCACCAATAATCAAAGTTTGCGAAATGCTATCTAGAACCTTACGCGCCACTCGCTCGATATTTACGTTGCTTTCAGGGTTTACTAATAAATAGAGAAACTCATCCCCGCCGTACCGACAGATGGTATCTCCAGTGCGCACCTGTTCGTTCAATCGTTGTGCCACTCCCTGCAGTACCTTGTCACCTACAGCATGTCCGTACGTATCATTAATGAGCTTAAATTTATCCAGATCGATGAACATTACACCTAAAATCCAACCGCTCCGTTCCGCGAGAGCAATTGCCTGTTCAAGTCGATCCTTGAATAGCTCCCGGTTGGGAATGCCTGTGACAAAATCGTGCAATGTGCGTTGCGTGGCTTCCGCCGCTACCTCATGCGCAATTGCCAGGTTGTCCTCCGTATGAGCTAAAACATGCTTCGTAGCGGAAAGCATCTGCTCAGTTTCTTTTAACTCTCGATTAAGCTCATCCCGGTCACCGATTTCCTGTGTCAGTACCTCGGTGACTTCATGAAGCTCGTCAGCACACTCTTGTATTCTCTCTTCCACGTTTTCTGTTTGTGCTAATGCTGCTTTTGCCTGCCGCAAGGTAATGCCAGTAGTCATCCCCGTCTTTACCGTTTCATTGACGGAAGAAAGCTCAGTGACACAATCCACCATCTTTTCCTTTACTTCTTGGCTTTTCTCTAGAGCCTTTTCTAATAAGGCGGGGGTATCTGCAGATGTCAGCACCGAGTCTTCGCTTGGAGTCATTTTGGTTACCTGGATTATTAAATTAGAGATTGTTTGTGATTGCATCAGGCTTGAAGATTAATTTTTGGCCTTCTGACATTAGACGCCTAATTGAGGTAGGCTATACATACGCCTATTGTGGGACTCTATAACTAAAAGATATTCAACCAATTGAAATTATTGGGAAAGTTCAACAGGCTTCTCGCATAAAGAGAATTGAAACCTTCTTCACCGACGATAATAATTGTTTGAGTCGCCAATGCTCCCATAGGTGAATTGCCGCATCCACAACCTTCTCGGGAGGGGACACCATGAAACTTTAATTATCTGGTGTCGTAACAATCCCTAGCTATCCATAAGGCTAGTACCGATAATCTTCGGTGAAGCGCTGCTGTTGCATTGGGACATGCTCAGAGATTTATCTGGCGATGGCGATGATCTTATTTCATCATGCCGTTAGGGCGATGAACAGCTGTAGTATTTTACAGGTGAAAAAACACAAACTGACCTTCCCCCGATAAGACGGACACATTCGATAGGTTATGATTACTATTGGAGGTGTTAAATGGAACGACGGCAGTTTACGGATGAATTCAAACGCGAGGCGGTGCGGCTCGCAAGTCAGTCTGGC
>JACDGV010000047.1 GCA_013821425.1 Nitrosospira sp. | reverse complement strand
CTGAGCCTGACACTCTTTGAGAAAACACCGCTCGATCAACTACTTAAAAATACGGAGTTGCAAATAAATACGCCAAAAAATGATAATCAATTGAATCTATTCAACTAAATCTCCGGACACTACTGATTGGATATACATAGAGATAAAAAGTTTAACGTTCTACTGCTGATGATCAGGTGAAGGTCCGTTAATCCGGATTTTTGGGCGCATACGGCACGGCATGTGCCCAGCGGATGGGTGGGCTCAACGTCCACCCATCCCGCTTAAAATACTACCGGAGCACTCCGGGCTCGCATTTTCGCATGTGCCGGTTTTTTGCTAGTGTAAACTTTAACGGGTCGTGCGACTCCAATACAGTTTGCGCTGCACAAGCTGGTCACTTTTTCATCGATCTGCGTCATGGATGGGATACTGGGATACTGGGATAGGCGGAAGGCAGTTATAGATGAGCGCAATATGACAAAAATCGGTTTCATCGGTCTTGGCATCATGGGAAGGCCCATGGCTGGGCATCTTATCAAGGGGGGGCATACGTTGTTTCTGCATTCCCGCAGCGGCGTGCCCGAGGAATTGCTGAAGCAGGGTGGAAACGTCTGTTCTTCGCCCCGGGAAGTGGCGGGGAATGCCGATACCATCATCACAATGCTGCCCGATACTCCGGATGTTGAACGGGTGCTGTTCGGGGAGAACGGCGTGGTCCATGGGTTAAGCGCAGGCAAGATCGTAATGGATATGAGCACGATTTCGCCGGCGGAAACCAGGCAATTTGCCGCAAACATAACCAAAATAGGTTGTGACTACGTGGATGCACCGGTGTCCGGTGGCGATATAGGGGCGAAGGATGCTACTCTTACCATTATGGCGGGGGCCAAGGAAGCCGTATTTATCAAAGTAAAGCCAATTCTCGAACTGCTCGGCCGGAGCATAACGCTGATTGGTCCCTATGGTGCGGGCCAGATCTGCAAGATTGCCAATCAGATTATTGCTGCGCTAACTATCGAGGCAGTGGCAGAGGGATTGCTATTTGCATCCAGGGCTGGCGCGGATCCCTCGAAAGTGCGCCAGGCCTTGCTTGGCGGATTTGCGTCGTCGCGCGTCCTGGAGGTACACGGCGCCCGCATGATCAACCGAGCCTTCGATCCTGGGTTCCGCATCGAACTGCATCAGAAGGACTTGAGCCTTGCGTTATCCGGCGCGCGTGCATTGGGCATCAGCTTGCCAAACACGGCTGGTGTTCAGGAATTGTTCAACGCATGCATCGCTCACGGCAATGCCAGGCTTGATAGTGCGGCAATGGTACAAGTGCTGGAAAAATTGGCCAATCACCGGATTCAGGACTGGTCAAAGGAAACCGGCATGCCGAGCTCAACAAGCCAACCTGGTGATTCATGAATACTCTTGAACTTGTTTCCAGGCTGCGCACTTTTTTGCCTCTCGGCGCGGTGCTGCATGAGACCGAAGATTTGACGCCGTACGAATGCGACGGCCTTTCTGCGTACCGTCAAATGCCGATGATCGTAGCACTGCCCGGAACCGAAGAGGAGGTGGCCGCAGTATTGCGTATCTGCCATGTCGCGAAAATCCCGGTAGTAGCACGCGGCGCGGGTACCGGGCTGTCTGGAGGCGCGCTCCCTCACGCACACGGAGTTCTGCTGTCGCTCGCAAAGCTCAAGCGCATACTCGAACTGGACCCCCTTGCGCGGACGGCGAGGGTTCAGCCGGGTGTGCGAAATCTGGCTATCAGCGAGGCGGCGGCACCCTATGGTCTGTATTACGCGCCCGACCCTTCTTCACAAATTGCGTGCTCTATCGGGGGTAATGTAGCGGAAAACTCGGGGGGTGTTCATTCCCTGAAATACGGGCTCACGGTGCACAACATCAGGAAGCTCCGCGTAATCACCATTGAGGGCGAGTTACTCGAAATCGGCGGCGAGGGCCTGGATTGCTCAGGTTACGATTTGCTTGCGCTCATGACTGGCAGCGAGGGAATGCTGGGGATTGTGACCGAAGTGACGGTAAAACTCACCTCCCGGCCGGAAACAGCCCAGGTGGTTCTCGCCGCGTTTGACGACATACGCAAGGCGGGAAACGCCGTCGCGAACGTAATTGGTGCGGGAATTATTCCCGCTGGCATGGAAATGATGGACAAGCTCTCGACTCGCGCGGTAGAGGATTTTATCCACGCGGGCTACAACCTTGAGGCTGCCGCGATCCTGCTGTGCGAATCCGACGGGGGGCCGGAGGAAGTGACGGAGGAAATCCAGCGCATCAACGAGATCATGCGCGAATGCGGCGCGTTCGAGGTCAGAACATCCCGCGACGAGGCTGAGCGGCTCCGATTTTGGGCCGGCCGTAAAGCGGCATTTCCAGCAGCGGGCCGTATTTCGCCCGATTACTACTGCATGGACGGAACTATTCCGCGCAGGAATCTTGCGACTGTCCTGGCCGGCATCGAAGCGCTTTCCGCTGAGTACGGGCTGCGTTGCATGAATGTCTTTCATGCGGGCGACGGTAACCTGCATCCGCTGATCCTTTACGATGCGAACCGTCCGGGAGAGCTGGAATTAACCGAGCAGTTTGGCGCCCGGATACTGCAAATGTGCATCACGGCCGGCGGATCCATCACCGGAGAGCATGGAGTCGGCATCGAGAAAATTGATCAGATGTGTTCCCAGTTCAAGACAGGTGAACTGGAAATGTTTCATGCGGTAAAGTCGGCATTTGACCCGGATGGGTTGCTGAATCCTGGAAAAGCCGTACCGCTTCTGCGCCGTTGTGCTGAGCAGGGGGCCATGCACGTGCATCGTGGCAACGAGAAGTTTCCCGAACTGCCGAGATTTTGAAGCGGGTGTCATCTACTTCACAGGTTCTTTGCTGCCTGGTACATTGATCATTTTCATGCAAGATATTATCGAACAGCTCGCCGACAAGATTTGTGCGGCTGCCGGAAATAAAGGCTCATTATTCATACGCGGCGGCGGCACCAAAAATTTCTATGGTGAACGCTGCACGAATCTCGTTAATTCCGCCAGTTCAGGCGGCGTTCTCGATGCCGCTGTCTACAGAGGCATTGTTGAGTATGATCCAACTGAACTCGTGGTTACTGCCCGGGGTGGCACGCGTCTAACCGATCTCGAAACAGAACTGGCTCGGCATAACCAGATGCTGGCTTTTGAGCCGCCTCATTTCGGACCGGATGCTACGCTCGGCGGGTGTGTCGCAACTGGTTTGTCCGGTCCGCGCCGGGCCTCCGCCGGCGGGGTGCGCGATTTCGTGCTGGGAGTGCGCATGCTGGACGGTAGGGGGCAAGATCTGAGTTTTGGCGGTCAAGTCATGAAGAATGTCGCGGGCTACGATGTCTCGCGCCTGATGACGGGGTCAATGGGTACGCTGGGCCTGCTGCTGGAAGTCTCACTCAAAGTCCTGCCGATTCCGGCGATGGAGCTTACGTTGGGTATGCCAGCGAACGAGGCTCAAGCGCTTGATCGGATGAATTCTTGGGCCGGTAAGCCGCTACCGGTTTCCGCAACCAGCTTTTATGAGGGGCATTTATATGTGAGACTCTCCGGCGCCGAATCGGCAGTGCGCGCAGCCCGTGCAAAACTGGGCGGCGAAGAAATTGCGGAGGGCTCGGCCTTCTGGGAATCGGTACGCGAGCAGACACATGCGTTTTTTCAGGCGTGCAAACCACTCTGGCGCCTGTCGGTCAAATCCTCGGCGCCCCCATTATCGTTGCCGGGGAAGCAATTCATCGAGTGGGGCGGGGCGCTCCGTTGGCTGGTGGCCGAGGCCGATGGAGAAGCTGCGTATACGGCGATACGCGGGGCGGCGAAAAACGCCGGTGGCCACGCAACGTTATTCCGGGGCTACGGATCCTGCGCCGTCGTGTTTGATCCCCTTACGCCGGGAATGATGAATATCAGCAGGCGGTTGAAGGAAAAATTTGATCCCATGCACGTATTGAATCCTGGCAGGATGTACCCGGAAATATAAAGTGCAAACCAGTCTCGCCGATTTCATTAAGGATTCTCCCGAGGGTCAGGAAGCGGACGCAATACTGCGGAGTTGCGTGCATTGCGGTTTCTGCCTTTCCGTTTGCCCGACTTATCAGCTGCTGGGTGATGAACTGGACAGCCCGCGCGGACGAATTTACCTAATGAAGCAGGTATTGGAAGGTGCGCCGGTAACAGAAAAAACGCAATTGCATCTCGATCGCTGTCTCACCTGCCGCGCCTGCGAAACTGTGTGTCCATCCGGTGTTCGCTATGGGCGGCTGGTGGATATTGGGCGCGGCATTGTGGAAAAGAAGGTGGGGCGGAGCTTCGCTGCAGGCACTAAGCGATTCGTGCTGCGTCAGTCGTTAACGAGCCCGGGTTTGTTTGCTTCCTTGATGAAACTCGGGCGGATGGTTCGCCCCTTATTGCCGGAGAAGCTGAAGGAATCGGTGCCTCCGCTCACGGGGAAAAAGCAACTCGGGCAATCTTCTGGTGCTGCGCTCCCCGCGCGCCATGCGCGCAGGATGCTAGTGCTGGGAGGGTGCGTGCAGCCCGTTCTGGCGCCCAACATCAACGCCGCTGCCGCCCGTGTGCTCGACAAGCTCGGTATTTCCCTCATACAGGCCCCTGCCGCGGGATGCTGTGGCGCGGTTTCTTATCACCTCAACGCCCAGCAGGAAGGGTTGGATTATATGCGCCGCAACGTGGATGCCTGGTGGCCTTATGTTGAAACCGAGGGCACCGGAAAGCCGGGGGGGGCAGGAAAAGTGGAAGCGATCGTCATGACGGCCAGCGGGTGTGGCGTGACGGTAAAGGACTATGGGCATTTATTAAGGCATGACTCCGCCTATGCGGAAAAAGCCGCACGTATTTCCGAACTGACGAAAGACATAAGCGAGATCGTCCAAGCCGAAACCCAGGCTCTCTTTCCACTTATCGAGAGATTACCCTTCACCGCGAATAGCACGGTAAAACCAAAGCTCGCCTTTCATTCTCCTTGTACCTTGCAGCATGGCATGCGCATTCGAGGTGTCGCCGAGAAGATCCTGATCGCTGCGGGCTTCGAATTGACTCATGTGCCAGACGCTCACCTTTGCTGCGGGTCGGCAGGGACATATTCCATCCTGCAGCCGGAATTATCTCGACAACTGCTCGAAAATAAGATCATAGCGCTTGAATCGGGCACACCGGCGCGGATAGCGACGGGAAATATAGGGTGTCTTGTTCACATGCAAAACGGCACATCGTTGCCGGTCGAGCACTGGATTGAAATCCTGGATGAAAAACTTCGCCATATCGACGCGCAGCCATTTGCGCCAGGCAATGAGTAAAAACATGAAGATCCTGATTTAACTTTATATAATTACGATTATTTTCCTGTTTTACCCAACACTGCGGTGCGACCCATGAGCTTCGTCAACAAGCCGATGGCGAAAAAATCGAGTCCCGAGCCTTTCCCTCCGAGGCTTGGCCGGTTGTTGCGCGAATGCGCCGGGCTTGCCTTACTCGGTGTCGCGCTTTACCTGGTGCTGATATTCTACGGATATGACCGCACCGATCCCGCGTGGTCGCACAGCGGCGGCGTCTCCGGAGCGCGCAACCCGGGCGGATTTGCAGGCGCCTGGCTGGCGGACTTGCTGCTATATTTGTTGGGCATTTCAGCCTGGTGGTGGGTTATGTTTTTCCTCTTTCTCGTGTCGTGGATTTATCACCGTATCGATGGGGGTATATTCGACCGCCGTCCGTTATTCGTTTCGGCCGCCGGGTTTCTTGTCTTAGTGGCTGCCAGCAGCGGGCTTGAAGCGCTGCGGTTCTATACGCTTACGGTAACGCTGCCCCAGACGCCGGGAGGCGCGCTGGGTTTGATAATTAGTCAGAATCTGGCGGAGATGCTGGGCTTTACCGGGGCGACGCTGGCGCTGCTCATACTGATCGCTATCGGTTTCAGCTTATTTACCGGACTATCGTGGTTACGTTTCGTGGAAAAACTGGGTGCGGCGATAGAGGGGAGCGGTGTTTTCGCCAGGCGACGCTGGGAGGATTGGCAAGATCGGCGCGCAGGCGCAGTCTCTGCAGTCAGGCGCGATGGCTTGGTAGAAATGGGGAAGAAACGTTTCGACGAGAACCCGCCCTTGCATATTGAACAGCCAGCCACCGTGATCATCAAGTCACCCAGGGTGATCCGGGAGAAGCAGGCGCCGCTATTCGTCGATTTGCCCGACTCGCCCTTGCCTCCCCTGCACCTGCTGGATGAGCCACCCAGGAAAGAGGTGGAAATATTGTCCACCGACACGCTTGAGTTTACTTCCCGGCTGATCGAGAGAAAGCTCATCGATTTTGGGGTGGAGGTAAAAGTGGTGGCGGCATACCCCGGCCCGGTCATCACCCGTTACGAAATCGAGCCCGCCGTGGGCGTGAAGGGCAACCAGATTCTCAATCTGGTGAAAGACCTTGCCCGGTCGCTGTCTGTAGTGAGTATACGCGTTGTTGAAACCATTCCCGGCAAGACCAGTATGGGTTTGGAGATTCCCAATCCGAAGCGGCAAGTGGTTCGGTTATCCGAGATTCTGAGTTCCCAGGCATATGCCGATATGGGGTCTCCGTTGACCATAGCGCTAGGCAAGGACATCGGTGGCCATCCGGTGGTAGCGGACTTGGCGAGAATGCCGCACGTCCTGGTGGCGGGCACGACCGGATCGGGAAAGTCCGTGGCGATCAACGCTATGATACTGAGTCTCGTCTACAAGGCGACGCCAGAGCAGGTACGCCTGATTCTGGTAGATCCGAAAATGCTTGAATTATCTGTATATGAGGGCATTCCGCACTTGCTCGCGCCTGTGGTCACGGATATGCGGCAGGCGGCGAGCGCACTAAGATGGTGCGTGGGCGAAATGGAGCGTCGCTATAAGCTGATGTCGACCTTGGGCGTGCGCAATCTCGGTGGTTACAATCAGAAAATTCGGGATGCGATCAAAAACGACAAGCCGCTTGCCAACCCGTTCAGCCTGACGCCGGACGTGCCTGAGCCGCTGGAAGAGATGCCCCTGATTGTCGTAGTCATAGACGAATTGGCGGACTTGATGATGGTGGTGGGGAAAAAAGTCGAGGAATTGATTGCGCGGCTTGCGCAGAAAGCGCGTGCCGCCGGCGTACATTTGCTGCTTGCCACGCAGCGGCCTTCCGTAGACGTAATTACCGGGCTGATCAAGGCCAATATCCCGACGCGGGTGGCGTTCCAGGTCTCCAGTAAGGTGGATTCCCGTACCATACTCGATCAAATGGGGGCGGAGACGCTGCTGGGGCAGGGCGATATGCTTTATCTGCCTCCTGGCAGCGGATATCCTCAGCGGGTTCACGGCGCGTTTGTTGCCGATCAGGAGGTTCACCGCGTGGTGGAATATCTGAAGGAACATGGCCAGCCCCGCTACGTGGAAGGAATGCTCAGCTCAATGGATGACGACAACGGTGGAGGTGAAAGTAGCGGCATGGCCGGGCAGGAAAACGGTGAAGCCGATCCGCTATACGACGAAGCAGTCGCGGTGGTGCTCAAGTCGCGGCGCGCCTCCATCTCGCTGGTACAACGACACCTGCGTATCGGGTATAACCGCGCTGCACGGCTGATAGAAGAGATGGAACGCGCCGGCCTCGTATCGTCCATGCAGACCAATGGTAATCGGGAGGTGCTCGTCCCAGCACGAAACGAGTAGGCCAGGCTGCACTACCGATAAAATGATAAACGTGTCACCCTTATTTATTGACGTTTTTTTTTCAGACTCTGCTGAATGGTGTGATCAGTAAGGATCAGGGATACGTCAAAATATCAGGCAGGAGCATAAAATGATATCGCCCCGCTCCCAAACCGGGGAAGCGGGGCGATCGGTCTTACCGCAGATACTCAGTCAGCATCCCGGTCAGGGTACGATCCGGTTGTTGAGAATGACTTTGCTCTGACCATTCCAGATGACGTCCGTGAGGTTGGAGTAGCGCGTGATGATCTGCGCTGCAATGCCGCCAGAAAACAGGCCAGCCCAGCC
>JACDGV010000062.1 GCA_013821425.1 Nitrosospira sp. | reverse complement strand
TTCAGACCAAGGTTCGCAATATACCAGCGAGGACTTTCAACGCTTACTGGAATCGCACGGCATCGCTTGCAGCATGAGCCGCCGCGGCAACTGCTGGGATACTCAGTCTATGATTGCTTTGAACGCCTGCCGAATCTGACCCGTGCTGGGATTGGCGAATCTGCCTTTGCGTTGACCTGTCGATTTGGTCAGAGCGTTTCCCGAGTGTTGCCGGGCCCAAGGCTTGTGACCTAATAGGAGCTTTGTATTGCACCGTGAGTGTCCTGTCCGGGTAGTGGGACTGGCAATGCGCCAACCTGGAGATAGGAGTGCAGATGGATCATCCATCGATACAAAGCGAAGTGATTTTAGGCGTGGATACGCATCTGGATACCCACGTTGCCGCAGTCATCAGTCAAGGAGGAAGGCTCCTTGGAGCGCTTGCGGCGCCAACCAATGCTGTCGGGTACCTGAAGTTACTGGCATGGGCCCGGTCATTTGGAAATCTGCAGCGGGCTGGTATCGAAGGTACCGGCACCTATGGCGCAGGTCTTGCCCGGGTGCTACGTGATCACGCGATCGAGGTACTAGTGGTAAATCGTCCTGACCGTGCCAAACGAAGATTGCAGGGAAAGTCCGATTCGACCGATGCCGAGAGTGCTGCGCGGGCAGTCCTATCTGGCTCCGCTACAGCAATCCCGAAGTCTCAGTCTGGCGCCGCCGAAGCAATGCGTACCATTTCGGTTGCCAGGCGTAGTGCTGTCAAGGCCAAGACACAGGCAATCAACCAGTTGAGGGCGTTACTCGTCAGCGCTCCGCAAGACATACGGGAACGCCTCTTGAAAGCAAAATCTGAACAATGTGTGAAGGCCTGCGCCAGCACCCGAAGTCTTGGCGAAACAGCACTGTTGCAGACCCTGACCTCGACTCTCAAATTGTTGGCCAAGCGCTGGCTCATGCTCGCAGCAGAGCTGAAGCAGCTCGACGCTACGCTTGATAGCCTGACAAGCCGGTCCGCAAAGCGGTTGCGGGAACAGTTTGGTGTCGGCCCTCAGACCGCGGCAATACTCATGGCTGTTGCTGGTGACAATCCTGAAAGGTTACGCAGCGAAGCTGCGCTAGCAGCGTTGTGCGGCGCCAGTCCCTTGCAGGCTTCATCCGGAAAAACGACGCGACACCGGCTAAACCGAGGCGGAGACCGATCCGCAAATAATGCCCTGTGGACAATCGCCATGGTGCGCATGCGCAGCGAGCCACGAACACGGGCCTACGTCGAACGCAGAACAATGGAAGGTATGTCGGGCAAGGAAATTCACCGCTGCCTGAAACGCTATATAGCCAGAGAGCTCTATCCGCTGATTCTGGCCGATTTGGCAGACGCTGCAAAGATTTCTTGACATAGGAGCGTCAACGCCGCAATGGAAAGCTTCTTCTCCACCCTGAAGACAGAGCGCCTCGGCCGGCGGCAATATCGCACTCGTAACGAACTGCGAGCCGACGTTTTCGATTACATTGAAAGATTCTACAACCCAAAACGCAGGCACTCGACTATCGGCTACATCAGCCCGATACAGTTCGAAAATCTACAATGTGCTTAAACGATATGTCCGTGAAACTGGGGGAAGCCCACTTCAATATATATTACGTCGAAGGACATTCGGCGGGTTGCCGCCAGAGTTTTCATGAAGATCACCTGGCGCTAGCCGCCCCTTACCATGCCGCTGACGTCTGCTTCGATTTCTGCGGAATTTCAGCTACAGAGCCCTTTATCCCTTGACAAAAGTGCTGGCTTCACATATTCTTCACATGTCATTCACAAATACTTAACAGTAGAGATGTGAAATAGCGAAAGCTTCGCAATAATTTAACATGGAGAGGGAAGATGAAAACTGAAAGCCAGAAATCGGAAAACACCAAAGACGTAAACACCAAAGACGGTAATGTTATTGCCCTGACTTTGCTCGTAGTGCTAGCCGGGTTGATGGGGTTGGCTTCCTGAGGATTGGAATGACGAAGAGGCCGATATAACGGATGCCAGCACCCCCTGCTGGCAGAAGGAAGATAGGTACTACGCCCTGCCCTGATCAACCCGCTTCGGCGGGTTTTTTATTGCCCGCGACAAGTGTTTCCAATTCCCCAAGATCATTCGCGGTATTCAGGGAGTACAGCGCGCTGAACGTCGTCGAGTGCTGGGGCGATGACGTGCCTGAGGGCAAGCTGACGTCCTTTCCGATGGCGGTCAAATGCCAGGCGGACGAGACGGTGGTGTTCTCGTGGGTGACGTGGCCCTCGCGCCAGGTGCGTGACGAAGCCTGGAAGAAAGTGATGGCCGACCCGCGACTGCAGCCCGACGCGAACCCAATGCCATTTGACGGCAAGCGCCTGATCTATGGCGGATTCGAGGCGATCGTAGAGACGTGACCCAAGCTCATCGAGCACGCGCAACCCCTTGGGCACGCCGCCCTCAACCACTAACATTTTATTACCCTTGATAACCCATTTCCCTCCTCAGTTTTGCCCGAATTAATGTCAATCTTTGCTAATATTTGATATAAATGGTCACTACTGTCTGGAGATTTGAGTTTAAACGCACAGTAACTCATTGAGTATATTTCATTAAATGGCATATTTCGCTGTAACCGATTTCAACTTGCGCCAAACTTCTGACTTTTGTCAGGAGTCTGCA
>JACDGV010000025.1 GCA_013821425.1 Nitrosospira sp. | reverse complement strand
TGGATAATGCGGAACTGCTCATCGATTCGCTTACGCGAAAACTGTTCTTCGCTTTGCTGCGGGAAAATTATTCGATCCTGCGTTACGCCGGTCGTGCGCTGGAAAAGATTGGGCCATTTCATCCCGACACGGTCATGCGCATATTGCAAACATAACAACTGATCCAAGGAAAGACAAAAAATTTCTCCATCCGGAACAGCTGCCACAATTTCACCTACAAATTAATCTTAGCACCTCCTTTAGGCGTTTAAACCCCCTTCCAGGTTCCGAGATAGGTACTCGCCAATGTGCGGGAACCGGTAAGATTGCTCTATTCACGCAATGACAATCTGCTTATTTAGCAGCAGAAAAACTAGGTCACCAAATCAATGCTATTGACGCTGGCGTTACCCTTTCTACTTGCGGTGTATCTCAAAATGACATTCAAGGCGAATATTCCCCATCCCTCGCTCTGATCTCGTCTAGCAAATCGGGGTGGCAACCCAATAGTTTAAGCAGTTGCAGCCACCGGGGGCAAGGTACAACTCGTTTCATAAAGTGAAAACTCCTTTGTTCCGACCCCAAAAAGTTTAGCCTCCCGCTGTCCGAGATTCAATTTTTTACGGATTTTGGTCACTAATTTTGTGATCAGCAGCTCCGCATTTACCTTCCTGATAAACGCTCCTATCGCTTTTCCGTATCCATCTCCTCATCATTCAACCCGAAAAGGTTCGTCGCCACATGCTGGGCAATGGTCGACCATTACGCCGTGGAGGACTGTTTCCCGCCCCCTTGTAGAAGGCAGATCGCGGGCTTCATGCACATACTCTGCCTCTGCGCACGTTACGCATTTCATTTTTTCCTCTCCTTTACCCTACTCAATTTTGACCGCTGCTATCGCATTCCAAAATACATGGACGGATTTACGATGCTTTGATCTGACCCGCCTACAGGTAAAGCGAACCATGCCGAAGCTAGGCACATCGATAACGCTTTCCTGAAAATCCTCAGTTGCCGTTTCACTATCCCGGCAAAGCTTTGAACGCAGCGGAGACATATTCGCCTCTAATACGCGACAAAATGTTTTCCTTGATATTGGTCATGGTCATTCTCTGTCAATCACCTAATGACTTTTAATAACTGATTTTAGTGGGATCGTTTGCTAAAAATGCCATCCCCGTTTGTTAACGTGGAAGAACATACTCTCAAGACGAACGCTGGCCTGACTGCTGACAGTCATCGGCTGGTGAGGCGAGAGTATCAGATGGCTGCTGCTGGAATGAAGCCGAAGCGGGTCAGTGTTTTGATCCAGAAAGTACTGGCCCCTGATCGCGAGCGCCTGAACAGCCGGGTTTTCCCATCGGTATTCAAAGCAAGAGTGCGACGTGCCGGCGATTAAGATGGGTCCCTTCGTCGTTTAAAACCTACGGAGAACCATTGAATCGGTAGTTCTACGCGGGCGGCGGGCGCGAATCGGGGACAGGAAAGCCGGATCGGCGGCAAGCGAAGGAGCCCGCTCGAGGTTCCGTTTTCGAAAGTGCTATCCGGCCCTGTTCACCGGATGCGGCCTGCTCACGGCATTATGGCTTTTTTATGTGTCCGGAACCGTAACCAGGATATTCCCCTGCAAGCTGGGGGTTAATTCGCACTTCAAATGGGGCGCGAACTCGCCGGATCTTGACCAAGCGGGCGCCTTCCTTCCGTAAATAATTTTTCAGCCTTAACCCTGGCACGCCGCGGCCGTTAAATGCTATTTGTACTTCCACCCTGCCCCGGATTCTCCGGGAGGATAGATATGACCATCCGCAAATCAAGCCACATCTTTTACCTCGTAACGGGTCTGCTCATTCTTCTACTTATAACGTTTGTCATACTCCGCTTCTTCGAGCAGGAAAAACTAACGCAAGCCCAGGACAGGCGTTACGCTTCTTCGCTGATCGTGGACGAGCTACGGCAATCCTCCGACGATCTGACACGGCTGGCCCGCAGCTTTATCAGTACCGGCGAGCCTGACTTTGAGCGTATGTATTGGCACACGCTTGCCATCCGCAACGGGGAGGTGGCACCACCGCGCCACTATGAGCGCGGCTACTGGGACCTCGTCATGGGCGATCCCGATTTCCGTCCCCGGCATGAAAACCAAAGGCTTTCCCTGCGTGCAAGATGGGAGGAGCTAGGCTTCACACCGGCTGAGCGCGCTAAACTTGAAGAAGCCGAAAATATCTCAAACGAACTGGTGCAACTGGAACTCGTTGCCTTGAACGCCGTGAAGGGGCTTTTCAAAAATGCCTCCGGACAGTTCAACGTGAAGGCGGCACCGGACCCTGGGCTGGGTCGGCTCATCTTGCATGACGAGAAATACCACAAAGCGAAGGCAAAAATCATGGGGTTGATAAACCAGTTCCATGACATGTTTGACGAGCGCATAGCCCGCGCTATCGCCAGTGCGCAAGGCCGCACAAACCTTTTCGTTTCTGGCGTTTTCCTTGCGTTAGGCTCTCTTATCGTTTGGCTCGGCCTCTCATATTTGTTCATATTCCGAAAAATCGAGGACCTGGAGATACTGGAACGCCAGACCAGGAAAATGAGCAGGAAAGGTTACACGCCGCATCTTGGCGTAAATGCGCAGGACGAGATCGGCCGGCTCTCTCGGGCCGTCGCTAGCGTACACTTCAACCGCGGCCGCTACAACCAGGAACTGGAAGTGATGGTAGCGCAGCGCACTGCCGAACTGGAGAATGCGCGGCGCGAAGCCGTGGAGGCAAACCAGGCAAAGTCAGACTTTCTCGCGGCGATGAGCCACGAAATTCGCACGCCGATGAATGGCGTGATCGGCATGATCGACGTACTGCACCAGACCAGCCTCCGGGAAAGCCAGGTCGAAATGGTCGAACTGGCGCGTGAATCCGCGTTGTCTTTGCTGGGTATCATTGACGACATTCTCGATTTCTCCAAGATCGAGGCGGGCAAGTTGCAGCTCGAACGCGTGCCGGTAGCGATAACCGATGTGGTAGAAAAGGTCTGCAATATACTCGACCAGATGGCGCAGAAAAAGGGTGTGAAGCTGATTTTGTTCATTGATCCTCGTATTCCCCGCGAAGTATTGGGCGACGGTCTGCGGCTGCGCCAGATTCTTCTTAACCTGGCTACGAATGCCATCAAATTTTCCAGCAACCAGCAGCGGCAGGGCAGGGTTTCGATGCGCATCGTTCTCGCCCACCAAGGCGTCAAACGCATGACGGTGGAGTTCCAGGTTAAGGATAACGGCGTAGGCATGGATGACAAAACCCAGGCCAAATTGTTCACCGCGTTTACACAGGCCGATATTTCAACGACGCGCCGCTTTGGCGGCACCGGTTTGGGATTGGCCATCTCACGCAACCTGGTCGAAATGATGGAAGGAGAAATCAGCGTGCAAAGTTCGGTGGGGGAGGGTAGCAGGTTTACAGTGCGTCTGCCTTTCGAGCCAGTGCCGGGCAAGCACGACGCGGATCGAGGCGCACGTGAAATAGCCGGGCTATCCTGCCTTATTGCGGGTAACGAAGACGGATTAGCTCCCGACCTCGCCGTCTATCTTAGACACGCGGGTGCAAAAGTAGAGCAAGTGCCCCACACCTCGGCCGTATTGGAATGGATAGGGCGTTGCCCCCCTGGGTTGTGGATAGTGGTTATCGATACCGAAGGCGCCGCACCGCAACTGGATGGCCTCAATGCCGCGATACGCACCCGGCCTGGGCTTGATGTCCGTTTTGTTGTTATTGAACGTGGACGGCGTCGCGCGCCGCCACGCGTCAGGCAGGGTGGAATCGTCACCGTGGATGGCAATATCCTCTCCCGTCAATTTGCTATCGAAGCAGTGGCTCTTGCGGCCAGAAACACCAATGCGGAAACAACGGTGCGCTTTTTCGCTGATGAGATACGTCCTGGAACCGGACAAAATACGCAGGCCGGACGACGGGATGAACTGATCCTTGTTGCCGAAGACAACGAAACCAACCAGAAGGTGATACGGCATCAGCTTGCGTTACTCGGCTATACGGTTGATCTCGCCGGTAATGGGCGCGAGGCGCTGGATACATGGAGAAAGGGAGGTTATTCTCTGCTGCTCACGGACCTGCACATGCCTGAGATGGACGGCTATGAATTGTGCGCCGCTATCCGCGCCAGCGAAGCAGGCAGGTCGCGTGCACCAATTATAGCCATAACGGCCAATGCTCTCAAGGGCGAAGCCGAGTATTGCCGCGCCACAGGGATGGATGATTACTTGAGCAAACCCGTCCAGCTTGTGGATTTGAAGAAAATGCTGGAGAAATGGCTGCCGGCCCCAAGTTCCGGTTCGGAATCCAGTCACATTGCCCCACTGGCCAGCGCCGCGATGACGGCCAGGAGTACGGAACCCATGGACATAGGTGTTCTGGAAAGACTGGTGGGAAATGATCCTGCTGTGATAAATGAATGCCTGCAGAGTTTCCGGAGTACCGCGACAAAGACGGCGGCTGAGCTTTGCGCGGCCTATAAGGCGGGTCATAAGGCACAGGCCGGCGCTGCCGCCCACAAGCTCAAATCTTCGGCCCGCTCCGTGGGCGCGTTGGCGCTCGGCGAATTGTGCGGCAGGATGGAAGAAGCCTGCTCTGCTAATGAGGATGTGGAACTTGCCGTTTTCGTGCCTCTCTTCGAGGTTGAAATAGCCGCTCTGGATAAGTACCTTGCTTCATCGTAAGCACCATGTCTGATACCCGGAAAAATGGCAGCGGGCCGCACGTTCGAAAGGACCCGATGATAAGTAAGTCGTATCGGGATACTGCGACCATACTTGTCGCGTCGGATAATATCTCTGACGCGGATCTGATCAAGACACTGCTGGATGCCGAATTCGATAATGTCTTCGTTTCCACAGGTCCTGACCGCGCGGTAGAGGATTTTGAGCTTCGCAGCCCTAACATGCTGGTGCTGGCATTCAATCTCCTGGATAAGTCGGAACATTATTATCGCAACCTGTGTAAACGCAGCGAAAAGGCCGCCTCACTGGATCACCGTACCATTATCTTGTGCGACAAGAATGCCGTTACCCAAGCATATCAACTTTGCAGGAGAGGCCGTTTTCACGACTATGTGCTTTTCTGGCCGATGGCATACGATGCACCGCGTTTGCTCATGGCCGCTCACCTCGCACTACGTGAACTTACTGCATCGGGAGCGAGCCCGACAGCAGGCGAATTCGCGACCCAGGCACGCCATTTGAACAAAATGGAGAAGCTTCTGCAAAAGCACGTGGCGCAAGGAAACCAGCAAATTGGGAAAACGCGCCATTCCGCGCGCCAAGCCGAACAGGATATCGGTTCTGCCCTGGATCAGTTTTCCAGGCAGCTTGCCCAAGGAGAACCACCTGATTCCAGCCAGAGCGGCGAGGGTATAAAACAGAAATTCGAGCGCTTCAAGCGAGAGGAAATCGAGCCGCGTTTGCGCACCGTCACAGAAGCGGCGCAACCACTGGAGTTGTGGATAAATGGATTCGGGCAGGAGTGCGTCCCCCAGATCGAGGCGGCGCGCACACTTAATGCGATGGCCGACCGGTTGTATCCCGCAGTCCTGATTGTGGATGACGATGAATTCCAGCGAACGATTGTGGGAAAAATCCTTGAAACGATGAGCTATCGCATTGAATACGCCGATGGCGGCCTCGCGGCGCTTGACGTTTTGCATACACTACGGCCCGATCTTGTCCTCATGGATTTCATGATGCCCGGCATTGATGGCATTGAAACCACCCGGCGCCTGAAATCCGTTCCGGGCTTTGCAAGCCTGCCCGTGATAATGATGACCGGGAGAAGTGAAGAAAATATCGTGATCGAAAGCCTTCAGGCCGGCGCAATCGACTTCATGGTGAAACCGATCGAGCGCGAGACCCTGATCGGCAAGGTGGATCACGTTTTACGCACGATAAAGATTAACAGGATACTGGCCCAGAAAAAGTGGAACGACATTTAAGTTCTCCTATTTATTGAGCAGAACAGATGAATCCTGGCTCCTCGCCCCCTGTTCACGGTCCCCGCCATGTATTTCCTGGGGGGCAGCCAGAAGCTTGCCCCCTCCCCGCCTTGTAGCCGTTTAGCGGTTTTTATGGCTGCGCCCGCAACGAAAGTGTCTCCGTTCAAGAGGGTGCGAGGAATACGAGAGGCCCCGTGCTCACCCGGAAAGCTGCGCTCGCCGGTTTCAGGTGGCCGGTTAGACCAAAAGCCGTCCTTACACTCGCCTGACAACTATTTAATCTGGACCTCGTGGTTTTATTTTTGTTATATTTGCTCTACTAATACGATCACGGATCGGCGGTTACCTATTCCCACCCTTTGAATCCGACAGCCTCCCAAGACTGAGCTTGAAAACCTCCTCTTTCCCTTTGTGTGCCAGGCCCTATTCTGCCCCTGCCTGGTTGCGTGGCGGTCACGCGCAGACTATTTATCCCTACCTCCTTGCCCGCCCTTCGATAGGCTACCGGCGTGAGCGCTGGGAATTGGACGATGGGGATTTCATTGATGTTGACTGGCTGGATAATCTGCCAGATGCGCCGCTGGTAGTGCTGTTCCATGGGCTCGAGGGAGGTTCATGCAGTCACTATGTCGTGAATATGATGACATTGCTGCGGCAACTTGGCTGGCGCGGGGCGTTAGTCCATTTTCGGGGTTGTTCCGGATCGCCCAACCGTCTTCCGCGTGCCTATCACGCCGGTGACTCGACCGAAATCGATTGCATACTTCGCCGGATAAGCGAACAGAGCGGACGGCCGGGTTACCGACTTCCGCTTTATGCGGTAGGAGTTTCATTGGGGGGCAACGCTTTGTTGAAATGGCTCGGCGAGCAAGGAAGGCACGCCGGCAAACTGCTCGACGGCGTTGCCGCGGTCTCTGTGCCGCTGGATCTTGCCGCCGCCGGGCAGGCCCTGGCCTCGGGCTTCAATCTGCTCTATACACGCCATTTTCTCAAAACGCTAAAACACAAAGCGCTGGAAAAACTCGAGCACTTTCCGGGCCTGCTCAATTCAGCGGACATCTCTGCGTGTGCCACGTTATACGAGTTCGATAACCTGGTAACTGCGCCGCTGCATGGCTTTCGCGATACCGAAGACTACTGGGACCGGTCGAGCAGCAAGCCCTGGCTCAGGCATATCGAGGTGCCCACCCTGGTCATAAACGCCCTCAATGATCCTTTCATGCCCGCCTCCGCGCTGCCGGCACCGGATGAGGTTTCAGCCTCGGTGGTGCTGGAATTTCCGGAAGAGGGTGGACACGCCGGGTTTTTGAGCACCCCGTTCCCCGGTAGATTGACATGGCTACCAGAAAGAATTCTTAGTTTCTTCGGTGAACAAGGCGCGCGGGCTGTGCCCCAGCCTTTGAATGCCCTGCCTGCGCTTCAGATTTCCTGAGATATCTGCCCTCTCGCTGGTTTCCCGCTAATAATAACTGACAGCCGCCGCGCGGAGCGCGGAGAGGCGGGAGCTTTAATTGGTGTAAAATCGAAATCTCTCCAGTGCCGGACGAGGTGTAAATTGGTTACCTCGTGAACCGGCTTGTCCGCAACAGGTATAAATACTCCGATTTCGAATCAACCTTGCCACACTATGCCATCATTGCCCCATTTCATACACTTGCGCATGCACAGCGAGTATTCCATAGTAGACGGCATAGTGCGGGTCGACGAAGCGGTAGCAAAGGCGGTTGCCGACGGCATGCCCGCCCTGGCATTGACCGACCTATCCAACCTGTTCGGCCTGGTGAAGTTCTACCAGGAAGCGCGAAGCGAAGGCATAAAGCCGATAATCGGCTGTGATGTCTGGATTAGTAACGAAACCGATCGGGGCAAGCCCGCGCGCCTCTTGCTGTTGTGTCAGTCCCATTCGGGCTATCTGCTGTTATGCCGCCTCCTCTCACGCGCCTATCGCGAAAACCAGCACCGCGGGCGCGCGGAAATCAGGAGATGCTGGCTAAGCGAAGGCGAAATGGGAACAGATGGACTGATCGCGCTGTCAGGCGCGAATCTCGGCGATATCGGCCTGTCGCTCTTGCAAAATGATACGACCCAGGCGGATATATCCGCCCGCGAGTGGGCCCGCCTTTTTGCCGGCCGTTTTTATATCGAGGTACAACGGGCGGGGCACGCGGGGGCCGAGTCCCTCGTGCAGCGATCATTGATGCTGGCTTCCGCACTGCATTTGCCGGTGGTGGCAACACACCCGGTGCAATTCCTGAACCCGGAAGACTACCGCGCCCATGAGGCGAGGGTCTGCATCGCAGAAGGTTACGTGCTGGGCGACCGCCGCCGCCCCAAGCATTGCACTGAGCAGCAGTATCTCAAGAGCCAGGCGGAAATGGCGGAATTGTTCGCGGATGTGCCTTCGGCGCTCACCAATGCCGTGGAAATCGCCCGGCGCTGCAATCTTGTGCTGGAATTAGGCGTAAACCGCCTGCCGTTGTTTCCCACACCCGGTAACGAGAGCCTGGATCTCTACTTGCGCAAACAGGCCGTGGCCGGCCTGGAAGCGCGCATGCAAGTGCTTTTTCCTGACGCGATCCAGCGAAACGCGGCGACACCGGAATATCGGGCACGGCTCGATTTTGAGGCGGATATCATCGTGCAGATGGGGTTCGCCGGTTATTTTCTGATTGTGGCCGATTTCATCAACTGGGCCAAGAAAAATGGCGTGCCGGTAGGGCCTGGCCGAGGCTCTGGTGCAGGCTCGCTGGTCGCCTACTCCCTGGGCATTACCGACCTTGACCCCCTTCGCTACGATTTGCTGTTCGAGCGTTTTCTCAATCCTGAACGCGTTTCCATGCCTGATTTCGATATCGATTTCTGCCAGGACGGACGCGAACACGTAATCGACTACGTGAAACAGAAATATGGCGGCGAGAGCGTTTCGCAGATCGCGACGTTCGGGACCATGGCGGCAAAAGCCGTGGTTCGCGACGTTGGGCGAGTGCTGGATTTACCTTACAGCTTCGTGGACCAGTTGGCGAAGCTGGTGCCATTCGATCTCGGCATGACCCTGAAAAAGGCGCGCGAAGAGGAGCCTCAACTGAACGAGCGCGCGCAAGCGGAGGAGGAGGTGCGCAATCTGCTGGAGTTGGCGGAGCGCCTCGAAGGACTGACCCGTAATGTAGGCATGCACGCGGGCGGCGTACTGATCGCATCGGGAAAAATCACCGATTTCTGCCCGGTCTATTGCACAGACTCTGGCGAGTCGGTAATAAGCCAGCTGGATAAGGATGACGTCGAAAAAATCGGTTTGGTGAAGTTCGACTTCCTGGGGTTGCGCACTTTGACCATACTCGACTGGACGGTCAGGTACATCAGGGAGCGTGAGCAAAACGCCGGAACTGAGGCGCAATCGGGATCCTTTTCGCTGGAGAACCTTCCCCTGGACGATCCATCCACCTATGCTCTGTTGCGGCAGGGCAATGCGGTGGGGGTGTTCCAGTTCGAGTCGCGCGGGATGAAGGATCTCCTGCAGAAGGCCAAGCCGGACCGTTTTGAAGACATTATCGCGTTAGTCGCGCTTTACCGTCCCGGACCGATGTCCCTGATTCCGGAATTTACCGAGCGCAAGCACGGCAAGCGCGTCGAGTATCTCGATCCCCGATTGCAGCCCATACTGGAGCCCACCTATGGGGTAATGGTGTATCAGGAGCAGGTAATGCAAATAGCCCAGGTGATAGGCGGGTACAGCCTGGGTAGCGCCGATCTGCTGCGGCGGGCGATGGGCAAGAAAAAGCCGGAAGAAATGGCCTTGCATCGCGACATCTTCGTTGCAGGGGCGGCCAAGAACGGATTAACGGCGCGCGCCGCAGCGGAGCTCTTCGATCTAATGGAGAAATTCGCGGGTTATGGATTCAACAAGTCCCATGCGGCGGCTTATGCGCTGATCGCCTTCCAGACCGCTTTCCTGAAGGCGCACTATCCGGCGGAATTCATGGCCGCCACCCTGTCCGCAGATATGGATGATACCGACAAGGTGCATTCGTTCTTCGAAGACTGTTTAGCCCACGGGCTTGCCATGCTGCCGCCGGACATCAACCTGTCCAGTTACCGCTTTATCCCGGTAGATAGTAAAACCATACGATATGGCCTGGGTGCGGTAAAAGGGACGGGCGAATCGGCAATAACCGCCATTATCGGAGCGCGCGACAAGGATGGGCCTTATGTCGACCTGTTCAATTTTTGCCGCCGCGTCGACAAGCGAATTGTCAACCGCCGCGTTATCGAATCACTTATCCGCGCCGGCGCGTTCGATTCCATCGACAGTCATCGGGGCGGCCTGCTGGCATCGGTAGGCATCGCGCTAGAATCCGCCGAGCAGGCAGGACGCGCCGCCAATCAGGTCAGCCTGTTTGGCGATTGCCATGCCTCTGCGGAAGGATCGAACCTGATAAATGTGCCGCCATGGCCGGAAAAGGAAAAGCTGAAAAATGAAAAAATGGCGTTGGGTTTCTATTTAAGCGGACACCCCTTCAATGAGTATGCCGAGGAACTGAAAAATTTTGTACGCACCCGTCTGGACCGGTTGAATCCGCAACGCGAGTCCGAGCTCCTCGCAGGCATCGTCTACGCGATACGCTCACAAGTAACCAGACGCGGCAGAATGGGCGTGATCGTACTAGATGACGGCAGCGCACGGGTAGAGCTAGTTGTGTACAACGAGTTATTCGAGTCTGTGCGCACTTGGGTGAAAGAAGATCAGTTGCTTATTGTGGAAGCCAGATTGAACAGCAAGGGGGCCGATGACGAGTATGGACTGCGTATTATCGCTGATCAACTGTATGATCTCGACAGCGCACGCTCACGCTATGCGAAACGTATGGAGCTTCATTGCAACGGCTCATCCAGCGCCCTGGGACTGAAAGAATTGCTTGCGCCTCATCGTTGCGGCAGTGATGCCGGTAAAGCCAAAGGTGGCAATAACCGGACCTGCCCGGTTTTGGTCGTTTATCACAACAAGAGTGCATCCTGCGAGCTTGAGCTGGGAAATACGTGGCGGGTAAGCCTCCAGGACAATCTGCTGCAATCCCTGTCCGCGCATTTCAGGGCGGAGAATGTCCGGGTCATCTACTGATGCCCGAGAACATCGTAGATCTTCGTACCCCCCCTTTACCAGCGGACGCGATTGCGGCTTGACCGTAAAGATGAGTAGTTCTACCATGCTCGTGCACTGCTAACTATATTAACTATTTTTATCCTCATGGGTAAGTTGCGCCGGATTTACCGGTAACTGAAGAAGGAAGAATGGAACCAAACATCACAACCATTGCCTCCGGGCTAGAGAAGGTGAGAGCCCGTATAAAGGAGGTTGCAGAGAAGGCGGGCAGGCAGCCCGGGGATATTGTGCTTTTAGCCGCAAGCAAGACCAATCCCGCGGATTGCATACAGGCTGCTTTTGACGCGGGACAGACTATTTTCGGGGAGAATTATGTTCAGGAGGCGCTGACCAAGATCGCGGCGCTAACCGATCTGCCTATCGAGTGGCATTTCATCGGGCCCATACAAAGCAATAAAACAAGACGCATAGCAGAAAGCTTCGCATGGGTGCATAGTGTAGACCGGAAAAAAATTGCCGACCGCCTATCCAAGGACAGGCCCGAGGCGTTGCCGCCACTTCAGGTATGTCTACAGTTAAATGTGAGCGGAGAGGATAGCAAGAGCGGAGTGACGCCTGAGGAGATCGCAGATCTGGCGGCACATGTTATCGAGCTGCCCCGCCTCAAACTCCGGGGGTTGATGGCCATTCCCGAGCTTACCAAAGCTACCGCCCTCCAACGGAGCCAGTTCCGCATGTTGAAAGAAGCTTACAATCGCCTGAAAGAAGCTGGTTACGATCTAGACACGATCTCGATGGGAATGTCGGAGGATCTCGATGTCGCCATCGAAGAAGGCGCAACCATGGTTCGTGTCGGCACGGCAATTTTTGGGCCGAGACGCTACCCTATTCCAGAGGAACTTGCTCCCCGGTAAGGGCGAGGTACTTTTCGTACAACTGCTCTTTTGTCTCAACGATATCCGGGTTGAGGACTATGCAGTCCACTGGACACACTTCCACACATTGTGAAACCTCGTGATGCCCCACGCACTCGGTGCACAAGGCAGGGTCGATCACATAGATTTCCTCCCCCGCTGAAATAGCATCGTTTGGGCATTCCGGCTCGCACACATCGCAATTGATACATTCATCGGTAATCGTTAAAGCCATATCAACCTCTAAGATTATGTTTCTATCCTGATCCTCAGTTGCTCGGCAATGACGGGATGCACAAATTTATCCACGTTTCCTCCCAACAGGGCGATCTCCCGCACAATGGAGGCCGAAACAAACATGTATTGCTCGGAGGGTGTCAGAAACAAGGTTTCGACCCCGGGATATATGCTACGGTTCATCCCCGCCATCTGAAATTCGAATTCAAAATCGGAGACTGCCCGCAAGCCGCGCAGTATTACTCTCGCATTCCGCTGCTGGGCGAATTCCATCAATAAACCGGAAAATGCCATCACCTCGACATTTTGACAGTCGGCCAGCACGCGACGCGCCATTTGTACCCGCTCATCCTGGGTAAAGAAGGGCGCTTTACCCCTGCTGGCGGCCACCGCAACCACTACCTCATCGAATAGGCCAGAAGCGCGCCGGACCAGATCTTCATGGCCGCGCGTGATAGGATCGAATGTACCGGGGTATATCGCCTTATCCATTTATTCCTGATTTTAGCAGCTGGTACTGCACCCTGCCCGCCTGCCCTTTGCGCCACACCCGCCAGTCCGCGCCCGGTTCCAGCAGGTGATCATTTTCGATGTAAACAAGTCCTTCATACGCAAGATGCGGATGAAGTATGCGCAGGAACCCGGGCAGAAGCCCCAGCCGATACGGCGGATCAAGAAAAATCGCATCAAAACGGGTTCGATTGGAATCAAGAAATCTGGATGCATCCATTGCTATCAATTCGACTTGCCAGGCTTCAAGCTTCTGCAAGCTCGCTTGCAGGGCCCTCACTACCGGGGGGCTGGATTCCACCATGACCACTTTTTCCGCTCCGCGTGACGCAGCTTCCAAGCCCATCACACCGCTGCCGGCGAATAGATCGAGACAGCGCTTGCCGCTCACATCCTGTCCCAGCCAGTTAAAAACCGTCTGCCGGACCCGATCAGGCGTGGGCCGGAGATCTGCCCCGCTGGGAAAAGTAATTAGACGGCTGCGCCATTCGCCGCCGGTGATACGGACCTTGTTTCTCATCGTGCACAGCGAAAATAGAAAGACGTTCAGCCAGGACGCCTTGGGGGAAACAACTTTTCTATTCAGGATTGGCGGCTCCCACCACAATCGTTACCATTCCTGCCGGATTGATGCGCCGTTGAAAAGCGTCCTTGATCTGCGAGACGCTCACTCTTTCCACCGCTTTCACGTAGTCATCCAGGTAGGTAAGGGGCAGATTGTAAAAACCGATCATGGCGAGATATCCGATAATTTTCCTGTTGCTGTCGATGCGCAAAGGGAAGCCTCCAATAATGTTTTGCCTGGCTGCGGCAAGCTCTTTTTCCGTTGGACCATCAGCGATAAAATCCTCGAGGACTTTTTGCGTCAGCGAGAGTGCGTCTTCCGACCGCTCCTTCTGCGTTTGTAGCCCGATTTCGAACGGCCCCTTTTCCCTGAGTGGCGAAAAATGACTATGGACACTATAGGCGAGCCCGCGCTTCTGCCGGATTTCTTCCATCAGACGCGACGTGAATCCACCCCCGCCGAGTATGTGGTTACCCACGAGCAGCGGAAAATAGTCGGGGTCGTCGCGCCGGAGTCCGGGATAGGCAAGCAGGATATGGCTTTGAGAAGCGGGATGTGCGATCCTTTTTGTGCCCGCCACCGGCGGCGTTACCTCGGGCAGCGCATGCCCCGGTTTGCCCTGCGGCAGCTCTCGGGTGAGCGACTCTGCAATCGCTGCCGCCTCCGCGCGGCTCACATCTCCCATGATGGACACTACAGCGTCGGCGGCGGTGTAGTGTGAACGGTAGAAATTCACTACTTCCTCGCGTTGCAGCCTGCTTACACTCTCAATCTCGCCTGAACTGGGTAATCCGTAAGGATGGCTGCCGTAGAGCATTTTCATCAATGCCCGGCTGCCGATCGTGGCGGGCTTGGTTTCCGCCTCGTTTAACGCGGCCATTATTCGCGCCTTTTCCCGCTCCAGCGCATTGGCGGCAAACTCCGGGCTCTGTACGATCCGGCCGAATATATCTAGCGCCTGGGTGCGTTCCTGCACACTGCTCAGGGTTCGCAGCTTCACGCCAGCACGGTCCCGATCGAAGTGGGCTCCAAGTTGCGCACCCACGTCGGCGAGCGCGTTGTCAACCTGATCTTCGCTCAACCCTCCCGCGCCTAAACTCAACATGAGCAAAGTCAGCGCGGCGCGCCCGGATTTATCCGGCGTATCGGTACTGCTACCGGCACTGAAGTCGACGCTGACATCGAGTATCGGCAGGTCACGGCTTTCCATGAAATATACCCGGGCACCCGAGGGGGCGTGCCACTGCTCGATAGGCAGCGCCGCGAAAGACCATTGAGCATAAATGCTCGAAAGCAGGAAAAATACAAAGCGCATCACATGCATCGCAGCCTCTCTAAAAAGCGCTTTTTCATTTCAAAACAAAAAACGGATATACCTGGCGTGTTTCAGCGTTCAATGCCGTAACCCGGGAGGAGAAGCAGGCGCTGCTTTCTGCTCCAGCGGCTGAGGATCAAGAACCGCAACCGTAAGACTGTCATCATCCAGATATTTTCTTGCTACTGCTCGCACCTGTTCGGCGGTAACCGCTTGCAAGCCTTTTAACATCGTGTCTACGTCACGATATGAAAGCCCGATGCTTTCCAGCTGGCCAATCTCCATTGCCTGAAAAGATATCGAGTCGAGCCGGAAGATATACCCTGCCACAAGCTGGGCCTTTACCCGCGTGAGCTCCTCTTCTGTTACGCCATCACGCACAAGCCTTTCCATCTCGTTACGGAAGGCAGCCTCCAGATCAGCCGCTGTTTTGCCTTCGCTGGGCGTGCCGACAAGATAAAACATGCCCGGCCCGCGCGCCGTGGAATCGTAGCTCGCGCTGGCCGAATCCGCGACGCGCTGCTCGCGCACCAAGTTCTTGTTGAGACGCGCAGACTCATTGCCATCCAGGACTCCTGCCAGCATTTCCAGCGCATACGGCTCCCAGTCTGTGCCGGGATTGCGCAGTACCGGCGCATGATAACCCATCGCGAGGTATGGCAGCCGTGCCGGCGCTTTTACCACGAGCCGCTTGATCCCGATTTGCTTTGGTTCGGTCTGCGGCTTGCGTTCATCCAGGGCGGGTACCTCGCGCCGCTTGATATGGCCGTAAAACCGTTGGGCCAAGGCGAAGACATCGTCCGGGTTGACGTCACCCACAACAACCAGCACGGCATTGTTGGGCGCATACCAGCGGTCATACCATTCCTTCGCGTCGTGGACACTCATGTTCTCCAGATCATTCATCCAGCCAACTACGGGGTGCCGGTATGGATGGGTTTGATAAGAAGTTGCAGTCATTTTTTCATGTACTAGCGCGCGGGCCTGATCATCGGTGCGCAAGCGGCGTTCTTCCATTACTACCCTGATTTCCTTTGCAAATTCTTCTTCCGTCAGCACCAGGTTGCGCATCCGGTCGGACTCGAGTTCCATCGCGAGCGGCAACCTGGATATATGCAGCTGCTGGAAATACCCTGTATAGTCCCGGCTGGTAAACGCATTCTCACGTCCGCCGGCCGCTGCGATACGCCGGGAAAATTCACCTCCCGGAATCTTTTCCGTGCCCTTGAACATCATGTGCTCCAACACATGGGCCACCCCGGTAACACCGTTCACTTCATCTATGCTTCCCGCCTTGTACCAGATTTGCGAGATTACGACCGGAGAGCGGTGATCTTCCCTTACGATCAGCTTAAGGCCATTGCCAAGGGTGTACTCATAGGTAGTAGCGAAAGCAGCGCCGGAAAGCAGCAGAGCGAATAGCATTGCAACCGCCCCAAAACCCCGGGAAAGAACAATAGCACGGCGATAAATCATCATTTTTTTAATAACCTAAATCAGGGCAAACAGAATAAAATCGGGAGTGATATCCTGCTTGCAATCGCAGTAATCATGAGTGTCAACCAATATGACAGACTAACAGAATGCCAGGTATCTTCAAATCCAAAAATAGCCCTGAGGCTGCCGGGCATCCATCTGCCCCGAGCGCAAATTGGGGGGCAAGGGTCAGAGAGGGCCTCTCCCGCACGAGGGATAATCTGGATAGACGCTTATCGGGGCTATTCGGCGGGGGAAAAATAGATGAAGCCCTCTATGAGGAACTGGAGACCATACTGCTCACAGCCGACACGGGTGTGAACGCAACTGCCTGGCTGCTCGATGAGCTGCGCGGCAAAGTCAAACGGAACGGGCTTACCGACGCGGCACAACTCAAGGGCGCGTTACAGGAGGCTCTGGTCGCACTGCTTGCGCCGCTCGCGCAGCCCCTCCGTACGGATGCAAACAAGCCCTTCATCATTATGCTGGCGGGCGTGAACGGAGCGGGAAAGACGACTTCGATAGGCAAACTCGCGCATCATTTTCAGTTGCAGGGAAGAACCGTGCTTCTTGCCGCCGGGGATACCTTTCGGGCGGCGGCGCGAGAGCAGCTCATGGCCTGGGGGGTGCGTAACGGCGTCGCTGTCATCGCCCAGGAGAACAGCGGTCAGCAGAAAGGTGACCCCGCGGCGGTAATATTCGATGCCATTAACGCGGCGAAAGCCCGAGGCATCGATATCGTGCTGGCGGACACCGCCGGGCGGCTCGCGACGCAACCGCATCTCATGGAGGAAATTAAAAAAGTAAAGCGGGTTATCGCCAAGGCGGAGCCGGGCGCGCCTCATGAAACGCTACTGGTGCTCGACGCCAACACCGGGCAGAACGCGGTTACTCAGGTACAAGCCTTCGACGAAGCCCTCGGCCTGACCGGCCTCATCGTTACCAAGCTGGATGGTACAGCCAAAGGAGGGGTAATCGCCGCTATCGCCAGGCAGCGCCAGCAGAAATCGCCGTTGCCCATCCGCTTCATTGGCATTGGCGAGGGCCTCGATGATCTGAGACCCTTTGTCGCAAGGGAATTTGTCGAGGCGTTGTTTGATTGAAACCAGCACCACGATCGCAACGCCCAATGATTAGCTTCAGTCAGGTTTACAAGCGTTATCCCAATGGCTTCGAGGCGCTCAAGAATGTCTGTTTTACTCTTGAGGCAGGGGAGATTGCGCTGATTACCGGCCATTCGGGAGCGGGCAAGACGACGCTGCTGCGGCTCATTGCCGCAATCGAACGCCCCACTTCCGGCAGTATTATCGTGAACGGCCAGAACGTCAGTGCGCTTAAAGGCGGGGCCATTCCATTTCTGCGGCGCAATCTCGGCCTGGTGTTTCAGGATCAAAAGATATTGTTTGACCGCACCGTGTTTGACAACGTGCTGTTGCCCCTGCAGATAAGCGGTTTTAGCTCAAGGGCGGCAACCGGCCGGGTGCGCGCCGCGCTGGACAAGGTAGGGTTGCTAAGCAGAGAGAAGGTCCGTCCGATTACGCTTTCCGGTGGCGAGCAGCAGCGGCTGTGCATTGCACGTGCGATAGTCAACCGGCCTTCCATCCTTATCGCGGATGAGCCAACCAGCAACCTTGACCCGGATTACGCAAGGGATATTATGGAGATGTTCCTGTCGTTCAATCAGGTTGGGGTAACCGTACTGATAGCGACTCATGATACGGGCCTGCTCGGCAGCGTGCGTCCCCGCGTTTTCAAGATCGATCATGGCAGATTGGCAGCATGATGGGGTGGTTTTCTCATCATGTATATGCTTTTGCTGTAGCGGTCAAACGGCTGGCACGCGCTCCGCTTGTCAGCCTTCTCAGCATTTCCGTGATCGGCATCGCCTTTAGCCTGCCGGCCGGGATCTATGTCCTGCTCGAGAACCTCCAGTCCCTCTCCACTCAATTCTCGGGCGCGCCACAATTGAGCCTGTTCCTGAGCCTGGATGCGAATGAGGAAGACGTGGAGGAAATTCAATCCCGCTTGAAGCAACATCCGCACGTGGCAAGCTTTAGCTTCGTTTCCAAAGACAGCGCATTGGAGCAGTTCAAGCAGGGCACTGGGCTAGCGGATGTGATGGACGGCCTGGAGCGGAATCCGCTACCGGATGCTTTCGTAATCAGTGCCCGGAACTCCTCCCCCGAGGCCCTGGACGCATTGCGCGCCGAACTGGCAAATCTACCTCAGATCGAGCTTGCGCAGCTTGACTCAGCTTGGGCCAAGCGGCTAGATGCGCTGATTAAGCTCGGTCGGGCAGGCGTATTAATGCTTGCCGCGTTACTAAGCTTCTCGCTGGTAGCGGTGGCATTTAACACGATACGCCTGCAAATCCTGACCATGCGGGATGAGATAGAAGTGGCGAAATTAATCGGCGCGACCAAGGGCTTCATCCGCCGCCCTTTTCTTTATTTTGGCGCGATCCAGGGAATGGTGGGGGGCGCCGCGGCATGGCTCATCATTTTCCTGGGCATTTATCTGACAGATCAGCAATTGAAGAACTTGATGGAATTATACGAAATGAATTTCCGCCTCTATCATCTTTCGCTGGAAGACAGCCTGAGCCTGCTGTTATTCTCGGCCTGGCTAGGCTGGACAGGCGCATGGTTATCCGTAGCAAACCATCTCTCGCAAATAGAACCCCGATAATTCATGAGCTTAAATGCCCCTGAGGGGAACTTTCCATCATTGTTAGCGCTCTTAGCGGAACAGATTAACTTTGGCGGGAAAAAGGAGGATACATGACTTTTGCATTAGCGGTACCTTCCGCGAGCGGCAGCCTTGAAAGCTACATTCAGTCGGTCAATCGTTTTCGCATTCTTTCTCAGGAAGAAGAAATCGATCTCGCACGGTCGCTGCGAGACGAAGGTAATATCGATGCTGCCCGTCAATTGGTGTTATCGCACCTCCGCGTCGTGGTTGCAATTGCCCGTGGTTACAAGGGCTATGGGCTGCCACAGGCCGACCTGATCCAGGAAGGGAATATTGGATTGATGAAGGCGGTCAAACGCTATGACCCGGAACGCGGGGTACGGCTTGTATCGTTTGCCGTGCATTGGATCAAGGCCGAAATCCATGAGTTCATACTGCGCAACTGGCGGCTGGTAAAAATAGCCACTACCAAAGCACAACGAAAGCTGTTCTTCAATCTGCGCAGCATGAAACCGGTTCTGGACACGATGAATCCGGAAGAAGTCAATGCCGTGGCCAGCCAACTGGGGGTAAAAGCCGACGAAGTGGTGGAAATGGAAACCCGCTTCAGCGGGCGGGATATCCCGCTCGATCCTTTCTCGGAAGACGAGGATGATGAGCAATTCAGCCCCAGCGCTTATCTCACCGACGGGTTGGAGCCTCTGCACTTGCTGGAAACCAAAGAGACCGGGCGGCTGCGCGGGGAAGGGCTAAAACGCGCGCTGGACAGCCTCGACGCCCGGAGCCGCCACATTATCGAAGCACGGTGGCTGCGGGAACAGGACACCGCCACGCTGCATGAGCTCGCTGACGAGCTCGGCGTGTCCGCGGAACGCGTCCGCCAGATTGAAGTTAAAGCAATGCAGAAAATGCGGGCACACGTCGAACCCGCTTCGGAATAACCCTGAATTGCGGAAGGCGGCGGCGTCGCCGAAACTGTAAATCAACCGCCGGGAAACTCGCCAGAGTCTCTGGCATTCGCAAAGTTCTTTCACCATTCCCACCAAAGCTCGCCGTCACGGCGAGCTAGGTTCCGTTGCTTTCCGCCCACTCTTCGGGCGTCAGGGTTTTCATTGAAAGGGCATGGATTTCCGCTTTCATCCTGTCGCCAAGCGCCTGGTAAACGAGCTGGTGTTGCCGCACCCTGTTTTTCCCGCGGAATTCGGCGCTGACAATGACGGCATTGAAATGGGACCCATCATCACCTTCCACCTGCACAAGGTCGCAGGGCATGGAGGTTTCAATGTGATTTTTTATGCTTTGCGATGTAACCATGCTTCAGTCCTTTATATCGAGAATCGTTCAATAGACGTGCAGTGGATCCTGTTCTGCCCTGATCCGGGAAAACAGGCCCCAGGCTCTAATGACGGATTTTGTAACCCGTCTTCAGCATGAGCAATGTCAGCCATGATACCCCCACAAAGCACGTCGCCACAATGCCAAGGCTAATATACGGTGACGTATCGGACACGCTGAAAAAGCCGTAGCGGAAGCCGTCTATCATATAGAAGAACGGGTTTAAGTGAGATAACCCCTGCCAGAATGGCGGCAACGAGCGAATGGTATAGAACACCCCGGATAAAAAAGTCAGGGGCAGAATGACGAAGTTCTGAAATGCGGCGAGCTGATCGAATTTTTCCGCCCAGATACCGGCAATCACGCCTATCGCGCCCAGCAGCGCGCTCCCCATCAGGGCAAACATGAAAACCCACGTAAACGACGCGAGGGGCACATCGAAAAACGCGAGCGTCACGAGATAGACGCCCATTCCAACAGCAAGCCCGCGTGCAACCGATGCCAATACATAGGCGAAAAATACTTCGGTATGAGAAAGAGGCGATAACAGGACAAAAACGAGGTTGCCGGTGACCTTCGACTGGATAAGGCTCGAGGACGAATTAGCGAACGCGTTTTGCAGCATCGACATCATTATGAGGCCAGGGACAAGAAAGACCGTGTATGCCACGCCGGGATAGGCCTCCACGTGCTCTTCGAGCACATGCGAGAAAATCATGAGATAAAGCAACGTAGACACTATCGGCGCGAATACCGTTTGAAACCCCACCTTCCAGAATCGCAGTAGCTCCTTGTAGAGCAAAGTAAAAAATCCCGTCATGCCAGCACAGTTGCGGGTCCCTTGCTGCCGCCCCCACCCATGATTGTTACGAACACGTCCTCCAGGTCAGGCTGGAGGACTCCCATTTCGAGCACTTGTGTCCCCGCCATGCGCAATGCCGTCATGACTCCTTCAAGCTGGGAGTAGTCCTTGAGCGCAAGAATGTGATAGCCTTCCTCGCCGCTGTTGGCCAAAGGCAGTAGCGCTGGAGGCAGCACATCGGGCACCAGCCTCAGCCGCAGCAGGCAACCGGAAAGGCTGTTGATAAGATTCCTGATGCTGTCGAGAACCACGATATGACCCTGTTTCAGCATTGCCACCCGGTTACACAAGGCCTCTGCCTCATCAAGGTAATGAGTCGTAAGCATGATGGTGTGGCCATCGCGATTCAATTGCTTCATGAATCGCCAGAGTCCCTGGCGCAGTTCCACGTCTACTCCGGCGGTGGGCTCGTCGAGTACGATCACCGGGGGCTTGTGTACCAGTGCCTGAGCCACCAGCACGCGCCGCTTCATTCCGCCGGATAATGTGCGCATATTGGCCCCGGCCCTGCCGGTGAGATCGAGATGATGAAGTATCTCGTCTATCCAGCGTCCGTTATTCTTCAGCCCGTAATATCCGGACTGGATTACCAGCGTTTCGTGGACCGTAAAGAATGGATCAAACACGAGTTCCTGGGGCACCACGCCCAACATGCGGCGAGCCTGACGGTAAGCGGCAACAACGTCGTAACCCATCACTCTGGCGCTACCGCTGCTGGGCAACGTCAGCCCGGCAATTATGTTGATAAGCGTGGTTTTGCCGGCCCCGTTAGGCCCAAGCAAGGCAAAAAACTCACCGGCCTCTATCTCGAGATCAACGCAACCCAAGGCCTGCAAATTACTGAAACGCTTGTGGAGCTGTTTTACTTCAATTGCAAGGGTCATCGAGAAAAACAGGCGAAAATAGAGACAGCAGCAAACTCGGGCTGCAAGGGAGCGGCAACGGCTGTCAACGGGACTGGTGTCCATCCCCGGCGGCCGTTAATCAAGAATTAGTCCGTGTTATGCCAGATAGATTAACTCGGAGACTCCGTACAATCGAATCAGGTTCTGCAGGTTCTGCGGCATGTTGGCAAAACACATTCTGCGGTTTCGGCGCGCGGCGTCGCGCTGCCATTCGAGTAACATGCTCACGGCCGCGGAATCCACCTCAGTTACGCGCGTCAGGTCGACCACGAAGTCATCGCGACCAAATACAGCAATGCCGCGCGCGACTACTGCTGTGACATTGCCGATCGTAACCGGTCCTTCGACGCTCAGTTCGCCGGCCTCTCGCAAAACAACTTCGGTGCTCATCGTTATCGTTACTGGACTGAGGCGGCTTTTTTATCAGCGGCAATCAGGGAGCGGTTTTTGTCGACTAATGTTTTGATCAAGTTCTCCACCCCACCATTGCGTATCTGGTTATTGAACGTGGTGCGATAATTGGTTACCAAACTCACTCCAGCGACGGTGACATCGTATACTTTCCATCCGGAGCCAGTCTTTTCCATGCTGTAGTCGATGGGTACCGGCTGTTGACCGTGATCCTGCATCACCCTGGTTTTAACCGTCGTATCGGTATCTTCCGGCTTGACTTTGAGAGGTTCGACCTTGATGATGTATTCGCTATAGTCGGTTAACGCGTTGGAGTACGTGCGCACCAGCAATGTGCGAAACTCGTTCACCAACTCCTTCTGTTGCTCAGGGGCGGCGCTGGACCAATTCTTACCCATTGCCAGACGCGTCATGCGCGTAAAGTTGAAGTGGGGTAATACCTTCGCTTCCACTAAACCCAGAATCTCGGATCTTGTCATATTCTTATCCTGCCTGATGATTGCCAGGACCTCCTGTGCGGTATTGTCCACGAGAGTATCCGGGCGCGTTTCTATCGCCCACGCAGGGAGGGCGAGCAGCCAGGCCAGAATAAAAGGGATGACATCGTATTTTTTCATGATTTCCTCGCTAAAATTTATCAAATAACAGACCCAAGGAACCTCCGAACAGGTTCCAGCCGGACGCAAGCGGCGCGACAAGCACGCCTAGTCGCTCCCGGCATTCTCCCTCCCGCCACCCTCTGACGCCTTGTCAAATAGAAAGCGCCCGATCATCTCTTCCAGCACTAGCGCCGAATTGGTTTTCATGAGTTTGTCGCCATCCATTAGCACGGCCTCGTCCCCGCCCGCCGCCAAGCCGATATATTGCTCGCCGATAAGACCGGAAGTGAGAATGCTGGCGAACGTATCTTTGGGGAACTGATAACGCTTGTCTATGCTCACGACTACCAGGGCATCGAAAGTCTCGGTGCTGAACTGGATATCTGTTACGCGCCCCACCACTACGCCGGCACTTTTTACCGGAGCCCTGACCTTCAGGCCGCCAATATTTTCAAAATTTCCTGTTAACGTATAACTGTCGGCTGCACTGTATGTTCCCAGGTTCCCGACTTTAAACGCCAGGACGAGCAGCGCTCCGATGCCTGCCATGACAAACATTCCCACCCACAAGTCCATTGTTGCGCGCTGCATCAGCTCATTCCCCTGAACATCAACGAGGTCAAGATAAAATCGAGTCCCAGAATCGCCAGCGACGAAGTCACAACAGTGCGAGTGGTCGCCCCGGAGACCCCCTCAGCCGTGGGTGAGGCATCGTAGCCCTCGAATACCGCTATTGCCGTTACCGCCACGCCAAAAACGCAGGTCTTGATAATGCCGTTGACTACGTCATACCGAAAATCCACCGCGTCCTGCATTTGGGACCAGAATGAACCTTCGTCCACGCCGATAAGCACTACCGCGACCAGGTAACCGCCAAAAACGCCAACTGCGGAAAACAATGCCGCCAGAAACGGCATTGATATTACCCCCGCCCAGAACCGTGGGGCTACGACACGGGCAACGGGATCCACGGCCATCATTTCCATTGCCGCCAGTTGCTCGGTAGCCTTCATCAATCCGATTTCTGCCGTAATGGCTGACCCGGCACGGCTGGCGAACAACAACGCAGCCACCACGGGCCCAAGTTCCCGCAATAACGACAGCGCGACCATTGTGCCCACGGCCGATTCCGCGCCATATCTCTGCAGGGTTTCATAACCCTGCAAGCCGAGTACCATACCGACGAACAGCCCCGACACGAGAATTATGATCAGCGATAGCACCCCGGTAAAATAAATTTCACGGGTAATCAGGCCAAAACGCCGCAAGCTGGTACCTGATTTCAACAAGATCAACAGGAAAAAACGGCTCGCGTAGCCCAGCCGCCAAATACTGTCTACCACGCGATGGCCAACGCCCCGGATACCGATAACGATGCGTCTAGGCAAAACCGTTCTCCAGTTCCAGATCGCTCGCGTACGAATCGGCGGGGTAGTGAAATGAGACCGGACCGTCTTCTTCACCGTGCACGAATTGATGCACGAAAGGGGCAACCGACCCACGCACTTCGGCCGGCGTTCCATGCGCGGCGATGACGCCATCAGCAATGAAATAGACGTAATCAACGATTTTGAGGGACTCCTGCACGTCGTGCGTGACTACGATGGATGTCATTCCCAACGCGTCAGTCAGGCGGCGGATCAGGTTTCCGATCACCGTAAGTGATATCGGGTCGAGTCCGGTAAAGGGTTCATCGTACATGATGAGTAACGGGTCAAGCGCGATGGAGCGCGCCAGCGCCACCCGCCGCGCCATTCCGCCAGAAAGCTGGGCGGGCATCAGGTTGTGTGCGCCGCGCAGACCGACAGCCTGCAGTTTCATCAATACCAGGTCACGGATCATCGATTCGGGCAAATCCGTATGTTCGCGCATCTGGAAAGCCACATTATCGAACACGGTCAGATCGGTAAACAATGCGCCGAATTGAAATAACATGCTCATTTTCCGGCGCATCCGGAAAAGCTCGTCTCTTTTCAGCTCATGCACCAACTTGCCTGCTACCTTGACATAGCCGGAGGAAGGACGAACCGACCCACCGATGAGGCGCAATAACGTCGTCTTGCCGCTGCCGCTGCCCCCCATCACGGCAATGACTTTTCCACGCGACATCGTCATATCGAGCCCCTTCAGAACCGACCGCTCCCCATAGGAAAAATTCAGGTTCTTGATCTCGATCAAAACTTCGGGTGTCATTCTGCCAGAGAGCGGGTACTTGGTTTGCCGGACATAGATTTTAATCCAATTTGCTTTGCGCACATAATTGTATTGCGGCACCGGGCATATTGCTGAGGGTTCTGTCTACGGCCCCGCGATCTTCGCCGCACGCCCGTGATTTGCCCGGAGTCCGGCGCAAGCGCGCCGCGGAGGGCTTGCAGGGGTTTCAGGAATTGGGGTAAAGCAACAATAACCGGTAGCCGGCCGCGTTCAGGTCGCCGCTGTCAAGATATAACTTTATATTGATTTCGTCATGGGCCGCGATGGCGCCGGCCCGATGAACATTCTCTTCGAGATACGCCTGGGGCGGGAAAGTCCGGCTTGCAAGAGGTCTATCCCCCGAGTCGATTAGGGTAAGCTGAAAAGACGGAAACGGCTGGGGATAGGAAGCGTGATTACGTACCGTGGCGCTGAGCGTAAAAATGCCAGGCTGCTGCGTATCCACTTCCATATCTGATGATTCGATATTCAGCAACTTCGTCTGCCGAGGCTCCGGAATAGTACACTCCAGTAATTCGCAGTATCGTTCAAGATACGGCCGGGCGTCCGGCACCATCGCGGCCAGCTCGGCGCGATATAGGTAGCTCGCCTGCGCCCCAAGCGCGAAAACCAGTAACAGGCTGCCAAAGGCCCATGCTAAAGAGCCCCAACGCCGCCGTGACTTCTGGAAATCAGCGGTTTGTCGCGAGTGGTCCTCCTCCATAAAGTCTTCCTGCCGGTGAGCGGCCGCATCCCATTCCAGTCCGGGACGTTCTTCCTCGTGGGCGCTCGCAGGAGTGGGAGAGATTTCGCTGGGCCTGTGCCATACTTCCTGTTCTTCAGCTACCGCCTCCTGGAAGACCGGTTCTACAACTATCGGTTCCTTTGCAACCGCCGGTTCTGAAGCCAATTGCTCCTGCTCCACTGCTTCTGCAATAGTTTCATCCTCGACTGATTCATCAAAATGAGACGGCGTCAATTCTTCTTGCTCAGGCTGGGCCGGCCCAACGAAGTCGTCAGACAAAGTGCCAGGAGTACGCTCGGCCTCCTCGGTCCCCGGCGTTTCCCCTGCTTTTGGCCTGGGCGGGGCTGTAACTTCCAGCTCCTGCGTGGTTCCCAGCATGGCAAAGCCGTTGAATATCCGGCCGCAGCGGCCACAGCGTACATCGCCGCCGCGCGCCTGGAGATGCAGAGGCGTCACGCGGAAGGCCGTGGCACAGTCAGGACAGCGGGTAACTAGTGCCATGACCGTCGCGCAGTAAATTGCGCAGCAAATTCATTCATCTTCGCGTCCCTGTCAGGAGGACCCAGCCTTCCTGTTCCCGAAAAATAAGCATATCGAACCATTGCCGATAGGTGCGCATCACCCCTTCCGCCTGCTCCATGAGTATTCCGGAGAGTGCGATTCTTCCCTGTGCCCGCGTTGCGGCCATCAGAATCGGCGCCAGCATGATCAGGGGATTGGCAAGGATATTGGCCACAACCACATCTGCCCAGCTTCCGTTCGCCCCGATTGAGGCCCCCATGGGGGTCGTACAAAATTTCACCCTTGGCTCGCCGCATTGATTAAGCATTGCATTATGGCGGCTTGCCTCCACCGCGTGATAATCGATATCGATGCCTACGACGCGACCTGCGCCCAGTTTCGCCGCGGCGATCGCAAGTATGCCGGAACCGCAGCCGTAATCCAGGATATCTTCTCCCCCTGTGAGGTTTTCGTCAAGCCAGGCAAGACACAGATGAGTCGACGGATGGCTGCCGGTGCCGAAAGCAAGTCCGGGATCAAGGGTCAGGTTGACTGCGCCGGGATCGGGTATACGATGCCAGCTCGGCACGACCCATAAACGAGGAGAAATTCGGATCGGGTTGAATTGCGCCTGAGTAGTCCGGACCCAATCCTGCTCTTCGACATACGCTACGCGATAGGTGGGCAGGCTAGGAAGCCGGGCCAGTTCCGCGGCGGCCTGCACAATGGAAGGGATGTTCACGTCTGCATTGAATAGTGCGGTAAGTTCGGACGCTCGCCAGGTTTCCCCGGAAATCTCGCCCGGCTCGTCGAACAAGAGTTGCTCACGTTCTGTGCCGCTGCCCGCATCGTGCAAATCGGTCGACAACGCACCCAGCTCAAGCATGGCCTCGCTCAAGACTTCGGCCTGAGCATTGTCTGTTTCTATTGCGAGCGAAATCCAGGACATAGGATAATCCAACCGCAGATGCGGCTCTCCTGAATACTTATTCACCTGCCCGCAGGCAACCGTCGCTGCGTTTGAAGGTGGGCGCGGTTTTAGCCGGACTTATTATAATTGGCAAGCTTTTGCTCCAGGTAATGAATGCTGGTTCCGCCAGCGAGAAACGCCGCGTCGGACAATAGATCGAGATGTAACGGAGTATTGGTCCTGATGCCTTCAATCACCATTTCGGACAGCGCAATACGCATCCGGGCGATTGCCTGCTCACGGTTCTCGCCATAGGCGATGACCTTGCCGATCATGGAGTCGTAATGGGAGGGTACGAGGTAATTATGATAAATATGGGAATCGACGCGAATTCCTGGGCCTCCCGGCGCATGGTATTGTGTAATGCGGCCTGCGGAGGGCGTAAGCTTATACGGGTCCTCCGCGTTAATGCGGCATTCGATCGCATGCCCCTTCAATACCACGTCCCGCTGGCGGATGGTGAGTTTTTCGCCGGCAGCGACGCGAATTTGCGCTTGCACCAGATCAATTCCCGTGACTGCTTCGGTCACGGGGTGCTCCACTTGCAGCCGCGTATTCATTTCAATGAAATAAAATTCGTTTCGCTCGAAAAGGAACTCGAAGGTGCCTACACCACGATAGCCAATACGGCGGCAGGCGTCGACGCAACGGATACCTATTCTGTCGCGCAACCTTGGCGGGAGCCCCAACGCCGGCGCTTCCTCGAGAATTTTCTGATGGCGGCGCTGCATCGAGCATTCGCGTTCCCCCAGATAGATGGCGTTGCGGTGTTCGTCGGCCAGCACCTGAAACTCTATATGGCGCGGGTTTTCCAGATACTTTTCGGCATAAACCGTCGGGTTGCCGAAAGCCGCCTGAGCCTCGTTCCGGGTTATTATAACCGCGTTGGATAATGCGGCTTCCGTATGCACCACGCGCATGCCCCGGCCACCGCCTCCGGCAGCGGCCTTGATGATCACAGGGTAGCCAATGGCGCGGACAATAGCTTTAATCTCTTCAGGAGATTCGGGTAATGGGCCGTCCGACCCGGGGACACAAGGAACACCCGCTTTTTTCATCGTAATCTTGGCGCTGACCTTATCGCCCATCAGGCGAATTGTTTCGGGCCGCGGTCCGATAAAGACAAAGCCGCTTTTTTCCACGCGCTCGGCGAAATCGGCATTTTCCGACAGAAATCCGTACCCTGGATGTATGGCCTCGGCGTCGGTTACCTCCGCAGCACTGATAATGGCGGGAATATTGAGGTAACTTTGGGCCGATGGCGGAGGACCGATACACACGGACTCGTCGGCAAGCTTTACATATTTCGCATCGGCATCTGCCTGCGAGTGAACCGCCACTGTTTTGATGCCCATCTCGCGGCATGCCCGCTGTATTCGGAGGGCAATTTCACCGCGGTTGGCAATTAGAATTTTTTCGAACATGTTTACCGGGAAAACATCCTGGTGACAATGCGGGCCAATCAGTCGATCACAAACAGCGGTTCGCCATACTCTACGGGTTGACCATTTTCGACCAGCACCGCGCGTATAACGCCGCTTTTGTCAGACTCAATTTCATTGAGTAACTTCATCGCTTCAACAATGCACAGTGTTTCCCCCTCCTTGACCGTCTGCCCTACTTCTATAAAAGCAGGCGCGCCAGGAGCGGAGCTACGATAGAACGTTCCGACCATCGGCGACTTCACCACATGGCCCTCCGGTAGTATCGGAACTGGCGCCGTAGCTGGGGGGGGGCCTGGAGGCTGGGCGGGAACCGCCCAGCCTGACGGCGACGATGGAGCCACGGTTGCGGTTGCGTGACCTTGTAGCGAAGATGTGGATCTGCTGATCCGCACCTTCTCTTCCCCCTCGGTAATCTCCAGTTCGGCGATACCGGATTCCTCTACCAGATCGATCAGTTTCTTCAGTTTTCTCAGGTCCATGACAGCCTCCTGGGGGACAGGCCCCCTTTTTGTCGTCTTGACTGTGGAAAAATACGGATTTTGCCAAGCCTCTGTGGCCGATAGCTAATAGACGAATTTAAGGTGTTTGTTAATAAGATACTTGGTCATCCGGCCGGGCTTTCGTTGCGCTCTTATCTTTCGCGCGCAGCGGTGAGGCGAGCATATCAACCCCCGTTTCCCGGTATTCCCTCTTGTCGGGACAAAGCGTAATTCAGGGCAAGCTCGTAACCCTTTGGACCCAACCCGCTAATAACACCCACCGCCAAGTCAGAAAAATAAGACTTTCTGCGAAACGGCTCCCGGGCAAAAACGTTGGAAAGATGGACCTCTATGAAGGGTATTTCACTTGCCGCTAGAGCATCCCGGAGGGCAATACTGGTATGCGTATAAGCAGCGGGGTTGATGATTATGAAATCCATGCAGTCCCGATAAGCCTCCTGCACTCGGTCTATTAGCGCCCCCTCTCCGTTACTTTGAAAACAAAATAACTCAATCCCTGCATTTCGGGCTAATTTAGCTAAACTTCTGTTAACTTCATCGAGTGTCGCTGTTCCGTAGACCTCGGGCTCTCGTGTCCCAAGAAGGTTTAGATTGGGGCCGTGCAGAACTAGTACGGTTCGGATGTGTGATGGGCCTTTTTGCATGGCGGGAAGTTTGACTTAATCGGCGGAAAATGTCTATTCATTTAAGGACGTATCGGCGCTATTCCCTGAAAATACGGTCATATCACGCGTTGCACAGGGGTCTGATCGGATATTATTAACCAAGGCAGTCAAGATAACGCCGCAGTAGCGTTTAGGGGTGCGTTAGCTGGTTTTTCGCAACCAGGCGAGGTGATACTTGGACCGGCCTCTCGCCGGTTCGGCTGCATAAAAGATGAGCCTGTTTCCCCCCGCTCGCTCTCGGCAGGAGAGTGGGCTTGAAATGGGGGCGGGTGAGTAGCGTGCCAATTTGCCCGCTGTTAGCCAAACCTCTATAATCATGCCTTCACCCCTCTCTTCGGGCTGTTGTAGCTCAGCTGGTAGAGCAACTGATTCGTAATCAGTAGGTCGGAGGTTCGACTCCTCTCAACAGCACCAATTTAATCAGTCTGTTAGCAGTTAACTCTTGTTAGTTGTATTATTCGGGGCACGCCCGGGGCACTTAACACTGCCAATTTGTACTTTTCTAGCGCTAAAACGGCATTGTGTCTTCGCTACTCTTGGAGGCCTCGATCACAATTCGATGTGATTCGACCAGTGCGTTACAGAAACCGTTGGAAGGGTGGGGTGGGACCCATAGGTGAGACTCGGCGCGCCGCTGAAGTACCGCACACATAGTACAGACTTATTTTTATCAATGTGTTAAGCAGCTAACGCCCATTTTACCTCCGGTTCTATGTAACGATTTCTGCTGCCCGGACATTTTTGGTTCGTGCTTTCTTTGGTTGCTTCGCCAACTGATGAATCTTTTATAACTAAATTCCAGCCTTAACATATTTTTTTTCATGTCTAAATTATAGACTTCAATTACAGGTCGAGCAGTTGTTCAGATGACTCCTTCAAAAAGATTTTGCATATTTTGTGGAAATACCCCCACGAACAAAAACAAGGAACATGTTTTACCACAATGGTTGATTAGTCTTACAGGAGATCCCAAGAGAGTCGTCAACTTCGGGATGAATCACAACACGGGCAAAATACCTCGATTTGATTGGTCAAGTTTTGTTTTTCCCTCCTGCCGCCTATGTAACGAAAAATATTCCGAGTTGGAAAATCAAGCGAAATCTTTAATCCTACGATTGATCGTTCACAACTCATTATCCGCGAGAGACTATATTTTGCTTTTGGACTGGTTAGATAAAGTCCGAATTGGGCTTTGGCTTGGCTATTCCTACTTGCATAATAATCCCACCAAAATACCTCCAAAGTTTCATATCAACTCGAGGATAGGCCAGAAAGACCGGATGATTGCGGTTTACACAATTGATACTGCACTGAAGGGCTTAAATACATTTGGGGCAGAAACACTAGGTTTTCAGTTACAGCCGTCATGCTTCCTGTTAAAAATAAACAATATCTGCTTACTTAATATGTCATGGGATTTCATGTGCGCCGCCCGTTGCGGATTCCCTTTTCCTAAAACAACATTTATTAACAACGATGCGTTGTTAGAGTGCTCAGACTATAAAATCAACCATAAAGTAAAACATCCGGTTATTAGAAGACGTTTAATCAAACCCGCGGTGCATCTGTATCAACCAATCATCCAAGCGCCTTTAACTATTGATAACTTTCCAAATGATGTGTTGCTCAGGAATAAACTGATTATAGGATCGACCACGAAAGGATTTATCTAGCGACAGCATGATGATAGGGTAGATGTCATATCTAATTTAGATACATTGATAGAAAATGGGGAAGTGAAAGGTTCCTCCTGCCGGCCACTTCGAGAAATAATTGCACAAACTTTCGATTTACAATTTGAATCGTCTACGATGTCGATGTATAAGTATAAGTCCGAGGAAAAAGAGAAAAACAACTATTTAAAGATGAGAAATAAAATCCTGCAAATAGAAGCACATACATATAAAAACGCTTTCCTAAGTGATTAAACGTATTTCTATACGATCCGTCACATCGTAAGCTCCCCCGTCAAGTAGACAGTTCAGAAGTAGAGATTTTCCCTGCAAGCAATCGCTCGCGGAACACGGCTGGGGGCAGGTTTCCCAGCGCAACATGGGGACGTTCTTCATTGTAGTTTCTCACCCATTCATAGGTGATCTCACGGACCTCGTCGAGCGATTCGAATACCCGGGCATTCAGAATCTCGGTGCGGTACGACCGGTTAAAGCGCTCAATAAATGCGTTTTGATTCGGTTTGCCGGGCTGAATAAAGCGCAGTTCGATTCCCTTGTTTTTGCACCAGTCGGCAAAATACTGTGGCGTTAGTTCCGGGCCATTGTCCAGGCGAATCGCTTTGGGCGGTGCGCGCCAGGTTTCAAGTTGCTCAAGCGCACGCACCACGCGCATCGCGGGCAGGCTGGTATCAATCTCGATGGCCAGCGCTTCGCGCACGCCTTCGTCCAGGATGTTGAGTGTCCTGAAACGCCGCCCTGGGTACAAACTGTCGCTCATGAAGTCCAACGCCCAGATCTGGTTCGGCAGGGTGGGCGCATCCAACGGGCTGCATTGGTCTGTTCAATCGCTTCTTGGTACGGCGCGGCAGATTGAGCTTCATCGTGCAATACACCCGCCAGGTACGCTTGTGATTCCATGCATGCCCATCCAGCCTGTGCCGGTCATGACACTTCCAGAAGCCCCAGCGCCCATGTTTGCCAACCACCGCATTGAACGCCTCAATAACCGCTGCATCACGTACAGATGCAGTCTTGGTCTCCCGGTAATACGCCGCCCGAGACAGGCTCACCACTTGGCAGGATTGCTTCACCGACAGCTCTTGCTCCTGCACCAGACAGCGTGCCACATCCCGGCGTTCGGACGGCGTTACAGTTTTTTTAAAACCGCCTTGATCGCGTCGTTCTCCAGGGCCAGGGTCGCATACATGCGCTTGAGCTGGCTGTTCTCCGCTTCCAGTTCTTTCACCCGCACCAACTCGGAAACATCGAGACCACCATACTTGGCTTTCCATTTAATGGGATGGCCTGCTCAGGCAGCCTACATCATGCTAGCGTTTCAAGACCCATTCACAAGGAGAACATTCATGGCTATTAAATTTCTGGCGATAGATCTGGCAAAAAAATGTGTTTCAGCTTCATGGCGTCGATGCCGCCGGCCACGTTGTTTTAAAGCGCCGCGTCGCCCGCTCCCAGTTGATGGAGGTAATGGTGCTGACCTGCTATCGTTTTTTGCAACCAATTCGAAAGTGAGTCTTCGGTTCAAGTGATCGGCCCAGTTCATTTTTTGGTGGAATCCTGCAATCGAGTTTTGAAGCCGAGCGCCTTGCGCGCTTACTCCGTTAAACATACAGAGGTCTCCGGACCCGCAGGTGTTTGCAGGAAGATGAGCCCGGGGTCTATCTATCCGCCTCCCGGATGCCACTCCCTGTCTCTCCAGGGCTCCTGATTAGCCTCATTAGGCAGCGCGTTTACGTCTTTCCCGAGCCGATTTCTGCGCGCCCGCACACTCATCAGGAGAAAAGAGCAATCGATCCGAGAGCCAGCGCCAAGCGATAGTCTGGTAGTGCCGGTGCCCTTTGAAAAGCCCGAATTGAAGCAGTGTCGCCGTTTTCGGCCACCCAAGGCCGTTCTGTGCTGCTCCGGCCATTCAAGTCTCAAATCGCTCCTCCCCGGTCTGAATCCCGCGCCGCTTTATTCGTCATAAACCTATGTAGGAAGCCCACACCAGAAGACGTACTTCAGTCCAATGGTAATACCCGGTGAGATGTTTAATATGCAAGATGTGTTCGCTGTCGTGGATTTGCTTGCTCCGGGTATTAGCTCATGGTTTACCAGTGAGCCGGCGGCCCTTGTAGGTGCGCGAGTTCGGCAAGCGTTCTCGGCAGGGTTGAAGCGAAGGAAAACGTATTTACTTAATAATGGGCAATCATTCATGTCTGAGACACTGACGTTTGAACAAGCGTATGAATTAGTGGATATTCTCCTGAAAAATGCGACGAAGGAGCAGTTGGCTGACTGCGCGCGATTGCTTGCTTTGAATCTCGCGCATCATCAGATGAATAACGGCGAAATACCTGTTGAGCCGACGCTAACCTTGCTACGGTCTTTCGAGCGTAGCGAAGAACATCTTAATTTGCTGATGGAGGGGATGCTGAACTTGATAGGGGTGCTCGTTAGTGTTTGCGGTAACCAGGAAAATATAAGACACTGACACTTCCCGGATTGGCCAGAGCCAGAAGTAGCTGGGCTGTCCCGTGCACGTTCCTATTTAGCGTTGAAATGGGGATTCCTGGCGCGCAGAATCAGGGCAGGACAGGGATTGCGTTGACACGGGTCCATTTGGCGCCTCTGTAAGTTTGCGCTCACTTACATTGAGGAAGTCCGTGCGCTTTCGCGAGGGTGCAGGTGCACTTTTCCTGCGGATTTGCCATAAAGATAAATGAGATACCGGAATTAGCAGATGGTCAGTTCCGACCCTTGGCGCAACCTGTGGTCCTAGCGCGCAAGTCACGTCACCTTGCTGCGGGCGTCAGCAGGCGCGAAGCCTGGTCATGGGCGATGTTCGATTTCGCCAATTCGGGCTACACGACAGTAGTGATTACGGCGATTTTCAACGCTTATTTTGTTTCGGTGGTAACAAACAATGAGGAGTGGGGAACATTTGCCTGGACAGCATCGCTTGCAGTTTCGTATGCACTAATTATTATCACTGCGCCTGTGCTGGGGGCATATGCTGATGCGTATGCCGCAAAGAAACGGCTGCTATCGCTGAGCGCTGCGGGCTGCGTTCTGTTCACGGCTCTGCTTTATTTCGTAGGCCCAGGGGATTTGTGGCTGGCGGTTGGGCTGATAATACTCAGCAATTTTTTCTTTGGTTGCGGTGAAAACCTGATTGCCGCTTTTTTACCGGAACTGTCCCAGAGCAAGGCGCTCGGGAAAGTCTCGGGATGGGGCTGGAGCCTCGGCTATATTGGGGGGTTGATATGCCTCGGTCTGTCGCTCGCATATGTCACCTGGGCGCAGCAGTCGGGGGAGTCCGCAGATCAGTTTGTGCCAGTAACCATGCTGATCACCGCGGGGTTTTTTGCCGTGTCCGCTATTCCCACCTTTATTTTTCTCAAGGAACGCGCTCTACCCCAGCCGCATCTTCCAGGCGAAAACGTGATGCGGGAGGCATTTGCACGCCTGGGGGACACGCTTAGACGGGTGCGCGACTTCCAAGACCTGGTGCGTTTTCTCGCCTGCCTCCTGTTTTACCAGGCTGGCATTCAGACCGTAATCACGCTCGCGGCAATATACGCTCAACAGGTGATGCATTTCGACACAGGCGACACCATGTTTCTAGTCCTTGTGGTCAACATCACCGCCGCTGCAGGAGCATTTGCATTTGGCAATATACAGGACCGAATCGGGCATGTCCCCACCTTGGCGATCACCCTTGGCGGGTGGATCGTTATGGTACTGCTTGCGTGGATGGCGGAGAGCCGACCCATGTTCTGGGTGGCAGCGAATATTGCCGGCCTGTGTCTCGGCGCTTCCCAGTCTGCTGGCCGGGCCTTGGTCGGCTATTTCAGCCCTGGTTCCAGACGGGCGGAGTTTTTCGGGTTATGGGGCCTGACGGGTAAAGTATCCTCGATATTTGGGCCGATTACCTATGGGGGGGTTAGCTGGATTTCGGGTGGCGATCATCGGCTTGCCATGTTGATTACCGGCATTTATTTTGTCATCGGGTTACTGTTATTAATTCGTATCAACATAAAAAGGGGACGTGACGCCGCGCTGCGGGCGGATACCTTGCATGGCTCGGTGAATATCCAGGCATGAGTGCGACTGGTTACTGGTTACTCTCAGGGATGCCCCTGAGCGACTTGCGGCCAGACGCGTCTTCGGGCTTATCCGGGCTTCCCACGGACGCGCAGACGCCTTTTTTCAGTTCTTCCCCACTTTAATTTGCCTGCATTCAATGATGCATGTGATCGTCGTGTCCGTCATGGCTTTGGGCGCGCTTTTTTTCCTGTGGCTTCTTTGCCTTTTTTGCCCCGGACTCCCGCGGGGTAAAGCGGGCGGAATGCGCCTCCTGGTCCGGTAATTTCAGGAATACGATGACCGTGCTTTCCGGGGTAGCCGAGAAATCCCCTGTGCCCTTGAGCATGTTATCACCAGCCGGCTCCAGCTTTATCGAGTTATGGGGCTTGCCCTTGCCTTGCTGGATGCTTGCTTTTCCCACTCCTCCCTTGGTACTGATTTTGTTATCGGCGTGATCGCCTACGTATACCACGATCTCCTTTTCCTTGGTGACAAGCTCGAGATGGTAAGGTCCCGCCATGCGCATCTGGCCGCCATGGGGAGCGTTAACGGAGTCGAAATATTCCTCGGTATGCGCTGCAGCGGTGAATGACACGGCCAACGTTGCGCTGATCAAAACGGTGGCCAGCAGTTTACTCATTGATATCTCCTTGAGAGGGATAGATTAAGGGAATGTAGCAGCGAGATCATCGATCCCGGATACCATGTTGCTTTTACTTCTTTGACTTCGGTTCCAGATGTTTCGCCGCTGGCTCGGGCTAATGCACATGATCGCCTGGGGGCGGCAGTATTTCTTTTTCGCGGTTGAGTTGTGCGATCTGCTGCATGAGCATGGCGGTATTGTCCCAACCCGTACTGTCGGCATCGGGAATCCAGCGTGCGCGCAGATAGCCGTAGCGGTCCACCAGGAACTCCATATGCGCAGGCACGCTCCCCTCGCCCAGCAGGTCGGGCTTGCTTAGGGTGCGGCGGAACAGGGCGTAGCTTCGCGCCATCTCGCGCGCGCCTTGGGTTACAACCGGGAAGGGCACCTTGGCGGCAATCTCGGCCAGCTCCTGCGCATCGGGGTCATCCTGCGGCACCGCCAGCAGCACCGTATTGACAGCGGCAAGCTCTGAATAGAGCGCGCGTAGTTGCTCCAGGCGCTCATGCGATTGCGGCCACGAGAACACGACCAGCAGGACGTTGCTCTCCTCGCGGAAGTCCTTCAGGGTGCCGCTTGAGCCGTCGTGGGCGGTGTAGGAGAAATTGGGCGGGC
>JACDGV010000061.1:1233-2750 GCA_013821425.1 Nitrosospira sp. | reverse complement strand
GCTTTAAACCATTTGAATCACCGACACCACCGGCACAGATTAAAGGGACATCGAGTGATTGAAGTTCGTCGTAAAGCACCCGTACGGATTTTTCACCCGCGTGACCACCTGCACGATTGTTGACGCAGATCAAGCCATCGGCGCCATTGTCTAGACCAATCCGCGCCCATTTCATTTCCGTGGCATCGTGGTAAATCAGGCCACCGACGGCATGCACGCGTTCGGCCACCCAGTCGGGCTTACCTAAAGATGTGACGAAGAATCGCACACCCTCCTCCAATGCGATATCAATCCATTCAGTCATACGTTCCCGATACTTTTTTGATGACTTTTCGATTAACGCATTCATGCCGATTGGACGGTCGGTGAGTTCGCGAATTAAGCGAATTCCTGCTCTGAAATCGTGGCCGTAAACATATGTTAACGAGATCGGCTGCAATACTCCAATTCCCCCTGCAGCAGATACTGCGGCGACCAGCTCTGGGTTGCTACAAGGATACATTGGCCCACCGATAATGGGATAATCGATACCCAGTAATGCGACAAATTGCTGAGCGGCGACAGGTAAAGGCAATTTGTCCATTTTATTTTTTATAACCTAGCAGCCAGGTCGCATGTACACGGGTCACGAGTTCGCCCGCTTCGTTGATTAATTCTGCGGTAACTATCACGGTTGAGTTATCGTTTATTTCACTCGGCAATTTGAACATGGCAGTGGCCGTCAGTTTACCGCGCGCTTTTTTAACATATTCCGCTTCCAGTCCAAGCAAGATGCCACGCATAGTAACAGGAATGGTAGATAACACGGCGAGCCCGGATGCGATTTCACCGAGGTTAATCAAGGCAATGGCATGGATCGACTTAAGGTGATTACGCACTTTTCTCCGGTCTTTAATTGAAACTCTGGCGTGACCTGGTGAGAGCGCTTCCACTCTGGCGGAAATGCTACCGCTATAAGGCACTATGCGACCAAGCGCAAAACTGAACAGACGGTCTCCGGCGGGAAAAGACTGCAGTTTGTTCCACCACTTGACCAAAGAATTTTCACCGCTTGCCTGCATTGCACCATCACTAAATAAAAATCATTCGTCGTAGGATTTTAGCAGTTACTATCACTACAAGCAGCATTTGTTGAGCTACGGTACCTCACCTGCGGTTATTGTTAGATCAATAGATTCTGGCACGTGTTATAGCTGTTTCCACCAGTACTAATCCAGGATCGGCTTACCTTATCAGTAAAAATAGATTAAAGATAAGATTATTAAACGCAATTTGTGTTTTAGTGGAAACTAGCGTACCAACCACAAACAAAAACCCAATCTTGAAAATCTACCTGTAGCGCATCATGTATATGATTATAAATATATAATTTACTATAAATATTCATAATATCATTGTAGAAAATAAATTTTTTTCGATATTAAACTAGTTAAAGCTTACTCAGAAAGTATAACCAGCTGATTAAATTGATAAATGCATCATATTTTGGTAAAATAGTGCACATCAATTGATGAAAT
>JACDGV010000061.1:0-1223 GCA_013821425.1 Nitrosospira sp. | reverse complement strand
GCCCCAATCAGCGTATTCCATCAGGGACAGAGGCAATGAGCCTCACACAAAGTCAGGATGTATGGCTGCAATCTTTACCTTCTTAAAATCATCGATTGAAAGCTTGGCATACCGCGGGCGTCCATGTATTTAGAGCTTACTCAGAAAGTATAACCAGCTGATTAAATTGATAAATGCATCATATTTTGGTAAAATAGTGCACATCAATTGATGAAATAACGCCATAAACCGTGCACTATGATTCGCTATAAGAGCCAAACACAACGCACCCTACCCGGATTTGATACACCACCAGACATGATTCTTGACCCTGGCAATCGTTGGGTAAAGCTAAGTGAATGCATTCCATGGGATGATCTGGCGCAGAGTTATCATAAGAAGCTGTCTGGAACGTTAGGCCGCCCAGCCAAAGATGCACGACTTGTGATTGGTGCGGTGATTATTAAGCATAAGCTATCGGTCTCGGATGATGAGGCGATTGAACAGATCCGCGAAAATCCGTACTTGCAATATTTTATTGGTCTGAAAGGATTTCAGTCGGCAGCGCCGTTTGCACCGTCTTTATTTGTGGAAATCCGTAAACGGATGGGTCAATCAGTGTTTGATGAATTTCATGAAGCGATTATTGACGCGATTGAGCCTAAACGAGCGAAACAAACGGTAAAAGCTGACGATGATGATCAAGATGGCGATGCGGCTGCACGCAGCGAAGCTGTTCCTGGAGACAATCCAGAAGTAGCTTTAACAGATGAACTACCCCAAAATCATGGCAAATTGATCGTTGACGCGAGCGTTGTGGAACAAGCGATACGCTATCCAACGGATCTTGGACTGCTGAATGAAGCGCGGGAACTAAGCGAACGCATCATTGATACACTGCATACCCACAGCAGCAACCCGCAGAAAAAGAAACCACGTACTTATCGGGAGGTTGCCAGAAAAGCCTACCTCAGCGTAGTCAAGCTTAAACGTCCTTCAAACAAGCGGCGCCGTTCTGGCATCAGGCAGCAATTGCAGTTTCTGCGCCGCAATTTGGGCTATATTGAAAGGTTGTTAACGGCCTATCCGTATGGCATGCCCTTGCCGTTACCCAATTGGCTATTGCGCCGTTATTGGGTTTTACCGCATCTGTATGAACAACAATATGCCATGTACGCAAATCATACCCGGCGTTGCGATGATCGTATCGTCAGCATCAGTCAGCCGTATATTCGGCCCATTAT
>JACDGV010000024.1 GCA_013821425.1 Nitrosospira sp. | reverse complement strand
TCTTTCTCCTGTTGCGTTAATCGTGTAATGCTTCGCTCTCCGGTCTGGCGCCCTCTCCCTTGCCTCCCACCAGCGCCTCTCCGGCTTGCCTGAATTGATGAGCCCCAAATTACCATGACTCCCTTCCAGGACTTCATTACCACTACTCACTCTTAACCCTGCTTCCACCTGCCAATACTTCCACCTGCCAATACTTCCTGCCAAGACCTTGTTACCAATACTTTACATACCCACAACCCCGTAAAGACTATCCGCGAAGATGCCCCAAGTCAAGCAGTTTGTCAGCACCGAATGTCAGCACTGAACACAGCAATTTCCATACCAAATCAACCCGCATAACCCCAAAAGACCAGAGGAGCGCAGCGGCATGTTGTCCAATTCCTGTCCTCTTTTGAGAACCGCTATAGTGTAAACCATTCTTTAGAAGTGGTTTTGATTGGATGGAAATTTACTCCGGGACTGGATAATGCGAAGATCACGTCCTGCCATCGTTTGGGTTTCATCGTGTTTTACTTGATCTCTACTGAAAATAACTAATGCGCAAGATCTTCTGGGCCTCATGTATTCTGACGACCCGCATCGAAACGCATGTGGGGTTAGGGAAACCCTAAGCAAACCCTAAGCGGAGCGCGTTGCGGTAAAATCGGGATGATCACAAGGCGCACGACATAGGTCGTAGCCTGGTCTAAGATATCAGAAAGTGTGCGCAGTGCACGCCAACACGTCGCCGGAGGGGCCTCGGCGAAGCGGGATCGGGGAGGGTCAGGGAGACCGACCCGCGAGGGGCACCTGCAAACTTCGCCGCTCATATGGACGGTGACGGGGCCGCGAAAGAGGAAATTGTGGAAAAAAAGGTCCATCCTCATTGACAAGCCGTCATGTATCAACCCGGCCAGCTTATCGGGGCCGCTTCGCACCTTCTCCCACCGGCGCATTACACTTGGGGTCTCTCGTCGCAGCCGTTGGTAGCTTTATGGAGGCAAGAACAAATGATGGTCACTGGTTCGTGAGGATTGAAAATCCCGACCCGTCGCGCGAAGTTCCGGGCGCATCAAGAGAGATTCTGAAAGCTCTTGAACGGTCAGGAATGGAATGGGATGGCGAGGTGGTCTATCAGAGTCGTCGCGATAATGCATATCGGGCTGCCCTTGCCACGCTTGAAACGCGGCATATGATTTACCCCTGCTCCTGCAGTCGCAAGGAGATTGCCGATTCGGCAACTATACGAATAGACGGGCCGGTTTATCCAGGCACATGCAGAAAACGCAATCATTCTAGTGACTATCGGTCAGCACGGCGAATTCGAACCGATAACACCACGATTGAATTCAGCGATGCACTGCAAGGGCTGGTTCGACAACAACTGGACCGGGATATCGGGGATTTCGTGCTGCAGCGCGCCGACGGCGTCTTTACCTATCAACTGGCCGTAGTAGTGGATGATGCGGAGCAAGCCATTACTCATGTGGTTCGCGGTGAAGATTTGCTGAATTCCACCCCTCGGCAGATTTACTTGCAACAGTTACTCGGTTACAGCACCCCCTTCTACTTGCATCTTCCGATCGTGGTTAACGCACAAGGCCAGAAACTCAGCAAGCAAAGCTGTGCCGAAACTATTAATGCATCCGATCCTGTGCCGCACTTGGTAACTGCGATGGAGCTCCTCGGACAGATGCCACCACCCGAATTGTTCGAAAGTGACCTCGCTTCGTTCTGGAAATGGGCGATGGAGCACTGGAGATCAGAGCTGATTCCAAAAAAAACAGGAATGATCTATTAATGATTCTCGATTTTATGACAAAACGCGACCGCGTGCTTCAACATTCGTGTACGCTCGCCTCTGCCTGCAAGATCTACACCCGCAGCCAGATTAGAACCCTTGGGGAAACGCTGAATAAGGAGGGGCTCCCCTTTCTTCCAGGACACAAGCGGCCTCGACTGGCGTTGTGGAAATTTCAGAGGGGAAAAGATCGCGGGTTATAAAACCGACTCGCACCTGCAAAGGAGGAACCGTGCCTTTTCTGCCATTTTACATACCCCGGCATAACCAGCTCAAGATTGCAATCATAGGGGCAGGCTACGCGGGAATCGCAGCATTGGTTACGCTATTGCGCCATATACCGGACGCCAGTATCGCGATAGTCGATCCAAGATCTCACCATCTCAAGATTACTCATCTTCATGAAACTTTCAGGTATCCCCTGGAAGATTTTTTGATACCGTTTACAGCTCTGGAAAACCGCTTTGGCTGCCGTCACATCCGTGCCGAGCCGGCGCTGGATGAACGCGTTCTCAGGCAATGGCAGAATGAAAGATTCATTACTGTTAACGGTGAGGAAATTAATTTTGATTATCTTCTGATCGCTTCTGGCTCTCCTATAGCACAGATGGTTAAATCGGAAAATGTCCTCGATCTCTACGATTTCATGTCCGTACCGGGCCCCCACTTGCTGGAAAGCCGGCTTAATGCGAGTGACATGGAAGAACAGTCCATTTCAGTCATTGGCGGAGGCGCAACCGGTATTCAATTCCTGTTTGAAATCGCGGACTTCCTCCGCCGCCAACAGATTGAATGTGGCTTGCGTCTAATTCATGGAGAAGCTCGTGTGCTTAATCAGTTTCCGCCGGGATTTTCCGCCTATGCCGAAGCGCGCATGGCTGACCTAGATATCGATTTCTATCCCGATACTCGTTATCGTGGGCAACAAGGGAACAAGATTCTGTTGGAAGAACGACACACCAACCGGCAGTTCACCTTGCCTTCCACGATCTCACTGTTGTTCCTCGGCAAAAAACCTGTAGCACCGGTCTCCGCTAACGTATTCGGACAAATCCTGGTCGAAGGGGAGGCGCTACAGGAAATTTTTACCGCCGGCGACTGCTCCATCTATAATGCATTTGGCTCCAATACTATGACGGCCCAATCGGCCGTGCGCAAGGGCATGCTAGCGGCAAGGAATATTATTCGCCACTCGGGCTCTTTCAAATTACTTGAACCCTATTTTCACCGGGATTTGGGTTATGTCGTCAGTCTGGGGCCAGCGGATGCGGTAGGCTGGCTGGCTCTGGAAGGTAACGTGGTAGGCGGCATTCCGGCGCTGTTGATCAAGGAATTGGTGGAGGCGCAATATGATTTATTGCTGACAGGTATCGATACCTACCTGATGTAAAACAAGGTTCACCGAGTGAACGCCTCCGTTAGCGGCGCAATTGGCCAGAACAGGGATTTTCTCGAATACGGCTGATAACCTGAACCTGTACAGGTTCGTTATTTGCCGAGAACGGCGGAGGACTTGTTTATGGCTTCCTCAGGATGGTGGATGTGACCAATCCCTGCCGAGACCATCTCTCGATTACATACTCGTAGAACTCTTGATTGCACCTTGCGTCGCAATCCCTTGCCAGGGCTTTTCCCTTATCAGTCAGGAGTACGTGACCAAGATCAAGCTGATTCGACGCTTCTTGAGGAAACTGGATTTTTGTGGGCTTGCCAAAATAAAATAAGCGTGTGTGCTTTCCAAACCATTTCTTCACGTACCCTACCGCCTCTAGCGATACCAGGCCGATTGTTTGCAAGTGTTTCAACGCTTGCAGATCGATGCCATGCTTTGTATATATCTCATGCTCTACTTCGTAAATCAAGGGAAGCGGGTCTCCCTGAGTCCACACAAACTGACAGAAGGACCTGAAAAGTTCAGCGCAGTTCTTGTCGGGGATCAGAATATCGATCTCGTTATTCGTACCCTATGCCCGCATGGGCGACGGGATCATTGCCGAAACGTAAGGCCACGGTGGGCGAGTTCCCGATCCAGCTTTTCGGCGAAATCCATGTTTGTTTTACGTTGCTTGTCGCCCTTGTACCAGGAAAAACAGGTCATCGCTCCGAGCGTTGTCAAGAAAAAATTGGGTACGGTTGGACCACCGAAAAACATATCCGTTAGTCCCGTGAGAAAGGCAAATGCTCCCAGATATCCCGCCCACTTCCAGAACCGATTTCCCCACGTTGGTGCCTCGCGCTTGAGGCACCAGACATGAAGTTTTTCGCGTACAGAAATAAGTTCGGCGTCGCTCCAATCTGCCATATCCATCAGGACGGCTCCATCTGAACTATAGATTTTTTTAATGCGCGCGAGCGGCAACGCGGTACATACCCTGCAACACGAACACCTGTCGCCACTACTGACACATCCAGTAAACGGGGCGACGCTCATGACAGCAGTAACAACCATTATAGCTTATCGAACAAAAAAGCCGGGGCAACCCGGCTTCTTCGACTCGATGCCTCGCAAACTTAGCTGTCCGTTTTTCCTTCTGATTCGACGGGCAGTTCTGGACGATCCAATAATTCGATTAATGCCATGGGTGCGTTATCCCCACGGCGAAAGCCGAATTTCAGAATACGAAGATACCCCCCATTGCGCGTTTGATAGCGGGGTCCAAGCTCAGCGAATAATTTACCGACCATGTCGCGGTCGCGCAGGCGGTCGAATGCCAGTCGCCGGTTGGCGAGCGATGGCTTCTTGCCGAGCGTTATCATTGGCTCAACCACACGCCGCAATTCCTTGGCCTTTGGCAGAGTGGTCTTGATAACCTCATGCCGCAATAAGGAGTTTGTCATATTGCGCAGCATTGCTAGCCTATGGCTGCTCGTGCGATTCAGTTTTCTCAGTCCGTTATGGTGCCGCATAACTTGTTTCCTTTTTGCCTTTATCAAGATTGGATGGAGGCCAGCTTTCGAGTTTCATTCCCAGCGTCAAGCCGCGCGAGGCCAACACTTCCTTGATTTCGTTAAGCGATTTCCTGCCCAGGTTCGGAGTCTTCAGCAATTCGGTTTCGGTGCGCTGAATCAAGTCGCCAATGTAGTAAATGTTTTCAGCTTTCAGGCAATTGGCAGAACGCACGGTAAGCTCAAGATCATCTACTGGCCGTAGCAATACCGGATCGATTTGCGGCAGCTTGGGCTGCTCAACTGGTAATGGAGTACCCTTGAGATCAGCAAACACTGAAAGCTGCTCAACGAGTACCTTTGCGGCGTAACGAATTGCTTCCTCCGGATCGACGACCCCATTGGTCTCGATATCCATCACCAGCTTGTCGAGATCGGTACGCTGTTCGACACGCGCACTCTCTACCGAATAACTCACACGCCGCACGGGACTGAAAGAAGCATCAAGTAAAATACTCCCTATGGTACGGCCTTCGTTTGCTAATTGTCGCACCGTTCCTGGCACATAACCACGCCCCCTTTCCACCTTTATCTGTATATCGAGTTTGCCGCCGGCGGTGAGATGGGCAACGATATGATCCGGGTTGATGATTTCCACATCGTGGGATGCTTCGATATCACCTGCGGTAACTGTACCTTCGCCTTTCTTTTTAAGAATCAGAACTGCGTCATCCCGATTATGCAATTTCAGCACAATACCTTTCAGGTTAAGCAGAATGTCGACCACATCCTCCTGCACCCCATCCAGCGCCGAATACTCATGCACAACGCCGCTGATTTGCACTTCGGTTGGCGCAAATCCCGGCATTGAAGACAGCAGGACACGCCGGAGGGCGTTTCCTAGGGTGTGGCCATAGCCACGTTCAAACGGCTCCATGGTGATCTTGGCATGCAGCGGTGAAATATTCTGAACGTCGATAATGCGCGGCGTAAGAAAAGTGTTACTTAGCATACTGATCCTTTTACGGGAAGCTTAGGCGATTGATTACTTGGAATATAATTCGATTACCAATGATTCGTTAATGCTTGGCGGCAATTCGGATCGTTCCGGCTTGGCCTTGAATGTGCCCTTCATGGCTTTAACGTCCATCTCTATCCAGTCGGGGAACTTCCGCTGCTCGGCAGCTTCCAGCGCGGCCTTTATACGCAAATGACCTTTCGCTTTTTCGACAACCTCTATGACGTCGCCCGGTTTCACCTGATAGGATGGAATGTTGACCCTGCGGCCATTTACCAGGATCCCGTTGTGACGCACAATCTGCCTTGCTTCTGAACGTGAACCGCCAAAGCCCATCCGGTAGGAAACAGTGTCGAGGCGGCACTCCAGCAACTGTAGTAAATTCTCGCCGGTAATTCCGCGCTGTTTGTCAGCTAGCTCATAATTATTGCGGAACTGGCGTTCCAGTATTCCGTATATGCGGCGCAGTTTCTGCTTTTCGCGTAGCTGTACCCCATAATCGGATAACCGCGTACTTTTCTGGCCATGCTGACCAGGCGCATAGTTTCTGCGTTCAATTGCGCATTTGTCAGTAAAACACTTTTCCGCTTTCAGGAACAGCTTTTCGCCTTCGCGCCGGCATTGCCTGCATTTCGGATCAAGATTTCTGGCCACAGTCCTTACTCCTTAAATACGACGTTTCTTCGGCGGACGGCAGCCGTTATGAGGCACCGGCGTCACATCCGAAATACTGGTAATCTTGAAGCCCGCCGCATTCAATGCCCTCACTGCCGACTCGCGTCCCGGACCCGGTCCCTTGATCCGTACCTCCAGATTTTTTACGCCGCATTCCTGAGCGAGCTTACCGGCGTGCTCAGCTGCGACCTGAGCTGCAAACGGAGTACTTTTACGCGAGCCCTTGAAACCGGCGCCACCGGATGTCGCCCACGACAAAGCGTTGCCTTGACGGTCTGTAATAGTCACGATCGTGTTGTTAAATGATGCATGAACGTGGGCGATACCTTCCGCAACGTTCTTCTTGACCTTCTTGCGTACTCTCGTAGCCGCTTTTACCATATGATTTATTCCTTTGAACTATCGTTCAGTTAGCTACCGAGCAATTATCTCGCCGCCTTTCCGCTGGAGGCCCGTACCGCCTTTCTCGGCCCCTTCCGCGTCCTAGCGTTGGTACGTGTGCGCTGTCCCCTCACCGGCAGGCCGCGGCGGTGACGCAGGCCACGATAGCAGCCAAGGTCCATAAGCCTTTTGATGTTCATCGAGACTTCGCGCCGCAGATCTCCTTCGACCGCGAATTTCGTCACTTGATCCCTCAACTTATCCAGCTGGGAATCGGTTACATCCTTAATCTTGGTGGATACGCCAATGCCAGCCGCCGCACAAATCTCGCGCGCCCTGGCGCGACCTATGCCATAAATCGACGTTAACGCAATTTCGGCATGCTGATGATTCGGAATATTTACTCCAGCAATACGGGCCATACGCCTTCCTACAAAAGTTTTGAATTATAACACCTGAAGCATTTCAGCCGACTAACCCTGACGCTGCTTATGCCTCGGATCGGTGCAGATTACCCGCACCACGCGGTTGCGCCGAATAATTTTGCAATTACGGCAGATTTTCTTTACTGATGCCAACACCTTCATGTGCACTCTCCCCGCTATTTAGCGCGAAATGTAATTCGCGCCCTGCTTAAATCATACGGCGTCAAATCGACAGTTACCTTATCGCCAGGCAAAATCCGGATGTAATGCATGCGCATCTTGCCGGAGATATGCCCCAACACAACGTGACCATTCTCCAACTTGACACGGAACGTAGCGTTCGGCAACGTTTCCAGTATCTCGCCCTGCATTTGTATCGTTTCTTCCTTGGCCATCCTATCCTTAAATTAACTATCTCGCCGGTAACCCGCCGCCACCCTTGAAATTCGTTTTCTTCAGCAGACTCTCATATTGGTGCGACATGATGTGCGCCTGGACCTGAGACATGAAATCCATAGTTACCACCACAATGATCAGGAGAGAAGTACCGCCGAAATAAAACGGTACATTCCATTTCAAAATCAGGAATTCCGGCAACAAGCATACGGCCGTCACGTAAATGGCTCCTGCGAGGGTAAGTCGAAGCATTATGCGTTCGATATACCGCGTGGTCTGCTCACCGGGACGAATTCCCGGAATGAACGCGCCGCTTTTTTTCAAATTCTCCGCGGTGTCCTTAGGATTAAATACCAGCGCGGTGTAAAAGAAACAGAAAAATATAATCATAGCTGCATACAAAATGACATAAATGGGCTGGCCTGGCGATAGCGCGCCACTTATGTCCTTCAGCCAGCTCATCGATTCTCCACTGGAAAACCACCCGGCCAGCGTTGCGGGAAATAAAATGATGCTGGAAGCAAAGATAGGCGGAATAACGCCGGCCATATTAAGCTTCAGCGGCAAATGAGAACTCTGCCCGCCGTAAACTTTCCGGCCTACCTGCCGCTTCGCATAGTTAACCAGTATCTTGCGCTGCCCACGCTCGACAAAGACCACAAAACCGGTTACGACCGTCGCCGCAAGAAAAATCCCCAGGGCTATCAGAAAATGCATGGCGCCAGTTCGTACCAGCTCGAGTGTTCCGCCGATTGCGCTTGGCAGCCCGGCCACGATCCCGGCAAAAATAATGAGAGATATACCGTTGCCGATACCGCGCTCAGTAATCTGTTCTCCCAACCACATTAGAAATATGGTTCCCGTAACCAACGTTATTACCGTGGTCAACAAGAACATCGGGCCAGGTTCAATCACTAATCCCGGCTGGGATTGCAATGCGATTGATATGCCGTAACCTTGCACCAGGGCTAATCCCAAGGTGCCATATCTGGTGTACTGGGTAATTTTTCTTCGCCCGGATTCCCCCTCCTTCTTGATCGCTTCCAGATAAGGAAAGGCAACGGTCCCCAGCTGCATGATGATCGAAGCCGAAATATACGGCATGATCCCCAACGCGAAAATCGAGAACCGCGAAAGCGCGCCGCCGGAAAACATGTTGAACATCCCGAGAATGCCCCCCTGCTGGGACTCGAACAAGTCTTTCAGCACTACGGGGTCAATACCGGGCACTGGAACATGCGCTCCGATGCGGTAGACAATTAACGCAAGCAGCAAAAACCACAACCGACGTTTCAGGTCACCCAGTTTTCCGGACAATCCCCGCAGGGAATCACTAGCGGCCAATCTGTGTCCTCTCGAACTTATTCAACACTACCGCCTGCGGCTTCAATGGCCGCCTTTGCACCGGCGGTCGCCAAGATACCCTGTAGTTTGACCGCGCGCTCTATTTTTCCGGAAAGCATCACTTTTGCGGTGTGGGTGGAACCCCGAATTATCCCTGCCTGTTTCAATGCCAGAATATCGATAACATCTCCATCCACTCGGCTCAATGCGGACAGTCGTACTTCCGCGCCACCTTTTTTGGTTAAAGAGTTGAAGCCGCGCTTCGGTAGGCGGCGTTGCAAGGGCATTTGTCCCCCTTCAAAACCCACTTTATGAAAACCACCCGCGCGGGATTTCTGTCCCTTGTGACCACGTCCGGCAGTCTTCCCGAGACCCGAGCCTATGCCGCGTCCCACGCGCCGTTTAAAGTGCTTGGCACCGGCCGCGGGCTTGATCGAGTTCAGCTGCATCTATGCCTCGCTTTTTACCAGATAATAAATATTATTGATCATGCCTCGTACCGCTGGGGTATCTTCCAGTTCCACGCTGCTGTTAATTCCGCGCAACCCCAACCCACGCGCGGTCGCCCTATGTGATCGTTTGGTGCCAATCAGGCTTTTGATCAACGTTACCTTGATCTTTTTTTCATTCCCGGTCATTTGACCAATCCCGAGATTTCTTCCACACTCTTACCCCTTTTTGCTGCGATTTCCGCCGGCGTATTCATGGCCTTCAACCCGTTCAAGGTCGCACGCACGACATTATAAGGATTGGCTGAGCCAATACACTTGGCAAGAATGTTATGTACGCCCATGACCTCGAACACTGCGCGCATGGGACCTCCTGCAATGATGCCGGTACCTTCCGAAGCAGGCTGCATATATACCATCGCGGCACCATGCCTGCCAATAACGGGATGGTGAAGCGTACCGTTCTTGAGGCTCACCTTGATCATCTTGCGACGGGCTTCGTCCATCGCTTTTTGCACGGCTACTGGCACTTCCCGCGACTTGCCTTTCCCCATGCCCACACCGCCATCCCCGTTTCCCACAACTGTCAGCGCGGCAAAACCCAGGATACGGCCGCCTTTTACCACCTTGGTGACTCGATTGATCGCCACCATTTTTTCCTTGAGCCCGTCACCGCGATCATCGCCTTGCGGCACTTTCCCTTGCATTCGTCCCTGCATCTTAGCCATTACCAGTTTTCCTCACTTAGAATTTGAGGCCATGTGCACGAGCAGCCTCTGCTAACGCCTTCACGCGCCCGTGATATTTAAAACCTGAACGGTCGAACGCAACCGTCTCGATACCCAGGTTTCTCGCCTTTTCCGCAACCCGTTTACCTACTGCCGCCGCAGCACCCGTGGTGCCCCCGTTTGGCAGATCGGTCCGAAGATCCGGTTCCAGAGTTGACGCGCTGGTCAATACCTTGCCGGTAGGACCATCTATCAGTTGGGCGTAAATATGGCAATTGCTGCGATGTACCGCCAGCCGTATTATCTTCAATTCGGCGATCTTGGCGCGGGTTCGCCGCGCACGGCGCAGACGGGACTTATTAGGTTTCAGCATATCTATCCCTATTATTTCTTCTTGGTTTCTTTCAGGACAATAACCTCATCGGCGTACCGCACACCCTTGCCCTTGTAAGGCTCCGGCTTACGATAGGCGCGTATGTCCGCGGCAACCTGCCCAACCTGCTGCCGGTCCATGCCTTTGACGACGACCTCCGTTTGGCTGGGAGTTTCCACTTTCACCCCCTCCGGCATTTTGTGAGTAACGGGATGAGAGAATCCAAGCGTCAGGTTAAGAACATCATTCGCCGCCTGCGCGCGATAACCGACACCCACCAATGTCAGCTTTTTCTCAAAACCACTGGTAACCCCCTTGACCATATTGGCCAGAAGCGCACGCATGGTTCCCGACATTGCATTTGCCTGCTTGGAGCCGTTCAAAGGTTTTACCAGCAAATTTTCACCCTCGCGTTCAACGGATATGACTGGTACGAGATTATGCCGCAGCGTGCCCAGCGGGCCTTTTACCGACACCTCGGAAGGTGACAGGGTTACTTCTACATTCGCCGGCACCGGCACAGGATTTTTACCTACTCGAGACATTTTTTAGACCTTTAGACTCTTAGGCAACGATACATAATACTTCACCACCCACCCCACTGGCGCGCGCTTTTCGTTCAGTCATCACACCCCTGGATGTCGAGACTATTGCCACCCCAAGGCCATTCATGACGTTCGGAAGCTTGTCGCTCGCCTTGTAAATCCGTAAGCCTGGACGGCTAATACGTTCTATTCTCTCGATAACCGGACGTCCGGCATAATATTTCAGGCTGATATCCAGCGCGGGCTTGCCGTTCGCCTCGTGAACGGCGAAATCCTCGACATAACCTTCATCCTTCAATACCTGGGCAATGGCCACCTTTAGCTTGGATGCAGGCATAACAACCGTTGCTTTTTCGGAAAGCTGGGCGTTGCGAATTCGCGTCAGCATGTCCGCGATAGGGTCACTCATGCTCATCTAGGGGCACCTCTGGAAATCCTGTTTTCGTAACAAGGCCATACGTAATTTCCGACCAAACCTGGTTTTATCATACTGGATCTAATCTCTTGAAATACGAGGGGATCGTTTGCCATCATCAATTCAAACGCACCTGCAAGCGGCTTTAATGGTCATCTACCAGCTCGCCTTAATCACGCCTGGAATCTCTCCATCCATGGCAATATCGCGGAGTTTTCCTCGGCCCAGGCCAAACTTTCTATATACACCGCGAGGCCGGCCGGTCAGTGAACATCGATTACGCAACCGCACGGGACTCGAGTCACGAGGCAACATCTGCAATTTGATCCTGGCAGAAAGACGGTCTTCATCATTCAGACTGGCGTCATTTATAATCGCGAACAATTCAGCACGGCGCGCCGCAAATTTCCTTACGGTCTCGCGGCGTTTCAGGTCACGGTTGATTACAGCTACTTTAGCCATGATATTCTCAGTTTTTGAATGGAAATTTGAACGCGGCCAGTAACGCCTTCGCTTCCGCATCTGTTTTCGCCGTGGTGGTAATCGTAATATTCATACCCCGAAGCGCATCGATTTTGTCATACTCGATTTCCGGAAAGATAATCTGCTCTTTTATGCCCATATTATAATTTCCCCGGCCATCGAAAGCTTTTCCGGAAATACCACGAAAATCGCGAATACGCGGTATCGCTACATTGACCAACCGATCCAGGAACTCATACATGCGGATACGGCGTAGCGTCACCATGCAGCCGACGGGATAGCCGTCTCGGACCTTGAAAGTGGCGATGGATTTTTTCGCCTTCGTTACCACCGGCTTCTGGCCGGAAACTTTTTGCATGTCACCTACGGCATGATCCATGATTTTCTTATCGGCAACGGCTTCCCCCACTCCCATGTTTAGCGTGATCTTGCGAATGCGCGGGACTTCCATCACGGACTTGTAACCAAATTGCTGCGTCAACTGATTGACTACGGTGCTGCGATAATACTCTTGTAAACGAGCCATATTTATTCCCTTTACCTTCTTAGCCGTCAACCAGCTCTCCGCTCGACTTAAAATAACGGGTCTTGCCTTTGCCTTCTATAGTTCTGAAGCCTACCCGGTCTGCTTTCTGCGTTGCGGGATTGTAGATTGCGACATTCGAAATCTGGATGGGCTTTTCCATCTCGACAATGCCACCCGCCGTTCCTTTATTCGGGTTGGGCCGCTGGTGCTTCTTGACCTTGTTGGCACCCTCTATCAGCACTAAATTGGCGTCAACTATGCGTAGCACGGTCCCACGTTTGCCTTTGTCCTTTCCGGTGGTGATGATCACATCGTCACCTTTCTTTATTTTTCGCATTACAGTTTCCTTTGGGCGTGCTTACAAAACTTCTGGCGCAAGTGAAACAATTTTCATGAAGCGCGCGTTGCGCAATTCACGGGTGACTGGACCGAAAATACGCGTGCCAATGGGCTCCAGCTTGGCGTTAAGCAGTACTGCGGCATTGTTGTCGAACTTGATCAACGAACCGTCAGCGCGGCGAACGCCCTTGGAAGTACGCACAACTACGGCATTATAGACTTCGCCTTTTTTTACACGGCCGCGTGGCGCCACATCCTTGATACTAACCTTTATGACGTCACCTATACCGGCGTAACGCCGCTTGGAACCGCCCAATACCTTGATGCACATGATTGAACGCGCGCCAGTGTTATCCGCAACTTGCAGAATCGATTGCATTTGAATCATTTTTTTCTCACTCTCTCCAACTTTTCCAGCCCAAGCCAAGGCGTAGATAGTATTGGAACCCGTTGGGGGTTGTGACGCAGCGAGAAGAACCGGCTGCGGTTAAATTAAAAAACGGAAAATAAGGAGGCCGGAATTATAAGGCAATCTGAGGAGAAAAACAAGACAGGGCAAAATCCCTTTCAGTCTGCCTTCGCCACCGATCAACTAATCTGGTCAGCCTTTTCGGTTGCTCTGACCACGCGCCAGGCTTTGGTTTTTGAATAGGGGCGGCATTCTTCTATTACCACCATATCGCCTGCGTGAAACTCGTTATTCTCATCATGAACATGATACTTCTTTGAACGAACGATGATTTTGCCATAGAGCGGGTGCTTGACCTTCCGTTCGACTAAAACGGTTATAGTCTTGTCCATCTTGTCGCTCATTACTCTTCCGCTAAGAGTACGGCTCAGGTTGGCCTCGCTCATGACTGCCTCGCCTTCTCGCCAAGGATGGTTTTTGCGCGCGCAATATCTCGCCGAGTATTACGCAATTGAGCCGTATTGCTTAGCTGCTGCGTAGCCTGTTGCATTCGCAGGCCAAATCTCGCTCTCAAAAGATCCAATAACTCCCGTTGCAGCTCCACTGGGTTCTTGGCCCTCAGGTCTTTGACTTTCAATTTCATGATTAACCACCCACCTGTCTGACAACGAACGTAGTCTGGATCGGCAGTTTCGCGGCTGCCAGGCGAAATGCCTGCCTTGCCAGTACCTCATCAACCCCGTCCATTTCATATAACATTTTACCTGGCTGAATTTCAGCCACAAAGTACTCCGGATTACCCTTGCCATTACCCATCCTTACCTCAGCCGGCTTATGGGAAATCGGTTTATCAGGAAAAATACGGATCCAGATACGGCCACCCCGTTTTATATGGCGGGTCATGGCTCGGCGCGCGGCCTCTATTTGCCGCGCTGTCAAACGGCCCCGACCCACTGCCTTGAGCCCGAACTCGCCAAAACTGACCTTCGCACCGCGAGTGGCAACGCCCTTATTGCGCCCCTTTTGCTGCTTTCGGTATTTTGTCCTAGCTGGCTGCTGCATCTTTATCTCCTGGCGTCACTATCTTTCTGCTTGCGGGTTTGCTCGCGGCTTCCTCAACCGCGGAATCAGGTTTATTCGTCACTTTCTTTTCTCCCGCTCTTGCGTCGCCTCTCATCTCAACCCTTCCTGCAGGCCTCCGCGCTGGGCGCTTGCTTTCGGGTTCTCCCGGCGAAGAGGGAGTTTGCACACCAGGCCCGACTGCTCCGGGTTGGTCGCTACGCCCTATCACCTCGCCTTTGAACACCCATACTTTAATTCCTATCACCCCGTAGGTCGTTTTCGCTTCCGAAACGCCGTAATCAAGGTCGGCGCGCAAAGTATGGAGCGGCACCCGGCCCTCCCGATACCATTCCGTACGAGCTATCTCGATGCCATTCAACCTGCCGGCGCTCATGATTTTGATACCTTGCGCACCCAGGCGCATGGCATTCTGTATCGCTCTTTTCATGGCGCGACGGAACATGATTCGTTTTTCCAACTGCTGTGCGATATTATCGGCAATCAGCTGCGCATCAATTTCCGGCTTGCGGATTTCCTCGATGTTCACATGCACCGGTACCCCCATCAGCTTCTGCAGGGCGCCGCGTAAAATTTCGATATCTTCGCCTTTTTTGCCTATCACCACACCTGGGCGGGAGCTATAAATTGTGATGCGCGCGTTTTTGGATGGCCGCTCGATAATCACCCGGCCAACCGACGCATGCGCCAGTTTCTTTTTCAGATATTCCCGGACCCTGATATCCTCATTCAGCATCCCCGGGAAATTTTTCCCATTCGCATACCATTTCGATGACCAGTTTTTCAAGACGGAAAGTCGAAAACCCGTCGGATGTATTTTTTGTCCCATATGTCTAGGTACGCCCTTGTTTTTTATTGCCGGCTTTGTCACCAACAGTAAGGAGAATGTGACAGGTTGGCTTGACGATTCTATTGCCTCGTCCTTTGGCTCGAGCACTGGTACGCTTCATGGACGACCCGCGATCCACATATATCGTAGACACCTTTAATTCGTCTATGTCTGCCCCATCGTTATGTTCGGCATTCGCGATGGCCGACTCAAGCAGTTTGCGAATGATTACGGCGCCTTTCTTTGGACTGAAGGCAAGCAAGTTAAGCGCACGATCCACCGGCAACCCCCGAATCTGATCCGCAACGAGCCGTCCCTTTTGTTCGGACAATCTCACCCCGCGCAATACAGCAGTTGTTTGCATAAATGATTATTCCTATTTCCTGGGTCCGGCTGCAGCTTTCCTGTCACCGGAATGTCCCTTGAAAGTACGGGTATGGGAGAATTCCCCAAGCTTATGCCCAACCATGTTCTCGGTAACATATACCGGGACATGCTGTTTGCCATTATGCACGGCAATAGTCAACCCGATGAAATCGGGCAGGACAGTCGAACGCCGCGACCAGGTTTTGATCGGCCGCTTATCGCTGGTTGCACGCGCGGCCTCCACCTTGGCGATCAGGTGCAAATCAACAAATGGGCCCTTTTTTACAGAACGTGCCATGAACAATTATCCCTTATTTGAATAACGACGCCGTACGATCATCCCGTCCGTACGCTTATTGGCCCGAGTACGATAACCCTTGGCGGGTGTGCCCCAGGGACTGACCGGATGCCGCCCGGCAGCAGTCTTTCCCTCTCCTCCGCCATGCGGATGGTCTACGGGATTCATAACCACACCGCGCACGGTTGGCCTGATACCGCGCCACCGCTGCGCACCCGCCTTTCCAATTGACTGAAGATTATGCTCTTCATTTCCAACTTCGCCAATTGTAGCCCGGCAGTTGACATGCACCTTCCTGATCTCGCCGGAGCGCAGCCGCAACTGGGCATAATCACCCTCGCGCGCAAGGAGTTGTACCGATGTCCCAGCCGAGCGAGCCAGTTGCGCGCCTTTGCCGGGCATCATTTCCACGCAGTGGATGGTACTGCCTACGGGAATATTACGTAACGGTAATGCGTTTCCGTTCTTGATCGGCGCATCCGCACCGCTCATCAATTGCATTCCGGCCGATACTCCTTGTGGGGCGATAATGTAGCGGCGCTCGCCATCCGCGTAGCAGAGCAAGGCCAGATGCGCACTCCGATTGGGATCGTACTCCAATCGCTCAACCCTGGCCCCTATACCATCCTTGTTACGGCGAAAATCCACGATGCGGTAATGTTGTTTATGGCCGCCGCCCATATGGCGAGTGGTAATATGCCCATTGTTGTTGCGTCCAGCGGTATGGTTTTGTTTCTCCACCAACCGGGCAAAGGGCGCTCCCTTGTGCAATCCCGAGTGGACAACCTTGACTACTGCGCGACGGCCCGGAGAGGTTGGTTTGACTTTAACCAGTGCCATTATTTAACCTCTCCTTGCGCAGTTTCGGAAAAATTAATCTCCTGACCAGCCTTGATGCTGACATAGGCTTTCTTCCAATTGCTGCGGCGCCCCATGAAACGGCCAAAACGCTTTTCCTTGCCTTTAATATTGGCTGTCCGCACGTTTTTCACTTCAACGTTTTGAGCCTTCCACATCAACTCCACGGCCGCTTTGATCTCGGACTTGGTGGCGTCCTGTGCCACGCGAAATATGACGTGATTATGTTTCTCCGCTATATAGGTCGCCTTCTCGGATACCTGGGGCGCCAATATCACCTGCATCAGGCGTTCCGGGTTGTAAGTTTGCGCGCTCATGCAAGCATTTCCTCCATTTTCGTCAAAGCCCCGCGAGTCACCAGCACTTTGGCAAAGCGCATAAGGCTGACCGGATCAGCGTAGCCTGCTTCGACCACCTTTACGCGTGGCAGGTTGCGCGACGAGAGATAAAGATTCTCATCGACGTTTTCGGTGATAATCAGGACCTCTTCCAGTCCCATGTTTTGAAGTTTTTGGGCCAACGCCTTGGTCTTTGGCACTTCAACCATGAACTGCTCCACCACCGACAAACGGTTTTCACGTACAAGCTGGGACAGGATGGATCCGATACCAGCTCGATACATCTTACGATTGACCTTGTGGCTAAAATTCTCCGTGGGGCTGTTAGGAAATATCTGCCCCCCCCCGCGCCACAATGGGCTGGAGGCCGATCCGGCGCGTGCGCGCCCTGTACCTTTTTGCCTCCAGGGCTTGCGGGTCGATTTGGCGACATCCGAGCGACCCTTTTGCGCGCGGTTACCGCTGCGGGCATTGGCAAGGTAGGCCGTTACCACCTGATGGATCAAAGCTTCGTTGTACTCTCGGCCGAATAATGAATCGGGAGCGGAAACACTGCTACCTGGCTGACCGTCGCCGTCTATGAGTTGAAGTTCCATTATGCACCCGCCTTGCGACCAGGTCTTGCGCCGCTTTTTTCCATCGTTTTGACGTCCGCCTTGCTTGCGGACTTTGCGCTGATGCGACTGGTCTTCACACTGGGATGTACCACCACGTCACCACCTCTCGAACCGGGAATCGCTCCCTTGATGAGCAACAGGCCGCGCTCCGCATCAACTCGCAACACTTCCAGATTCTGCGTCGTGCGCTGTACGTTTCCGAGGTGCCCGGACATGCGTTTGCCGGGAAATACGCGCCCGGGATCCTGGGCCATCCCTATCGAGCCGGGAACGTTATGCGATTTGGAATTCCCGTGACTGGCCCGGTTTGAGGAAAAACCGTGGCGCTTGATGACGCCAGCATAGCCCTTGCCGATGGAGGTGCCTGTTACATCTACCTTCTGGCCAACCTGGAAAATATCCAGACCTACGACCGCGCCGGGCTCAAGATTGTCCAGCGCCTCCTGCGCTACACGGAATTCCTTGAGCACGTGGCCAGCTTCTACCGCAGCCTTGGCAAAATGTCCCACTGAAGGCTTGTTAACGCGAATAGCGCGACGCTTCCCGAATGTTACCTGAACCGCGAAATAACCATCGGTGACATCTGTTTTGATTTGCGTAACACGATTGTTAGACACGTCAAGCACGGTTACCGGTTGGCTTTCGCCATCGTCGGTAAAAATACGGGTCATGCCTACCTTGCGGCCGACCAGTCCTAAACTCATTTTAATTACCCTTTCGAAAAGGTGCCGATTACAATTGACCGGCAATATACTCTTGTTTTGAATCGGGAACCTGAGTTATCACCAGGAAAACCCTGAAGTAAAGGTTCTACTTCCGAACCTACAGCTTGATTTCTACATCCACTCCCGCGGGAAGATCAAGTTTCATCAGGGCATCTACCGTCTTATCGGTGGGATCCATGATGTCCATCAGGCGCAGATGTGTTCGAATCTCGAACTGATCGCGTGACGTCTTATTGACGTGAGGTGAGCGTAATACGTCGAAGCGCTCGATACGCGTCGGTAATGGCACAGGGCCCTTGACCACCGCACCGGTGCGTTTGGCGGTTTCTACGATCTCCATCGCTGACTTGTCAATCAACCGGTAATCAAACGCTTTGAGGCGAATACGAATTTTCTGGCTTTGCATAATCAACCTCAGGTGAGGATTGGATTCTGAATTGGTGATTCGATGCCACCTGGCACTAAATTTTAAATCCTATCCTTGATCCTGTTTGTTATTCAATAATCTTTGCCACCACGCCTGCGCCCACGGTCCTGCCGCCCTCGCGAATGGCAAAACGCAGACCTTCCTCCATCGCAATCGGCGCAATCAGGTTTACTGTCACCGAAACATTGTCCCCAGGCATTACCATCTCCGTACCCGCCGGCAGTTCAATCGCACCCGTAACATCCGTGGTGCGAAAGTAGAATTGCGGCCGGTAGCCCTGGAAAAATGGAGTATGACGCCCCCCTTCTTCTTTGCCCAGAACGTAAATTTCGGCAGAAAACTTGGTATGCGGAGTGATGGACCCAGGCTTGGCCAAAACCTGCCCACGTTCAACTTCCTCGCGCTTGGTGCCGCGCAGCAATACGCCAACGTTGTCCCCAGCCTGACCCTGGTCAAGCAGCTTCCTGAACATCTCCACACCCGTGCATACCGTCTTGATCGTCGGCTTCAGCCCTACTATCTCAATCTCTTCGCCTACCTTGACAACGCCCCGCTCAACACGCCCAGTCACAACAGTGCCTCGCCCGGAAATGGAAAAAACATCTTCCACAGGCATCAGAAACGCACCGTCCACCGCTCGAACCGGCTCCGGAATGTAACTGTCCAGCGCCTCAGCCAGCTTGTATATGGAAGGCTCGCCTATGTCGCTCTGATCGCCTTCCAGCGCCTTCAGCGCAGAACCTATGACTATCGGTGTGTCGTCCCCGGGAAAATTGTATTTGGACAACAGTTCCCGAACTTCCATTTCCACCAGCTCCAGCAACTCGGCGTCGTCCACCATGTCCGCTTTGTTCATGTACACTACAATGTAGGGAACCCCTACCTGACGTGCCAGCAGTATGTGTTCGCGTGTCTGCGGCATCGGCCCGTCCGCAGCCGACACCACCAGAATCGCGCCATCCATCTGCGCCGCGCCCGTGATCATGTTCTTGACGTAGTCCGCATGTCCCGGACAATCCACGTGCGCATAATGGCGCCCCTGGGTTTCATACTCAACATGCGCCGTGTTAATCGTGATGCCCCGTGCCTTCTCTTCCGGCGCCGAGTCAATCTGCGCGTAACTCTTCGCCTCGCCCCCGAATTTCCTCGACAATACCATCGTGATCGCCGCCGTCAACGTGGTCTTGCCATGATCCACATGCCCTATCGTGCCAACGTTCACGTGCGGCTTCGTCCGCTCAAATTTACTCTTTGCCATGATGGTCCCTTTACCTGGTAACGGTCATTTCTTATTAATAATTGCTTCTGCCACGTTCTTTGGTGCTTCAGAATAATGCTTGAACTCCATGGTATACGTTGCTCTCCCCTGAGTCGCGGACCGCAGCGAAGTCGAATAGCCAAACATTTCCGCCAATGGAACTTCTGCGCGTATCACCTTGAGTCCGGGCAAATCATCCATACCCTGGATCATGCCGCGACGGGAGGACAGATCTCCTACCACGTTACCCATGAAATCTGCCGGGGTCTCCACCTCTACTGCCATCATCGGTTCCAGCAGTACCGGATTGGCCTTGCGCATACCATCCTTGAACGCGAACGAGGCCGCCATCTTGAAGGCATTCTCGTTGGAGTCGACATCATGATAGGAGCCATCGAATAGCGTAACCTTGACGTCAACTACCGGAAACCCTGCCAGCACCCCGTTGGGGAGCGTCTCCTGCAAGCCTTTCTCTACCGCAGGGATATATTCACGCGGCACCGTTCCGCCCTTGATCGCATCGACAAATTCGAAACCTTTTCCAGTCTCGTTCGGCTCCATCTTGAGCCAGACGTGCCCGTACTGCCCACGCCCGCCTGATTGCTTGATGAATTTACCTTCCACCTCGACAAATTTCTTGATGGCTTCTCGATAGGCCACTTGCGGAGCGCCCACATTCGCCTCCACGCCAAATTCCCGCTTCATCCGGTCTACGATGATCTCCAGATGCAGTTCGCCCATACCCGAAATGATGGTTTGGCCTGACTCCTCGTCGGTGCGAACACGGAAAGACGGATCTTCCTGGGCCAGACGATTCAACGCTATCCCCATCTTTTCCTGATCGACTTTTGTCTTTGGCTCCACTGCAACATGAATCACCGGCTCTGGAAACGTCATGCGTTCCAGCGTGATAATGTCGTTGGGATCGCATAGCGTGTCGCCGGTAACAGCTTCCTTCAGGCCCACCGCAGCCGCTATATCACCGGCCCGGACCTCTTTTATTTCCTCGCGTTGATTGGCGTGCATTTGCAACAACCGTCCAATCCGTTCCTTTCGTCCCTTGATGGGGTTATAGACCGTGTCACCGGAAGACACTACACCTGAGTACACCCGGAAAAAAATCAGCTGCCCAACGTAGGGATCGGTGGCAATCTTGAATGCCAGCCCCGAAAACGGCTCTTCATCGTTCGCATGACGTTCGGCGTGCTCCCCATTTTCCTTCTCTCCATTGATCGCATGGATATCCACCGGCGACGGCAGGTAATCGAGCACGGCATCGAGCATGGCCTGGACACCCTTGTTCTTGAATGCCGAACCGCACAGCATGGGCACGATCTCATTGCTGAGAGTACGAATACGCAAACCCTTTTTAATGTCGGCAACGGACAAATCGCCCTCTTCAAGATACTTGTTCATTAACTCTTCATTCGCCTCAGCGGCGGTTTCCACCATTTTTTCGCGCCACTGCTTGGCACTATCCATTAAATCGGCTGGAATATCGCGTTCTTCAAACTTCATCCCCTGGCTGGCGTCGTCCCAGTAAATAGCCTTCATCTTGACCAGATCGACCACCCCCTCAAACTTATCTTCCGCGCCTATCGGTAGTTGCAGGGGTACCGGGTAAGCCTTGAGCCGACTTTGGATCTGCTCATAAACACGCATGAAATTTGCCCCGGCGCGGTCCATCTTGTTGACAAAAGCAAGACGCGGTACTTTATATTTATTGGCCTGACGCCACACGGTTTCCGTCTGGGGCTGTACGCCACCCACTGCGCAGAATACTGTGCAGGCCCCATCCAGCACCCTCAGAGATCGTTCTACCTCAATAGTGAAATCAACATGGCCGGGGGTATCGATGATGTTGATACGATGGTCGGGATAGTTATTTTCCATCCCTTTCCAAAAGCAGGTGGTAGCAGCTGAAGTGATGGTAATACCGCGCTCTTGCTCTTGTTCCATCCAATCCATAGTGGCTGCGCCATCATGAACCTCGCCAAGCTTATGCGAAACACCAGTATAAAATAATATGCGTTCGGTAGTCGTAGTTTTACCGGCGTCTATATGCGCCATTACACCGATATTCCGGTAACGTTCAATGGGTGTTTTTCTTGCCACTGTGCTTAAACCTTAAAAATTGAATCGCCACGAGCAAAATCCCGGACGAATTAAGAAATACAGCCTTCAATCGGGTGAATCAGACAGGATCCAAACATAAGGGTGCGGAACACCGTCACCATCAGAACCGGTAATGCGCAAACGCCTTGTTGGCCTCCGCCATACGATGAACTTCCTCGCGCTTCTTGACTGCCCCCCCCCGGCCTTCTGCTGCTTCCGCTAATTCACCAGCCAAGCGTGCGCCCATGGATTTTTCAGACCTTTTACGCGCAGCGTCTCGCAGCCAGCGCATTGCCAGAGCATTCCGACGAATCGACCGCACCTCTACCGGAACTTGATAATTAGCTCCACCGACGCGACGGCTTTTTACTTCAACCACGGGACGCACGTTGGACAACGCTTGCGTAAATACTTCTACCGGGTCTTTGCCTGTTTTCTTTTGAATCTGGTCCATGGCACCGTAAATAATCCGCTCTGCCACCGATTTCTTGCCACGCGTCATCAATACATTAACGAATTTGGCCACCTCCGCGTTATGGTACTTGGGGTCAGGCAAAATTTCGCGTTTTGGAACTTCTCTCCGTCTTGGCATTTTCTGACCTTGGCGTAATTATTCAGCTTAAGTGATAAAGTTTTTCAGTCCGACCCATCCGGCGTCAAACACTCAACTGCTCGTAGCCTACTTCGGCTTTTTGGCACCATACTTGGAACGGCTCTGCTTGCGATCTTTCACTCCGGCAGTATCCAGACTACCCCGGACCGTGTGATAGCGAACGCCCGGCAAGTCCTTGACACGGCCACCACGGATGAGTACGACCGAGTGTTCCTGCAGATTATGTCCTTCCCCGCCAATATAGCTGGAGACCTCGAAACCATTAGTCAGCCGCACCCGCGCGACCTTGCGCAAAGCAGAGTTGGGTTTTTTTGGCGTAGTGGTATAGACGCGGGTGCAAACCCCGCGCTTTTGGGGACTGTTTCCCAACGCCGGAACCTTGCTTTTTACTCGTCTTGCCGCACGAGGCTTACGTACTAACTGGCTGATTGTCGGCATTTCTTTTCCTAAAAAAACAGGGACGCGATACGCCGATCCCGCTGGCGATGCGAATATCCGGGAGTCCGCCGCACCGTGTTTTTCGGTTCTTAAGGGCGGCTAAAAAACTGCGAATTCTATGGGGTTTACTCGACGCTGTCAAGCCAAACTCTTTCCGCTTACAGTAACGTGCAGGGACTGATGCGGGACAAAAAAGAGGGTCCGACCGGGGCTGTGGTGAATCTTTTGGTTTGTGCGGAGCCTCCCCTTTCTAAAAGTCGGGACCCGTCACATAGTGGTCGCGCGGCTCTCGCGCCGCTTCGCGGTGAGCGCATGGTTGCCCAGCTTCTTTAATACCTCCCATGCCGGCCCGGGAAACTTGTGCAGCTTTACCATCACATCCTCAAGCGCTTCCAGGAACCAATCCACATCGGATTCACCTATATTCAGCGGAGGCAGGATTTTAACGATAGGTATGGCATGACCTGCTACTTGGGTAAGGATGTGATGATCGTCCAGAAGCGGGAGAACAATCGCCTGAGCGAAAAGATTTTCATCCATCTTGTTCACCATCGTCCACGCCGCTCGTAGCGACATGGATTCCGGCGGACCAAACTCGATCGCAATCATGAGGCCACGCTGACGAACACCCTTCAGAAATTCGAACCGCGGAACCATGGCTTCGATACCGCTGCGAAAACGCGCCCCGAGCTCCATAGCGCGCTCAGTCAGTTGCTCGTCGTCCAGAACGCTCAGGGAGGCCAGGCCCGCCGCCATCGCCATATTGCCCATACCGAAAGTCGAAGCATGAACTATCGCGCGGTGCATGCCGTCGTACACGCTGTCATAGACCGCGCGGCGCGTAATCGTTGCGCCTACCGGAATATAACCCCCTGAAAGTGCTTTCGACAGACAAATGACGTCAGGCCGCAGGTCCTCGATCCATTGGCTGGCGAGGAAGCGTCCAGTGCGCCCCATTCCCGACTGAACTTCGTCACAAACCATCAGGGTTCCATATTTACGGCAAATATCCTGCGCGCCAAGGAGATACTCGTTACTGGCGATATTAACCCCTTTGCCCTGGATTGGCTCCAAGACGAAAGCGGCCACGTCACCCATTGAAAGACGAGCTTCCAGGCTGGCGAGATCACCCAGCTTCAATTCCGCGCTCCCCGGGAGCATTGGCTCAAAACCCCTGCGAAAGCTGGCCTCCCCATTTAGCGACAGGGCGCCCATCGTCAGTCCGTGAAAAGCCTTCGCAAGATGAACCGTGGAAGGCCGGCCCGTATATGCACGAGCAAATTTGATAGCTGCTTCGATAGCTTCGGTGCCGGAGTTGCTGAAGTAAACAGTATCCAGGCCGGGAGACATGCGCTTTACCAGTTCACGAGCCAGCGCGGCGGCGAGTGGGGGGGCATCGAAACCAACCCACCCCGGAAAATCCGAGTCCAGCACCTGCTGCAGTGCGTGACGAATGGCGGGATGGCGGCGGCCAAAATTGAAGACGCCCCAATTGGTCAAAAAGTCCAGGTAACGTGTGCCGGATTCATCCCAAAGATACGGTCCCTCCCCCCGAACCCACGTGCGGTTGAAGCCAAGCACGCGCAGTACCTTGACAAAAACCGGATTAACATGTTCTTCGTATAGTTCGAAGTTTTTGCCACGAGTCTCGGCAATTATGGCGTTTATATCAATTGGCATAATTCAGATTTTTGAATCCCGAATGTTCCTAGACCGTATATCCGCTGTTTCGCGTTTCCCCTGCATCTTCCTCGCTGAGGATAGGATGCTCGCCAGTATTCAGCAACAGCCTCTGCTTCTTGCGCGCATTGTGAAAAGTCAGGCCGGTGCCAGCGGGAATGAGCCGCCCGACGATGACGTTTTCTTTGAGGCCACGCAGATCATCCTTCTTACCCATAATCGCCGCTTCTGTTAGCACACGCGTGGTTTCCTGGAAGGAAGCCGCAGAAATGAACGAATCAGTAGACAGCGACGCCTTGGTGATCCCGAGCAGCATAAATTCGTAGGCTGCAGGGTTCTTGCCCTCGGTTATCGCCTGCTCGTTTTCGGTCAGCAACTCTGCCCGCTCCACTTGCTCCCCCGGGATAAACCGCGTATCCCCGGGATCGACAATCTGCACGCGGCGCAGCATCTGGCGCACGATAACTTCGATGTGCTTGTCGTTGATTTTCACGCCTTGCAAACGATATACATCCTGGACCTCGTCAGTGATATAACGGGCAAGCGCTTCTACGCCTAACAGACGCAGTATATCGTGCGGATCGGCGGGTCCATCGACGATACTCTCCCCTTTATTTACTACTTGACCATCGTGGGCGGTCACATGTTTTTCCTTGGGGATCAGATACTCATGTGATACACCGTCCAGATCGGTAATTACCAGGCGCTGTTTTCCTTTAGTATCCTTGCCGAAGGATACGATCCCGGTCACCTCCGCCAGCACGCCGGCATCCTTGGGAGAACGGGCTTCAAACAATTCCGCAACACGCGGCAAGCCACCGGTAATGTCTCTGGTTTTAGAGCTCTCCTGAGGAATACGCGCCAGCACTTCGCCCACGCTTACCTGCTGCCCATCCCGGACGGTAATGATAGAACCGATCTGAAAAGTGATGTTCACAGGCAAATTACTGCCGGCAAGCCGCATTTCCTTGCCTTCTTCGTCCAGCAGTTTCACCATTGGGCGCAATCCCTTGGTTTGCACTACGCCACGCCGCTTCGGATCAATCACGACAAGTGTGGACAAACCTGTTACTTCATCTATCTGTTTGGCTACGGTCGCCCCTTCTTCCACGTTCTCAAAGCGAACTTTACCGGCGTATTCCGTAATGATGGGGCGGGTGTGTGGATCCCAGGCCGCCAATACCTGACCCGCTTTCACCATTTCGCCGTCCCGGATCAACAAAGTCGCGCCATAGGGCGCTTTATGGCGCTCCCGCTCGCGACCATTGTCATCGTGTATCACTACTTCGCCACTTCGGGAAATGGCAATCAGCTCATTGCGGGAATTGGTCACGTAGCGCATGCCAGGCGAATAACGGACAATGCCGTTGGACTTGCTCTCGACCTGACTTGCTACCGCGGTTCTGGAAGCGGCGCCACCGATATGGAACGTGCGCATGGTAAGCTGGGTACCCGGTTCGCCGATCGACTGAGCTGCAATTACGCCCACCGCTTCGCCCACGTTGACCGGTGCGCCGCGCCCCAGGTCACGTCCGTAACATTTGGCGCACAGTCCATAGCGCGTTTCGCAAGCAAGGGGCGTACGCACTTTCACTTCATCGATCCCTAGAGCTTCAATGGAATCGACCGCGTTTTCATCAAGTAAAACGCCAGTCGGGTAAATGACCGCCTGATCCTCCGGATGGAGGATATCATCCACTACCACTCGCCCAAGTATGCGTTCGCGTAGCGCCTCAATTATTTCGCCGCCTTCAACCAACGCCTTCATCAGGACGCCGTTGGTCGTACCGCAGTCGTCCTGGGTCACCACCAGATCCTGTGTTACATCGACCAGGCGCCTCGTAAGATAACCCGAGTTGGCGGTCTTCAGTGCCGTATCAGCCAGCCCTTTTCGTGCTCCGTGGGTGGAGATGAAGTACTGCAGCACGTTCAACCCCTCGCGGAAATTTGCCGTGATGGGAGTTTCAATGATTGAACCATCAGGCTTGGCCATCAATCCGCGCATGCCGGCCAGCTGACGAATCTGGGCGGCTGAACCGCGAGCACCCGAGTCTGCCATCATGTAGATAGAGTTAAAGGATTCCTGCGCCAGCGGCTTGCCTTTCTTGTCTTTGGTGGTTTCTCCGGTCAGGGGGTCAATTATTGGCTCGACTCCAAGCTGATCCATCATTGCCTTGGCAACCTGGTCTCCGGCACGGCCCCATATATCCACCACCTTGTTGTAGCGTTCACCTTGTGTCACCAAACCGGAAGTGTACTGGATTTCGATCTCCTGTACTTCCTTCTCGGCCGCGCCGATAAGGGCATCCTTCTGCACTGGCGTGAGCATATCATCCAGGCAGATCGAGATGCCAGCCCGAGTGGCGTAGCTAAAACCGGCATACATGAGCTTGTCAGCAAAAATTACCGTTTCGCGTAGTCCGCAACGACGAAAACTTGCATTAATTAGCCTGGAAATTTCCTTTTTCTTGAGTACCTTGTTAATTAGTGGAAAAGGCAACCCGGCGGGAAGGATTTCAGATAACAGCGCCCGTCCCACGGTAGTTTCATAACGTGTTACTTTTTCGCGCCGTTCCCCGTCGACGAACTCGTACTCCCTGATCCGTATCGTGATCCGGGCATTCAGTTCAATTACGCGGCTTTCGTAAGCACGCGAAACCTCGCTGATGTTGGAAAAAAACATTCCCTCGCCACGAGCATTGATTTTCTCCCGGGTGGTGTAGTAGAGCCCTAGCACAATGTCCTGAGATGGGACTATAATCGGCTCCCCATTTGCCGGTGACAAGATGTTATTGGTCGACATCATGAGAGTGCGGCATTCCATTTGCGCTTCCAGCGACAGCGGCACATGGACCGCCATCTGGTCACCGTCGAAGTCGGCGTTGAATGCAGCGCATACCAGGGGATGCAGTTGAATTGCCTTGCCTTCTATCAGTACCGGCTCAAATGCCTGAATGCCCAGCCTGTGCAAGGTGGGGGCCCGGTTCAGCATCACCGGATGCTCGCGAATAACATCCTCGAGGATGTCCCATACGACGGGGGTCTCGTTCTCGACTTCGCGCTTTGCCGCCTTTATGGTGCTGGCAATGCCCATTATCTCCAGTTTATTGAATATGAATGGCTTGAATAATTCCAGAGCCATTTTCTTCGGCAGACCGCACTGATGCAGTTTGAGTTGCGGACCCACCACAATCACTGACCGGCCGGAATAGTCAACTCTTTTGCCCAGAAGATTCTGGCGAAATCGCCCCCCTTTGCCCTTGATCATATCCGCAAGTGATTTCAGGGGGCGCTTGTTCGCGCCTGTCATTGCCTTTCCACGGCGGCCGTTGTCCAGCAACGAATCCACCGCTTCCTGAAGCATGCGCTTCTCGTTGCGCACGATAATTTCCGGCGCTTTCAGCTCGAGCAGCCGCTTCAACCGGTTGTTGCGATTGATTACGCGTCGGTACAGATCATTCAGATCAGAGGTGGCGAAGCGCCCGCCATCCAGGGGCACCAGCGGGCGCAGCTCCGGTGGCAATACCGGCAATACCGCCAGTACCATCCACTCCGGCTTGATGCCAGACTTGTTGAACGCCTCCAGGACCTTCAGGCGCTTGGAGATTTTCTTCATCTTGGTTTCGGAACCGGTTGTTCCCATCTCGCGCCGCAGATTCTCGATTTCAAGCCGGATGTTGAGATTGCTCAATAGATCACGAACGCCCTCCGCGCCCATGCTCGCCCGAAAATCGTCCCCGTATTCTTCGGTCTTGGCCCGATAGTCGTCGTCTGTCAGCAACTGACATCGCTGGAGAGGCGTCATGCCGGGATCGGTTACCACATAGGCTTCAAAATAGAGAACGCGTTCGATATCACGCAGCGTCATATCCAGAACCATGCCCAGCCGTGACGGCAACGACTTCAGGAACCAGATATGCGCTACGGGCGAAGCGAGCTCGATGTGTCCCATGCGCTCCCGCCGCACCTTCGACAGGGTAACTTCGACCCCGCATTTCTCGCAGATCACACCCCGGTGTTTCAGACGCTTATATTTCCCGCACAGGCACTCGTAATCCTTTACCGGCCCAAAAATTTTCGCGCAGAACAATCCATCCCGCTCCGGCTTGAACGTACGGTAATTAATGGTTTCCGGCTTCTTCACTTCACCGTAGGACCACGAACGTATTTTTTCAGGAGAAGCCAGCCCAATCTTGATTGAGTCGAACTCTTCTTTCTGGGTAACCTGTTTGAATAAATCAAGCAGTGCTTTCATTTGTCACTCCTGTTGATCAGGGTCGATACAAAAAATAATCCCGCGAAAAGGCACGGAAACAAGAAACCATTTGATTCTTGGCGCCTTCATAACAAGACTGCGCATCCTGATGCAGTTGCAATCCTAGTGGCGGTCCAGATCAATATCCATTGCGAGGGAGCGGATTTCCTTCACCAGCACGTTGAATGATTCCGGCATGCCGGCGTCTATCTTGTGGTCGCCTTTGACGATGCTCTCATATACCTTGGTGCGTCCGTTCACATCATCCGACTTGACTGTCAACATTTCCTGCAGCGTATAGGCGGCCCCATAAGCTTCCAGCGCCCAGACTTCCATTTCGCCAAAGCGCTGGCCGCCGAATTGCGCCTTGCCACCAAGAGGCTGTTGGGTTACCAGACTATACGGACCTGTTGAGCGTGCATGCATCTTGTCATCCACCAGATGATGCAGCTTGAGCACATGCATATAGCCCACCGTGACAGGACGGTCGAACGCCTCGCCGGTTCTTCCGTCGTAAAGGGGAACCTGACCAGAGCGCGGAAGGCCCGCAAGTTCCAGCATGCCCTTGATTTCATGCTCGGTAGCTCCGTCGAACACAGGGGTGGCAAAAGGCACGCCATCCTTGAGATTTTCTGCGAGATCAGTAATCTCCGCATCCGTGAGCGACGCAATATCCTCGCTTTTGCCGCTGGTATTGTAAATCTTTTCCAGTAACGCCCGGATCTCCACTGCCTGGCTACCGGCACGAAGTACATCACCGATCTTTTTGCCCAATCCCTTCGCTGCCCACCCGAGATGAGTCTCAAGAATTTGGCCCACATTCATGCGCGAAGGCACGCCCAGGGGATTCAGCACAACGTCGACCGGCGTGCCATCCGCCATGTAAGGCATGTCTTCCACAGGCACGATTTTGGAGATCACCCCTTTATTGCCATGGCGTCCCGCCATTTTGTCTCCGGGCTGCAGACGCCGCTTCACCGCGACGTAAACCTTGACCATTTTCTGTACGCCCGGCGGCAATTCATCACCTTGAGTAAGCTTCTTTTTCTTCTCGTCAAAAGCGTCATCAAATGCTTTGCGCTTTTGCGCCAGGCCTTCCTCTATCTGTTCGAGTTGAACGCTCGTCTCTTCATCGGAAAGCCGTATGTCGAACCAATGATGGGGGTCGATGCCGTCCAGATACTCCTTGCTAATTTGGGTTCCCTTGGCCAGTTTTTTAGGCCCGCCTGTTGCTACCTTACCTTTGAGCAAACGCTCTATTCGCTCAAATGCATCTGCTTCAACGATCCGCATCTGGTCAGCCAGATCTTTTTTGTACCGCTTCAACTCATCGTCGATTATCTGCTGGGCACGCTTGTCGCGCTCGATACCCTCCCGGGTAAAGACCTGAACGTCGATCACTGTCCCGGAAATACCGGAAGGCACTCGCAGCGAGGTATCCTTCACGTCGGAGGCCTTCTCGCCAAAGATGGCGCGCAACAGCTTTTCCTCAGGTGTCAGCTGAGTTTCGCCCTTGGGGGTCACTTTACCTACCAGCACATCACCTGCTTCTACTTCGGCGCCGATATAAACAATGCCCGACGCATCCAGGCGCCCGAGCTGCGCTTCCGAAAGATTGGAGATATCTCCGGTGATTTCTTCCGTTCCCAGCTTGGTATCGCGGCTCACGACTGATAGCTCTTCGATATGAATAGAGGTGAAAAGATCCTCGGCTACAATGCGCTCCGAAATAAGAATCGAATCCTCAAAATTGTAGCCATTCCACGGCATGAACGCGACCAGCATGTTTTGACCCAGCGCCAGCTCACCCATGTCAGTTGAAGCCCCATCCGCAACCACATCACCGCGCGCAATCACATCTCCCATTTTCACGAGCGGACGCTGGTTAATATTGGTGTTCTGGTTAGAACGGGTGTATTTAGTCAGATTGTAGATATCCACGCCCACTTCGCCGGCGCGCGTTTCGGTATCGTGTACCCGCACAACGATACGGCCTGCATCCACGTAATCCACTACGCCGCCGCGCACTGCCTGTACTGCTGTACCGGAATCCACCGCCACGACGCGTTCGATGCCGGTACCGACCAGGGGTTTCTCCGCGCGCAGGCACGGCACTGCCTGCCGTTGCATGTTGGAACCCATCAGTGCCCGATTGGCATCATCGTGTTCGAGAAAGGGGATCAGCGACGCGGCTACGGATACGATCTGCGCTGGCGCTACGTCCATGTACTCGATCCGGTCCGGCGTCGCAAGGGTAAATTCATTCTTGTGACGGCAGGAAACGATATCGTTGGTAAATTTGCCATCTTTATCCAGTTCCGCATTTGCCTGGGCAATTACATACTGGCCTTCCTCAATAGCCGACAGATAATCGATGTCAGCAGTTACATGGCCGCTTTTTACCTTGCTGTATGGCGTTTCCATAAAACCATAATCGTTGGTACGGGCATACAGTGCCAATGAATTAATCAGACCGATATTAGGCCCTTCCGGTGTCTCGATAGGACACACCCGGCCGTAGTGGGTGGGATGCACGTCACGCACCTCGAATCCTGCGCGTTCGCGCGTCAACCCCCCCGGCCCTAGCGCTGACACGCGGCGTTTGTGAGTAATTTCGGAAAGTGGATTGGTCTGGTCCATGAATTGCGAAAGCTGACTGGAACCGAAGAACTCACGCACCGCTGCCGACACCGGTTTCGCGTTAATCAGGTCATGGGGCATCAGGTTCTCGGACTCAGCCTGGCTGAGCCGTTCCTTCACTGCTCTCTCGACCCGCACCAGGCCGGACCGGAACTGGTTTTCCGCCAGTTCCCCAACAGAACGTACGCGGCGGTTACCAAGATGATCGATATCGTCGATCTCGCCGCGGCCGTTGCGCAACTCGACCAGAATCCGGATCACAGCGATGATATCCTCATTGGACAACGTGGTGGTGCCGCCCAATTCGCTTTTACCCACCCGGCGATTGAACTTCATGCGCCCCACTACCGAAAGGTCATAGCGTTCGGGCGCGTAGAACAACCCGTTGAATAGCGCTTTGACGGCTTCTTCGGTTGGCGGTTCGCCCGGCCTCATCATACGGTAGATTGCTATCTGCGCCGCCATCTGGTCGGCAGTCTCGTCCACACGCAGGGTTTGGGACAGGTACGCGCCCTGGTCAAGATCATTCGTATAAATAGTTCGAATCTCTTCGATATTGGCCTCACGCAGCTTCGCAAGCACAACTTCAGTAATCTCGTCATTGGCGAGCGCCAGAACTTCCCCTGTCTCCTTATCCACCACGTTGTGGGCCAATACGCGCCCCAACAGAAAATCTTCCGGTACTGCGAGTTTATCCAACCCCGCCTGCTGCATCTCGCGAACGTGCTTGACGGTTATCCGCTTGTCTTTCTGGACGATGCTCTTGCCACTTTTAGTCACAATATCGAAGCGCGCCGTATCGCCTCGCAGGCGTTCGGGTATCAGCTCAAACTGGATACCTCTTGCGGAGATATGAAAAGTATCAAACGAAAAGAATTCTTTGAGAATCTGCTCCGGGGTGTACCCTATCGCTTTCAGCAGCACTGTAATCGGCATCTTCCTGCGGCGGTCGACGCGGAAGTAGAGATAGTCTTTCGGATCGAACTCGAAATCTAGCCAGGAACCGCGGTACGGTATAATCCGGGCGGAAAAAAGTAGTTTACCGGACGAATGCGTTTTGCCGCGGTCGTGCTCAAAAAATACCCCGGGGGAACGGTGCAGTTGAGATACGATTACACGCTCGGTTCCGTTGATAACGAACGAACCGGTATTGGTCATGAGCGGGATCTCTCCCATGTAAACCTCTTGCTCCTTCACCTCCCGGACAGTCGGCTTGGAAGCTTCCTTGTCCATGATCGTCAATCTCACCTTCGCACGCAACGGGGACGCGTAAGTCAGGCCGCGTTGCTGGCATTCCTTGACATCGAATGGAGGAGCGCCCAACACGTAGTTGACGAAGTCGAGGCGAGCATTCCTGGAATGGCTTTCGATGGGAAAAATTGACATGAATGCCGCCTGCAAGCCTTCGGTGGCTCGATGATCAGGCTCAACCTGAGCTTGCAGGAAGGCTGCGTAGGATTCGATTTGGGTCGCGAGAAGAAATGGAATCGGCAAGACGCTTGCGCGCTTTGCGAAACTTTTACGGATACGTTTTTTCTCGGTAAACGAATAGCTCATGGAATCTCTCCGGAAGGTCAGAGGACAGATGGACACAAAATGGGAGCAGAGTACCTGATTTTAGCTACCCTGCTGAGTGTTCTGCCGCACAGAAAAATGCGGGAATTCAAACGTTAAAAAAGCCAGAACCTGACGGCGTCTTTCACGCCGTCAGCAGGTCTTGTTACATCACTTTTTACTTTATCTCGCAGGTCGCGCCAGCTTCCGTCAGTTGCTTCTGAATAGCTTCAGCATCGGCTTTGGAAATACCTTCCTTTACCGCTTTAGGTGCGCCGTCCACCAGATCTTTCGCTTCTTTCAAGCCCAGCCCTGTAACCGCGCGAACGACCTTAATGACGTTGACCTTGCTTTCCCCCACCGTGGTCAACATCACGGTAAATTCAGTTTGCTCCTCGGCAGGGGCTGCGGCAGCACCACCGGCGGGAGCGGGCGCGGCCACCGCAGCGGCAGCTGCGGAAACACCGAATTTGTCTTCCATTTCCTTGATCAACTGGGACAGCTCCAGCACGGTCATGTTTGCAATCGCATCTAAAATTTCTGCTTTGGCAATAGCCATATTTTTCTCCTGATAATTAACTCGTATTATGGATTCAAGTGATTCAAGGCCGAACTAGGCAGCTGGTTTCTGATCGCGAACAGCGGCAAGACCACGAACGAACCGGGTCGGCACTTCGTTGAGCGTGCGTACAAAACTGGCAATAGGCGCCTGCATCGTACCCAGCAATTTCGAAAGAAGCTCGTCACGACTTGGAAGCGCGGCAAGATTTGCAATCTCCTTGGTGGACATTACCAGGTTAGCCATAGCGCCCGCTTTTATTACAAACTTGTCGTTGCCCTTGGAAAACTCATACAGCACCTTCGCCGCAGCAACTGGATCACTTCCGATTCCGTAGGCAAGGGGGCCCACTATATGCTCGGAAAGCCCGGTAAACGGGGTGCCGTGGATTGCGCGACGCGCCAGTGAGTTTTTGAGCACTCGGAAATATATTCCCGATTGTCGCGCCTTCATGCGCAATTGCGTCATATGCCCGACCTCAAGCCCGCGGTATTCCGCGATGATAATAGCCTGGGCCGTCGCCAACTGGTTGCTGACTTCGGCAACCACCGCTTTTTTCTCTTCCAGATTTAGACTCAAGGCACATTCTCCATCAGTTGAAATACGGTACTGAATTTCAGCGGCAGACTCTCAAACTCAAGCCTCGGCCACTTGGGCTCAGCACCGCGAACCGGCGACCTTAAATCAGGAGTCAATCCATTCCCGTTTTGGGGCACGCCATCTGCGCTGGGCGCTAACATGGAAGCCGATAGTAAGGTGCGTCATGTGCGCCCCAAACCCCGTTCACATCTAGCTACAATTAAGTTCCCAACTAATGGTCGGCCAGTAAATTCTGCGTACAATCCATTTACTCTCCGCCCTTGTGGAGAACCCCAGCGGTCTTTGATAACCCGCCGGAGAGGCGATTTGCCCCTCCGGCGGCCCAAAGTCTTACCAAATCTTCAGGCTTCTCACCGCATGCTTGCCGGATCCACCCGGATACCTATCCCCATCGTGCTGGAAACCGAGACCTTTCTCAGATAAATTCCTTTCGATGCGGTGGGTTTAGACTTGTTGAGTGCATCCAGCAGAGCGAGCAGGTTTTGTGTCAACGCATCCTCGGCAAACGATGCGCGGCCGATAGTGCACTGAACAATGCCGCCCTTGTCGGCGCGATATTGCACCTGGCCGGCTTTGGCATTTTTTACGGCACTCGCTACATCCGGAGTCACCGTACCCACCTTGGGGTTAGGCATCAAACCACGCGGCCCGAGTATCTGGCCCAACTGCCCCACGACGCGCATGGCGTCCGGGCTGGCGATGGCCACATCAAAATCAATATTGCCCGACTTGATTTGTTCCGCAAGATCTTCGAATCCGACAACGTCCGCGCCAGCTGCAAGAGCCTCCTTGGCCTTGTCTCCCTGGGCAAACACCGCAACGCGCACCGACTTGCCGATACCCGCAGGCAGGACTACCGAACCGCGCACTGCCTGGTCGGATTTTTTTGCATCAATACCCAGGTTGACGGCTACGTCGACTGATTCATCAAATTTCGCGGTGGCTGTTTCCTTGATGATCTTGAGGGCATCCGGAAGGGGATAGGATTTATTGCGATCCACTTTTCCCGTAATAGCCTTGAAACGCTTCGAGACACGTGCCACGTTATGCACCCTCCACTTCTACGCCCATGCTCCGGGCACTGCCGGCAATGGTGCGAACCGCAGCATCCATGTCAGCCGCTGTCAGATCGGGCATTTTTACCTGAGCGATTTCCTCCGCCTGCTTTCGAGTCAATCTACCTATTTTGTCAGTTAGGGGCTTGGGGCTACCTTTACCTACCCCCGCCGCTTTCTTGATGAGCACGGTCGCCGGCGTAGTCTTCATGATGAAGGTAAAGCTCTTGTCGGCATAAGCCGTTATAACGACCGGTACCGGTAGCCCTACTTCCATCTTCTGGGTGGCGGCGTTGAACGCCTTGCAAAACTCCATGATGTTAAGTCCGCGCTGACCCAACGCGGGACCAATCGGTGGACTGGGGTTCGCTTTCCCTGCCGGTACCTGCAGCTTGATATAGGCCAGTATTTTCTTTGCCATACTAATTCTCCTCTCGGGTACAAGCGAGCGCCCATGCGCTCTCCCCAGTTGACAACCACGAAATCCTTCTAATGCTCATGAGCCCGCTTCCAGAACCCTCAGGCTTTTTCAACCTGACTAAAATCCAGCTCCACGGGGGTGGGCCGGCCAAAAATCGAAACCGACACCCGGATCTTGCTTTTGTCATAATTAACATCTTCCACGTTGCCGTGAAAGTCTGTGAATGGACCCTCCTTGACTCGCACTGCCTCACCCGCTTCGAAAAGAACCTTCGGCTTGGGTTTCTCCACCCCCTCCTGAATCTGATGAAGGATGTTTTGCACCTCCTTGTCGCTGATCGGAGTAGGTTTCGTGGCCGACCCGCCAATAAAGCCCGTAACCTTGGCGGTATTTTTGACAAGATGCCATGTCTCGTCGGTCATCTCCATCTCGACCAGGACATAGCCAGGAAAAAATTTCCGTTCGCTCAGGTTTTTCTGCCCACCTTTCATTTCGATGACTTCTTCTACGGGAACCAGTATCTGGCCAAACTTATCCTGCATTCCAGCGCGACTGATTCGCTCCTTCAATGCGCGTTGCACACTCTTTTCAAACCCGGAGTAAGCATGAACCACAAACCATTTCTTCTCCATCATGCCTCCTGTCCCATCAGATATCTCACCGCCAGCAACAGGCCCGCATCTACCATCCATAAGAATATGGCCATCACCAGAACGAACGCAAACACTATTCCTGTGGTCTGCATCGTCTCCTTTCGGTTCGGCCACACCACCTTCCGGGTTTCTTCCGATGATTCTCTGCTGAACGCGTAAAACTGTTTGCCTTGGGAGGTAAACCAGAACACCACCACCGCCAGAACAATACCCGTCAGTACCGAAAGTACGCGAATTACCATAGCACTATCGCGCAGGTAATAAAAACCGGCAATGCCCGCGATAAATAGCAGCAGCGCGAATCCTAACTTGATCTTATCCACTACTTTATCCCACTCTGCCTTTAATGCTTTGTCAGTAAATGAAGCGGCGCAGGGCCGCCTCATGCAAAGTTGCAGCCTCAGCCCCTGGTTTGACGTATTGGCGATACTATGATGGAGCCCTGCTTCCAGCGAATAATGCTGATTCAATGACTTTTTCTATGTTGGCAGGCCAGGAGGGCATCGAACCCCCAACCTTCGGTTTTGGAGACCGACGCTCTGCCAATTGAGCTACTGGCCTGTATTTCCGTGGGGAGAATAGAGAAAAAAGCAGGAGATCCATTGGATTGCGAAAATGAAAATTTCAACTCCTGAGACGGAATTCCTGGCACATTGAGAACGTTATTCAATAATCTTTGCCACCACGCCTGCGCCCACGGTCCTGCCGCCCTCGCGAATGGCAAAACGCAGACCTTCCTCCATCGCAATCGGCGCAATCAGGTTTACTGTCACCGAAACATTGTCCCC
>JACDGV010000046.1 GCA_013821425.1 Nitrosospira sp. | reverse complement strand
TTTGACCGCCTGTTCCTTGAACTCGGTCGTATATTCCTGCTTCGGGATCTTTTGCATCTTCTTCCTCCAAAAAGTAACGTTAATTGTACGTCACCCTTGGAAGACTATTTTTCAGGGGAAGCTCACTTTCCCCCTTCGGTCATGAGTTTCCGCAGCAAAATAACAAGCTGGAGAAATATATTATCGCACGACGATTTATTTAAGGGTTTATTTAAGGGTTTATTTAAGGGTTCATAGGGAATCAATACTCTCTGATTAGCAATAAAGCTAGGTAGTCCGCGTTCGGGATTGGTCATAACGAGTAAGTGACCTCTTGTGGAGGTTCGAGAGACAAAGAAATATCTTGAGAAAAGGAATGATACAAGATCTGGATTCCTCCCGCAGTGGGAAAGGTCTTTATCGAGCATGAAATGCGGGAGCAATTCAAGGAAATGCGAAAAGAAACAATTAGGAGAAAGAGGGAGGTGAAGCCACAGGAATGACTGGGCAGGATAGGACAGCTATCGCAACGAAAGCCTGGTATCGGGGCAACTTTCAATAAGCTGCGAGTAAGCTCGCTCGGTGAGGCATCAAAATCTGGATCAGTATCAGAAAGCAGGGCATCGGGGACTTGCTGCCCCGGCACTGGGCGTGGTTGAGCATAAAACGTATCCCAGTAGAGCCTACCATTCTCCCGTGGGCCAGCCGGGTAGCTCCTGGCGACTCCTGCGGGGATGGGTTTGTCCAGACCCAGCTTTGCTCTTATAGTCGACCAGAGAAACATGGCTCGAGTAGATGAACACCCTGTAGACGGACTGCGAGGCATCGGGCACGTTCAGCACAGACTGAACAAACAGATCGGCCGACTCACTGGTATCCGAGTTGCTCGAAGCCGCGGTAACGAGACCAGAAATGCTCTTGACGATTTGGTCCTTATCATCGCTGGCGACGCCCTGAAAGGCATCGGCAACAGTCCTTATCAGTTCGTTCCAATCGCTAGAGCTGTCAATCAGCGCCCAATACTTTCCACCTTTCAGCGCCCAATACTTTCCATTTTTTCAGTCCGCTGAGGTCGGCCTTTGCGTTGCTTGAACCGGTAAGAGTCGTTCCCTGTTTCCAGGATGTCGCAGTGATGCGTTACGCGGTCCAGTAATGCGGTCGTCATCTTCGCATCACCAAATACCTGCACCCATTCACCGAACGACAGATTGGTCGTGATGATCAGGGATGTTTTTTCATAAAGCTGGCTGATGAGATGAAACAGCAGCGCGCCGCTGGATGCCGGGAATGGCAGATAGCCCAGCTCATCTAAAATGACCGCGTCGACCAGACAGAGTTGCCTGGCCAGATTGCCGACCTTGCCAAGAGCCTTTTCCCGTTCGAGCAGATTGACCAGGTCGACCGCATTGAAGAATCGGACGCGTTTGGATTGATGGATTGCTGCCACGCCGATCGCCGTGGCCAAGTGGGTTTTCCCGGTTCCTGTTCCGCCGACCAGAATCAGGTTATGCGCCGTTTCCATAAAAGCGGCCGTGGCCAGCTGTTCAACGACGGTTTGCAATAGCGGCGTTTCAGCCCAGTCGATACCGAGCAGATCGCGATGGATCGGGAAGCGAGCTGATTTGAGCTGATACCGCAAGCTCTTGAGCTGGCGATCGGTTTGTTCCGCAGTGATCAGGCGCTCCATCCACGTTTCAGGACGATGTGCCTGCCTGGGCATTTCAGCCTGTAATTCGGTCCATGCCGTAGCCATCCCATAGAGGTGCAGCGCCTTCAAACTGATCGTGTGATCAATGGACATTGGCAGACTCCAGGAGATAATCGTAGCGATGGCAATTGGCCAGCGGTTCCATGATCAAGGCAATACCGTCTGGCACATGAATCGCGGCAGCGGGTAGATGTGGCGCGATGAGCCGGCGTAATTCATTCATGACGATGGGTGCGCTGACGATGCCACCTTCCAGTGTCAGCTCGCAGGCTACCGTCAGGGCATCGAGGCCCACCTCACCGGCGAGCATCAATAATTCGACGAAGGCGCGATCACCTTTGGGCTGTTTCAGAATCCGGTCGCGCACGATCTGAATCGGTTTGGGCAAGTCCCATGCAACGAAGGGCGCGCCATTGCGCAGCGCGCCAGGCTTCATCGCAAGCACCGGCAGGTAATGCCAGGGATCGCAGACCAATTGGTCACGGCCAAATAGCCGGGGATGTGCGGCAATGACTTCACCATGCGCGACGACGCGAACCTGGTCGGCCGTTCTGCGAACCGAGACGGCGCAGCCGGCTGCACTGGCGGGAACGCTGTAGCGATTTCGATCGACCCGCACCAGGCAGGTCGACGATACCCGCATCATGTCCTCGACATAGCCATCAAAGCGGGCCGTAATCGGACGTAGCAGCGGCTGCTCATCGGCAAAGCAGGCTGCGATGGTGCGCTGGCTCTGGGTTGGATGGCTGCGCTGCGCCAATTCCTTGCAGCGGGTCGCCAGCCAATCATTGAGTTCAACGAACGAGGCGAATCGTGCCAGTGGCGTGAACAGCCATTCGCGGACATTGCCGACCTGGTTCTCGACTTGCCCCTCCTCCCAGCCCGAGGCTGGTGTACAGGCGACCGGCTCGAACAAATAGTGATTGGCCAGGCACAGGAAGCGCCGATTGAATTTGCGCTCCTTGCCCGTGAAGACGGTTTCCACGACGGCCTTGAGGTTGTCATAGATGAGGCGCGCAGGGACGCCGCCAAAGAACGCAAAGGCGCGGTTGTGCGCCTCCAGCACCATCTCCTGTGTCTCTCTCGGATAGGCGACGACGAACATCCGGCGGCTGTAGGCCAGTCGGAAGTGCGCTACCTTGATGGTTTGCAGCACGCCGCCCAGTTCGACCTGCTCGTGGCTCCAGTCGAATTGGCAGGCGTCGCCCGCTGCAAACAGCAGCGGCACGAACGCCTCTGTCAGCTTCGGGCCATGATGGCGGGACTTCCAGCGCTTCACGAACCGCTGCACGCTGTCATAAGCGCCGCCGTAGCCGATTTCCTGCAAACCTTCGAATAGGCGATGGGCAGAACGGCGACGCGGCCGTGCCAATTGAGCCTCTTCTTCCAGCCATTGCGTTAGCTGAACTTCAAACTCGCCAAGCTTCGGGCGCTCGGCTGAACCCGTCCATATTTAGGCTCCTCCACCGTGTTGAGATGTTTGCGTACTGTCGGTCGAGAAAGCCCCATTTCCCGGGCAATAGCGGAAATCGACTGCTTTTGCACCGAATGGCGCCGGCGTATTTCGTAAATGATGTCCATGTAAAACACTCCAGATACCCCCGGCAAAAATACCGGATGGTTACACACTGGGGGTGGAAACTATTGGACGCTGTTTCCACCCCTAATCTGGAAAGTCTTGCACGCTGTTTAACATGCTGCGGGCATTTTCGGTCGTGCAGACCGGGAAAATGGCGTAATTCTAGTGATCGGCTTTAAGAAGTTTAATTACATCAGTCGGATTAGGCTTCTGTACATTTGCTTGGGTCATAATATTCTCCTGAAACGATTAACAGGGCATAGTTTTCCATAAATATTTCCGGGTCCCCTGTACAAATAGCAAAAACATTATGCAGGTATGGGAAATAGAGTTCGGTGCGAAGCCAAACTATCGTACGACGCGGCAGCACCTTCTATTCCCTATTCACCTCGCCCATTCCCAACTCTTGCTGGTGAGGGGAAGGCCATCTCCCCACTCCCGTCGCCTTCAGGGACGAGGCGAGGAACGGCCAACGGAGAAGATGTGAATTTAAAGCCTCTTTCTCGTTAAGCCTTCATTTTGGACCCTGGTGATGGAGCAAGTTACGCCATCGCTGTTTTCACTTGGTCAAGTCTAGTAGTCGACACTTCTTACAAATAGAGCAGCAGCGCTGTATTAAGCCTTGAATAATTGAGGACTATATGTAGGCATAGTAATTGCTTGAGAGGATTCGTACGGCATTCTCGTCCTTTGACTAATCGATTGGTCGACTTCTATATCATGGGTGTTAAAAAAAGCGGGAATGACCCTGTTGAAGTTATCCTGCAGCCAACCGAAGAGGCCGGCACCCCTGAGGTGAAGCATATCGATGTCCTTCGGGCCGTAATGGAATACTACGAATCCGCAGAGGTCGGGGATGAAGAGGAAAATGAGGTTGATCTGATGATTCAGTTAAGCGGGATGACATACAACGATACGCAAAGTGAGGATTAAGTCAGCTCTGTATGAGTAACAACAGAGCGCTTACGGCTAATGATAGTTCATTCCTCGCTCCCTGATGAGCATCGGGAAGGGTGCTTCCGAGTCATCAGGAAAGGAATGGCTGTGCATAGCCACTCTGATTTGTTGAATTGGTTGCAGGGAGAGGTGCAGCATTATCTACCCCATGAGATCATGCTAGCGGTCTGGGGGGATTTCGGCTCGAATTTCGTTTGGTACGATATTGTTTCTGCCCTACCCGGGATTAGAACCGCGTATTTGGATCCGCCAAGTCTTTTTCCGTTGCTGCGGGAACTCCACAAGCGCTGGGTCGATCTGGGCAGGATGCCTTACGCATCGGGCGTTGACAAGTCCGGCATTCTGCACCAGAACAGCGGCCTACAGTGTTCTTTCGGCAGGGCGTTGCAAGGCATGCGATCTTCACTGTTGCATGGCATCTGCGACAAACGCGAGCGTCATGATTGCCTTTACGTCATTTTCAGCCAGAAAGATAAACTTGACAATTCCGCACTAAGCGCGATGGAAATTCTGCTGCCTTACCTTGACACCGCATTGCGCCGGGTGGCCCCTTTACCGCACAACCCTCCGCTGCTGAGGGTTGTGCCGGAGAGCAAGGACTTCGGGCTGAGCAAACGTGAAAGCGAAATCATGAACTGGGTAAGAATGGGCAAAACGAATGCCGAGATAGGCAACATTCTGTGCATCAGCTCCTTTACCGTGAAAAACCACCTGGGGAATATCTTCAAGAAACTTGACGTGTATAACCGCTTGCAAGCCGTTTCCAAGATTGTGTAGGGCAAGCCATGGCTGAAACTAATTCATTCTTTGTTTTAGCTCGAAACTGCAACTCAGTGCTGCTGGATCAGCAACATGGATGAAGCGAATCCTACATATTCCGCTTCGACGGTTTCCAACCACCGTACCCAAGGACCCCTCGGCAACAACACCCTAAGCGCGGTCGAAGCCATTCTAGACCCTGCAGCCCTGGCGCTGTCGCTCTGGTTTGTGAGCACGGGCATTGAAGGAGATTTGCTGCCGCCCTACCTGATTCTGGCGGTAATCGTGTTTTCGATCACCTTTCCGGGCATCTCGCGTCTGCAGTCTTCTGTTACCGCGCTTGCCATCGACGTCCTCTATAGTTGGTTCTGGGTGGCCCTGTTGTTGCTCTTTCTCGGCTTTGCCACCGGCTACATTGGCGCATTCTCGAGCCAGGTGCTGATCACATGGCTATGGGTGGCGCCCTTGAGCCAGGCTGGTACACATCTGATGCTGCGTGCCGTCGCCCCTTATCTGCTGATGCTGCAGGGGCCGCCCCAGCGCGCCATCATTGTTGGCATGAATGAGCAGGGGGTCACGCTCGCCAGCCGAATTCTAGAGACACGCTATTCGAAGATCGAACTGTCCGGCTTCTTCGATGATCGAGACCAGAGCAGGCTCAACCAGCCCGCAAACATCCACCTCCTCGGCAGGCTGCGCGAACTGCCCGGATTTGTAAAGAAAAACCGTATCCAGTTCATCTATCTGTCGCTGCCCATGGCCTCGCAGCCGCGCATCCTCCATGTGCTCGATGAATTGAAAGACACCACGGCGTCGATTTATTTCGTGCCCGACATGTTCGTGACCGATCTAATTCAGAGCCGCAGTGGAACGGTTTGTGGAACGCCGGTCATCTCCGTTTGCGAATCGCCTTTCACGGGCTTCAACGGCATCATCAAGCGCTCAAGCGATATCATTCTGTCTTTGCTCATCCTGGCGCTGATCTCGCCGGTTTTGCTGATTGTCGCGGCTGCGATCAAACTGGATTCCTCAGGCCCCATTATTTTCAAGCAGCGCCGCTACGGGCTTGACGGGGAAGAAATGCTGGTCTATAAATTCCGCTCAATGCGCGTCTGCGAAGATGGCGAGACCATCCGTCAGGCGCACAAGGGCGACAGCCGCATCACCCGTGTCGGCGCTTTCCTACGCACCAATTCGCTGGACGAGCTGCCCCAGTTCATGAATGTCCTACAGGGACGCATGAGCATAGTCGGGCCGCGGCCGCATGCTGTCGCGCACAATGAAATCTACCGCAATCTGATCAAAGGCTATATGATTCGACATAAAGTCAAGCCCGGCATTACCGGCTGGGCACAGGTCAACGGCTGCAGGGGCGAAACCAGGACCCTTGACAAGATGCAGGCGCGCATCGATCATGATCTCGACTATCTGCGTAACTGGTCACTGCGACTCGATTTGCATATCATCTTCAAAACCGTCCTAGTAGTCTTTAAGGATCGGGCCGCGTACTGAGGTTTAGAATTTATCCGTAAATAATATTGGTTTCAATTGAATTTTACGCAGGCGGATGATAGCAGCGGCGAGCATGTCGAGAGCGAGAAAGGCATGGTCAGTTTTTTCATAACGCACGAGCAATTTACGAAAGCGATTGAAACAGGAATGGGCCACCTCCACGATCCAGCGCGCCGGGGCTTGCCATCGGTGGCGAAACCCCGTTTGTCTTCGCTGCGAGATCGAACATGCGGTGCATAACCGTGCGCGAGGATTGTGCTCGCGCGGGCGCACCGGCACAGCGGGCATCGGGGCACAGATGCCGATCCAGCCCGGACACCGGTACCACGACCGCGTCGAGCACCCTGCCCAGGTGGCTGCGTCATTCGGATTGGCTCCGGTCACGACGATACGGCATACGGTTGCCCACGTGACTTGGGGCGGCGTTGATGCCAATGCAGAACCGCTTAGTTGCATCGTCGCTTGGGTGTATCGGCGCTACACGAAGGACCATGACCTGTACGTGCTGGAGCATGAGGCGAAAGTAGGGAAGCGAGGCTTATGGGCTGATTCTTCACCGACTCCACCTTGGCAATGGCGAGAGAATAGCAATGTACGGCAGGTTTGAGCAATCGGGAACGCGGCGTTATTACATCAGCCCGCTAGGTGCTAACACTAGCGATCACGTGAAGTGGTTGGGCGACCATATCCCTTCATTAATGTTGCGCCAGTTTATGTCCTTGGATGATCATCAGCGGGACGTGGTGGGATACGGAACCAATGTAAAAGCCCGCATGGAGCGGGCTTTCAGGACTTCCTAGGACGGGGTGGAACTATCTTATGGTGGCAAGGGCTCAACTGAACAAACGTCTTAGACTCATGCCCTAGGCGGATTAAGATAATTCACAAAGTTGATGTACCAACAATTATACCAACAGGCGTATTTGGCTCGCGTGGTCAGGAGGTAAACCACTCTCGCTCATCAATCATCTGAGCCAAATTCAGTTTGCCTTCAAGTATGCGGGCTTACTTTATGGCGACGAGGAGGATCACATTCTTAGCTGTAAGTGCCTAACTGGCTTATTCTACATTTTTGATTTTTCCAATATACCCCCATTAATACCCCCACTTGATAGCCGCTAGCTTCTTCGTTTCTTAAAACCCGCCGCCTCCTGCAAAGTCCCTACGTCACATTAGTGGTAGAGTCTCTGTCGCTTACGTGTACCTAAGTCCAATATAGTCTGCTCAGCTATAAGCTCTAGAATAATAGCGGCAGGGAACAAAATCGAGGGATCTTCCTCCGCTTTGATTCAGGATGACATAACCGTTGGCGCAGGGAGTTATGCTTGAAAGTTGTGTATGACATAAAATGAAAAGGCGGCGTATTCTTGATGTTCGATCAAGATCATCAACCTTTTACTAAGGAGTGAATACGCCATGAGTAACGATAACGTTTCTGAACTAAAGAATCCAGGGGTAGCGAACGAGGTTCGCGATGTACTGACGGAAGTATTACGCGAAGGGGCGCGAACGCTGTTGGCGGAGGCCATCGAGGTAGAAGTGGCGGAGTTTCTCCAGCGGCACCGGGATCAGAAGGACGAATCGGGCCGCGCCTGCTTGGTGCGCAATGGGTATCTGCCGGGGCGCATGATTCAGACGGGCATTGGTGCCGTGCCGGTCACGGCCCCGCGGGTGCGAGATCGCGCGGGCAAGATTCGCTTCACCTCCTCGATTCTGCCGCCGTACTTACGGCGTACCAAGGCCATTGAGGAACTGCTGCCGTGGTTGTACCTGAAAGGAATCTCGACAGGCGATTTTCCGGAGGCGCTGGCATCATTGCTAGGGCGAGATGCGGCGGGATTAAGCGCAGCCACGATCAGCCGCCTAAAAGCGGTTTGGCAAGAAGAGCACGGCAAGTGGGAGCGGCGGGATTTAA
>JACDGV010000060.1 GCA_013821425.1 Nitrosospira sp. | reverse complement strand
CAGCACTCAACGTTAGGCTATAAGTCACCCATACGGTTTCTGGATGACTGGCTTATTGCTCAACAGAAAGAAAAACTGGTAGCATAAACCCCACCTCTTAGAAGACGAAAAACCGGGGGAACCTCAGATAGTGAAAATAGTGATCTTTGGGGGAGGTGGTTTTATTGGGTCTGCCGTCGCCGATAGGCTCTTGCTAGACCACCATGAGTTGCGTCTTTTCGAGCGTCCGCGTGTCGAGCCCTATCGAAAGTTTGGTGAAACAGAGAATGTTGAGTGGGTGACTGGAGATCTTCTTAGCAAAAATGATGTTAATGGCGCGATAGAGGGCTCAGATGTAGTAGTGCATCTGGTCTCATCAACCTTGCCTAAGGTCTCAAATGACGATCCCATTTACGATGTTCAGAGTAACCTAGTTGCGTCGTTACAATTGCTCAATGCCATGGCTGCACAGAACAAAAAGAAAATTGTTTTTATTTCGTCGGGCGGGACAGTATATGGAGCGCCAATATACCTTCCGATTGACGAGGATCACCCTACCGAACCACGGGTATCCTATGGAATAACCAAGCTTGCAATTGAAAAATACCTTCTCCTTTTCGAACGAATGCACGGCATAAAACCAATTATTCTCCGGGTGGCCAATCCTTTTGGCGAGCGTCAGCGCGTTGAAACCGCTCAGGGCGCTGTTGGCGTTTTTCTGCATCATGCGATGCGCGGCTCGCCGATTGAAATATGGGGCGACGGGAGTGCAGTCCGCGACTATATCTATATCAGAGATGTTGCAGAAGCATTTGCGCTAGCTGTACATTATAACGGACCAAAGAACATCTTTAATGTTAGCTCGGGGGTAGGTACAAGTCTTAATGATCTTATTATCCTTCTTGAGCAAGTTCTTGGTCACCCTATTGAACGCCGCTACTCCGCTGGCCGCCCATTTGATGTACCAGTCAGTGTTTTAAGTAATGTTCTTGCCCACCAAGAAATGGGATGGGTGCCCAAGGTCCTGCTGAGGACCGGTATAGAAAATTTATTTGGATGGATGTTGAAAACGCATCGGAATGAGACTCTGAACGCTCGTATTTTAAGAGTACTATAGAAAAATGGAGATCCTTTTGGAATAAGATGATAAGGGCCCTGTTTTCGATTTCATCGACACGATGAAATCCCATACCGAACGTGGCAATACACAAAAGAGCTGAATAACGGCCCGCTAAATCTACGTTAGCAAGCGCATCAACTGATCGGTGGAGAGTGCCAGAACACCGAACATCAAATGCGACATCACCTTGGCATGGCCTCTGACCCGGATATGTCGACCCCCAAAGTCATCCTTCAATCGACCGTTGGTGCGTTCAGCTTGTGTGCGCTCCTTGTACCGCTGCGCCTCATGGGGCGAGAATAACTTCTTTTCGCCGCGTCGCGGGTTATGGTCGATCAGTGGCACATGTCCCAGACTCAGGCTATAGACTCTCAGTTCGTCACTACAGTAGGCCGCATCCAGAAGTGGCTCCGGGAATTTGAACAAGTCTATAAGTGGAAAATCTGCTACCTTTTGATGCCCCCTGCGGGGCTTTGATATGGAGCAGAAAATGGCAAAAATAGCGAGACGCACGCACTCAGCGGTATTTAAAGCCAAAGTGGCACTGTCAGCGCTGGCCGGTGACAAGACACTGGCCGAACTGGCACAGCGGTTTGAAGTTCACCCCAACCAGGTTACCGAGTGGAAACGGCAACTGAGCGAACGGGCTGCCGACGTGTTTGGTGGAGGAGGCGCTGGGGTGCAGCCACCCGTTGATTTGAAAGTGTTGCATGCCAAGATTGGGCAACTGACGCTGGAAAATGATTTTTTAGAAGGCGCGCTCACCAAGGTGGGATTGCTGAGCGCAAAGCGATGATAGATCGCCACCACGCACTTTCGATCAACCGTCAGGCCCAGTTGGCCGGCATCAGTCGGGGCAGTGTGTATTATCTGCCCAAGCCGGTCAGCGCCGCGGATCTGACACTCATGCGCCGTATTGACGAGTTGCACCTGGAGCACCCGTTCATGGGCGCGCGCATGCTGCGTGACCAGCTCAATCGGGAGGGGTACGATGTTGGACGCAGGCACGCTGGCACGTTGATGAAGCGCATGGGCATTGAGGCACTTTACAGAAAACCAGGCACCAGCAAGAAACATCCCGGCCATGAAGTTTATCCCTACCTGCTGCGTAACCTCACCATCAACCGGGCCAACCAGGTTTGGGCGCTGGACACGACCTACATTCCAATGGCCAAAGGGTTTGTCTACCTTACCGCCGTCGTGGATTGGGCCTCACGCCGAGTATTGGCAGCAAAGGTCGCGATTACGCTGGAAGCTTGCCATGCGGTCGATGTGCTGCAAGAAGCATTCAATCGCCATGGCAAACCGGAGATTGTGAATACCGATCAAGGCAGCCAGTTCACCGCGCATGAATTCGTGCAAGCCGTCAGGGAACGGGGTTGCAACCTCAGCATGGACGGGCGCGGAGCCTGGAGGGATAATGTGTTCGTCGAACGCCTGTGGAAATCGGTGAAATACGAGCAAGTGTATTTGCATGCCTATGACTCAGTCACTGAAGCCAGACGGTCAATCATGCAATACATGGATTGGTACAATCGATCCAGACCACATTCGAGGCTGGACAAAAAAACACCTGAAGAGGCTTATGCCGTGATGCTGCCGACGGTTAAACTGGCAGCGTGAGAATCAGCAGAGATTCCACTTAAAATACTCAGATTGCTGTTCAAACAATCGGGACCACTTCT
>JACDGV010000023.1 GCA_013821425.1 Nitrosospira sp. | reverse complement strand
CCGGAGGCAGTGGCCAAAGGCGAGCTGCGACCCTTGCGGGATCCAGCTGATGGCGACTCCTGAGTTATTGGCTACTTAAATTGACCGCTTAACCCGGTTTTCCGTTCCACTGCGCCTCGGAGGCCAAAAACCCCAGTTTCCCAAAAAATTCATGTTCAAATCGGTGACATCCCTAAACATGTTGTTTCCTATTCCCAATCAAACTGTTAGATAACCGCCTGAGTTAATTGCCGGACACTACTGACTTCTTCTGTATTAATGACAGGACGCCGATCATACCCAAGGAAGCCGTTTTCACGATGAAGCTGGAACCCGAGCTGCGCGCCGAGTTCATCGCCGAGGCCAAGGCCGCCCACCGGCCTGCGTCTCAAGTCGTGCGGGAGCTGATGCGCGAGTTTGTGCAAAGACAGCGCGAGGCGCGGGAATATGACGAGTTCCTGCGACAAAAAATCGAGGCTGCCAGGAACTCCGCGCGCGCCGGGAAAGGACGGCCAAACGAGGAAGTTGAAGCTGAGTTTGCCGCGCGGCGCGCCAATGCAGCCAACCAGGCGTGAGGGTTATCTGGACGCCGCAGGCAAGCAGAGACCGCGAGGACATATAGAACTACATCGCAGACGCCAACCCGCATGCGGCTGCGCATATGGATGAGCTTTTCAGCCATGCAGCCGCCAGGCTGACCACGCATTATGCTGGGGCGACCAGGAAGGATACCCGGCACCCGCGAGCTGATTCCCCACGAAAACTATCTACTGGTGTATGAGGCCGCCCAAGACGCGATATGGATACTGCCTGGTTCATGCGGCCCGTCAGTGGCCGCCGCTTCGCGATTGAAAAAGGTTTGTCGCGACGTGACAATGAATGTCCTGTTGTCCAACGGCAAGGTGGATATGCTTAAGAACAGCATCAGAACGTAACAACCGGCCGAATCACTCCCCTCACCTGCGAGACATCCACCGGCCCGAAATAGCGGCCATCGAAAGACGTGCCGCTTACATCCGACATGAGCAAGAGTTGAGACTCTCCGAGCGTGTAATCACTGAATGGGTAAGGCGGCATCGTTCGTCCCGCCTTGTCCGTTCTGAGCGGCAGGCTTGATGGCAAGAGCGCCCCATTGATTCTCAATCCCTCTCCGGTTGACACAATCCGGTCGTTTTCTCTGGCCAGCACGCGCTTCATCATGAAGCCGTAATCGCCCGGACAGAACCCCGCCGCTATGTATCCGCGCTCGCGCGCTTCATCGAACAGGGATGACTCTGGCGGGCAGAAGATGACGTACCCGCCCTTTTCCACCGGTTCATCGACAATCCGGTACACGCCGACGGGAATGCTTTTGGTTGCATTGACCCGAAGGCCCAAGGCCGAGCAGACAAACCCGAGCAGCAGCAAGCCGATTGCGGCAACCGCTGTGTGCCTGCAAAAACGGGCTCCCGATGACATAAGCAGTGGAAGCATAAAACCAGAAAAACAATTTTGCGTATTTCTGTAAATACAGATAAAAAACGCGACAGCCCCGCTAGAGGCGATCGCTCACTCCGGGTGCCGGCACCTCTGCCCTCGCCTGGAAGATCTCATCCTGGAAGTACAAGGGTTGGCGCCCATAGATGGCCGGATACCCTGCGACATAGATGATCATGTCGCCCGCCTCCTCGATCAGATCGCGCCCCTCCTTCATTCCCTTGACCGGCCCCGGCATGCGCAGGCACTCATCCACCGTGAGCAAGGAGCGCTGCACCTCCTGCAGGGTGCGGGAGGTGTGCTTGCCGCCCTTGGTGACTTGCTCCCTGGTGACGGTGGTCTGGCCCGTGAGCTTGGATAAGTGCTCCGCGGTCTCCACCCGGTTGGGGGGAAAGGCGGCCTGGATATGGCAGTTTGAAGTGATGGACTCATCCTGCCCGTAGCCGGTCTTGGCGGATTTCAGCTGATTGATATCTTGGCAGATGAGGTAGCACTTGATGCCGTAGCCGGCGAGGAAAGCGAGCGACTCCTGCAGGATTTCAAGTTTGCCCAGGCTTGGGAATTCATCGAGCATCATCAGGAGCCGATGCCGGTATACGGGCCTGGGGCGTCCCTGCTCGAACTCGATGCGATCCGCCAGCAAGCGCACGATCATGTTGAGCAGGATGCGGATCAAGGGGCGCAGGCGCGCCTTGTCGGTTGGCCGGGTGACAATGTAGAGGCTGACCGGATCCGCATGATGCATGAGGTCGCGCACGCAAAAGTGCGAATCCGCGGTGTTCTCGCGCACCACCGGATCGCGATACAGTGACAGGTAGGATTTGACCGTGGACAGGACCGATGCTGCCTCATCCGGGACCCGGTCCATCATGTCGCGCGCGCTGGCGACAACAATGCGCTGGTTCTCCCTGCCGGATGGGGCTGTGAACATTTCCATCCACAATTCTGCAATCGCGCGATCCGGATCAGACAGTAATGCATCGATATGGAATAGCGATGGTGCCGCCTCTCCCTTCTCTTTTGCCTCGTAGAGCGCGTGCAGGATGAGCCCCACCAGGAGCGCCTGGGCGGATTTCTGCCAATGCGTCTCCAGCCCCCGCCCATCCGGATCAACAATCAGGGTGGCGAGATTCTGCACATCGCCCACTTCATGTTCGCTGCCTGCCCGGATTTCATTCAGCGGGTTCCAGTGCGCACCGACGCCCATCGACGCCGGCTCAAAGCGCAATACCCGGTTGCCCGCATGAAGCTTTCTCCACCCGGCGGTCATTTCCCACAATTCGCCTTTCAGATCGGTGATGACGGCACTCTCGCCCCAGGACAGGAGGGTTGGCACAATGAGGCCCACGCCCTTGCCCGAGCGCGTTGGAGCGTAGCAGAGCACGTGCTCGGGTCCTGCGTGCCGCAGGTAATGCTGCCGCCCTCTTTTGTCCAGCCAGGCACCCACGTAGACACCAGAGGCGCCTGATTCTAGAGCGCCCTGCCCCCTCAACTTTTGTAACCATGAGCGGTTGCGCGGCAAGAGGCCCGCCGCCACGATATCCTTCTTATCCGCCCAGCGCGCCGAGCCATGCAGCCAGGGGTTCCCGCGGACAGACTCCGACAGATGTTTTTTTAGGGCCATGAGCAACATCAGGCCCGCTGCCGCCACCATCGTGCCCACGCTGCCTGCCGTGGTGAATTGCGTGGCGTAAAGGTCCTGCCACTGCCCCGCCCATTGCAGGATCTTCCAGGGCGCGTACAGGTGGGAGAGATGCGCTCCCAGGGCGGCGTGGTACTGGAACTGGTGGGCAAAGAATTGCGTTGCGGCGGAAATGGCTGCGAGGATCACCAGCAGGAACAAAGCGGCCATCAGCAAAGCGTGGTTCTCCCCTCCCCCGCGCCCCTGCGGCCCGATGGCATGGTTGGTGCGCGGCTTCACAACTTCACCCCAAGTTTTACCTCGCGCAATTGATCCCCTCCCCTCTCCTCCAATCTGATTGTCTCGCCCAGCTTTACCCTTGAGATGCGGGCAATCATGGCCGCATCCGCAGGCATGACGGCAATCTCATCAGCGCGGGTTTTTGCCAGCAGGAGCAGCTGGCCGTCCACCCTGCGCCAGCCGGCGTAGCGCAGTTGCCCCTGCCGCTCCACGTCACCCAGCACATGCCTGGGGATACCGGCAATCTGCTGCCGCTTCATTTCCCGCTCGGCAATGTAGCGCCGGGCGGCCTCCTCGTCGGGACTGATGGCATCAGGGAGCATTACGCGCTGTGGCTTGATGCGTTGTAGTTCGTCCGGCACCGGCCTATGGATTTGCTGTTGCGCCTCGCTGGTGAAGGTTATGGAGAGATTCAGCGCTTCTGAGGTGCGCAAGACGCGCTCCCTGAAGTCCGCATCGCCGGTGAGGGTGATGCGCGGGCCAAAGCGCCGCACAGCCAGATGAAGGGCGATCTCCAGGCCGTCCTGCCTGATCCCATCCGATACTTCCAGGCAGTGCCCGCTGTCGCGGATGGCGGACTTGCCGTCCGCATGGATGATGGTGCCCTGTCTGGTCACCCCATCGATCCTGAGGCCCCCCGATAACCCGTCCCTATCGTGCGCCCCGCCCTGCTCCGCCCTGCCCTGCCGAACCCCCATCAGGCTGTTTGCGCGCCGCGCGGCCCGGCTCTTGCGCTGGCGCAGGGCAGCTAGCGCCTCCTTGTCATTCAGGACTGCGCGCTGCCCCAGCCAGTCGAACCAGGACACCGCTTTGACGGGGGCGAGACTCTCGGCGCGCCGCACCTGGTGCTCCTCCTGGATGGTTTGCAGCCTGGCGCCCAGGCCAGCGCTTGCCTGATGGTAGAGCACGCGTCTGATTAACCTGTCGCAATCGAGCTGCTTGATGAGGCCTCGCTTCATCCTCGCAAGGCCCCTGGCATCATTCAGCAGGTTCTGGTTTTGCAGGTGCAATTGGCGCCGAATTCTTGTCCGGGCCTGGCACCTTTGCGCCTGCTCGGCCTGGTAGCGCCGGTACAGTTCATCCGTTCTCGAATTTCTCGCCACCGGGCGCACCTGGTAGGAACGCACGGCCTGCACCTGCCTATCATTATCCGGCAGAAACGGCACGAATGGGCCCAAACGCTTTTCCAGCTGCGCTTTTGAGAGCTCGCGCGCAATGGAGCTCGCCTTGACCATTCTTCCCTCCTGATCCGATACGATGAGTCCATTGCCCTGCTCCCGCAAAGCAAGCCCGTTTTGATTTAGGGCTTGATGCAGCGCGGCCCAGCTCGATGCCTGGCGCAACTCACTTAAGCATTCGCGCCTGATCCAGCCCAGCAGGCTCTCAACACCTGCGGCATGCTCCATGTCGAGCGCGCGGCTGCGTGCCCCGCGCGCGATCGTCTCGTGGTTGGTATGGATCAGGCCATGGGCCACTTCGAGCCGCTGGCAGAGGGCTCCCAGGGCCTTGTAGTCGCAGTACGGGTTATGGATGGTGCGCTTGTGCGGATGGATCTTGTTGATCGCAACGTGCATGTGCAGGTTGTCGGTGTCGGTGTGCACGGCGCTGATTCGCTGGTGATCATTAAACCCAAGGGATGCGCATACCTCATCCTCGATGCTTTGCAAGGTATCCGCCGAGGGGCGGTCTCCGGCATCGAAGGAAATGAGCAGGTGATAGGTCTTGTCGCTGCAGGCCCTGCGGTTTTGCAGCTGGGTGGCCAGGATTTCATGCACGGCATCCAGAGCATTGTCCTGGTGGCAATTCGTCACCCGCACCGCCCCAATCCGAACTGCTTTGTCCTTGGCGTGCGTGATGTAGGCCACGAGCTCGGAGAAGCTGCTGCGCCGCATGGACTTCATCGGAATGTGCTTGGCGATCATCCCTCCCCTGCGCTCCTTTGGGTTACCTGGCCAGCACCGTCTGCATGATCGCGCGCATTGCATCCTGGTTGCGCTCGATCTTAATCAATACCGCGCGCAGCTCATCCACCCGGATGCCACGCAGCCGCTCATCATTGGTGAGCCACAACTTCAGGAGGCCGCCCAAACGCCCCAGATCCCCATTGATCCGGGCCAGATCCTCGATGCGCTCATAATCGAGCACGCTTTTGACTTCCATCCCCAATCCCACATTACGCAGGTAGGCGGCAACGGGCAGCCCGGCAGACTGCGCCTGGGCCTTGATAACGGTTGCCTCCTCGGGCAGCACCGGCACGCGCAGGTGATGCTGCTTGCGCGTGATGCGCGCACCCTGCGCCTGGTCTTTGTCCATGGGTCGTCCCCTTAAATTCGCGGCGGCAGCCGCCCTTATTGCTTGCCCCGCAGGGCAGGATACCCGTTGAGCACATCGTGCGAATAAAGGGCTGAGTGAAGGAAGGCGGCCTGCTTGCAGGTTGGCTAACTTCACATATCTTGTCCTGTCTCTTCGCATGAACGTTTTAAAGCGGCAATTATTTTCGCGAGATTCTTTTGGCAGCGAATTGAAGGTAGCAAAAATACTTCTGTTGTGCAAGGACAAAACACGGTATATCATTGTTTGTGATTCGGTATATCGATAACTATTGATGCAAAAAGGACTCTCCCACAGGATATCGGAGCGCGTCAGGGATAATCGCTCCAGCAGGAACGCGCGCAATCTGGCCGCATTCTTAGCGCAGCGCGATGAGATCAGCCGCGCGCTGGAAGATGGCTGGACGGTCTACCAGATCTGGGAGACGCTCCATGCGGAGCAAAAAATCGCTGCAAGCTACAACACCTTCTGCAATCAGGTCAAACGCCTGATCCTGAAACGGGCGCCTCCCGCTTCCCCCGCAAGTAGGTCGGCCTCTCTCATGCCCTCCCCTCTTCCCCGCCGCGCAGGTACATCTGCCCGCACGGCCAGCCTGGACGGATTTAGCTTTTCTTCCACCCCCAACGATGAGGACATACTCTGATGGCCAAAATCCATATGATTCTGCAAGGCAAGGGCGGCGTGGGCAAGTCGTTCATCGCCGCCGTGCTGGCGCAATACATGATAGCCAGAGGGTACAAGCCCCTTTGCATCGACACCGATCCGGTGAATGCCACCTTCCACGGATACAAGGCGCTTGATGTGCGCCGGCTTGAGATTATGGAAGATGATGAGATCAATGCGCGCCATTTCGATGCCCTGGTGGAGCTGATCGCATCCTCGAAACAGGATGCCATCATCGACAATGGTGCAAGCTCCTTTGTGCCGCTGTCCCATTACCTCATCACCAACCAGGTTCCTGCACTGCTGCAGGAAATGGGGCATGAACTGGTGATCCATACGGTAATCACTGGCGGGCAGGCACTGCGCGATACGGTGAGCGGTTTCGCGCAGATGGCCACGCAATTTCCCGGCGATACGGCCTTCGTGGTCTGGCTCAACCCATACTGGGGTGCAATCGAATATGAGGGCAAGCGCTTCGTGGATATGAAGGCCTGCAAGGAGCACCGCGACCAGGTGGCAGCCCTCATCGAGATTCCCGCTCTCAAGCAGGAGACCTATGGGCACGATCTCTCAATAATGCTGCAGGCGCGGCGCACCTTCGAGGAATCCCTGCAGCTTGCCTCGCTCCCCATCATGGTGCGCCAGCGCTTAAAGATCGTGCGTGACCGGCTCTATGGCCAGCTTGAAACCATGGCTGCCCTGGCATGAACGAGAATACTGGCAAGGATCGCGATCCGCTGGATGAAATTATCCGGGAAGTGGCAATCAGGCATGGGTATGCCATTGGCCGCGACGATCCAATCCTCATGACCTACACCATCAACCAGCAGGTAATGGAGGCGGCGGCCAGGATTCAGCATACAGTGCTTGAAAAGCACCTGCGCGACATGGAGGAGATGGCAGCCAGGCTTGAGGATCAGGCGGCAGGCCAGCTAAATAGAGTGTTGCGCGAAGCGATGGAAAGTGTTCGGCTGGCGATGCGCCAGGAAGCGGAGAATCTATTCAGCCAGCAAAGAAGACAGGGTGAGGCGCTAAATCGTCAGATGATGCAGGATTTTCTGCAATGGCAACGCCTGGCAGGATTCAGTACGCTGATCTCGTTGTTAGCGCTCGCAGCAGCGGTGACGCTGCTGTGGTCTGTCGGCTAAGCCTGCAGACCGAGTCAGCGAGAAAGTTTCTGGCTGTGGCTCAGGGGTACGTCGACTGCCAGCGCCCTGCCCTCTTCATAGGTGATGCAAACCGGCCTGCCATACTCCGGGATGGAGCCAAACGCGGACAAGGGGTGCCGCGTAATGCCCTGCACTTCCTGCTGGTATACGTACCGGTCGTCGGCATGGAACACGACACCGGTGTGCTGCAACGCCTGGTCGGAATCCTTTGCCAGGTAGGCATGGTAGATGCCAGGCTTGAGCCGGCCTGCCTTGCCGACCTTCTGCGTGACCCATTCGCCGCCTTTCTGCTCCTGGACAAGCCGCTGCCCGTTCATGACAAGGATGCGCTGTTTTCTCGGTACTTCATCGTTACTCATGGTTTGCTCTTTCTATTCTTGTTTTTCGCCTTCAAACAAAGAGATGATCTGAACTTTATTCAGGTTTACTTCGCTTTCGCTCCTGTCGTCCTGGTACTGAACCCACGCCATGTCGGGCCGAGTGGGGCGCCGATTGAAGAGTAACTGGGCAACACGTCCCTCAAATCGTACTTCGATTATCGGTCTTCGAAACCGCAGTGGGCTTGTGATACGCGGCTGCTTGCGATGCTTGCGCTCCTTTGCTGCTGAAGGAATCTCTGGCTCCTGTTTTCGGGTTCGGTTGTCAAGAAATGCACGCAACTTGGCAACGGATAAACGTGTTATCTCAACGTTTGGATCTTCAAGCCAGAACTCCACGTCGTCAGGGTATTGCCGCCAGACCACAACGAGATGATTTAGTGCGGTGACATCTTGGCAACGACCAGAGTTAAAGGTTTCCGCTATAGGATCTGGAAGATGGAGCAGTGCGGCATGGCTAGTGATATGAGGCGCCGACATACCCAGTTCTCTAGCAATTTGCCTTCTAGATTTGCCCTTCTTTTCCTCCTGGTCTATAAGAATCGCCCATTCTCTGGGCGTGAAACCAGCATGGTGAGCATTGACAATAATTTGGTCAATCTTGGTAAAGTCTGTATCTACAAACGCTTTGATGCTTTTTTTGCCTGCCAGACGGGATGCCCGATACCGCCGAGCACCGTCGTTGATGATAAACCTACCTGTTTTTTCGGGGTGCCGATGCACCGATATTGGGTTTTTCACTCCCCGTTGTCGAATCGTCTCAGCCAAATCCTCTAGAAGTTGCGGATCGAATATAGACCGGGGTTGATGGGGATCTTCGTCTATCAAGTCCAAGGGGAGTTCAATCGGCTCTGCACTTTCCTCGCGTGAAAGCGAAGGTTCCTTAAGTTTGCGTGAAGCTTTGATCTGACTTGGTTTCCTCGAGCCACCCGTCGTCATAACCTCATCCTTATCCCTTTTATTTTAGGCAAGTCTAGCAAATAAAAATGGTTAATTTAAGTGTTTAGCAGCATTACACTTCTCCTCCCTCAATTTGAAAAGGTCACTAATTGCGGCTGGTTAACAGACTTTTCCCATATTAAATGGATTGTTGCTCGCATACCATGACATGACGGAAAGCTAATTTAGAGTAGGTGCCACGCCGACTGTCGCGGTAAACGTCGCAGCACTTCTGAGTTCAAAGCAATGAGGGATGTAGCTCCTCCCCGTATCCTCCCGAGATCAAGAAAGAGGCTATATTGTAGATTCGGGATGAATACAGCGCGGTTTAGAGCTCTTGCAAATCGAAAAGAATTGTAGAAAAAATCATTACCCTTAACAATGGGAGGATCTGCTGACGGAGGATCTACTGACAATATACAAGGCAAACCAACAGCTTTAAGCGGTGTACTTATTCTTCCAGCTCTATCTCAAGCCTTTTTTATCCCCATATCAAGCCGCACTTTCATGGTGTGTCGTGAACTAAGCCCTTGTTGCTCGTTTTTTGAGAGGATTGCAAGATCAATTAATTCCGAATCCGTCGGCCTCTCCCAGCCCTCTTCCCATACCGAGTTTCCCATGTATTTAAAAAATGCATGTCGTACGATAAGACTTGCGATCCCTCTGTTTTCGTATGTCTTGCGTATGACGCCGTTACCTGGTAATACCTCTTTCTCAAATTTCGTTATCCATTTCTGCTGATCGTCTACTGTCATTTCTTGAAACATCGCATGCAGTTCCATATTCTTGTGCGTTATGAAACGTTCAATTAGTTTCAAACGCTCAGCTTTAGTGTCATAGACCACACTCGCAGACGAATTGGATGATTTCTGTATTCCGAACTGACCGGACTGCAAAATCTTCACCAAGTATTTTTCGGGGATACGTACCGGTTTCATACTGGAACGATGTTGACGCTCATTCATCACAGCTAATGCTTCTTCAAGCGCCTGGGCTCCATACTTGAACAATAACTTCTCCGCCCTCTCTTGCGGCAGACCGGCTTTAATCGCTATACCGATGGTTTTCAAATCGACCGGCTCAATCTGACGGTCAGGGCGCCCCAACTGAGTCAATTTCCGCTTCACCTTGAATTGGAGATCCTGCACCGAACGCCCCATTTTATGCTCGATCAAGCTGATCTCTAGATCAGTGACCTCGTTTACCTTCTTCACCGCTTTCTTGAGAACGTCACGATTGAAAATCTTGTATTCCTGATAAGCGCTCCTAGAACTATCAGGCACGCCCGTCAACACAGGCCGCCACCAAGCCCAAGACTGACGTGCCGTCAACCCGCTAGGATTATCTGCGTACCGACAGCAGATTTCATATAACACTACAGATGCCATCGTGTTGAGCGTTGCAAGCACTTGCAGTGACATTTGGGCAAATCGATGTGGGTCTAATAATTCCTGCTTGATGTTGGAAGCGTAACTCCACTCAAGTATTAGTTCATTACCCTGCTGGATGAGCTCCGCATGGGCGATCAGAGCGGAGATACTCCATCGTGCACCCTCTCCCATCGTTGGAGACTGCCACTCAACTCCGGTTGTTGCCATTTGCCGAAAGTACTTCTTTATAAGTTCAGTATTATTGGACCTAAAATCGATGCCTGTTGCTATATCCGCCAGACGTGCCCGATAGTTATCTTTCGAGACGCCCTGTCTTTGAGCATATTGCAACATAACGTTATAAATCTTACGCGCGGTAACTGTAATCTTTTCCGATTTAGGCACAATTGCCAACGTATTAACAGGCTTGCGCAGCAATATAACTTGGCCCGCAAGAGTTGACTTACGACCACCGTCTATGACTCGTTTGGCTTGGGGATGACTATCTAGCATTACCTGTCCCGATCAATTTGCATAAATAGTATAGTGAGTTTAATGTGAAAGCAAACTCACCTTAATATGCCGACACTGAGTCGAACCCTTATACCTTCCCAATAGATCTCACTTTTACATCGCAACGCTATAACATGCAATCCCATACTCACTCACTTTAGTTTCCAAATCTTCTCACTTACTAACCCAAAATCAAGCACTTTATATCCTATATGTTCTCACTAGAGATACCAATAGTTCTCACTTTGTGAATTATAAGTATATAATAATTAAGAGAAAATACACAACTATAGATATTATAGTTATTGAAGATTTATTAAATTTTATAGCGGTGTTTTTTATTAACTGATTGGCCTAAACCAGTAAATCGTTTTCGAAGGTAAAAGAGTAATTATAAAAATAATATAAAAACCTAAAAATATTTGTAAAAACAGTGGATAATATTAATATTAATTTATCTAAAAATAAACACATAAACTCATGATAGCCAAAACTTTAAATAATCCGCAAAAAATACAGATTAGCGATATTGTGGAACAAGCGGAACGAGCGGGACAAATGGTTAGCCAAATTCGGTCGCGCCTGCTTGCGCCTGATACCATCAAACGTCCCCCGGTTTTTTCTATACCGCAATTAGCTAACTTATGCGGTATAGACAAAGGGCAAGTGTCTTATCGCATTGGTAAGGGCGATCTGCCGAGTGGGCACATGAACGAGAAAGGGTCGCGTCGTGAATTTTCCCTTCATGACGTAAGAGTGTGGGTGCAACATTATCGTGCGGCAAACCAGCGGCCCGAAGGCGGCCGTGCCGTAACCATCGCGGTTGGCAATTTCAAAGGGGGCGTCAGTAAAACTACCACTGCCATGGTACTTGCCCAAGGTCTAAGTCTACGCGGTCATAAAGTGTTGGCGGTTGATGCTGATCCACAGGGGTCGTTAACCACGCTATTTGGAATTATGCCCGATACTGAAGTGACGGAAGATCAAACCATCGCTCCACTTGTACACGGTGAAACCACCTCAATTCGCTCCGCAATTCAGTCGACTTATTGGCCAGGGGTAGATCTAGTAGCAGCTTCATCAAGTTTGTTTTCTGCGGAATTTGTATTACCGTCGCGGCAATTAAAAGATCCTGCATTTCAGTTTTGGGATGTACTAAACTTGGGTTTTGAAGACATACGCGATGATTACGATATCATAATCATCGATACTCCCCCTTCTCTATCCTATGTCACAATTAATGCGTTCATGGCCGCAGACGCATTAATTGTGCCGTTGCCTCCCAACGCCCTCGATTTTGCCAGTTCGGCGCAGTTTTGGAGTCTTTTTAGCGATCTCGCTTCGAATCTAGTGGAAAGCGCCGGCATTACAAAGACCTTTGATTTTATTCATGTATTACTAGCTCGTGTAGACTCTGCAGACTTAGCTAGTGATGTGGTGCGCTCATGGATAATTGCTACCTATGGAGAGAAAGTGCTCCCGGTCGAAATCCCAAAAACGGCGGTGACTTCATCGAGCTCAGCTGAATTCGGCACGGTGTACGATATTAATCGTTACGATGGCAGCATGAAAACTTATGCCAGAGCCCGGGATGCATATGATCGGGTCAATGATCTAATTGAAGTATCTATTCGCAATTCATGGACATCTCAACTGAACGAGGGAATCTGAATATGTCGATCAAGGACCGTCTTAATAAAAAAACTGAAGGATTACTTGTTCCTAACAAGGTTGAAGATACTCCATCGTCGCCTTCTGCTCCACTACGTACCGGCCCCGGGCAAATGTTGATGGTTAATTCTTTAATGAAGGAAAGTAATAATAAGGTAGCTCTGCTGGAACAGCGTCTTAAGGAGTTTGAGGGGACACTGCCAGTTCGCTTGATCGACGCGGATTTAATTGTGGCGTCAAAATGGGCGAATAGGATGAATGATAGCTTTACATCTCCTGACTTTTTAAAGTTAAAGAACGAGATAGCCCAAGCGGGTGGCAATGTGCAGCCGATTAAGGTACGACCGTTAGAAGGGAATGCTGATCGATACGAAATTATCTTTGGCTATCGACGTCATCGAGCTTGCTCCGACCTTGGGTTGCCTGTATTGGCTCTTGTAGAACAGATCGACGACAAAGAATTGTTTAAGGAAATGGACCGGGAAAATAGGGATCGCTTAGATCTATCTCCTTGGGAACAAGGCCGTATGTATCAGAAGTCGTTAAACGAAGGATTGTTTGCGTCACTTGGTGAGCTTTCTAGAGAAATAGGGATAGATAAAGGTAATCTCAGTAAAGCAATAAAACTAGCAGAATTGCCGGTTGATGTGGTTAACGCGTTTTCATCGCCATTAGAGTTGCAATTTCGGTGGGCAAAGTTACTAAACGACGCAATTCGAAAGGAACCGGACGAGATATTAGCGCGGGCGAAGAGGTTAGCGGAAGATAAAAAAATTAAGCGTACATCGAAGGAGACATTGAATATTCTGCTGGGGGTTAAGTCAAGGGAGGTTTTCGAACTGCCTGTCGTAATTGCAGGTAGGCCACTGGCACAAATCCGCGTCGAAGGGGACCGGCTTACGGTCCAGTTTTTGCAAGGAGTATGGGATCAAGGAAAGACGAGACAGTTTTGCTCACTGTTAAGTGATTTTTTGCAAAAGGAAATATAACCGCAGTCCTTTAACCCTTGAGGTGTTGTACGGTACAACGTCGTTGTCGTTCACGTTGTCGTTCAAAATATTTGCTGCTTCTCAAAGCCACTCCTAATACTAATACTTCATATAAGCGTATCGAGAAAAACACCGGGGAAACAATAAAGAGCTGCTCCATCTCGAAGCGGCAAAGGATAAAGCCAAGAGGAAGAAATGAATTTCCGCACTGAGGCCGTTGTAAGACAATGAAACGCCTAAAAGTAGAATTTAATGAAAAGCTAGATATTCCCGTTTATTCTCATCATAAGGTTTTATGGCGAAGCGGAGGGTAGAGCGTTTAAAAGTTTCAGATGTACTGCCCGAAGCACAAGAACACGTCAAAGTATATTTAAATCCGATCAATTCTCTCCCAAAAATTCTCACCTATGAGGGTTAGGGGTATGAAAAGGTAGAACACCCCTTGTTTCTATTCAAAAATAACACTGAAAATCAAGAAACTGCATGCCGTAACTAAAACGGAAGCTGCCCATGTATAGTGATCTCCTCAGATCCCTCTGACCGACGTGGACACTGGATTTTTCGTCCCAGGATGCAACATTGAGTTGTTAGTCACGTAACTAGCAGGAATCAGTAGCCACACCTCCGCAGAAAACTTGGCGCGACCTATTTGGATGTTTTCATAATGCACCTCCATGTAAAACTATTTCCATGAAAAATCTGAATAGAGTGTGAAAAAGTTATCAAAGCGATGGAATAACAACACGTCACGGAGACAATAAAAGAGGCAACGACGAGACAGAACAAAAAAACTATCAGCATCAATCCCGAAGTGTTTGGAGGTTGATGTTAATTTAAGGCTTATGTAATAAAGGATTGGAATCTTTGTGTGCACAGTTAATAGGTCTCCGCATACGCTTATTGCCAGGGTTCAAGTAACCTAAGTAACAATTTGATTTAGCAGCTTTACACAAAGCATTCATCCAATGTCTCGAAATTTCATCTATAGCCAAATATTCTTTACCAACATCTTACGAATCCTTGATGAACGCGGCATGACGCAAAAGGAGTTATCTGAGCGGGCAGGTATCTCGACTGCTTTCATTTCCGATCTCACCAAGGGTCAAGGTAACCCCTCGATACGCACAATGGAAGCAATATCCATCGCCTTAGATGTTCCTCTTCCATTGCTTCTAGAGGTAACCGATCTCGACCGGCAAGCTATGAGTGAACTTGTTGGCGACAAGATTCCTGAAAGTTTGCCGCCTGGATACCAACGGGTCTCCGCAGTGATGACAGATTATCAAGCCTATATAGCTTCTGAATGGGACGTAACAAACCAAAAACGCCTGCAGGGGCCCTTTGCTCCTAGGAAACGTATCAAGACCTAACTCTTCCGTTTTTGCAATCCATTATTCGTTATATAAGTTGCTAAAGTACATCTTGCGCAACTCTTCTGGCTTAATTATAATACATTATAGTTAATTCCAGAGTTGAATAATGAAGCAAACAGAAGACGCGTCCCTCATCAATGACCGTGCCAAATTAAAGCTCGCTCGTGATTTGGGAGACACCTTTCTCAGCGCACTACACGATCCTCGAACGGTCGAAATCATGCTCAATGCCGATGGCAAACTCTGGCAGGAGCGCCTGGGTGAGCCCATGCGCTGTTTCGGGGCCATGCGCCCGGCACAAGCCCGCAGCGTCATTCGCAACGTCGCAGGGATACATGGGCGGGAACTTACCCGCCATAGTCCCACAATCGAATGTGAATTCCCGCTGGACGGCTCCCGTTTCGCAGGGCAGATTTTCCCCGTGGTCCCGGAAGCGGTGTTCGCCATCCGCAAGAAGGCCGTGTCAGTGTTCACGCTCGACGATTACGTGCAGGCCGACATTATGACTCCCGTGCAATGCGCGCGCATCAGGGCGGCGGTTGCAGCCCGCTCCAATATCCTTGTTTCCGGCGGCACGGGTTCGGGCAAGACCACGCTGGTCAATGCCATCCTCAACCATCTCATCGAAATCGAGCCTGTGGCGCGAGTCGTCATCATCGAGGACACGGGTGAGATCCAGTGCGTGGCGCAAAACCATATCCAGTACCACACCTCCATGGAAGTCAGCATGACACAGCTCTTGCGCGCAACACTGCGCATGCGCCCTGACCGGATCATTGTGGGCGAAGTGCGCGGCCCGGAAGCCTTGGATCTGCTCATGGCCTGGAACACGGGTCATGAGGGCGGGGTCGCCACACTGCATGCAAACAGTGCCCGTGCAGGGCTATCAAGGCTTGCCATGCTAATCAGCATGCATCCCGACTCCCCCAGGCCGATCGAGCCTTTGATCGGCGAAGCGGTGCAGCTCATCGTGCACATCGCGCGCACCCCTCAAACGCAAGGCCGGCGAATCGAGGAAATCCTGGAGGTCTCCGGATTCGAGCATGGCCATTACCTGACCAAACCCTTTAAGGAGTGAGTATGAGAATCATTACGGCATCTCCCCAAAGACGCACCCTTTGGACAGCTTTCGCCGTTTTCCTGCTGGTTTTTTGCCTGCTTGCATCCGGACAGGCCTATGCCTCCGAGGGCATCGGCGGCACGCTGCCCTATGAGAGCTGGCTCATGAATCTGCGCAATTCGGTGACCGGCCCGGTTGCATTCACCTTGTCGATGGTAGGCATTGTCGTTGCCGGCGGCGCATTGGTCATGGGAGGCGATTTGAGCGGATTCTTCCGGACGCTGGTATTCATCGTGCTGGTATTGGCTTTCCTCATCGGGGCGCAAAACATGATGAGCAATTTTTTTGGCCGGGGCGCGGAAATCGCAGCCAGTGGTATCGATCAGCCAGGCCAAAGAGCTATCGCCGGGGCAGGGGAGGGGAGTGATGGAATTGCGTAGGGTTCCCATCCGGCGGATTGGCAACCGCCATAACCTCTTCCTGGGTGGCGACCGCGGGGGGGTGATGATGCTGGGCGTCATCTGCGCTGCCCTGATCTTCAGCGCGCAGGAATGGCGCGCCGCGATCGTCGGTATTGTGTTCTGGACCGTGGGGCTGTATCTGCTTCGCCTGGCGGCCAAGGCCGATCCGCAGATGCGCCTGGTCTATCTGCGCCACCTGCGATACAAAGCCCATTATGCCCCTCGCGCCACCCCGTTCCGGGAGAATACGCGCACCCAGGAGTGGCAATACCGATGACGGACGCCCCTTTCATTGCCCTTCTCACCCTGCTGATCGCGGCCACCGGCATCCTGTTCCTGGCCGTGCTCTATAACCGTATAACGGACGCAGGGGAGGCGCGTCGTCTCGATAAACACCGCAGCACGGAGCCCGGGCTGGCTGACCTCCTGAATTACGCCGCCGTGGTGGACGATGGCGTCATCGTCGGCAAGAACGGCGCCTTCATGGCCGCCTGGCTCTACCGGGGCGAGGACAACGCGAGCGCGACCGAAGCACAGCGCAACCTCGTGTCCTTTCGCATCAACCAGGCCTTGAGCAGTTTAGGGAACGGCTGGATGATCCATGTCGATGCCGTGAGGCGGCCAGCTCCGCATTACCCCGAGCGCGGCCTGTCGCACTTTCCCGATCCGGTGACAACCGCAATCGATGAAGAGCGCCGCCAACTGTTCGAGCGCCTGGGCACGATGTATGAAGGCTACTTCGTGCTGACCCTGACCTGGTTTCCCCCGATGCTCGCACAGCGCAAGTTCGTCGAGCTGATGTTCGACGACGACACCGAGCCGCCAGACCACAAGGCGCGCACAAGAAACCTGATCGAGACCTTCAAGCGCGATTGCCTTAATATCGAATCGCGTCTGTCGGCCGCGGTAAAGCTCGAACGCCTGGGGGGGCGGCGCATCGTGGCCGAGAACGGGGCGGTGGGAACGCATGACGACTTCCTGCGCTGGCTGCAATTTTGCGTAACCGGTATCAATCATCCGGTGCAACTCCCCAGCAACCCCATGTATCTGGACTTGCTCCTGGGCGGCCAGGAGGTGTGGTCGGGGGTCGTGCCCAAGATTGGCGCGAAGTTCGTGCAGGTGGTGACAATTGAAGGCTTTCCCACCGAATCCTATCCGGGAATCCTCTCAGCCCTGGCTGAGCTCTCCTGCGAATACCGCTGGTCCACGCGTTTCATCTTCATGGACTCCCATGAAGCCGTTTCGCACCTGGAGAAATACCGCCGTAAATGGCGTCAGAAGGTACGCGGCTTTTTCGACCAGGTGTTTAACACCAATATCGGCGCCGTGGACCAGGATGCCATGTCCATGGTGGCCGATGCCGAGGCCGCTATTGCCGAAGTCAACAGCGGCAGTGTAGCCCAAGGCTACTACACCAGCGTGGTGGTGCTGATGGATGAAGACCGCGCGCATCTGGAAGCACTCGCCCGCCAACTGGAGAAGGCGATCAACGCACTCGGCTTTGCGGCACGCATCGAGACTCTCAACGCGATGGAAGCTTGGCGGGGAAGCATGCCTGGGCACGGAGTGGAGAACGTCCGCCGCCCCTTGATGAACACCATGAACCTGGCCGACTTGCTTCCGACATCCACCATCTGGACCGGACTTGCGGAAGCGCCTTGTCCCATGTATCCGCCCAATTCCCCGGCCTTGATGTATTGCGTGACGCAAGGCGCCACGGTGTTCCGGCTTAATACCCACGTGCGCGATGTCGGCCATACCTTCGTCTTCGGCCCGACGGGCTCGGGCAAATCCACGCTGCTGGGGGCGATTGCCGCGCAGGCGCGCCGCTACCAGGGGATGTCGCTCTATTGTTTAGATAAGGGCATGTCCCTGTATCCCCTGGCGCGCGCAGCAGGAGCCGCGCATTTCACCGTTGCCGCCGACACGCTTTCAAATTCAGACAAATCACTCTCATTCTGCCCCCTGCAGTTCCTTAGCACCCAAGGCGAGCGCGCCTGGGCAATGGAGTGGATCGATGCGCTGCTGGCATTGAACGGACTGAACACCACCCCTGCGCAGAGAAACGAGATTGGCCTTGCAATCACCAGCATGCACGAGAGCGGATCGAAGACGCTCTCTGAGTTCTATACCACGATCCAGGACGAGGCCGTGCGCGAGGCGTTAAAGGTCTACACCATCGAGGGCGGCATGGGGCATCTGCTCGATGCGGAGGAGGATGGACTCTCCCTGTCAGATTTCACCGTGTTCGAGATCGAGGAACTCATGAACCTGGGTGACCGCTACGCGCTCCCCGTGCTTCTGTACCTCTTTCGCAGGATCGAGATGTCGCTCAAAGGGCAGCCTGCCATGATCGTGCTGGACGAGGCCTGGGTGATGCTGGGACACCCGGTATTTCGCGCCAAGATCAGGGAATGGCTCAAGGTATTGCGCAAGGCCAACTGCTCGGTGGTCATGGCAACGCAAAGCCTGTCTGACGCGGCCAACTCCGGCATCCTCGATGTGATCGTGGAATCAACGGCAACGAAGATTTTTCTGCCAAACGTGTATGCGCGCGACCAGGATACGGCAGCACTCTACCGGCGCATGGGGCTAAACGACCGCCAGATCGAGATTCTGGCCACCGCGGTACAAAAGCGGCATTACTACTACGTATCCGAGATGGGGCGGCGCCTGTACGAGCTTGCCTTGGGGCCGCTGGCGCTCGCATTCGTGGGCAGCACGGACAGGGACTCGATTGCCGCCATCCAGGCGCTGGAGGCCAAGCACGGAGGCGGCTGGGTGCGCGAGTGGCTCGCCATGCGCGGGCTGGATCTGAATGATTATGGCGTGGAGGCAGCGGCATGAACATAAGCATGAGCATGACTCGGGCGATGAAATTCCTCATCTTTAAAAAACCCCCCCACGATGCGGATGAGCGCAAGACCGATGCACCCATGGCCGATGGCCGAAGAGGAGGGGAGGGGGGCAATCCCTATCTGTCGGCGCGGCGCACCTGGAACGAGCATATGGGCGATCTGGCCGCCTCGCGCCAGGCCTGGCAGATGCTGGCGCTGCTCTCGCTACTGATCGCACTCGCTGGTGTGGGCGGCATGATCCATATCGGCAGTCAGTCTAGATTCATCCCCTACGTGGTGGAAGTGGACAAGCTCGGCCAGACCCTGGCGGTGGCACCAGCGGATCGCGCCCATGAAGTGGACCAGCGCGTGATCCACGCGGCCGTGGCCGCCTTCATTCAACAGGCGCGCCTGATCACGCCTGACGTGGCCCTGCAGCGCAAGGCAATCTTCTCCGTGTATGCCATGCTGGGTCCCGATGATCCGGCAACGGCCAAGATGAACGAATTCATGAATGGGCGCCCCGAGTCGAGCCCGTTTAAGCGCGCCGAGCGCGAAATGGTGAGCACCGAAATCATTTCAGTCATCGCCCAATCCCCCCAGACCTGGCAGGTCGATTGGCATGAGACTGTGCGCGACCGGCAGGGGATCGTGAAGAGCCCGCCCTATCGCATGCGCGCCCTGGTGACGGTATACGTGGTCGAGCCGTCCCCTGATACGAGCGAGGCGCAGCTGCGCAACAACCCGCTTGGTATTTATGTGAGCGATTTTGCCTGGTCGAAACAACTCTAAAGGTGTCCCATGGATGTTGCCCTGAAAGCTCCCCTTAAAACTCCCGCGAGATTTTGCCGAATGAGACTGGCGGTCTCGATGGCAGCCTGCCTGCCCATCCTCGCCACCACGGTTGCGGTCGCGGTCGCGAACAGCCAGATCCCCCCTCAATCCCCGCTGCCCCAGATGTCCCATCCCCTCCAGGCGCAAAGGAGTGGTTACCTCGAAGCGAGCGAGGCGAGGAGGGCTGGCTCCCCATCCAGCCCGCCGCTTGCCTCGATATCAGAGCAGGGCACCGTCCGGACCACGGCGTCTGCGGTTCAGCACACGCAGCCGATATCCTCCGCGCCGCCTGTGCTTTCCATGCCGGTCGCGACCGTGCGGGAGATGCCGCCGTCCCCGTCCGAGTCGCCGCAGGCGCTGCATTTCAGCAACCCGGAGCTGAAACTGACGCCGCAGGAGCGTGCAGCACTCGACCTGGCCAAAAAATGGAAGGCTGGCGCCTCCACGCAAGGAGTGAAGCCCGTGGTAGGGGCGGATGGGGCCATCCGCTTCCTGTTCGGGGCAACGCAGCCCAGCATCGTGTGCGCGGTATTGCAGGTGTGCGACGTGGAATTGCAGCCGGGCGAGCAGGTGAACTCCCTGCATCTGGGCGACACGGCACGCTGGACGGTGGAGCCCGCCATCACTGGTTCCGTGGGGGGGTCGGGCAAGTCGGAAGTGCAACATCTCATCATCAAGCCAATGGATACGGGGCTGGAAACCTCCCTCATCGTCACCACCGACCGGCGCACTTACCACCTGCGCCTGCGCTCGCACCGGACCGAATTCATGCCGCGCGTGGCCTTTACCTACCCCGAGGATGCGATGGCCAAATGGGAGCAGATCAAAAAACAGGAGCAGAGCGCCTACAGCAACCAGGTGATGCCGGCAACGGGAGAGTACATGGGGAACCTCGATTTCGACTACACGATAGAGGGCAAAGCCTCCAGCTGGAAGCCGCTGCGGGTCTATAACGACGGAGTCAAGACCATTATCCAGATGCCCTCCACCATGAACCAGGCCGAGGCGCCGATCCTGCTCGTGGTGCGCAAGGATGGGGGTCTGTTCACCGATGAGGAATCCGTGCAGGTCAATTACCGGCTGCAGAATGATCGCTTTATTGTGGATGCCATCTTCGAGAAAGCGATACTCGTGGCGGGCGTGGGGTCCAGCCAGGACCGCGTCACGATCAGGCGGGGGAGGTGACATGCGCTGCTATTCCACCCGTTTCCCCCTTGCAATCCTGTTATGCGCAGTCCTTGCTGGTTGCGCCGGCCTGCCTACGCCCAAGCATCCGGAGAACAGGAACATTGCCTCCGATGAAAAGATTGCTACCGACACGGTCAACCAGCTCGCGAGGCTCTATCCCCCGGCAAAAACGCAATTCAACCTGATCATCATTGAGCCCCGAGACTTCGGAACAATACTGGCGTCCAGGCTACGGGCAAAAGGCTATGCTGTTGCGGAAACAATCAAGAAAAGTCCCCGTTCTCCCCTTGAAGCCTTTGGTGCCTTTGGCGCCTCATTCCAGCCGAATCCGGGCAACCGGGCCGAGCAGGAAACGGAGCGCAAAACTGAAGCCAGCTCTGCATCGGGCACTGGATTCGGCACTGAACTTCGCTACACCCTGGACGATAGCCACGCCGATTCCTTGTTGCGCATTTCCCTCAATGTCGGGGATGCAACCCTTGCACGCGCCTACCTTGCTGATAACGGCGATGTTGCCGCGGCAGGCGCCTGGACATTTCGGGGGCAATAAATGAGCAATCCCATGTCTCCCGCAGCTTCTCCAGGCCAGCTTCAGCAGAAATGGGGCATGCGCCGGGTCAACAACCTTCCGCTGTACCTGCTAGGTGTCGCCGCCGCCATATTCCTGGTCATCGTGGCGCTGGTGGCGATGGATCGCGCAAATACCCGGCACGCGCAAGAGACGGCCAAATCGAGCGGGAATGCCTCGGTGTTCGCCAACGAGATTGCGGGCGAGCGCAAGGAGGGCATGATCGCACCAGCGCAGTTTGAACCTGCCGGAGACGATATGTACCCGAGCAATCCCGGCTCACCACCCATTCCGCCATCCGCCCCCATGCCAGGAACGCTTGCCCAGGAGACGGCTGAGTCCCAGCGTATCCGGCAACTGAAGATGCAGCAGTTCGAGGAGGCGCTAAGAGCAAAAACGGGTGTGCAAATACCCAGCCGTGCTGTCCAGAATGCGCCGAATGTGCCGGAGAGGGGGCCTGCCTCTGTCGCCGCAAGCACCGTTCCCACAATGGCATACCAAGCCCGGCTTGCGCAACTTAAGAAATCCGGCCTGATCGCGCATGAGGATTTTGAAGAATCCGGGGAGATGGGCAACCATGAGAGAAAGCCCAATGACGATATTGGCCGCAATGAGAATATTAGTCGGTTCGACAACAAAGCAGGGGAGGGCGACCGGTGGCGCCTGGACTCCAGGCCGTTGCCGCCGCGCTCGCCCTACGCGGTCCTGACCACCTTTGTGATCCCGGCCACCCTGATGACCGGGATCAATTCATCCCTGCCGGGGAAGATTTTTGGGCAGGTCAGCCAGGATGTGTACGATACGCCCACTGGACAGCACCTGCTCATCCCGCAAGGCACTAAGCTCGAAGGGGAGTATTCGAGCGAGGTCGCCTACGGCCAGGCAAGCGTTCTGGTTGCATGGCAGCGCCTGGTGTTTCCAGACGGCAAGACCATGGATATCGGCGCGATGCCCGGGTCCAATTCAGCGGGCTATGCTGGGTTCACGGATCAGGTGAATAATCACTACATGCGCCTCTTTGGAACCGCCGTGCTCATGTCCGCAATTTCAGCGGGTGTCTCTTTAAGCCAGAGCCGCAACCAGGTGGCGGGCACGTTCGGGGCGCCAACCACGAGCAGCGTTCTCAGTGCGACGCTGGGCCAGCAGCTGGGCCGGGTGATCACGCAAATGATCTCAAAGAACCTCAACATCTCGCCTACGCTTGAAATCCGCCCCGGATACCGCTTCAATGTCACCGTGACCAAGGACATGGTATTTGCGAGACCCTATCAGGCTTTCGATTACCGGGGAGGAAATCCAGGGTGAGAAAAACACGCTACAGTATCTCTCATCGCCGTTTGTCCTTGAAAGCCGCAATGGCATTGTTGCTGGTCTTCTCAGCCTCCATGCCCCCGGTTGCCGTGGCTGGAGGGGTGCCGGTGTTCGATGCGGCGAACATGAAACAGAATGTCATCTCGGCGATAGAAGGGGTGAACCAGACCATGAAAATGGTCGAGCAGTACCAGTTGCAGCTACTGCAGTACGAGAACATGCTGCGAAACTCCGTTGCCCCGGCGGCCTACGTCTGGAACCGGGCGCAGCTCACCACCATGCGGCTCATGAACGCGATGAATACGCTCGAGTACTACCGCAACCAGGCCGGCAGCCTCGATGGCTACCTGCTCCGCTACCAGAACCCGTCCTATTACATGAATTCCCCGTGCTTTGGGCCGAATGGCTGCAGCGTGGAGGAGCGCGCGCGGCTGGAAACAAACCGTCGCCTGAATGCCGATGGCGAGAAACTGGCCAACGATGCCATGATCCGCAGCCTCGACCTGCAGCAGGCCGAGCTTAAAGCCGACGCGGCAAGACTTGAAGAGCTGCAGCGCAATGCCCAGGATGCGCCAGGCCAAATGGCCGCGATCCAGGCAGCGAACCAATTGGCGAGCAACCAGGCAAGCCAGCTCATGCAGATACGTGGGCTCCTAATTGCGCAGCAGAATGCGGAAGCGGCACGCCAGGCGAGGATCGCGGATATCGAGGCACAGCAGGCGGCGGCGGCAGTACAAGCGACAAGCGGTACTTTTAGAAAAAGTCCACCTCGTGAATGGTAAAGGAGAGGATATGAAGCTACGACACTCCACAGCATTAAGCACATTAATCCTTACAACCGTATTAGGTGGCTGTACGGCAAATGTGCCTTGCAGTGAAATCTGGAGATACAAGGGCATGCCGGAATATGAGGCGCTGGCGAAAAAATGCCCTGAACAGGCAGCATCGGAGGAAGAAGCTACACGAGGCACATTCAAGAAAAGCCCGTCCCGAGAATGGTGATGGTATGCAGACCAAAAACTCGTTGGTTGTATTGCTTCTTTTATTATTGTTAGGCTTCACGCTTTTTACAGCACAAGCCCATGCAGCAATTGATAGCGTCGGTGTGCTGGATAATATCCTAGACCGTTATCAGTCGGCTGCAACAACTTGGGCAACGGTCATCACCGAGCGCGCTTCCTGGCTGTTCTGGCTGCTGGTAACGATCAGCATGGTATGGACGTTCGGCCTGATGGCTCTGCGCCGCGCGGATATTGGCGAGTTTTTTGCCGAATTCATCCGCTTCACGGTCTTTACCGGCTTTTTCTGGTGGCTGCTCGTCAATGGGCCAGCCTTTGCCATCTCAATCATTGCCTCACTCAAACAGATTGGCTCTGAAGCGAGTGGGCTTCGTGGCATGGGGTCCCCGTCCAGCATTGTGGATATCGGTTTTGAAATCTTTTATAGAGCATTAGATGAATCTAATATTCGTTCGCCACTTCTCAGCGCAGCAGGCATGATCATGGCTGCCGTCATCCTGATTGTCGTGGCACTGATCAGCATCAACATGGTTATTCTATTGGTGTCCGGCTGGATACTGGCCTACGCCGGCATCTTCTTCCTGGGCTTCGGCGGTTCGCGCTGGACCTCCGATATAGCAATCAATTACTACAAGACAGTGTTGGGTGTAGCTGTATCGCTCTTTGCTATGGTATTGCTGGTGGGTATCGGCAAGACCTTCCTTGATGATTACTACGACATGATGAGCGCTGGGCTTAACCTCAAGGAAATGAGCGTCCTGATGGTGGTCTCCGTGGTACTGCTCGTGCTCGTCAACAAGATCCCGCCCATGCTGAGCGCCATCGTCGGCGGTGGGGCAGGGGGGATCGGTAACCTCGGTGCGGGGGCCGCGATCGGCGCGGCAGCAGCTGCTACAGGGGTGGCCACCGGCATGATGATGGCTTCCGCAGCCAATGCGGCTGGCGGGGCCTCTGCCATCAAGGCGGCTTTCGATGCGGCGCACGGCAGCATGGAAAGTGGTGCGGGCATGTTCTCGAATCCCAATACGGGAGGAGGGCAGGGTAGTGCGCCATCCGGCGGGCTAGCCCAGGCGATGGGTACAACCACGCGCTTTGCCGCGGAAATGGGTTCTCATCTCGCCCGTGGCGGGATGGAGGCGGTCAAGAGCAGCGTGGTCTCCCAAGGCGGGCGTGTTGCGCAGACTCCCGGCGGAAAAGTCGCCTCGGCTATTCGCGCCAGCACCCCGGAGCCGGAATTCAAGGGTAATGCTTTTTCCGGATCGAAGGAGACAAAGCTTGATCCGGAAGCCGAAGCGGCCGCGTTTCGGGACAGCAAGTAGGGGCTCGAGCCAGTGTTGCCATCTATCATGTAACCGGCTCGAAACCCGTGGGGCTCAAGGAGGTAAAGGGAACAAGAGGGATGAGGGCATGCATGATTCTGTAAAGCCAAGAGAGAAACCATGACATATCTTGAAATCTATCAAATCGTCAAGCGGCTGGTTCCCGCCGAGCTGCGCAAAAAGTACGACCACCTTTCTTACGGCGAAATGGCTGAAGTAGCGGAATTGTCTCAATGGGCGGATGGATTGCGCTGGGCAGAAGAGCAGTGGGAAAAAATTGCGCTGCAGGACGAATCCATAAATATTGATGAAAGAATGCAAGGCGGCTGAAATGATTCTGCCTGGCGCCGTTTGAAGCGCGCCGGCTCTGCCACGCTGCAGAGCAACGACGGCAGAATGCTTTCATCGTTACACATTTCCCTAACCCTTGCCGTTAGTGGTAATCTTTCCTACTATTCCTGCATCAATCAAGGAGAATGGGGTTATGGCAAATGTTGAGAAAGTAAGTGTCGCGCTGACTTCGGAAATGGCAGCCATGATGCGCCAGGCGGTAGAAAGCGGGGAATATGCCTCGGCGAGCGAGGTGATGCGGGAAGCTTTGCGTGACTGGAAATTTCGCAGGGTGCAGCGCGATCAAATTATCAATGAACTGGGACGGCAATGGGATGCCGGTATTGCCAGCGGTGCTGCCACAGAGGGGAATGAGGCATTCTCCCGCATTCGAGCCCGGCTGGAGGCGAAGCTCTCGGATCACGGCGCTGCATGACGTTTCACCTTAGGCCTCAGGCGGAAGCAGACCTGGAGGATATCGCGCTTTATATCGCCGAAGATAATGTCCAGGCTGCGCGACAATGGATTGAGGACATGTATGCCCTGTGTCAGCAACTCGGTGAGATGCCTGTCATGGGAATTGCCAAGCCATATATTCGACCCGGTTTGAGAATGCTGCCAGCGGGCAGCTATCTGATCCTCTACCAGCAAGTCGATAAAGGGGTTGAAATTGTCCGGGTAATCCACGGAGCACGCCAATGGCAAGATCTATTGTAGGCAGGCATGCATATCGACCGGCCGGCGCGCCATGCTTGGCCCCTGGACAACCCTGATGGATAATCTGATGGACGGATGCGCCTCGTCCACGAGGTTTCCCACAGGGATTGCCCACCGGCTTCCCCGAGGTGACTACATCAAAACGCCTGACGCGGCCGCTGGCCTTGCCCTGGTTATTCAGGGTAAGTTTTATCCTGAAAAAACCTCAAACAGCAGTTATATCAGAACTTGAATCAATTCCTCCCCCTGATTCGCCACTTTTCCCACGGCGGGTGTGACAGGCCATGCCTGCATCCGGTCTGCATCAAAGGATTTAAGCAAGGGCAGCAGGCCTTCATCCTGCCTGCGTTCCGGGTCGAGCCAGATATCCCAGGTTTCAGGCGGCAGAATGACCGGCATGCGATCATGGATCGGCTGCATCAGGGAATTGCAAGCGCAGGTTAAGATGGCGCAACTCTCGATAGGCCTGCCTTCATTCGTGGCCCACGTTTCCCATATACCGGCAAATGAAAACGGCGAACCGTCCCGGCTGGAGATAAAATGCGGCTGCTTGTGCGCGCCTTTCGCCTTCCATTCGAAAAAGCCGGAAGCGGGAATAAGGCAGCGGCGCTGGCGAAAAGACTGCTTGAACGTGGATTTAACGGCAACTGTCTCCGCCCGTGCATTGTTCAGCACAGGCAGTTTTTGTCCCTCCTTCGCCCAATAGGGAATGAATCCCCAGCGCATCATGGACCCTTCGCGGCCTCTTTCGCTGGTTTTTATAACGGGGATATCCATCGTTGGCGCGATATTGTAGCGGGGTGCCAGCTCCGGCATGAACGGAACGCGGTACCAGTCCGCCAGTACCGGATGGGGATGGTTCAGGCCAAAGCGTCCACACATTTAAGCTATCCCTCCCAAGACAGGTTTATACTTTTTCATATTGTATTGCATCAGGTCTCATTCCATGGCAACCGTTCTCTCCCTGGCATTACGCACCCCTCCTTTCCCGGCCCCTCTGCGGCCGGCTGCCACCTCTGCTCCCGCTTGCAGTCTGCCCTTGCTGCTTAACCGCATCCCGGCTGGGTTCCCCTCTCCCGCGGATGAATATGCGGAAACCGCGCTCGATCTCAACACCTATTTGATACGCAACACGACCGCCACCTTCTTCTTCCGCGTCATTGGCGATTCCATGACGGGCGCCAGCATCCATGATGGGGACCTGCTGGTGGTGGACCGATCCATCGAGCCCCGGCACGGGCATATCGTGCTGGCGGTCATCAATAACGAACATACGGTCAAGCGGCTGTACAGCCTGAATGGCGTAATCGAGCTGCACGCGGAGAACCCCGCTTATGCGCCCATCTGCTTTCGCGAGCATGACGAATTGCAGGTGTGGGGCGTGGTAACCGGGGCCGTGTCGCGCTTTGCCGTATAGCATGTCGCAATCCGCTTCCTCCACCCTGTTCGCCCTGGTGGACGTGAACAACTTTTACGTGAGCTGCGAGCGGGTTTTCAATCCCGGCCTGGAAAACCGCCCGGTGGTGGTGCTCTCCAACAACGACGGCTGCGCGGTCGCGCGCTCCAATGAGGTCAAGGCATTGGGCGTGAAAATGGGCGCGCCCTGGTTCCAGCTGAAAGAACTGGCAGACAGGCACGGCATCGTCGCACTTTCATCCAACTATGCGCTCTATGCCGATATGTCGAGCCGCGTCGTCTCCCTCCTGCGCGACTACTACAGCCCCCACATTGAGGTGTACTCGATCGACGAGAGTTTCCTGGGCCTGAATGACCTGAAACCCCTGTGGCCGGACTTTACCGCCATGGGGCAGTCCATGCGGCAACGGATACGGCAATGGACCGGGCTGCCGGTGTGCGTCGGCATCGGCGCAACGAAAACGCTGGCCAAGCTTGCCAACCACATCGCCAAGAAAAATCCCCGCTTCAATGGCGTGTGCGATCTCTCCTCCACGACGCAAGCCGAAACCGATAGACTATTTGATGCAATAGATGCAGGCGAAGTCTGGGGCGTGGGCAGGCGCATCCGGGCGCATCTGCAGGCGGCTGGAATCAGGACGGTGAAGGACTTGCGCGATACGCCCCCATCCTGGCTGCGCTCGCGCTTCGGGGTCGTGATGGAGCGCACAGGCAACGAGCTGCAGGGCCTGTCATGCCTGGCCCTGGAAGAAGTCTCTCCTCCCAGGAAGCAGATCATCTCTTCCCGCTCATTCGGCCAGCCGGTGCATGCCCTGTCCGATTTGAGCGAGGTTTTGGCGGGACACGCAAGCCATGCTGCCGAGAAACTGCGCAGCCAGAACGGGGTATGCCATGCCATTCATGTTTTCATCCATACCAATCCTTATCAAAAGCAGGACCGGCAATACAGCAACAGCATCGTCATTCCGCTGCCCAATGCCAGCGCCGACACGCGCCTTTTGGTGCGCGCCGCCCTGTTCGGCCTGAAGAAAATCTATCGCCCGGGCTACGCCTACAAGAAAACAGGCGTGATGCTGATGGATATAGGCGAGGCGCAGACAGCGCAAGGTTCCCTGCTGCTTGAGCATGGCTCGGGCAAGCGCGCGGAAGGCTTGATGAAAGCCATGGATGCCCTGAATCTGCGCTTTGGGCGCAATACGGTATCCGTCTTTTCTTCATCGGCTCCCAAGCCCTGGGCCATGCGCCGGGAAGCCATGTCCCCCTGCTACACCACAAGATGGGCCGAAGTGCCGGTCGCGTATTCCCGCTGATGATCAGAAGCGGGCAAACAGCGTTCTCTTCCACAAAAACACAGTCGATTAACCCATCACATTCTTGAAAAGGAGAGTCATGAACAAGAACGAACTCATCGAGGGAATTTCAACCAAAACAGGTTTAAGCAAGGCCGATGCCGGCCGCGGCCTCGCCGCACTGACCGAAATCATTTCGGAAGCCCTGCAAAAGGGAGAATCCGTGTCCCTGATCGGATTTGGCACCTTCGAAGTGCGGGAGCGATCCGAGCGTACCGGGCGCAATCCCCAAACGGGAAAGGAAATGAAGATCGAGGCGGCCAAATCGCCTGCTTTCAAGGCAGGCGCGGCACTCAAGGCGGCGGTAAACCGGTAAAAACAGGATCAGCGTCTTTTCTCCCAGGCAGCTGCTTCACGCCACCATCTTTTCTGTCTCCACCAGGTCCATGATATAGCGATGCGCCTGGCTTGCCGCGCTTGCGGCGGTGAAGATGGCGCGCTTGTCGTTCTTTAGGATTTTCAGCCAGGTTTCGATGTATCCGGCATGGCTGGGGATCATGGTGGCGGCAAAGCCCAGCTCGGCATTGAGGAAGGCGCTGCCCAATTCGGCCACCAGCTCTTCGAAAGCATAAGCGTGCGTGCCGAACCTGCCCGAAAAATCACGCGCCAGCCGATGCGCCGCACCTGTCCAGTGGGTGATCTCGTGCAATGCCACGCTATAGAATTCGATCTCTGAAGAAAAGCGCGTGCGCTCGGGCAGAACAATTTCATCGGTTGAAGGACGATAAAACGCCTTCTCGCCTTCTTCGCGAATCACGGCGCTAGACTCCTTCAGGACATGCTCTGCCGCCTCGATCTGCTGGAACGCCTCAAGCCCCCCGATTGCCTGCGGCGCTTCAATACCGTCGATTTGGTCCAGATTGAACAGCCAAAATGGGCTAATGACCCGCACGGTTTCGTTATCCCCGGTTTCATCTTTTTTCGATTCGCGCTCGATCGTCTTGAAAAAAACGCACTGCACGTCCTTTTCACCCTTGCGCACCTGTCCCCCCATCTCTGCCGCCTGTTTGTAGGTCAGCCAGCGATCAGACGAGTAGTCCTTCATCGTGGCTTCGATCCACAGCAACAAGATATTCACGCCCCGGTAATCCGCACCGCTCATGTGATTACAGGGGATGCATGCCCAGTCTGCACCCATTCGATCTGGCAAGTCATGCCCTTCTCCATCATGGCAATGATCGAGTCGGTTACTTGCCCGTACAAATCCTTTTTCGGGGTGGTATTCATTTCTGGTTCTCCTTGCGATGGGTTAAAAACTGATCCTCTCGCTCGGACTCTCCTCGCCTCGCCCCTGGGGGCGACGGAAGTGGGGGAAAAGCCCTGGCCCTCACGGGCAAGGGTTGGGAATGGGTGGGGTAAAAAGGGGAAAAGGCAGGCAATAAGCGGGGGACTGTCTTCCCGCTATTCTTTATCCCCCCACAAGTCCCCCTCACAGAGGGATAGGGGGCTTGCATGGGGGGGTGCGCGGGAAGCTACCGGGCCGTACCGGTGCGCAGTGGATTCAAAGGGAGTTCAAGTGAGCTGCGGCCGCAAGGCTTCCTTGCGGATCACAGGCCATGCCAGGCGAAGCGAACCGCCGGTCTGGCGGCTGGGCGGGGCCTGTGACAGAGGGGAACGGGATCAGGGAGTTCGCGGACGCGGGAAACATTCGATTTAACGCGCCGGTTTTAGCGGATCAGGAATCCTTGGCTATCTGTTCAGATAACCATTCAACGTGCCGCCGGAGCCGGTGAATCCGAGCGTGTTCAGCCATGCCGCGATCTCGGACGGTTTCTGTCCAGCTGCGCGCCCGGCCCGGATTTACACGTGGTGGGCTTCCCACAGCTTGTCGTTCCTTATCTGCCAGGGTTAGATTACTAGTACAGTATGGGGCGATTACTAGTAATGTGCCAAGCGCCTTGACCAAGCAACTCTGGCTGCAGGACGGGAGCGAAGGGAAAATATAGTTCCAGGAGACTGCTACAAATGGCGCGATGCATCCATGCGGTCATGCAGGATGCGAATGATGGCAATGCCGTAAGGTGTGATGCAGAAGTAGATCATGTGCCGCTCAACATTGTAGCGGCGATAGCCCGGCCGGATATGATCGCAAGCCGAGGCAATCATGGGCGATCCTGACAGTTCGGTAAAGGCGGAGCTCAGCATATCGATGTAGCGGTCTGCCTGTTGCAGGCCCCATTGCCGGCAGGTGTAGAGCCAGATATTTTCAAGGTCATGCTCGGCTGCAGGTGAAAGAAGGTATTCAGCCATGCACAATCCGCATTCTTTCCTTGAATGCGGAAACATCAAAAGGCTGAGGCTCGCCGCTGCTCTCGCCTTCGATCAATGCCGTGCAAATCGCTTCGGTCTCAGCGCTGCGTTCCTGTTCGCGCCTAATGAGATCACGGATATAGTCGCTGTCGTCGGTGTAATTCCCTGCATCGATCTGAGCCTTGATCCAGTCATCCTGCTTATCGGTCAAAGTGATGGTTTTGCTGATGGTCTTCATAATGTCTTCCGGGATAGGGGCATGATATTTTTATCATACTATCCTGCAAGGGGAAAGCAGGGAAGTTTCAGAATTCAGCATTCAATCACCTGGCAGTTAAAACGACAAAGCCCTGACCAACGCGAACTCCCGATTCGGAGGCGAGCCACGTGTATGAAGATCACGATGCCTCTGAAATACAAGCGGAAGGAAAAAGGAGAAGAACATGGCAACGCAGCAAGCTTAGGGACCATGATGGCGGGACTTCCAGCGCTTCACGACCCGCTGCACGCTGTCATAAGCACCGCCGTAGCCGATTTCCTGCAAACCTTCGAATAGGCGATGGGCAGAACGGCGACGCGGTCGTGCCAATTGAACCTCTTCTTCCAGCCATTGCGTTAGCTGAACTTCAAACTTGCCAAGCTTCGGGGCGATCGGCTGAACCCGTCCATATCTGGGCTCCTCCACCGTGTTGAGATGTTTGCGTACTGCCGGTCGAGAGAGCCCCATTTCCCGGGCAATAGCGGAAATCGACTGCTTTCGCACCGAATGGCGCCGACGTATTTCGTAAATGATGTCCATATAAAACACTCCAGATACCCCCGGTAAAAAAAACCGGATGGTACACACTGGGGTGGAAACTATTGGACGCTGTTTCCACCCCTAATCTGGAAAGTCTTGCACGCTGCTTAATAGGTTAATGCGCCTGTACGGCAAACCCGCCTATATTCGCTCAGACAATGGGAGTGAATTTTTGGGGCAGTTGCTCAATCTTTGGGCGTACCACCACCAGGCACGGATCGACTTCAGCCGGCCTGGAAAGCCAACGGATAATTGCCACATTGAGACATTTAATGGATCATTCGGGGACGAGTGCCTGAACTTGTATTGGTTTGAAACGCTGGAAGAGGTCAAAGCGATGATCGAGGACTGGCGGCGGGACTACAATAAGAGTCAGCCTCACTCGACTTTCAACAATCTGTCGCTAGCCGAATTTGTACGCCAAGCGGGGCTTCGACGCCCTGTCCCGGTTTAACCAAGGCCGAAAACCACCTCTGCACTTGCATTTTAGTCAGCCATGCTACCTTCTCCCCTTGATGATCTTATCGGCCTATTGTCTTTACAAGACCGATAAGGATACACATTCACGAGGGATCGAGGGTTTTAGTTCAGGTTAACGTAGATTCATGCCAAAAATATCCATTATTCTCACGTCCTCTAATCAAGAAAAACACATCTGTACCGCAATCGAAAGTGTGTTGAGACAATCCTTTAAGGATTTCGAGCTTATTATTTGGGATGACGGGTCGAAGGACGACTCATGGAAGTTGATTCAGCGGTACACGGATTCACGCATCAAAACCTTTCGCAATGACTGGCAGCGTCTACCTAGCTACGGCATTAACACTGCTATCACCAAAATAGCCGCCGGGGAGTATATCGCTATCCATGATGCCAACGATATATGGGAAGAAGATAAGCTAGAGAAACAGATTGAATTTCTCAATACCCACCCGGAAATCGGCGCTGTATTTACTAATGCGCTCGCTATCGGGGAAGACGGGCAACCGGAAGATAATACCGATCATCATTTTTCTACTGTTTCTGAGTTGTACAACCGGGGTAGGCACGAATGGCTTAATTATTTTTTTTATTACCGCAACGCCTTACGACACTCCAGCGTTCTGATTCGAAAACGTTGTTATTCTGACTGCGGTATGTATGGGTACGGACTTGCGCATCTAGCAGATCTGGATATGTGGATCCGGCTGTGCTTGAAGTACGAGATTCACATCCTACAAGAGAATCTCGTCAAATTTCGTATTCATGCTCGCGAGATAAATGAAAAGGGCAGGTGCAAGGAAGCCAGAATTCGTGAATTTACGGAACTTTCTCAGTTATATCACAGTTATCTGCTACTAGTTTCCTTCGAGGATTTCGTGGCAGTCTTCCCTAGGGCGGAAGGATTCCGCAGGAAAGACGGATTTGTTCTTGAGTTTGTTCTAGCTATGCTTTCGCTTGAGCAGGAGTCGTTACCTGCAGCTAAAGCATTTGGCGTTATGGCGTTGTTCAAATTACTCAGGGATGCCAGAACAGCAGAGAAAATTAAAGCGCTTTATGGTTTTGACTATGTGCGCCTTATAGAAATTACTGGAAGACACGACATATTCTCTTACGAAGCGATTATGACGCTGGCTGAGCGGGATCGTGAAATTGATTCGTTACGCCAGGAGCTTGGCAAGAAACAAGATGAGATCGCTGTTTTTAATAACTCGACCTCCTGGACAATAACGGCGCCTCTTCGTGACGGACGCAGGTTCCTCGCCGAATTGGCCACCAAGCTCCGCCCGCTGGCTTCAATTCTCCGTCGTATTAAACACGGAAAAGAGTGTTATCAGGCAAAAATTTTAGTTGCGCCACAAATGGCGCGGCAACGCACGGTACACGTCATTGGAAATTTTATTACTGGTGGGTCGTCGAGACTGGTTGTTGACCTTTTTGAGCGAATGGGCCATCTCTACGAGCAAGAAGTCGTCACTCAATACAACCCTACTCCTCCAAACTACCGTGGAATAGCCGTACACGAATTTGCTGGGACCGGTGTCTATAAAGCGTTTAGTGGGTATCTGCACCAATATCAGCCCAAGCTAATCCACATCCATTATTGGGAGGACACACGGTGGTATGGCAAGATGATTAAAGCAGCTCGTGAATTTGGCTGCGAAGTAATAGAAAATATTAATACGCCCACCTATCCCTATAAGGATGTTTGTATTCGTCGTTACATATATGTAAGCGACTACGTGAAAAACAAATTTGGAGACAGGGGTGAGCCCAATACCACGATCTATCCGGGGAGTAATTTCACTATCTTCTCTAGAGATGACTCCCTCGATATCCCTGATGATTGTATTGGGATGGTATATCGCCTTGATATGGACAAGCTCAACAAACGGTCCATTGATGTTTTTATAAAGGTTGTCCAAAGACGGCCACAAACCAAAGTGCTTATCGTGGGAGGTGGGCGCTTTCTGAAAGCATATGAGGCGGAAGTTAGAAAGCATAGGGTGCAAACTGCCTTTAATTTTGTCGGCTTCGTACCCTACGAGAAATTAGTCGAGTTTTATGCGCAGATGAGCCTTTTCGTCGCTCCTGTCTGGAAAGAAAGTTTTGGGCAAGTTACTCCGTTCGCCATGAGTATGGGTATTCCGGTGGTTGGCTATAACGTAGGCGCTTTAAGGGAAATTACGGGTGACGCTAGTCTTCTTGCGGAACCCGAAAACAGTGATGCACTTGCTAGAATTATTATTGACTTGCTAAACGACAAGGCACGCGCTAGGCAAATTGGTTACCAGAATCGGGAGCGCGCTCGCAGATTATTTTCAATAGAAAAGATGATTAATAGTTATATTGAGCTGTATCAGGAACTAATAGGCAATGGGCGATGAGGATCGCCTTGTACGTTCATTGCTTCTTTCCGACCCACTATCATGGAACGGAAACTTATACATTATCTCTTGCGAAAGGCCTGCGACAAATGGGACACGAGCCCATCGTCGTGAGCGGTATATTTGAAGGGGAAAAGAAAGCGGATAGCCTTATTAGTTACTACGACTATCAAGGAATTCCTGTCCATTGTATTGACAAAAACTACATTCCCTATTCCAGCGTGAAGGATACATATTACCAAACAGATATGCAGCAGATTCATAGGAAGCTGCTTCTAGAGTTACAGCCAAACATCATTCATATAACTCATCTAGTTAATCATACCGCCGTATTACTTGATGTAGCTTACAAACTGGCAATACCGATGGTTGCAACCTTTACTGATTTCTTTGGATTCTGTATGAACTATAAGCTGGAAGCTGCAGGCGGAAATTTATGCGCGGGCCCCAATCCGCAGCGTACTAATTGTTTTACTTGTTGTGCGAAAGTCGGGGTAAAGCGAGCGTATCCCCATCTTCGTGAAGAGAGACTCAACAGGCTGGCTCCACTGCTCCAGCTAGGCTGTACCGTGTTCAACTCGTTGCGGAAGCTACCAATATTACGAAGCACACAACTCGCGTCACACTTAAAAGAAATCAAAATGCGACCAGAAGTGTTGGCCGAATGCTATCGCCTCTATGGAGCAGTCATAGCTCCTACGGGATTCCTGCAAGCAGCATATGAACGGAACGGATTGACCGCGACCCCCATACATAAAATTCATTTTGGCATTGATCTAGATCGACGCTCCAAGCCGATCCGTCCGCCTTCAACACCAATTCGTTTTGGTTTTATCGGGCAAATCGCACCTCATAAAGGAACCGCTCTACTCGTGGAGGCATTTTGCCGTTTGCCGCGGACTCAGAGTGAATTACATATTTACGGGTCTGAGAGCCAGCATCCATTATATTTTCAGGCCATGAAAAATCGATGCATTAATTTCCCCGTATTCTTCCGAGGGACGTTTCCTGCGGAGAGGATGAGGCCTGTACTGGATGAGTTGGATATCCTGGTCATTCCGTCTACATGGTATGAAAATAGCCCCCTTGTTCTGCTGAATGCGCTTGCGAGTCACACCCCAGTTATCGTGTCAAATGTTGAAGGGTTAACTGAGTTTTTGGAGCCCGGTGTAAATGGTTCCACGTTCGTTCGCGGCAATGTCGATGATCTTGAGCGAGTTATGCGCCAAATGCTTAAAAATCCCCAAAAGACGCGCGCGCTCAGCTCCAACACAAATTACCCGAAAACAAGCCTAACAATGACTGAGGAAGTTTTAAAAGTCTATGCCTCGATTTTGTAAATAGCATCGTACTTTCCAAGCCTTGTTGCTGGTACAAACAATATTCTTTCTAGACCGCATCAATACGGCTCTAGTACGAGATCAAACATTTCCCCACCCTTGTCTGCGAGCAACGGCTCACAGAATTTCTATTTCCGAAATATGTACTGGAAGTTTTTCTTGAATCAAAATTTTTTGGATTGGCACATGATAGGCAAGCGAGACTTCAGGTGCAAAGTAGAGAAATGGCATTAACCCCGGTTACAGTGATCATCGTTAACTGGAATAGTGGAGTACTTCTGGAGAAGTGTCTGGCAAGACTGATGGACCAGACATTATTGCCTGCGAGAATATTAGTAATGGATAACGGCAGCACTGATGGCTCTCCTCAGCGCGCGCAGCTGATACCTGGTGTAACGGTTCGCATGCTTGGCGCCAATACGGGCTTTGCAGCAGCAAATAATTTGGCCCTGCGAGAGTGTGAAACCGACATTGTAGCCCTGCTGAATCCCGACGCGTTTCCCGAGCCCGACTGGCTTCTGCGTCTGGTCTTTGCTGCTGACCGCAACGAGGAGGTGGTTGCCTTTGGCTCAAGGCAGATGAGTGCTGTTTCACCAAGCGTCATTGATGGTGTGGGAGATATTTACCACATTTCTGGGCGTGTTTGGCGTAATGGTGGTGGTCGTACCCTCTGCGCTGCCGATCATGTTGCGAGGGAGATATTCTCTCCCTGTGCCGGAGCCGCACTTTACCGACGAGATGCATTGGTAAATGCGGGGGGGTTTGATGAGGATTATTTTTGTTATGTTGAGGATATTGATTTGGGCTTTCGCTTGCGACTAGCAGGTTACAGATGCCTCTATGTACCGACCGCTGTCGTATACCACGTTGGATCGAGTAGCTCGGGCGGCCAACACAGCGACTTTTCGGTATATCACGGGCACCGCAATTTAGTCTGGACCTTTGTGAAGAATATGCCAGGTGCATTGTTTTGGCTACTTCTTCCTCTTCATTTGGTACTTAACGTAGGTACCGTATTATGGCTTACCGCGAGGCGAAATCAGGGGCGCGTAGTTCTGCGCGCAAAGTGGGATGCAATTAAAGGGTTGCCGAAAATATGGGCGAAACGCAAGGAGATTCAGGCCGCCCGGGCCGCTTCCATCGGTGAAATATGGACAGCCTTGGACAAGCGTTCTTTTTTTTTCAATAGACTTCGGAGGCATCTCCCACGTTTTTACGGAAGGAAGGGTTGACATGAGTTTGAGGGTAACCGGCTTTAGACTCTCAACGACACATCGTTTTGTTATTTGAGTATCTCGATCTCGAAAACGAAAATTTAGTACTCCAACGAATGCCGCTACCAATTAATAGAAGAAACATAAATCTGCCTCTGCGCAGGGTGGCTCGCCGACTATTCTTCAAGTTGTGTTTAGCTCGCGAAAGCATAGCTGCATTAGCGAACGGCAAAGACCTAACAGAAAAGCCATTTGATGCCGGTTTTTATCTCAGGCAATATCCGGATATAGCTGCTGCCGGCATCGATCCCTACGAACATTTTATTGTTACCGGCAGGAAAGAAGGCAGGATCCCTGCCCCTCCAAGCCTGGAATACTCAGGCGCGCTAAATAGCTTAGACCCAGAGCGAAAAACCGTATTGGTGGTTAGCCATGAGGCCTCTCGAACGGGGGCGCCAATCTTAAGTCTTAACATCGTCCGAGAACTCAAAAAGAAATACAACGTTATTACCCTATTATTGGGTGGGGGGGCAATTGTTGACGATTTCCGCCGCACCTCTGATGTTGTAATAGGACCAATCACTGCTGGACGCGATCCTGACACAGTTGCCTTAATACTTGATCAGCTGGTAGCCCAAGCTACCGTGACCTTTGCTATTGTCAACAGTATCGAGTCCCGCTCAGTGCTTCCAGCGTTGGCGAGACTCTTTATTCCAGCGGTTACACTTATCCATGAGTTTGCCGCGTCCGCGAGACCCAGAAATGCGTTTCCAGAGGCTGTATTTTGGTCCACCGAAACGATATTTTCCGCATCGGTAACTCGTGAAAGCGCAATCTTAGAGTGCCCCGATCTTAGCGATTGCCACTTTCGAGTGATCCCGCAAGGGCGCTGTATGCCACCCTTTATGGAACGTGAAATGAACTCTCGGCTGGAAGAAGAAGCCAACGTTCGGGACTTCCTTCGGCCAAGGGATTTGCCCGCCGACACGATTGTCGTACTTGGGGCTGGGACCGTTGAAATAAGGAAAGGTATAGATCTATTTATTGCCTGCGCTGCGAAGGTTGTTCAATCAAATCCATATCCTAGTTGTCGTTTTATCTGGATCGGCGGTGGATATTGCCCAGAGCTCGACGGCTCGTATTCATTATATCTGGCTGACCAAGTACGCCGCTCGGGCCTTCAACAGCACTTTTTGTTTTTAGACGAAACTCCCAGTATTGAATCTGCCTATCAGGTGGCCGATATCTTCGTACTGAGTCCCCGTTTGGATCCCTTACCCAATGTGGCGATCGAAGCCATGTCGCATGGTTTGCCAGTGATCTGCTTTGAAAAGGCCACAGGCATTGCGGGCATCCTGATTGAAAATGGTTTTGGTGACGAGTGTGTGGCGCCCTATTTTGACACGTCAACCTTGGCATCTAAAGTCCTTGCTTTTGCCCGGTCAAAAGATATGAGGCATGCCGTAGGAAAAAGATTGCAACATTTGGTCGACACTCGATTCAGTATCGAGCGTTATGTGCAACAACTGGAAGAGCTTTCGCTGCGTGCAAAAGACCGTATTACGCAGGAACAAGTGGACTGAGCTTCCCCTGAAAAATAGTCTTCCAAGGGTGACGTACAATTAACGTTACTTTTTGGAGGAAGAAGATGCAAAAGATCCCGAAGCAGGAATATACGACCGAGTTCAAGGAACAGGCGGTCAAA
>JACDGV010000059.1 GCA_013821425.1 Nitrosospira sp. | reverse complement strand
CGAGCGGCCGCATTCTTCGCTCGGCAATCGAACACCGGCTCAAGCAGGCCGGGAACGGTGGCAAAATCAGAATGCTTGAACCGAAGACTCACTTTCGAATTGGTTACAAAAAACGATAGCAGGTCAACACAACCCACCCCGCTTCGGCGGGTTTTTTGTTGCGTAATGGCACAAACTATCTTAAGGTATTTTTAAATATAAACGCTGCAACTCCACCCTAACAAAACTTTTTAAATGTGTAGTAGTCTGTAGAGTGTAATTATTATTCTATATTAAACCTATTATTAACAATAGATTACTAGAAAAGTTGGCGGACACCGCCTCCGCCGATAAGAAAGTTGATGAATTGATTGACAAAGAAATATTAGGCTCGCCGAGTGTTAGCGCTGCTTCGGGATCCTCGCTCGTGGCCACTGCGATCATTCGGGCGTTCCTTCACACCATGATGCCAGCTCAAGCCCGGCGCCGCACTGCCAGCAAATCTGAAAATTAAGCGGGTTTTGCTCGCCGCACGCGCGGCAGAATACCACCCGGGTCTCGACCGGGGTTTTTTCAAATGCGTTAACGACGGCTTGCCCCCGCTCAAAATCACTGTCCCGGATAACCCACACTTCTGGATAAGCGTGGGTAAAAGGAATATCCCCCAGCCCCCCCTGGGCATGCTCATTAAATAACCTCGCCGATATGCCTGCATGATCGAGAAGGTCAAGCATGATCTGCGCTTCCATAATGCTTGAGGCGGAACAGATTTTTTTCATTATTTCATAACACTACTGTTCGGAGATTTGAGTTTAAACATACATTAACTCGTTGAGTACATTTTACTAAATGGCATATTTCGTTGTAACCGATTTCCACAGGCGCTCGGCAAGCACATTATTCCTCCAGGCCCCGTGCCCCCAGGTTTGAGGCCCTGTTCCTTGACCACGTGCAAGAATTCATGGGCAGTGAACTGACTGCTTTGGTGGGTGTTCACAATCCGGCGGGAAGCCCAACCAAGACACCGGTGAGATAGACAAATCGTTTGGACGGGATGTGGGTCATGTCCAGTTCCCAAACCTGGTTGCCCCGGCTAATGGCGCCGCTCACGGAGCTTGAGAGTAGATGGAAAGTGGATCTTTGCAACTTTTCATCGGCCGTCACGCTAATCGAGTGGCTACCCATTCCAGGTAATTCTGGGCCCAACGACTAAATCAGGTATCGAACGAATTATCCGCGCTATTGAAGGCTTGGCCTAAAACTTTCTCGTGCGCCATGGTACGTTTTCCCGTAAGAATGCCCCGTTGGAAACATTTCCACGACAAAACTTCGTATTCCGCTGGCTCGCGCGGCTCAAAAGCTGGGTAGGTACAGGCGCAGCGGTTGCGAAGGTAATTATGTGGAGTTCACGGGCGCACTGGCTTTTAAAACTCATGGGACGCGTACCAGGAAGAGCCAGCAGAATAGCCGCTGAACGTCTTCAACGCCTCACAGCCGCATCTTTGATGATTGCGCGGGACGACCAGAAGGTCTATTAGATTCTGCAATTACAAAGTGTCAGTCACCACGTCGCAACTCGCCCATTAGAGCCAGACCTGCATGCAAATACAACTTAACCTTTACATATTCTTTTGCACATGTATAGTGATTTGCTAGTTTCTATACATGTATAATCAAATCCCCGTAAATGATCCAAATTCCCCCGCTAACCAACCTGCAATCGGCGCGCTTCGACAGGCCGGACATTCTGAAACGGCTAACTGCTGCCAGCCGTCAGTTGGCGGAACTCAAAGGCGTGGCAGCATCCATGCCTAATCAAGGTATCCTAATCAACACGCTCGGTCTACAGGAAGCTAAAGATAGTTCTGAGATCGAGAATATAGTTACTACTCATGATGAATTATTCCGTAATGCGGACTTGGTCGGAGGCACGACCAATGTAGCTACCAAGGAAGTTGCCCGCTACCGGCAGGCGCTACGGATAGGCTTCGGTGAGGTTCGCCAAACTGGACTACTCACTAACAATCACATTCTTCAGATTCAGTCCGCGCTGGAGCAGAATAATGCGGGCTTTCGCAAGCTGCGAGGTACCGCGCTCAAGAGTAATAGCGGAAAAATAATTTATACCCCGCCCCAGGACCCCGATGTTGTTCTAATGCTGATGGCCGATTTAGAACGTTTTATCAACCAAGAGGATTTATTCGACGCCGACCCACTGATCAAGATGGCGCTCATCCACCACCAGTTCGAAAGCATTCACCCGTTCTACGATGGCAATGGTCGTACCGGGCGAATTATTAACGTACTTTATATGGTTAAGGAGGGTCTGCTTGATGTTCCGGCGCTCTATCTCAGCCGGCACATCGTACGCACTAAATCCGACTACTACCGTCTACTGCAGGAGGTGCGCGAAAGCGATGACTGGGAGAATTGGGTACTATATATGCTAACCGCCGTAGAACGTACCGCTACTGAGAGCATCGCTACTATTCGGGCGATAAAGACATTGTTGCTGGATTTAAAGCACCGCATCCGCACGAAATACAACTTCTACAGCCAAGACCTAATCAATAACTTGTTCTCGCACCCCTATACTAAAATCGAATTTGTCCAGCAAGACCTCAAAGTGTCGCGTCTAACAGCTACCAAATATTTGGATTTGCTGACGGAAGGCGGCTTTTTGCACAAGCAAAAAATCGGGCGTTCCAGCTATTACATCAATAGGTCTCTATGCACCATTCTTACAGCTTGATAAAGAGGGATGCCCAGGAAGGCAGGTTTTAGTATTGGAAGCGCCGCTTAACGGACGGGTGACCTGCTATCGTTTTTTGTAACCAATTCGAAAGTGAGTCTTCGGTTCAAGCATTCTGATTTTGCCACCGTTCCCGGCCTGCTTGAGCCGGTGTTCGATTGCCGAGCGAAGAATGCGGCCGCT
>JACDGV010000058.1 GCA_013821425.1 Nitrosospira sp. | reverse complement strand
TAACCTATCTTTCGATTTTACTGACAACTAATTCATTTTATTCAGTCGGATAGCAAAAAAATTGTGTGGCTGTTGGCACTACAGATTTATTTGTGCGCGAAATCTATACAACTGTTTTTTGAATAGAGCCCGGCTGAATTGAAATGCCGAGTGCCTGGTAGATTGCTTCTTGATGGGGTTCAGCACGAGTGGCTTTGCGCAGATGAATGGTTTTGCCGTCAGCACGTTTCATCATGACAGTAACACGTTGTTGATTTTCCATCTTGTCACGTAATGTTTGCCAGCTGTCATGAATATTTTGTGTTTTAAATTGTGCGCGCAAGGTCTGCACGACATGGTAGGCGAGCAAGGTGATAAAGATATGCCCATTGACGCGTTTTTCTTTTTGGTGATAAATCGGACGCAACCCCAGTTCACTTTTCAGGCTGCGGAACACCGCTTCCAGGTCGGTCAACATGGTATAAGTGCGCCATAGTGTGGCTTCATCCCAGTCAGTTTGATTGGTGCGTAGGCAATAAACACCGGGATGACTTGCTCGGGAATGTGGCTTTTCCAGGCGTGTCCACTGGATGGCATTGGCCTTACCGGATGCGTCATCTTTTGTTACCGTAATCGCATAATACTGCGCAGCCGGTGCGTATTTTTCCTTCAGACGGCCAATACGTTCCAGCACTTTATCATATTGCTTCGTTGCCCCCTTTTTAGGCAACCCATCCGCCAGGGATTGCAACGCGGCCTCGAAACGCTTGGCAAACTGGCTTTGCATGGCGCGTTCTGTTTCTTCACGCGCCTGCGAATGACAATAAAGCTCAACCTCACCTGTCTGTTCATTGCAGATACGTTGCACCCGAATCTGCTGATTTGGCAGATCCTTAACCAGTACCGCCTCATGCTCATCAAACAGACGTTTGCGTTTGCGTGATACCACCAGATAGTGATAACCATGGTCTTTAAGCCAGCCAATGTTGCCTTCAGTTGCCAGCCCCGCATCCAGCACTACCGTGGTATCCGGCGCAGCCTGCAACCCAGTCAGCATATCCTGTAGCGTTTTCGGCTCAGACGCATTACCCGAAAAGATCTGGCTTCTGCGCGGAAAGCCATCACCATTGAGCACCAGCCCCAATGTCACCAACGGACAATCGTTGCGCTTTTCTTTTGAACGCCCTCGCTGTGCTGTTTCATTATCCTTCGCCGTGCCTTCAAAGAAGGTATTCGTCAAATCGAACAAGGTAATGGTTTCATCCAACTGAAACAACGCCAATTCCTGTCGATAACAATGCGCCTCCAATTCAGCGTGGTGTTTCCATAACAAGTCGGATACCTGATACAAACGATCCAGTCCCATGCCTTCAAAATCATAGCCGATTAATTCACCCAGTCCGCTGCGTTGCTGCAACCATTGATGTGTTGCCAGTTCACTGGCAGGATACGCCATGCGCGCGACAATCGTCCCCATCGCAGCCGCCAATTGGTGACGGTTAAACCCCAGGGCATGCATCTTCTCGTCTAACTTGAGTTGGGATAACGCATGCAGTGCCAGGTGCTCAATACCCACACGGCGCGGACGAACCAGTTCCAGGCTATCAACCGATAGCGACGTAAACTCACTGTCAGCTGTTACCGCACTGCGAGAAGCCAGTATTTGTGCAGCATAACGCTGTGCTTTCGCTTCCAGATCCGGTTCCAGCGCCAGAGAAAATAGCGATCCCTGAGAACTCAACAATTGGCTAATGCGGCCGGCCAATTCCGCCCATTGTGACTTGTCTACATCAAAATGGCGGCCCAGGTTCAATAAAGTGCGTTGCTTGACCTGGCCCTGAATGCGTTCGTTCTCCACCAGACGATATGTCTGGTAGGTGTCACCGGATTGTTTGCTTCTGGTTGTGGTGCAGCGGATAAACATGCCGTAGCGTGACATAAAATGTCAGGCATTACAATAGCAATAACTAATATTATGGCACTACATTCGGAAGTAAAAATACAACCTATTGATTGTTAACATAATAAAATTTAACCGTCAACGAAGAATCAATGAGTTATATCATTTTTGAACGAGAAAAATCGAAAGATGGGCTAAGTGAGTCGATCTATCTTCCCCGACCAACGACTTAATATTACGGAGCAATCCTATAATCTTTTTGTGAGCTTACAATGAAAGATGCCTCGACAAACGCTGCATATATCTCAGCCTTTGCAATCTGCACCCGTCGGTGAAAAGAGAAGCAGAACGATATTCCTTTACACCAATTGAACAGATCGACGCATCGGACTAAACGCACCACCTTTTTATGCTCTCGAGCCATTCCATGAGCAGGTATGGAACAATTTCTTTAGTAAAATTTTTGTTATCGACCCGATTAAATAAAACTTGAGTATTTCTTGATTCGCTTGGCGAAACAATCTTGGCTCTGTCGCATTAATGTCAATGAGACAATAAAAATGTGAATTACCCCGTCGTTGTTGAATAAAGCAGTTTTTTAGCATTAAATAAGTTATATGACATCATCTTGGATTATTACTCCAATTGATTTCACACTATGCCGTATAAATATAATGTGCGAACTTACCACCCCGGAAGTGGGAGATCCCATTGTAATTCCGGATCCGCTGGCTCAATTTGAAACACCTTTCGAGACCTTTATGGGAGATGGTGCCTACGATGACGAGCCGGTTTCTGAAGCTGTTTTAAATAAGCAACCCAATGCGCAAGTAGTGGTTCCACCGCAACAAGATGGATTTGTTGTCAGCCTGTACCCGTTCAACAACCTGATACATTTCCCCCAAAAAACACCATTGTTAGCGAAAAAACGACAACGCTAAAAGTTGCAGATGGCAATTTAACAGGCTCGCAGGTAGAAACGACAACGTTAACCTTGACCGACGTATCAACCGCAGAATCGCCAAACCAAATTGACGTCAAAGTAAGCAAAACGGTCATAAATTACGATATCGACAATAACATTACTGATCAATCAACAACGGTAACAGAAGGGCAGTCAACTTTACCACCTGCTG
>JACDGV010000045.1 GCA_013821425.1 Nitrosospira sp. | reverse complement strand
TGGACAAAAAAACACCTGAAGAGGCTTATGCCGTGATGCTGCCGACGGTTAAACTGGCAGCGTGAGAATCAGCAGAGATTCCACTTAAAATACTCAGATTGCTGTTCAAACAATCGGGACCACTTCTTCCATCAGGTCGTACAGGTTCGTCACCCGCTTCAACGTCATCTTCGACAGCGGCACTGCTGTCTGGCTGTCATGCACTGAAGCGCTGGTTAGAAGCGCACTCACCGGCACGCCGCAGTCTGCTGTGTCCAGATGCAGCTTGTAACCATTCCAGCTGTTCCTGTATCCCTGTGCGTTGCATTTGGTGCCGCGGTCACAAGCCCGGGGCAGTTCGGCCAGCATCTCTTTGAGCGTTTGCGTCAGTTGTTGTCCGATCCGCTTACGTTTCGCTTCCCGAACTTCGCCTTTCTTCGGCCGTCCGCGCTTGATCTTCCTGGCCAGGGGTTCAGTCGTCAGCGACGGCCTCTTCACCGGCTTCTCACGTGCCTCGATCGCGGTACTATCCCGGCTGATGTGGCCAATCAACGCAGTGCCCAGGTATTCCTTGACCAACGCTTCGTGCACGCGCTCGGCCAGCTTCGCTGCAGCGAACCCGGCAAAGGCCCGCGAGAAGCTCGATTCGTCCGGCAACCGTTGCCACATCGGAAAGCCGCAGATCCGCTTCAAGGCACGATCTATCCGCAACCGTTCGATCAGCGCTGTCGTCGTGGGTAACCCCAGCACGGCCTTCGCCACGAACGCATTGGCCAGCGCTCCGCGATCATGCGGCGGACGGCCTACACCGCTCCAGGTACTACCAGCAAATTCTTCGATCCGCACCCATTCAAGCGTGTGTATCAGTTTCTCCAGTTTCGGTGTCAGCCCGCCAACTTCCGAGCTTAATCCGGGCATCAGTTCATGCTGAACCACTGTCCAGCGTTGCATTAATTCCTTGCGTTGTATAGTATCCATCTCGGGCGTCGATGTAGCCTTTAGAACCTCCATCTTGCCAGCAATGGCGGCGCCCAACCTCAATTTTTACCCTTCAGCTGAAAATAATTCTGCTTAGCCTATCCGTTTTGCAAGAAGCTCAAGGATTAAAGCAAGAATAAGAAGGGAACCTAAGAAATTGCAGGGCAAGTTGGCCTATCGAGCCAGTCTGAGGCAGACCTGTGCATTGCTGAAGATGTCGGCTCGTGCGCATCAGGGAGATTGCAGCTACACGCGTACCTTATGGCTATCGGCGCGTGCATGTCCTGCTCAAGCGGGAAGGCTTTAAAAATAATCACAAGCGCATTTACTGGTTCTACCGGGAGGAAGGGCTGTCGTTGCAGCTCAAGCGCCCCAAGCGCAACAAGTCGGCGCGGCTGAGCCAGCCCAAGCACCACGTTACTGCCATGAATCAGACCTGGAGCATGGATTTCGTTGCTTTATATCAATCTCACACCTAAAGTTTTCGCTGGATATGTCGTGGAGTCTTATGGGGATGGGTTTTAAGCAATCTTAATGGAGTAATCCTTGGACGAAGGAAATTCGTTACAACGAACGAAGAAGGATTGTTAGTCCGCCCCATGTAAAGCCTCTTTAATGCCCCATCCTGCCAAGCCGGAATCGCTGACCATGGGATACCCTTCTATTAAGAGGGGCGGTTTTCCGGCCATCGGACCGTGACGTGAGTGAAGGCGAGCGAGCGGGGGGCTGATGCCATTCCCTGTCGCATGTAGTTCTCCGTTAAGCAACTAATCCTTGCACGGCCTGCACCAACTGTTACATAAACCTTTAATAGAGTGGAGAATAATCAATGGCAATTGTAAAATTTTATACGGAAGGTGACATGAGTAATACGAGTCTCCTAATCGGGGACGTTTCAAGCGCTTCTCCTACAGAAATTACGATTTCTGCTGGCTCAGTCACGGGTACTTGGACTGGGCAATTTACTTACTCAGACACGGACTTAGCCGGCGGCACTGTTACTGGCTATAGGCAATATGAAAACAGTATTCTTCAATTTGAAATTAGCGGGATTAATCTGCCTGCCCTCACCATTGCAGGTTATTACGAGAATGACGATGGGCTAGGTCTTTATCAATACGCTCTCTCGGGAAATGACACAATCAATGGTTCCTGGGGGGCTGACGTGCTGGCCGGATTCGAGGGTAACGATACTATTAATGGATACTTTGGCAATGATGTGATCGTGGGTGGGGGCGGCAACGATGTTATAGATGGAGGAGAAGGTTTTGATACCGCAGTTTTTGACGCAAATATGCAGGATATCAACTTTTCAGTTAAGGACGGAGTCATAACGGCGACAGATAAAACAGGAACAGAAGGACAAGATAGGATCGTCAATATTCAACAACTCGCTTTTAATGGTGATCAATTAGTCACCTTGCCAAATGCATTGCAGTACATTGCATCATATGGCGACTTGGTCAGTGCATTTAAAGGTGATGCTGATGCTGGGATGACCCACTTTTTAAACCAGGGAATTCATGAAGGCAGAACCGCTAGTTTTGATGCACTGGAATACATCGCAAGCTACGGAGACCTGATTGAGGCATTTGGTACGGATACAGACGCTGCAACCGCTCACTACGTCCAAACCGGGTTTGCTGAAGGCAGAGCCGTCACCTTCGATGCCCTGCAATATATCGCAAGTTATGGTGACCTAATTGAAGCCTATGGTACGGATACAGACGCTGCCACTGCCCACTACATTCAACACGGGATTGCTGAAGGTAGAACCCCCACCTTTGACGCTATGCAATACACCGCAAGTTACGAGGACTTAATTGAACTATATGGTACAGATACAGATGCTGCCACCACCCACTACATTCAAACTGGATTTGCTGATCACAGAATTCCTAGTTTCAATGCGCTGCAATATACTGCAAGCTACGGTGATCTTATTGAAGCATTTGGTACGGACACAGACGCTGCCACTGCCCACTACGTTCAACACGGGTTTGCGGAAGGCAGAAGCGTTACTTTTGATGCACCCTTCTATCTAGCAAAGTATCCCGACCTACGTGTTGCTTTTAATATTGATGAGAGTTTAGCAGCTAACCATTACATCACTCATGGCTTCAACGAAGAGAGGGTTATTAACGCGAATGGGGATGACATTCTAACCGGTTCCAATTGGGGGGGTCTCCTTGACGGAGGTAACGGCAATGATATTTTGATTGGCGGCAGCGGCGATGATATTTTGATTGGCGGCATCGGCACTGATTTCTTGCATGGCGGCAGCGGCGATGATATTTTGATTGGCGGCGACGGCACTGACTTCTTGAATGGTGGCAGCGGTAGCAATATATTAACTGGAGGAGGTGGGGCAGACACCTTTCATTTTGATACAGCGTTGACATCCGATATCACGTCTATCACAGATTTTAATCTCATTGATGATCAAATTCTTCTCGACAGCAGGGTGTTTACAGGCCTGACGTTAGGAAACCTATCCGGCGACGAATTCACTACTGGGACCTCTGCAACCGGTTCAAATAGCCAGATAATCTTCGACTCAGAGAATAATGCCCTGCTTTATGATGAGGACGGGATAGGTGGTAATGATGCGGTTCACTTCGCCACGCTAGTAGGTCTCAACGAAAATGTAACCGCATCAGATTTTGTGGTTGCATAGGAGAGCATTAGTTCTGAGGCAGATTGACAAGGTTCTACAAAGGGATCACGGAGTAATGTAGTCCAACTGCTAGTCTGCCTCTCCCAAATATCACTTGTTTTAAAATTTCCAAGCCTTAACCTGCTGGACACTCCCGATCCTCTTGTCCAGCAGCCACATTCACTGAGCAAAGAAAAGCTACGTGGATGAGCAACGTTCATCATCCCCAAATTATCCTAATCCTTACATAACACAAGTCCTGGCCGAGAGTTAGAAAGACACTTCTAGCTATTGCGGCGTTTCGATCTATTACTAGAGTGCCGATCCAGAGGGGTCGTATTCCAGTTCCCGCTTGCAGATTAATTAAATGTTCAATTTCAAAATTTCGCAAACTGAAATCGCTCGCACTCTTGCTGGATTTAAAGGGGTATTCACGACTGTTGGCGTGTTTAGTGCCGTCATCAACCTACTGTTACTTGTTCCTGCGTTGTACATGTTGCAGGTTTATGATCGGGTATTGGCCAGCCGCAACGAGACAACCCTGCTGATGCTGACATTGATGGTGGTCGGCGCATATCTGTTAATGGGCGCGCTGGAATTTGTACGCAGCTTCGTTCTGATCCGTGTTGGTGCCCAATTCGACATGAAGCTGAACAAGCGCATATATGCGGCCGCATTTGAGCAGAATCTGAAACGCGGCGGAAGCAATGCTGGCCAGGCCTTGCAGGACCTGACGGCCATCCGTCAGTTTATGACCGGCCACGGATTATTCGCGTTCTTCGATGCGCCGTGGTTTCCCGTGTATCTGCTTGTCATCTTCCTTTTTCATCCCCTGCTGGGGTTGTTCGCCCTGTGTGGCACGGTGGTGCTGGTAGTGCTGGCTTTTGTCAATGAAACGATATCCAGAAAACCCCTGGCTGAAGCCAGCACCATGGCCGTGGTTTCCAACAACCTTGCGAGCAACAACCTGCGTAATGCCGAAGTGATATCGGCGATGGGAATGCTGCCCAACCTGATGTCACGCTGGTTTAGCCTGCATGGGCAATTCCTGCAACTACAAGCCGAAGCCAGCGAAAAGGCGGGAACCATCAGCGCGATCACCAAGTTTGTACGCATGTCACTGCAATCATTGATACTGGGCCTGGGGGCGTTACTTGTACTGGAAGGTAAAATCACACCGGGAATGATGATTGTAGCGTCCATACTGATGGGTCGTGCGTTGAGCCCGGTTGAGCAACTGATCTCCGGCTGGAAAAACTGGAGCAATACACGTAGCGCCTACCAGCGACTTAATGAACTGCTGGACGCAAATCCGATGCGGAAAGCGGGGATGACCCTACCAGTGCCACGGGGAAACCTTTCTGTGGAAAGCGTTACCGCAGCTCCACCGGGCTCAGCACGTCCTGTTCTCAGAAATTTGAGCTTTGCAATTGGCCCTGGAGATGTGCTCGGCATCATGGGTCCAAGTGGAGCCGGAAAATCCACCCTGGCGCGCTTGCTGGTTGGCATATGGCCAGCGAATACAGGAAAAGTTCGTCTCGATGATGCAGACATCTATCAATGGAACAAGGATGAACTGGGTCCGTATATCGGCTATTTGCCTCAGGACATAGAGCTGTTTTCTGGATCTGTGAGTGAGAACATAGCGCGCTTTGGCGACGTCGACCCTGAGAAAACGGTATTAGCAGCCCAGCGGGCCGGCGTCCATGACATGATCCTGCGTTTCCCCCAAGGGTATGACACCCTTCTCGGGGATGACGGATCTGGGTTAGCTGGAGGTCAAAAGCAGCGGCTCGGACTGGCCCGTGCGCTGTATGGAGACCCCTCGTTGATCGTTTTGGATGAACCGAATTCAAACCTGGATGATACGGGCGAATCCGCCCTAGCGGCGGCAATACATGATTTACGTAGCCGTGGAAAGACCATCGTAATGATTACCCATCGCCAAAGCACCCTGCAAGTAACAAATAAATTACTGCTCCTGCGCGACGGCATGGCGCAATTGTTCGGGCCAACCACCCAAGTGATGCATGAATTGGTCAAGGCACAGCAGAAACCGGTACAACAGGTGGAACATGCAAAGCAAGCTTCAGCATAACTCTAGCGAAGTGGCCGCAGAGGTCATCTATACCCCCAGATCCCGCGAAATTAGTATTGACTATGGATTCTACACCTGGCTCGGATGGGCGATTGTCATTGCAGGCGTATTCGGCTTCTTGCTATGGGCTTCCCTTGCGCCACTTGACAAAGGCGTTCCGCTAAGTGGCACAGTTACCGTATCGACACACAGAAAGGCAATACAGCATCCGACCGGCGGCACGGTGGATGCCATCCTCGTAAAGGAAGGCGACAACGTCAATACCGGCCAAGCCCTTGTTCGTCTGAATAACGTGCAAGTAACAGCTAACGCTGAGATGATGCGGGTTAAGTATTTTACCGCCCGCGCGGCTGAGGCCCGGCTGATCGCGGAGCGTGACGGAACAGACGAGATTGTTTTCCCTCCGGAACTCACCCGCGAAAAAGATGATGCGCGTGTTATCGCTAACATCATTATGCAGGAACAGCTGCTAAGCTCGCGTTTAATGGCAATAAAGAGCGAATTGTCAGCCATTGATGAAAATATTGCAGGACTAAGACTACAAACCAGCGGACTGGAAGAATCCCGCGATAATAAGAAGGCGCAACTGCAATTCTTGAAGGAGCAACTCGATGGAATGCGTGAACTGGCGAAGGATGGCTACGTGGCGCGGAATCGCTTGCTTGAATTGGAGCAAACCTACGCGCAGATCAGCGGAGCGATTTCAGAAGATATCGGCAATATTGGACGCACGCAGCGGCAGATTGCAGAATTGCGGCTGCGCCGGATACAGCGCCAGCAGGAATATCAAAAAGAGGTCCGCACTCAATTGTCGGAGGTGCAAAGAGAAGCGGAAGCGCTTGCCAATCAACTGATGGGACTGGACTACGATATGGCCAACGCCGTCATAAGAACTCCAGTGGATGGAACCGTGGTGGGCCTCGAGATATTCACCCATGGTGGTGTAGTCGGCCCGGGTTTTAAAATGATGGATATCGTGCCAAGTGGTGATGCGTTGGACGTAGAGGGCCACCTGCCGGTGCATTTGATAGACAAGGTACATGCCGGCCTTCCTGTAGAGCTCATCTTCTCCGCCTTCAACCGGAATCTCACTCCGCACGTGCCCGGCGTCGTGACGCACGTCTCGGCAGATCGTTTTACCGACGAGCAGACCGGGTTGCCCTACTACAAGTTACGAGCCAAGGTCGCTCCTGAGGGAATGAAAATGATTTCCGAGTTGCAGATCCGGCCAGGCATGCCGGTGGAGCTTTTTGTTAAAACTGGCGAACGCACAATGATGAATTACATACTGAAGCCGATACTTGACCATTTAAAAATGTCAATGACGGAAGAATAATACGCCCATGGCTCCATCCTGCCGTTGGCTTACCCTGATCCTTTTCATAGCGCCATTTTCAATCAGTAATGTTTCCGCATTCGGGTTGATGCAGGCCTATGAGGCGGCATTGCAGAATGACCCCACATATCGGGCAGCAATTCATGAAAACGAAGCGGGCCAGCAATTCAAGGTAATCGGCCGTTCAAGTCTACTGCCCGTTCTGTCCGGTAGTTATTCAACCAACTACGTGGACGGGGATATCACGCGCAGCTCAATAACGGAGCATCTTAACTATCGTAACGAGTCCGCAGTCCTTCAGCTACGTCAACCTGTTGTCAATTTGGAAGCGTCCGCGCGTTATAAGCAGGGGCTTGCACAGACCAGCATGAGTGATGCCCAGTTTCTGATGCGTAATCAGGACCTGATTGTGCGATTGGCCGGGGCTTACATGGAAGCCAGATACGCCGAAGATCAGCTGGCGCTGGCATCTTCCCAGTTGAACTCCTTCACAGAACAGAGATTGACCAATGACCTTCTGTTTGAAAAAGGTGAAGGCACCAGGACCGAAATGCTGGAAACACAGGCCCGGCTGGATCTGGCGGAAGCGCAAGTAATCGAGGCGCGTGACAATTTGACGCATGCCCGGAATATGCTGGCTGCCTTAGTCGGCGATGACATCACGCAGCTAAGTCCATTAATGGATGATTTTCGCGTAAAGCCAATGCAACCTGCAGGTTTCGAGGAATGGAAAGTCATTGCTCTTGAACATAATGCGGAAATTGTTTTGCAACGGCATACGGTAGAGGTGGCCCGCCAGGAAATCAACAAGCAACGCGCTGGTCACGCTCCCCGTGTCGAATTGGTTGCGAGTGTCAATAAAGCCAAATCCGACAATATCATCTTTTTTGGACTAGACACTTTCACGCGCAGCGTGGGTGTGCAGGTGAATGTTCCGCTATATTCCGGCGGCAGCGTAAACGCCTTGACGAGCCAGGCAGTATCAAACCTTGAAAAAGCAAAGGCTGAACTCGAAACCATGACGAATCAGGTATTAATTGAATTGCGCAAGGAATTCAACCTTAATCTCAGCAGTTCACGTCGAATCGATGCACTCGCGAACTCCGTCAGCTCTGGAATGTTTTTGCTCGAGGCCACGCAGAAAAGTGTCAAAGGAGGTACTCGCACAAATATCGATATACTTAACGCGCAGCGGCAGCTTTTCGAGGCGAAGCTTGAGCTGACCCAGGCCCGGTACAATTACCTTCTGAGTTACCTGCGTTTGCGCAAGGCTGCGGGGGTCATTGAGACAAATGACCTCCAGGATGTATCAAGATATTTCGCGGCACGGCAATAGCTAAAACCGTTAAAAATAGGAATCCTCTCGTTTTTGTGCAATAAGTGACGGTACGCAAAGCAGTTAGGGGGAAATTTGCTTAGTGTAATTGCGGCGGCGCGCCAAGAGAAATGCCGTGATCCGCGACTAGCTCGATGTATGAATGAATAGAACTTATTTCCTCTATATGGCCTTCCCCCGATAAGACGGACACATTCGATAGGTTATGATTCTACTATTGGAGGTGTTAAATGGAACGACGGCAGTTTACGGATGAATTCAAGCGCGAGGCGGTCCGGCTCGCAAGTCAGCCTGGCACCAGCAAAGCGGGAATTTCGAAGGATCTCGGGATCAATGCCAGCATGCTTCATCGTTGGACACGGGAGCAGGAAGGCAACCCATCACAGATAGCTCGCAGCAAGAACGAGATGCTATCTTCGGGAGAGTTCGAGCGCATACGTCGCGAGCTGGCCAAGGTCAAAACGGAGCGCGATATCCTAAAAAAGGCGCTCGCCTACTTCGCAGTCGACCCCAAGTGAAGTACGGTTTTATCGCCCGCCACCGCCGCGTATGGCCTACGCGCACCATGTGCCGGGTTTTGGGGGTATCTGCCAGTGGTTTTTACGACTGGTTTGAACGGCCGCAGGGCAAGCGACAGCAAGCCAATGCGCAACTACTTGTTCGCATTCGGAACAGCTTTGCCGCCAGTGACAGAACGTATGGCTCACCCCGCATTCTGCGTGACTTGCAGGCGGCGGGGGAGACCTGCTCGGTCAACCGGGTAGCGCGCCTGATGCAGGCGGCTGGCATCAAGGCACGCCACAAGCGGCGCCGCTTGCCAGGCCAGTTGGTATCGGCCGTGCATTCGGTAGCACCCAATCTATTGGAGCGCCAATTCCTGGCATCGGGCCCCAATCAGAAATGGGCGGCTGACTTCACTTATGTCTGGACAGCAGAAGGTTGGCTATTTGTGGCTGTGGTACTCGACCTGTATTCAAGACGTGTCGTAGGCTGGTCGATGCAATCAACCATGACAGCGCAGCTCGTGATGGATGCATTGTTGATGGCGATATTGCGGCGTGGCCGACCGGAAGCAGTATTGCACCATTCAGACCAAGGCTCCCAATATACCAGCGAGGACTTTCAGCGATTACTGGAATCGCATGGCATCGCTTGCAGTATGAGCCGACGCGGCAATTGCTGGGATAGGCCTCCGAGGCGTAGTGGAACGGAAAACCGGGTTAAGCGGCCAATTTAAGTAGCCAAATAGGATGTAGCCAATTAACATTGGCTTTTCCATTTGTTGGCTAGGTGTTTTATGGCTAGCCAAGTACG
>JACDGV010000022.1 GCA_013821425.1 Nitrosospira sp. | reverse complement strand
GTCCGGCATCCCGGCCACTGCCCGATCCGCCCTGGCGGAGCCCCTCGGGCAACGCTTTAGGGCGCACCGCGTTGCACTCCCTGGCATCTAGACCAAGCTCCGACCTGTGTCGTGCGCCTTGTGATCATCCCGATTTACCTCAACGCGCTCCGCGCGGGACTTGTTCAGGGCTTTCTTAAACCCTCCATCGGCCTGCCCCCTACGTTGGCTACCGCACTGTGAAAAATGCCCTTTTTTTCTACTATCTACACACGCACTTCTTGAAACGAGGAGACATCATGAATCCACTATATCTGGAATCCTGGAAGACCTTGGCGTGGCGCGGAGCCATAGCGCTGCTATTCGGTATTTTGGCCGCGCTGTGGCCAGGCCTTACGCTCATGTGGCTGATTATTATCTTCGCGGCCTATGCACTGATCGGCGGCACGATATGCATCATCAGCGCGGTGCAAAATCGAAATGCCGACGCAGACTGGTGGCTGCTACTCCTGCTGGGAGTCGTGGGGCTTGCAGCCGGCGTGCTGGCTCTACTGGGTCCCGCGCTGACCGCCGTCATGCTGGTGCTTGTCATCGGGGCAACGGCCTTCGGAACAGGTATATTTGACATCGCCATGGGCATCCGCTTGCGCAAGGCAATTCGCGGCGAGGGGTTGCTCATACTCAACGGCATCGTTTCCGTCGCTTTCGGCGTCGCAATATTCGCCTTCCCCGGTGAGGGAGCGCTTGCGCTGGTTTGGCTGGTTAGCGCTTACGCCGTTTTCTCGGGAATTCTGCTGCTCGCCCTCGCCTGGCGTGCGCGTCGCTGGAAAAACAACAGCAGAGCCCCGGACGAGTTTCGCGCTGGCGATCTTCACCACGGTGGTTCATCAACCGGATAGAAAACAGAAACAGAACGCGGGGCAGGGGGAGAAGAATGGCGGCTGCGCTTGCGATAGGTCAGGATGCGAAGCGAAGAGGGTCACCCTGCTGATTTTGCCTGCGTCATCCGCCGGATCTTCAGAGACGACGAATATGACCCCGTCCATCCTCGGCCCCGAGCCAGCGAAGGGTTTCATCAAGCCCCCTGGTAATCGGCTAACCGCCGCATAACGCCACTTCACCGCCAATCGGCACACCACACTAGTACCGACGCCCGGCGATCTCCCCGCTTTTCGCTATAGAAAATAGTCTGGCAACGGCCTATAATCGCGTGATGTTTTTTTAGAATTCCGCAAGTAGTCCGCAAGTAGCCAAGCAGGCATACCTCATCAGGCATGCCGCTCGTTTGCGAGCAGGCGGGACGTACGCGCGCAATGCATCGCTAGCCATCTCCTGAGTATCAGATTTTTTAAACCACATTCGCTGCCTGGCGAACCGGGCGCCTACTCTGCCACGAACTTGCCGTGACCGAATATCCGTCGCCGTAGTTTCCTTGCCTCAGCCTCTCCAATAACCATTCCGAGGGCATTCCATCAGATTCAGTATTGCAAGGATTCCAGGCAAGGCCGCTAGATGGATAAAGACGGCCAGGAGACCGCGTTTTGAGCGTCACATTCTGAGCAGAACCGTGTCTCTGCGGATACCAGGGGGAGAATACTTTCATGAATGAACTTGCACTGGCGAGAGTCCTCCACGTGTTGGGCGTTGTATTCTGGATTGGCGGAGTGGCGATGGTTACCACCGTGCTGATTCCGGCCATGGCACAAATGAGATCGGCATCCGAGCGAATGGATTTTTTCGGGCGTATCGAGAACCGCTTCGCTCCTCAGGCACGTTTCACCACGGTGCTGGTAGGCTTGAGCGGATTCTACATGGTGCATTTGCTCAACGCCTGGAGCCGCTTTGCTGAGTTGCGCTTCTGGTGGATGCACGCCATGGTTCTGGTTTGGCTGGTCTTTACCTTGATGCTGTTTGTGGTGGAACCACTGGTACTGCGGCCGCGGATCAGGAATGCCGTGCAGCGTGATCCTGAAAAAAATTTCGCGCGAATGCGGCGCATGCATTGGGTGTTGCTAAGCCTGAGCCTTATCGCCATTGCCGGGGCGGTAGCCGGTAGTCACGGCTGGATTTCATCCGGAGAATGAGCATGAGCTATGCAGCCCTGAAAGCGCTTCATGTCGCGAGCGTGGCGATCAGCTATCTGCTATTTTCCGTGAGAGGAATATGGATGATGCACGAATCTCCCATGCTGAAGCAGCGATGGGTGAAAATTACACCGCATGTAGTGGACACCGTGCTGCTCACGAGCGCGGTTGCATTGGCTGTCATGATTGATCAGGACCCGTTGCATGATTCATGGCTCAGCGCCAAAGTGCTCGGACTCCTGCTTTATATCGGGCTGGGCATGATCTCTTTGAGATTCGGCAAGACCCGTAGGGCGAGAATCTCCGCATGGATAGCGGCTCAGGCCGTTTTTCTGTATATCGTACTGGTCGCAGTGACTAAAAACCCCGCACTATTCCTTGCACAACAATAAATATAAGCTCTGGCTTCCTCATTCCTGAAAAAATATATCGAACGTGCAAATGTACTCGAGCAGGCGCCGTTCCGGCAGCCGATCAGCCAGTTCATTGCACCCGCTCAACGCGACATTGAATCAAACTCCGCCTTTTTCCACGGGTGGCCTAATGTGTGGAATGACACTTGACTTTTTACATCATCCAGGCTCATTTCCCGTATCGCGATTAATATCGGTTTCTTATAATTGGACATGCTCAACTTGACTCTCTTTTCCAACACTTCACCGACATGCTGACGCGTTGGTGGGTTTACCTGCTCGCCGGCGTTTTTGCATTGGGCCTTCTGGGAGTTTTGCTGATTGGCTTTGCGGCCCTGGTTACAATCCCCACGCTGCCTTCCCTTGAAGCGTTGACCGACTACCGCCCAAAAGTCCCTTTGCGGGTTTACAGCGCCGAAGGAATCCTTATCGGAGAGTTTGGCGAAGAGCGCCGGAAAGTGGTTAAGATCAGTAACGTTCCCGAGCGCCTCAAGCAGGCTATTCTGGCTGCCGAGGACGACCGGTTTTACCAGCATGGCGGGGTCGATTACACGGGTGTATTGCGTGCAGCCTATTCCAATTTTACTTCCGGCGGGGTACGACAGGGCGGCAGTACTATCACTATGCAAGTCGCGCGTAATTTTTTTCTAACCAAGGAAAAAACACTGACTCGAAAATTCAGCGAAGCTTTGCTTGCGTTCAAGATTGAACACAGCCTCAGCAAGGATGAAATCCTCGAGCTCTACTTCAATCAGATATATCTCGGGCAGCGTGCTTATGGCTTTGCCGCCGCCGCACAGGTTTACTTTGGCAAAACGCTGAATGATATTAACCTCGCGGAAGCGGCAATGCTGGCAGGACTACCGAAAGCACCTTCACGCTTCAACCCGGTAGTCAATCCCAAGCGCGCAAAAACCCGGCAACTTTACGTACTCCGGCGCATGCACGAACTCGGCTATATCTCAAGCCCCGAGTTCAAGGAAGCGGAAAAGCATACGCTGCATGTCAAGCGGGAATCGCAGGAATTCCCGGTGCGTGCGGACTACGTGGCGGAAATGGCGCGCCAGACAGTATATCGCCGCTACCAGGAAGATACGTACAGTAAAGGTTTTAAAGTTTATACCACGGTCCGGCAACTGGATCAGGAGGCCGCCAATAAAGCGGTAAGGCAGAGCGTGATGGATTACGACAGGCGCCATGGATATCGGGGCCCCGAAGCTGTAATTAATTTGCAAAAGAATGGTTTGGACCGGGAGGAGATACTCGAGGATGCGCTGCAGGAGGTCACCGACAGCGGTGATATTTATGCCGCCGTGGTAGTGGCCGCAGATCCGAAGCTGGTCAGAGCCTATCGCAAGGGTGGCGAAGTCATCGAGATCAGTGGGGACGGCCTCAAATTCGCGCAAAAATTTTTGAACGACAAGGCTGTTTCGAGCCAGCAGAATATTCGTCCGGGCTCGTTAATACGAGTTCGGAAGAGTGATAAGGGCGCGTGGCAAATCGTACAGCTTCCGCAGGTCGAGGCATCGTTGGTAGCGATAGATCCGCAAGATGGGGCTATCCGGGCCTTGGTGGGGGGATTCGATTTCAATCGCAGTCAATTCAACCACGTTACCCAGGCATGGCGCCAGCCAGGTTCCAGTTTTAAACCGTTCATCTATTCCGCTTCCCTTGAGAAGGGCTTTACGCCGGCAACCGTCGTCAACGATGCGCCGCTATCTTTCACTGCGGAAGAAACCGGGGGAGAGCAGTGGGATCCCAGAAATTATGATGGCAATTATGAAGGACCGTTGCGCCTGCGCGAAGCACTTGCTAAATCCAAGAATCTGGCATCCATCCGCATTTTGCAGTCGATAGACGTTCAATATGCGCAGGATTACGTCGCCCGCTTTGGTTTCGACCCCAAGCAGCACCCCCCCTATCTGACCATGGCGCTGGGCTCGGGGTCTGTGACACCGTTGCAGATGGCGGTAGGTTACGCGGCTTTTGCTAACGGGGGTTTTCGAATTTCCCCCTATTTCATCGAGCGCATAGAAGACGAGAAAGGCAACATACTGGAGCAAATACAACCGGTGGCAGCAGGAAAAAACGCAAAACAAATCATAGATCCTCGCAACGCCTTTCTTATGACCAGCATGATGCAGGACGTGGTGCAGAGAGGAACCGCAACCCAGGCACGACAATTGGGCCGTACTGATCTGGCGGGGAAAACGGGCACCACGAGCAATTATGTTGATGCATGGTTTTGTGGGTATCAGGCCGATCTGGTCGCTATTGCCTGGATCGGCTTTGACAACCCCCGATCCTTGGGAAATAACGAAACCGGGAGCCGCGCGGCCCTGCCGATGTGGATGAGCTATATGGGGAAAGCATTGAAGGGCACTCCGGTTGCAGCGTATACGCCACCACCCGGCATTACAACAGCGAAAATAAACCCCGAAACCGGTTTGAGGGGAGATAGCGGTACAATGACGGAATATTTCCTGGAAGAGCAGCTACCGCCCGAAGCGGACGATCACGTGGATGAAACCGTGAGATCGGTCGAAGACATAATAAGGGAGTTTCTGTCACACTAGGGAAGCCCTGAACAAGTCCTCCGCGGAGCGCGTTGTCGGTAAAATCGGGATGCTCGCAAGGCGCACGACACAGGTCGTAGCTTGGTCTACGATGCCAAGGAGTGCAACGCAGTGGCGCCCCAAAGCGTTGCCCGAGGGGCCCCGCGTAGCGGGGACCGGGCAGCGACGGGGATGCTTGACCGCGTTTACGTCTCCTTGGGCGCCTGCATCCCGCTGCGGGGTCGCATCTTCCTTCGGAAGATACTGCTCCGGCCTGCGCGGCCGCAACCATTCGCGTTGTCGCCTTTCGCGCATCTCATCCCGCAAAGCCCCGTCGCGCCCGCGTGGAACTTGTTCAGGGCTTCCCTAACGGTCGCGAGGCAATTGCCCCGCATCCCCCCGGCGAGTTATTGCTATTGATCGGTGGTTATTGATTATGATTATGGTTTATGGTTGCGGCCAGGAACCCTAAACCGGGCTGCCGATAACATTTTTCCACTCCTGGACGTTCACTCCTGAGGAGGACCTTCTCTCCCTGAGGCCACGACTTTCCTCATGACTCTTGTGAGCCGGGATCTTCGGTAATATCGTGCGGTTGTCGTTAACCTCATTCAGAAGTCTTCAACCATCTGGCCGCATCGAGCGCATAATAGGTCAAGATGCCGTCCGCACCCGCGCGCTTGAATGCAAGCAAGGATTCAAGAACGCAAAGCCTTTCGTCAAGCCAGCCGTTTCCGGAGGCTGCCTTTAGCATGGCATACTCGCCACTGACCTGATAGACAAAAGTCGGTGCGCCAAACTTGTCCTTTACCCGACGTATGATATCCAGGTAAGGCAGTCCTGGCTTGATCATCACTATATCGGCGCCTTCTTCCAGGTCGAGGCCGACCTCCCACAGCGCCTCATCCGAATTTGCCGGGTCCATCTGATAAGTGTATTTATTCCCTGCACCAAGAGTGGCTGCGGAACCGACTGCATCGCGAAACGGGCCATAGAAACTAGAAGCATATTTCGCGGAGTATGCGAGGATACGGGTATGAATGTAGTTCTCGTTCTCAAGCACGGCTCGAATGGCTGCGATACGCCCGTCCATCATATCCGATGGCGCCACCACGTCCGCGCCCGCCTGCGCATGTATCAGCGCCTGTTTCGCCAATACCGCCAAGGTTTCATCGTTCAACACGTAACCGCTGGCATCAAGCAGCCCGTCCTGACCATGACTCGTGTAGGGGTCGAGCGCAATGTCGGTAACAACGCCAAGTTCGGGAAACCGTTTCTTCAGTTCACTCACGACCCGTGGCACGAGTCCGGCAGGGTTGATGGCTTCAGCGGCCGTAAGGTCCTTCCCCCCGGCCTCAATAACCGGAAAAATGGCTATTGCCGGTATGCCGAGCTCCAGGCATTTTTCCGCCTGATACATCAGCAAGTCCAGGCTTTGCCGCATGACGCCGGGCATTGAGGGGATCGCCTCCTCGCGTTTCTCGCCATCGAGCACGAATACTGGATAGATCAGATCGTCTGAATTCAGATGATGCTCCCGCATCAGGCGGCGGGAAAACGCATCGCGGCGCATGCGGCGCATCCTTTTCTCTGGAAACTGGCTAAAAGCTGGCATGGCAGGCCTAAATAAATGATAAAAATCCGACAAATATTCGAAAGCTGGGAACTTTGTATCCCAAAACCCTATCTTATCCGCAGACGTTGTTTAATTGTCTCCCGCTTTTCCTCCCTGAGCGGGTACCTTAATCCCTATTAAGGTAGTTTGCCCCCGGTTTTATTCCCCTTTAACCGGGGGTTTTTTATTTTCGTTCTCAGGTGGCATGAATTTGGGCGGCAAGTCGGCCGTTTCCAGCCACTTCTCAATCAAGGCGGAAGCTTCCTCCACACCTTCCCTGGTTGCGCTGGAAAATAATTGTACGCTGCATTGCGGATAAGTTTCGCCTAAAACACCCAGCATATTTTTCAGCGTTTTCGCTGCCTGCTGTCTGGAAAGCTTATCTGATTTTGTAAGCAGCACGTGCACCCGTTTCCCTGTTGGCGCAAACCAACCCAGCATCTCCCGGTCGAGTGGCGTCAAAGGGTGCCGAACGTCCATGATCAGGACCATACCATAGAGGGGTTCCCGTGTTTGAAGATAGGTGCCCAGCAGATGTTCCCAATGCTGGCGAACTTCAAACGGTACTTTTGCGTAACCGTATCCCGGCAAATCTACCAGAAACCGTCCGCTCCCTACCTGGAAAAAATTGAGGTTCTGCGTGCGCCCCGGCGTTTTGCTTATAAAAGCCAGTCGGTTGCGGTTGGTGAGCGAGTTAATTGCACTGGATTTACCGGCATTCGACCGCCCGGCAAAGGCAATTTCCACCCCATCCGGGTGCGGCAGGTCGCGCAACTGATTCACGGTGGTATAAAAAGTCGTATGCTGCAAGACGGACATATTTTCAACCCAGGGAGCCAATGGAGGAAAAAACGAATTCCTGGCTGCTCTATATTTTTCCGATAGGGAAACTACAGCGGCGATTCCAGCTTCTCCCGTGCAATTGCCAGCAGGCCTTCCAATACGAGGTTTTCGATCACTTTGGCGTTTAAATTCAGTTGGGGTTGAAGCTGCTTTGCCGCACCGCCGCTCAAGATACAGACAGGCACATGGCCAAGGGTATTGGAGAGCACGGCAACCATCCGCTGTACTGCTCCCGCGCTGGCATGCAACGCGCCGCTATACAGCGCGTCCGCAGTGCTGTCCGGGTAAGCACGAAACCTTCCCTCCCCCGGTTCGGGAAATGTGACGTTTCCGATCAGTATTTTCTGCATAACATCGATACCGGGGGTAATGATGCCGCCCAGGAACTCCCCGGTGTCGGAAAGGGCGTCGACGGTCATCGCCGTTCCCGCATCCACCACCAGGCAACCCTGCCGTTCCAATTGCCATGCGGCAATCAGCGCTGCCCACCGGTCGCAGCCCAACTGCTCCGGATCGGCATAATAATTTCGCACCCCGCACTGATACGCGGCCGAGTTAACCCATTGCGGTTCCACCGCCCAGAGCGAAAATAGTTCGGCTAAATCAGCCTTCGCCTGCATACCCGCCACGTTGGCTACTATGACTTGCGAGGGTGCCGGCAGGTTTCGCCATTCTGGCTCCAGCGAAGCCTTGTTGTCCTGCGCGACAACACCTTCTCTCAGCCAGTCATGCCCATCATTGAGGCCCCATTTAAGGCTTGTATTCCCTGAATCAACCGTCAAAAAAAGCGGCTCCACGTCACCCCGTCCTGCAAAACGTTATTTCGCCGCAACCATAGCTCCGTATTCCCGAGGACGTTCTCAGCAGCAAAGAGCCATCATCCGCCACCCCATGTATCACGCCTTCCGGTCTTGAACCATTGGGGAGGCCAAGTTTAACGGTTTTGTTGTTCCATGCATGATAATCGCTCCACTCTTCCCGAAATGGGCCGAAGCCCTTGTCTTCAAACTCTCTTAAAACCGCGAGGATATTTATCAATAGAACAGCCAGCAGTTTATTACGGTCAGCAATTTCCCCGCTGATGGAATACACGTCTGTCACACCCTGATCTATGCGCGTCCGGATGTTATTCGACAGCTTCAGGTTCATTCCCACGCCGATCACAGCAACGGTAGGCCCAAGCATGTCCCCCTGCAATTCGATAAGTGTGCCCGCCAGCTTGCACATGTTATGCACCACGTCGTTCGGCCACTTGAGCATGGCGCCATTAATACCACACGATTCCAGGGATCGTATGATTGCAACTCCGACTGCCAGGCTTAGACCCGACAAAAAACCCGCGCCTCGCTGAAACCGCCACAGCAGTGAAAAAACAAGACCGTCGCCCAAGCCGGAATGCCACTGGCGGCCGCGGCGTCCCCGCCCGCCGCTTTGCAGTTCCGCCGCAACAACATGGGTACCGGGGCTGCCGGCATCCGCACCTCTTGCAGCCTCCTTGAGCAGGAAGCTGCTGGTTGAATCGACCGAATTCAGCACTTCAATCTTAAAGTTGCCTGCTTCGCCGCCAAGATATTTCAGAATGATCTCCGGGTCCAGCCACTGCATGTGGCCAAGCAGACGGTAGCCACGACCGTTGACTTTTTGCACTTCCAGGCCCACATCATCCAGGCCGCGCAGTGCATTAGAAACGCTGGCGCGCGAGATTCCGCGCGCTTGGGCAATGATGGTTCCCGAATGAAATTCGTTATCGCTCAACTGACGCAAAATGGAAAAAGTAAGCGGCTTCATATGATCAGTTTAGTGCAAATATCCTCGCGTAAGCTACAACGTTTCCGTATCGGTTTATCTGAAGAATTATCACAGTTGGCGAGTACCCTATTCCCACTATAATAATAAGCAGCGAACAAGCGATGCAAATAATGACACTCATAGAGGATAACTTGAAAGATAATCCCGCAACTGGCTCGCACCCGCCGCCCGGTTCCAATTTTATCCGCGCGATCATCGAAGAAGACAATCGAGCGGGAAAATGGAATGGGCGCGTGGAAACCCGTTTTCCGCCTGAACCGAATGGTTATCTGCACATCGGCCATGCAAAAAGCATTTGCCTTAATTTCGGCCTTGCCCATGATTATAATGGCATTTGCCATTTGCGTTTTGATGACACAAATCCTGAAAAAGAAGAGCAGGAGTATGTCGATTCAATACGTGATTCGGTCAGATGGCTTGGCTACGACTGGGGCAGTCACCAACACTATGCTTCCGACTATTTCGACAAGCTGTATGAATTCGCCGAATACCTCATCAAGCAGGGCAAAGCATATGTAGACAGTCTTACCGCCGATGAAATCCGCGCCTTGCGGGGAACCCTGTCCGAGGCCGGAACGAATAGTCCGTACCGTGAACGCTCCATGACGGAAAACCTGGATCTGTTTCGGCGCATGAAAGCGGGAGAATTTCCCGATGGCGCTCACGTTTTGCGTGTCAGGATCGACATGTCATCACCCAACATAAACCTGCGCGATCCGGTGATATACCGGATCCGTCACTCCTATCATCACCGGACTGCCAGCAAATGGTGCATTTACCCAATGTACGATTACACGCACTGCATCTCCGATGCGCTGGAGAGAATCACACACTCCCTCTGCACGCTGGAATTCGAGGATCACCGTCCGCTTTATGACTGGATATTGGACGAACTGGCGGAGGTCGTTCCATGCCATCCACAGCAAATCGAATTTGCGCGGTTGAATCTCACCTACTCCGTAATGAGCAAGCGCAAGCTGATTGAACTCGTGGAGAACGGTTTAGTCGATGGATGGGATGATCCGCGCATGAATACCCTGGCAGGGGTACGACGCCGCGGCTACACCCCCGAGTCCATCCGCCTTTTCGCAGAACGCATCGGCGTCAGCAAGGCCGATTCCTGGATTGAGATGAGCGTGCTGGAAGATTGCCTTCGCCACGACCTGAATGAGCGCGCTACCCGGCGCCTCGCCGTCCTTGAGCCGTTGAAAGTGGTTATCGACAATTACCCGGAAAACCATGAGGAGGAATGCTTCGCGCCGAATCACCCGCAAAAACTCGAACTGGGAACCCGCACGGTTCACCTGTCAAAAATTATCTATATCGAGCGCAGCGATTTCATGGAAGCCCCATCCAAGGGCTACTTCAGGCTTTCTCCGGGCATGGAAGTCCGCTTGCGCTACGCTTATATTGTCAAATGCGTCAATGTCGTGAAGAATGCCGATGGCGAAGTGGTGCAAATCCACTGCACTTACGACCCCGGCAGCAAGAGCGGCACACCCGGGGCAGATCAGCGCAAAGTAAAGGGCAACATTCATTGGCTCTCGGCCAAACACGCGCGACAAGCTGAAGTACGGCTTTATGACCGGCTCTTTTCGCATGCTCATCCAGACGCGGGTGAGCAGGACTACAAGACTTTCCTTAATCCGAATTCCAGGAAAGTTATTACTGCTTATGTAGAACCTTCGCTCTATCAGATTCAACCGGAAGACCGCTTCCAATTTGAGCGCCACGGTTATTTCATCGCTGACGCCAGAGTTACAACCCCCGAGAAACCTGTTTTCAACCGGGCGGTAACACTCCGTGACTCATGGATAAAGGCAAGTGGATAACCTGAACCCGGCGCAAACCTATCGGCTGGGTGCGTGTCTTTTCATCCCGATGACGCGGTTTAATCTGCCTTTTCCGCACAGCAAATTACGAACCCTCTCTCTTTAAAGTTGGGCTTCCCTTCCAAGCGATTCTTCGCTAGCATATGGCATGATAAGAATGTGCGCCTAAACGGTTAATTCCTGACACTTGTCATATTACCTGCCGTTTCCGTAGTTCGTATCCGTGTAGCCCTGCCCTGCCGAAGTCATTAACCCCAGCACGTTAACTTCTAGCGAGAACTCCTATGAGCCAGCATGTCCATTATGTTTCCGATGGAACATTTGAAACCGAAGTATTGCAATCACCCATCCCTGTGCTAGTCGACTATTGGGCGGAGTGGTGCGGGCCGTGCAAGATGATCGCGCCGATACTTGACGAAGTAGCTAAAGAATATGGAGAGCGTCTGAAAGTGGCAAAACTTAATATTGACGAGAATCAAGCCACACCGCCAAAATACGGCATCCGCGGTATTCCCACGCTCATGCTATTCAAGAACGGCAACATTGAGGCAACCAAAGTGGGGGCCCTCTCCAAATCGCAACTGACTGCTTTTATTGACACCCATATCTAGACGCGCTAAACTGATTACCGTCGCCCTCCTAAAGCGGAATCCCAGTAGATTCACCGCTTCTAATTCTGGTTTTTCCCCACATCAGCACTTTCCCAACGTTTCCCGACGCTTTACGTCTTCCGTTTTCTCACCCGCGAGTTTCCGCTCATGCACTTATCAGACCTGAAGAATTTCCACGTCACCGAACTGGTAGAGATGGCCATCGCCAACGAGATTGACGGCGCAAATCGCCTGCGAAAACAGGACCTTATTTTTGCACTGCTGAAAAACCAGGCGCGGAAGGGTGAGAGTATCTACGGGGAAGGTACTCTGGAAGTGTTACAGGATGGCTTCGGTTTTCTGCGCTCTCCGGACACCTCTTATCTGGCCGGACCTGACGACATTTATGTTTCACCCAGCCAGATCAGACGGTTCAACCTCCATACAGGAGATTCGATAGAAGGAGAAATCCGCACCCCGAAAGAAGGCGAACGCTACTTCGCGCTGGTCAAGGTGGACAAGGTCAACAATGAACCGCCTGAACATTCCAAGCACAAGATACTTTTTGAAAATCTCACCCCGCTGTTCCCTACCGAACGGTTGCTGCTGGAACGAGACATCAAGGCTGAAGAAAATATAACCAGCCGCATCATAGATCTGATTGCTCCTATAGGGAAGGGGCAGCGCGGATTGTTGGTCGCCAGCCCTAAATCGGGGAAAACGGTAATGCTTCAACATATCGCTCACGCGATAGCCGCCAATTTTCCTGACGTAATACTGATGGTGCTATTGATAGACGAGCGTCCCGAAGAAGTCACCGAGATGATCCGTTCCGTCAGAGGCGAGGTAATTTCATCTACATTTGACGAGCCCGCGGTGCGCCATGTGCAAGTGGCTGACATGGTGATCGAGAAAGCCAAGCGCCTGGTAGAACACAAGAAGGATGTGGTTATACTGCTCGACTCAATTACCCGCCTCGCACGCGCATACAACACGGTTGTGCCCGCATCCGGCAAGGTATTGACCGGTGGCGTCGATGCCAATGCATTGCAGCGTCCAAAGCGTTTTTTTGGCGCTGCGCGGAACATCGAAGAGGGGGGATCCCTTACGATTATTGCCACCGCGCTTGTCGATACCGGCTCGCGCATGGATGATGTGATCTACGAGGAATTCAAGGGTACCGGCAACATGGAAATCCACCTTGACCGGCGCATGGGGGAAAAACGCATCTACCCCGCCATCAATGTCAACCGCTCGGGCACGCGCAAGGAAGAGTTGCTGATTAAGCCTGACGTATTGCAGAAAATCTGGGTTCTGCGCAAGTTGCTCTATCCGATGGACGAACTGGAAGCAATGGAATTTTTACTCGATAAGATCAAGGCCACAAAAAACAATGCGGACTTCTTCGATTCAATGCGCCGCGTATAAACTCTTCAGCGAAGTTGGCCCACAAAAGGCACTGCCTTCATTCACCGCTTCCTTGCAAGGGCTGTTGCAACTGCTTCTCCGTTGAAGGATAATACCGGCTTTTTCGCACCGATGCCCCTGTGTCGGGGTACAGTTCAAGGATTCATCCCATGAAAGCAGACATTCATCCAGACTATCAGGAAATTACCGTGACCTGTAGTTGCGGCAACACATTCCAGACCCGCTCTACCATGGCCAAACCCTTGCATATCGAGGTCTGCTCTGTGTGTCATCCGTTTTACACCGGAAAACAGAAAATCGTGGATACCGCGGGGCGCGTGGAGAAGTTTCGCCAGAAATATGGAAAAAAAGTGGAAAAGCAGGCATCAGCTTGAAGTCCATTCAATAGAGAAATTTCCGGATCGAACGACAAAGGGCAGCTACAGCTGCCCTTTGTTATTTTCACGGCTTTGTTCGGGAGTCAAAAATACCACGGGGAGCGCCTCCGTTACCGGGAGGGGAATACCGGAACAGGTCCAAAAGCACCGGCTTGGGCTCGAATTTGCCCGATGGAATGCGCGAAACGCATGGGGAAAAAGGGGAGTTGATACGTCATGTAACGCCTCCCTCAATAACAGCCTGTGCGTTCTGTGCCAGCAGAGGGTAATCGGTAATCACTCCGTCCAAACCAAGGTCAAGGCAGTTATCATGCTCGGCTTTTGTTACGGGTCCGTAAACAAAATTGCGGAACCCGTCAATGGCCGCCTGTCTCAACAGGCCACCGTCCAGAACATCGTAATCCCATACAATATGATTAATCCTCGGGTTGCCGTTACAGTTAAAGTCAGCCAGCACCGAGCCCAGCGTTTGCGGCCGATGTGCCAATACCAGGCCACAGTTCACCTTGAGAGATGAAGCGCAGATCGCGACAAGGTCATGGCGAAAGGAAGTTACGAGAATGCGGCGGCCCGCCTGATGCTTTTCCAGAACCTTTATCACGGTTGACAGTGCCTGCAGGGTCTTGATCTCGACATTCCACAGGATGCCGGGAAAATGTTCGAGTGCTTCATCCAGGGTTGGCACCTCGTGACCTGTCACGCGTTCGATTTCTCCTCGGGCAAGTTCCGCTGTCACCTGGCCCGATGCGAGAATACGATCATGGATCAGTACCGGCAAGCCATCCCGACTGATGCGCACATCGGTTTCGATCCCATTGGCCCCCGCGGTCACCGCTGCTTCGAAGGCTGCCAGGGTATTTTCAGGAACGGCGGCGTGATAGCCGCGATGAGCCAGTACCAACATGATTAATTATATCGCTGCTTTTACACTTGCTTAACGCATAGCGCTAGCGAATGTGGGCCTCGGCTGGTTTCTTCCTTCAGGAATGACGGGTTGCCGTCAAGAATCCGTCCAGGGCCTCTACCCAGTCTTCCCGCATGAAAATGAAACCGCTATTGTGTCCACCCTGCAACTCCAGGAACTGCTTTGGTTCCGGCGCTGCCTGATACAGCGCGCGGCCATGGGTGAACGGCACAATTTCATCCTGAGGACTATGAGCGATAAACACCGGACAGGTAACAGACTGCAAATACTCTAACGTGTTGTAGTTGAAACGGGACAGCAGACGCACCGGCAAAAAAGGATATATTTTTGCCGCCATGTCGGGGACGGAGGTAAAGACCGAGGCCAGCACCAACCCTGCCGGCTCCACACTGGTCGCAAGCCATGCGGCCACCGCGCCGCCAAGAGATTCACCAAATAGCGTGATGCGGGAAGGGAGTATGCCTTTTACTTCCACGAGATAACGCCATGCTGCCTCGGCGTCGAGATAAGTACCGGACTCCGAGGGCGAGCCGCTACTGTGGCCGTAGCCGCGATAATCAAAAATGAACGTGTTGTAACCCAGGCGATGAAACATCAGCAGATATTCCATGCGATGCGAAATGTTGCCCGCGTTACCGTGGAAGAATAGTACCGTTCCACTCGCTGCGGCAGCCGGGACAAACCAGCCATGCAGGGCTTCGCCATCGGCGGTGGAAATCTCCACGCGCTCGTAGGCGAGCCCCACAGCGTCGGGCTCGGCAATAATGTTGCGGCCGGTTTCAGGATAATAGATAAGGTTTGGCTGGGCAAAGAATATAACCAGTGCCAGTGCAACGTAAGCGACTGCAATCATGATCGCGAAATTGAATAACATACGCATGGCATGCGGGAAATCGGTAATCGCCTGGACTCACGGTTATAATAGTCCGTTTTCAACCAATATGAACGGGAATCCCAATGAATCTCGACCGGGTAAATTCTGGCCGTGACGTACCCAACGATTTTAACGTCATAATAGAAATACCTATGAATGCCGATCCCATCAAGTATGAAGTGGATAAGGAGACGGGCGCCATGTTTGTAGACCGTTTCATGTCGACATCAATGCACTATCCTTGCAACTATGGTTATATTCCCCATACTTTATCGGAAGATGGAGATCCTGTGGATGTGTTGGTAATTTCACCGGTTCCGCTTATTTCGGGCGTAGTGGTGCGTTGCCGGCCGCTGGGAATGTTAAGAATGACCGATGAAGCAGGTGAAGACGCCAAGGTATTGGCGGTGCCGATCGACAAGCTGTGCAGCCTCTACCGCAAGCAAAAATCCCACGACGATCTGCCTGAGCTGGTCCGTTCGCAAATCTCACACTTCTTCGAGCACTACAAGGATCTGGAAGCGGGGAAATGGACCAGAATAAATGGCTGGGCCGGAGTCAAGGAAGCGGAAGCGGAAATACAAGGCGGCGTAAAACGTTATAAATCGGCCAAGAAAAAGCCGATGTTTTAATTTGAGACGTCAAAGTAAACAGCGTAAAAGCACGAAAAGATGAGCTGGCTAGAACCGGTAAAGTTGAATGGGGAGATCGTAACCCTCGATCCTCTTGATATTACCCATGTCGAACCTTTAAGGGCGGCAGTAGCGGATGGAGAACTCTGGAAGCTCTGGTTTGCAAACGTGCCTTCCCCTGAACAGATGCAAAGCTACGTCACTCATGCTGTCGAAAAAGCCGAAACGGGAAATATCGCTTTTGCTGTCAGGCTCAATAGTACCAACCGCATCGTAGGCACAACCCGCTTCTATAATGTGGACGATCTTAACAAGAGACCAATGCTGGGGTATACCTGGTACGCAAAAACCGTGTGCAGGACAGGCGTCAATACAGAATGCAAACTGCTGCTGCTCCACTATGTCTTTGAGCATAAAAACGCTATCGCGGTGGAGTTCAGGACACACTATTTTAATCAGGCTTCGAGGATAGCGATCGAACGATTGGGCGCTAGACAGGACGGAATTTTGCGCAGTCATCAAATAATGCGTGACGGCTCAATTCGCGATACGGTGGTTTATTCAATACTTCGGCATGAATGGCCCGCGGTAAAAACCAGCCTGCTGAGCAAACTCTCGCTCTATAAACAGGACAACCAGGAAAACGATGGCGATCCGGAGTAAGTTGCTCGTCTTATAACAGATATAGATATCCAGCCGGGATTGCAGGAACTTCGAAGGAATGGAGCCGCCTAATGCTTCTGCACCCCATTCGCCACCCGACAAGCCGGACTAAAGGGAGAGAGCAGCATGCGTACTAATAATCGCCAGGACTGGTTTCTGAATCGACGGAAAATGCTTGCCCTGCTCGGGGCAACCGGCATGCATATGGTTGGCGGATATTCGTCCGCAAGTTCCGGCGGCGGGGAAAGACTGCAACGAACGCTATCCTGCATCATCACCCCTGAGCAGACCGAAGGGCCCTATTTCGTGGATGAGCGATTAAATCGATCAGATATACGGTCCGACCCTTCCAATGGATCCATAAAGGAAGGACTACCACTCGCACTTGAAATTCGCGTTTTCGCGGCCAGCAAAACAGAGTGTAAACCGGTCTCGGACGCCTTTGTGGATGTGTGGCATTGCGACGGCGGCGGCGTGTATTCCGACGTGATCGATAGTAGTTTCAAAACGGTCGGGCAGAAATTCCTGCGCGGCTATCAGGTAACCGATGCGAACGGCAGTGTGCGATTTATCACTATTTATCCGGGCTGGTATCCGGGCAGAACAGTTCACATTCATTTCAAGATCCGAACCAAAGCCAAATACACGCGGGTCCATGAATTTACCTCCCAGTTCTACTTCAACGACGCTATCACTGACCTGGTGCATGCACAGCAGCCCTATGCGGGAAAAGCGCCGTCCCGCGTGCGTCGAACCAGAAATGAAGGAGACGGTATATTTCGCAAGGGTGGCGACAAGTTGATGCTTGCCCTCGCCGAAACAGGCCAAGGCTATGCCGCCACGTTTGATGTAGGGCTTCAGGGAATCTCCGAATAGCCCTATTCCGGTGGCAAGAGGAAACTGAATTTGCCGGAGGGAATTCGGGAATTTGACTAGACAAGCTTGAAATCCGACCCGCCCCGGTGGACGGCCCGCTGACCGAGCGACGCCTGAACGGCGTCATCTACTGTCTCAAGGAAAGCGAATTGCAATGCAGCGCGGGCTGCCTCGGGCACCTCCCGGAGATCCTTCTGGTTGCGCGCCGGTAACATTACAACCTGCAGACCGGCGCGTTGTGCGGCAAGGACCTTTTCCTTAATGCCGCCGACGGGCAATACCAGTCCACGCAGGCTGATTTCCCCCGTCATTGCCACATCATGGTTTACCGGCCGATCGGTAAAAAGCGAGGCCAGCGCAATAAACATGGCCACGCCCGCACTAGGGCCATCTTTTGGAATAGCGCCTGCAGGCACGTGCACATGCACATCGATACCGTCGAATGCCGAAACCGGGATATTGAGATCGCGGGCACGAGACTTTACCAGAGTAAGCGCAGCCTGGGCACTCTCCTTCATTACCCCGCCAAGCTGCCCGGTCAGAATTAGCTGACCTCCGCCGTTTATCCGCGTAGCTTCAATGAAGAGAATATCCCCGCCTACGGGTGTCCATGCGAGACCGGTAGCCACGCCCGGCAGGCTGACGCGCAGCCCGATCTCATGCTCGAATTTCGCCGGGCCGAGGATAGCATCAAGATCTGGGGCATCGACCCGCACTTGGAGCTGCGAATCAACGGCAATGCGCATGGCTGCGTGGCGCGCCACGCGCCCGATTTCGCGTTCGAATTGGCGCACACCGGCTTCATGGGTGTAATTTGCGATAATGCCATCCAGTGCCTCGACCGTTATTTCGAACTGCTCATCGCTCACACCATTGGCCTCGCGTTGGCGGCCTACCAGATAACGAAGGCCTATCTGAAGTTTTTCTTCCCGTGTATAGCCCGGAAGGTCGATAATCTCCATGCGGTCGCGGACCGGAGGCGCCACATTATCGATCACATTCGCGGTGGCGATGAAAACGACGCGGCTCAGGTCAAAAGGTACCCCGAGGTAATTATCGCGAAAGGTTGAATTCTGCTCCGGATCCAGCACTTCCAGCAACGCGGCTGAGGGATCGCCGTGAAAGCTGGCCGACATTTTGTCGACCTCGTCGAGCATCATCACGCAATTACGCGCCTCGGCCTTCCGCAGGCTCTGCACGATGTTTCCCGGCATCGCGCCGATATAGGTGCGCCGGTGGCCGCGCATTTCAGCTTCGTCGTGTACACCGCCCAGAGATACGCGAACAAATGGCCGCTGTAGCGCGCGAGCGATGCTCTGGCCCAGCGAAGTCTTCCCCACCCCTGGCGGGCCTACGAAACACAGAATCGGCGCACGTCCCTGGGGTTTCAATTTCTGCACCGCGAGAAATTCAATGATTCGCTGCTTGACTCGCTCAAGTCCGAAGTGATCGGCTTCGAGTATCTGGCGCGCCGCATTCAGGTCGATAGGCAGCCCTTCCGGCAGGCGCCACGGCAATTCGGTCATCCACTCCAGATAGGTGTGGAGCATGGAGTATTCGCTTGAAGCAGACGGCATTCGCCGTAACCGCTGCAATTCCTTGCGCGCCTGAGTCTCGATTTCGTCCGGCATGCCCGCCTTGGCGATGGCCTCTTCCAGTTGAGTGATTTCCTGATCATCGCCTTCCGTTTCACCAAGCTCCTTCTGAATCGTTTTTAGTTGCTCGCGCAAGAGAAATTTGCGTTCACGGTCCTCCAATTGCTCTTTCGTTCGTTCACCGATTTCCTGTGACAACCGGAGGACCTCGATTCGGCGCGACAGGATCTGAAGCACTTTACGCAGTCGCTCCTCGGTGCTGACAGTTTCAAGCAGCATCTGCTTTTCATTCACCTCGGTATCCAGCAGACTCGCGACAATGTCAGCCAGATGTGCCGGAGCACGCGTGGCCTGCAGCGCGTGCGCAAGTTCTGCTGGCACTCCCGGCAGCAACGACAGGATTTCGACTGCACGTTCGCGCAACTGCAATGCGAGGGCCTCGGCCTCCGTGGACACCTGTTCGGGTTCATCGATACGTCTGATACGGGCGGCGAGAAACGGGTAGCCATCGACCAGTTCTTCAATGCAAAATCGCTCCAGGCCCTGGCAAACGGCGTGACGCAATCCTTCGCCCGAGGTAAGATGGCGGACGACGTTAGCAACCGTGCCCATGTTGAACAGCGCATCGAGTCCCGGGTCGTCAACGGCTGCATCTTTTTGCAGAACGATCCCCAAGGGCGCGTTTGAGCGCAACACATGCTCCACCGCGGCGACCGACTTCGCGCGGCCCACGATGATAGGCATTAATACATGCGGAAATAACACGACGTTGCGCATCGGTACCAGCGCGATGACGTCCTGAGGCAATTCGAACTTGGCAACAATAAGCTCGCCCATATTGGCTCTCCGCGATGGAAAAAGGGTTCTTGGAGCTGGGGCTCGGTCCTCGCGGCCAGTCGGGTTTAATTCTTGCTCGGCCGCAAGATCTCGTAAAAATCAAAAACACCGATAGCAGAGGCCGCGTCTCTCCTGCTAATCCAGCAGGTATTAACGATCACGGACACCGCATGGCACCACGTTTGAAGATGATAGCCTTGGGTCCTGTCATGAAGCAAAACGCAAATCTTTCCCCCTCCGGAAAAGAAATCAATAGCGGCGTAAAAACAGCCATGACAAAGATCGCCGCGAAAAATGGCTTGGCGATTTTTGTCACAGTATAATCCTTCGAATGAGCCGCTTCCGTACGGCAACGCACACCAGGTGGGACGATATATCCGACCGCCATGAACTCTCGTTTTTTCGCGTATCCAGGTTTCCCTGTTTTTTCCACCGGTTTGCGATCCGTTTGTGATCCGTTAGCAACCCTTAAGGACCCTATATAGCGGTGGATAAATCCACTCGACTGCGGGAAGAAAAAAGGCAGCTACATGCATAAAAAATATAGCCTCCTGGCTAATAAAATTAACGATTTTTAAACCTCTGTGCCCTGGAACAGCTATGATTAGTCAATCCCGAAGCGCGAAACCAGGCAGCGTGCCACTCGCGCTGATTTTTCCGTGAAAGCCAAGGCAACTTATGTAGAAGTGCTTTCCCGTATACCGGGACCGAGCACCGCTGAGTGGCCAATGGGCGAGCCATTCGCGCTGGCACTGACTCACGGCTCGATGTCAGTCGAATATTACGCTCCCGTCGGCCATGATCCGCAAACCCCGCATGAGCAGGATGAAGTTTATTTCATCCATCGGGGAAGCGGTGAGCTTGTCATTGACGGTAATCGCCATTCGTTCGAAGCAGGGGATTGCCTTTTTGTAGGGGCCAATGTCGAACACCAGTTCGAAAATTTCTCCAGCGATTTCGGAACGTGGGTGATATTCTGGGGACCCAAGGGGGGCGAAAAGGACGCCGGAACCAGGGACGCAGATTAGCTAGGGAAGCCTGAACGCTTCATCGTCGAGGTATCAAATCATGCAACAGCTTCCTCTGAATCAGCTCGGCCCTCACGAATCGCCGTCCGGGGTAGTGGATTTCGCCATATTACTACCATGGGTCTCTGCTGCCGACGGTAACCTCCTGTTGATAAAAATCATCCACGAGCGCGACCAGTTCATCCAGTCAATCCAGCCGCTAGCCTTCGAGTTGAGGCACGAGACCAACGCCGATTACGGCGACCTCTGGTCGGTAAAGGTGGATTTCAATACGATCCGCGATTTGCAGTCGAATTCCCATTTCGGCTTGCCGGGCCGGCATGTCTACCGCTTTGAACTGCACAATCCAAATGTGGGCGTACTGGACTGGATCGTCGATCCTTTTGCCCGGGAATATGCGGTGGGGAAGCTGTCGGCCTTTACGCTGGGGTATATTCCTTATACTTGGAGCGCGGCCGAGGACGGCTGGAAAACCCCTGCGCTGCAAGACCTGATCCTGTATGAACTCAACCTTGCGGAGTTCGGGGGAACCCTCCAAGGGGCCATTGACCGGCTGACTTACATCGCCGATCTCGGCGTAAACGCCATTGCGGTCATGCCAGTTACCAACGTCTCGCTCGAGGTCGATTGGGGATATCTGCCACTCGGTTATTTCGGCGTTGATGAACGTTTTGGGCGCAGGGATGATTTCCAGCGCTTTGTCGATGTGGCGCATCAGCATGGGCTGGCGGTAATCGTGGATGCCGTTTATGGACATACCGGGGAGGATTTTACCTATGCCGATCTCTACCGGCGCCTCCGATACCATCATAATCCATTCATGGGGCCGTTTGCCAAGGATTATTTCGGTGTCAGTACCGATTTCAGCCGTGCTTTGACTCGAGACTTTTTCTACAGCGTCAATTTGCACTGGCTGAATACCTATCATATCGACGGCTTCCGCTATGACTGCGTGCCGAACTATTGGGATGGCCCACTGGGCGTTGGTTATGCAAACCTGGTCTTCCACACGTACGAATATGTGAAAAGTACAATTGCGCTCCTTACCCGTTTCGACGCACCGGAAGGGTCACGGCTAATCCAGATCGCTGAGCAACTGGAAGCCCCGGAACAGATTCTTGAACAGAGCTACAGCAACGCCACATGGCAGAATGCCAGTTTCGGGGCGGCAAGGGCTTGCGCTCGCGGCGCCGATGGTGCCATAGAGAATCTCGGCCATCGGCTCGGAGCCTTGGGCTATATTGAGTATGCAACCCACAACGGCGAAACGCTTGCCAAGCTTCCACTGAACTATATAGAGACCCACGACCACAGCCGCTTCCTCTGCGAGTTCGGCCTCCACCACCGTGACTGGAGCCCGTTATTCGCCGAAGGCGACCGGGCTAAATGGTATCGGCTCCAGCCCTATCTGATCGCTCTGCTCGCCGCGAAAGGGATTCCTATGCTTTGGCAGGGCCAGGAATTCGGCGAAAACTATTTTCTGCCCGACGATGGCTTTGGTCGGGTTTTGCTGCTACGGCCACTACGTTGGGATTATTTTTATGACACAGCCGGCAAAAACCTGGTCAAGCTGACCCGCGCATTGATGAGCCTGCGTAAAAATTGTGTTGAGTTGCGCCGCGGCATTTATTATTTCCATAATGATTACGAACGCTACCTGTCGCGAGGCATTCTGGTTATCAGGCGGGAGACCGCTGCCGCCGCAAGCTTGATCGCGGTGAACTTCACGGATACCGACCAGAACGTGCCGTTCGTGTTCGCGCGGGCGGGCAGCTATGTTGAGCAACTGCACCATCAGGATAACTTCGCCGCGGGAGAAAGAGAGGAGCGCTGGCTAACTATTCCGTCGAATTACGGCCGTGTCTGGCGAAGCGTCTAAGTTATCTGCAAACTCCTTGCCCGCCATACTCATTTCGGGAATATATTCGGAAAACAGAGCTTCTGGCATCAGTCGCTACGGTGGTATAGAATCCCTGAAACCATGAACAAGCGCCGCCACATCTATCCGGTCATGCTTATGTTATTTGTCGCCATGCTGGCAAACGCATTTAGCTGGGCGTTCAATGGCGAGGTTTTCGCTCACGAGTTGGATCATGAGCACCATGTCTTTTCTCTCGATCCAACAGCGCATCTTGAGGCACATCACCATGCCGCTCTTAACGATGATGGCCATCTGGATGCCGCTACGCATTTATGCCTTCACGCGGCGGGCCAATATCAGCCTTTTTTCTTCACGTCTCCTCTGGTCGTGCCCCCTTCCCTTGCCGTGGAAAGCTTGACGATATTTGTCTCCACCACCCTTCCGGACTCCATTCTGGACTTACCTCTGCATCCTCCCCGAAGCATTTTTTCGATCTAGAAATTTTACGGCGAGGAGTGTAGTCGAGCCACGCCACGGTGTGCCGCACGCAGCACCGTGAACCGCGGACCTAAAACAGAAATCCGAAATCCCCGTTCGCTCAACTCGCTCTATCGTTTTGCATATCGGGATCAGTTGCTCAATCGATTCGGGTTGCGTACCAGAGGCCTATGCATGTTTGGGATGGTACTTGCGGAGACCCTAATGAACTTTAATCCATTGCACACGCTGACGCGTTACCTCGCGCTGGCCGCCTGGCTCATTCTTGCGCTCGGTTGCGCATCTTCGGCACTCGCCGGAAGCACTTTCACCGGAATTGTTTCCGCGGGAAACAGAAACCCTTCCACGGGAGCCGGCCTTGACGAGAAAAAGGACCTGACAGTGAAAGACGCCGTACGCCTCGCGCTGCTGCGCAACCCCGAACTGGCAGCCTTCCACAAGGAAATACGGGCCCTGGAAGGGGCGACGTTGCAAGCCGGATTACTTCGGAATCCCGAGTTGTCCGTAAATGTGGAAAACGTCGGGAATATGGGAGCCGTTCAAAGAGCGAGCACACCCCCGGGCGCAACCATTAAGGAGACTGTCGAGCAGCAGGATGTGATTATTCGCCTCAATCAACTGATCGAGCTCGGCGGAAAACGTGCAGCCCGGGTTAACGCGGCATTGCTCGGTGAGGAATTGGCGGGAAAGGATTTTGAAACGAAACGCCTTGAGCTTATCGCTGGGGTGGCGCATGTATTTACGGAAGTACTCGCCGGCCAGGAACAATTACGGCTGGCGGAGGAAAGCCAGAACCTGGCACAGAGGGTGGTTGATACTGTCAGGAAACGCGTCCAGGCGGGCAAGGTGCCGCCTATCGAGGAGACCAAGGTGGGGGTGGCGTTTTCCACCACCCGGATTGCGGTTGGGCAAGCTCAGCGGGAGCTGGCGGCCGCTCGTAAGCGATTGGCGCTGCTGTGGGGCAACTCTTCACCCGAATTCGGAAAAGCGCTGGGTGACTTGGAATCGTCTGTGGCGCTGCCGACTCTTGGAGTACTCGTGGAACGGGTCCTGTCCAGCCCGATGGCGGATCGCGCACAAAAAGGAATAGAACACCGCAAGGCGCTGCTGGAGGTGGAACAGACTCGCCGGGTGCCAAATCTCACAGTTGGGGGCGGAATGATCAAGCATTGGGAATCGGGCGGAACGACAGGTGTAGTCAGTATTTCCATGCCACTGCAGTTGTTCGACCGGAACCAGGGAAATCTGCGGGAAGCCCATCAACGGGTGGATAAGGCGCTTGATGAACAGGCAGCGATCCACCTGCAGCTTCAAACCGAGCTCGTGCAGGCATACGAGGCTTTATCGGCGGGGCAGAACGAGATCAACATATTGCGAACCGAGATATTGCCTGCCGCAAAAAGTGCTTTCGAGGTGACAAACAAGGGTTACGAACTGGGCAAATTCAGTTTTCTGGAAGTATTGGATGCGCAACGTACCTTATTCCAGAACCAGTTACTGTATGTCCGCGCGCTGGCCAGCTACCGGCAACTGGTCAACGAGATCGAGCGTCTCGCAGCGAAGCCCATCGATAGTATCTCGAGCGAGTTAACGATTATAGACGGCGGCCTGAATAGCTATGAGGAATAAATAGTGAACAAGAAATCTCGGCTCATTCCGATCATTGCCGTCATCGCGATAGGAATTGCGCTGGCCGGCATGATCCTTAATCTGGATAAAACCGCGCCGCCTGCCTCAGTTGATTCGGCGGCCGATGACGCGAGGGAAACAGGTGCTGCGAGCGATAAGCCGCACGGCGATAGCAGTTCTCCTTTTGAAACCGGTCCCAGAGGCGGAAAACTCTTTACGGCAAGCGGTTTCGGCCTTGAAGTGACCATCTTTGAAATAGGCATGCCGCCACAGTTCCGGCTTTATCTGTACGAAAATGGCAAGCCACTGCCGCCGTCCGCCGCGGACGTCGCCATCACGCTGGTACGGCTGGGTGCGCCAGCACAGGTATACGAATTCAAGCCCGAGGCGGATTACCTTACTAGTAACGAAATAGTGGAGGAGCCTCATTCTTTCGATGCCGTGATCGTCGCTGAACGAAAAGATAAGACTTTTCGCTGGAAATATAGCCAGGTCGAGGCGAGAGTCGAAATAAGAGATGAAATGCTGAAAAAAATGGGTGTCGAAATATTGACCGCTGGACCCGCGACGATCAAACCGACGCTGAAGCTGCCGGGAGAGATTATCTTCAATGAACATACTATCGTCCAGGTGGTGCCGCGCCTGCCTGGAATAGTAACCGCTGTCTATCGCCATCATGGCCAGCAACTGCGGAAAGGAGAGGTGCTCGCCGTAATCGAAAGCCAAATACTGGCTGAATTACGTAGCGAATATAGGGTAGCAAGAAAACGCCTGGCCTTGGCGCGAACCACTTTCGAACGCGAAAAGCAACTATGGGAAGAGAAAATTTCCGCCAAGCAGGACTATCTCGTCGCGCAGGAGTTGTGGAATGAAGCCGAGATCGCGCTGGATCTGGCTTCCGTAAAGCTGCGATCGCTGGGCGTGCCGGCAGAATCAGGCTCTCGTGGAGAAAGTCTGGCACGGTATGAAATTCGCTCGCCTGTTTCAGGACTCATAATCGAAAAATCCATAGCCCTGGGTCAGACCGTAAAAGAGGACGAGCATATTTTTACAGTCGCAGATGTATCGACAGTATGGGCTGAGATAACGGTTTACCCAAAAGACCTCAGTATGGTGAAAGTCGGGCAAAAGGCGACAATCAACGCAACCGCATCCGATATTCGGGGTAAAGGTACTGTGTTCTATATCACCACGCTTATAGGGGAACAAACCCGAACCGCCACAGCGCGGGTGGAACTCGAAAACGAGGACGGGAGGTGGCGTCCTGGAATGTTTGTAAATGCGGAACTGGTGGCCGAAGAGATTCCGGTCCCGGTGGCGGTCTCTGCCGATGCCATTCAGACAATAGGTGATTGGACGGTGGTATTCGGCCGCTATGGCCCATATTTTGAAGCGCGTCCGCTAGAGCTGGGCCGCAGCGATGGCAAGATGATAGAAGTACTCGAGGGAATTCAGACGGGGGAACAGTACGCGGGGGGTAACAGCTTTGCCATCAAGGCTGAACTCGGGAAATCAGGCGCCAGCCACGACCATTGAATAGCCACTTCACTTAGACGCCCTCTCAAGTCGAAATCATGATTGAACGTATTTTACGGGCATCCATACAGCAGCGCGGTTTTATGCTCCTGGCGGTACTTGCTATGGCCATGGTTGGAATCTACAGCTTTCAGAAACTGGCAATTGACGCAGTACCCGACATTACCAACGTGCAGGTGCAAATCAATACGGAGGCGCCCGGTTACTCGCCGCTGGAGACAGAACAGCGCGTAACCTTTCCGGTCGAGATGATCATGGCGGGCCTTCCCAACCTCGAACATACGCGCTCTCTTTCCCGCTACGGTCTATCCCAAGTCACGGTCATTTTCGAGGAAGGCACCGATATCTACTTTGCTCGGCAGTTGGTAAGCCAGCGTCTTCAGGAAGCAAGCGATCGGCTGCCCGTGGGTGTCGAGCCGACAATGGGACCTATCTCTACGGGGCTCGGCGAGATCTTCATGTGGACCGTCGACGCCAAAAAAGGCGCGACAAAACCGAACGGTACGGCCTACAACTTGACCGATCTGCGTGAAATTCAGGACTGGATTATCAAGCCACAACTGCGCATGGTGCCTGGCGTCACGGAAGTCAACGCCATTGGCGGTTTCGTAAAGCAATTTCATGTCGCCCCCTATCCCGAAAAGCTGATCTCTTTCGGATTAACGCTACAGGATGTCATCGACGCTCTCAGGCGCAACAACCTCAATGTCGGCGCGGGTTATATCGAAAGAAGCGGCGAACAGTACCTCGTTCGCCTTCCGGGACAGGTGGATGATCTTGATGAGATCGGTAACATTACTCTCGCTTCCCGGCTAGGAGTGTCGATACGCATCAGGGATGTTGCAGACGTTCTTATAGGAAAGGAACTGCGCACCGGCGCTGCCACCCAAAACGGCAAAGAGGTGGTGCTCGCCACGGCCCACATGCTAATGGGCGAAAATAGCCGTGCCGTCTCTCAGGCGGTGGCCGAGAGACTGGCTGAGGTCAATCGCAGCCTGCCTCAAGGCGTACTCGCCGTTCCAGTCTATGATCGTACCACCCTGGTGGACAAGACTATTCGGACCGTCGCGACTAATTTATTCGAAGGCGCGATATTGGTAATCGTTGTGCTATTCCTGTTTTTGGGCAACCTGCGCGCAGCGATTATTACTTCACTGGTCATCCCGCTCTCTATGCTGTTCACCTTCAGCGGCATGGTAGCCAACGAAGTCAGTGCCAATCTGATGAGCCTCGGCGCACTTGATTTCGGACTCATCGTGGATGGGGCCATTGTAATTGTCGAGAACAGTATACGTCGTCTGGCTCATGAGCAGGCACGACTCGGGCGCGAACTCACTCGCGCAGAGCGCTTGGTGGTGGTATTCGATGCCACCAGGGAAATGCGCCGGGTTCTCATCTATGGGGAGCTTATTATCATTGCTGTTTACCTTCCCGTCTTCACGCTGTCGGGCGTGGAAGGGAAGATGTTTCACCCGATGGCTATCACGGTGGTAACGGCCCTGCTGGGTGCGATGATTCTTTCCGTAACTTTTGTCCCAGCCGCGATTGCGCTCTTTCTCTCCGGGAAAGTGACAGAAAGGGAGAGCCCGGCGGTCGCGTGGGCAAAACGAATCTATATACCGGCCTTGGGCGCGGCAATGGGCAACAAAGGCCTGACGCTCACGGTAGCCGTGGTGATCGTCGCGCTATCCGGCCTGCTGACGACAAGGATGGGCAGCGAATTTATCCCCAGCCTCAATGAGGGAGATATCGCGCTGCACGCGATCCGTATTCCCGGCACAAGCCTGACAACGGCGATCAAAATGCAGAATGAGCTGGAAAAAACCATCAGGACCTTTCCGGAAGTGGAGCGCGTCTTTTCCAAAATCGGAACCGCCGAGATTGCGACGGACCCCATGCCGCCCAATGTTGCGGATACTTTTATTATTCTCAAACCTCAATCGCAGTGGCGGGAGCAGTATCAAACGAAGGCGGAACTGGTAACGGCGATGGAGCAGGCAGTGCAAAAGATGCCAGGTAACAATTACGAATTCACCCAGCCAATACAGATGCGTTTCAACGAATTGCTGTCCGGCGTACGCGCGGATGTTGCGGTAAAAGTGTTCGGTGATGATATGGATATGCTATTTGACCTGGCCGGGCAGATCGAGACCCTTCTTGAAACAGTTCCAGGGGCTGCAGACGTCAAGATCGAGCAACTGGCCGGATTACCAGTACTTACGATTCAACCTGACCGGGCAAAACTGGGGCGCTATGGTTTGAATGTGGCGGACGTGCAGGATGCCGTGGCTGTCGCTGTGGGTGGGCGAAACGCGGGCACTATTTTCGAGGGGGACCGCCGCTTCGAGCTGCAAGTCCGGCTCCCGGAACAGCTACGCAGCGACATCGAGGCACTCAAGCGCTTGCCGATCGGACTGCCCGCCGGGATCATCGCCGGAGCAAATACTGGCGGACTCGCCTTACCCGCCTACGTGGCATTGGGCGAGGTCGCAAAATTCGAAGTGATCCAGGGACCCAACCAGGTGAGCCGCGAAAACGGAAAGCGCAGGGCAGTCGTTACTGTAAATGTGCGTGGCCAGGACCTGGGCTCCTTCGTTGAAGAAGCGGAAAAGCTCATCAGAGAGAAAGTGCAGGTTCCGCCCGGATACTGGGTGGCATGGGGCGGACAGTTCGAGCAGATGATTTCGGCTGCCGAGCGACTCCGGATAGCGATTCCGTTGGCCTTGGGGCTGATCCTGATGTTGCTTTATTCAATGTTTCGAAATTTCCGAGACGGATTGCTCATATTTACAGGGGTACCGTTTGCGCTCAGCGGGGGGGTATTGGCATTGTGGTTGCGCGATATCCCCTTGTCAATTTCTGCCGGGGTGGGATTCATCGCTTTATCGGGCGTGGCGGTGCTGAACGGACTGGTCATGCTGTCGTTTATCCGGAATTTACGCGCACAGGGCCAGCCCCTGGATAATGCCATAACAAATGGCGCAGTCACCAGGCTGCGTCCGGTATTGATGACAGCATTGGTGGCGGCCCTTGGGTTCGTCCCTATGGCGCTGGCTACCAGCATCGGGGCGGAAGTGCAACGGCCGCTGGCAACGGTGGTCATTGGGGGGATTGTCTCGTCTACCGCGCTGACTCTGCTTGTTCTGCCGGTGTTATACCGCCTCGTTCACGGAAAGGAGGTTTCGGTACTTAGATGAGCAATCATCGACAGAACGGTGCAACTCGTTCACGCCCCGGCCGATTTTGCGGCGAAGAAGGACGCGCAACGTTACCCCGTTCGCATATCCAGCCTGAGCCGCAATCAGCTCTGCCCTGTCGTTGCTTGCTCGAAGAAGATGCACTGCCCGCTGTCCAAAGCCCATCTAGTGCAGGACCACATTCGGCTGGCTGTGTGCGATGTGGGATAACCGAAGACGGATAAAAGGGAGGAATAAAACGCGGAATTAATTATATTCGACAAGTTTGATTTATAACATGGACCAGGTTATCCAACCCCCCGTCCTTCCAACCCCTGGATTTAGGTTAGAATAATTATTTGTTCGTCACATACCACCTCATGAAAAAACCTCGTGCCCCCCACCGCACCAAATCGCCGCGAATTGTTCAGGAGCTTTCCCGCCTTGCTGCGGGTCTGGCAGCCTCCGGGAGCCGCATAGAAGATGCGTTTTGGGAAAGCCGGCTGGCGGCGAAGATCCATGCCCAGTTGCGAACCGGTGACGATCAGAACCTCGAAGCGGTGCTGGACCAACTTTACGATGCGGATCCGGAGGGTTATAGCGAGTTCATCTATGCGATTGAGGCGGCAATCGAGTGCAGCATATTGACGCGTGGCGATCGCACCTATGACGTCCTGATGTTCGCCGTACCGGTGCTGACCTGGTCGCGCTTCTCGATCCCCTCGGGGCCCGTGGCTGAAACCGTGATCGAGAACTTGCGTACTCAGTTGCAGATGCATGTGCTGGCAGCGAATGGGCAGTTCGTGTTGGCCGATTGCCTGTTCAGCCCCGATCAATTGCCACGCGGCTACCACCTTACACATGAGCTGGCCAACAAACTCTGGACCGCGGCGGTGGCGGGAGAGCGCGATCTGCACATAAATCCGCGCCAACTGGCCGAAACCGGCCGTTTTCTCTCTGACACCCGTTATCTTCTTGGTGCGATCGCCGTACCACAGGGAAAACCGATGTTCCGCTGGCAACAGCCGGAGGCGGCAAGCGCGAGTTCGCCTGCTTCGAGGTTTTCCAAAGAGGAAATACTGCATGCGTGGCAGAAGCACGGCGCTGAAGCCCTGCGGCCATTGTTCCAGGGCTGCGCCTTCGAATTGCTTATGCCCGACGGTTTTTTTTCAGCATGGCGCATGGCGGACCGTCTGGCCCGCCCCTATTCCATGCATGCCACGGTTGATTTCCTCCATACCACACTGAGCATTTCCCCGGACATGCTGCGCGCCGTGATCGCGCCGTTTTATGACCAGTGGCTGGAGGAATACCGGATAGGTTTCACGCTTAAGGATCGGGACGACGTGCTCTACGGTATTGTGTGGGCATTGGTCGGCGATGAGGATGAGAACAGCGACATCATTTCGCAGATCGAATCAACGTTACGAGAATGCGGCGTGGCTCATACCCTGCTGCTGCAAAATCGTTTCCTCCTGGAGTATTGCGAAGAATGCGGCGCCCCGCTATTTCCCAATCCTGGAGGCGAGGTAGTACATGCCGAGTTTCCCGAAGAAGGCGAAGTGGCGCCGATACATTTACATTAGGCGCCCCTGATTTCACCCGATTTCACGTGATTTCACCTTGAGCCACGGTTTAGACATATCATCTTTGAGGAAGTACAATGACGGACAAAATCATAAAATCCGAACAGGAATGGCGAATGCAGCTTACGCCTCAGCAGTATCACGTGTGCCGGCAAAAAGGGACGGAACCCGCGTTTACGGGCGAGTACTGGAACTGCCACGACCGTGGAGTGTACCGCTGCGCCTGCTGTTGGGCTGCATTATTTGATTCGGACAGCAAATTTGATTCCGGCACCGGTTGGCCTTCTTTCCGGCAACCTGCCGACCCGCTCAGCATAACGGCTAAGCCGGACCACAGTATTCTCATGCGCCGAACCGAGGTTTTATGCTCTCGCTGCGACGCACACCTAGGGCATGTGTTCGACGACGGCCCCCCGCCGGACGGTTTGCGCTACTGCATTAACTCCTCATCACTCAAGCTCGACCGGGATACCGATCAGGCATAGCGAGCCCCTCATTTTATGAAATTTCTTTTTGATCTCTTTCCGGTAATCCTGTTCTTCGTTGCTTTCAAGATTTATGGCATTTATATCGCCACTGCAGTAGCTATTGCCGCAACTTTTGCCCAGATCGGCTGGGTATGGCTCCACCACCGCAAGGTCGATACCATGCTGTGGGTAAGCCTCGTGATCATCGTCATTTTCGGCAGCGCCACGCTTATCCTGCAAGACGAAACTTTCATCAAGTGGAAGCCATCGGTACTCTACTGGCTGTTTGCCGCCGCCCTGGTATTCGCCCATGCGATTTTCAGGAAGAATTTTATCCGTATCATGATGAAAGAACAGATCAGGCTGCCAGAACCCATATGGACGCGCCTCAATGCCAGTTGGGCTGCGTTTTTCGCGTTAATGGGTGCTGCCAATCTCTACGTGGCCTACAATTACTCCACCGAAACCTGGGTTAACTTCAAGCTGTTCGGGTTTATGGGCCTGATGCTGGCTTTTGTCGTGTTGCAAGGTCTGATGCTGGGGAAATACATGGAAGACGATGAGGATAAGGAAACATGATGCTGTACGCAATAAATGGCGAGGATGTTCCTGATAGCCTGGAAAAAAGGCTTGCGGTTCGTACCTCGCATCTGGAACGCATCACGGCGTTGCGGGACGAGGGACGGCTCATCCTGGCGGGGCCATACCCTGCAATTGACAGTCCCGATCCCGGTCCCGCCGGATTCTCCGGCAGCCTCATCGTAGCGGAATTTGAATCGCTTGAAGCGGCGCGGACCTGGGCAGAGGCGGACCCATACGCCACATCAGGGATCTATGCAAAGGTGACCGTCAAGCCGTTCAAAAAGGTCATGCCGTCATAAGCCGATGCACACTGTCGATCTGATGAGGCACAAGCTCTCGGTATTCGAGCCCGAGGAGATCAAGATTGTCGATGAAAGCGCGCGGCATGCGGGACACGAGGGTGCCAAAGGTGGTGGCGGGCACTATTTTCTCACGATTATTTCCCGGCAGTTTGCCAATCAATCCACCCTGACGCGGCACCGACTGGTCTACGGTGCTCTCGGTGAAATGATGTTTAAGGATATTCACGCTTTGAGCGTAAAAGCGTATACTCCCGAAGAATTTAATTTGATCCACTGACAAGGAAGCCCCATGCATTTTACGAAATTTTCCCAACTTACGGCGCTGGGTATCTGCGGCCTCGTTGCCGCGTCGACAGTCCAAGCTCAGGCCGGATCAACCCTGGCGAAGGTGAACGGGGTGGCGATTCCTCAGGCGCGCCTCGAGTTCATCGTGAAAGCGCGCACCCTCCAGGGTCAACCGGACAATCCGGAAGCGAGGAAGGCCCTGCGTGAGGACCTGATAACTGAAGAAGTAATAGCCCAGGAAGCTCTGAAAAAAGGCCTCGACAAGGATCCTGATTTCAAGACTCAACTGGATATGGCGCGGCAGACCGCGCTCGTCAGGGCGTATCAGGTCGATTATATAAAGAACCACCCGGTTAGCGATGAAGAACTGCGCAAGGAATACGAGGCGCTGAAGTCCCAGGTCGGCGATAAGGAATACAAGGCGCATCACATCCTCGTGGCCTCGGAGGCAGAAGCCAAGGACATCATCGCCCGTATCAAGAAAGGCGGCAACCTTGAGAAGATTGCCGAGGAAAAATCCCTGGACGCAGGCAGTAAAACCAAGGGTGGCGAACTCGAGTGGAGCCCGGCCGCAAGCTATGTTCAGCCCTTTGCGGAAGCCTTGACGAGAATGTCGAAGGGTCAGCTCACTGAACAACCGGTGCAAACCAACTTTGGCTGGCACGTAATCCGTCTCGATGATGTCCGGCCCCTGACCGTTCCCCCATTCGAGGAACTAAAACAAAACCTCGCGCAACGCGTATTGCAACGGCAGTTTGCCGCGTCGGTCAATGACCTTCGCGCCAAGGCGAAAGTCGAATAATCCCCGAAAGGGCCGCCATAAAAAAAGCAGCCATCGGCTGCTTTTTTTGCCTGATGTAATTACTGTTTTCAATCCTCTAAGCGGAATCACGTTACCTTTTGCATTCTCGGTGCCAGCGCACAAAGCAGCTCATAGGCTACCGTACCCGCCGCCTGTGCCACCTCATCGACAGGCATTCCCTTCCCCCACAGCGTGACCGGACTGCCGATCCCGGCGTCCTCCATGTCACTCAGATCGACATGCAGCATGTCCATCGAAACGCGGCCAACGACCTGAGTGCGCTTGCCATTGACCAGGACCGGCGTACCGGTAGGCGCATGGCGAGGATAGCCATCGGCGTATCCTCCGGCCACGATACCCACGCGCATGTGCCGGCCGGGGCGAAAAGCGAGGCCGTACCCCACGCCGTCTCCCGGGTTGAGCGTCTGCATCGCAATAATTCTGGTGGTTACCGTCATCGCCGGAAACAGATCCAGCTCGGCGGCAGGCGTGCCTGGCAGCGGAGAAGCGCCATAAAGCATAATGCCGGGACGAACCCAGTCAGCATGTGTTTCAGGATAACGCAAGATGGCAGCGGAATTGGCCAACGAGCGTGGCAGATGCCGCCCTTCGGCAGCAGCAAGGAAGCGCTGTAGCTGAACGGCTACGCTTGCGTCTCCCCGCGGCTCATCGGCGTGGGCGAGATGACTCATGAGCGTGATCTGATCCACGGCCGGATTAGCCCGGAGGGTTTCCAATGCAGCGGGAAACTGCTCAAGCGGGAACCCGAGACGATTCATACCGGTGTTGAGCTTTAGAAATACGTTCAGTCTGCCCCTCACCCTGGCCGCCGACAGCATGGCGAGCTGCTCGTGATTGTGAATCACGACACTTAGATGGTACTGCTCGATCCACGCCAATTCGTCCATGTCAAAAAAACCTTCGAGCAGCAAAATGGTCTGCCGGTAGCCCGCCTCCCGCAACCGCACGGCGGCATCCAGTTCGAGCATGGCAAAACCGTCAGCGCGAGCCAGCGCTTCGGCGGCACGCAGCAAACCGTGGCCATAAGCGTCGGCTTTAATAACGGCCATGACGCGGGAGCGGGGCGTGTATCGGCGAACTACGGACAAGTTGTGTTCGAGCGCAGAGAGATCAATTAGCGCCTGGAGGGGGCGGGACATTAGTGGGGTCTCTTAGTGATGGAAATTCGGATTTCTATCCGGGGTTGACGCTTAAAATTGATGAGGTACGCGGTTTCGTGATATAAAAACTTTCTCTTCAAAAGAGGGCTGGATGAGCATTGTATAATCCACGCCGGAAAGTTAAAAAAGTTTTCGGGAGAAGGGGTTGAAACGCGGTTTTTATACCATCATGGCAGCGCAGTTCTTCTCCTCACTGGCGGACAACGCGCTGCTGGTTGTGGCAATAGCGCTTCTGCTGGAACTTCACGCTCCTGCTTATCTCACCCCGATGCTCAAGTTTGTATTCGTCCTGTTCTACGTGATTCTCGCACCTTTTGTCGGGGCTTTCGCCGACTCCATGGCAAAAGGGCGGGTAATGTTTATCAGCAATACTGTCAAGATTGTAGGCTGCAGCCTGCTGTTTCTCGCATCACACCAATATTTCGCGCTTACGGCCTACGCAGTTGTCGGATTGGGCGCTGCCGCCTACTCTCCCGCGAAATACGGCATACTGACGGAACTGCTGCCTCCCGAAAAACTGGTTATCGCAAATGGCTGGATCGAAGGCTTGACTGTAGCCTCCATTGTCCTTGGCACGGTATTGGGCGGATTGCTGATCTCGCCTACAATCTCTGCGATATTACTAGACTTCGACTTTCCTTTTATAGACACTGGAGTAGACACCATCTCGGAAGCCGGCATAATCCTTATCGCCGTATTTTACAGTACCGCCGCCATCTTTAATCTGTACATTCCCAACACCGGAGTGGACCATCGCATTCTCAAGAAAAACCCCGCATTCCTGGTCCACGAGTTCGCGCATTGCATGAGACTGTTGTGGACGGATAAGCTCGGGCAGATTTCGCTTGCCGTCACAACATTGTTCTGGGGTGCGGGCGCAACTTTGCAGTTTATCGTACTGAAATGGGCCGATGCCGCGCTCGGCTATCCGCTAAGCACTGCCGCACAATTACAGGGCGTGGTCGCGATCGGGATTGCGGTAGGGGCGATTCTTGCGGCGCGACTGGTTTCGCTGCGGCAATCCGTAAAAGTTATTCCTCTGGGTATCGCAATGGGTATCGTGGTGATGGCAATGATATTCGCGCGCGAACTGTGGATTTCTATCGTGCTTCTACTTCTGATCGGCGGACTGGCAGGATTCTTTGTGGTGCCGATGAACGCCCTGCTGCAACACCGCGGGTATATTCTGATGGGCGCCGGCCACTCTATCGCGGTCCAGAATTTCAATGAGAACCTCAGCATTCTCGCCATGCTCGGAGTATATGCGATATTGATAAGCTTCGACGTTCATGTTTACACCGTTATAGTCCTGTTTGGTCTGTTCGTAGCCGTGATCATGACCCTCATACGGCAATGGCACCTGCGCAACCAAAGCATTGAAGATTCGCTCCATCTAATCGGTGCTCATAAAATACATTAGTCTTTCACTTCAGCAACACTGACAAAGTAAAGACGCTACAGGATAATGGGGCTATCGGAGAGTTCATTTTCTCTTCTCATCCGCTCCGCCGGAAAATGCTCCTGCAAATGCCGGCCGATGGCATGGATTCCTCCAATTACCCCTGATTCGAATTCTCCCTCGCGGAAAGCGAGCTCCATTTCATGGCAGATGCTTTCCCACTTACCAGCCCCGACTTTAACGCTGATCCCCCGGTCGGCAACGATTTCAACGTCACGATCCGCCAGCAGCAGATAAATTAGCACGCCGTTGTTATGCTCGGTGTCCCAAATGCGGAGTTGGGAAAAGACTTCTATAGCCCGCTCCCGCGCCGACTGGCCGCTGAGCAGAGAGCGCATGTTCAATGCAGCTTCTACAGCAAAGCGAATTTCGCCGTCATGGCCGATTTCGGACTGCTGGATTGCTTCTTCAATCGCTGTCAGCGCAGTTTGCGGAAATACGCGGCGCAGTGCCATGCGACCGATAAAAAGGTGCCGCAATATACGCGGGAAACTCACTTACCATCTCCCCGACGCGCCGCCGCCGCCAAAACCACCGCCACCGCCACCAAAACCACCACCAAAACCGCCGCCCCGTCCGAAACCACCCCTGCCGTGCACACTGCCAAAACCGCCATCTCGCCAACCGCGCCCTCCTCTCGAAATTCCCCCGCCGGAGTTTCCGAATAAGCTCACGACAAAAGCAGAAACGGCGATGGCTATCGCAAAAAGGACGGAAGAAAAGAGCAACCAACCTATGACTCCGGCCGACACGCTCGTGATGCTGGCGCCGACAAAGCGACCAAAGAAAGACTGTAATATTCTAGCGACGACGATGAGTACGATAAAAATGAAAATCGCATTATCCATGCCGGCTGAACTATTGCTGCGTCCCGGCGGTCTGGCTTGAGGGGGTGGCAGCGTTTCTCCTCCAATCACCCTGGCAATATGGTCTATACCCGCCTCGATGGCGTCTGCAAAATTACCTTGCCTGAGTCGTGGAACCATTATTTCCTCAATGATTCGCTTTGCAATGGCGTCCGGCAGTGCGCCTTCCAAACCATAGCCCACTTCAATCCGCAATGTCCTGTCTTGCTTTGCAACTACCAGCAGTACTCCGTCATCGACACCCTTTCGCCCCAGCTTCCAGACCTCGGCAACGCGAATGGCGTATTGCTCAATGGCCTCGGGAATCGTGGTGGGAACGATCAACACCGCAATCTGGCTGCCTTTTCCGGCCTCGACCGCGGCGAGCTTTTGCTCAAGTTTTGCCGTCTCCTTTGCGGAAAGTGTTCCGCTCAGATCGGTAATGCGGGCCTTGAGAGGCGGCACCGCAACTTCCGCCATGGACAGGGAAACGGAAACAAGCAGAGCGATAAATGCGAGGGTTTTCCCTCCGGTTTGAATCATCACAGAAAAGTTGAAGTGCAGTTTCAAGTGCAGGGGTCGGCGTAGACGAATATGGGGTGTACCTTTCTGCTACTAGCCAACGTTATAATTGAAACAACCGTATAACGTTAAACTGCGGAATCTCGTCGAGCTCCAGAGGGTTTCTCCAGCTAAGGAAGCCCTGAACAAGTCCTCCGTGGAGCGCGTTGCCGTTAAAATCGGGATGCTCACAAGGCGCACGACACAGGTCGTAGCTTGGTCTACGATGCCAAGGAGTGCAACGCAGTTGCGCCCCAAAGCGTTGCCCGAGGGGCCCCGCCACGTGGGGATCGGGCAGCGGCGGGGATGCTGACCGCGAGGGGCGCCTGCATCCGCTCTGGGGTCGCACCTTCCTGCGGAAGGCACTGCTCCGCCCTTCGCGGTCGTGCCCGATTTTACCACAACCCGAAGGGACGGGGCTTTACGGGCGGTCTGCTTTGTCAGGCTCCTGACGAAGGGCATCAACCATTCGCGTTGTCGCCTTTCGCGCATCTCATCCCGCAAAGCCCCGTCGCGCCCGCGTGGGACTTGTTCAGGGCTTCCCTAAGGTGTGCTGAAGTCCACCTTGGGAGCCGTCGATATTTCTTTCTGGTTTTCGACGGAGAGACTAGGCTTCACCTGGAAACCGAATGCCATTGCGGTGAGATTGCTGGGAAACGAGCGGACCACCACGTTATACTCCTGGACGGACTTGATATAACGGTTACGCGCTACCGTAATCCGATTCTCCGTGCCTTCCAGTTGCGCCTGTAATTCACGGAAATTAGCATCGGATTTGAGCTGCGGGTAATTTTCGGCCACCACAAGCAAACGCGAGAGAGCGCTCGATAACTCCCCCTGGGCGCTCTGAAACTTCGCGAGTGCCTCTGGATCATTAATCAGTTCGGGCGTGGCCTGGATACTGCCGACCCTGGAGCGCGCATTGGTCACGCCCAGCAGCACCTCTTTTTCCTGCGCAGCGAAACCCTTGACTACGCTTACAAGATTGGGAACCAGGTCAGCACGCCGCTGATACTGATTCAGAACTTCTGCCCAACTCGCTTTAATCTGCTCATCGGTGGACTGCAAGGTATTGTAGCCACAACCGCTCAAGGCAACAGCAAGAAACAGCAGCAATATCCGCAGTAAATAGTTCATCGACTTTATCTATAAAAGCGCTTCAGGAGAACATGCCAAATGTAAATGGGGATCATTTGCTGGATTGCAATATCGTCTGCATCGTACTTCTGGCAAAACACAAATCTTCCCAGGCTTTGGCCTTGGCAGGCATGTTTCGCAGCAGATAGGCGGGATGATACGTGACGATGACAGGAATACCGGCATACTTGTGCAGTCTTCCGCGCAGGCTGGCGAGGCTTCCATCGCCATGCAGCAGATTATAAGCGGCCACCTTGCCGAGTGCGATGATAAGTTTGGGCTGCATCAACTTGATCTGCCGCACAAGATAAGGGGCACAACATGCGGCCTCATCGGCCGTGGGCTCCCGGTTGCCCGGCGGGCGGCATTTTACGATATTGGCGATGTAAACATTGCGGCCGCGCTTCAGGCCAATAGCCGTCAGCATATTGTCCAGCAACTGGCCCGCCGGCCCGACAAAGGGCTCCCCTGTGGCGTCCTCCTGCGCCCCTGGCCCTTCTCCCACGTAGAGCCAGTCCCCATTCGGGTCACCGGCGCCAAGTACCGTACGCGTGCGTGACCGGCATAACGGACACGCGACGCAGCCTTCTACGCTTGTTCTGAGTTGATCCCAGTCCATTCGGAGGATCATCTCAGAACGCCGGTCTTCGGCTGGATTGTCGTCATGCATGTGGCGAACCCCCGGCTCAGGCTGAATAGCAGGGATTTCATGGGGCATTTGAGGGGCCTGAGCTAACCGGCGCACCCCTCCCGCCCTTGCACGCCACAACGGCATCAATCCCAGTTCCCTCAAAATTAATTCCTTACGCCTGGCGCGCCTGGCATTACTCGTAGCGCTCATAATGCCAGTTCCATTACTAATGAATCCTCCCGTCCTCCCATCGCAGGGTAATAATCCCTGCGTCTGGCAATCTGCCTGAACCCGATCCGCTCGTATAGGCGCGCAGCCCCACAATTGGACTCGCGTACATCCAGGAACATCGTTCGAGCACCTTGTTCTTTTGCAATGTGGATAAAATGCCGCAACAATCTTTCGCCCCAACCCTTCCGTTGCCAACAAGCGGCGATGCTAAGGGTAAGCAGATGGGCTTCTTCCACCCCGATTGTCATCACGCCATACCCGCAGACTTCTCCTCCCTGTTCCAATGTGAGGCAATGATAGCCGGCGCGAATTGAGTCGCTGAAATTTCCGCATGTCCACGGAAAAAGAAAAACTTCCCGCTCGATGGCAACTACCGCGTCCAGATCCGCCGGAACCATCCGCCGGACCCGAGGTAGATCGTCTAATTGGGCGCTCACCGCTCCTTCTCCTTCAAAGCCACCTTGTTACGGATATAGAGCGGTGCGGCATCGGCTGGATCGATGCCTAACCCCTGTGTAAAACGGGGTGCAGCCAATTGAACGATTGCACGCGCGTGAGGCCGGAGCCCGTAAACAACACGGCTCACACTTCCATTGTAACGGATGCGCAACGCCTGCTCATACCTGTCAAAACCGCTGCCGCAACCTGTCCAGCAGGTTCCCGCAAGCACCGGGGCGTGAGCCGGCAGGCAAAGAGCCGGCTCGCTTAGCGTTTTCCATCCCTCCTTCGTCTTCATGTATGCAGCATGATAGATCTCGCTCATTCGCGCATCGATCGCGGTAATGACTTTATCACCCCCCGCTTCCTGCGCCAATGCCTCCAGGGTACATATGCCCAGAACCGGCAGGCCTGCGCCAAAGGCCAGTCCCTGAGCGACTCCGCAAGCAATGCGCAAGCCCGTGAAGGAGCCCGGACCGGCGCCGAAAGCAATACCGTCCAATTTGGCCAGGGTTAATCCGGTTTCCTCCAGCGCTTGCTTCACCATCGGTAATATCAGTTCCGAATGCCGCTGTTCCGCGAGAACTTCCCGGCTGAGGGTTTCGCCGTGCAGCAGCGCAATTGAACAGTATTCGGTGGAAGTATCGAGGGCGAGAACTTTCACGGGAAGGGGGGGGAAATATTGAGAATTCAGGAGTGTCCTGAAGCACCCGAGGGTAAGGTCGGGATAATCACGAGACCGTAGGCGGCGCTGGTTGTGTCAGCCCATTCATGGGACTCGTCAACGGCACCCTTGGAAGCCATGTGCGCGATCTGGTAAGCGACACTTTCGAAAATGATTACACCAGAGCCAGTGAAAAACCTTGGAAGACATCTGCAGAGCAGTATTTATCTTTAAGACGTTCAAGACAAGGGCCAGCGGCCAACAGGGCTGTAAATCGACCCGTCGCTGGTCTGTTCCGATCGAATCAGTACCCACTCGCTCACCCGCCAGGCGATCGGCTCAGCCAGTTCGGGCAGCACTCGACAGCAGGCGCTTCTAATCAATGTCAGATGTGGCGCGTAATCGCGCTGCTCCAGCGGAAACCCGGCGGTGGAAAGGCCATTTCGCAAACCGTTCACCAGATCGATCAGTTCCGCCGGAACGTCTCGGGGCGCCAGGTAAACAATGTGGTTATGCTTCCAGTAGCGAATCTCTTCAATGGCAAAATCAAACGCACGCGCTCCGGATTCTCTTATTTCATCAGCCACTTTACATAGCGCTTCCATTTTACTGGAGTCCACCTCGCCGATAAATACCAGCGTCAGATGAATGTTTTCTGCTTTCGTTTTTCGCCCGCTGCAGAGTGATTCCAATCGCAACCGGTTTACCAGGCTCCCCAGTTGCTTCTGCGCCTTGTTATCCGGCCATATCGCGAAAAAAACGCGGGCCATCCGCCGCCCGGTTGCGATATCTTCTTCAGTTGCCGGCATCGTCCTTACGGGTGATCAGGCACACCGCCTCCGCCTCTATCCCCTCGCCCCTGCCAACAGGTCCAAGACGCTCGGCAGTCTTGGCCTTTACGTTGACATCGGCCACCGGAATCTGGAGGTCCTGTGCGATGTTACCAACCATATCTCCAATGAAGGGCGCCATTTTGGGCGCCTGGGCGATAATAGTGGCATCGATGTTCGCCACCTTGTAGCCGTTCACCTGTAGCAGGGCAAAAACGTTCTGTAGCAGCACGCGGCTGTCGATATTCCTGAAACGCGGGTCGGTATCCGAGAAATGCCTGCCGATGTCACCCAAGGCTGCCGCCCCCAGAAGCGCGTCACATATCGCATGCAGTAATACGTCCGCGTCCGAATGGCCAAGGAGACCCTTCTCGCAGGGAATGGTCACGCCGCCGATAATCAGCTTGCGCCCTTCCACCAGTTGATGCACGTCGAAACCTTGTCCGATCCTGAACTTGTTCACTAACACCTCTCAACTCACACGCAATCGGTCAATATGAGCCGCTGTCCTGCGCTGATATCTCATGAATTCCTCAATATCAGCTCCGCCAAAGCCAAATCCTGTGGATAGGTCACTTTCAGGTTGCGCGTATCGCTCGGGACTAGCCTGGGATGGAGGCCCAGAGCTTCAATCGCGCCCGCATCGTCGGTCATGGTGCCGCCGCCGGTCGTACTCAAGGCCTCCACCAGCAACCGGTAACGAAACATCTGTGGCGTTTGCGCCTGCCATAGCTTTTCCCGCGATTCCGTACGTTCAACGCGGCTATTGCCATCGCTGCGCTTCAACGTATCCGCTACCGGAACTGCGAGCAATCCTCCCACCTCATCATCAGCCAGCTCATCCATCAGGTTGTCGAGTTGCACCTTTGTCAAGCAGGGCCGGGCGGCATCATGAACCAGTATCCAGTCATCATCTGCAAGGGACGAGACTTTACGCGCCGTCTTCAGGCCATTCAGTACGCTCTCGGCGCGGGTCGCACCGCCACATTCCAGCACGATCAGCTTGTTCGAGAATTCCGACCAGTCATGCCGCGCCCATTCACTATCGCCGGGGGCAAGCACAACGAATATGGCCGAAAGCCGCGGCGACGCCCACATCGTGCGCAATGCATGGTAGATCAGTGGCCTGCCGGCTACCGGCAAATACTGCTTAGGAAGCGCGTCTCCGATGCGGGAGCCGAAACCGGCCGCGGGGATCAGCGCGAAATAATTCATCCTCGCTTAACCATAAGTAACCCGGAAGTCTACGGAATCAATTATCGGAAATCTCCGAGTCTGGACAGCGTTAAGATCGGCAGCGATCATTGACTGGAGTTACAGGTTGCAGAAAGTCAGATCGAACTCCACGTCTTCTTCGTATATCTTGGTTTTTTGCCTTAAACCCGAGATGACGAAGCGAATGTTCAGGGCGTATTTGTTCGCGCTGATTTCGGGCACGCAAGGCAGGCCCTCGTCCACCTTAAGGCACAGCATGTGCGCTACGCGTCCCGACCCCATCTGCTGGAATACGCCCCGCAGGGCAACGTGATGGAACGTTTTGCCGCTGTTGCGCAATAGATGCAAAACAATGCTAAAACCATTCTCCAGCGGTAACAAAGGGGTTACCCACTCGTTGAGATCGTTCCGGCGCTCGACGGGATCCTTATGTAACCAGTGATGATAAGACGGCAAATCGAATTCACACACGCCCCCGGGTATTCCTGCACGCTGCTTGATGCTCATCAGCCACTCATTGTCCCGCATGTGTTCTCCGATTTTCCCTGACATACTCAGCATGCTCTGGGATGCCGCCTGGAGGCTGCTTAACACCTGGTTCAATACGTCCTCCGAGATATCGGGACTTCTGCGCAGCACTTCCAACGCCTGCTTCTGCCGCTCCAATTCCTGCAACAGGTCTGATTTCATATCGGCGCGGCCCGTGACATCAAGGATTTCAAATAAGGTGACGAGCGCGGCATGGTGCTCGAAGGCATCCTCTTTTGCCGAAAAGAATGCAACCTTGTCAAACAAGTCCTCAAGCCGCAGCAGGGTGCGGATGCGCTCATTAAGAGGATGTTCGTAACAAATCACGATGGCGAGCCAGGGGGACAGGGCGGAAACGGGACGGGATAGGCAATATTGCGCTATAAAACAGAATTTTACAACACTACTGTCTGGAGATTTGAGTTTAAACGCACAGTAACTCATTGAGTATATTTCATTAAATGGCATATTTCGCTGTAACCGATTTCAACTTGCGCCAAACTTCTGACTTTTGTCAGGAGTCTGCAT
>JACDGV010000021.1 GCA_013821425.1 Nitrosospira sp. | reverse complement strand
CTTTGGCTTCATCAGAATTCACCAGAAATCAGGGGGTAAGAACCTTAATTCTGGCAAATTCCACCCCTTTTGAATACCCCAAAACCCAATATTTATGCGGGATCAGAGGGTATTTCAGGGCCGACTAAGATAAGTTCTAAAGTGTAGCAAAACGGGTCCCTTTCACCACAAGTTTTATGAATGATAAAGGACGTTATCATTCATAAAAAAAGAGCTAGAGACTCATCAAGCATTATAATGTAAAAGGTTATCTAATCTGTAGTAGTCGCTACTTGGTCTGCAGTTCCCGCTGCCATAATCAGCAGATTGGGTACAGCCATGGTAAAACCGTTTTCAATGGCGCCGAAGAAGTTCACTTCCTAGACAATCGCGAGCTGTGCGAGAAGGAAGGAAATGCTCAGTGGGTTTTCTTAGGCCATTTCTCGAACTCATCTATATTCATGAATATAGATGACAAGCGCCTATGCTTTACCGATGCGAAAAACTACAGGCTTGTCTCCAGGAAGATCCTTGAGAACAAATGACAGCCCTCTTTTGATTATGGATATGTCACGAGCAGCTGACAAGCAACCAACGCGATGCCGCCCTGAAGACCAACCATACGGGGCTCAGTCGCCATCTTCATTCTCCCGCGCAAGTTGCGTCTTGAGATGATAGGCATCGATGTCAAAGTCTTTGCTGTCCGAGACCGCGGCCAGTACCAGGGGCGTAACGCGCTCCCGCTCCTCCTCGGTCTCGAAGTTTGTGAAGTTGGCCGCAGCTGCCTCGGCGAACAGTTTCTCCGTCAGCCGCTTTGCCTTTACTTCATGACTCTCTATGTCGGAATTGGCGCCGGGAGGGATGTTTTCCTCGATCCATGTGTCGACCCACCTCAGGAAGCGATTGCTCATGACTGCCCTCCCATCTTCTGCGTTGAGTTCGGCGCCGGTCGCCCCTCCTGGGAGCATTTTACCGATGATAAAATAGGTTATCAAGGGTAAAAGCCGACGTTCCCCCATTTTCAGTAGCACCGGGCTTTAGAGTCCGAGGGTAATTTATCTGATTTATGAACGAATGTCTTGGCGTAGGCGGAAGGTGTCAATCCACCCAATGATTTTTTGGGACGCTCCTGGTTGTATTCCCGCTGCCAAGCATTGATGATGACCCGGGCATGTTGCAAGCTGGTGAACCAATGCTCGTTGAGGCATTCCTCACGGAAACGTCCATTGAATGACTCGATGTAGGCGTTCTGATTGGGCTGGCCCGGTTCGATCAGGAACAGCTTGACACCCCGTTGGTGCGCCCAGGTCAACATGGCCCGTCCGCAGAACTCCTTCCCGTTGTCCGTGCGAATTGCCTGAAGAAGTCCCCGCGCGACCGCCAGCCTATCCAGGATTCGTACCAGGTGCTGTCCGCCAATGGCGCGCTCCGGAACAATAGCCACCGCTTCATGGGTTGCATCATCCACCACGGTCAAGCTCTTGATGCTGCGGCCTTCCGCCGTGCGGTCAAATATGAAGTCCATGGACCAAACCTGGTTGGCGGCCTCTGGCCTGCCCAGCGGTTGGCGATGGACCATCGGAATCTTCTTGCGTTTACGCCTTCTTATCTGAAGACCAGCCTTCTGCATACAAACGGTCGACGCGCTTGTGATTGACCACCACACCAGCTTGACGCAGCTTCAGATAAATCATCCCTGCCCCATAGCGACGGTGCCGCTGTGCCAATGCCACGATCTGCGCTTTCAACGCCGAGTTTCGGTCTGCAACAGGTCGATAGCGATAGGCACTGGCACTCATGCCAATTACCCGTAATGCCCGCCGTTCGCTTAATCCTCGGCCAGTCATATGGCGCACCAGATCACGACGTGACGGTGCGCTCACCACTTTTTTCGGAGGGCCTCCTTCGTGATCTCGCTTTCCAGCATGGACTCGGCGAGCAGTTTCTTCAACCGCGTGTTCTCGGCCTCCAGCTCCTTTAGCCGCTTCGCATCGGGGACGTTCATTCCCCCAAACTTGCTGCGCTAGAGGTAATAGCTCGCCTCAGAAAATCCCTGCCGACGACACAACTCCGCCACCGGCAACCCGGCTTCGGCCTCACGTAAAAATCCAATGATCTGCTCTTCGGTGAATCGCTTCTTCATGTCCAATCTCCTTTGCGTAAGATTGGACTCCAAACTTAGCCGCTACTCAAGTTTGGGGAGACGTCGGGGGAACTCCCGTTCCCAAATGGGCAGAAACTCTGCAAGTTACCGTGGTAGTGAATAACGTTGAAGTTTGCGAGATACGCATCAAGCAACTGATGGAAATATTTTGGGAAAAGCTTCGCGAGTTCTGGGGTCTTTTAATTGCCCTGTTTTTTGCCTTGCTTCTCTTTCTTATAAAAGGGAGATTGAAGAAATGGTTTTCTTTTGGAGATAACAAGTAAAACAACTCCGCGGCCATTCTTCCATAAAATAAAACGGAAAAATCACATCTTCAAACAGAGGAGTTAGCGTTACAGCAATAGGGAGGAAGAGAGTCCAGAAATTTTTTTGCAATTGCGGAAAGGTAAGTGTAGGGGGTACCTTAATTAAGCGGGGTGGGGTCTATTTGAGACTGGGCGTACCCCGCCACCTGCTACCCCCTTCTACGTTAGCTACCGCAATGTAAGAAAGGCTAGGCGTAGGGTTCCCTAAATGGCACCCCCGTCTGCCGCGAATAGCCCCCCGTAGTCTTATCTAGAAGATAAAAGCGCCTTTAGCCTGATAGGTATATTTTTTTGTTGTCCCTTGCTTGGAGTTACCCCTGCGTTACTCCAAGAAACCGGAAGAGGGAAAATGTTTACCTAAGCCCTTGAATTCTTGGTGGGTCGTGAGCGATTCGAACGCTCGACCTACGGATTAAGAGTCCGCTGCTCTACCAGCTGAGCTAACGACCCGGATTTGAATGTACCGGAACCAGGAATGGCGGGAGACGCAAGACCACAGGTGCCGTCACGCTGCCAAATCTGAGATGGCTAATGCTACCACACCCCGACAAAAATTCGAATGGAGGGTGTGATGAAAGTTTCCGCTCGCATCGGCCATGGTAGGCCGACTGGAGCGTGTGATCGTTCACGCGGCCTACGCGGATGTTCAATTGCTGTTATCCCTTACATCCCCCCGGGAGAATCAGCCCGGCTGCATACAGTCCGCCAATACCGCTTTCATGCGGCGCCAGTGTGAGCCTTCCCAGAAAATGCGTTTGCAATCATCGCAAGTGCTGAAGTGATCGAAGCGCGCACGAACGGACGGCGGGAGGCGCGTCAGGATTTCCGCCTTGGCAATGGCACGCAAGGGTGCGTTGCATTCCAAGCATAAGGAAAATGGCCGCACGCCGTGTGCCAGATCCAACCTGTCAAATATTTCGCACAGCTGTTGCGGCGTCTTCAATGCATGCACGAAACACCCATGCGTGATCGCACGGCGCTTGAGCAATTCCCGGTCGCGCGTCAGCAATATGCGCCCGTCACGCGCTACGATGGCTTCGATTTCACTGTCCTGGAAGTTGTTGTCATAAAGGGTGTCGAAACCCGCCATGCGCAGCAGGCGCGCAAGCCCGCCAAGATGAGCATCGGCGACAAAGCACGTTACGCGCAAGGGGTGCTCGCGCACGCGCAGCAGAGGGGTGACATCAACCATCTCAAATTTTGGAAATACGGCTACGCGGTCGCCATCTTGCAACTGCCGGTCAAGCCCCACCGATTCCCCGTTTACCAGGATCAATTCCACCTCCGTATGGGGCACGCCCAGAGCTTCGATCATGTGCTTGGTGGTCGCTGAGCGGGCACAAGGGCAGGTGAATTCATGCCTGCGTCGGTCTGGCGCGAGGAAATCGTTCAGTTCTTCGTAGAAGCGGAATGTTGCGGTGACCATAGATAGGTTACCGGCTAGCCTGAAGGTCTGCCATCATGTGGATTACCTCCGACAAATCGCGCGTGCCTCTTCCTCCCGGGGAGGAGGCAACAAGGGGATGGGTGCAAAGTCACTTGAAGCAAGAGCACAAGCTCTTCCTGGATGACCCAAGGATTCAGGGTTTATTCATAGAGTTTATCCATATTCCGGCCGGCTAATGCCTGAGAGGATATTTTCCGGTTAGTACCCATGTTTCGGTCGCAAGCCGTAGTGAAGTGCTTAGATATTCCATGCGCACGCCCAGCTTGTCCGGGGCGGTAATTATGGCGGTTGGAGGCTTGTCGCACTCCGGCCGAATTAGCGCATCAATACCTATGCCGAGTTGCTCCAGTTTCTTTATTCTGCCTTCAAGGTCTGATTCCCAAATGCCGAAGTAGAGAATCTGTCCCGCATTTTTTTCTCAGAATATTCCGCTGCCAATGGCCTGAATCAATTCCAGATAGGGCGGGCGCGCCTTTGAGTATGTGGCGATAACTTTGATGTTTTCGGTTTGTTGCGTTTGAGGGTTTTCGATACACAAGATGGTATCGGTGGGTTCAGTGAATTTTACGCCCAGCACGCTCGAATAGTGCTCAACCGCTTCCTCGTGATCAAGCACAACTATTCCGATATGGTAGAAGGGCGCCCTTATCATTTTTTTCCTGTTTTATCGAAAATTGCCGTTATTCGCTACAAGGCGAGGAAGCAGGCATGCGTCACCATGCCGTTCCCATCTGTTATTGTGTTTTTAGGCCATTCCCGCCCGGGCGTCAACCAGCCTTGGCGGTTGTATCGATATCCGGATAAATCAACCAGTGCGGCGTGCGCGCGCAATCTGATCCGCGCTAGTGAGGGGGATGATATGGCTAACGGCATGCTCCGCCTTCTATTGGCTAATTTTACCGGGTGCGCTGAGTAGAGATACCCTTTAGCCTTCGTATATTGTAAAGTGCCGTCCCATACTGACAACCGCCAGCTCATGAATTCCTCCGAACGTACCGCCATTTTCACTCGCTCCTGGTCTCTCTACGATTTGATCACGGAACACAACTATATATTCCACAGGGAGATCTATGCAGGAGTGGAAGAGCTCCTGAAGCTGCGCGGTGGTCACGAACCTTATGACCTGCTGGATCTGGGTTGCGGCAATGCGCGTTACCTCGCACCCTGCCTGAAGCGGTTGCCGCCAGCAATATATGAGGGCGTGGATTTATCCGCAGCGGCACTGGCAGAGGCACGCGTCTACCTGGCGGATTTACCCGGTCGGGTTATTCTGACCCAGGGTGACCTGTTGGAGGCGGTGGAGTCCACGACCAAAACCTGGGATATCCTCTTCACGGGATTTGCTATTCATCACCTGATGCCTGACGAAAAGGCGCGCTTTTTCCGTGCGGCCGGGCGCTGCCTGTCAGAACAGGGCTGGCTGATCCTGGTGGATGTGGTGCGCGAAGAAAACCAGGACCGTGCAAGTTATCTGGATGGCTATATCAGATTCATGCGTGAGAAATGGACGCAGGTGCCACAGGATCAGCTGGAAGAGGCCTGCACCCACGTCCGCGACCACGACTATCCCGAATGCCTTTCCAACTTGCGGGAGATGGCCAGCGCGGGCGGTTTACACTCCACCCGTCTGGTGAGCCGGCATGCCCAGCACCACACGCTTTTGTTCGCGCGTTCCGCCCTGAAAGAAGGCTGACGCCGATCCACTCCACGCCATGCTACAAAAATTGACGCTTCTGTTCCCGCTCTGGATGGTTTCCGCCGGGGCGGTTGCCCTGTGCTGGCCAGAGTGGTTGATTGCCTTGAATCAAGGACCGCTATTGGTGCTGATCCTTGCCTTCATCATGCTGTGCATGGGGTTGACGCTGACCTTCGACGATTTTCGCAGGATAGCCCGCATGCCGCGTATGGTCGCGGCAGGTTTTGCGGCGCAGTACACCATAATGCCGCTAATGGCCTGGGCAGTGGCTCACACGCTGGCGCTGCCACCCTACTTCACCGTGGGACTGATTCTGGTGGGCTGTTGCCCGGGCGGCACCGCCTCAAACCTGGTGAGCTATATCGCAGGGGCAGACGTCGCGCTTTCGGTGGTTATGACAGTCTGCTCAACGTTGGCGGCTGTCTTTTTCACGCCCCTGCTGACCCAGCTTCTGGTGGGGGCGATGGTTCCGGTGGATACCTGGCTGCTGTTCAAGCAAACCCTGCAAGTCGTAATTGTCCCGGTTATTCTGGGCGTCCTGCTTAACCGATGGGCTCCGCGGCTGGTCACGCGGGTGATGCCGTTTGCCCCGCTGTTATCGGTGCTGGGCGTTTGTTTCATCTGTGCCGTAGTGATTGCCGCAAATGTGGAGGCCATCCTCAACCATGGCTTTCGACTCATGCTCGCGGCGGCGTTGCTGCACGGCAGCGGTTTTCTGATCGGTTATAACTTCGCGCGCGTGCTTGGTTTCCACCGACAGAGCGCGCGCACCATTTCAATCGAGGTGGGCATGCAAAACTCGGGCCTTGCCATTGTGCTGGCCAGGCAGGCCTTCCCGTTGCTGCCGCTCGCGCCGGTTGTGGGGGCAGTTTCAGCGGTAATGCATTCATTGCTGGGAAGCCTGCTGGCGGTTTTGTGGCGCAGGCGGTCCCCCTGGCCCAAAATGCACTGACAGGTGTTTCCGTCTTATCCTGCTATTCTCGTCTTTATTCGCACCCCGACTGGATGGGCGTGCCCGCGCCTTACACCAGCCGGTGGTACGAGTGCTGCAGGGGGAAAGATAAGGAAGGTAGCGGCACTGGCAGCGGACTTCGCCGCCTCATTGTGTCATTCAATACAGCTATTCCCGCGATGCTCGGGTGGCGTTACAGGGCTTGTCGAAAGGTGTTACATCTCCCTGGTCAACTGAAACGCTCTGATTAAACGCCTTGGTCAATCAATAGCATATAATACGGCACGTATATTGCTTTAGGGATACCCGATACGGCAGGGCGCAACGCCCCTCGCGGGTGACAAGCAATTGAGGGAGGAACTACCGCTCCTACGGATGGCACTAACTGGGTTGATGGGACAACAGTAGCAAAAATACGACAGGGCGAGCAATCGCCTGAAAAGAAGGAGGACAGGACAAAACTTATGCACCTTACTCGATTTCTGGTCACAAATTTTCGCTCTGTCGAGAATAGCGGTTGGGTTGACGTGGATAACGTTACTGCCCTGATTGGCGTGAATGAATCCGGCAAGACTAACCTCCTGGTTCCGCTTTGGAAGCTAAACCCGGCGATAGAGGGAGAGATTCAGCCAACCTCTGACTACCCGAAAAGGCTTTTTGGCGCTATACGCCAAGCTCCGGAAGATTACTGCTTCATAACAGCGGAGTTTGAGACCGGGCCGCTTGCAATCGAGCTTTCCACGCAAGCGGGAATTTCAGTGGAAGAAGCTTCCCTGGTATCCGTGAAACGGTACTTCAATGGGGAGTACGCCATTTCTTTCCCTCGATCGGAGGCGGTTGCCGCGATGAATGCCCCGCCGGTAAAAGAGACCGCTGCTACCGCCGGAAGCACTGACGATCTCGCGCCGCCACCGCAAGAAGAGGAGTTGAACGAAACCGTTCTCGCAAAGTTGCAGGAACTGGAGAATAGTCTCGCGGAACCACGCCTGTCGGTGGCTCAAGTTTCCGACCTTAAGCGAGATTTGCAACTCCTGATTCAGGAGGCTGACAGAAGCAGCACGACGATTTCTCCCGAAGTAGGGGAACTGCTGGATGCCATCGAACGGGTAGCCCGCGACGTTTCCAGGCTCTCCTGCGAAAGCGCGGGGAAAGTGACGGGAATCGTAATCGCTGCGTTACCCAAATTCGTTTACTACTCCGAATTCGGGAACCTGGATTCTGAGATTTATCTTCCCCACGTTGTACAAAATCTTCAAAGAAACGATCTTGGCCCGAAAGAGGCAGCAAAAGCCCGAACTCTCCGCGTCCTTTTCAAGTTTGTACGGCTTGAGCCGAGCGACATCCTGGAACTTGGCCAGGATTTCAAGGATGCACACAACAATTATCGGGAGCCTACCCCGGAAGAAGTCAGTGAAATTTCGCTGAAAAAAAGGGAGCGTTCAATATTGCTTCAATCCGCAGGCGCCAATCTGACGGAAAAATTCAGAAACTGGTGGAAACAAGGAGATTACAAATTCCGCTTTGAAGCGGATGGTAGCCACTTCCGGATATGGGTTTCCGATGATCGCCGCCCGGAGGAGGTTGAGCTTGAGAGTAGAAGCACGGGACTCCAATGGTTCCTGAGCTTTTATCTCGTCTTTCTTGTGGAAAGCGAGGGTGAACACCAAAACGCGATTTTATTGCTGGATGAGCCTGGATTATCCCTGCACCCGCTGGCACAAAGGAACCTGTCTGCCTTCTTTGATAATCTCGCAAATGTCAACAGGATTCTCTACACAACCCACTCGCCGTTTTTGATCGACGCGGAGCATCTAGGACGCGCGCGCAAGGTGTATGTATCCGAAAATGGCACTACCAGGGCTACCCCGGACCTTCGGCATGCTGAAAAGGATCCGCGGCAGGCAGGCGCCGCCTACGTTGTCCACTCTGCCTTGAATTTGAACGTCGCTGAGAGCCTGCTGTTCGGCTGTCAACCGGTCATCGTCCAAGGTCCATCGGATCAATTTTATCTCTCGACCATCAAAACGCTTCTCATCGGCGCAAATAAAATATCACCCAAGCGTGAACTGGTCTTTCCCCCATCGGGGGGAAGCAAAACAGCGGAAGTGATCGCAAGCATCCTTACAAGCCGGGATGAGCAGTTGCCCAAAGTACTTCTTGGTGCCGATGAGCCAGGAAAGCGGATCAGCCAGGAACTGAAGTCGGGGCTATATAACTGTGCGGAAGACAGGATTTTATCGACGGATACCTATGCCGGCTTTACCGGCTCAGAAGTGGAGGATTTAATACCTGCTTCATTCTTTGCTCAAGTGATAGACCGCTGGGAAAGAAATACCGAGATACCGTTCGCGGATGTGGTGGGTAGCGGTAAGCCACTTGTCGGCCAAGTAGAAGCCTGGGCGGAAACCCAGGGTGTAACGTTAGCTAACGATTGGAAAACCGAAGTTGCCAAGCGGACGAAAGAGTTGGCCCTTAAAAGGGGCGCGAGTGCATTCGATCATTCAACCATCGCGCGATGGGTCAAGCTCTTCCAGGAACTCAGCCGCTAGAAAGTAGACGGCAACGAATTGGTGCTGCTACTCAAACCCGAGTAATGCAGAAGTGGCATGGCACTGCACCTGGGGAAGACAGGAACAAATCCTTCTGCGGAGCGCATTTTGGTAAAATATGAGGGCTTAATCGAGCGATTGCCAGAATGCGTGCCATTGGCGAACACCCGTTCCGGATATTGAAACGGCAAATTTGGCTTTACCAAGGTGCGCTATCGTGGACCGCCCAGCTGTTTGCCCTGTATGTGCTGGATAACTTCTATCACGTCAGACGAGTGTATTGGCATCCAGGGCATAATCCGCCCGGAAAACGAAGAATCGCCGCAACGCCGGTAGTTCCAGGAAAAACCCGTTCTTCAGAGCGTTTCTTTATGATAAGAAACGCATGCGTTGGCTATCAGATGAATTCAAGGCGCTGAATAACGACTTGTTAAGGACTTCCCTAGCGGCAGGCGAAGAAATCGGCGAAGCCCTTGCGTCAGTCAAGTTTGGTGGCTCTGACCCAAAAGCCGCGCTTGCCCTGGCTTAGGATTTAATCAATGAGCTGCGGAAATAAAAAGGCTGTAAGCCTTCGGTTTTTTGACGTCTTCTTGGTGGGGCGAGGACAATCGAATTAGGCCGGAATCCCGCATGAATAGAGGATGTAAAGAACCTTATAAGAAATATGCCCCCAATTATGCCCCCTGACAGTGTCCGCTATTGAGTCCTGAAGAACCGCATATTAGGAAGTGTGCGACTTAATGTCAAACCAGCTTGCAAGCTCATCAACTGTTGAAGATAGTTCACGCCTTTGTTCAATCTTCAGCTTTTCTGCCTTAATAGTGTACAAGCCTCGATCTGCGGGGTCTTTTAATCCCACCGGGTCAATCAGTTCCTTAAGTTTCGTTACCAGTCCGCGAGCGTAATCGTCGAGGTCGTCGGGCTCTATTTTGCTTATGCCGAAAGAACATTCAGCGAAAGCGTCAGCAATTGATGCAGCCTCCCCTTTGGCATGCGGAAGCATGAGGTGAGTGCGTGCTGCTTTAAATTTCTCAGCTGGATACGAGAATTTCAAGTAAGACTCCTTATTTATCGTGTGTCAGAACGAGACAAGAGCGCGATACTACGCTGAGAGTAGGGGCGAGAGAACACATATCCTCTTCTTTTTTCATAACCCCAATAAAAAAGTAAAGAAAAGAGTAAATGACCTTCCCCAGGCGGTCTATGGCTGATTTATTTCCCCTCGGTTGATATATGAAGGTGGCCACCTCTCCATTAAAATCGATTGTAGGGCTTCTGGTAGAGTCCTCCCGTAACGTCATTTGCCCTCATCCCAGTGTCTAGCCCGTCCATACTCATCTTCTAAACCTTTGAAGATGCTCGTCGGGAATTCGATCATTAGGATGAGTATAGAGACCAAGACTATCGCACGCGTCCTGCATCTCTCCCACTATATTGTCGAATTTGTGTTGACTGGAACTTCGCATCCAGTTTCCCACCGCGATTAAGTGTTGGGCTGTTTTGTATATCTGGGTGCGCTGTGGTAGTTGAAAAAACAAGCGCAATACGGGATAAGGGAAAAGTGGGATTAGCTCCATATCGGCATAGAGTTGACCGGAAAGATGTCGCAATTTATGGTATACCTCGTCCCGCAATTCTTTCGGCATGAGATCCGCGTTGTGAATTGCGTGTGAATAACAAACAGACGTATGGGCTATTTCCGCCATTGTCTTTTTGAACTGCTGTACCGGTTCGATGAACAGCTTGAGAATCATTTGTCCGAGAACGAAAATTAAGACTCCTGCTAAAACAACAGAAATAAATTCCATGGCCGAAACCCAATGAGATGACCACTATCTTAACGGCTGAGGTGAGCCTTTATTATCTTTTTTGTTACGATTTATGAAAGGAAAGGGATCAGCGCGGTCTAGCGCTGAAAGCCGGAGAGATTTTGATCCCCCCTCCCACTTCGAATTATTCGGCTTCGGTTTATATTCCATGGTTTCAAGTGTGGTAACACTGGGGGCATGAATCATATTGATGTTTTGCTGGAGATGCGTATTATCCGTGAGCTAATGAACAGAGGAGATGAACATGCGCGAATTCGAAATCACGTATCACTCAGTTGATCCAGCTAAGCCTGATCTTGGCCCCTTCACCGTTACTTCTCCCGACCTAGACCAAGCCGTTAGTTTGGCTATACAAGCGATCAAGCAGCTACATCCTGATGTAGACCTTCAGAAGGACTATAAACTACCGCACGCGAGATGGCGCGACCTCTAATGAAGGCTTTCTCCAGTGGTGCTGTGGGTCAACCGGGAAACCATTTACATCACAGCCGATAACTCGGCCGGACTTTTCTAATCGTTGCTTGTATGAGTTGTGACAGTTTTGGCACAGCGATTGCCTGTTATCGGGATCCCAGAACAGCGCTTGATCGCGCTTGTGGGGTTTAATGTGGTCCACCACGGACGCAATCTTTCCGCACCTGACGCAGTATGGATTCTTTAGGAGATGTCCTGCTCTACACTTCTGCCAGGCGCTGTTGTAGCCCCTCTGCGCGGCTGTTGGCCTCATTCCGCCTCTCGGACTGTGAAAGAAAACTCAGTGACTGAGTTCCTGTTCCTTACCGAAAAATCACCGGCTCCTATAATGTCCATGCCGACAATCCTGTCCCAACGTCCATGGCTAAAATCACCTCTGACCACCGGAATTTTGCAAAACAAAACGTTGCCGGGTAAATAGATGTTCACCAGATAGACCTCGGTCTTTTGCACTCCGCTTACGCTTTGTAGTTTGGAACTCCTTATAGGTTTCAAACCGCATTCATTAACAATGCGCTGAGTAATTAATGATGTGCCTGCTCCGGTGTCCCACGTAGCCTCATATTGGATTCTTCCACACGCGAGCTCACCGTCGGCCGGATCAAATGATTCAGAAACAAAACAAGGAGTTTGCAGGATCCTCATTACGCCGCCACCCTTAACGACAAAGCCCCTATCCATCAGCAGAGCCCTTGAACTTGCTCATCACAAACATTGGCCGCAGTGATGACGTTAGATAGCGGAATATCCGCCGGATCCACCCCGCACATGTCTGATGTGAGGTAGTCGTAAAAAAAGCCCGCTGGGAGCGGGCTTTCGGGACTTCTTGGGACTTGGTGAAACACCTAAATGGTGGAGACGAGGAGGATCGAACTCCCGACCTTCGCATTGCGAACGCGACGCTCTCCCAGCTGAGCTACGTCCCCTGAGTTTTACATTACGACGCGTATTTTATAACAAAATACCACTACATAATATTGAGCTTACCAAAGCAGCAGCAATGAACTGGCTGTCCTCCCCCAGGTATTTCTGACAAGTACACTTACGAAGGCAATTACCGACCCCTACCCGTCTCACGCCCAATCCTTGCTGGTTAGGAAATCCGTATAGAGCTTGTCTTCAGCACTGCCCGCCTCAGGCTTCCAATCATAGCGCCATTTCACGATAGGGGGCAGGGACATGAGGATGGATTCAGTGCGGCCGCCCGATTGCAGACCAAACAGGGTGCCGCGGTCCCACACCAGGTTGAATTCCACGTAACGCCCCCGGCGGTACGCCTGAAAGTCGCACTCGCGTTCGCCGTAGGGCGTACCCAGGCGACGCTCCAGAATCGGCACATAGGCCGCAATGAAATGATCACCCACGCTTTTGGTCAGGTTGAAGCAGGTGTCGAAATCGGGTTTACCCAAATCATCAAAGAAGATGCCGCCAATCCCGCGCGGCTCCTTGCGATGCTTCAGGTAAAAATATTCATCGCACCATTTTTTGAATCGGGGGTGATAATCGCCGCCAAATGGCTCCAGCGCGTTTTTGCAGGTCTGATGGAAATGTATCGCGTCTTCTTCAAAGCCATAATAAGGGGTCAAATCCATGCCGCCGCCAAACCACCAGACGGGCTCCGCACCTTCCTTGTTCGCTTCCAGATAGCGCACGTTCAAGTGCACAGTCGGGGCATAGGGGTTGCGGGGGTGCAGCACAAGCGATACACCCATTGCCTCGAATCCCCGCCCGGATAGTTCCGGCCTGGCGGCTGTGGCCGAAGCCGGCAGGCCGCCGCCGAATACGTGCGAGTAGTTCACGCCCCCGCGCTCGAGCACTTTGCCCCCTTCCATCACGCAGCTCAGGCCGCCGCCGCCTTCGGCGCGTTCCCATTCATCGCGGCGAAAACGCGTGCCATCCACCTGTTCAAGCCGCTCGACAATGCGCTGCTGAAGCCCTGTGAAAAATTCCCTGGCTTGCTGGGCGGTGCTCATACCGCCTCCTCGCTCCTGATAGACGCCGGTTTTTTTATTTGTCATTGCAGGCTCGCAGCGAGATTACTTCCGGTGATTGATAGCTCGATGCCCGATGTCGCGGCGCATCTGGCAGCCGTCGAAATGTATCTGGCCTGCGATTTCATAGGCTCGGCGCTGGGCCATTTTCACGCTGTCCGCTAGCGCGGTAACACACAGCACGCGCCCCCCCGCAGTGACGATTTCCTCGCCGTTTTCTCCACCCAGAGCCGTGCCGGCGTGAAACACGAAAAAATCCTTTTCCGCGGTTTCCGCCCCCTCCAGTTCCCGCAGCCCGTGGATGACATCACCTTTGCGCGGCGCGTCCGGATAACCCTTTGCCACCATCACGACGCTTAGGGCGGTGCGCCTGTCCCATTCCGCCTCTATCTTGTCGAGGCTTCCGCCTATCGCATGCTCTATCAAGGTTATGAAATTACTTTTCAGGCGCAATATGATAACTTCGGCTTCCGGATCCCCCATGCGGCAATTAAACTCCAGCACCTTGATGCCGCCATCCGCCATTATCATCAGCCCGGCATAGAGAAAGCCGGTGTAGCGCTCGCCTTCCTGCGCCATGCCATTCATGGCAGGCTGGATGATTTCGCGCATTATCCTGGCGTGCAGGGTTGGCGTAATCAGGGGAGCGGGCGAATAAGCGCCCATCCCCCCGGTGTTGGGCCCCTGATCGCCTTCCTTCAGGCGCTTGTGATCCTGGCTAGTCGCGAGCGGCAGCACGTGATGGCCGTCGGCCATGACTATAAAGCTGACTTCGTCGCCTTCGAGAAATTCTTCGATCACAACCCGCGCCGCGGCATTACCCAGTTGCGCGTTGTTTTCCGCCATCAAGGTATCAATTGCCGCGTGCGCTTCGGCCGGCGTCATTGCCACCACCACGCCTTTGCCGGCGGCCAGCCCGTCTGCCTTGATGACGATGGGCGCACCCTTTTCGTCCAGATACCGGTGGGCTTCGGCAGCAGAATCAAAAGTCGTATGGGTGGCGGTCGGGATGCCATGGCGCTGCATGAACGCCTTGGCGAAATCCTTGGAAGTTTCCAGCCGTGCAGCTTGCCTGGTCGGGCCGAAGATCTTCAGACTGGCAGCGCGAAAGGCGTCCACGATCCCTTCGGCCAGCGGCGCCTCCGGCCCGACGACTGTGAAAACGATGGATTCCTTCTTTGCGAACTCCACCAGTTCAGGAATACCCGTGATCGGGAGGTTCTCCAGGCCCTCTTCCAGGGCGGTGCCGGCATTGCCGGGGGCAACATAGACCGTCATGGGGCGAGTGGTGCGTGACGACTTGAGGAGCTTCCACGCCAGGGCATGTTCTCTGCCGCCTGCGCCGATTACGAGTAATTTCATATCTATGGGCAACCAAACTTAATGTCTGAAATGGCGCACGCCGGTAAACACCATTGCCACGCCCTGCTCATCCGCAGCGGCAATCACCTCTTCGTCGCGGACGCTTCCCCCCGGCTGGATGACTGCGGTGGAGCCCGCCTCGACCACTACGTCCAGCCCATCGCGAAACGGGAAGAAGGCATCCGAGGCGACCACCGAACCGGCGAGCGCGAGCCCGGCGTTCCGGGCCTTTATCGAAGCGATTCGGGCGCTATCTACGCGGCTCATCTGTCCCGCGCCCACGCCCAGCGTCTGGCCGTTCGCGCAAAAGACGATGGCGTTGGACTTGACGAACTTGGCTACGCGCCAGGCAAATAACAGATCCCGAAATTGCTGCTGCGTTGGCTGGGCCTTGGTCACGACTTTCAGTTGCGCGGCGGTGACGTTGAGATTGTCCGGGGTCTGTACCAGTAATCCCCCGCCCACGCGCTTGAAGTCAAGAGTATTGCCGCCTGTCTGGAAGGGCAATGTCAGCACGCGCACGTTGGTTTTTCCGGCAAGAACCTGTTTGGCCTCGCTGGTCAATTGCGGCGCAATGACCACTTCAACGAATTGTCTGGTCAATGCCTCCGCCCCAGCGCCATCCAGCACGCGATTGAATGCAATGATACCGCCAAAAGCGGAAGTGGGATCGGTGGCAAAGGCAAGTTTGTATGCGGCAAGTGGCGTATCGGCTACGGCTACGCCGCAGGGATTGGCGTGCTTGATGATGACGCAGGCGGGCAACTCGAACGTCTTGACGCATTCCCATGCGGCATCGGCATCGGCGATGTTGTTATAAGACAATTCCTTGCCTTGCAACTGGGTATAGCTGGCAAGACTGCCGGGTGCCGGTTCAGGCTCCCGATAGAAAGCAGCCTGCTGATGGGGGTTTTCGCCGTATCGCAAGTGCTGCGCAATATTGAAATTGAGATTGAGACGGCCGGAAAATGCCCGGCGCTCTCCACCTTCGCCATCCAGCGAGGTGAGGTAATTGCTGATGGCGCTGTCGTAGGCGGCGGTATGCGAGAAAGCCTTGCAGGCAAGACTGAAACGGAACTCCGGCGTAACTGCGCCCCCGTGCGATTTAATCTCTTCGAGAAAAGCGATGTAGTCCGCAGGATCGGTAATGATCGCCACGCTCCTGTAGTTTTTTGCCGCAGCCCGCACCATGGCCGGGCCGCCAATGTCGATATTCTCTATTGCCTCATCCAGATTGCAATCCGGGCGAGCAACGGTCTGGCTGAAAGGATAAAGGTTCACTACCACCAGTTCGATGCCTGGGATGGCGGCCTTTTCCATCGCCGCCGTATGCTCGGGGAGGTCCTTTCGCGCCAGGATGCCGGCATGTATTTTTGGATGCAGGGTTTTCACCCGTCCATCGAGCATTTCAGGAAAGCCCGTGTAATCGCCAACCTCGGTTACGGCCAGGCCCGAATCCTTCAGTATCCTGGCGGTACCGCCGGTGGAGAGAATGGTCACCCCCATCCGGCACAGTTCGCTTGCAAATTCGACAATGCCGGTCTTGTCGGAGGCACTGATCAGAGCTTGTTTGATGGACATCAGGAATGGCTTGTTGAAATCGTATTGGTCGCCGCGCGATTGATCTGCTGGCTGCTACTTGATCTGGTACAGCTTCATCTTATTCCGCAGCGTGTTGCGGTTGATGCCGAGCAATTCGGCGGCACGGGTCTGGTTACCCCCGGCGTATTCCATCACAAGCTCGATCAGGGGCTTCTCGACGCTGCGTATGACCATTTCGTGGATGGCATGCGGCTTTTCGCCGTCCAGGTCGCTGAAATAGTCTTCCACGGCTTTGCGCACGCACCTGGCAATGTCGTTTTCGTTAATTATGCTCATGCGACCAGCTCCTCAGCCTCAACGTAGGTCAATCGCCGTCCGTGGCCGGCCAGTTCGCCGAAAAATTCGTTAACTGCGGCTAATTGCTGGTCTGTGCTTTGCAACTGGTTCATCGCGTGACGGAAACCAGCAGACCCGACCAGACCCTTGGTGTACCAGGATATGTGCTTGCGAGCGATGCGCACGCCCGAATATTCACCGTAAAAACCGTATAGCTCATGCAGGTGCCTGATCAGCACCCGATGAATCTCGGCGACTTCCGGCAACTGGAGATGTACGCCCGTAGCCAGATAATGGCTGATCTCGCGAAATATCCACGGCCGCCCCTGTGCCGCCCGCCCGACCATAATGGCGTCCGCGCCAGTGTATTCAAGCACATGTTTAGCTTTTTCAGGCGTGGTGATGTCGCCATTGGCGATAACCGGAATTTTCAACGCGGCTTTTACCGTGGCGATGGTGTCGTATTCCGCATGCCCCGTATACGCGCAAGCGCGCGTACGCCCGTGAACCGCCAGCGCCTGGATTCCCGCGCTCTCCGCGATGCGTGCGACGGCTAGTGCATTTTTATGCTGCGTGTCCCATCCGGTGCGGATTTTCAGGGTGACGGGCACGCTTACCGCGCCTACTACCGCGTCAAGTATCCGCCCGACCAGGGGTTGATCCTGCAACAAAGCGGAGCCCGCCATCACGTTGCAAATTTTCTTGGCAGGGCAGCCCATATTGATATCTATGATCTGCGCGCCTTGCGCCACGTTGTAACGCGCTGCTTCAGCCATCATTACCGGGTCGGCGCCGGCAATCTGTACCGAAATCGGGTCCACTTCACCTTCATGATTGGCGCGGCGGCGGGTTTTCTCGGAACCCCACAGCAGCGAGTTGCTCGATACCATCTCGGACACCGCCATGCCGGCGCCCATGCTCTTGCACAGCTGACGGAAAGGACGGTCTGTCACCCCCGCCATGGGGGCAACGATAAGGTTATTCTTAAGAGTGTGGGAACCGATTTGCATATGATTTCACTTAATGGCGGTGCCGGCAGCGAACTGGGCAGAGGACAGAAATAATGCAATCTTAACAGGAAATGGTGATTCTGAACCCGTGCCCTGGCCTTGTAGCTCATATGTTATTTGATTCAACAGGTCCGGGACAACTCGCACGAGTCCGGGCTGTCCGCAATATTTTCCTCACGCCGAACGGTTCTACAAGCATATCTACGGCAACACGAACGACACATGAAGGATTTTACCGTGGATGGCGATTCATTTATATCAGCTGCGAACCTGCGAACAACAGGAATTTCCGAGTAAATCCCGGCACGAGCGCGGTGCAGGGGTGGCAATACGAGATAGGCCGACTAACCTCGCGCGCCAAACATCATGCGCCGGGCGACAAAACGCTTGGCTGGCGGGAGGCAATCCAGCGCGCCTAATCCAAGGCTGCGCGCACTATCCAGTACCGGATCCTCATTGGAAAAGAGCCTGACCAGGGAATCGGTGAACATTCGCCCCACGCCGCTGTCCATGCGGCGCCTGTCGCGATATCTCGCCAGCATCGCGGGCGTGCCCACATCGATGGGCGAGGCAATAATTTCATCAGCCAGTTCCCACGCGTCACGCAGCCCAAGATTAAACCCCTGGCCCGCGACGGGATGCAGGGTTTGTGCCGCGTTGCCAACCAGCACCACGCGGCAAGCCGTGACGGGAGTAACGTATTTGAGCGCAAGCGGAAAGCCGGACCGTTTGCCGGCTTCGACAAATTTACCCAGGCGATCGCCGAAGTGACCATGCAACCGCGCAAGAAAAGCCGCATCGTCCAGCGCGAGAAGCTCCTCAGCGGCAGAGGGCGAAACAGTCCATACCAAGGAAAAATGCTTGCCCGAGGGCAGCAGCGCGACGGGACCGTCGGAAGTAAAACGCTCGTAGGCGACGCCAGGCGGGGTATGCGCGCGGCGTCTGCCAGTGGAGCGGGCCGCGGCTGGGAAGCCAGCGCCATGCCCGGATCCCGCGCTGGATATCTTCGCCGAGAGAGTCCCCGCCGTTTCGGCGAAGCGCTCGGTTCCGACCCGCGCAACGACAGCCCATTGCTGGTAGTCCTGCACGTGTTGCGTCACGCCTTCGATTTGCGCGATCAGGCGCCCGCCATCCGCCACCGCAAGCAGTCTGGCGGTGGCTTTTTTTGTTACTCCATCATGCTCGAATTCCACTTTTCCCGCCCCGGCATGGGTTTCCAGCCGTGTTACCTGCGCTCCGGTGAGGCAGTCGACAGCGGAATTGTTCAATGCCTTATGCATGGCGCGAAACAGGTCATGATGGTTCATTACATAGCCCAGCGCCGGCACACCCGTTTCTGTAGCAGTCAGTATGGTCCGGCCAAAACCGCCACGATTGGAAATATGAATGGTGGTGATAGGCGTGACGTGCGGCAACCCTTCCCAGACGTCCAGGCGTTGCAGGATCAGGCGGGTGCCATGAGACAAGGCCAGCGGACGCGGGTCTTCCGTTTTTGCGGGCAACCCCCGCGCTTCCAGCAGCAGCACGGAAACGTCACTACCGCTCAATGCCAGAGCCAGCGCCATGCCTACCGGACCGCCACCAATGATGACGAGGTCGTAATCGTAATGATGGGACTTCACGCTGCCGGTCCCATCGCCTGGCCGTTCCCCGCCGCGCTATTGCCGGTCATGAGAACTCTTATCGGTCGGCTCGGTCGGCTCGGTCGGCTCGCTCGATTCGGTCCGTTCGGTCGGCCTGGTGCGCCTGTGAGTACTTTCCTCGACAATTTCAGCATCTTCGATGACAACATATTCCCCCTGTTCCCCCTGCGCCGCTTCCGCGGATTTGCGCAACTTGCGGCGCAACCACCACAACCGCAATCCCAGACCAACAGCAACCACCGCGAATAGTGCAAGAAATGCGGTAAAAAAGAAAATGCCCAAAACCACCATGATAATGAACACCGGAACAAAGAGCAGGTAAACAAGCCACCGGACACCGGAGCCGCTGCCGCTCGTACGAAAGACGTGCACCTCTTCTTCCGGTGCGCCGCTTTGCTTATCCCGGGATATGCGTTTGATGACTATCCGGTTATTCTCGTCCATTATTTTCCCCGGTGCTGCATCAGTTCCTCGATCTCCGCCACCGTTTTCGGAGCAGCCGATGTCAATACTTCACATCCGGTCTCCGTTACCGCCACATCGTCTTCAATGCGCACGCCCATATTCCAGAAGTGCGGAGGCACGTTATCCGCCGGACTCACGTAGCACCCGGGTTCCACTGTCAAAGTCATTCCCGGCTGCAGTGGCCGCCATTCCCCGCCTTGCTTGTATTCGCCTGCATCGTGAACATCCAGCCCCAGCCAGTGCCCGGTGCGGTGCATGTAAAACCTCTTGTAGTCGCCCGACCCGATAACCTTATCCACGCTGCCAAGGCACAGACCCAAATCGATGAATCCCTGCGCCAGCACACGAACTGCCGCCGAATGCGGCGCATCCCAGGAATTGCCGGGCCTTACCTCGTTTATCGCCGCTGCCTGCGCAGCCAGTACCAATTGATATAAATCGCTTTGCGCCGAACTGAATTTGCCATCAACCGGAAACGTGCGCGTAATGTCGGCAGCGTAACCATCCAGTTCGCAGCCGGCATCGATCAGCAGCAAGTCTCCGACGTTCAGCCGGGCATTGTTCTCCACGTAGTGTAAAACACAGGCGTTAGCGCCGCCGGCGACAATGGGGGTATAGGCGGGCGCCTGGGCGCCATGGCGTCGGAACTCGCACAGCAGTTCGGCTTCCACTTCATATTCGCTCATGCCTGGACGGGTTTTCTGCATGGCGCGCCGATGTGCGTCGCCTGAAATCCTTGCGGCACGGCGCATGACTTGAAGCTCTTCTCTGCTCTTGAACAGGCGCATCTCATCCAGCAGAAACCGGAGGTCGCGAATTTCGGCAGGCACGGTGATGCCGGAGCGCGACTGTTGACGCACGCGGTTAATCCACCCGATCACGCGCGCATCCCACGCCGCGTCATTGCCCAACAGACAATACACCGCGGGCTGGTCCGCCAATAATTCAGGCAGCATTTCGTCCAGTCCGGCGATAGAGTATGCCTCATCGACTTTGAATACTTCCCGCGCGGCATCCGGGCCATACCGAAAACCATCCCAGATTTCGCGCTCGGTATCTTTCTCACGGCAGAACAGAATATGTCTTGACCCGCCCCCATCGGAATCCGCCACGATCACAAGGACCGCCTCCGGCTCGCGAAAGCCCGTAAGGTAATAAAAATAACTATCGAAGCGAAAGGGGAAATGCGCATCGCCATTCCGCAGCTGCTCCGCTGCGGTGGGAATGACGGCGACGCCCTTCTGCATTTGCGACGCCAAAAGCCGCCGCCGCTCGCTGAAGGATTTGATGGGGATCATCTGAGGATTTTTACAGTATTTGGCGGATAACGCAAAGTCAATTTGGTGGGCTGCGTTTCGCCGCACCGCATCCCTATGGGAAATGTACCGTATGCGGCATGGCTCCTTTTAGCCGGAGGTCGATCAGCCGAAGGCGTTCCGGCGTGCCTACGTCTACCCATGCTCCTCCATAATGTTGTCCACCCACTTTTCCGGTCGCGATCGCCTGGCGCAACAATGGAGCAAGCCGTGACACGGAACCAGGCACAACATCCTTGAAAAACTTTGCCTGGTAGATGCCAATTCCGCTAAAAGTCAACGTGTTTTTTTCCGACAGGGCCACTCTTCCCGAGTTCAGAACAAAATCTCCATCCGGATGATGGGGCGGGTTGTCGACCAGTACCAGGTGCACCAGATCCTCGCCGGGGTTTGCTTGCATCTGCTGCAACACCGGAACCAGCGTGGAAAAATTTATTTCGCAATAAATGTCGGCATTGATCGCCAGGAAAGGCGGCTCCGGCGCGTTATCCCCCCGCTCACGCGCCAGAATGGGCAGTGCCTGGACAATGCCGCCAGCGGTTTCCAGCGCCGCCGGCTCACGCGAATAATGGATGGTGATGCCATAACGTTCACCATTGCCCAGTGCGGACTCGATCATGCTTCCCAGATGAGCATGGTTGATGACAACGTCAGTGAAACCGGCGCGCGCGAGATTTTCCAGGTGGTATTCGATCAGCGCCTTGCCCCCCACTCGCAGCAACGCCTTGGGCAAGCTGTCGGTCAAAGGGCGCATGCGCTCGCCGCGCCCGGCTGCCAGAATCATGGCCCTGAACCTGAACGGTACGGCGTCAGAAGGTGTAGCCAATATTCGCTTCCCGCGGCTTATTGACTTCCCACTCATCCAGTAGCACCAGCAGGGGATGAAGTGCGCGGTGGCGCTCGCATGTCCGGCGCAAATACTCCTCCACCAGCGGCATATTGCGCAGGTAGGCGCTCTTCCCATCGCGATAATTGAGGCGCGCGAATATGCCCAGTACCTTGAGATGGCGCTGCACGCCCATCCATTCGAAATCACGATAGAAATCCGCAAAATCGGGGGCCACCGGCAACCCGAGTTTTTGCGCCTGCTCCCAATAGCGAATAAGCCAGTCCAGCACACGCTCCTCGTCCCAGCGTATGTAGGCGTCCTTGAATAGCGACACCAGATCGTAAGTAATCGGACCATATACCGCATCCTGAAAATCGACAATCCCGGGATTAGGGCTGGCAACCATCAGGTTACGCGAATGGTAGTCGCGATGCACGAACACCCTGGGTTGAGCCAAGTTGTTCTGCACAATCCGTTGGAAGGCATCCGCAAGTTCCGCTTTCTGCCGGTCGTCCGGCAGTACCCGAAGATGCCTGGCCAGGTACCATTCCGGAAAAAGATTCAATTCCCGCAATAGCAGCGCTTCGTTGTATTCCGGCAATACGTCGGGGCAGCTCGCAAGCTGGATTTTGAGAAGCGCGGCTACCGCGTCGCGATAAAGATGAGACGCCTCATCGCTTGCTGGGCCGCGTCCCTCATTTAGCGCCTGAAGATAGGTGGTACTTCCTAGATCGGAAAGCAGAAGAAAACCCTGCCCCAGATCCTGCTTCAGGACCGCGGGCACATGCACTTCCGCCGCCGCAAACAATTCGGCCACATGCAGAAAAGGGCCGCAATCCTCCTGCTGCGGCGGCGCGTCCATCGCAATCAATGTCTCATTGCTGAAAATTACGCGGAAATAGCGGCGGAAACTCGCATCCGCGGAGGCGGGAGATAACGTAAATGTCCTGGCAGGGAACTGCGCCCTGATCCAGTTTTCCAGAAGAACGAGACGTTCCATAAACATCCGCTGATTGCCTATTTTGCCGAAGTATGAGATTTTAACATGTATGCATCACTCCTCATCCGCCCGGGTGACGGAGCAGAAACCATGGGAGATAATCATGCTCAACCAAAAAGTGGTGGACGAAGTCGTAACCAAGGTCAACGAACTGCTGGCGCAAAGTCCGGTGAAGGACGTGGAGAAGAACCTGCGGGTTATGCTGGGGGGGATATTCACCCGGCTGGACCTGGTCACGCGCGAAGAGTTCGAGGTGCAGCAGGAAGTACTGAAACGTACACGGGAGTTATTGACGGGCCTGGAAGGCCGCGTCGTCGCGCTGGAAACCGCGGCGAGGACGGAACCGTTTTCCGACACCCTGGATGTTCCACCGGAAACCTTGGATGATCTGTCGGAGACGGAATAACGGGGAAAAGCCGGGAATAAGAATGCCGGCGCCGAAAGCCGTAGGTGGAGAAATAGGGAATTCCGCACGCATGGACTCCCGTTGAGGCCATGCTGCCAAGTTTAGAATTTTTGTGCCGTTAGCAATTCTTTATAGCCGCGCTATCTCGGGCATGGACGCTCCACTGGTGACCGTGGAAGCGCATATTGCCAACGGCCTGCCCAGCTTCACCATTGTCGGACTGCCGGAGGCGGAGGTGAAGGAGAGCAAGGACAGGGTGCGGGCAGCGCTTCAAAACGCGCAGTTCGAATTTCCTGCCCGGCGCATCACAGTGAATCTCGCTCCCGCCGATTTGCCCAAGGAAAGCGGCCGCTTCGATCTGCCGATCGCGTTGGGTATCCTCGCCGCAACGGGACAAATCCCCTCGGACAAGCTTGACAGATATGAGTGGGCGGGAGAACTTGCCCTGACGGGAGAGCTGCGCTCAATCCGCGGGGCGCTGGCTATGACTTACGGGGCGTCGCGCTCGGGGCGCAGTTTCGTGCTGCCCCAGCAAAATGCTCCAGAAGCGGCACTGGTCAAGGAAGCGGCGGTGTATCCGGCGAAATCGTTGCTGCAAATTTGCGCGCATCTTTCCGGGCGGGAGCCATTGCACCTCTACACTGTCGATGCCGCGTCAGCCACGAATAGTGATACCGCCGCGGACGGCTCCGCCTATCCCGGCATGGAAGACGTGAAAGGACAGGGCCATGTAAAGCGAGGGCTGGAAATTGCGGCGGCAGGCGGCCATAGCGTATTGATGGTGGGTCCTCCGGGTACGGGAAAATCCATGCTGGCGGCGCGCCTCCCCGGTATTCTGCCATCCATGACCGAAGAAGAAGCGCTTGAATCGGCGGCGATGCAATCGTTGAGCAGCGGCGGCTTCAACGTTGCAAGCTGGAAACGGCGCCCCTACCGGTCGCCTCACCATACCGCCTCGGGTGTTGCTCTCGTTGGCGGCGGCAGCAACCCGCGCCCCGGCGAGATTTCGCTGGCGATGAACGGAGTGTTGTTTCTGGACGAGCTGCCGGAATTCGATCGCAAGGTGCTGGAAGTACTGCGCGAACCTCTGGAGTCGGGACGTATCACTATATCCCGCGCGGCACGGCAGGCGGATTTCCCCGCCCGGTTCCAGCTGGTCGCCGCGATGAACCCATGCCCTTGCGGCTACCTCGGGCATCACAGCGGAAAGTGCCGCTGCACGCCGGACCAGGTGGCACGTTACCGCAGCAAAATATCCGGCCCCCTGCTGGATCGCATCGACATACAAATCGAAGTGCCCGCCGCTTCCGAGCAAGACTTGATGCGGCAGGCGCAGGGCGAATCAAGCGATGCGATCAGACAACGGGTTGAGGCAGCATATCAAAGGCAACTGGCACGGCAGGGCAGGGCCAACGCACGGCTGACAGTAAAGGATATAGACAAATACTGTGTCCCGGATAACGTGGGGGAGAATCTGCTCAGGCAAGCCATTACGCGCCTCAATTTTTCCGCACGCGCTTATCATCGGGTCCTGAAACTGGCGCGGACCATTGCCGATATGACAGCAAGCGAAGAAATAACCAGTATGCATATAGCCGAGGCAGTGCAGTACCGCAAGCTGGATAGAAACTAGAGGGAGCCCGATACGTCGGCTGCGTCAGCGCAGCAATGACAAGTCCATTCTTTCTCATTTTCACCCGTCATCCTGTTACAGTTGTCGGCGCCTTAGTGGAAAGCATGCGACACGGTATAAATCGCAAGTCCAACCAGCCCCCCGATCAAGGTGCCGTTGATCCGAATATACTGGAGGTCTTCGCCCACTTGCCCCTCGATCCGGCGTGTGACCGTTTCGGTATCCCAAGCACGTACAGTATCTGTAATGAGCGAGCCAACATCGCGTTGGTGAGCTTGCACCACCTCCACTACTACGTCATGCATCCACCCATTTAGCTGGCTGCGCAGCTCCTCGTTGCACAGCAATGCCTGGGTGGCGGCTTGTATCATCTCCCGCAGCCACGCTTTCAGCACCGAGTCTGCGCTTTGCGCGTCCTCCCGCAGACTGCCGCGAAGGTCGCGCCATACACCCGCGGCATAGTTACGCAGCGCCGGATGGTCCAGGAGCTTGCGCATGTGTGCAGCAATCTGCTCCCGGTACTCCGGAGAAGTAGCCAGCTCCGATGCCAGCTTCTCGATGGCCTCATCAAGCCTGAGACGTAGCGGGTGGGCGGGTTCGCGCCCTATCTCCGCAAAGGCTTCTCGCAGCACTGCCACCACGCTGTCGGCGACCTTCTCGTCCATCGAAAGCCGCTGCCAAAGCCAGGCCGTGTTCTCGCGCACGTGCTGGCGAATGCGGGGTTCATTGGCGGTGATGTAGTCATCAGCTTCACGCAACATCTTGTCCAGCAATACCTGATGCCGCTTCTCCGCGGTGAGCATCGCTACGGCCTCTCCAAGGAGCGGCCCAAGATCAATGCGTTCGGCCCGGTTCGCCAGGCTGCCGGAAACAAAGCGTCGCACATCATGATCGCCAACTGAATCCAGCAGCTCGGGGACGAGGCGGGTCACATGATCCGCAAACACGTCGGCACGCTCCGGAGCCGATAACCATCGGGCGAGATTGCCCGACATATCTACGCCCGTCAATTTGGACGAGACCACTTCCGGGGAGGCGAAATTAAGCTCGACAAAACGTCCTAACGATTCGCCGATACGTTCCTTGTTGCGGGGAACAATGCCGGTGTGGGGGATCGGCAGGCCCAGCGGTTGGCGGAATAAGGCGGTTACCGCAAACCAGTCAGCCAGGGCACCTACCACCGCCGCCTCGGCAAAGGCGCGAAGGTAGCCGATCAACGGATGGGCTGAAAGGAACACGTTGGCGAGAACGAGAACAGCGAGCATCCCGAGCAGCAACCCGGTCGCGAGCCGCCGCGTCCGGTTTCCGGCGGAAGAAGACTCCATGGGGCTTAGGTCGTGCTTCGAAGTTAGTCGGGCTGAGGTGCTCCGTCCGTACCACGTGTTTTCAGGGATAGGACTTTCGAATCCACTTGCTGACTGCGCTTTTTGCCTGTATGTGAAACTGAAAGTACACTTTCCCTATCGGGGCAGTCAAGATATTTGTGCCTCAAACCAGACTTCGCATTTACCAAAATGATAAAAAACCGCACCGATGCGGTGAATGTGCGCGAACGGGCGGGGCTCCGCCAACCAATGTCCAGCGGCGTCAGTACTGATGCAAGAAGGTATGCCCGATGCTGTTAGTGACGAACGACAAACCGGCGAACCCCGTAAAAACCAGGCTTCGAGCCCTATGAAAATTCGTTGATTTTACAGTTTTGTGAATTTTTTATGACAAACCTTGTATTTCAGACAGCCTTGGCTATAAATACTCTTTAATCCACCAACTGCACATCTCCAGCACTTCGGACGGACTACCCTTGACCGCCACGAGCTTGATGCCGCCTTCCGTCGCGTGCATGGTGCGCATGTAGTTTTGCTTCTCAGCGCGGTATTCTACCTGCACCCTGGGATACTGCCGCCGCAGCCCGCCCACGGGGACGCCAGCGACGAGAGCCAAATGTACCAGCGCACTTTCGGTCGCTGAACCCTTGAGCTCATAGCTGCCCTCCACACCATTCACCTGCGTTTCGTTGCACAGGACCGCCACGTGCATCAGACGCAGCAATTCCTCGCTCTGGTAGGGGTTTATTCTCACCCCGTCATCGTAGAACATGTCGTTGGCCAGGGTGATGCGACGCCCGCCGCTGTTTACCGCCAGGACTGCCATTCGGTTTAGGGTGAGAGTGCCTGTCTTGTCCAGACAGATCACTTGCATCGCTCCCAAAGCCTCCACCGCGTCGAGGTGCCGCACCAGCACGCGGTGGCGCCGCATGTTGCGGATGCCAAGCGCGAGGGTGGTCGTAGCCACGGTGGGCAGGCCTTCCGGCACCGCCGCGACGGCAAGGGATACCGAAGTCTTCAGCATCTGCAGCCAGCCGTATCCCCGGGCCAGCCCAATCAGAAACACCGCCCCGCAGATACCAATGGAGAGCAGCACCATTTGGTTACCCAAGGTGCCGAGCTGCCGTTGCATCGGGGTTTCTGGCGGCCTGGTTTCACCCACGAGCAGCTGGATCGCGCCGATTTCAGTATAGCGGCCAGTCGCCACCACCACTGCGAGTCCGCTTCCCCGGTTACCGCCGAGCCTTTGTAGACCATATTGGACCGGTCCGCCAGTGCCACGTCCCCCCTGTCCAGCGGCTCCACCCTCTTGATCACCGGCAGGCTTTCTCCGGTGAGCGAAGACTCATCTACCATCAAATTGCGCGACTCCAGCAACCGGGCATCGGCAGCCACCCGATCCCCGGGCGACAGCACCAGGATGTCGCCCGGGACAAGGGCTTCAATATTCGCTTCGCCGAACTGGCCATCGCGGATTACAGTGGCGTCCCGGTGGGTGACTTCTCCCAATGCATTAATCGTGCGCTCCGCCTTGGCCTCGGTGACATAGCCAGTGCCGGCGTTGATCAGAACCACTCCGAGGATCACAATGGCCTCGGCTAGCCCCCCGGTTGCGGCGGAAAGTACGGCCGAGGCACCCAGTAAAAGTACCGGCAGGCTTTTGAAGTGGCCCAAAAAAATGCTTAGCCCGGAACGGGGCGGGGTCTGCGGCAGGGTGTTGGCACCAAAACGCCGCAGTTTCAACTGGACGGAAGCCTCGCTGAGGCAGCACTCTTTAGAAGTTTCCAGGGACGCCAAAACGGTTTTGCCTGGCAGCCCGTGCCAAGGTGTCCCTCCTTGCGCAGAAGCTGGGTTGGCGCCAGCAGAGGCAACCGGCTTCGAGGGTTGCAGGGGATGAAGATCGACGACGAAACGCTGCGCGGAAGCTGAATCAGGCGGCCCCGCGAGGGTCTCCACCAAAATCATAATTTCTTCAATCGTCCGCGTTGGATCGAAAACAATCAACACGCGGCCGGTGAGAACATTCGCGGAAACTTGACTAATGCCGGCGTCGCGAATCAGCCCCGACTCGATTCTGAATCTGACTGGCTCGCAACGGTACAAGCCATTGACCTGAAACCTCGCGCGCCCCTTCACCGCTGCGTGAACTACCCGGACCTGCAATGCCGCCTCAGCCTCCTCCACCGCTGCCCCGGCGGTTTGATGAGGTTGCAAATAATCCGAGAATGTAGGCATTGTCGTGGCAGTATGAGCCGCCGGGTTGTCAGCACATTTATGCTTAGGATGCCGGCCAGCCTTTCGTCTGTACGGGCAAGCTGTTGCTCAGCAGGTAGGGAGCTTTGCCGGCCACCCATAAGTTTCTACATTATCTTTTGTAGCCCAAAATTACGCCTAAATCAAGGAATTTCCAGGCGTTAAATCTTAGGAGAAGGATATGCCGAACAATGAAAGCCCTGCTCAGGAACCTCGAATCTATACCGTTGTTAATTGCTGGTGGCGGAATCCCCCCTGTATCGCCGCCATGGCTCATTGAGGAGGGATGGAATGCGTCGCTCAACCTCCAAAATATCCTGCTTCTCGAAGCATCAGGTCGATTCGCCGGACGAAATAGAGACCTGGCCACTCATGAGAAGCAAGGAGAAGAATGGAAAAGCAATCTGGGTTTGAGGATATGGGACGCCTGTTCATGTTTGCGGCGAAGATTTTTTCGATTACCAGGATTCATAGTGAGTCCGCTTTGGTCCGCGAGCGCGTTATCGATAAAAATCGCAAGATGAATAAATGCAAGCTGACGGGCTGCCTAAATCCCGCATAAATCATTTTTGATCAGGAAGATCATTAACAAACCAACGGCCTTCCGGCGATGAGCTCATACGGTCCGAGAGCGCGCCCTTCCCCGCACCAGGGCAAAATACGCATATGGCCATGATAGAATCCAGCCTCCTTCCGAGACATAGCGGTTGCCATGAATGAAACCCCCCGTACCGAATTGCTGAAAAACCTTCTCTCTCGCCGCATATTGCTGCTGGACGGCGCGATGGGAACGATGATACAGGGCCACAAACTCAACGAGGCCGATTATCGGGGTGCGCGCTTCGCCAATTTTTCCCACGATCTCAGGGGAAACAACGATCTCCTGACCCTCACCCAGCCGCAGGTTATCCGTTCCATTCATGAGGCTTACCTTGAAGCGGGCGCGGATATCATCGAGACCAATACATTCAATTCCAACGCTGCCTCGATGGCGGATTACCACATGCAGGATCTGGTACACGAACTCAACTTTGCGGGAGCCCGGCTGGCGCGCGAAGCCGCGGAGGCGATGGAAGCCAAAACACCGGAGAAACCGCGCTTCGTAGCCGGCGTGCTGGGGCCGACCACCAAGACGGCTTCGATTTCGCCGGATGTGAATGACCCCGGTTTTCGCGGCATAACCTTTGACCAGCTGGTTACCGACTATACGGCAAGTATCCATGGCCTGATCGATGGCGGTGCGGACATTCTCCTCGTCGAAACAATATTCGACACGCTGAATGCAAAAGCCGCACTGTTCGCGATAGACCAGTATTTCGAGACACACGGCGTGCGTATTCCCATCATGATTTCGGCGACCATAACCGATGCATCCGGACGCACGCTCTCGGGACAAACACCGGAAGCCTTCTGGAACTCCGTAAGTCACGCCCGCCCCTTGTCCGTGGGGCTCAATTGCGCGCTGGGTGCGGAATTGATGCGTCCGTATATCGAGGAACTCTCCGCAGTTGCCGGGGTGTATGTCAGCGCCCACCCCAATGCCGGCCTGCCCAATCCGCTGGCCGAAACAGGGTACGACGAATCACCTGAATACACCGCGAGCCTGATCAGGGAATTTGCGCAATCCGGTTTCGTCAACATCGTCGGGGGTTGCTGCGGTACCACGCCTGCGCATATCAAGGCTATCGCCGACACGGTGGGTGGTCTCGCGCCACGCATCGTGCCCGATATTCCAAAGAAGTTGCGGCTCTCCGGCCTGGAACCACTCAACATTGGCGACGATTCGCTGTTCGTGAATGTAGGCGAACGTACCAACGTCACCGGCTCAAAAGCTTTTGCACGGTTGATACTGAGTAATAATTATGCGGAAGCGCTTAGCGTCGCCCGGAGCCAAGTGGAAAACGGGGCGCAGATCATCGATATCAACATGGACGAAGCGATGCTGGATTCGCAAAAAGCCATGGTGACTTTCATGAACCTGGTCGCCGCCGAACCCGATATCAGCCGGGTGCCGGTCATGCTCGATTCGAGCAAATGGTCGGTAATCGAGGCGGGCCTGAAATGCGTACAAGGCAAGGCTATTATCAATTCCATCAGCTTGAAGGAGGGCAAAGCGGAGTTTATAGAGCACGCGAAGCTCGCGCGGCGCTACGGCGCGGCGGTAATTGTCATGGCGTTCGATGAATCAGGCCAGGCCGACACCATGCAACGCAAAGTGGATATCTGCACGCGCTGCTACCGCACCCTGGTGGATCAGGTCGATTTTCCGCCTGAGGACATCATTTTTGATCCAAATATTTTCGCCGTAGCCACCGGTATTGAGGAACATAACAATTACGGGGTGGATTTTATCGAAGCGACCCGGATCATCAAGCAAACGCTCCCTTGCACCAAGGTGAGCGGCGGTGTGTCCAATGTTTCATTCTCCTTCCGCGGCAATGAACCGGTGCGCGAAGCGATTCATACTGCTTTTCTTTATCACGCGATCCAGGCTGGCATGACCATGGGCATTGTCAACGCCGGTCAGCTCGGCGTTTATTCTGACATCCCCAAGGATTTGCTGGAACGAGTCGAGGATGTGCTGCTCAACCGCACCCCCCAGGGAGGAGGAGATGCCAGCACCACCGAGCGTCTGGTGGAATTTGCCGAGAGCTTCAAGGGACAGAGCAAGGAGAACATCGAGGATCTTGCCTGGCGTGACCAGCCGGTACAGCAACGTCTGACTCACGCGCTGGTCAGGGGGATTACCACCTATATCGTGGAAGATACCGAGACGGCGCGGCTCGAAATAGCCAAGGAAGGCGGACGACCCATCCAAGTGATCGAGGGCCCGCTTATGAAGGGAATGAATGTAGTGGGCGACCTGTTTGGCTCCGGCAAGATGTTTTTGCCCCAGGTAGTCAAATCGGCACGGGTGATGAAGCAGGCGGTGGCGCACCTGCTTCCGTTCATCGAAGCCGAAAAGAAGTTATCGGGAGATTCCAGGCCCAAGGGCAAGATTGTCATCGCTACGGTCAAGGGTGACGTGCATGACATAGGAAAGAATATTGTTACGGTGGTACTGCAGTGCAACAATTATGAAGTGGTGAATATGGGCGTGATGGTGCCCTGCGCACAGATTCTTGAAACGGCACGACGCGAGAACGCCGACATGATCGGGCTGTCTGGCCTGATCACCCCTTCGCTGGAGGAAATGGCACACGTGGCAAAGGAAATGGAGCGCGAAGGTTTCACCGTTCCGTTACTGATCGGCGGTGCAACGACTTCGCGCGTGCATACTGCCGTGAAAGTGGCACCCCATTACAGCCGCGGTGTTACCGTTTGGGTGCCGGATGCGAGCCGCGCTGTAGGCGTGTGCAGCAATCTGTTGTCAGAGGATTTACGGGCAGGGTACGTGCGAGATATCCAGACAGAATACGAGCGGGTGCGTACCCAGCATAAGAACAAGAAAGGACCAGCACCGATGCTGTCGATAGCGGAAGCCCGCAAAAATGCATTCAAGACCGATTGGGCGAACTACGTCCCGGCTGAACCGGATTTTATCGGGGTAAGATCTTTAAGGAATTATCCACTGGAAAAACTGCTGCCTTTCATTGACTGGACGCCTTTCTTCCAGGCATGGGAGTTGTCGGGTCGGTTTCCAGCGATTCTCCAAGACGAAGTCGTGGGCGAAGCGGCGAGCACCCTGTACCGGGATGCCCAAGCCATGCTAAAGAAGATCGTGGAGCAGAAATGGCTGACCGCCAATGCGGTGTTCGGGCTGTTCCCCGCCAATACTGTAAACAGCGATGACATTGAAATCTATGCGGATAAAGGCCGCACGCGGCTGGCCATGACGTTCCACAATCTGCGGCAGCAGACCATGAAGCCTTCCGGACGTCCAAATCTATGTCTAGCGGATTTTATCGCCCCCAAGGAAACCGGGGTCCGCGACACTGTCGGCGCCTTTGCGGTTACTGCCGGGATGGGCATAGATGCCCGCATAAAGGCCTTCGAGGAGGCGCATGACGATTACAGCGCGATTATATTGAAGGCGCTGGCCGATCGGCTGGCGGAGGCCTTTGCCGAGCACATGCACTGGCGGGTACGGCGCGAGTTCTGGGGTTTTGCCAAGGACGAAAACCTGAGCCAGGAACAGCTCGTCGCGGAGGACTATCGTGGCATTCGCCCCGCGCCCGGTTACCCGGCCTGTCCTGACCACACTGAGAAAGGACCTTTGTTCGAGCTGTTAAAAGCCCCCGAAAACGCCGGGATTATCATAACCGAATCCTACGCCATGGTGCCTACCGCGGCGGTATCAGGGTTTTATTTCTCTCACCCCGATGCCGATTACTTTGCGGTGGGCAAAATAGGCAAGGACCAGGTGGAGGACTACGCAAAACGCAAAGGCTGGCCACTGGAACAAGCAGAACAATGGCTTGCGCCAGTCCTGGCGTATGACCGGTAGCCAGATGGAAGCTGACCCGGCGCGAACAGGGCTTTGCGGGCCCTATCCGGGAATGGAAAGAAACGCGGGGAAGCATAGACGATCGATTCAGCCCTTCATGCGGCTGATTTTCGCTACTTCAGAAATCCGTCGCAAGCTGCGCATCACTTGTGCCAGATGATGACGGTTGCGGACCTGTAGCATGAACGTCATTGTTGTGTACACCCCGTCTCCTTCCATGCCGACGTTGTCAATATTGGAGCCAGCCTCGGCGATTGCTGCCGCCACTCTTGCCAATACGCCGCGCTCGTTGGCTACCATCAGCTTGACGCTTACCTCGAAGTGCCGGGTGATATCCTTCCCCCAGGCCACATCCAGCCAATTGTCGGGATTCCCCTTGATTTTTGACACGGCCGGGCAGTCGTGAATATGAATTACCAGCCCCTGATCCTTCTTGATGAATCCGAGGATGGAATCACCCGGAATCGGGCGACAGCATTTTGCAAATTGCACTGCCATGCCTTCCGTACCGAGTATGGTGATGACGTCATTAGCCCCATTTGTGCCGTCAACGGATACGCCCGGTGTTGCCAGCCGCCGCGCGACCACCGCGGGCAGGTGCTTGCCCAAGCCCAAATCCGCCAATAAGTCTTTTTTTGATTTAGCCCCGCTGTCACGGGCCAGTTTCTCCCACTGTGCCGCGCCTATCGTCTGTGGATCGACCCTGAGCGCACCTAAAGCCTGGTTAAGCAGGCGCTCCCCCAGCTTGGCCGACTCCTCGTATTGCATGGTCTTGAGAAAACGACGTATATGCGAGCGTGCCTTGCCGGTGACCACGTAGTTGAGCCAGGCAGGATTAGGTTTGGCATGGGACGCAGTGACGATTTCTACCCGATCGCCGCTCCTGAGAACGGTACGCAGGGGAGCATTCTCACCGTTTATTTTCGCAGCCACGCAGCAGTCGCCGATGTCGGTATGGACCGCGTATGCGAAATCAACGGCTGTGGATTCCTTGGGTAGCGCCAGAATCTTTCCCTGCGGCGTAAATACGTAGACTTCGCCGGGGAACAGATCCACTTTAAGATGTTCGAGGAATTCCAGGGAATCTGTGGAGTCACTGAGAGTCTCCAGCAAGCTCTGCAGCCACTGATGGGTTTTCATGTGCAGGTCGTTAAGATCTGCGTCGCTACTCTTGTAAAGCCAGTGCGATGCGACACCTGCTTCCGCGATCCTGTGCATTTCCGGCGTGCGAATTTGCACCTCGATCGGCGTCCCATAAGGTCCCCACAAAGTGCTGTGCAACGACTGATAGCCATTTGCCTTGGGAATCGCGATATAGTCCTTGAATTTTCCGGGAATGGGATTGTAGAGACTGTGCAATGCGCCGAGCGCTACGTAACACGAAGGCACGTCCTTGACGATGACACGAAAACCGTAAATGTCGAGAACCTCTGAAAATGTGAGGTGCTTCTCGACCATTTTCTTGTAAATACTGTAGAGCTGCTTTTCCCTTCCGCTTACCTCTGCATCCAGTCCGGCGACCTTCAGGCGCTGCTTGATGGCATCAAGAATCATCCTGACCATTTCACGCCGATTTCCACGCGCCGCCTTTGTTGCATTGGCAAGTACCCTGTAGCGCGTGGGAAAAAGATAGTGGAAACTGAGGTCCTGCAACTCCTGATAGATATTGTTGAGTCCGAGCCTGTTCGCTATTGGAGCATAGATTTCCATGGTCTCACGCGCGATGCGGCGCCGCTTTTCAGGCCGCATAGCTTCCAGTGTCCGCATGTTGTGCAGCCTGTCCGCCAGCTTGATAAGTATGACGCGCACATCCCGCGCCATCGCCAGGAGCATCTTGCGGAAGTTTTCCGCCTGCGCGTCCGCATGGGTCTGGAATTCGATCTTGTCGAGCTTTGACACGCCGTCCACCAGCTCGGCGACGGGGCTGCCGAACCGGTCGCTGATCTCGGCCTTGGAGATGTGCGTATCCTCCATGACATCGTGCAAGAGCGCAGCAGTCAGAGTCTGGGTATCCAGACGCAATTTGCCGAGTATGCTGGCTACAGCCAGCGGATGAGAGATATAAGGTTCGCCAGATTTCCGGAATTGCCCGGAATGGGCGCTCTGGCTGAAAAGATAGGCGTTCTGGAGTTCTGAAACTTCTTCACGCTTGAGATAGCTGGATAATTCGCTAAAGAGGAAACTCGCCTCGGGCAAGGTAGCGGAAGAACTCGGCAAAGCTCGTGCTCGCATTGTAATTTCCTTCATTACCTTGCCCACAGCCCAGTTTTTGGAACGGCACGACCCCTATGGTTGATTTCAGGCCGGTCTGAATACTCGACTGATCACGCGCGCCCAATGAAATAACACCTTAAGCAGATTCTGCTATCCTTCGAACACGGCTAAAGGGGTTCGGTCGTGAGAATTTCCGTTCCGATTTTCCCTTGAGCCACCTCACGCAACGCTATGACTGTGGGCTTATCGCGCGCAGGCTCCACCATGGGCGTGCCGCCGATTGAAAGTTGCCGCGCCCGGATGGTCGCGACCAACGTCATATCAAAACGGTTGGGAATTTGTTTCAAGCAATCGTCGACAGTAATGCGCGCCATGTTTCGTCCCTACTCCGTATTTGGAAAATCACAGTATAAAATGCGGGTCAATTAACGGCAACTCCACCAGGGGCACACGTATTTGAGCCGCACATCATGCCTGCGGAAAAATCCGGCAACTGCCGGTTTATGACACAGGCTTTGCGCCGAGCTGCGTAACAAGAATTTGATGGCGGGAAAGTTGTTTTGTTATCCTCAGACGCTCGGCCTGCACAATACATTTCAAATCCTGCAACGCCTTGTCCAGCTTGTCGTTGATAATAACATAGTCGTACTCGGCCACATGGCCGATCTCGTCGCGGGCCGAAGCGAGACGATGGCCAATCGCTTCGGGACTATCCTGAGCACGCCGTCGTAAACGCATTTCCAGCACTTTCAGCGATGGCGGCAGGACAAAAATTGCCACCGCCCCTGGAAAAATACAGCGCACCTGGCGGGCGCCCTGGCTGTCAATTTCAAGCAAAATGTCGCGCCCCGACTCTAATGCATGGTCGATCCACTTTCTCGAGGTGCCATAGTAATTTCCGTAAACCTCGGCACTTTCCAGAAATTCATTCTGCTTCAGCCTTTCCTCGAAATCTTCCCGGTTAATAAAATGGTAATCGTGTCCATCGATTTCTCCGGGACGAGCCCTTCGCGTCGTGTACGAAACCGACAGGCTCAGATCAACGCCGCTTTGAAGCAACGCCTTCACCAGGCTTGTTTTTCCCGCGCCCGATGGCGCGCTGATGATATATAAATTACCTGGCGTTGTGGTCATATTGAAATTGCCATGCGGTAACACCACGCCCAGGTATTAGTGCCCCGGCATTGGGACCCAACTCTTCTTTGCGGTTTGTCGGGCGGCTCTTATCGCCGTGAGAGGAAGTTTAACAGTTTCAACCTTGTTGAACTAACCGAGTTGATCAGAACGAACCCAATCCACGATGGCCTGGGCTGTCATCGCACCTGCGTGCCGCGCCACCTCCCGGCCCTCCCGAAACAGGATCAGAGTCGGTATGCTGCGGATGTGGTATTTCGCGCCCAGCGTTTGTTCAGTATCGGTGTTCACTTTCGCCAGACGAACTTGCGGTTCCAGCATGGCTGCGGCCTGTACGAAGGCGGGAGCCATCATCTTGCAGGGCCCGCACCAGGGCGCCCAGTAATCCACCAGTACCGGTATATCGTTTCGGTCCAGATGCCTGGCAAAAGCCGTAGCCGTGAGCTCCACGGGGTGCCCGGTGAACAATGGCAGGTGACATTGCCCGCAATTGGGCCGCTGGCCGAGCCGTGGGGCTGGCACGCGGTTTATTGCCTGGCACAGGGGGCAGACAAGATGCAGGGAATCGCTCATGATAATTCCTCCAGGACTGTAATTTAAGCAAGTGGGGACACCTGCGCCGTCTTCAAGGTGATCACCGTTTTTTGGTTAGCCTCAAAGGCAGATAAGAACGGGCGGGGAGGAAACTACTGGCCAGGGCGGTTCGTGGTGATATCCAACGTACACCAGGACCTGCTGACGCATCAGCGCAGAATCCGGCAGGTTGTACTCGTACGACTCCCTCCAGTGAAGAGGTTATGGGTTTTCACTGGGGTCAGAGGCTCGCAGCCAAGGTGTCAATGTCCATGGGGCGTCATTAGCCTTCTCAAGGACGATAAGTGGCAAACCGCACAGATTTCTTTGCCGCCAAGTGAGAGCATTGCCTCCATGGCGCGGTTCCGCGTTTCTCACTTGAAAGAAGAAAGGACAGGATAATGAACAAAGGTACGTGGATAGATATGTTCGGTTTGAGCGGCAACCCAGGCAATGATGAGCAGTTAGCCGATTTACTCGCTCGCCTCGAATCGGAAGAGGCGTCAAACTCGCTTGGAGCGAACCGGGTGGTTACCTATCACGCGTTTCCGGGAGGTGGCAATTGTGATGCCCTCATGCACACTCCCCCTGCCGTTGAATTCAAGACATGATAGCTTCAAGATGGAAAAGGTCCTTTTGAAAAGGGGTTTAGCCCCCTCGCGAGATTGAGAGTTGGAACAGGTATTTAGTCGTTATAGCTACCATGTCTACAACCGTTTATTGCTACCATTGCCACACCCCCCACCCGCGAAGTGAAATGCAATTATTCGTTACAAAGACGGGGAAACGATGGCGATGCGTACGCAGCATAAAAGGGGCTCTGGCGGATGGGAAAACTCGCGACGCATTCGGGCGCGAGGTTTCCGCCGTTAACAAGGCGGAGGCGCAGGCAAGAATCAGGATGGCGTCAAAAACTGAATGCTAAAGCCCTCCGGGATCGTCCGTACCAACGCGCGAGCAGTATCGGCTACATAGCAGCGATAAGGTTCCGTGTCTCCCAATGCTTAACGTTACGCTGGCGCTGTTGTCCGGATGTTCGTTTTTCCTGATTCTTAACTGCGTGAAAACAAAAACCGCTGGGTTAGCGGCATGGGGAAAATACCGAGACAGCGTGGGTCAGCACGGAACGTCACTCAAGATTGCACCTGAACCTGAAGTATTGGCCTCAAACCCTAATGAATACTAGGTATACGCTATTCAATCTTTTCTATGTGTACACATATGGGTACACAACTTTAAACCTTTCAATTGGTTAAGCTATTGGCAGCGGAGTTTATTGATCTTTTTTGCTTTCTCATGCAACTCCCATTGCTAGTTCCCGGTAAACAAGAATTCTTCCATCTTCTGGCGCTTCTGGCCACCTTTCGTGTGGTACTACGTCCAGATGAACTGGCAACTCTATATCATCGCCGATCCCTAAGTGTCCCCACGTTGCCATATTCGGGAATTGAGGATATTGGTATCCGTACGGTTTGTCCCATACAACAAAAAAAGCAACGGGGAAAAACTTCATCAACCACACGTGCGCTGGGTGGCCGACGCTCAAAATGGTCATCGCCGCGTCTCTAAATAATACTTGAGTTTGGTGGGATATACCCAGTAGTAGACATCGAGATAATCAGGAAAAATCGCTGTTTGGTCAAGTAGATAATTCCTGATGTCCTCAGTTTTAGGCCCCTTTTTGTACCTATTAACACCCATTTCGCATAAATGGCCCAGTACTGAACGGGGCTCTGTTGCAAAAAATAAGAAGCGTGGTGCACTATGATGTTTTTCAAGGTAGGCCATCAATGTCGGATTTCAAATGGCGTCACTTTCGTGGAGAGATAATTCTGAGTGGTGTCCGGTGGTATTGCAAATACGGGATCAGTTATCGTGACCTGGAGGAAACGATGCTGGAACGTGGTCTTGAGGTGGATCACACGACGCTCTACCGTTGGGTTCAGCATTACGCGCCTGAAATGGAAAAACGCCTGCGGTGGTTCTGGAAGCCGACGATGGGCTACAGTTGGCGGGTAGATGAAACTTATGTGAAGGTCAAAGGGAAGTGGGCGTATTTATACCGGGCCATTGATAAGCGCGGCCATACGATTGATTTCTATCTCTCCCCAACGCGCAATACCCAGGCCGCCAAACGCTTCCTGGGCAAAGCCCTGAAATCCATGAAACGCTGGACGCACCCCGGTGCTATCAATACGGACAAGGCGCCCGCTTACAGGTCCGCCATTACCGAATTAAAAGCCGAAGGAAAGTGTCCGCCGCACACCGTGCACCGGCAGGTCAAATACTTGAACAATATTATCGAAGCTGATCATGGCAAGCTCAAACGCTTGATAAACCCGGTGCGGGGCTTTAAATCGATGAAAACAGCCTACGCCACCATCAAAGGTTTCGAGCTCATGCGGATGTTTAAGAAAGGACAGCTGGATATCAGACCAAGGTATCACAGGAGAGATCCAGAACTCTGGTTTGTCCTTTTTTTTGCAACAGAGCCTCATTTTGTATGGGTAACGAAGTACCGGTACAAAGTACTGAACGGGGACGTGGCGGAGCGAGTTCGAGAGCTGGTGCGTGAGACATGTGAAGCCTTTGAGATCAGGATAGTGAAAGGGGTAGTGAGCGAGGATTACGTGCATATTTTGACCAGTTGCCCCGACGAGGGCGCCAAGCGAGATTATGAGGCGGATCAGGGGTTGCACGTCGAGCAAGCTGTTTGAAGAGTTTCCTCATCTGAAGAAGAGGTATTGGGGAAAGCATTTTTGGGCGAGGGGGTACTTTTGCGCCATGGTAGGGCAGATGACGGAAGAGATGATCAAGCAATATTTGGAGCATCATTTTGAGCCGTGACCAAACGATGATTTCAAAACGGAACCCGATTAGGACGCGTCGTTTAGGCGACGCGTATCCCGACTTTCAGTCCGCAACCCCAACCCACCAGCTTTAGCTGGTGGGTGTTGAGTTTTTTACATTTTGTCACTGGTCTAGATTGACAACCGTATTTAATTGAATTAAGGTAAATCTTTGCTTAAACAGAAAGGAGATACTCATGGACAAAGCAGAAGCCGAGAAGATCGCTAATCTCCTCGAAGAGCTCGACAAAACCTCAGTCACGATTCGAGAGGGTGTTTCACCAGATTCGCCAATGGGAACAGGTCCGCTCAATCGCTCGACACTCGATGACTTGCGAAGTATTGGAGAGGCTGGGGCAGGTGAAAAGAAGATCAAGATCAAGAAAAAAATTGTAATAATTGTCAATGTCGATTTGTCGTCGTAGAAATGACGCTCCTTGCCCCCAGAGGCTGAACTAGCCCCCAGAATGTCCACGGCCATGCGGCCAAGGGGCGAAGTTCGCCCTTAAGATTTCTGAGAAATGTAACCAGGGTTGCATATGTTGCTATATTTTGGAGCGTACAGGCGTATGTGAAGCTTGCAGTTCATGCTGCAGTTCATGCATTTGATAGGCTGGTAATTCATCCAACCCAGCATTCATCGTTAGGCGATAAACATCCTACAGTATACACTACGTTTTCTCATAAATTGGGAGTCTTTGACTCGATGAGTTTTGCAGAAATCTGAGCGTGGATGGATAAAAGCACCATTGATGCGTTGGTATCATCATTTACTTGGTCATCGCGCCCACTGTTGACAGTTACAATGGCGCGTGAGTACTCCATTTCAGAAAACCGTACACGGATTGAGCAGGTTATTTCCGCATCAGACCACCTGCGAAGGGTTTGGTCCGAGATGCCCACCACAGCTGTGCGCCGGATTGCAGCAGCGCCCGCGACATATTATGTACTTAATCGTGAGAAACCCGACTTAGCGCTGGGATTCCTTCATCGAAGTATGGCAGCAGAGCTCGCTTGCCTCTCTGGTGTCCGAGCTTTTCCCGGTGTGTGGACGGCGCTGGGAGACTACGGATGGGATGAGGCAGGAAGGGCTATCCGCGCACCGACCTTGCGTGGCACCGTTATTCCTGTCGATTTTTCAAGTCCTTTCTTGAGCGTCAACTCGTGTTTCGATGGAGGCTTCACAGAAGCAGCACTAAACCCTCGCGCGGACTGTGCACGTGTGGTTCAGAAATTGAACAGCGCCGTGGCGTTATTAGAGCAAGTAAGCCTTGCGGTCCGCGACTTCGTTCTTTCGACGACTATGTCGATCGCTGTCTACATCCAGCCGATTCCCGAGGTCAGTTCGGCATCGTCGTCAGAGCTACCTGGCAGGATCGATCTAGTCAATCCCGGTCATAAGATAGTCGCCACGTACAACCTTGCCGGCCTCATACTTCACGAGGCGATGCACGGTGTAATGTACTACCTCGAATCCACTCATGGCGCCTTCGTCGCAGACGACGAACACGAGCTGCTGACTTCGCCTTGGACGGGTAGAAAGCTCAGCTTGCATACGTTCATCCATGCTTGCTTCATCTGGTATGGACTCTTCAATTTCTGGAAGCTGAGTTCTCGCACAAGTTCAAATGCCTCATCACTCCAAGAGACTGCCGCCTCGGGCTACGCACATGCAGACCCTGCATCAATGGTAGGAACTACTGAGACGCCTCCCGAAATTGTACACGCTATTGAAAAGATGCAGCGACACGTTCGTGCATACTGCCGAGGATAATTATGCTAGGGACGATGGAGATAAGTTATTATTAACAGCACTAATTTTTGGAGCGCAGCTCCAGGTTTATGAAGCTTCATCCGAGCGAGAAATAATCTTAACGGAACATTATTCCGTACAGAGTCCTTTTATGAACACTACGGCTGAGACGCTATCAGCCAAAGACGTACGTTTTCGATTGTGATCAGTGGCAGAGCCATATTCCTGTTCCGTCGATTTCTTGTACATGTCATTGCCACACACTTTGGGAGCCGTTCAATGCTCGGTACGGAAGAATGTCCTCCCACTCATTGATAAGAGGGAGAGCCAATGAAAACAGTATTAGCTCTACTATGGGCGTATCTTGTATTTTCCGGTACACATGCCCACGCTAATCTTTGCGACAGTGTTAAGGACACCACGACAACCGCCGAAACCAAGCGCGATGTGGACTTCTACGAAGAACTTTTTTCCGATCCCAAGGCCGAGCACCGCGGTAACCGTAAGTGGAATGAGATAATCCTTGAATGCAACCGGAGGCGTGACACCAAGGGGAACGAGGTCGCCAAGGCGACGGCTGCCAGCGGTAGCAATGAAGGAAAGCAGTTACTGAAGGCGCGCGATCTCGACCCTAAGGTTATCCGGGGGCACTACAACTTCTTCGGCATTCCCTCTGAAAAGCCACCCCTCGATATCACGCCCGCTCAGCAGAAGTACGTCTACGTCCTGAGCAAGAATGACGGGGTCTGGACAATGACTATTCCTTACAGGCCTATCATCAACGAACTGGTCCCCGATCGTGTTGATTTCTACATTGGTGAGCGGGAAGTCGACCACAAAACGAATACGCTGTCGCCGGTGACACAGGCTGCGCACGCTTGGCGACTCTACGACGCATCACAAGTCATCATTACGCGGGATCCTTCAACAGGCGAGCAGGTGCTAACGCTGAAGCCTGTCCCACAGCCCATTGCGACAACGCTTTGCTCGACCTCCACTTATTTTCCTGGAGAAGAGGGCAAGTACGACGGGCAGAGTGGCGTTAACGCCTACAAGCGCGACTCCGAGAACAAGTTCATCAGCTTGGGCAAGATTCAGTACCGATACAAAAAGGACGACGCTTTCGTGTACGAGGGGTGCCGTGTGGACGAGGACCGGGATCTGTTTTGGCAAGATCCGGAACAGAGCAACGAGGTCATTAAGGTTAAGCCACAGGATTGGATCTTGGATAACTTTGTACGGACCAGCGAAACTTATTGGACCATCTCCCGCAAATTCGAGCTCAAGCTACTCATGAAGGGCCGGAATGATTCCGCATTCCCCAAAGAGACGCTAGACCTGCTTCGGGACAATGACCATCTCACGGTGCGCTTTGCGACCAAGTTTCCACCCTATGGATTCAATCAGATGTACAAATCAAACCCTGTACAGTTCAACAACTTCTCCACCATGACTAGCGACGGAACGTACTTGCACGAGGTCGGCCACGCGTTCGGCTTGGACGATGAGTACGGGGGCGAAACAAACGATGGCGTTGACAAGGAGAATAGCTGCCTCAGCGCCAAATACAAATCCTTCTCGACTGATACCTACCAAATGTGCGAAGGGGGCGCTACCGACAAGCGGACAATTTATCATTATCTGGCTGTATCGCGATACATCACGAAACAGAGTGTGTGCAACAGCGATTCTGATTGCGACGCAGGGCGATACTGCGACAAGGGGACCATCACAATAGGCAAGAACCAGTGCGTGGCCCTGAAGGCGGACAACGAGAGCTGCGATCTTGTCGGCGGCGGGCACCAATGCAAGGGGGGCGAGTGCAAATTCTCCCGCTGCTATACGCCCAACTCAGTAGCAATGGGCGGCACTTGCTACGTGGATGACGCCTGCAAGGAAGGCCAGTGCAGCTCTGTTAACGGCACGAAGGGCACCTGCGTGTGCGACAGCGATTCTGAGTGCGGCACTGGTAAATACTGCGACAAGGGGACGATCACTGTAGGCAAGAACCAGTGCGTGGCTCTGAAAGCGGACAACGAGAGCTGTGATGTCGCTGGGGGTGGGCACCAATGTCAGGGGGGCGAGTGCAAATTCTCCCGCTGCTATACGCCCAACTCAGTAGCGATGGGCGGCACTTGCTACGTGGATGACGCCTGCAAGGAAGGTAAGTGCAGCGCCATCGATAGTACAAAGGGCACCTGCGTGTGCAAAAGCGATTCCGACTGCGGTGCCGGGAATTGGTGCGACGCCGGCTCCGACACGAAGATCAATGCATGCCGGACGAAACTCAGCGCAGGTCAGTCTTGCGGCAAGGCCGGGTCAGTGGGAAATGACCACAAGTGCAAGTCGGGCAAATGCTCCGGGTTCCCGAAGTACGAGTGCAAATAGTGCAAATAGTGCAAGAGTGTAATGAAACAAGCGATCTATATTGGATTTCGAAGTGATCCAAAGTGGACAAGACAGGGTTTTCATCAAATATTGTAAATAGCGGTGTAAAAATGTACCACTGAAGCGCACTTATTTTCGCGGTGATCGCAGAATAAAAGTGTACCGGACCGATGCCTATAAGCTGACGCGTTTTGGGTCAAGCGAAAGGGCTCTGTTGCAAAAAATAAGAAGCGTGGTGCACCATGATGTTTTTCAGGGTAGGTAATCAATATAAGATTTCAAATGGCGTCATTTCCGTGGGGAGATGATTCTGGGTTGTGTCCGGTGGTATTGCAAATACGGAATCAGTTATCGTGATCTGGAGGAAATGATGCTGGAACTTGGTCTTGATGTAGATCACACGACGGACTGGAGATATAATTTGTAGTAGTCGCGACTTCATCTGACAGTTACCCGATTTGACTTGATCCGGTTGTCAGATCAGATTCAGTTGTTCAGTGCTGTGATTTTATCGTGCCAGACTTCCTTTCCGTCAATTAATGTTTGAATGGGTGTTCGTCCGCAACACATCTTGCCCTGATGGGTGCGGTCATGATTGTAGTAGTGCAGCCAGTCATCCAGATCAATTTGCAACTCCTCAATTGACCGGTATATCTTGCGCCGGAACGCTACCTGATAGAACTCTTGCAGGATCGTCTTGTGAAAGCGCTCACAAATACCGTTCGTCTGCGGATGATTGGCTTTAGTCTTGGTATGCTCGATGTCATTCAAGGCCAGGTAGAGCTGGTAATCATGGGTTTCTGGCTTACCGCAATACTCGGTGCCACGATCGGTCAAGATACGGATCAGACCCATGCCCTGCTGTGCGAAGAAGGGCAGCACCTGATCATTGAGTAGATCAGCTGCCGTAATCGGCGTCTTGGTCGTATAGATGTTGGCGCCGGTTGAAAACTGATCATCTGGGGGTGCGGCGGAAAACTTGGACTCGTTTATGTTCATGCTGCGAGCCCAAGGCTCTCACGGTATTCGAGAGGACTGAGTGAGCCGAGCGAGATTTTGATCCGCTTTTCGTTATACCAGCGGA
>JACDGV010000004.1 GCA_013821425.1 Nitrosospira sp. | reverse complement strand
CCCCTACGCATCCAAATGTGTTCGTATTGAAGAACGAAGCTGCTGACCCGCCAGTCACATCCAGCAATCCCCTGCCGGTAATATTGAAGCTGTTCGTGAAGGGATCGCCGCTGTTGCGAAGCGCTTCCGAAGCCAATGTAATAGGATCGCCGGTGTTGTCCCCCAGTCCTCCAATAGGAGAGCCTGCCAAGGCCAGAAAAAGGCTTCCATCCGTCGCAGAAGCAATTCCAGTCGCTTGTGTTCCGCTGCCCGAAAAATCCTGGGTCGAATCCGAAAACAGGGATAGCGAGCCGCCGCTAAATAATATTCTATCCAGGAAGCTATCTCCAACACCCTGTGTGGTCAGACTCTCTGCAAAGTAGCCTTGGAAATAAACCGTTAACTCCCTGCCATTATCCCCGTTCTCCCAGAGGACGTTATTATCGGCATCCAGAATACGATTCACGATACCGATACCGATCAACTCGTCGCCAACGGCTGTGACTGCGCCTCCGTCACGTCTTCCTTGAAACAGATCTAATGTTTCAAAGTTGGCGCCCTCCGCAAATGTAATGCCATCAATGGTTATAGCCATAGACGACTGAGAAAAGCCCATCGTTCCAAGTAACGCCGCTGCCAATACCGTATTGCGTATGTTCATGTAACCCTCCGATAGTAGTTCAATTAAATGATTCCAGGAGCGCTGTAATCAGATGTTTAGAGTTAAGCAAATCTTAGGCCAGAATTAAAGAACAGTATGTTACCGTATGGTTATAAACGTTTATTTGTTTTTTACTGCCGTCGCTAAGATGTCATGGTTATCCATAAGAAACCGAAATGTAAAATTTTTCGACACGTAGGGCTCCTGCCACTGCCCTTCAATAAAACTTAATCACCCCAAAAACCTGTGGCGGGAAAGGGAAATTTCCCTTCTTTGATATGCCACCTGATCCTGCCAAAAATGCAGAGCGAGAAAGAATCGTTTGCAGCTGCGCGCTTTTGCCAATTCTTGAAGTATCCTTAACTGTTCTAGCGGCTCGACAGTCACGTGGGGGATTTTGTTCAGAAGCATGTTTATTTATTGAGGCAACTCAGGGTCGCCGGTTTGCAAACGTTCAAACATAGCTTGTCCATACAGTTCATGGACAAAAGTAGTAGGGTGCATTGCATCCCAGAAAGCAAACGGCGGTAATTCAGCCGTCAGGTCGACGTCGGGGCATGATTTAGGATTCCTGATAAAACAATCCGTAGCTCCAGTTCCGGGAGCGAGGTATTCCAGGGCGGGCGGCATTGTAATGACAGTATTCTCGTTGACCAGCGTTTGCGATAGCGTAAAAAGGTCGACCACGTAAATCTTGATTCGGGGCAGGCGAGGAGCCAGCCGATGGAGAGCTTGACCCAATAAGGCGTTATGGTCACGGGTAAGTTGCAGGAATTGCGCCTGCGCCTCCGGCCCTTTTACCTGAATGAGCGGGGTTAAACCCAGGTCAGGCAGGTTGGGTATGAGAAAATCACGAGCACCGAGGGAGTAGAGGGTTTGTATAGCTTTGATGATGTTTGCCACGACTGCGTCTGGTTCGTTTGTTCCCGCTAAAAGGTAGTCGTTACCGCCTGTCCATATTGCATATAGCGCAGTGGGCGCCTTTTTACGTTTTAACGCTTTGCGGAATAACTCTACTTGACCGAGCGTTCCCGGCACGTAAAACCCTCCAGGTACCTGGTTTAGATATCCGGATGTTGATCCGCCAAACGCAAAGCTGATGCCTCCCAGTGAATCCAGTTTTATGTTGGATAAAAAAGGAGTAAGAGTCGCGCCATTCTTCAATTGACGCCATAGATACTCAACAGCGACCGGTCCATTGGAGAATCTGCCCTTATAATAAGTCCTATGAGGACTTTCTGAGGGAGGTATCGGGGGGTCCATTCTCAGACTCGTGGTGAGAATAAAGTCGCTACCCGTGTCAGACAAGCTATCGCCAAACACATAAAAAGCATCGTAATTTGTCGGTACAGCCGAGGCCGCAGGCAGCGCAAAAACTGCGACTAGCAGCAACCACACGCTAATAATGTTTCTCATTTCATCTCCTATTTTATTTATATCTTTATTTTTATTCCGATTCCTCAGTTCGTGGCAAAAGAGAAAATCGTCTTCAACGTCGCTCAACGGGCTAAAGAGGGCTCTTCTGGACTTCCACAGGTCAAGCTTAGACGGAAAACGACGTGTTCGCCAGAGGAAATTGTGGATTATATAGAGAACAAATAAACCGTACGGGCCCGTAGCAAATAGGCTGTCCGGTTAAATATTCCGAGGGGGGCGGAGGTCAGAGGGACGGCGTGATAGGGAGTCTCGGAAGATGAGATTTTAAGAGCCGTATTTGGGGTGGTCTGATAGGCGGTGGAAGCAGGAAGAGGTGGGGGCTGCTTGGAGTGGTGTGACTTCGAAAACGTTCTGGCGCCATCCTGGCCGTTTCCGTTTTCACGAGACAGTCTGGCTGGGTTAATAGACGAGCAGCATGAACACCGGCAGTATCTTGGAGCGGATGAGTTGCCAGCCACGGATGGAACAAACCGGGTGCATCAAGCTGATGCAGATGGATTGAGTAGCAATTAGCAGGAGGCACGACCCACTTTGCCCCTTCTGTTGTGCAACGCTTGGCTATATAGGTGGCGAACCTTGTCGATCGTCAGGGGCGCGAAAGTCGAGACACTAATTGAGTGCCGTCACCACGCACCCAAATATTTGGGTGATATCTCGTAGGGGTGTAAGAAATATGAAGGCCGTGCTGGAACGTGACGCTGGGGTGAGGGCAAGCACCGTGTTCCAGCAGATTCTTTTTTTAAATCTGGCGCTACTCTTCATGAAGCTAAAGGTAGGGGCAGGACAGAACAACATGCTCCCTGCTTTTCTACTCGTCAATTAGACGAAACTCGATTTTCGGTTGAAGAAACGCCATGCTGGTTAATTTTGTGCCTCTGAAGCTGTTTAGCTAATCCCATTACTTCATGTTTGGAAAAAAAATAGGGATAAAGAGATTTTTCGCCGGATTTGCACGACCCTGCGTAAGAGGCAATTTGGGCGCCGACATAATTCAGTTCCAAATGCATGAGAACCGCTGGGGCGCATACCCGTTGACAAATACGTTCCTGTCCGACCTGAGAGAGCCCGAGCATACGCCGGTAGAATCCCGCATGACGGGGATTAACCTCGATAAATAAATCTGTAGCTCCGTTGATACTGTGCCCATGAATATACGCTAGGTGGAAAAGCGAAGCGAGAATCTCCTTTGAACTATACTCCGAATCGATAGCAAGTTTCGTTAGCTCGCAGACTTTCCTGCCCTTTCTTCGGAACACGTCGATTTCCTTGCCATACAGTTCATCAGCCAGCAAGCCTTCCTCCGAATCAATCCCCAAGGTGAGCGTACCGACCAGGTGTCCCCCAACTGTTGCCTCGAGTGTAAGTTGGTTGGGGTTGTGGGAACTTGCTCCCAAGCTCTCGGTTTGATAACCGCGCCAGGAATACATTCGTTTGATCAGCGTGCTGATTTCGCCGCCCAGATTTTGTGGATCCGCAAGGCGGACACTATAACTCCCACGCGTCAGAATGCACTCCTGCTCCCCGGTTTCTTCGAAGAAATCCACAGGTTGCTGGGCAACCGACACACTGCGACAGCCTTTTTCCTGGATCGACGAAGGGGAATAAGGGTTCCTGAAGCGGCGTTGTTTACTGTTGTGTAAATGCATGAGATAGGTCCGAAGATATATTAGACATATGTAAGTCCGGAATAAGCCAGCTTACACAAACAGGTATCAGGCGAAAATCAGGTATGGGTGCGGGAACGTTTTGCACACAAGCTAATCCTACATCGGTAGTCATGGGCATTGCGAGGGGAGGTAGATCATCGTTAATACCAACTTGAGTACTGTATATATAGCTGCAGTATTAGATGAGAACTTTATGTCACATCGACATAAGCATAATTCGTGCCAATTTTTCATTCGTTTGTATTCAAGGAACTAGTAGCCCCTCCTTGGTATAAACTGTCGTCAAACGCCGTCGCCTATCTGGACGGATTTGTCTAAGTAATTGTTGCTACGGATTTTAAGGTGTCGCCAAAGAACGACAGCTGGAAAGGACGAAACGGCGTGCGGCGGGAAGGCTTTCCGTCAAGCGCGCCGAAGTGATGGGTAAACTGGCGGACTACCGATGCGACCGCACCCAGTCCCGCCATTGCGCGAATAGGTCCGCGTCGAGCGCGGCGATAGCAGGGCGCTGCCAGAGCGGCGCCGCCCAGAAGTCATCCTGATCGAGATCGCACATGTGTCCGCCGGCCTCTTCGAGAATAAGGCTGCCGGCGGCGTAATCCCACAATTTCTGTCCACCGTGCAGGTACAGGTCAAATCGGCCCGCAGCCGTGTAACACCATTCGAGCGAACACGAACCATAATTTCGCTGGGAGGAAAACGGCCGTGCGGAACATATCGCTTCTGCCAATTTGCGGTCGAGCCGCTTCAGGTCGACATTGGCCATCGCGCCGCGTAACGTCGGGACGTGTTCCTTGATCGGGAGTCTCTCACCGTTAAGGTAAGCGCCCGCGCCTTTCTCGGCATAAAACATTTCATCTGCCACGGGATTATAAACTGCGCCCAGTACGCTCCTGCCTTGCCGCATCAGTGCCACGGAAACGGAGAAATAGGGCAGTCCGTTCACAAAGTTGGAAGTGCCGTCTATGGGGTCCATACACCAAAGCCCCGCATCGCCTGCCTGCCAACGGTCGGTCTGCTCCTGTTCCGTCATTTCCTCTCCCACCACAGGTCCTGGAAAAATCCTGCATAGTTCCCGCGATAGTACTTCCTGAGTGGCGATATCCGCCTCCGTGAAAAGGCTGCCGTCAGCCTTGCGCTGGCGCGCAACCTTCAGGTAGCGGGGCAGGATTTCCTGCTGAGCGACCGCCTTGACCGCTGCAATAACCGCGGTGAGCACGTCTTATCCAGTCCGCCATTTTATCGAACAGCCGATGCTGGGAATCTGATCCTCCGGCCCTTGGCCAGTCCTTGCCACCTCCACCATTGCTTCGAACAGATCGCGCCGCACATCGGTCGGGGCTGTTTCCTTGCGAGAGGCATCCAGCCGCCCACGGTACTGCAGTTTGAGCAGGGAATTAAAGCCGAAGAAATCCGGTGTACATACCGCTCCGTACGCTTTCGCTATTTCCTGGGTTTCATCCCATACATAGGGGAAGGAAAAACCATATTCCCTGGCCACTCGCAGCATGTTGTCGAACGAGTCCTCGGGATAATCGGCAGGGTCATTGGACATGATCGCGACGGCGGCTACCCCGTGTGGACGCAATTCGTTAACGTCGCGAACGATGCGCTCGCGAATCGCCTTTACATAAGGGCAGTGATTGCAGATAAACATTACCAGCAATCCCCTTTCGCCTTTCACGGAAGCAAGGTTATAGCGCCTTCCGTCCACGCCTGGCAGATCAAAATCCACCGCATCCCAACCAAAATTACCGACAGGTGTTTCAAGGCTTGCCATGTTTTTCTCCTGGTCGAACTACAACATCCTTTGGATGCCTTGCCGGAAACCCAAACCTCAGCGGGACTATCCAAAAAAGCCGGGTGCACCGGTTATAATGGAACAAACCCGCCGACGCCAGTGCTTCCGAACAGCATGGTTCAGGCTAACATGGCAATACTATCATGAGAGAGGAGCATAATTGGTTCCCGCAATCGGCCACCTGACAGGATGACGCTCCCCCGATTTTACTGTCCCGGCGAGCTCTACACCGGGCAGATCGTTGAACTGCCCGTCAGCATCGCAAACCACGCTATCCGTGCGTTGAGGCTCGGACAAGGCGATGAAATGACTTTATTCAACGGCAAAGGAGGAGAATTCAGGTCTGTTATCGCACGTATCGCCAAGAGTGGCGCCACGGCTGTAATTGGGCAGCACCTTGCTATCGAACGCGAGTCGCGTCTTGCAATCGCACTCGCCCAGGCGATTTGTGCGAGCGAAAAAATGGACTGGATTGTACAGAAAGCGGTGGAAATGGGTGTAGGCAGTATCCAGCCTCTCAATACAAAGCTGAGTGTCGTGCGGCTTTCAGGAGTGCGAGAGGAAAGACGCGTGAGTCACTTGCAGAAAGTCGTTATCTCCGCCTGTGAGCAGAGCGGCAGAAATCGCGTTCCGCAGGTGCTGCCACTTGCATCGCTCAACGGCTGGCTTGGGAAGCAAATCATCCGATGCAGGAATTTGAATGCTGATGGCCCATCCGACCTGTGCTTCTTGCTTTCGCCCGACGCAAGGAAGGGCTTGCGTGATTTTTCCGGGACGTCCGGAGTTGCCGCCGCAACCCTGCTGGTAGGACCGGAAGGCGGCTTTGCCCCGGATGAAGAGGAGGCTGCCCTGGTAGCCGGATTTGTCCCGTTGCGGCTGGGCGAACGTACTCTCCGCACGGAAAGCGCCGCATTGGCCGCAGTTGCGGCAATGCAGGCATTATGGGGCGATTACTGAGCCCGCATTCACCTTGCGCGCGTGCTTTGCGGTTTGGGTTGCACCCCCACAAACTGCGGAAGCTTTATTGATGACTCAACTGCTTTGTAAGGCATGAATCTTGAGATTTGATACCGACTTCGTTGCATGGTTTCGCTCAGTAGCGCCTTACGTGAATTCGTTCCGCCATAAAACCTTTGTCTTGGCGTTCGGTGGGGAAGTGGTGGCGGATGGCAAGTTTATCGAGCTAGTTCATGATCTTAATCTGCTGGCAAGCCTGGGCGTACGGCTGGTGCTGGTGCACGGGGCACGGCCTCAGATTGAAGCGCGGCTGAATGAACGCAACCTTCAGACGAGCTATGTAAGGGGAATGCGTGTCACCGACGCTGCCGCGCTGCAATGCGTAAAGGAATCAATAGGACGAATCCGTGTTGAAATCGAGGCATTGCTGTCAATGGGGCTGCCCAATTCACCCATGGCCAACGCTGCTATCCGGGTAGCTAGTGGTAACTTTGTCACCGCCCGCCCCGTGGGCATCGTAGAAGGGGTGGACCTGATGCATACCGGGGAGGTCCGCAGGATTGATGCCGCAGCTATCCGCTCGCGGCTTGAGCAAGGCGAACTGGCGCTACTTTCGCCGCTGGGCTATTCTCCCACTGGCGAGATCTTCAACCTGACGCTGGAAAATGTCGCAGCCGAAGCCGCGATTGCGCTCAAAGCCGAGAAACTCATATTTTTAATGGATACCGAGGTCCTAGAAAAGGAACCCTCTGATGGGTCGGAGGTGTCGCTATTGCCCGAGTTGACCGTGGCCGAAGGCAAGGCGCTGCTTCAGGAATTTGCCAGGCAAGCCGTCAGATTACCTGAGGATGCCCAATTGTACCTTCCCTTTGCTGTCCAAGCCTGTGAACGAGGCGTGGCGCGCGTTCACCTCATCAGCCGGCATATCGATGGCGCGGTACTGATGGAGTTGTTTACTCACACCGGTATCGGAACCATGATATCAGAAGGCCCACTGCAAAATCTACGAGATGCAAGGATAGAGGACGTTGGCGCGATTCTGCAGTTAATAGAGCCACTTGAAGCCGAAGGGACGCTGGTGCGTCGCAACCGCGAATTGCTGGAAATGGAGATTGGACGCTTTGTCGTGATCGAACATGACAGTATGATAGCGGGTTGCGCCGCACTGTATCCTTTTCCTCGCGATGCAGCGTGCGAACTGGCATGTCTTGCCGTTCATCCTGATTATCGCAGCGCCGGTTGCGGCGATGCGTTGCTCAGGAATATCGAAGCGAAAGCCAGGTCGCAAGGCAGCAAAAAACTGTTCGTGTTAACAACCCGAACTGCCCATTGGTTTATCGAGCGTGGATTTGTTGAGACAGACGTGGGTGAGTTACCGAAAGCCAAACAGGGGTTATACAATTACCAGCGGCGATCAAAGGTGTTCGTAAAGAATATATAACAGCGGGGATAATTCGAACAGCTTGCCCCATCCGCGCTTTATGATGAAGCGGCAATGTTGCGTGGCTAGAGTAAACCCGTAATCGCAGGGGATCCCGTTTCATCTACAGTCATATTGGGAGAACAAAAATGGCGAGGGTTGTGAAGTGCATAAAGCTTGGACGTGAACTGGAAGGGCTGGATTTTCAACCTTATCCGGGCGAGTTGGGAAAGCGTATTTTGGATAATGTATCCAGAGAAGCCTGGGCCGGGTGGATTCGGCATCAGACTATGCTGGTAAATGAAAACCACCTGAACCTGTCGGACATCAAGGCCCGTAAATACCTGGCCGAACAGCTTGAGGCATATTTTTTCGGCAGCGGCGCCGAACAGCCCCGGGGCTATGTTCCGGAGGCGGAGTAACGCCGATATGAAGACATGGAAGACTTGCCGAGGATTCCAGCTCGTTCAATCCAGCTGCGCCGCGCAAACCGGAAACTGTTGTCATGACAACCTCACAAACGGTCAGCCAGTTTCTTAATCGGGAAGTTGGCCAGATTGAATTCAACTGCCGCGTCCTTGCTCAGGCAGAAAACAAGGACGCTCCACTTCTGGAACGCCTGAAGTTTCTCTGCATAGTCAGCAGTAACCTCGATGAATTTTTTGAGGTTCGCGTTGCGGGCCTAAAGGAGCAGATCAACCTGGATACGCCGGGTTTCGGGCCGGACGGCATGTTGCCGCAACAGGTATTCAAGGTGGTCTCGGAGCAGGCTCACGCGCTGGTCGCGCGGCAGTATCAATTGCTGAATCAGGAAATTCTGCCTGGCCTGGCAAACGTGGGCATCTGTTTCCTGCGGCGCGCGGGCTGGAACGATGCTCAGCGAGAATGGATCAAAGCCTATTTTTTCCGGGAGCTGATGCCTGTGCTGACACCCATAGGCCTGGATATCTCGCACCCTTTCCCCCGCGTGCTCAACAAAAGCCTGAATTTTGCGGTTGAACTGGAAGGCAAGGACGCTTTTGGGCGCAGTTCCGGAACAGCGATCGTGCAAGCGCCGCGAGTCTTGCCGCGTGTAATTCAGCTACCTGGAGAAATCAGCAGCACGGAATATAATTTCGTGTTTCTATCCTCCATCCTGCATGCCCATGTGGGCGAGCTCTTCTCCGGCATGACCGTGCTCGGCTGCTACCAGTTCCGTGCCACTCGCAATAGCGATTTGTTCGTGGACGAGGAAGAGGTTAAAAACCTGCGCATTGCGCTGCAAGGCGAATTGCCTCAACGCCATTTTGGCAATGCGGTCAGACTGGAAGTGGCGGACAACTGCTCTCCACACATGGCGGATTTTCTACTCGAGCAACTCGGTCTGTCCCGTGACGATTTCTATCAGGTGGAAGGACCGGTGAATCTGGTGCGGCTGATGCAGGTCCCTGATCGCATCGAACGGCCGGACCTGAAATATCCGCCGTTTATTCCTGGTTTGCCGGTAACGCTGCAAAAGAAAAAAATCGTGGATATTTTCCAGATGATTCGCAAGAACGATATCCTGTTGCACCATCCCTATCAGTCGTTTCAGCCGGTAATTCACTTCCTTCAGCAGGCGGCGCTGGACCCGAATGTCGTGGCAATCAGGCAGACCGTATATCGTACGGGAACCGATTCCCTGGTAATGACAGCACTTATCGCCGCTGCCAGCAGCGGGAAGGAAGTAACCGTGGTGGTGGAACTGCTTGCGCGTTTCGATGAGGAGGCCAACATAAACTGGGCCAGCCGTCTGGAGGAAGTCGGAGCGCATGTGGTGTATGGCGTGGTGGGCCATAAGACCCACGCCAAGATGGCAATGGTGGTGCGACGAGAGGAAGGCAGGCTCAGGCGTTACGCGCACGTGGGAACGGGCAACTATCACGCCAGCACCGCCCGGCTCTATACTGATTTCGGGTTATTTACCTGTAACGAACAAGTCTGTGCCGACGTCAACGAAGTCTTCATGCAGCTGACCGGCCTTGGCAAGGCGGGAAAGTTAAAATATCTGTGGCAGTCGCCGTTCAGTTTCCATACCCAGATACTGGCAGCCATCGATAACGAGGCGCAGAGCGCCAGAGCGGGAAAACCTGCCCGCATTATCGCAAAAATGAATGCATTGCTTGAGCCGCAGATTATAAAGGCGCTCTATCTTGCTTCAGCCGCAGGGGTCAAAACCGATCTCATTATCCGGGGTGTGTGTGCTTTGCGTCCCGGCGTTGCCGGATTGTCGGAAAACATCCGGGTGCGATCGATCGTTGGGCGTTTCCTTGAGCATAGCCGGATTTTCTATTTCCGCAGCGGCGGAGCGGACGCTATCTACCTTTCCAGCGCTGACTGGATGGATCGCAATTTCTTTCGCCGCATCGAAATTTGCTTTCCGGTGCTGGAAGCGAAATTGAAAAAGCGGGTGCTTGCGGAGGGCTTGAACGTATACCTCAAGGACAATAACCAGGCATGGGAAATGGACGGTGAGGGTAAGTATCGTCTCAAAACGGCCCACAGGGGAAAAAAGCTCTGCGCTCAGGAGACGCTGTTGACGGAACTGGCAGCAGCGAAACCGGGCTGAGGCATGGGTTATACGGAAAAGTGTTCACGTCCCCCACCGAGATAGAACTTAAATTGCGGCTGCAACCGGAGAACGTTAGCCGGTTGCAGCGCTGTACGCTGTTGAGAACACTGAGTATCTCCCGTTCCGTTACCAGGAAAGTTCACAGCATCTATTACGATACGGGGAATTTCGATCTAAGGCGCAGTAATACGGCATTTCGCTTGCGCCGTACTGGCAAACGCTGGGTCCAGACGATTAAAGGTGGGGGCAATGCCATAGTGGGATTGCATCAGCGATTTGAGTGGGAAGCGCCGGTGCTGAAAGCGCAACCCGACTTCAATGCGATTTCCGATCCCGCGCTCTTCGCTTTATTCGATGATGCCGGGCTGCGCGAAAAATTGCACCCTGTGTTTATTACCGAGTTCAACCGCAGTACTCGTATCTTGCGTCTTGCCGATAATAGCGAGGTGGAGTTTTGTCTCGATCGTGGCCGGATCATCACCCCAGAGCGGAGCATTCCCTTCTGCGAAATGGAACTGGAACTTAAATCGGGCAGCCCGGGACTATTATTCGAGTTTGCACTGGATCTGCTGCGTATAGTCCCCCTCAGGTTGGAGAACGTAAGTAAGGCTGAGCGGGGCTATGCGCTTATTTCCCGCAGGAAGCCTTCGCCGCTCAGGGCCACCCCAGTCGCGCTTGTCGCGGAAATGCAAGTGAGTAAAGCATTCAAGGCTATCGCCTGGAACTGCCTTAATCATTTGCATAGTAACGAGGCAGGTATGCTGGAAGACCGCGATATGGAATACCTGCACCAGATGCGTGTTGCCTTGCGCCGGGAACGTTCTGCCTTCGGCATTTTTTCCAGCGCGTTTTCCAGGGCCGCGTTCAATCCAATGGCGAAGGACCTGAAATGGCTTGCCGGGCAGCTGCGGCCGGCCCGTGACTGGGACGTGTTTGTGACTGGAACATTAGCGAGCGTTTGTGCAAGTTTTAATGAAAATCCGGGAATGCTTGCATTACGGGAGAAGTGTGAGCAAATACGCTGCCGTCACAAGGATGTTGCGCGCGATGCTGTAGAGTCAAAGCATTACACGGGGGTGATGCTGAAGCTGGGCGCATGGTTAAGCGCTGAATCCTGGCTAGTCTCTCGCGATAGGTCAACGTCCTCCGGTGAGGCGGAGGAAGCGTCCTGGGAACCGATAAAAGTTTTTTCTGCCGCGATGCTCTCGCATCGTCACAAGCAGCTGAAAAAACATGGAAAGAAACTCAAGAGTTTCGATGCCCCGGAACTACACGCTCTGCGCATCATGGCCAAGAAACAACGGTATGCTGCCGAGTTTTTTGCCGGGCTTTACAGCCATAAAAAAGCGAAGCGGTACATTAAATCCCTGGCAGCCCTGCAAGATGTTCTGGGCGTGATCAACGATAACGCTGTTATCGTGCGCCTGCTGGACGAACTGCCTGCCGGGGAAGATGGAACGGGCGAACGTGAAGCAATCGGTATTATCCGGGGCTGGAGTGCGAGCCTGGCTTTGACGAGAAAGCGGGAGTTGGATAATGTCTGGAGGGTTTTCGATAAAAATAACCCTTTTTGGTGAAAATTACCGCACAGTATCCGATGCGCTTAGGGAAGCCCTGAACAAGTCCCACGCGGGCGCGACGGGGCTTTGCGGGATGAGATGCGCGAAAGGCGACAATGCGAATGGTTGATGCCCTTCGCTAGGAGCCTGACAAAGCAGACCGCCCGCAAAGCCCCGTCCCTTCGGGTTGTGGTAAAATCGGGCGCTTACTGCGTTGCACTCCTTGGCATCGTAGTCCAAGCTACGACCTGTGTCGTGCGCCTTGTGATCATCCCGATTTTACCGCAACGCGCTCCGCGGAGGACTTGTTCAGGGCTTCCTTAGGTGATCCCCGGAAGTCTCCGGCAGGGATTTCTCGTGCAGCCTGTTGCGGGTAAAAAAGCGGCATGGTCCAAGCGCAGCGGCACGGCTCGCGGAGTACGCATCCCCGCCAGCGTGGCAAGAAAAGGTCAGCCGCAGCTGACCCTGCCTTCCCTCTTTGCTGCTGGTTCAGAACGTACCACGATGTCCTGGCCAGCTATTGGTCTTTTTCTTCCCGCTTACTTGATAATCGCTTTTAGCTCGCCCTTGGCGTATTTGTTTGCCATGTTCTCCAGCATGATGGGCTTGATCTTGCCCGCTTGCCCGGCGCAGCCAAAAGCCTCGAAGCGTGCCTTGCAGATATCTTTTGCCGCGGCAGTGGCATCCTTTAGATATTTACGCGGGTCAAATTCACTCTTATTTTTGGCAAGGTGGCGGCGAATGGCGCCAGTCATGGCAAGACGGATGTCAGTGTCGATATTTATCTTGCGCACGCCGTGCTTGATACCCTCCTGTATTTCTTCCACCGGCACTCCGTATGTCTCCTTCATTTCCCCGCCAAATTCGCGGATGATGTCGAGCCAGTCCTGAGGTACGGAACTAGAGCCATGCATCACCAGATGCGTATTGGGGATACGTTTGTGAATTTCCTTGACACGCTCGATAGCGAGAATGTCCCCGGTCGGCTTGCGCGTAAATTTATACGCCCCGTGAGAGGTACCGATGGCAATCGCCAGGGCATCCACACCGGTCTGCTTGACAAAGTCGGCAGCCTGTTCCGGGTCAGTCAGCAATTGATCATGGGACAGTTTGCCTTCCGCTCCGTGGCCGTCTTCGGCCTCCCCCATGCCCGACTCGAGCGATCCCAGGCACCCGAGTTCGCCTTCGACAGAAACCCCGACCGCATGCGCCATTTCCACCACCTTTGCGGTGACCTCGACGTTGTACTCATACGATGATGGGGTTTTTGCATCCGCTTCCAGCGAGCCATCCATCATGACGCTGGAGAAGCCGCTACGGATGGCGTTAATGCAAACCGCCGGGGATGCGCCATGGTCCTGATGCATGACGATGGGAATATGCGGATAAGACTCCACGGCCGCTGCGATAAGATGGCGTAAAAAAGCCTCGCCGGCATACTTGCGCGCACCTGCCGAGCCTTGCATGATTACCGGACTGTCGCATTCGTCCGCCGCCTGCATGATGGCCTGAATCTGCTCCAGGTTGTTTACGTTGAAAGCGGGTAGACCATAGCCGTTTTCGGCTGCATGATCCAAAAGTTGACGCAATGATACGAGTGCCATTAGAGCCTCCTCCAGGTTAGAATCAGTAATATGGTGAGTCGTAACGTGTGAACTGTCAGCAACGAGGCGGGAATGAACGCAGCCGTCTCCTGTTTAATTCGTTCATGCCTTTCTGTATTCCCCCACCTTGACAATTTTCATGGTGTTGGTCCCTCCCGCTTTACCGACCGGTTCGCCGATCGTCATGATTATCAAATCGCCATTTCGCACCGCGCCGCGCTTGAGCAGCTCGTTTTCGGCATGATTCAATATGATTTCGGGATCATTCGAGCCTCCACCGAATTTGACGGGGTAGACCCCGCGGAACAGAGTCATCTTGCGCCGGGTATCCTCTTGCGGGCTTAACGCGAATATAGGCACGTTGGAGCTTCTGCGCGACATCAGCAACACTGTCCTGCCGCTCTGTGTCAATGCAGCGATAGCCCGGATTTTCAGACCCCCGGCGGTGAACATGGTAGCGCGCGCGATAGCTTCCTCTATCGTTTCCGGCAGGCCACCCTGAAGCCGGCGGAGTTCGCTGCTTACCAGATATTCCTTCTCTGCCTCAAGACACACCCTGGCCATCGCTGCTACCGCTTCGACAGGGTACTGGCCCGTGGCAGATTCCGCCGATAACATTACCGCATCGGTACCATCCAGCACTGCGTTAGCCACGTCGGATACCTCCGCGCGAGTTGGAATAGGGCTGGTTACCATCGATTCCATCATCTGCGTGGCGGTCACCACCAGTTTGTTGTTAGCGCGGGCGGTGCGGATCATGCGTTTTTGCATCGCAGGCACCACCGCGTCACCAACTTCTACCGCAAGGTCGCCGCGAGCCACCATAACGGCATCGGAGGCCTGCAAGATATCATCCAGCGCCAGAATTGCCTCGGATCTTTCTATCTTTGCCATCAGCAGACTCTTGCCACCGGCCTCGCGCATTACGTCCCGCGCCCAGCGCATGTCATCGCCGGAACGAGGGAAGGATACCGCCAGGTAGTCTGCCTTGAGTGCTGCGGCTGTCCGGATATCTTCCACATCCTTGCTCGTCAGGGCGGGTGCGCTAAGTCCGCCGCCCTTGCGGTTGATACCTTTGTTGTTGGACAGTATGCCGCCCTGCTCAACCACGCAATGTATCTGCTGCCCCTTGACCTCCGAAACCCCGAGGACGATACGGCCGTCATCCAGCATCAATGTCGCGCCGGTTTCCACGTCATTTGGCAGTTCTTTGTAATCCAGGCCTACCCGTTCCTGGTTGCCCAGCTCACAGTCCGCATCGAGTATGAATTTATCCCCGGTCTTGAGCCAGATTTTTCCCGATTCAAATTTGCTGACGCGGATTTTTGGACCCTGCAAATCCGCCAGCACACCTACCGCATGTCCCGCGGCACGAGCGAGTGAGCGAGTCAATTCAGCGTACTCGATGTGCTCTTCCCGGGTGCCGTGAGAAAAATTGATACGTACTACATCCACTCCGGCATTTATCATTCGCTCAAGCACCTTGGGGTCCCTGCAAGCCGGGCCGAGTGTTGCTACGATTTTTGTTCTTCGAATCATTCTATGTCAGGGTGATGGCCATGCCGGTCCATTAACGGGACATGTCAGCGGCTCTTTGTTCAAGTATCTCGACCGCAGGCAGTTTCTTGCCTTCCAGAAATTCGAGGAATGCTCCTCCAGCAGTGGATATGTAGGATACGCTGTCATAGATATCGTATTTCTGAATGGCCGCAATGGTGTCGCCGCCCCCTGCCAGGGTAAAGGCCCTGGTATTGGCAATAGCCATCGCAATGGTCCGGGTGCCTGCCCCGAACTGGTCAAACTCGAACACCCCAACTGGTCCATTCCATACCACAGTACCGGCTTTCATAATAATATCCGCCAGCTCCTGCGCGCTCTTCGGTCCGATATCGAAAATCATCTCATCGTCGGCAACGGTATCGGAATCCTTCAAGACCGCCGGCTCGTTCGCGTCGAATTTCTTACCGACAACGACATCTTCCGCGACAGGTATCGTCGCATGACGTTTCGCCATCTTGTCCATCAGTATCTTTGCAGTAGGAACCAGATCGTCTTCACACAAGGATTTCCCGACATTCTTTCCCGCCGCCTTGAGGAAAGTGTTAGCGATGCCGCCGCCAACAACCAATTGGTCAACTTTCTCCGAAAGAGACTCTAGTACCGTGAGCTTTGTTGAAACCTTGGAACCTCCAACGATCGCCACCATGGGGCGGGCCGGGTCAAGAAGCGCTTTCGTGAGGGCGTCGAGTTCTCCTGTCAGGAGAATCCCCGCACATGCAACCGGGGCGTGCTTGGCAATGCCATGGGTCGAGGCTTGAGCACGGTGCGCGGTACCGAAAGCGTCCATTACAAATACATCGCACAGCCTTGCATATTTCCGGGCGGTCTCATCGGCATTTTTCTTTTCGCCCTTGTTGAAGCGGCAGTTTTCCAAAACCACCAACTCGCCTTCCGCGATCTCGAAGTCGTTTTCCATCCAGTCCCTGATCAGGCGCACCGGCTTGCCGAGACGGGCCGCGATGTTGTCTGCGACGGGCTTGAGGGAATTCTCCTCGGACCACACGCCTTCTTCCGGGCGGCCTAGATGCGACGTAACCATTACTTTCGCCTTTTGCTGCAGGCAGTGACTGATGGTAGCCATGGAAGCGGCAATACGCGCATCAGAGGTAACCTTACCCTCTTTCACGGGTACATTAAGATCCGCGCGGATAAAAACGCGCTTCCCCTTTAGATTAAGGTCGGTGACTTTAATGACGGACACAGGGTGCTCCAAATTTGGAAGGCGTAAGCGGAATGACGCCGGGCTTATGCCTTAACCGAAGAAACCGAAGAAAGGGATTTGAGGAGCGGGTTTGGCAGACGCGTTGCTTCCTTCCCGCAACTCCTTATGTCTCGGATTGCGTTATTTGGCTCCGACGACACGGGCCATCTCCAAAATTTTGCTGGAGTAGCCCCACTCATTATCGTACCAGGACACGACTTTAATGAAACTGCCATCCAATGCCATTCCGGCTTCCGCATCAAAAATGGAGGTGCAGCTATCGCCGCGGAAATCCGTGGACACCACCTTCTCATCGGTGTAGCCAAGTATGCCCTTCATTGCGCCCTCTGATGCGCTCTTCATGGCGGCGCATATCTCTTCGTAGCTTGCATCCTTTTCCAGCTCAACCGTAAGATCCACCACTGAAACGTCGGAAGTTGGCACGCGAAAAGCCATACCGGTGAGTTTCTTGTTCAGTTCGGGGATAACCTTTCCGACGGCCTTGGCGGCGCCAGTGGAGGAGGGAATGATATTTTCGAGGATACCTCTTCCTCCGCGCCAGTCCTTGTTGGATGGTCCATCGACGGTTTTCTGGGTGGCAGTCGCCGCATGGACGGTAGTCATCAGCCCCCGCTTGATACCAAAGGTATCGTTTAGCACCTTTGCGACGGGGGCGAGGCAGTTTGTGGTGCATGAAGCGTTGGAAATGATGGATTCGCCACCATACGTTTTGTCGTTCACGCCATACACGAACATGGGTGTGTCGTCTTTGGAGGGAGCGGACATGATGACTTTTTTTGCGCCAGCAGCAATGTGTTTCTCGCAGGTTTCCTTTGTCAGGAAAAGGCCGGTGGATTCGATGACAACCTCGGCTCCAACCTCGCCCCATTTTAACTCAGCGGGATCCTTGATCGCGGTCAGGCGTATTTTCTGGCCATTGACGATCAGGGTGTCTCCCTCCACCGCGACATCACCCTTGAAGCGACCATGCACGGAATCATGCTGCAACATATAGGCCAGGTAGTCAGGTTCGAGAAGATCGTTGATAGCGACGACCTCAATATCCGGAAAATTCTGTACTGCGGCGCGGAATACCATCCGTCCAATACGGCCAAATCCATTGATACCGACTTTAATTGTCATGTTTTATGCTCCTTAAAAAAGAACCTCAGCGAGGGAACAGCTTCCGCCGCGTTCCGAGTCACCACTAACTGGAATTAAATAACGCTATTCACTGCTTTCACCACATTCTCAACGGTGAAGCCGAAATGCCTGAAGAGATCGCTGGCGGGCGCCGACTCGCCAAATGTATCGATACCAACCACTGCGCCCTCAAGCCCCACGTATTTGCGCCAGTAGTCGGTCACGCCAGCTTCCACGGCCACGCGGGCTATCCCCCTCGGCAATACGCTGTCTTTATAATCCTGGTCCTGCCTGTCAAAAAGGCTGGTGCAGGGCATGGAGACCACACGTGCTTGAATACCGGTTTCGGCCAGGGTTTTTTGCGCCATTATCGCCAGCCCAACTTCAGAGCCGGTAGCTATAATGACTGCCTGGGGCGTGCCAGCAGGCGCTTCCGACAGGACGTACGCGCCTTTGTCAATCAGCTTGATCAACGCCGCGTCACGTTTCTGGAAGGGGAGATTCTGGCGGCTGAAGATCAGTATGGAAGGACCATCCCTGCGCTCGATCGCCCGCAACCAGGCTACCGTTGATTCAACCGTATCGCAGGGACGCCACACATCCATGTTGGGAATATAGCGCAACGTGGCGGTCTGCTCAACCGGCTGGTGAGTGGGGCCATCTTCACCCAGGCCGATCGAATCGTGAGTAAATACAAACAGGCTGCGGATTTTCATCAGTGCAGCCATGCGCAAGGCATTGCGTGAATATTCCGAAAACATGAGAAAGGTTGCGCCGTAGGGGATGATGCCACCATGCAGCGCCAGGCCGTTCATCATCGCGCTCATGCCAAATTCGCGTACTCCGTAATAAACGTAGTTGCCCCCGCCTTCACCGCTTATACCTTGGGAGCCTGACCAGAGGGTAAGGTTGGACCCGGCCAGATCCGCGGAGCCCCCCACCAGTTCGGGCAATGACGGTGCCAGGCCCTCAATGGCGTTCTGTGAAGCCTTGCGGGTGGCAATAGTTTCTTCCTTGGCATTGACACGAGCGATCAATCCGTCCGCGTGCTCGAGCCAGTTGTCCGGCAGTTCACCCGATATCCGGCGCGTGAACTCGGCAGCTTCGGCGGAGTACTTCTCCGCATACTCGGCAAACGTACGGTTCCACTCGTCCTCCAGTTTCTGGCCTTTCGCGCGGCCATCCCAAGTTGCATAGACATCATCAGGAATTTCAAATGGCAGATGATTCCAGCCTATATGTGGACGAGTAGCGGCTATCTCCGCATCGCCCAAGGCGGCGCCATGAACCTCGTGCGTATCTGCCTTGTTAGGAGAACCCATTCCGATCACGGTTTTGCAGCAGATCATGGAAGGCTTTCCGTCAGCTCGCTTGGCTGCCTCGATGGCTGCCTCAATGGCTACCGGATCATGACCGTTGACAGCTGGCACCACATGCCAGCCGTAAGCCTCGAAACGCCCGGGTGTATCGTCGGTAAACCATCCTTCCACATGACCATCAATGGAAATGCCGTTATCGTCGTAAAAGCAGATCAATTTGCCTAGTCCCAGCGTGCCTGCCAGCGAGCAGGCTTCATGGGAGATACCTTCCATCAAACAGCCATCGCCCAGGAATACGTAGGTGTAGTGATCGACAACGGCAAAGCCGGGGCGATTGAATTCGGCGGCAAGAATTTTTTCCGCCAAGGCCATACCGACCGCGTTGGCCAGACCCTGGCCCAGAGGGCCAGTAGTAGTTTCCACTCCCGGTGTATAGCCATACTCGGGGTGACCGGGCGTTTTGGAGTGAAGCTGGCGGAAGCGCTTGATTTCTTCCATTGGCAAATCATAGCCCGTCAGGTGCAGCAGGGCGTAAATCAACATTGAGCCATGGCCATTCGATAGTACGAAACGGTCGCGGTCGGCCCACTTGGGATTCGTGGGATTATGGCGCAAATGATGGATCCATAATACCTCAGCTATTTCCGCCATACCCATGGGCATGCCGGGGTGACCCGAATTGGCTTTTTGTACAGCATCCATAGCCAGGGCGCGAATGGCGCTAGTCAGGTTTTTGAACACCGGCGCGTCAAAATCTCTAAATGTTCCCATGAACACGAACTCCCTCGTTCAACAGATTACGGCACATAAAAACACCGCTCCCTAACCCGGGTAGCGGTGCGGGTCGGCAAAGTCATCATTATCGCCTAAGATAAGGAGTCAGACAATATGACAAGCCTTGAGGGGTGCCCGAATTGAATGCATTTGCCTTATTTAATCGGGAAAATGCCTGGATAAGGTTTCATCTGAAGCGGTACGGCTGTGTCGGAACCAGTCAAACGCATTACCGTCATTTGGCGGGTTTAGTTACTCCGCAGTTTGATCCCTAACAGTTTAAGCTTACGGTAAAGATGTGTGCGTTCCAGCCCCGCCCGTTCCGCCACCCTGGTCATATTGCTGTTTTCCTGGTCGATAAGCTGTTCGAAATAAGCCTTTTCGAACATATCACGGGCTTCACGCAATGGAATATTGAGCGGGACACCTGCAACCGCTTGCGGCGGCGATGAAGATGCCAGTATCTGTTTGACATCATCGGCCAATATTTCGTCTCCGGCGCAGGTTAACGCCAGCGAGTGGACTGTGCCGGTGAGCTGTGCCAGATTGCCAGGCCAGTCGTGGTTTCGCAGACAATTGAGCGCGGCGGTACTGAATTGCCGCAGCGGGGCTTCACCTGATTCAATGAACCGCGACAGTATCTGGGTCGCGAGTTCGGGAATATCCTCCCGCTGTTCCCGCAAGGAAGGGACATTGATGCAAAGACCACTCAGTATTTCATACAATCGAGGATCAAAGGCGCCATGCGCAGCCAGTTCTGCCAGGGGCGTCGACGTGACGCATACAAGCCGCACGTTGTATTTTTCCAGCTTGCCCAATAGCAGCAGTAATCCTTTCTGCGCGAGTCTGTTGAGATCTCCGATTTCCTTGAGGAACAGCAATCCGCCTTTTGCCTGTTCAAGTAAATCAAACGGGGCATTCGCGAGGACGCCGAGATTCTGCGGTTCCACCCACGGGGTATTGGGGCGATGCAAAAAACGTGCGCAAACATCGACTCCGGTTCCGGGTTCGCTCGTGAGGAGCAGGGGCGTTCTGAGGTTGACTACCTGTTCCAGCCGTTTCTTCAGATCGGCGATCAGCGGTCCCCTGCCCAGGCTGGCAAGGGGAAGCGTCATGCGCGGTTTGGTCTGTCCTCCGCGCAACGCCCCTCCCACCGTGCTCAGCAGCTTTTGCAGCGGTACCGGTTTCTCGAGATAGCCGGCTGCGCCCATACGCGTTGCCTCTACCGCAGTTTCTATCGTGCCGTGCCCGGACATCATCACTACCGGCATCGTAAGAAGGCCACTACTGGCCCATTCCTTCAGCAGGGTGATTCCGTCAGTGTCCGGCATCCAGATATCCAGCAAAACGAGATCGGGCCGAGCCTGCTTGCGCCAGTTTCTTGCTTGGCCGGCATTTTCCGCCACGGCCACCCGGTAACCTTCGTCGCGCAATATCTCCGACAACAGCTCGCGTATGCCAATCTCATCATCAACGACAAGGATAGTATTGTTACTCATATTCAGGAATCAAGTCTTGCTCTAACAAGTGTAATGGAAGTTGATCATGCGCCCAGTTGTGAATCGCCTGCGTGCTTTTCTGCAATTTCGGAATCTTTCATACCGGAGGCTAATCAGGCGGGTTGGCGGTGCACCATCAAAGTGTCATGCGCCGGAATTGGCAGAGTGATTGTGATGCATGCGCCCCGAGGGCGGATGTTATCTATCTGAATGGTTCCGTTATGTTCCTCGACTATTTTTTTTACTATGGGCAGTCCCAAGCCCGTGCCTTTGGATTTAGTAGTAACGTAAGGCTCGAATACACGCGCTCTAAGCTGTTCGGAGAACCCTCCCCCATTATCGCTTACGCTAAATCGTACTCCTTCGGCCGCACGTTCGGTGCGCACGGTGATAGCCGGATCTGCTACGTCAATTAGCGTATCCTGGGCATTCTGCAAGAGATTATGAATAACCTGGCGTAACCGCGCGGAATCACCTCTAACTGCCGGCAGGCCGGATGCCAAGGCCAGATAAATGTGCGGCTGAGGCGTGCCGCAGGCCGCCGCGCTTGAAGCCTCATATAATGCGAGTACTTCCCGTACCAGTCCGTTAAGGTCAAGCAGTTCAAACTCCAGTTCCGGGGCACGTGCGTATTCACTGAATTCATTGACCATCTTTTTAAGCGCCTCCACCTGATTGACGATCGTTTCGGTGGAACGCTGCAGGATTCTTGCGTCGTCCTTACCCAGCTTGTCGGCAAGTTTATGCTGCACGCGCTCGGCAGAAAGCTGTATTGGGGTTAGCGGGTTCTTGATTTCATGCGCCAGGCGCCGCGCCACCTCGCCCCATGCGGCAATCCGCTGGGCCTGTAATAAATTGGTAACGTCATCGAAGACGACGACGCCGCCGCCGCCCGAGATATCCGGCAGACGCGTCCCCCGCAACAGCAAAACCTGGTGGGCACCGCTACTTGCGCGTTCGACCTGACACTGCCATTCGCCCTTTTTTCCAGAGTGAAACCCGTCAAGAATTTCGATTGTGAAAGGGGTCAACTGGGGTTCACGCGCTGCGCATTCTTCCAGGGTTAGTCCCTTGAGAAAGGACAGCGGAACCATCAGAATCTGTTCCGCGCTCACATTCGCGGTGCGCATGCGCAGGTTTTTGTCAAATACCAGGACGCCGGAGGAAAGATTGGCCAGTATGTTTTCCAGGTAAGCTCTGGCGCTTTCCACTTCCTGTTGATGGCGCTGCGCCATCGTCCGGGCTTCCTCCAACTGTTGAGTCATGAGATTGAACGATTCAGTCAATACTCCCAGTTCATCCCGGCTTTGCACTGGATGACGCCTGCTGAAGTCCCCCTGGGCTACCGCTCGGGTGCCTTCCGCCAGCATGCCCAGCGGGGCGCTAAGCCGCTCGCTGATAAGAAACGCCGCAGCCAAAGCAGAAAAAAGCGAGAGCAGCAGCGCGAGTGTGAGCGTCACCCCGTAAAGCGCTTTCAAGCCTTCACGCGATAAAATTAACTCCTGATAATCCCGATATGCCGCCTGAACTATTTCTGCATCTTCCGCCAACTGCGCCGGCACTGGCTGCAGCAGTTGCACGATACGGGTTTTTCCTGCCGCGGCTGGTACATCAATAGATGCGAGAACCCGTAAATACAAGCCCTTGCCAGGAATGGATTCAACAGAGCCGTATGACTTCTGCGCCTCAGCTGTCCGCATCATTACCGTACTTAACCCCTCGGAAACCGGTTTTGAACCATCGGCGACCGAAAAAGCAATCACGTGCCCGTCCTGGTTAAAGAGCGTGACTTCATGCACCTGTAACTGCTTCTGGAGCTGGTCCAGCACGGGCAGCGGCGGCGCGGGCTGCTGAGATAGTATGATCGTAGCAGCGTGCGCTTTGTCGCCCAGTTCTTCCAATTGACTGTCGAGCATGGCACGCCCCAGATTCAAGCCCCTTTCGAGCGCCCGGTCCACTTTGACGTCGAACCAGGATTCGATGCTTTTCCCCAGAAACTGCACCGATACGCCGTACACCAGCGCGCCCGGAAGAACCGCCATCAGCGAGAAGATCAGCAACAGGCGCAGCGCCAATCTGGAACCGAACACACCAGTATTAAGCCTGCGCCTGAGTCTCCATAGCAGATATCCCACCACCGCCATGAGAAAAAGCACGAAGCCGACGTTGAGCCTTATCAAAAGCCGGTATCTGCGTTCAAATAGCCCGGTATCGGCACCCGCGCTTGCGAGCAGGAAAAGTATGACGGCGCCCAGCCCTGCACTGATAATAATGACGTACTTCACGGCATGTTATTATCTTGAATCTTTTGCACCGGCAATCTCGTACTCCATCGCAGCATGCCGGAACTAAGGTCCCATTCCCTTGAACCGAGGGTTTCTACCTGGAACGGTTTAGGCAATGCCGATATGTCAAGCCGCATGCGTATTTCCACGGTGTATTCCGTATCGTGCTTGAGCTCGGTATTTGCAATGATGGGACGATTGCGGACCCGGCTGAGAGCTTGTAGTGCTTCGGCGAGCGTGCCGAAGTTCTGCAAAAACGTTCCCCGGCTCAAACGGTATTGTCGAGTAAGAGCGTAGTAGCTCAATCCTTCCCGCACCCTGCTCTGGGCAACCCTTTCGTCAAACCAATACCAGCGTGAATTCATCAGGTTGAGTTCGGTTACAAAGTAAAGCACGATGCCTTTCTCCAGTGCATGCTCCAGCTTCGCGTTGAGCGTGACCCCGAAATCGGCGTCAAACTGATATCCTTCATCAACCGCTTCCATCGCTACCCACTTAATTTGTATGCCGCCTTCCGCATGGGCTAAAGTGGCCGGCAATAGCGCAATGGCCAGCAGCACCATTACTGTCACCAGCAACCGTCGTGCGAACGCATCAGGCTTTGAGCAACAGAGCATAAAAAAAGCCGTCATGATGGGAATCGGGCAACAGTTGCCCTTCGATTGTTTCAGGGCGGGAAAGAGGCAGCAGGCGGGCGTCTGGATGGTGGTGCAAGAAATCTTTTACCTGCAATCCGTTTTCTTCTGCAAATACCGAGCAGGTGGCGTAAAGTAATTTTCCGCCTCTGCTCAGGGTGGGCCACAGAGCATGCAGGATTTCCCGCTGTCTTGCGGCGAACTGGAAGAGGTCGCTTTCGCGCCTTAGCCATTTAATATCCGGGTGACGGCGCGTCACTCCGGAAGCGGAGCAGGGAACATCCGCCAGCACGCGGTCGAATGGTTTACCATCCCACCAGGCCATGGGTTGCGATGCGTCGCCATGAATTATTTTATGGGCCGTGAGGCCCAGTCGAGAAAAATTTCGCGTTATACGCGTCACCCTGGTGATGTCGATGTCAAGCGTGGTCAATTCCACGTCCGCCAGTTCCAGCAAATGAGCGCTTTTACCACCGGGGGCGGCGCAAGCGTCCAGCACCCGCATGTCTTCATGTATGTCGAGTAGCCCTGCCGCTAGCTGCGCGCCTGCATCCTGAACCGAGACCAGGCCCTCGGCAAAGCCCGGGAGCCTCCCCACTGCTACCGGTTGTGCCAATTCAAGCGCGTCAGTTCCCGCCGGCTGCGCGCTCATGTCATTTTTTCTCAAACGATCCTGATATTCCGCCAGCGTGATCTTGCGCCGGTTCACTCTCAGCGTCATGGGAGGACGGAGATTGCTTGCCTCCAGCACCGCTTTGTAGTTTTTCGGGTACTGTATACGAACCTTATCTATCCACCATTGCGGATGAGAATAATATCCCACCTCATTTTCAGCTACTCTTTTCAGAAGAGTTGCCTGTTGACGCATAAAATTGCGCAGCACTGCGTTAACCAATCCCTGAAAGCCGCTGCCACCATTCAACTCTCGAGACGTTGACACGGCGTTGTCCACAACCGCATGAGGGGCGGCCTTGCTGTATTCCAGTTGATACAGTCCAACCAATAACAGATCTCGTATACGCTGATTCTTCAGGGGCTTTTCCAGCAATAGGCCGAGCAATGTATCCAGTTGCCCATAGAAGCGCAGCACACCGTAGCTTAAATCCTGGATCGCGCCCCGCTGCTGCTCAGAGAGACTGGCATGGTCATGCCAGGTATCCTGCAGTACCGCTGTCAGGCTCGCGCCCGAAAGTACTTTGCGCACAGTTGCAGCGGCGAGACGCTGGGCTTTGATCATTTGCGGCATTCAAAGCGGTCGCCTGCCCGCAAGGGATGCCCCGAGAGAAATTGCGCTGCGCTCATCTTTTTGCCGCCAGATTTTTGCACGATCTCCAGCATGAGTGCATCCACGCCGCACGCAACCGCAATGCCATTTTGCCTTATCGCAACAATTTCTCCTGGTTCGCCGCCTGTATCTCGCGCCATGTCCGATTGCCATATCTTGATGGGTAGTCCATTTACCTGGGAGTATGCGCCTGGCCGGGGATTAAAGGCGCGAACCCCACGATGGATTTGTTGGGCGCTCATTCGCCAGTCAATTTCCGCTTCATGTTTTTCCAGTTTTGCGGCATAACACACCCCGGCCTCATCCTGGGGCGCCGGAGCAAGAACCCCCTCCTGCAAATACTTCAATGCTTCTACAATGCTACGTGCGCCCAGTAGGGCGAGTTTGTCGTGCAGAGTTTGGGCGTTGTCATCCTGTGCGATTGGAAGGCTTCGCTGCAACAGAATTGCGCCGGAATCCAGACCTTGGTCCATTTGCATTATCGTGATTCCGGTTTCTCGATCGCCTGCCAATATCGCCCGCTGAATAGGCGCGGCGCCTCTCCACCGCGGCAGCAATGAAGCGTGTATATTCAGGCAGCCAAGCCGGGGAATGCTTAAAATCGACGAGGGCAGCAGCAGCCCGTAGGCTGCGACCACCATGATATCTGCATCGGTCCCGGCAAGTTGCGCGTGCAACTCGGGTGGCTTGAGCGAGTGTGGTTGCAGCACGGCAAGTTCCCGTCGTTGTGCCAGTAACTTGACAGCACCTGCAACGGTCTTCATGCCCCGTCCCGCCGGCCGGTCGGGCTGGGTCAAAACCAACGCAATCTCGTGTCCGGCGTCTGTCAGAGCTTTAAGCGCGAGAGCCGCAAACGGTGGGGTGCCGGCAAAAATTATTTTCATGGGAATGCCGGAGTGCCCCGATAAACGGGGTAGGACCCTCGTTTATCGGTCCCCATGATCAGCCCATGCATGTCTGAAATAAAAGAACGCGGTATCATATTACTGTTCGCCGCTGCTTCTTGAATTTGGCTTGAAGACGCGACTGCTTCAACCGCGACCAATACTCGACGAATACCTTGCCGAGCAAATGATCCATTTCGTGTTGAATGCACACGGCCAGCAGACCTTCAGCATTAAGCGTGAACGGCGCGCCATTTCGATCTAGTGCCTCGACCGTGACCCGTTCGGAACGCGGTATCTTGCCAAACACCCCCGGTACCGACAGGCAACCTTCTTCATAGTCAGATACACCGCTGCGAGCGGTTATTTCCGGGTTAATCAATACAAGGAGCTGGTCATGGGTTTCGGAAATATCGATAACGATAACCTGGACGTGCACATCAACCTGGGTCGCGGCCAAGCCGATACCGGGGGCTGCATACATCGTTTCCGCCATATCCTGAGTCAGGGCGCGGATATTGGCAGTAATCTCGGGTACGCGATCTGCTACCGTGTGCAATCGTTCATCCGGATACTGCAATATTTTTAGAAGCGCCATAAAAAGGCTTGAATACTGAATAATCTGAATGCAAAATTTGAACCACTACGATATATTCACCCCAAATCCCTGTGTGGATAACGGGCATCTTGCATGTTCATACGAAAGTGAATTATATCCTTATTTGAGGAGGAATCCTGATTTTAGGCCTCTGGGTAGCGTCCGAGCGTGGATCGAGAATACGTGCGATGACGAGCAGGCTTTTGGATATCAGCAGCCCTGTACCCGGCAGCCCTGCGCCCGGCAGCCCTGCGCCCCGGCTATTCCCCGTACTGTCGATCCGGCACCTTATCCAGTGAAGGCCGTCGTGCCCACATGGGATTTCACTCAGAGGATTCCTGGATGACACTGGTACAGGACACCGAGTCTTGGCTTGCCCTGGGTTTGATTGATGGCCTGGGCGATGAATCGATACGTCGGTTGCTCGTGGCATTCGGAAGCCCGGCCCAAATCTTTTCTGCAAATTCCGCCGCCCTGAAGCGCGTGGTGAAGACCAAGGTGGCGTCCAAAATCGTTCAGGGGGCTGACGGAAATAAAATTTCAGCCACGCTCGAATGGCTTGGAAAGCCTGCAAATCACATTATTACCTTGGCGGATTCCGATTATCCCCCGTTGCTACTTAATATTCCGGACCCTCCCCCGGTTCTCTATCTCAAGGGGAGGCGGGAACTTCTGGGTTCGCCGGCCCTGGCCATTGTCGGCAGCCGCAATGCCACTCCGCAAGGGTTGGCCAATGCTGAAGCTTTCGCAGAAGCGGCAAGTAATGCGGGGCTCTGCATTGCAAGCGGCATGGCGCTAGGTATTGATGCCGCGGCGCATAGGGGGGGCTTGCGTGGCAACGCCTCAACCATTGCGATTGTGGGAACAGGACTGGATCTCGTCTATCCCGCGAGTAATCGTAAGCTTGCGCATGAACTGGCGGAAAAAGGCGCGCTTGTTTCCGAGTTTCCGCTAGGAACGCCCACTATTGGTAGCAATTTTCCTCGCCGGAACCGGATAATCAGTGGCGTGAGTCTTGGTTGTCTTGTGGTTGAGGCAGCTCTCCGTAGCGGCTCCCTTATTACTGCTAAACAGGCATTGGAGCAAGGACGTGAGGTATTTGCTGTCCCTGGTTCCATTCATTCCCCTCTCTCTAAGGGTTGTCACTCGCTGATCAAGCAAGGAGCGAAACTCGTCGAAAGTGCGGAGGATATTCTGGATGAACTGGGATATTGCGATACGGGTACCAGCGCTGCGAATAATGCTGAGCCAGAGGGGGAACAATCAACGCTTCTCAAACATCTTGGTCATGACATCACCGATATCAATACCCTGTGCCTTCGTAGTGGCTTGACGGTGGAAACGGTATCAGCGATGCTATTGGGCTTCGAGCTGGAAGGCATTGTAGCCAGTCTGCCCGGGGGGCGCTACCAGAGGCTTCGGTAGATGCATTGCGATGCCGCGAGTTCCCAGTAGCCGCGGAGCCTGTTTGCTTTCCTTAACCCGTTTACGTTTAATACAGTGATCATCGAGATCACTTTCATAATTAACCCCCGCAGCTAATTATCTGCGGACACTCACGGGAGCTTCATGGGTAAGACTCTGATTATTGCCGAGAAGCCTTCTGTCGCCGCCGACATCGCGCGTGTCCTGGGCGGGTTCACCAAGCACCCGGATTATTTCGAGAGCGACCAGTACGTGTTGTCTTCAGCCGTCGGGCACTTGCTTGAGCTATCGGTGCCTGAACAATACGAGGTCAAACGCGGAAAATGGAGTTTTTCCAACCTGCCTGTCATCCCGCCGCACTTTGATCTCAATCCCATTGAAAAAACCGAGTCGCGGCTCAAGCTCTTAACCAGACTTATCAGACGCAAGGACGTGGATTCTCTTATTAACGCTTGTGATGCGGGGCGGGAAGGAGAATTGATTTTTCATTACATCATACGTCACGTGGGATCCAAAAAACCGGTAAAACGGCTCTGGTTACAATCGATGACGCCCGCGTCCATACGGCAGGGTTTCAACCAATTAGTAGACGAGGATATTGTGCGGCCACTGGCAGAAGCGGCCGTAAGCCGCTCCGAAGCAGACTGGCTTGTCGGGATAAATGGCACCCGCGCGATGACAGCGTTCAATTCTCAGGAAGGCGGGTTTCACAAGACTACCGTAGGCCGCGTGCAAACTCCCACCCTTGCAATTCTGATCGAGCGCGAGGATGCGATAAAGAAATTCGTCTCCCGCGACTACTGGGAGGTCCATGCCACGTTTGCTGCCAGCGTGGGGAAATACAACGGGCGCTGGTTCGACGAGAACTTTACAAAACAGAAAGGAGATAGCGAGCAAAAAGCCGAGAGGTTGTGGGACCAGGGGAAAGCCGAGGCTATTCGAGCCAAATGCCAGGATAAACCGGGCGTCGTCAGCGAAGAAAGCAAGCCCGCCACGGAAATATGCCCGCTGCTGTACGATCTCACGAGCCTGCAGCGCGACGCAAACAGCCGCTTTGGTTTTTCCGCCAAGGCAACGCTCGGACTGGCTCAGGCGTTATACGAAAAGCATAAGGTGCTCACTTATCCCCGTACTGACTCGCGCGCGTTGCCCGAAGACTATATCTCAACCGTCACCGAGACCCTGAATGCGCTGGAAAAAAGTGGTTACGGTATTTTTGCGAAGCAGATTCTCAAGGGAGGCTGGGTCAAGCCCAACAAGCGTATATTCAATAATGCAAAAATTTCCGACCATTTCGCTATCATCCCCACTTCGCTTGAGCCCAAGGCGCTGAACGACGCCGAGGCGAAACTTTACGACATGGTAACCAAGCGTTTCCTGGCAATTTTTTTCCCAGCCGCCGAGTTTCTTATTACCACCCGGATTACCCGCGTCGAGAGCGAGCCGTTCAAAACGGAGGGTAAAGTAATGGTTAATCCGGGCTGGCAAGCTGTGTATGGGAAGGAGGCGCAGGCGACCGGCGCAGAGGACGAGTCTGCGTTGATGAAGCTAATTCCTGATGAGTCGGTTCTCGCCGAAGAGATAAAGGTCATTTCCAATCAGACCCGGCCACCGCCCAGATTCAACGAAGCTACGCTGCTCTCAGCCATGGAAAGCGCAGGTAAACTGGTCGAAGACGAGGAACTGCGAGAGGCGATGAGCGCAAAGGGACTAGGCACGCCCGCGACGCGCGCATCAATTATTGAAGGCCTGGTATCGGAAAATTACCTGCAGCGCCTCGGAAGGGAGTTGCATCCCACTGCCAAGGCGTTTTCACTCATTACCTTGTTGCGCGGTCTGAAGGTGCCTGAGCTCACTTCGCCGGAGCTGACCGGTGATTGGGAATTCAAGTTGCGTCAAATCGAACAGGGGAAGCTCAAGCGAAACAAGTTCATGGAAGAAATCGCTGGCATGACGATCCATATTGTAGATCAGGCGAAAAGCTACCGTGGTGAAACCATCAGCGGCGATTTCTCCACACTGAAATCTACCTGCCCGAAGTGCGGCGGTGTGGTGCAGGAAACCTACAAAAAATTTCAATGCCAGAAATGCGATTTTGCAATATGGAAAATTCTTGCGGGGCGACAGTTTGAAACAGCGGAAATGGAGCAACTGATTACCCGGCGCGAGGTTGGTCCGCTACAAGGATTTCGCAGCAAGATGGGCCGCCTGTTCAATGCAAATGTAAAGCTTACCGACGAGTTCGAGATGAAATTCGATTTCGGCGGAGATAGCGAAGCGGATACGCAAGGAGTGGATTTCTCCGGTCAGGAACCGACAGGTAAATGCCCCCGCTGTGGCAGCAGGGTGTTCGATCACGGGATGAGCTACGCGTGCGAGAAAGCTATAGGGTCACCTCGCACGTGTGATTTTAAAATGGGAAAAATAATTCTCGCGCGTCCGCTTGAACATGAGCAGGCAGCAAAGCTGCTGCGCACCGGTAAAACCGATCTGTTGTCAAAATTTATTTCCAAGAAGGGAAGGCCATTTTCGGCTTATCTGGTGATAGGTGCGGACGGAAAAGTGGGATTTGAGTTTGAACCGAGGGAAAAAAAGACAGAAACAACGGCGACGACTACTGGCACAAAGCTCGTGAAACCAAAAAGCAGGAGTTCCTCCCCGAAAAAATCCCTATCCGGGAAAAGAGAATAAGATAGAGAGACGCTGGAACAAAGTCCGGGCCTGCGAGTTCGTTTTGCGGGTTCGCTCAAGCGCAACTCATGCAGCGACTGGCCCTTATGATTGCGCTGATGCCTGATGTTGCTCGATATAAGCAATAATATCCCCTACGCGGCTAAAACCTTTCGCTTCCTCACTGTCGAAATTGATGCCAAAAGTATCTTCCGCATCAAACAAAAGCTGAATCGTATCCATAGAGTCGAGTCCCAGATCTTCGAACTTCGAAGATCTGTTAATTGTGGAAACGTCCAGGTTTTCAACTTTTGCAGCGATGAACTGTATGACTTTTGCTTCAATATCCGCTGTGTCCATATCTAATCGCTTCCTTCATTCAAGGGTTGTGAAAAGGATACTGGCATTATTGCCGCCAAACCCGAAAGCGTTGCAGAGGCCGGTCCGGGGGTTCTTCTCCCGCGCCCCGTTGGGTGTGTAATCAAGATCGCACTCCGGATCAGCTTCATCAAGGTTAATAGTTGGGTGTATCGTGCCGGTATGAAGGGCCATTATCGTGGCAATGCTGCCGATGGCAGCCGAGGCGCCGATAGAATGACCAATCATGGATTTGGTCGCGCTGATAGGAATATCCCGGGCCCGGTCCCCAAAAAGAGTTTTTATCGCTCGGGTTTCAACAATGTCCCCAAGGGGGGTCGAGGTTGCGTGCGCATTAATATAATCGATGGATTCCGGTCCCAGCCCGCCATCCTGGATGGCGCCCTTCATTGCCGTTACCTGGCCACTCATATCCGGCATCACGATGTGCGTTGCGTCGCATGTTTGTCCGTAACCAGCAAGGCAGGCATATATTTTCGCCCCCCGCAACCTGGCCTGCTCTTCCTTTTCCAGAATGAGAATGCCTGCGCCTTCCGACATAACGAACCCATCACGGCCTTTGGCAAATGGCCGTGATGCGCGTGCCGGGTCGGCATTGGAACCGGTGGCCAGGGCATGCAATACTTCGAAACCGGTCATGGTAAGCGGTAATACGCACCCTTCTGCGCCACCGGCGATTACGGCATCGGCTCTCCCCGTTCGCAAAAGGTCAAGGCCTATGCCAATCGCGTTGGCTCCGGAAGAGCACGCAGTGCTGCAGGTCAGGTTCACCCCTTTTATCCGATGTTTGATGGCGATCCAGGCAGCCGCTGAATTTGCCATGGTTCGAGGTACCGTGAACGGCGGTATCGGCCGATTTCCAAACTTGCGCAGGGCGGCGGACTCAAATGTGGCGAAGCCGCCCATCCCCGAACCCATGCTCACGGCCAGACGCTCAGGTGCGTATGTATCGAGTCCATCCGCATCTTCAAGCGCCAGTTTCGTAGCGAGCATCGCTAGCTGGGTGAACCTGTCCGTTTGCTCTATATATTTGGCCGATAGAAACGTGGCCGGATCAAATCCGGCGACTTCTCCCGCAACTTGGGAGCGCTGGCCGGATGCGTCGAAGCTGGTAATTTTGCGGATACCACTGACACCATTGGTAGCTGCTGCCCAGAACTGTTCAGTGCCGGTACCAATAGGCGAAACTACGCCCATTCCTGTGACAACTATGCGCATACACGACCGCGATCAGACATAAGGATTAAGGATGTGCCTGGCGAAAAAAAGCCGCTTAAAATTATACTATCCGGAACTCGCACGAAGAACTGAACTGATATGCAATTCCCGAACCGTTGCTCGGTGCAGGAGAGAGTCCTGAAAATGAAACAGGGCAAATCATTATGTGCTCCGCAAACCGGGCAATTTCATTATTACAGCCTTATTGTTGCCTATATCCTGTTCCTCGAGTTCTGTATCCTCAGCGCGTTCCGTACTCTCGAATAAAAATTGATATGGCCAGGTCTCAAGCTTAAGGGGAGCCGCCGAGGGCCATGGTTTACTTCAATTAAATCCTCTGCCGGTGACCGGCATTGGTGTAACTCAATCACTTTGCATTGAATACCATGGGAAACAGGTATCGCAGTATGCCCCCCATGATCCAGATAACAAGTACGAAACTCGACATCACCACCAATCCTTCAATAACTATCGAGAAGAGCGTTGCGCCGAGACTACCGAATTCCAGTTGCCCCGTCTCGTTACGATGACGCCGCCGGCGATTGCGTACCCATATTTGTAGCCCAACGACGGCAGGGATAAGAGCGAGAGCAATTAGAAAATTATATTCATTATCGTCCATTAATCAATCCACACCTTTCCGTAAATGTTACGAGAGAAAATCGAACTGTTATTTTTTCGTTTTTCGGCATCGGCAATAATACTGACTGTTGCTCAGCAAGTTGTTCCTTGTCCAGCTTTTACTTTCGCTATTGGATGTTGCGCCGGGCTGTCCCTCAGGGACGGAAAACGATAAAAACGACTCTTGTTCACCTTGCCAATCATACGTACGGTGATGGAGCACCCGAAGTTCTTTTTACCCCCGAATTGCTGAAATTTCCCCCATCCATAACCGAACAATTATAATATCAAACTGTATCCTCGTGTCGTCCAGTTAACCCATACCTGTCTAACCCATATCCGTCTATTTCTGGTTGTACAAGTGCGGCACAACTCAGGGCACTCACAGAGCACCGCTACAGCCAGCTCCGCGGAGGACTTGTTCATGGCTTCCCTAAGGTGCCGCGTATGAGGGGTGCAAACCCGGCGCAACACTTCGATTTGCCAGCGCCGTGCCTGTTGTGGCTCGATGTTCCGGGAAGGCGGAGAAGGCGGGGGAATTGGACGCTGATCCCTGGTCAACCACCCCTGATCGCCGTTAAACCGGCTGCGTCATTAAATGCCTCAGTCTATGCTCCATAAACCATTTCGTCATGAATGAAATGCTCGCGCCGCTCGACCCGTCGCGCGTTACCGTGCGCCCTGTAACAAACCGCCGTGAGATGGGAACATTTATTGATGTCCCATGGCGTATTTACGCCGACGATCCCATGTGGGTGCCGCCGTTGCGCTTGGAGCGGCGTTTGCATTTTTCGAAATTCAATCCATTTTTCAAGCATGGAGAGTGGCAGGCATGGGTTGCCTACCGGGATAACCACGCGGCGGGAAGGATTAGTGCCCAGATTGATCAACTGCACCGGCAACGCTATGGATCGGATACTGGCCATTTTGGCTTGCTGGAATGCATGGATGATAGCGAGGTATGCGCCGCGCTTATTCGTGCGGCGGAGGGATGGCTCTCCGCCCGCCAGACGAGGCGTGTCAGCGGTCCGTTCAATTTATCCATTAATCAGGAGTGCGGCATTCTGGTAGAGGGTTTCGATACCCCGCCAATGGTGATGATGCCGCATTCGCGCGCTTGGTATGGCAGGTTATTGGAAGAGCAGGGCTACCAACCCTTGAAGGACTTGCTTGCCTATTGGGTGGAGGTGGATTTCAAGGTGCCTCGTTTGATGAGTGCGCTGATTGGGAAATTTAGCCGACAGGTGCGGTTGAGGCCGTTGCGCCGCGGCAAGTTCAATGAGGAGATGGAAGTCCTGCGTGATATATTCAATGACGCCTGGTCCGAGAACTGGGGCTTCGTTCCTTTTACCAAGGCAGAATTTGACGAGCTTGGCACCAGCCTCCGCTTGCTCGTTCCTGACTATGGTATCCAGATTGCCGAGGTTGACGGCGTTCCAGCGGCCTTCATGGTGGCGTTGCCGAACCTTAACGAAATTTTTGCCAAGCTTGACGGGAGCTTGTTCCCATTTGGCTGGATCAAGCTGATCCGGCTCAAATCCAGGGGGGGGGTTCGAACTGGCCGGGTACCATTGATGGGGGTACGCAAGGAGTTTCACAATACCCCGCTTGGCATGGCGCTGGCTTTCATGGTGATAGATGCACCGAGGGAACTGGGACGCGCCATGGGAATTCAGGCGGTGGAACTCTCTTGGATACTTGAGGATAACAAATCCATGCGCGCAATCCTGGATACCTTGGGCTGCAGGCAGTATAAGCGTTACCGCATCTATGGAAAGACCCTGTGATCAACTTCCACACGCTGGAAATGGAGCAAAAGGTTGCAATGGGTAAAACGGATCAGTTTATCGCCGTGGTGCTGGCTGCGGATCGCACAGGCAGCGATCCCGTTGCAAATGAAACGGGTGTAGCTTGCAAGGCGATTGCACCGGTCTGTGGAACGCCCATGATCATCCGTGTGCTGGATGCGCTGGAAGCCAGCGGCATGGTGAAGACGACTGTGATATGTGGCCCGCCCGAGTACGTGATTCCGAGCTGCCCTGAACTGGCGCAGCGGGTTGCATGCGGCCGTGTCGTCTGGGTGCCGAACCTGGATTCGCCCAGCCGCAGCGCGAATAGCGCCCTTGCACAGCTTGAGCAGCATAGCCCGATATTGCTGACAACAGCGGATCACGCGTTATTGACGCCTGCGATTGTGCGGCATTTTTTAAGCAGATCCCAAGCCGCCGACGCCGATGCCACCGTGGGAGTAGTGAAGTTTGAAGATGTGGCTACCGCGTTTCCGGGTGTGAAGCGCACCGTAATACGTCTGCGAGACGGCGGCGTCTGCGGTTGCAATCTCTATGCCTTTCTCAATTATCGTGGCCGTGGCCTGGTTTCGTTCTGGCAGCGGGCGGAAGAACTGCGGAAACGCCCCTGGTTATTGATTGCGCGGACATTCGGCCCTCTCGCGGTTCTCTCGTATTTGCTCGGGTTTTTGACGATGAACCGGGCGCTGAATACTGTCTCGGCCAGAACGGGTATAAAAGTTCACCCGGTTTTTTTGCCTTATCCGCAAGCCGGGGTGGATGTTGATAAGGTCGAGGACTTGCTGCTCGCGGAATCCGTACTGGCTCGAGCAGCGCCTCCTGCCGGAGAGCAGGCGGATTCGCACAATCTTATCCGATAACCCTTAAGGTCTGCTCATTATCGCAGCAGCGGGCATCCATCCGTGAAGATAATAGAACGATATATCACGCGCGAATTGTTGATACCGTTTACCGTGGTGGCCGTAATCCTGACAGCATTGTTTTCGAGTTTCAGTAGTGCCAGTTTCCTGGCTGGCGCAATGTCGGGATCGCTTGGCCTTGCCGCCATGCTGAAGCTCGTGCTGCTGAAGACGGTAATCGCCCTGGAAGTGCTGATGCCCATCTCGCTGTATGTCGCGGTAGTCATTGGACTTGGACGAATGCATCGAGACCAGGAAATCAATGTACTGCGTTCTGCCGGCGTCAGCGAACGGCGCATAATCTTTGCTGTCCTCATCGTTGCAATCCCTGTCGGAATCGCCAGCGGAACGCTTTCCATTTATGTACGTCCCTGGGCGTATGAAGAGAGTTACATGCTGAATGCCCTGGCAGAGGCAGAGTTAAATGCAGATCGGTTTCAGGCTGGGCGTTTCTATGGAAGCGAGAGCAAGGGCAGGGTGATCTATATTGGGGCCAAGGACGGCTCCGGTGAACAGATGAAAAATGTATTTCATTACATCAATAAGGATGGCGCCAGCGAGATCATTCTGGCCAGAGACGCCCGGCAGCAGGAGCCCGTCGCAGGCGAACGTCCGCAGGTGCATTTGTCGGATGGGTTCATTTACAAGCTCATGCACTCCGGAATGAGAGATACCGTTGTCCAGTTTGAAAAAATCGTCTATTTCACCGACAGTGGAAATGTGCTGGATTACAAGCGCAAGGCTGCGGCTACCGCTGCATTGATGAAATCCGACCAGCCGAGGGATATTGCCGAATTCCAATGGCGGCTCTCTCGCCCCATTGCCACGATTCTGCTGGCTCTTATTGCCGTGCCATTCAGCCGCGCTCCCCCTCGCCAGGAAAAGGGCGATAAAACGTATTATGCCGCGGCACTCGTTTTTGCGATCTACTATATTCTAAGCGGGTTGGCCCAAACGTGGGTGGAGCAAGGGACAATTGGCAGAATGCCTGGCGTCTGGTGGCTCTATATCCTGATGACCCTGACCGCGATCAGTCTGTTGTCGCCGGGTTTCCGGCAGAAGCTTTTTTTGCGCAGATGACAATAGTCGATCGCTATCTGGCGGTGCAGGTTTTGCTGGGTCTGGGGATTGCCACCGCAGTGCTTCTGCCGCTCTTCGGTTTCCTTGACCTGCTGGATCAGCTTGACGATGTCGGGCGGGGCACTTATCGCGTACAGGATGCGTTCCTGCATACTGCCTTGCTTCTGCCGCGCAGGTTTATCCAGCTGGCGCCTTTCATTGCGTTGATCGGCAACGTAATCGCCCTGGGGCGTCTGGCTGCCGGATCAGAGTTGACGGCGTTACGGGGGGCTGGAGTTTCCCCCGTTCGTATCAGTCTGCCTCCTCTCGCAGTCGGGCTGACCCTTTTACTATTCATTACTGTACTAGATCAATTTGTCGCGCCGCAATTGCAACAGAAGGCCATATCATTTCGGGCCGTGGGGCTTGAGAAGAGCGCCGCATTGGGCAAGGATCTGGGTATCTGGACCCGGGATGAACGAAACATATTGCGTATCGGGGAGATGCTGCACGCGGGGAAAGCGGCAGATATCGAGGTGATGCATTTTGACGATGACGGATTTCTGTCGACCTACACCTATGCCAGATATGCGGATTTCATCGAAGGTGATATGTGGCAGCTGAGCGAGGTCACAACCAAGACATTTACGGGGCAACGGATAGAATCCTTAAGCTCTGACTCGATGATATGGAGATCATTCCTGAGTCCGGACGATATCTCGACACTTACCAAGCCGCCGGAAAGCCTATCGCCTGTCGAGCTATTTTTACACGTTCGTTTTTTGCGCGCGACGGGCCAGGAGGCGGATGCTTACGCATTGGCTTTATGGCGGAAGGCAGGCGCGGCGATCACAACAATTGCAATGCTGCTGCTTTCGATACCGTTTGTTTTTGGATCGGTACGAGGGGGACTTGCCAGCAAGCTCGTTCTCGCTGCCATGCTGGGCATCGGGGTGTACCTGTTCGATCAGATTATTTCGAATGCAGGGCTCCTGCTGCACTTGAACCCGGCACTGACCGCGCTTTTTCCGGGCCTGCTGCTGACCGCTGTTGCTGTTTTGTGGTTGCGGCGAATCATTTAACCTGCTCCCCAGTTCAGTAGTCCCGATAAAGGAAAAGTTCTCCCGTGTTCGCTGCGGGGGAGCTGTTGCTGTGGCGGTAATGCGGTATATGTTGTAATCTGCGCCGCTTGCACGGTTGAGCACATTACTGCGAGATCATTTAAATTCCATCAATTTCACATTCCATGCCCAATGCAACTACGGCTGAAACTGACGCAACAGCATCAATCAAGCGGCGTTTCCATATATTCTGGAAAGCGGATAACGGGAAGACAAGTCCGCCGCGCCCGTTTTTATGCCGCCTGGATTGAATGGTAGAACAGATCCGGATTGATAGGCTCAGCGGAGGTTCGGCCAAGGTCGGGTTTCTGTTCAATCCGCTGAGTGGGCGTATCCGCAAGCGTCGCAAGGCGATAAAACGGGAATTGGCCGATATTCCTAATGCTGGCTGCCGGGAAGTGACGACTGCGGCAGAGATTTGTGCCTCAGTTGATGCTTTTCTGGAATCCGATATTGATCTGCTTGTAATCGTAGGCGGAGATGGAACAGTGCAGGCCGTCCTGAATCATCTATTCTCAGTCCAGCCGGGGCCGAAGTGGCCGGTCTTGACCGTGATCCCTGGGGGCACGACCAATATGACTGCCCTGGATCTGGGTATCCAGGGCAGGCCGGAGGATCTCCTGCGGGAGTTGCGCCGGTGTTTGCTGAACCAAAATCCACCCGTGTTTGTTCAGCGCCACGTTTTGTCGATTGAACAGGCGGGCACCGCCAAAGTTTATGGTATGTTCTTCGGCGTGGGGTTGATTGCGCGTGCCGTGATATTTTCCCAGGGCGGCGTGAAGAAGCTGGGCGTCACTGGAGAGATTTATTCGGGAATCATCATGCTGGGCTATCTTGCCGGAGCACTCCTCGGGCGCCGTGAGAGGGCGTGGGCGCCGGTCCAGATGTCGATTATCCAGAATAGCGGCGAACGGCACCAGGGAACCTATTCGTTCCTTTTCGCCAGCACACTGGACCGGCTCCTGTTTGGCATGCGCCCGTACTGGGGGCGGGAGCCGGAACCGCTGCATGTCACGTTCGTGCGGCAGCAGCGAAAGCGGCCCCTGCGCTCTCTATGGTCATTACTTTCAGGCCGCGGGGATATCCTCACGAAAGACGATGGCTATCATAGTTGCAATACCCAAGCACTGGAACTACTGATCGATGATGATTATATTGTCGACGGGGAATCCTACCGCGCAGCTGGCAAAGATGGGCTTTTGCGTATCATGGCAGCCGGCCCGGTCTGCTTTCTGGCAGTGAATAATGTAAGCACGGACTCATGAAATGGCAGACAGCTCGTCAATAGTCGATTACAAACTCCCGGATGACCTGGTGTCCGGGATGGCCTTGCTGAGTTCGAAGGCGGTGTCAATGGATTTTCTCGTCCTTGTTGAAGCAATAAAAACCCGGTTCGGCTTATCGCTTGACGCCGTGCTTCTCTATGGATCCTGCTTGCGAGCACACGAGATTGGCGAGGGGGTAGCTGATTTCTATGTCGTGGTGGACAGTTACACCAATGCTTACCCAGAGCGTTATCTGCGTTACCTCAACGCCTGGTTGCCGCCAAATGTGTTTTATCTCGAGGCATCCCGGGGCGAACAGAAGTTCCGCGCCAAATATGCCGTGGTTACCACGGCGGACTTTGAGCGGGGAACCCGACAATGGTTTCATCCATACCTCTGGGCGCGCTTTGCGCAACCCACGCGTTTATTGTACGCGCGTGATGAAGTTGTCCGCGAACGAATTCATGATGCGCTGGCCCATGCGGTGGTTACGTTTCTCAGATCGAGTCTTCCAACGCTGGAGTCTTCCGTGGCGAATTCGGAAGCGATCTGGACTCATGGATTGACGCAAACGTATGCGGCAGAGCTGCGACCTGAGCGGGCTGCGCGCGCACGGCAGCTTGCGGAGTTGAATCAGGATGAGTATGCGCAATTGACCGCCTGGGCCTTGCCGGCATTGACGGCAACGCTAGAGACGCTGCCAGACGGAAACTATCGATGCCTTGCCGATGGGACTGCACGCCAGTGTTCGCTGCGGCGTTGGCGATTACGCCGCTGGCAGGGAAAAGTCTTGTCCGTGCTGCGGCTGACAAAGGCAGCATTTACGTTTCATGATAGCATCAGCTACGCCGCGTGGAAGATCGAGCGCCATACTGGAGTTCGTGTGGAAGTGACGCCTATGCTGCGGCGGCATCCCGTGCTATGGGGCTTCAAGGTCTCCTGGCAGTTGTTGCGGCGGGGCGTAATGCGTTGAATTGTTCCCGGTTGCGCATCCCGGCAATTCCCTGACTTCCGCTGATGCCTTGTGGGTGACAGGTGGCGCTGTCAGGTGAGCAATGAGCTCAGGTCAGGTAATACGTCCACATGCGCCGGGAAAGGACTTGTATCCCCGGGGCGCACACGTCCAAGAAATGCAACATTGTTAAGCTGCGCACTTTGATAATCGATCAGGGCATCACCTATCATCAGTACACGCTGGGGCAAGAGGCCATGAGTTGACAAGATATCCGCGATTAGTTTCTGTTTCGGCGTGGGCGAGCCGCGCACAGCGGTAAAATAGGAGGCCAGGCCGCGGCGGGTTACAATTGTATTCAGTTCCCCTTCCGGCGTCCCGGACGCGATGAATAAAGGTATTCTGCCTGCTTCCTTACGAATCAATTCCGCCGCCCCGGGCACCGCGTGGCTGGAAATCACGGCCTCGACCACGAGTTCGGAGAAACGCCGGTCGAGTTGCTGTTCTTCATCAGGCGTAAGCGGAGGTCTTTCCAAAAGGGTTTCCTGAAAATAACGAAATTTCTCATAGCGCGACATGCCTCCGTTCAAACCATGATAGTTCGCTACTTCGGCCATTATGGTCTCACCATAATCCCGATAGAGATTGGCAAAGGCTTGCGTTTTGATTTCGCCGGATTCGACTACGACTCCGTCGAAGTCGAAAATAATGGCTTGCCAGGCTACGGTCGTCATGCTCTGTTGTCGGACGCCAGCGGCGTTGCCTCATCATCTTCACCGGAGTGATGCATGCTCTTGTGGATATCCCGGAGACAGTCCAGCAGACCCTGGCCCAGATCGACATGCTCGTTAAGAACCAGCTTGTGACCGATGCGGGGTTGAAATGCGTAAGGAGTCACCTCGTAATGATGCCCCGCGCGGGCCTGTTCAAAATGTTGTTCAATTTTCCATGGCATGATTTCCGAGATCATCGTCATGACGTCCTTGATGCGTAACCGTTCCTGTCCGGTCAGTATCAGATGGCGGTTCGCAAATTCCCGTCCCAGCACCTGCACGCTCATACGCGCGGCATCTTCTACATGAATGTATTCGCGGATCGCCTCGCCGCTGCCGTGATAAGTAATCGAATGCCGTTCCACCGCTTCGTGCAACATGCGATAGATACCATTGCGCGCGTCCGCACGCCTGCCGTACAGGGAGCCGTAGCGCAAGATACTATAGTCAAGCCCGTAACGCTCGTGATAGGTTTCGATAAAGCGCTCCGCCGCCTGCTTGCTGGCACGGTAAAAAGAGCCAGACTCCGAGTAGACATAAATTGTGCTGGCGAATACAAAGCGCCGCGCCCCGGCTAGGCGGGCGGCTTCCAGAGCGTGCATGTTGCCCAGCACATTGATTGTGGCGGTGGCGAGCGGTTTGTCATTGGCTTCATCTATATCGGCGATGGCGGCGAAATTGTAGACCACATTGGCGCCCCTGGCTGCATCCGTCACCTGGTCAAGATCCATGATGTCGCCGATGATCATCTCCTGATCGTGGCGCTGATAGCGTGACGGGGACCGATCAAACAGGCGCACCTGATACCCGGCAGCGCATAAAGCGTCTGCCACATGGCTGCCAAGAAATCCGCTGGCACCGTACACGATTGCGATTTCGGACATTCTCCGTTTACCCGTTTTCCATCACCCCTGTTTCCATCAAGCCTCGCAGTAGATTCTCCGCGGCCTCGGTTTCCATCCGTTGGCGAGATTCTCTCGCGAGGGAGCCAATATGGGAGGTGAGAACCGCATTTTCGCATTTTAGCAACTCACCGTGGTACGGTTCCTGCTCGAAAACGTCAAGTGCGGCAGCGCCCAATTGCCCGGAAGTGAGGGCCTGGGCCAGGGCGGTCTCATCGATTAGCCCGCCACGAGCTGTATTGATTACGATGGCGTCGCGTTTCATGCGCGCCAATGCAGCCCTATCCAGGAGATGATGCGTGTCAGCGTCATAAGTAAGATGCAGGCTGATGATATCCGACCCTGCCAGAAGCTTATCCAAGGGTATTAATTCTACCCCATGCGGGGAGTGATCAACGTATGAATCATGGGCCACCACTTCGGCGTCAAACGCCTGGCACAAACGGGCAACACGTCGGCCCACGCGGCCCAGACCAACGATACCTACGCGCTGGGCAGCGAGCAATCCTCCCTGTGTTCGCGGCCACTGTCCCGCCCGGACGAGTTTGTCGGTTTGGCATACCTGTCTCAGCGCATTCAATATCAGCGCCAAGGTAAGCTCAGCCACCGCCTGGGCCGGCGCCTCCGGCGTGTTGAGAACCCTGATACCGTGGCGCTTTGCCGCAGCAAGATCGACACTATCCAGACCGCTCCCACAGCGAGAAACGACCTTCAGGCTTCTGGCCGATGCAAAAACACGTTCTGTCAAAGGCTCTATGCCCGCGATCATCCCGACGGTATCCTCGCCTAGCAATGCGATGGCTTCCTCTTCCGTAAGCTTGCGCCCGTAGCTATTGCCGGCGACGTGCATACCCCTTTGCAGCAATTGCTGGATATGAGGGTTGTTGTCCACATCAAACGACGAGGTCGAGATAACAAGTTTGCTCATAGGTCTTCCCTTATTTTTTTCATATGGCTCCGGCAAAGTGTGTCGAGGATGCGAATGTCCACGCCGTAGCCAAGAAAGCTGAAGCCGGCCTGGACGTATTTACGCAACTGCACCGGGTCGGGTTCGACGACATGGATGCCCCCGGGCATGCCAAGGCGGCGCCCAGCCTCAAGTACGCGGTCTATCGCGGATTGGACCTCCGGGTAATCGAGTTCGCCAGGACGTCCAATGGAACCTGAAAGATCATAGGGGCCAATGATATAGGCGTCGATTCCGGGTACGGTAAGAATGGAATCAATTGCGTTCACAGCGTCGATATGTTCAATCATCACTACCACGACGGCATTATCTTCCAGCCAGTGCCGGTATTGCTGGAAACGTGCGCCATATCCTTGAGCGCGTGCCAGACCGACGCCTCGCTGGCCGCGGGGGGGATAGTAGACCGATTGGACCGCAGCCTCGGCATCGGCCGAGGTTTTTATCATGGGCACCATTACGCCCGTGGCACCCGCGTCCATTACACGCTTGATCTGGTCGGGATGATTCGAGGTCAGCCGCACGATAGCAGGACATCGTTGTCCGTCGAGCACCTGGATCAGTATTTGAACTTCGCTCAGTTCAAGGACGCTATGCTCCGTATCCAGTACGAGCCAGTCAAATCCGGCTGCGCCCATGATCTCGGCGACTGCCGGATGGCCCAAGGTGATCCAGGAGCCGATGGTCAATGCATTTCGCGCCAATTTGGATTTTAACTGCATGAACACTTCCTTTGAAAAGCTATTCGTGTAACGTGCGGGAGAATCCGGCTCAATATGAGGTCAGCAACGGATCCGACTCCATCAGCCTGGCCACACGCTCCAGATCGGCTTGCGTGTCCACCGCCTGGGTATCGAACCCGGTTCTTACCATCTTCACCCGATAACCGTGCTCCAGCAATCGGAGCATGTCCACGGACTCCAGTTTTTCCAGCGGTGTCGACGGCAATCGGGCGAACTCAAGCAAGGTGGCACGGCGAAATGGAATGATACATACCTGCTTGAAGCCGAATGAGTGCGGGAACCCCGGTTGAGACGAGGCTGCGGCGGTGGGTATCGGTTGCCTTGACATATACAGGGCGTCGCCTCTTTGATTCATTACCACCTTGATTGTGTTGAAGTCCAAGAAATCTGCCTTGTTATCAATGCTTCGAGCGAGATTTACGCAGCCCAGCTGCGGCTCGTGGCGGAATGGCTCCACGGCCTCGTCAATCATCTCCGGCCGGGTCATCGGTTCATCACCTTGTACCATGACAATGAGTTCGGCATCCATTCCAGCGGCTGCCTCGGCAACCCGGTCACTCGCTCTTTCATGGGTATCGGATGTCATTATCACGGGGGCGCCAAAATCCTCGGCCACGCGGCGGATTTCCTCATCACATGTGGCTATGTAGGTGGCATCAAGCGAATTGCTCAGGGCAACACGCTTGTAGACGTGCTCAAGCATGGTGCGCCCCAGCAGTTTTGCGACCGGTTTCCCGGGAAACCGCATTGAACCCATGCGCGCGGGTATTACAGCAATTGTTTTCATTACCAACTTACATTCCTCATGTTTATCAGTCAGGGAGCGATCCGTGGTTGATCGCCGTTTATCAGTTTTACAGTCAATGCAGGAGACGCAAGCCAGTACCGGTCAACCCATACAGGCTAACGCGTGTTTGCCTGCCGGTTTGCCTTTAATGTGAGACCAAGGGCCAAAACCCCCCTTGCTCTTCCTGGAGTCGGCAAAGCTTTCTATTTTAACAGAGTGCCGCGATATCAAACAAAGGCTGTGCTGGCAAACATCTGTCCTCAGGTGTACAATTACGCGCTTTTTCGTTACCCGAAACAGATCGGAATCTTCAATTAAATGACGGATATACTACTGCTTGTCCGCAACGCGCAAAGGATGAAAACGCGGGGATGAAAGCGCTTTTTTTTCTCCGTCATTATAATGACATAGATCATATTACTCCGGTAATCTCCAAGTGGATCGATTCGGGGCATACCTGCGATATCGTCTTGATAGGTAACTCCCGCTTTCGTAATGATTATCGTATCAATTTTCTCAAGGGGCTCAACGGTGTGCGGATGGCCTACATCGCCGATGTGCTGTCGCCTGTCGAGTTTCTCAAGTGGTTTTTTCAGACACTGATACTGATCCGCAGCTTGCGGCGCCCGTTCATTGGCCCGGTCATGAAGACCCTGGAGGAGCTCTATGACGCCAAGCGACGTGAATCAGTCTGGAAGAGTACCGCCAAACGCCTGCTGAGGCGCAGTTTTGGCGAAAGTAATGAAGGCGTGGTGGTATTTGACTGGATAGAAAGAAATTCTTCCATCTGCGTGGAATGGGTCAAGGTGGTGCTATCCACCGCGCGCAGCATGGGTCTCGGCACGGTATCCTTGCCGCATGGGGACAGCCCTCATGCCAGCCAGTTGATACGCCGGAGGGAATTGCGCCTGGAACCTGACACTACTTTCGCCAACGCGGGAATTTTCGAAAAGGTCGTGGTGCCGAACGAGCTATGTTCGGTGCGCTTTCGTCCATTCATGGATAATCAGAAGCTCGCCGTACTAGGGTCGCCGCGCTACTGCGATGAATGGCTTGCCAGATTGGCAAAGCTGATGCCGCCTTCGCCCCTGACTCGCTCGGAGAGCCAGCTCAAAGTCGTGCTGTTTCTGAGAAAGAGCAATTTTTCGACGTTTTGGGAAGAAGTAGGAGAAGTGGTGCGCATAGTGGCCGGCTTTCCGGGAGTGGAACTGGTAATCAAGCCGCACACCCGCGGTGGCTGGCAACAATCCCTGACAAAGGATATTTCCCTTCGGCGTTTGCCGAATGTGAGCGTAGTGGGGGGTGATGTCCATTCCATTCACCTCATGAATTGGGCGGACGTCATAATTGATCTTGCGACTTCGGTTGTATTTGAAGCAGTCAAGAAAAAGAAGCCGGTACTGGCTGCCGATTATCTGCATGCCGGACGTTCTGCATTGGCCGAATACATTCCCGAAGCAGAACTGCGCTGCCGGGACGACGTGTATAAACACATGGAAAGATTCCTTTCCCATGGCTGCGATTCTTTTTATACGAAAGAACACCATCAGCGGTTTTTGCAGGAAATGATCGATGTAGGCGGCCCGGACGTATTATCCCGTTATGTGGCGCTGCTGGAAGCGCAGGTGCGGCCAAAGGCCAGCCAGAACGGCACCCCTCCGCAAAATAGCCCTGCAAAGCTCGCCTTTGCATGATTGACCAGTTCCCCGGACAGATCCAAGGACACTGCTGAGCCGAATGCCGGCCCTACCGTCCATCGATGTGGTGATTCCGGTCTACAACGCGCCCGAGCTAACCCGGCGCTGCATCGACTCCGTCTTTACCGCTCTCGGCAGTTCCGTATGTCATATATATATTCAGGACGACGCCTCCGCCGCTCCCACGCGCCTCATGCTCGACCGATTGCCGTATCAGCGCATTCATGTTCATCACGCCCGGAAGAACCAGGGCTTCGGCGCCTCGGTAAACGAGGCGGTCAGCCGCTCTGACGCAGCTTACGTACTGGTGCTCAACTCAGACACGGCAGTGGCCGAGGATTTCGTGCCCACACTATGTGCAGCGCTCGCGGCTGACCCGCAGCTGGCAGTCATCATTCCCAGCGGAAACGACTATGCGAGATACGATTTCGACCAATACCTGCGACGGCCAGGCGGTTACATACAGACACATCGTTTCCAGGGTCATGCGTTCCTCGCGCGGCGCGGCGTCTTTGAGGAAGTCGGAGGTTTTGATCCAGAATTTGGCCGAGGCTATTATGAAGATGTTGACTTGGGCCGGCGGCTTGAGCAAGGCGGATGGCGGCTTGGCGTCCACCCTGATGCGCGTATCGAGCATAAGGGCGGCGGATCGTTTGGACGTGGCCGGGCTTTCAGGGAACTGGTAAGGCGCAACCGCGACCTTTACTTCTCGCGCTATCCCGAGGCCCGGCGTAATATTCTGCTTCTCTCCGGTAGCTGTGCCTTAACGCATTTCCCCCCGACCCTTCTTGATATGCTCGAAAGCGTGTTTCAAGGCGGAGGCTATGTTCACTGGCTTACTCCCCGCCCTGTCCAGCTGCTTCCTTGCTTGCAGATGCGCAGTAATCGCGCGGGCGTAAGGGCGGCAGCGGGTCTTCTGCTGCGCAGCTGGCGCGCGGACAAGAGAATTTCCGAAGTATGGATGCTGCCTGGCGTTCCCCGGTTGCTCCGCGCATCGCTCATAACTTGGGCACGCCTCCGCAGCGTCGAAGTGCTTTCCTGGGAAAAGGCCGGGATGGAGGCGACCTCTACTCCCAGGATACTCTGAGGAATATCCGCAAAATTCTGTCTGGACAGGGGGCCTTACAAATATCTCATCCTTGATCAGGTGCCACAGCCTCCTGCTATAACCACTTCTTCCACCGGAATAGTGCGAGCATTGCCATGCTGATTACCGTCATGGTTCCCAGCACCACGAAAAACCCCCAGTCCCATGTGAGCCCGGGCAAGTATCTGAAGTTCATCCCATAAATTCCGGCTATCAGGCTCAGTGGCATAAATATGGTGGTAATGACGGTGAGCACCTTCATCACCGTGCTGATGCGGAAGCTCACGCTGGAGATGTAGATGTCGAGCATGCTCGCTGTCAGGTCCCGCAGGGACTCGACCGATTCGATGATATGAATCGTATGGTCATATACGTCTCGCAAAAAGAGTAACGTATTGCGCGTGAATAGTGGCGAATCCCCGCGCTGCAATGAATTGATAACTTCTCGTAGCGGCCACAGCGATCGGCGTAAAAAAACATTTTCGCGCTTGAGTCGGTAAATCGAATGCAGCGTACTGGGTTGAGGTTGTGAGATCAACTCTGTTTCCAGCGCTTCGGTATTTTCGTCGAGCCGTTCAAGAATGACGAAGTAGCTGTCTACAATAGCGTCAATCATGCTATACATCAGAAAATCGGCTCCGGACTTCCGTATCTGGCCTTTTCCTGAATGTAAGCGCTCACGCAATGACGCGAACTGAACGCCATCTGCTTCCAGAAATGACAACACGAAATCGTTTCCCAGCACCAGGCTGACCTGGTCCGCACTGATTCTCTCTTCAGAGTCTTTTTTCTCGTAACCGAACGTTTTGAGCACTACATACAGATAGTCCCCGTAATCTTCCAGCTTGGGACGCTGCTCGGTATTGAATATATCCTCCAGGACCAGCGGATGCAGGTTAAAGCAGGCGCCGATTTGCTCCATGGTGCCGGCATCCCCCAACCCTTGAACATTGATCCATTTGACGCCGCTCGCGAGCTTTATCCTGTCAGGCAGTTCAGCAGCAGTCACCCTGGATTCACGCACGCCGCTCGCATCATAATCGGCCAGGGTGATGTAAGTAGTACCGCTTTTCCTGGCGCCAATGTGCACCAGCGTTCCCGGCGGCAGTCCCGCTTTTGTAGATCTCTTCTTGGAGTGTCGCTCCATAGACTATTTGTCCGGTTAGTCCCTCTAGTCCGTTTAGGTGCCGGTTGCGCTACCGGCTGCTTTATCCGCTTCACGGGCCTCATTTCCGTCCAGTTTATTGATATGGAAATCGTACCCGAGAGCAGCCCATTGCTCGATTTCGGCAGATAGCGCGGTATCCGTCAGCGGGTTGTGCTTCAGCCATCGTCGTTCGATGCAGAGCCCATATTCCTTATCGCCCAGGCTCGCTTCCAGCCGCGGCAACTCGATGCCGCTACGGCTGCGATGGAACAGTGCGGCAAGGCGAAGCGCAAAAAGTGAGGCGAAATCCAGCGGGCCGGCAACAAACTCTCGTGCCTTGCCGATGCCTCCCTTGTGAGCGAGAGCAAGCGCGCTCAAGCGCTCCTGCTCTCTTCTGGAGAAACCAGGCATGTCGGCGTTGGCGAGAATATATGCCGAGTGCTTATGATAGCCGGAGTGAGCCACTGAAATGCCAACTTCATGCAGCCTGGCCGCCCAGGAGAGGATTTGAAGCAGCTCTTCCGCTTCATCCGGAAAACCCTTCAGCAATTGTTTACCCAGCAATAGCGCCAATGATTCCACCCGCCCTGCCTGGGCGGGATCGACCCGGTAGCGCTGCATGAACTGCTTAACCGTCACCTCACGCATATCCTGGTTATGAAACCGTCCCAGCAAATCGTAAAGCACGCCCTGGCGCAAGGCTCCCTTCGCTTGGGACATGCAACGGATACCCAGCTCGGAAAATGCCGCGAACATGATGGCAAAGCCGCCGGCGATAACCGGTGCCCGGTCCGAACGCAATCCGGCAAGTTCCAGCTTGCTGATATCGCCGACCTTGAGCAAATGGTCGCGGAAGTTTTCCAGACCGTCGAGCGTGATGTCCCCGTTGCAACCTACGCTATCAAAGTTGTTCAGCTTGATAATATCCCCCAGCGCCCGCGCCGTGCCGGATGAGCCAAATGCCTCCTGCCAATGAGCACTGCCAAATTCCGCCGCGATAGCTTGTATTTCGGCGCCCGCCGAGAGTTCGGCGCGCTTCATCGCGCTTTTGGTGATCCTGCCATCGGGGAAAAAGCGCAGGCTGTAACTGACACAACCCATATACAGGCTTTCCAGCCTGACCGGCTTTAGACGGTTGCCAATGATAAATTCGGTTGAGCCACCCCCGATATCCATAACCAGCCGAGCGTTAGGAGAGGCTGGAATACTGTGGGCGACTCCCAGATAGATGAGCCGCGCTTCCTCGCGGCCGGCTATAACTTCAATCGGGAATCCAACGGCGGCCTCGGCCTTCCTCAAGAAGGCTGAGGCGTTCCGGGCAACTCTTAGCGTATTCGTGCCTACTGCGCGCACGGAGTGCGGCGGGAAGTCACGCAACCGCTCGCCGAAACGTTTGAGACATTCGAGTGCGCGCGCCTGAGAAGCCTCATCCAGCCGTTTCTCGGCGGTAAGACCGGCAGCAAGTCGTACCATTTCACGTAAACTGTCGAGCGGGTAAATCTGTTTACCTACCACCCGTGCCACTTGCAGGCGAAAGCTGTTGGAGCCAAGGTCGACTGCCGCGAGGGTGGAATATTCGAGCATATTTTTCGCCTGGAATCCGAATATCGCCGGGACCTATTCTCTTACTTCGCGCTCGATTTCTTCAACCGTAACATGGCGCACATCTTTGCCCTTGACCATATATATTACGTACTCCGCCATATTTTTGGCGTGGTCCCCAATACGCTCAATCGCTTTTGCTATGAAAAGAATCTCAAGCGCGGTAGAAATCTTGCGCGGGTCTTCCATCATGAACGTGATGAGCTGGCGCATGATTGAACGGAATTCCTCGTCCACCAGTTCATCTTGACGGATCACTTCAGCCGCCGCGGTCAGATCCAGGCGGGCAAACGCATCCAGCGATTTGCGGAGCATATCCATTGCGATTTGAGCGACATGCCTGATTTCGACGAAACGAGGCATATGCATACGGTCGGTTTGATAGATCAGCTTCGCCATGCGCGCGATCTTTTCGGCCTCATCACCGATACGCTCCAGATCGGTAATGGTCTTGATGACTGTCATGATCATGCGTAAATCACCCGCGGCTGGTTGCCGGCGCGCAATGATCTGGCTGCAGATCTCATCTATCGATACCTCCATTGCGTTGACGCGATGATCATCCGCAATAGTTTTTTCTATCAGGCTTTCATTGCCGCTGATAAGGGCATCAATGGATTTTTCGATCTGCTCTTCCACAAACCCGCCCATATGCAACACCCGGGTTCGCACTGCTTCAAGATCAGCGTCAAACTGCTTGGATATATGTTCGCTACTTGCCATTGCACACCTGTGGATTGGATTGAAGCAAAGAATGATACTGTCCCGTTATGACATATTTATTTCCGCTTGCATCAGCTAGCAATTGTCCGGATGCCGTTGTCGGTACTCAGCAGCAATACATTGGCGCCACGTTTTGCGAATAAGCCATTAGTGACGACGCCCGTAATCTGGTTGAGGATGGTCTCCAGTTCAACGGGGTTGAGAATCTGCAATCCATGAACGTCGAGGATCACATTGCCGTTGTCCGTGGTAAATCCCTGGCGCAATACAGGCTGTCCGCCCAGTCGCGTTATCTCCCGCGCTACATATCCGCGCGCCATCGGGATAACTTCCACAGGCAGCGGGAATTTACCGAGAACCTTGACCAGCTTGCTCTGGTCGGCAATACAGATGAATTTCGTTGCCACGGCAGCAACGATTTTTTCGCGCGTCAATGCACCGCCGCCCCCCTTTATCAGATGCAGGTGTTCGGTTATTTCGTCGGTACCGTCCACATACACTGAAAGCTCATCGACACTATTCAGGTCGATGACCTGAATACCGTGCCCGCTCAGCCGTCGGGCGGTCGTTTCCGAGCTGGCGACGGCACCCTCGAATTTATGCTTGATGCCGGCTAGCTCGTCTATGAAATAATTCGCGGTGGAGCCGGTACCCACGCCGATCACGCAGCCGGCGGGAACATGCTCAATGGCGGCCTTGGCGACCGCGTGTTTTTGTTCGTCTTGTGTCATGGGGTAGTTTCGGAATAAAAGGATCAATTGCCTAACAGCATAATCCTATCCGCCAATTTTAACAATGAAGCCGGGCGTTCAGTTGCAGGTCGGCGTGCTAAAATTCCTCGTCCCGTACATTGCGAAAATGCCGCTCGATGAAAAACCATTATCTCGAAAGAATTCTCACCGCACGGGTTTACGATGTGGCCGTGGAAAGTCCGCTTGAGCTTGCACCAAACTTATCCGCGCGCATACATAACCAGCTATTCCTGAAGCGCGAGGATATGCAGGAGGTATTTTCATTCAAGCTGCGCGGCGCCTACAATAAAATGGTCAAGCTGCCTCCAGCAGTACTCAAGCGTGGGGTAGTGACAGCCTCGGCGGGCAATCACGGGCAGGGGGTTGCGCTTGCGGCACAACGGCTGAATTGCCGCGCCACCATCGTGATGCCGTTCACCACGCCGCAAATCAAAATGCAGGCGGTTGAGGCGCGTGGGGCGACGGTGGTGACGCATGGCGATTCCTATGACGAAGCTTATGCCCATGCAATTGAATTTGCCGCGAAGGAGCACATGACTTTTGTGCATCCCTACGATGATCCGGATGTTATAGCGGGGCAGGGCACCATTGGAATGGAGATACTGCGTCAGCATATCGGTCCGATTTATGCCATTTTTGTGCCGGTAGGTGGCGGCGGCCTTATTTCCGGGATTGCGGCGTATGTAAAAAGGCTTTATCCGGAAATCAAAATTATCGGAGTCGAACCCGTCGACGCCGATTCGATGTATCAATCCCTGAAGCAGAAGCGCCGGGTCACGCTCTCCCAGGTGGGGTTATTTGCCGATGGAGTGGCGGTAAAGCAAGTGGGGGGGGAAACACTTCGATTATGCCGGGAACTGGTGGACGAGATCGTCCTGGTGGACACCGACGCAATCTGTGCCGCGATCAAGGATGTATTTGAGGATACTCGCGCCATCCTGGAACCGTCGGGCGCGCTATCCATCGCGGGGGCCAAGGTTTATGCCCGACGGGAGAAATTGCGCAATAAGCACCTGGTGGCCGTCGCCTCGGGTGCCAACATGAATTTCGATCGGCTGCGTCATGTCTCGGAACGTGCGGAGCTGGGCGAGCAGCGCGAAGCAGTAATGGCGGTCACGATTCCCGAGGAACCCGGGAGCTTCAAAAAGTTTTGCGCCTTGCTGGGAGCGAAAAGTATTACGGAATTCAACTATCGTTATGCCGATCCAAAAGAAGCCCATGTGTTCGTTGCGGTATCGGTACGCAACCGCGATGAAGCCGTGAACCTGATCCAGAGCCTGGAGAAGAGCGGTTTGCGCACCGTGGATCTAACCGACAACGAAATGGCAAAACTGCACATACGCCATCTGGTGGGGGGGCGCGCCCGCGACATAAAGAATGAGCTTCTCTATCGCTTCGAGTTTCCGGATCGTCCTGGCGCACTCATGAAGTTCCTGAACAGCATGAGCCATCACTGGAATATCAGTCTGTTCCACTATCGGAATCACGGTGCGGACTATGGACGTGTGCTCGTGGGCATACAGGTTCCACCGGAAGAGAAAATACAGTTCAAGGCGTTTCTCAGCCAGCTTGATAACCATTATTGGGATGAAAGCGGGAATCCCGCGTATAAACTGTTCCTGGGATAGACTTTGGGTTCCGTAGGTGGTTTAGTAAATTGGTAAGCGTTAACGCATCGTCCTGCTGGCGGACCGGCTGCGAGTCCCTCGTAAAGTGGCCATTAGTCCATTGAAGAATGGGGCGCGGGAAAAGCCGGGTTGCGCACGAGCCGATCGCCCCGATCAATACCTGGAGGAGTCGCAGCAATGACAATGGAAAAAGCAATTTTTGGAGCAGGCTGTTTCTGGGGCGTGGAAGCCACTTTCCGCACGGTCAAAGGCGTGAGCGCGGCGATATGCGGATACTCCGGCGGGCATTTGGAAAATCCGGCCTATCACGATGTTTGCACCGGTAAGACAGGCCATGCGGAGGTAGTGCAGGTCGAGTACGATCCCGCGCAGGTGAGCTATGAGATATTGCTCGATGTTTTCTGGGACTGCCACGATCCCACCACGCTCAACCGTCAGGGACCGGACTCCGGCGCGCAGTATCGCTCGGCCATATTCTTTTATACGTGCGAGCAGGAGGCGGCAGCAAGAGCCTCGAAAGAAAAATTGCAGCAAAGCGGGCGCTGGCGCGACCCCATCGTGACGGAGATCGCGCCCGCCTCAACATTTTATCGCGCCGAGGAGTACCATCAACGTTATTTTGAGAAGAGGGGCATTCCGGCCCATTGCCACCCCTGAGTGGGGCACGCAAATGTCTCCGCTTCGCGCGTTCCATTCGTACAGCCTTGCCGTCCCTGCCAGGGCGGCCATTATTCAAAGTTTTCCAAAGCCAGCCATCTCCGGATTTCGGCAATACGCGCTTCGCTCACCCTGGCGTTAATCAGGGCCGGCAGGCGCATCGGGTCCGAAACGGTTCTGGCCAACTCAGTCGCGATTGCGCCTGCATCGACGCTTCTCGCCGCCACGAATGCCTCGCGCAACCGATCAGCCTGGGGATACCACTTTTCCGCATAGCCGGGCCTGCCGTGAAAATCGCATGAGCAGGCTTGCAGAAACTCTTCGAAGCGTTCCGGCTTGCGGTAGGCATCCACGCCCTGCAACATACCGGCAATGGTGGCAGGGCGCAGTTCCAGCGCGCGATGCACGTCGCCATGATAGCGCGCCACGAGCAATGCCAAATCCCGTGCGTCGTTGGGCGCGCGGATACGCTCGCATAAATCCTTCACCAGTTTCACGCTGCGGGCTTCGTGTCCGATGTGGCGTGGCCATTCCTCCGGTGGAGTGGTGCCTTTGCCAAGATCGTGGGTCAGAGAAGCAAACCGCACGGGGAGGGAATGATTTCTCGAGGCCGCATAATCGATCACCATCATTACGTGTACACCGGTATCGATTTCGGGGTGATATTGCGCCGGTTGAGGTACGCCGAAGAGGACATTCACTTCCGGCATGAGGCGAGCCAGTGCGCTGCACTCGCGAAGCGCATAAAACATGCGCGAAGGCCGCTGCTCCATTAGCCCACGAGCAAACTCCTGCCAAATCCGTTCCGGCACCAGGGCATCCACCTCGCCGTTGTGTACCATCTCGCTCATTAGCGCAAGGGTTTCCGGCACAATGCGAAAACCAAAGCGGGCGGCAAAACGGGCTGTGCGCAGCACCCGCACGGGGTCTTCGGTGAAAGCCGGGCTTATATGACGCAACAGACCTGCTTCGAGGTCCGCCACGCCGTCAAATGGATCAATAATGTTGCCATTCTGATCCTTGGCGAGAGCATTGATCGTAAGGTCGCGGCGTGCAAGATCCTCCTGCAACGTCACCTCGGGGGAGGCGAATATCTCAAAGCCCTTGTATCCGCGCGACACCTTGCGTTCGGTGCGGGCCAACGCATACTGCTCCTGGCTCTGGGGATGAAGAAAGACGGGAAAGTCTTTCCCTACCGGCCGGTAGCCCAGGCTAACCATCTCGTCCGGAGAGGTGCCCACAACGACGTAGTCATGGTCTTTCACCGGCAGGCCCAGAATCTCGTCACGAACGGAACCGCCAACCAGGTAGGTTTTCATCGCTCGCGTGCCTGACCCTCGAGCTTCGGCGGCCGGACCTGGTGCCGGAGATAATCGACCCGTTTACGCCGCATTTGTTGTGCCAGACACCGACTGGCGCTGGCAGACGTGCATTACATCATCCGTTTTCATGGCCTCGTTTCCTGCTCCAGAAGTTTTCCTGCGCTCGGTTTGGGCGCCACTATGCCCAGCCGGCGAGTCAGTGCCGTTGTCTGGTGACCGAAAGTGTTGGCATAGTACATTGAGTTGCTCATGACTTTTTTCACGTAGTCGCGGGTTTCGTTGAAAGGGATGGTTTCCGCGTAAATTGCTCCTTCGAGGGGCTTCTCGTCGCGCCATTGCCGCGCCCGTCCGGGGCCGGCGTTGTAAGCGGCAGAGGCGAGCAGCGGCTGGTTATCCAGCTGGGTCAGAACATGTTTGAGATAATAGGTCCCCAGTGTCAGGTTGGTGTTGACCTCATTGACCAGATTTTTCTGGAATTTCCGCACCCCCAATTTTGTTGAAACCCATTTTGCCGTGCCGGGCATTAATTGCATCAGGCCCATCGCACCGGCACTGGATCTGGCGTCGCTGATGAACCGGCTTTCCTGACGGATAAGACCATACACCCAGGCTTCGTCGAGTTCCTGTTGTTTCAGGAGGTCGCGCAGCGCGTCGCGATGAGGGGCGAGGAAACGCAGACTGAAATCATGGTCCTGCACCGTTTTTTCCGCTGTATTGATGGCGCGATCGTAGATGCCGTTGCGGCGTGCGACCTCGGCGGCTGCAAGCAGCCGCCGGTCATCGAAATCGCGAATTGCCCAAATCCACTCACGCGTTGCCTCGGGGCGGAGGCTCAGGCGATACAATGCAAGCGCGCGTCGAATCCCCGGCAATCGTTCAATCGCTGCAATCTCCTCCGCCGTGGCTTTGTAGGGGTCTCCCGGTACGCCAATCGTTACGCCCAAATCTTCCTCCGCGAGTTGCCCGTAGAAGTTGTGCTCAATGCTCAGGGGGGCAAGGATAGCATTGGCTTCCCACGTTCTGCCCTTCGCCTTCAAGGCTCGCGCTTTCCAGTAACGCCATACTCCCGTCTCCTGTTCCAGAGGCGACATGGCTTCGATAGTACTTAATACCAGATCCCAGTCTCCGGCGCGCAACGCAGCACGGGTTTTCCAGCCAAGCTGGGCATCGGACAATGGCGCGGGTGTGCTGATGCCGGCTGCTTCCAGGAACCACCCCAAGGCCCGCGGATTCAGCCTTCGTGCTGCCTGGTCCGCGAGCTGCACCATGAAGTAGGCATGCTCTGCCTCACTGAACTGCTCCCGTATCTTCGGCCAATAGGTATAAGCCTGGTCGGGGCCGCTGCGGATCAGGCGCAGCATCGCAAAAAGGGCAATTTCCCGGTCAGCGCGAGTCTTGATCGCATTGCGGTGTTTTTCGAGATAGCGTAGAGGATTGTCCACGGCTGCCGTCAGCTTCGGCATATTTAGCGCCTGATCCCCGGGCAGGTACTGATTGATACGTTTGGCCACGCTCACATTGCCCACTTCCAGTGCTAGCCGCAGACGCGCCCATATGTCTTCCGCAGTGAGTACGCCGGCATTGACGAGCGCCTCGAATACGGGTGTGCAGCTTTCGGGCAGGTCGCGTGCACTGAACCATAGAGGACGCGCCTCGTTGTAGGCGCCGCTATCGTATATCGAGAAGCGCTGCTGAAAGGAATAACAGGTGAGCTCGGTATCGGAATTGGTCAGCTCTGGATATCCTTCGGCAAACAACTCCCATTGTTGCGCCTTCCCCAGAGTTTTTAGCCACTCACCGCTCAGTCGGTCGCTCAGGGGGCTGTCCTGATAACGGTCAAGGAACGTTTTGATCGAATCGGGGCCAACAGTTGTATTGTCAAGCTGCAGGCGCAGCTGGTAATAGGCCGCGTAGGGTTCCAGAATATGCCCTTGCATCCGTTGGGCGTAAGTGGCCATTCGCGGGAAATGGCCCGCATCGAACGCTTTCCTCATCGCGAGGAAATCCTCGTCTGTTGCGGCATGCAGCGTTCCGGCCCATGCCGCGAGACATAAACCCGCAAACAATTTTTTCATAACCTGCTATATATCCAAGTATCGGATGAAATTGCCTGGGGATTGGGTGGGCCTCCAATCATTTTTCAATATTGAATACCTCCTGTAAAGAATAGCATATCATGCCATATATCAGCCTGAACCCCGCCACCAATAAAACACTCAAGACCTATACGAGTTGGGGCAGCAGGGATCTCGTATCAGCTCTCGAGCGAACTTGGAATGCGCAACGAACCTGGGCCCAGACCCCGTTTGCCGAACGCGCTGAGCATATGAATCTTGCCGCCCTCCTGCTGTATCAGAGGGTTGATGAGTACGCCGCGCTGATGGCGGCTGAAATGGGCAAACCAATGCGTGAAGGCCGCGCCGAGGTGGAAAAATGCGCGCTCGCATGCGATTTTTATGCGGTGCATGCGCAGCATTTCATGCAGCCGGAGATAGTCCAGACGGATGCGGGCAAGAGCTATGTTTGCTATGAGCCAATCGGCGTCGTACTGGGCGTGATGCCGTGGAATTTTCCGTTTTTTCAGGTGATGCGCTTTACCGCCCCCGCCCTTATGGCGGGCAACGCCTGTGTGTTAAAACATGCATCCAATGTTCCGCAATGCGCGCTGGCGCTCGAACAATTATTCCGCGATGCCAAATTTCCTCCGCATGTTTTCAGCACCCTAATGATTGAAGCAGCCGACGTCGGCGAAGCCATCGCCAGCCGCTACGTTCACGCCGTGACGCTTACCGGTTCTGAGCCCGCAGGCCGAAAGGTTGCTTCCGACGCCGGCAAGCATCTGAAGAAATGTGTGCTGGAACTGGGCGGATCCGATGCGTTTATCGTACTGAAGGATGCCGATCTGGAACTTGCCGCCAGCTTTGCGGTTAAAGCGCGGTTTCAGAACTGCGGGCAGTCATGCATCGCCGCCAAGCGGATTATTCCGGTAGCGGAGATCGCCGACGAGTTCGTATCCTTGTTCACCAAGAAAACGGCAGATTTGAAAATCGGTGATCCGATGCGCGAAACAACCCAGCTTGGACCCATGGCACGGCTTGATCTGCGTGAAGACCTGCATCAGCAGGTTTGCGACTCCATTACACAGGGAGCACAAGCGATCCTGGGGTGCGAGCCTGTGCCGGGAGAGGGCGCATTTTACCCGCCATCGATACTGGATCGGGTAACGGCAAAAGCCCGGGCATATCACGAAGAGTTATTCGGTCCGGTAGCTGCCGTGATACATGCAACGGATGAAGAGGAGGCCATTCATATTGCCAACGATACCCGTTTTGGCCTTGGTTCCAGCATCTGGAGCCGTGATTCCGATCACGCGGAAGACATGGCCCGGCAAATTCAGGCGGGGTGCTGTTTTATCAATGGCATGGTGAGGTCAGACCCGCGCTTGCCCTTTGGGGGCATCAAGGCCTCCGGCTTTGGCAGGGAATTATCCTACCATGGCATCCGCGAATTCACCAACATCAAGACCGTCTGGGTTCGCTGACGTTAGGAACCCTCGGGCCGACGGAGATGATTGCTATGGGAAAACGCCTCAATCCAGGCAGGTAAACATCTTGGCTCCCGAAAGTGCCTTCCAGTCAAGGCCCGGCAAGGCCCGAGTCTTCGGAAATAGTGTCAGATTACTCCCTGGCCTATCATCGCATCTGCTACTTTCACGAATCCGGCAACGTTTGCGCCATCGACATAACTGACAGTGCCATCCTTGCGCCGGCCGTATTGCAAACAGGATTGATGTATGGCCTGCATGATTTCGAGCAACCGGGCGTCGACCTCTTCCCGTGGCCAGGAAAGACGCATGGCGTTCTGGCTCATTTCCAGACCGGAGGTTGCCACGCCGCCCGCGTTACTGGCTTTGCCCGGCGCGAAAAGAACCCCGCTGTGTTCGAAGCGTTTGACGGCCTCTGCCGTGGACGGCATATTCGCACCCTCTGCCACGCACACGACGCCATTCTTGATCAAGGTTGCCGCATCCTCCTCGTTCAGTTCATTCTGCGTTGCGCACGGCAAAGCGACATCCACCGGTATGTACCACGGCCGCATGTTGGGGAAAAAGTCCGCCTTTACTCGCTCCGCATACGTGTTGATCCGGGCATAGAGATGGTTCTTCACTTCCATCAGCTCAGCCAGTTTTTCCTGGGTAAAGCCTTCCTCATCGACCACAGTACCGCTGGAGTCGGATACAGTGACCACTTTTGCCCCGAGCGCCATTGCTTTTTCCACCGCATACTGCGCGACATTTCCCGAGCCGGAAACGGAAACCCGCAGCCCGTCGAGCGAGCGGCCGGATTGCTTGAGCATTTCCTCCGCGAAATACACCGTGCCGTACCCGGTGGCTTCCGGTCGGATCAGCGATCCGCCAAAACTCAGGCCCTTGCCGGTAAAAACGCAATCGGCGCGGTTGGATAGTTTTTTCATCATGCCGGCCATGAATCCCACTTCTCGTCCGCCCACGCCGATGTCCCCGGCAGGCACATCGGTATTGGAACCGACATGCCGGAACAATTCGCTCATATAGGCCTGGCAGAAACGCATTACCTCTCCCGGGCTGCGGCCCTTGGGATCGAAGTCCGCGCCTCCCTTGCCGCCGCCCATGGGCAGGGTGGTGAGCGCATTCTTGAAAGTCTGCTCGAAGGCGAGGAACTTGAGGATGGAGAGGTTTACGGAAGGATGAAAACGCGTGCCCCCCTTGTACGGCCCGATGGATGAACTGTGTTGTATCCGGTAGCCTCGGTTGACATTGACATCTCCTTGATCATTTACCCAGGCAACCCGGAAAATTATTATCCGCTCCGGTTCAATGAGGCGATCCAGGATGCTGTGTTCGGCGTAACGGGGATGTTCCGTGATGAAGGGCCAGAGACTTTCCATGACCTCGGCAACAGCCTGCAGATATTCCGGTTGGCCCGGATTACGCTCTGCTATGTAAGCGCAGAATTCGTGAAAATTGCGATATTTCATTATGATTCCCCCTTGTAACGAAACATTCCCCCAAGTTCAGCATTCTGCCAAATAACTTGCGGAACCGCACCGTATTTATAATATTACTTCAGTGCCGGAAGCTTTATCGGTATGGCGCTGTCCCTTATCGGCGCGCACTCAATCATTTAGTGTCGCTTTCGTCGTCTTTTCTTCTCGGCTTTGTCCACCAGACGATGAGAATCAGCAATGCCAGGGCTACGGCCGCTTCCAGGAGTATTACCCACATGATTTCGAGCTTGTTGTATATTTATGGAATACCACTTTAACCAAAACCCGATGAAAAACCAACTAAGTTTTCTTGCCTTCGCCGTCGCCCTTGTCTCTGTGCTGTTACTTGAGGGGTGCAGCGTCGCCCCCCCCATACGTATTGCCCCCGATCAGCCCGCAATCGCGGTACCGGCCGAACCGGCACTCCAACCGGTGCTCAAGCCTGCGGATTGGACCGCACTGGCCGGCTGGGCGGACGATGATATCCAGCCCGCATGGGAAGCTTTCCTGCGCAGCTGCGCTGTTTTGAAGAATCAGCCGCTATGGCAGGAAACCTGTATCGAGGGGGACGCCATGGGGCCTCAGAATGCCGTCATGCTGCGGCAATTCATAGAGAGCCGCTTTACCCCGCATCAGGTTCTGAACCCCGACGGTAGCGGCGATGGTTTGATTACCGGCTATTATGAACCGCTGTTGAAGGGTAGCCGCACCCAATCCAGGCGTTACCGGTATCCAATATATACCACGCCCGACGAGCTTCTTGTGGTCGACCTGGGCGAGATTTACCCCGAGCTTAAAAACATGCGGCTGCGCGGACGCTTGCAAGGGCGCAAGGTGGTGCCTTATTACAGCCGGTCGGAAATAGAGAGTAACCCGGCACCGCTAAAGGGGAGGGAGCTTTTGTGGGTGGATGACGAGGTTGAATTGTTTTTCCTGCAAATCCAGGGTTCGGGCCGGGTGCAGCTCGAAAATGGCGGGATTGTGCGGGTAGGTTACTCCGATCAGAACGGCTACCCTTATAAATCGATTGGAAGATTACTGGTGGAGAGGGGGGAATTACCCCTCGAAAAAGCCTCCATGCAGGGGATCAAGGCATGGGGCCAGAGAAACCCGCATAAATTAGGTGAGCTGTTGCAACAGAACGCCAGCTTTGTTTTTTTCCGTGAACTGCCGGGCGACCTGCCGGGGCCGCTGGGAGCGCTCGGCGTGCCGCTGACTGCGGGCAGAAGCTTGGCCATCGATCCCCGTGCCGTACCCCAGGGCGCGCCTGTTTTTCTCGCTACTACCTGGCCGAATACCGACAAGCGGCTTCACCGCCTGATGGTAGCGCAGGATACCGGCGGAGCCATCAAGGGTAATGTGCGCGCTGATTTCTTCTGGGGTTTTGGCCCGGAAGCCGCGGATCAGGCGGGAAAGATGAAGCAGATGGGCAAGATGTGGGTATTGATGCCATCCAGGGGTTTTGTCCCGCAGAGGTGAGCTCGACCCAAATGCCACTAAAAAACCACGCGAACCCCGTGCCCAACACTATTGACTGTTGGTAATTCGCGCCTCATTCAGCTTCTTTTCTATGGTTGCAGCGGGTACCATTCCCGGCAGGATTGAGCCATCGGCAAAAATCAGCGTCGGCGTACCGCTTATGCCGTTAGTCTTGCCGGCTTCGAGCAGCGTTTCGATCGGCGTGTCACAGTCCTTCGCGGCTGGAGTGATGCCTCTCAGCATGAAGTTGTCCCAGGCCTTGAGCCGGTCGGGAGAACACCATATCGACGTGACAGTGGCTATCGAACCGTTGAGCACCGGGTAAAGCAGCGTGTAGATGGTCACATCGGTGACATTAACCAGTTCCTTTTCCAGATGCTTGCAATAGGGACAATTTGGATCTGAAAAAACCACCAGCTTGCGCTTGCCGCTGCCTTTCACCGATTTCATCGCAAGCTCAAGCGGGAGCGAATCGGGATTTATGCGACGCGCATCCTTGATCTGTTGCAAGCGCTCGCTGGTAAGGCTTTGTCGGGTCTGGGGATCGACTACATGCCCGAAAAAAAGATAGCTGGCGTTTTCGTTCGTATAAAATAATTCGCCGCCCAGCACAACCTCATATAATCCCAGATAGGGCGTTTTTTTTATGCTTTCAATTTTTTCGCCGGCAAAAGTTGCCTGAAGGGCTTTTCTTAAGGATGTCTCGTCAGCAAAAGCCGAACCAAAAAAAAGACTTAATGCCAAAGCAGGAAAAATGGGATTCAAACGCATGACCTTGTTGCTCCGGTTCGGGTGGATGTTTCAGGGCTTGGGACTCCAGGTTGCCATAGCGAGCCTGGGTTGCAATAGCGAACCGTTGGCCTCAGCTCAATGCATGCTGCATCAACCGGTCCTTGATAAGCGGCAACCGATTGGTGATTCCCAACCCCAGGTTGCGCAGGCGTACGAGTGTCGGGTTGGTGTTGTCGAATAACTTCTGCAGACCGTCGGTAACCAATTCCAGCGCCAGGATGTCTTCCTTGCGTGCGCGCTCATAATGGCGCAACAGCGGATAATCGCCGCAATCCGGCTGCATCCCGCGCGCAACCAGTGTTCTGGCGAGTTCTTGCGCATCGCGCAAGCCCAGATTGACGCCTTGCCCGGCGAGGGGATGGATGCCATGCGCGGCATCGCCGATAAGCGCAAGACGTGGTTGAACCAGTTGCTTCACGTGCAGGAAACTCAACGGGAAACCAGCGGGCGGCGTAACAAGCTGCAAATTACCCAACGCCCGGCAGGAGGCATCCGTAACCTGAAAACACAACTCCATTTCAGATAAATCGAGCAACGCGCGCGCGCGCTCTTCCTTTAGCGACCATACCATGGAAACCATCTTATCGGGCAACGGTAGCAACGCCAGCACGCCATCCCGGCGGAACCATTGATGTGCAACGTTATTGTGCCGCCGGTCTCCACTAAAATTGGCCACGACGCCGATCTGTTGATAAGGATGCCGGGACACCTCGATTTTGCCCCCCTCGCGCACCCATGAGTTCAGGCCATCGGCGCCAACAATTAGCGCCGTTTGTAACACACTGCCGTCGTGCAGAGTCAGGTCGATGTGAGATTCAGACCGTATCATCGACGCGCACTGCGCGGGGCAAAACATCCGGACATATTTTTTTTGACGCTTCAGCCTATCCCATATTGCGGTTTGAAGCTGGCGGTTCTCCACTATGAAAGCCAGTTCTGGGGAGCCGATATCGTAGGCGCTGAAATCCAGACGGGCCGCGGCATCATCGCCAAACACCGCCATTTTATAAACCGGCGTAATGCGGGTCACATCAAGTGCTTGCCACGCTCCCAGCTCCTGCAAAAAACGGGCGCTGCCTGGGCTAATGGCGTAAATCCTGCTGTCCCAACTCTCGTCCGTGGGTAGCGGAACGGGTGCGCGCGACTCCACCAGTGCTATTTTGAGGCCGCTGTCCTTAAGGGCAAGCGCCAGGCTGCCTCCCACCAGTCCGCCGCCAACAATAACCACGTCGAATTTCATAAGGGCATTATACAGGCGCATCCAATCGATGGGTGAGGCTGGCTGGCCACCGAGCTTGAAAACTGTCCCTGATCGAATTCATTAAACGCAGCTAAGGGCACTTTTCTTCATTTGCAAGATCACAGGGAAGGTGGGGCAAGCTCCTTTTAATCTTGACAGAGACCCCTCCTGAAGGCAGAATTCCCCCCCTCCGTCCTCGGCGGGAACTAGCGTGTGGCGAATTAGCTCAGTGGTTAGAGCAGCGGAATCATAATCCGTTGGTCCCCAGTTCGAATCTGGGATTCGCTACCAATAAAACAAGGGATTACGTTCAAATGTGTGAGCCTTTTGTGTTCCATGGGACACTATTGGGACAGTTGGGGTCAACTATACCCCTCGCCACTTCTTCTCTTCTTGCGGCGTAAGTTCCGGTCACGGAAGACCTTGTGCCACTGTTCGCATGTTTTTCGCTATTTAACGTGTGTGCCTACACAGACCCCTAGGCCGGATGGTGATTGTTGATGGAGGAGGTAAGCAGTACCCGAATTAAAGGTATTGGGAGAGCAGCATCATGTGCATTTCAAGCCCGTGGTTCACATCCTGAATATCCCGCCCGAAATGGAATCTTTGGTGTTTCCACCCGTACGAAGGAGAAACTCGTCCACAAACATCTGACTTGTTTTGCTTGCCCATTCAGCACATGCTTGGTGAAGGCAGTTCTCGGGGAAGAACGATTTAATGCCTTCATGGGGACATTTGCCGATTAATGTTTGGAGCGTTGCTTCCAGTTTGGGCCTCTTAGAAACCCGATTATTGTTCAGCAGTTCTGTTTCATAAGGTACATGATGAACTATCTCATTGCGCAACGACATTAAGGTCTTGGCACCTTGATACGGTGAGGCACCTTTATCGAAAACTGGAAGACCAAGAGTGTCTAGGGCTATTTGATACTTCTCCAGGGTCTTTTTCATTTTCCAATCTGAACTACGAGCTATTTCTTTAAACCGCGCTTTCTGATTCTCCGTCAAACGGGGACTTATCATTCCATTGTTTAAGGCCGTTAGCCAAAATTCGTTTATCCGACACTCCAGGTAGCAACCGGCAGTAGTAATTAAGGCTACGCAATAAGCGGCAATGTGGCCGTGATTAGCCCCCTCGTGCGAAAGTGCCTTAATGTGTCCCAGCAAATTATCTCTCGCCCGCCGGTGATGGGCGGATAGAAAGAAAAAGTATGTATCTGTTTTCACCCCTTCGCTCATTCCTTTCTCTGATGTGCCCGCAGTTTAGTGCTAATGAGGGGATACCTTACTTGCCATGCCCGCCAACCGACAAAGCCACGACCTCGATCCCTGGCAGAGCACATAGAACGAGGGGTTAAATCTTTTATTTGAAAAACGTGGCGAACATACTAGCTAACGGGAGCAACCAGTGTCTCCCGTTGTTGCTAGCGTAAGCTTCCCCGTCAAGTAGACAGTTCAGAAGTAGAACTTTTCCCTGCCAGAAAGTTCTACTTTTTGCTTGTCTCTTAAATGGGGAAGCTTACGTGACGGGCGAATTCAGCGGGTGTTGCCCACTGCAATGCAGAGTGGGGACGTACCTCATTTTAGTACTGCCGCCACTCGTTAATCTTGCGCCTGGCATCCTCTAAGGACAAGAATCCTGTCCAGGCGGTCGGTCGAACTTCCCCTCGAGGGTTGGGGCATCTTGAAAAGGCCGTGCGTCCACCGGGATATCTATCATAAATGTTGTTCCTCGGCCTACTCCGCTATCGACTGTAACGCTTCCGCCATGGCTTTCAGCCACCGTGCGAACATATGGCAAACCTATGCCCCAACCCTTTTTATTGCCTTCTCTCGCAGCGACTGCTCTCCGGAATACCTGAAATATGCTCTCGGATAGTTCGGGTGGAATAGGCTCTCCTTCGTTGTGCACGGTGATCAGCATCCGCTCGTTTTCAGAATCAATTTTGATTCGAATAGGGGTGTCATGAGCACCGTATTTCAGGGCGTTGCTAACAATATTTTCGATCGCCCTTCTTATTGCCTCTCGATCCCACCAACCTGCAAGCGTATTCCCAATTAATTGAAAGCGGGGGCCATGGGTAGCTGTAAATTGTTCAACTATGTTCTGTACGACCTCTTGTATATCGAACTCCTCTAGGCGAAGGTGTAGCCTCTCTCCTGCGTGGAATGTTACCGAGTCGAGCAAATCCTGGATCATACCATCCATGCGGCGCAGGTTATCCGTGATCATCCCAGCAAACTCCTTTATTTTCTCCAAGTCTATGGAGCCCTGGATCAGCTGAGCAGCGATGAGCGCATTGGATAATGGGTTTCTCAGGTCATGAGTAAGAGCTGCGACGAACCCTTCTCTGAGCGCTGCCTGCGCAAGCGTGAAGGCGTTCACGGCTTGGCAGATAGAATCATCGATAGAAGCATTGATCACAAAAACTTCGTCATCGTTCAGCTGAACATCGTTCAGTTTTAGAACATCGAAGACCGTCCATCTCAGTATTTGATATTCAGAAATAACGGAATTGGCGTTGTAGTTCGTCAGCCGTGCCCGTTCACCACCATGCTCAGCAGCTGCAGTATTACCGTCATCTCCTGTGGTTCTAGGGTAGTGGGGTGTAATAGCCTCTGCAATATTTTGATAGAGGGACGGGAACGTATTGATAAGGATTGGGTGCGGCAGCCGTTCAGCTTCCTTGACGCTTTGCCGAAGTCTTTTTCCCCATTCCGAAAAGACTTCGTTTTGAAGCTCAAGCATTTTCCTCGCAGTCGGAGAAAGTTTGCCAGAGTCAAGATTTTGGTCAGTCGCGGTCGCCACGATAAACTCCCTGCTAATGTACCTGCAATTGTCGATAATAATTGTAGCTGATACTAACTAAGGTGACCCCTAGACTGGGGGACAGGGAAGCATTTCCGAGCAAGATGACTAGCCTTGGTTCGGCTTCGAGACAACTGCCCCGAGGCGGGCTGAGCACGAAAGTAACACTTTGAGTCATTAAGGCGACGAATTTGATTACGAGCATGCCGTGGATTACAGACCTGTCAAAGACCATACCCCTGACTATGAAACCTCTAAGTGAGCAAGGTTCTCGGAAGATTTTTTCAGGGCTTCCTTAGATGGTTTCATGCCAGCCTGCGGCTTTGCAAGCGAGGGGACGATTCCGCGACAGAGCTTGCTGCTTGCCCGGGTTTTCTGAACGCTGAACCGATCACGCTGCGGAAGAAATTAACCAGTTCCGGCACATGATGATCGAACGTGAAAAGGTGTCGTTGCTGCCAGACCCGCTCACGGATGGTTTGCAACTGCTCGCGGTCTCGCAGCTGGGCGGCAAGCTCATCCGTCGTATCAAAAAATATTCCGGTGCCAAGCTGCTTTGCCAATGTTTTGGTGGCGACGATTGCGCCGTCGTTTGCCTTCTGCAGCATCGGCAGACCGGCTGCCGCAAGGGTGCTTAGTCGGGCTGGGTAGTTCAGGTCATCCCAGTTTGCCCTTCGGATTTCACCTCCATTGCAGCTCTCAAAGAGGTGTAGCCAGCCCGCGTCATATTGGGAAAACTCCTCGGTCCAGCGGCTTTGGTCTACGTTCGGATGCAAATGCAGATAGCCGGGGGACATCGCTTGGGTTTTTTCAATCCACTGGAGCCACTGTCCATGGGTTATCTCCCCGTAAAAATGCAGATGAATGCCATAGCCCGCCAGCTCTGCCACATTATGCGGGTGCAGGCCGATCGGCCTGCCCGGCGACACGGTATGAATTTCGCCGTCGCTGTCCATTGAGGAACGCAGTGGCGTGCGCGTCCGATCAAACCAGTCGCGCTTGGGCAAGTCGCCGTCCAGCACATGGGTTGGTTTACTCAGTGACAGGCCGGGAACGACGGTATCGAACCAGTCCCGCATTTCCGGACTCGAGAAGATCTGCCCATCCGAAAACTGATGCAGGTCGATTAATTGCGGCCAGGTTCCCTTTTCGAGGCAGATGAATGGCCCCTCCTTGAAATGCCAGACGAATGGAATGCCGGGGGTCGCCATTAATACCTCATGTGCAAACGGCACTGCCTGCCAGTTGAGCAACGCATAGATCACATCCGGCTGGACCTGCTTTATCGCTTCGCGCCAGTTGTCCCGCGGCAGATCCTCGACATGTCCGAAAGGCACCGGTCCCACCGTGTTGTACCAGTGCGGATTCTGCATCCACAAGCCATACAGCCTGTGCCCCTGCTCTTCCAGCGCAAGCACACGGTCGGCGTTATACGCTAGTTCACCGACCAGAAGTATTTTTAGTCCATCGTCGGCTCGAGGTGTATCCGGCCGTTCGCGCATTCTTCGATAGTGGCTTGCCTCGTCAATCGAATGGCCTACCGACGTATGAAAGCGCATCGGTTCTTCGACCCGGTAATGCGAGCGAAACGGATTGATGCCGCCTTCCGGTTCCTGCATGATCTTGTGCCGTTGCATCGGATGGGATACCCACTCGCAAGTGATGCTGTTGCTGCCAGCGAAAACACCGAGCGGCCGCAGCAGCGCCCAGTAGAGCCGTTCCAGGTCATCCGACTCCAGTTCTGCGCGCTCCAGCCAACGCGCCGCAGTTTTTCGATGCATGCACTGCACCAGTTGCAATGGGAATCCCGCGATCTGCCCGGTAGCGTGACGGTTGTAATGGTGGCATACACCGGAATAAGCCAACACGGCTTCCGTCTGCGTCTCAAGGCGTATCTTCAGACTGCGCAAATGATCCCGGTAATAAACATCATCGCTCGGCAAGTAAGCGATAACCGGCGCTTTCGCTTTGGTAATGCCTTCATTCAAGGCATGGCCCAGCCCCTGATTTTCTGCGAGACGGTAATAACGGATGCGTTCGTCGCTTAAGTATGTGGATACCACTTGTGCTGTTGCATCCCGCGAGCCGTCGTCGATAACGATCGCTTCCCAACCGGTCAGGACTTGCGCCTGCAGGCTGTCAAGCGCGCGTCCGATGAATCTTGCTTGTTCGTAAGTCGGGATCACTACGCTGACTGAGGGAGAGTATGGCGGCGGCATCATGTTTCCTTCTTATAGTTGCGTGCCCTGAGCCGGGCTAACTCCTGCGGGGAAGGGTAAGTATAATCATAAGGGGGCTATGCAGTGGAGATTTTTGTTTTGATATATGTCGGCAATGCTAGTGCTTGTCATGATTTTTGACGTAAGCTTCTCATTCGAGAATTCCTCTCATTCCAGAGTGAGCGTATAGGAGAAAAGAATGGCGGGTAGAGTCAGGAGACTATTAAAAGCAAATTTGCCTAAGACAGTTTATGAAATATTGCGAGTTTTCTATCCAGTAAAGAATCTCCTGGAAGTGGCAAACTTTCTTATCGATAAGAACTTAAATATTTCTTTCTCACAAAAATTACAAATCCTCCGTAAATCTCATCTGATTTCGACTCATGTTGAGAGTCCTCACTCAATGCAGGAAATGCTGACATTTATCTCTCACATTCTGAAAATCCCAAAAGAAAAAAAAGGTGTAATCGTCGAAGCCGGTTGCTACAAGGGGGGGAGTAGCGCAAAGTTCAGTATGGCCGCCTCAATTGTGGGAAGAGAGCTAGTCATATTTGATTCATTCATGGGAATTCCACAAAACAGTGAGCCGCAACAGCAAACTATATTTGGTTTCGTGACGAAATTTGCTGAAGGGAGCTACTGCGGCTCGCTGGAAGAAGTAAAGTCAAACATCGCTAAGTTCGGCTCGATAAGTTCGTGTCGGTTCATAGAGGGTTTTTTTGAAGATACGATGCCTTCTTTTGCTGAACCAGTATGCGCCGCTTATATCGATGTTGACCTTGTGTCATCTACGCGCACATGTCTTAAGTACCTCTTTCCCTTGCTTGAAAAAGATTGTTCAATTTACTCTCAGGATGGCCACTTACCCTTGGTAACCGATTTGTTAAACGACGACTGCTTTTGGGAATCGGAGATAGGAATTTCGAAACCCAGAATTATCGGGTTAGAGAAGCAGAAATTGGTGGAAATCGTTAAACGATAGTTGTTGTGCCCTAATGTTTTCTGTAGCTCTCATGGCAGGCGGCGCAAGTGGTGCTTCAACGTATGTGTCTTGTAATTCGACAGCGGTTATATAGTGGCCATGCAAAAACGCCACAGATAGAGAGAGCCACGGCGAGTCTGGGTTCCGGCCCTCTGACCTGCCCCTGTCACCTGCCCTGTCCCTTAGCTTCATGTAGCAGAGTCCATTCTTGAAATAAGGAACGGACTGAAGAAGCGATTCAGCGAAGAACAAATCATACTTTTTGAAGGAAGCGGACGCAGGCGGACACCTCCCCGCATCCGCTTTGCGCAAGATTCACCGATTCGCGATCGGTTCAAGATGGCGTTCCGCGGACGCTTGCCAGCCATGCCGAGGGAATGGATTTTGTCAATGACGGCTTGCTCTCAAATTTACTACCAAGGGATCATTAGATTGACTCGACCGAGCCCCAATTTCTTATCCTTTTTCACTGGAGGCGATACGTTTACGATTATCATCGGTTACTGAACAGAATCTTCATCCATCCCGATACCGTTAGCAAAAAGGCGGGATCCGATGTTTCGTTAAACAATCCTTCCAGCTTGCTGCGGGTATTTTCGCTTTTGTTCGCCCGCGCCACCAGTTTATTGGTCAGGTACGGCCAGTTAAATAAGAACTCGGCTTTACGGTAGACTTCATATTTCGGCTGGAGCGCGTTTATACCTCGTGTATAGGCTTGCGCCACTGCCGCCCGGCTTTGGTCGTTTTGGTGATTTTTGGTGATTGCTTCCGCTGCGAGCATACCCGTTTCCAGCGCTTTTCCAATTCCTTCGCCACTCAGCGGGAAAGTCGCGCCAATGCATTCTCCTATCCCCAGCAAACCGCCATTCGCGAAGCGCGTTCCTGATAAGCCGGTCCGAAGCGGCGCGCCTTTGAGGGGACTAAGGATTTCGCCGCCGTGCATCAGGTCGCGCGCGAGCGGTACCTTGGCAACGAATTTTTCATAGTTGCGACGAGGATTATTATGCCTGTGTGCGGCACCGAAGAACCCGATACCGATATTGAATATTGCGTCAGGGCCGGGAAAAATCCAGCCATAGCCCCCTTTGACCGTCTGGTCAAAGACAAAAACCAGTTCCTTGATATCCTTTGCCAGGCGTTCGTTGCGCACATATTGACGAACTGCAAAGCTTTTGCATTCTGCTCTCAGCAATAAGCCAGCCCGGTCAATGGGCGCGGCATTGGCACCCGTCGCGAGCAACACCCAATGCGCCCTTGCAGAGACAATTCTGCCGCCACTATCGAATTCGACCCGGTAAGTTTTCTCATCCTCCTCAACGACGCGCGCAAACTCGTGACCCTGTAGAAACTCGACCCCCGTCTCGACGGTACTATTCAACAGCAACTCATCCAATTTGATACGCGCCACGCATGCGCTATCCGCCCGGATCAAAACGGTATTGCCATTGAAACAAATCAGACGCATCCCTTGGGCGCGGCAGGATATTTCGGCTACCCGCTCCATCAAGCCGAGTTTTTTCAGAGCGTGGTGCGCGTCCGGAATCAGGGCGTCACCACAGGTTTTGTCCCGGGGGAAAATGGCTTTGTCGAACAGACCGACATAAAAACCGGATCTAGCCAAGGCGCGGGCTGCCGCACAACCTGCGGGGCCCGCACCAATGATTATAACGTCATAAATCCGGTGCATGTGGGTGGACTCATATTTTCGGTGTATTTCCTGCTGCCTGCTCCGGGAATGGGAGTTTTTTCATGCATTCCCATCCGTAACCACATAATTTACTGTTTTCTCGACACCAAAAAGACCCTGTGCCTTAGCCTCCTTTGCCCGAATTCCCTCTTACATCTCCTGGCTTATTTTACACAGATACCGGGACAGTCGGCACCTCCCCGAGCGGGATCACAATCGTCAGAGGGATCATCCACGCAAGTCTTGCCCGCAGGGCATGGGAATCCTGCAATTCCGCCGCACATCTCTTTGGGTTCTTTGTTGCCGTACGCAGGGCTATTCTTGGGTGGATAATCGATACGTTTTCCGCCCCCGGGTTCGGTGGGCTCCGCTGCCCCGATTTTGACTGTCTCCCGAATTTGGCGCGGCTGCACCGCCTCGACGTCTATCGATTCCACTTCACCATCCGTATGCCGGGCGGTATATACGCCGACAACGTCCAGTGCCACGGGGCTTTTTATTACCAGGAATCCTTCGAGGAATGCAAAATCCACGCAAACGCCATCGATGGGACAAAAATAGCCTGCAATATCAAAGCAACTTATCCCCACCGCCCCATCCGGGTGAAGGACGGCTTCCTTGAACGGGGTCACACCGAATGGACCTGGTTCAGAGCCGAACTGTGTCGCAAGCGCGACCTTCGCGGCGATAGAAATCTTCTTGTTGGTGGGGTTATGTATATTAACGGTTGTCCGGTAGGTTCCGCGCGCCAAGGTGCCATCCTGATGCGGCAGCAGGAGCGAACAGACGACCTTGGCGGCATACTGGTATTCCGTTTTGATCATTTTCGAAGGTTTCATCGGCTCGGCCTGAGATGCCGGAATAAACTCGGCAGGGCCAAGCGCAGCCCATAGACCTATCAAGGCGGCAAAGCCCCCCATCGCACGCATCTGTTTCATGATTATTACTCCCTATAGTTGAGAATGCTCGAATTAATCCCCGCAACTATGATCTGACGGTTTCGTCAAGAACAACAAGGCTCAACTTCTATAAGCCCTCGATTTATTCATAGCAGTGTTTCTCTCTTAGTCAAATCAACTCGAAGTTGTCAGCCGCAAGCATTACTACGGGCGGTGCCGCAGCTCCCATCACATTGGGCTGGGACGATTACTGCAATTGACGAGCTGGGTTACCACAAAGAAGGGGGAGCAGGAAACAACGAAAAACGGGATAACAGCAATAAATACCAGCGGACCCGATAGTCCCGGTAGTGCGCCGGGAAGAACCTGTCGCGAGTAAACCGGTATCGACAGGAATCAGAACGCGCAACCGCGTGGGGGTTTTTCCATATGGCGAGTGCCGGGCATTCAGGTCAGGTTTCTGCCGTTGGGGCGGGCAAGCAGTTTTTTGAGGAGATCATCACTGGATTTTTTAACCGATTCCAGTACGGTATACAGTTCCAGAAGATTGACGCCCACATGCCGCTTGCAGTGAGGGCAGTACAGCTTGGGCTCATACTTCAGCCGTGAAATGGTTTCCTCAAACTTGACCGAACAGTGAGGGCACTTGATTATAATGGTCTCTGAATCCAAGTTGAGCGACAAGGTGGTTCCTCTTGTAATCCAAGCTGGGGCTGTAAATTTTATCATGGTGAAGGGTCTTTTCTGAAACTGACGTGATGGGTTCAGCAGGCGAGGTGGCTATCCCCGCCATTAGCTTCATGACGTAATAGAGTCCGATTCTTGAGATAAGGAGCGGACAATGAAGAAGCGAATCAGCGAGGAACAGATCATCGGCTTTTTGAAGGAAGCGGATGCAGGCATGCCTTTTTTTCCGCTAGAATCTTCCGGATCAGGTTTATGCCGCTCGGAAAACTCACCGCAGTTTCTCCCCTCGGGTTGTCCAGAGCAGGGAGGGGTCTTGACAGAGGCCAGTTTCACGGATGGTACCCAAAAGTACCACCACTAGGAGACTATAAGCTAGGTAACTTATTGGAGAGGCTAAGGATAATAACTTACTACTGGTGCCGGGAGGGGGAATCGAACCCCCATGACCTCGCAGTCGCGGGATTTTGAGTCCCGTGCGTCTACCAATTCCGCCATCCCGGCCAAGCTACCCGATGGGTGCTCCAAACACCCTCTTCGCGCCTAAGCGTGGGTTGCCCAAGTTGCTCGGTATTCCCTGAATTTCTCAAGGACGGGCATTATTACTGAAATCCAAACCCGCGGCAACCGGTAAGAAACGGCAGCCATGCCGGTATAATACCCTCGATGAAAACCGAGGATTTCGCTTTCGATCTTCCGTCCGAGCTAATTGCGCAGTTTCCGGCCGCGCAGCGCGGCAGCAGTCGCATGTTGCATTTGGGAGGTTGTGGCGGCGCGCTGCACGACGCGATGTTTGCGGATCTGCCCCGCTACGTTCGTGCAGGAGACGTGGTGGTGCTCAACAACACACGCGTCATCAAGGCGCGCCTTTACGGCGTGAGGGACACAGGCGGCAAGGTGGAAGTAATGGTGGAGCGAGTGCTGGACGCACACCGCGTGCAGGCGATGATGCGCGCGAGCCATCCTCCGCACCCGGGGTCAAAGCTCTTTCTCGCAGAAGCAGTTACCGTGACGGTACTGGCACGGAAGCATGATTTTTATACACTGCGATTCGACCACGAAAGCTCTGTAACCGAGTTGCTGGAACGTTACGGCAACCTGCCGCTGCCGCCTTACATAACGCGTCCCGCGGCAACAACGGACGAGGCGCGCTACCAGACGGTTTACGCGAAACAGGCGGGCGCTGTAGCCGCCCCTACCGCGGGCCTGCATTTCGACGAAGGTATGCTGATAGCATTGAGAGAAGCCGGCGTGGCAGTCACCTATGTAACACTGCATGTCGGGCTGGGCACCTTCCAGCCGGTACGAGTGAAGAATATTGCCGATCACAAAATGCACCGGGAAATTTTTCGTGTGCCGCCGGAAACGGTCGAATCGATCCGGCAGGCGAAAGCGGGAGGAGGACGGGTGCTTGCGGTGGGTACGACATCCCTGCGAGCGCTCGAAGCGGCGGCCTACAGGACTGGCGCGCTGGAATCATCCTGCGGCGAGACGGACATTTTTATTACGCCGGGCTATCGTTTCCGTGTAGCAGAGCGGCTACTGACAAATTTCCATTCGCCCTGTTCTACCTTGTTGATGCTGGTATCCGCCTTTGGCGGGATGGAAAACATTCGCAGCGCATACCAACACGCCATCAAGCAGCGTTATCGCTTTTTCAGTTACGGCGATGCGATGCTGATCGAGAGGGAATCCTGGTAGTAGAGTGGTTGGAATCCAGGTAGCTCCTGAGTGAAAACTGGATGGATTGGATAAATCGGATTTCCGGTCGAGCCGGGCATGACGATCCCGGATTTGATAACAGACCAGGAGCGTCACGAGCCGCGCTCGTATCTTTTTGTAAACTGTTTCCTTGCGTGAGCCATGAAATTTCAACTGCACTGTAGTGATGGCTCTGCCCGGCGCGGCACCTTGTCGCTAGCGCACGGAACGGTGGAGACACCGGCTTTTATGCCAGTGGGTACTTATGGCGCGGTAAAAACATTGTCGCCCGCTGACTTGCGGGAGCTAAACGCCCATATCGTGCTCGGTAACACTTTCCATTTATGGCTACGCCCCGGTCTGGAGGTGATCGAGGCGCATGGGGGCTTGCATCGCTTCATGGGCTGGGAAGCGCCGATCCTGACGGATTCAGGGGGTTTCCAGGTCTTCAGCCTGGGAGTTTTGAGAAAGGTCGCGGAGGAGGGTGTCAAGTTCCGGTCGCCGGTGAATGGCGACGCCTGTTTTCTCACGCCCGAGGAATCCATGCGCATCCAGCGCATCCTCGATTCGGACGTCGTCATGATATTCGATGAGTGCACGCCTTACCCCGCTGATGAGTCCGCAACACGTAAATCGATGGAATTAAGCGTGCGCTGGGCGGAACGGTCAAGACGCGCGCACGACGATGGGCGCAATGCCAATGCGTTGTTCGGTATTGTCCAGGGGGGAATGTACGAGAGTCTGCGCGACCAATCGCTTTCTGAACTGCTGGAGATCGGTTTTGACGGTTATGCCATTGGTGGGTTGTCGGTGGGAGAGCCCAAGGATGATATGCAGCGCATTCTCAAACATGTCGCTCCGCAACTACCCGGCCACAGGCCGCGTTACCTCATGGGTGTCGGTACCCCGGCGGATATTGTCAACGCCGTGGCCCAGGGCCTGGACATGTTCGATTGCGTATTGCCTACGCGGAACGCCCGCAATGGCTGGCTGTTCACGCGCAACGGCGTGATCAAGCTTCGCAACAGCCGCTACCGCCTGGATACGGCGCCCCCGGACGAGCAATGCAACTGCTATACCTGCCGTCATTTCACCCTTTCGTACCTGCATCATTTGCAGCGTACCCGCGAAATTCTGGGTGCGCGTCTCAACACCCTGCATAACCTCCATTACTATGAGCAATTGATGGGCGAAATCCGCGCGGCTATCGAAACGGGGAAGTTCGAGGAATATGCGCAAGCATTTCAAGCGCGGGCCGCAACATGCTAAAATCGCCTTCTTTTAACTCTCCCGGAGAATGCCGTGTTGATTAGTGAAGCCTATGCTCAGGCTGCGCCGCCTGCACAATCGGCGGGTGCGGATTTCATGAGCCTGTTGCCGCTGCTCGCGATATTCGTCGTGTTTTACCTTCTGTTGATTCGTCCTCAGACGAAACGCGCCAAGGAACAGAAGCTGATGATCGAGGCGCTGCAGAAAGGTGATGAGGTCATAACCACGGCTGGTCAGTTGGGGCGGATCATGAAAGTAAGCGGGGGCTACGTCATACTGCAGATAGCCGAGAATGTACAAGTCGTCACACAGAAAACGGCCATTCAGACCCTGCTTCCCAAGGGGACGTTGAGCAGTATAGAAAAGGAATAAGTGGAATCCCCGGTAAAGCCCAGGTACACGGCGCGATGGATGCGGCGTAGTTCTTCTTGCCCCTTCTTTTTCACCGTACCCACTCCACGCGCATGAATCGCTACCCTTTCTGGAAATACCTGATTATCGCGGTCTCGATACTGCTCGGGCTGCTCTATACGCTGCCGAATTTCTATGGCGAATCGCCAGCGGTGCAGATTTCTCCCCTGCGTACCGCAGCCAAGGCGGACACCGCGCTGCTGCAACGGGTCGAAGAAGAACTGAAGAACGCCAATCTTCCCATCAGGGGAATGTTTCTTGAGCCAGGCGGAGTCAAGGTGAGCTTCGCCGATACCGATATGCAGATCAAGGCCAGGGATACGCTTCAGTCGCGACTGGGCAACGGTTACATGGTCGCGCTGAATCTACTGCCCAATTCTCCCCAATGGCTGACTAATATCGGCGCATTGCCTATGTACCTGGGGCTCGACCTGCGCGGCGGCGTCCATTTCATGTTGCAGGTCGATATGCAAGGAGCGTTATCCAAAGCGCTGGACCGGTACAGCGCGGACATACGCGGCAGCCTGCGGGAGAAAAAGATTCCCTATGCGGGACTTGAAAAGCAAGGTTCCGTGATCATTGTCAAATTTCGCAATTCTGAATCGCGTGCACAGGCGGAAGCCGAAATCAAAAGGAGCTACGACGATTTAAACTTGCGCGAAGAGAATGTGGGACCCGAGTTTCATTTGAAGGCCACCCTCACATCGGAGGCCCAGGCGCGCATACAGGATTCCGCTGTACAGCAAAACATCACTACGCTGCGTAATCGGGTCAACGAGCTTGGAGTCGCTGAACCCATAATTCAGAGGGCGGGCGCCGACCGTGTAGTAGTCCAATTGCCCGGCGTGCAGGACACCGCAAAAGCCAAGGACATCCTGGGTCGTACGGCAACACTGGAGGTTCGCATGGTGGATGAGGAACGCGAAGTGGAAGCGGCGCTGCGGGGCCAGGTTCCTTTCGGTACCGAGCTTTATACTGAACGCGGCGGCGGTCCGATACTGGTGAAAAAACAGGTCGTGCTGACGGGTGACCGCATTAACGACGCGCAGGCCGGTTTCGATGCCAACAATCAACCCGCGGTACACCTCAACCTGGACAATAATGGAGCCCGAATATTCCGGCAACTGACACGCGAAAATGTCGGCAAGCGTATGGCCATTCTGCTGATAGAGAAGAATCAGGCCGAAGTTATAACCGCGCCGGTTATCCGGGAGGAAATTGGTGGCGGACGGGTACAGATCAGCGGGCGCATGACTACCGAGGAGGCCAGGGATGTGGCGTTGTTACTGAGGGCGGGGGCGTTGGCGGCACCGATGGACATCATTGAGGAACGCACGGTGGGTCCGAGTCTCGGTGCGGAAAATATTTCTCGCGGTTTTAATTCGACCCTGTATGGTTTTGCCGCCATAGTTGTTTTCATGATTGTCTATTATGTGATGTTCGGATTTATCTCGGTGACGGCGCTCGGGGTAAATCTTCTGCTGCTGATCGGCCTTCTCTCGATTCTGCAGGCTACACTGACGCTTCCGGGGATGGCGGCGATTGCGCTGACGATAGGAATGGCGATAGATGCAAATGTGCTGATCAACGAGCGCATCCGCGAGGAGCTACGGCTTGGCATGCCTCCGCAGGCGGCGATCAATGGCGGCTATGAGCGCGCGTTCGGCACTATTATCGATTCGAACATTACTACCCTTATTGCGGGTATAGCCCTGTTTGCATTCGGCACCGGTCCTGTCAAGGGATTTGCGGTAGTGCTGTGTTTGGGGATACTCACCTCGATGTTCAGCGCGGTGTTCGTGTCTCGCGGACTGGTCAATCTCGTATATGGCGGTCGTCGGAAGCTGGAACGAGTCTCCATCGGCCAGGTATGGAAGCCAGCGGATGATAAGCGCTGACACAGGTTTACAGGACTGAGCGGATTGCCAGCGAACTGCGAGCATGCAGCTATAGCTCCCCAAGAATAGGATCAGAATGGAATTTTTCAGAATCAAGCGTGATATCCCCTTCATGAGTTGGGGGAAATACACCACTGCCATCTCGTCAGTAACCTTCATCCTCGCAGCATTCTTCCTGGCTACGAAAGGGCTGAATCTTGGAGTGGACTTCACCGGCGGCACGGTGATGGAAGTGGGTTATGCTCAGCCTGCCGATATCAACAAGATACGGGGTACCCTGGTCAAACTGGGAATGCCCGATGCGAGCGTACAGAATTTCGGCACGTCCCGTGACGTTCTGATACGGCTCCCGATCAAGCCCGAGTTTTCCAGCGCTGCGCTCTCCGAAACGGTAATAACAGCCTTGCGCGAAGACGAGCAAACTGCGGAAATTCGGCGGGTAGAATTTGTCGGGCCCCAAGTGGGCAAGGAGTTGGTGGAAAGCGGCGCGCTGGCTTTACTGGTCGTTTGCCTCGGCATTGTTGCTTACCTGGCGATGCGCTTCGAGTGGAAATTCGGGGTGGCCGGCATCATAGCCAACCTGCACGACGTAATAATTATCCTGGGATTCTTCGCATTCTTCCAATGGGAGTTTTCGCTCACGGTGCTGGCCGCAATACTGGCGATTCTAGGCTATTCGGTAAATGAGTCGGTGGTGATATTCGACCGGATCCGGGAGAACTTTCGAAGGTTGCGCAAGGCTCCAGTGACGCAAGTCATCGACAATGCGATCACACGCACCATGTCGCGGACTATCATTACGCATGGCAGCACGGAGATGGTCGTGATATCGATGCTCATCTTCGGTGGAGAGGCGCTCCATTACTTCGCGCTGGCGCTTACGATAGGTATTGTGTTCGGGATTTATTCCTCCGTGCTGGTGGCAAGCCCCATTCTCATGTTGCTGGGCGTCTCCCGCCAAGATATCGTCAGGCCCGAAAAAAAGGAAGAGGCGGAAGCGTTGCCTTAGTCGATTTCGTGGCTAGCCCTCCGTCCTTCGTTCAATTTCTTTTTTGAGTTCATTTTGGAACTTCTTACCCTCTTTATCGACATCATCCTCAATCTGGATCAGCATCTGATCTGGCTTGTCCAGAACTACGGGAACTGGATTTACCTCATTCTGTTTTTGATTATTTTTTGTGAAACGGGATTGGTGGTGACACCGTTTTTGCCGGGGGATTCGCTCCTGTTCGTGGCGGGAGCCATCGCCGCCACGGGGTCGATGGACGTTCAGGTGTTGGCCGCGCTCCTTATGCTCGCCGCGTTTATGGGCGACAACACAAATTACTGGATCGGACGCTATTTTGGCCCGCGAATATTCTCTCGCCCCGAGTCGCGTCTATTGAATAGCGCTCATCTGGAAAAGACCCAAATATTCTATGCGAAGCATGGAGGCAAAACTATCATATTCGCGCGTTTCCTGCCCATCGTCCGGACGTTTGCGCCCTTCGTTGCCGGTGTTGGACGCATGGTTTATCCGCATTTCGTGGCTTACAGCGCATTCGGGAGCGTTTTCTGGATCAGTTTCTTCGTATTCGGCGGGTTTTTCTTCGGTAACGTGCCGGTGGTAAAGAGCAATCTGAGCTTTTTTATCTTTGGCATAATCGTGCTCTCCGTTCTTCCGGGCATCATACAATTCTTCCGCAATTGGCTGGGGAGCCGGAGATCGCAAACTTAGGCCCCCGGGACAATCCCGGGCTTATTTGATTCCAGAAACAGCCCTTGGAGCCGGAAAGTCGCTGCTGCCCCCCTCATAGCCGACCTGTCCCCGCCGAAAGGCAAAGCGGCGACGGTCTAGTCAGGAGTCAGTGGCGTCTATTTCCAGTGGCCGCCGCGGCGAATGGGCCAGGCGATCTTCCGGATGTTCTCCCCCGGCTGATTCCGGCTCAAGCCATCCATGCAGGTTCGCCAGCGCGATGCCGGCCAGCGCATCTATCCAGTCGTCGCGTTCATTGAGGCAGGGAATGTAATGAAATTCCTGACCTCCAGCTTGCGTGAAGATCATTGCGCCTTCCATGGCGATTTCTTCCAGCGTTTCCAGGCAATCAGCAACAAAACCGGGACAAACAACATCTACGCGCCGGGTCTTTTGCTGCCCAAGCTGCTCGAGCGTAACCGCCGTGTAAGGCCGCAACCATTCTGCGCGGCCAAACCGGGACTGAAAACAAATCTGGTGCTCGCCCGAAGCAAGGCCAAGCGCCTCGGCCAGCAGCCGTCCGGTTTTCTGGCATTCGTAATAGTAGGGATCGCCTTTATCCAGCGTACTCCTTGGTACTCCATGAAAGCTTATGACAAGCATGTCGGGCTTGCCGGTTTTATTCCAGTAATCGCGCACATTTTGAGCCAGCGCGGCAATATAGCCGGGGTTATCATGGTAATGTTTCACCGTGCGTAGGGCAGGCATGTTGCGCATCTTTTCCAGTTGCGCGAATACCTCATCGAAAGCCGATGCGGTGCTGCTGGAGGCATACTGGGGATAAAGCGGCAGAACCAGAATGCGGTCACAGCCATGTTTTTTCATCTCTGCCAGCATCATGGCAATGGAAGGATTGCCGATGGCCATGGCGTATTCCACTCTCGGGGCAGACTCGACGCGAGCTGCGAGCTTCTCCCTTAGCAGAAGCGTCTGGCGAATGGTGTGAACTTTCAGGGGCGAGCCTTCCGGCATCCAGATCTGAGCGTACTTTTCCGCCGATTTTTTGGGCCGGGTGTTGAGTATGATGCCGTTCAGAATAGGCCACCACACCCATCGCGGAATTTCCACCACTCGCCGATTGCTCAGAAACTGCTTGAGATAAGGTCGGAGCGCTTGCGCGGTTGGAGCGTCGGGAGTGCCGAGATTAATTAGCAGAACGCCCGTCTGGCTGAGCGTTCCGTGCGGGTGATCAGGCTTGGGGGAGGTCAAGTTTTTCCAGTTTTCTTGAAAGAGCCACGCCGCTGGTCTCGCCTTCGCGGCTCGCCGTAGTGCCACAATGCCTTCGCCCCATTCCTCGTCTTGTTCTCATTCCTGATGAGGACAGGAATGCGGTTCTGTTCCTGGAAGGCAGTCTCCACCCACCAAAGGTTTTTCGCCCCGAAAAGAACTAATGATGGGACAGTGCGCTGGATAGCAGTCTGGCGGTCATGTCCACAACCGGAATAACGCGCTGGTAAGCCATCCGCGTGGGTCCTATCACGGCAACAGTCCCGACGACTTTCCCATCCACTTCATAAGGCGCAGTTACTACGCTGAACTCATCCGGAGTCACCACACTGGTTTCCCCGCCGATAAAGATCTGCACCCCTTCCGCCTTGCGGCTGAATTCCAGCAACTGTAGCAGCGCCGTTTTTCGTTCGAAGAGATCAAACAGCTTCTTCAGGCTGCTCATATTGCTCGACAGATCCTCTACATCGAGCAGTTTGCGCTCGCCGGCCACCACCACGGTTTCGCTGTTTTCCCTGATCGCTGCGCCTCCCGCTTCAATGGCCGCAGTCATAAGATTGGTCATGTCGTGGCGCAACTGCTTCAGTTCACCCTGGAGACGGGAGCGGGTCTCATCGATGGCACAGCCTGCATAATTCTTATTGATGAAGTTTGCCGCTTCTGTCAGTTCCGACTGGCTGTAAGTCCTGTCGGTGGAAAGCACGCGGTTCTGGACGTCTCCCTCCGGAGTGACAATAATGAGCAGGACGCGTTTTTCCGACAAAGTCATGAATTCGATGTAGCGGAAGACGGCACTGCTGCGCTTGGGTGTCACCACCACGCCTGCGAAGCGGGTTAATTCCGCCAACAGCTGCGATGCCGAGTTGATCAGGCGGGATGGATTATCCGGGTGAAGCTGGTCCTTGAGCTGATGCATCTCTATGACATCCAGAGGCTTGACCACGAGCAGCGTGTCCACAAAGAAACGGTACCCTTGATGCGTGGGTATGCGTCCGGCGGAAGTATGTGGACTGGCGACGAAGCCCATTTCCTCAAGGTCGGCCATTACGTTTCGAATGGTGGCGGGGCTTAGATCAAGGCCGGAAAATTTGGAGAGCGAGCGGGAGCCTACGGGCTGACCTTCGCTGATATATCGTTCGATCAGTGTCTTGAGAAGGATTTTTGCGCGCTGATTGAGCATTTTCTTATTCTACACCAGGATTCAATCTTCGACTTTCCGTCAAACGTAAATGGGCCACCTTCCTTTGTCTTTAAAATGAAGAAAAGATTCCGTTAAGACCGGGTTGACCCAAGCGGAGCGCAACGATACCCCGGACCGGAATGCTTTGCACCTTCCTGCTGATATGGTTTAATCTAGGAAAGCTTCGGCACAAGACCCGGCACAAGACCCGCTTCTTCATTCCCAAAGATATTTCAGTCAAACCCGGCGATGACCTCTCCATTCAAAACAATTGCCCTGATCGGGAAGCACAAGAATCCCGATATCATAACCCCGTTGTTGAGCCTCGGGCGGTATCTGGAAAACCGTAATCTGGAGGTGCTGCTGGACGACCGTACCGCGGGTACGGTCCCGGAAAAAAAATATCCCGCGATGACAATGGAGGAAATCGGCGCGCGCGCCGACCTGGCTATCGTACTGGGCGGTGACGGGACCATGCTCAATATTGCGCGCAAGCTTGCGCCCTTCAATGTTCCACTGGTTGGTATCAATCAGGGCCGGCTCGGGTTTCTCACGGACCTTTCCATACAGACCATGCTGGAATCGCTTGGCACAATGTTGGACGGCCAACATATCACCGAGCGGCGTATGCTTCTGCATGTTGAGGTTGCACGCGATAACACCGTCGCGTTCAGTGCGCAGGCGCTAAACGATGTGGCTGTAAACCGCGGAATTGGCGGCAACATGATTGAATTCGAGGTACGCATAAACGGGGAATATGTATATTCGTTGCGATCCGATGGGCTGATTGTCGCAACCTCCACCGGTTCAACGGCTTACGCATTGTCCTCCGGCGGCCCCATCGTTCATCCAAGTCTTGACTTGATTGTGCTCGTGCCTGTAAGTCCTCACACCCTGAGCAATCGGCCTATCGTAGTTGGTCCCGATGCCGTTGTGGAAGTCCTGATGCATCCGAACGGGCTCGCGCATGTTTACGCCGATAGCCATTCCCATTTTGATTTGCAGGAACACGACAAAATAGTGGTGCGGCGTGCTCCGCATACGGTAACGTTGTTACATCCTTCGAACCATAGCTACTACCGCATGCTGCGCGAGAAGCTGGGCTGGAGCGGTCTGCCCCGAAACGCGGCATGATTTTTCCGTTATGTTAAAGTTCCTGAGCATTCGGGATTTGGTCATTGTTGACCGAATCGAATTGGAATTCCTTCCCGGCTTTACCGTCTTGACCGGTGAAACGGGCGCGGGGAAATCCATCCTGATCGATGCGCTCTCACTTGTCCTGGGTGAGCGTAGCAACGCAGGCGACGTACGCAACGGCTGCGAGCGCGCTGAAATCAGCGCCGAGTTCGACGTTGACGGCTTGCCGAAGCTGACAGAGTGGCTGCGTGATAACGGATTTGAAAATGATGGAGAGGAGGCGGGCAGGTGCTTGCTGCGCCGGTTGGTCGATATTGGTGGTCGGTCGCGCGGCTTCATCAATGGTCAGCCCGCCACTTTGCAGCATCTGCGCTCAGCCGGCGAAAAACTGGTCGATATCCAGGGCCAGCATGCGCACCAGTCATTGTTGCGCATCGAAGCGCAGCGTGACCTGCTGGACGCCTATGCGGGCAGCCGCGAACTCGCACAAAAGGTTGCGGGCGCGTATCGCCGCTGGCAGGGGGTACAACAGCGCCGGCTGACCTGGGAACAAAGCTCTGCAGCATTACTTCAGGAGAGAGAGCAGCTCGAGTGGCAGGCAAGCGAGATTTCCGCACTGGATTTTTCATCTGCCGAGTGGCAAGCGCTGCAAGCCGAGCATAGGTGCCTTGCCAATGCCGCAGCACTGCTCGAAGTAGCGCAGATGGGGCTGGAAGCTCTGTCAGAAGGCGAGTTGGCTTCACTTGCGCAGCTAAACTCGATAATTTCGCGCCTGAACCAATTGATCGATTGCGACAGCAGACTTGAAGTGGTACTTGATTTGCTCGAGTCCGCACAGATCCAGCTACAGGAAGGCGTATACGAACTTGGGCGCTATCAGCAGCGTCTTGACCTTGATCCACTGCGTTTGCGGCAGATAGAGGAGCGGATTGCGACGATACACGCAGCTGCAAGAAAATACAGGGTCACGCCTGATGAGTTGCCGGAGCTGCTTAAAACGGTTACCGGAGGGCTGGAAGAATTCAGCCGTAAGGAGGACGGCGAGTCCCTGGCGCAGGAAGAGAAAAAAGCCCGGGAAGAATACCTTGAGCTGGCGTCGAATTTAAGCAACGAGAGGATCAGGGCGGCGGCAACGCTTGCGCGCGAAGTTACCGCTGCAATGCAGACGCTGGCGATGACAGGGGGGGAGTTTTCTGTGGCATTGACCCCACTCGAACAAGGCAATGCGCGGGGCAGGGAACAAATCGAGTTCCAGGTCTCTGCCCATCAGGGCCTGCCGCTCCGGCCTCTGGCCAGAGTTGCGTCAGGCGGTGAATTATCGCGTATCGGCCTGGCAATACATGTCATCACCAGCAAGCTCGGCGGGGTGCCTACGCTCGTCTTCGATGAAGTGGATGCAGGCATTGGCGGACGCGTGGCGGAAATTGTAGGCGCCATGCTGAAGAAACTTGGTGAGGAACGCCAGGTAATGTGTATCACTCATCTGGCGCAAGTTGCCGCGGCGGGCGATCATCAATGGCAGGTCACGAAATCAGCTGATCCAGGCAAGGAAGGAAAGATATCGAGCCGCATAACGATGCTTGCCCCGCAGGAACGGGTCGAGGAGATTGCGCGCATGCTCGGGGGCGTCAAAATCACCGCCACTACCCGTAAACATGCGGCGGAAATGCTGCTGACGGCAAGGGAGGAGGGTCCCGCCTGAAGCCGCGCAGGGCACGGAGGTGCTGCAACGCGTCGGTTATTTTCAGGCCTTGCAGTACGATGGAATCCAGCTGCGTTCAATCATATGAGGAGGCAGCTCATTAAAATCAAACGCGACGCCATACTTGATCATCTGGTTAACATCAAGCAAGAGCTTAATCTCAGGAATATCGTTGAAAAACAGGGTATATAAAGGTCTTACCATCACTTTGGAAATTTTCATTCCTACAGGACCGATGAAGTTTCGCCGTTGCCCGACGTGAGCCACTTCATCAATGGTGATTTCATCCAGCAGTTCCTTCAAACGATCGCGCACTTCCGGTTCTTCGGCCAATATTTCATCAAACAGTCTGTATAAGTGACAATAAAAAGTCACTCCCATCAGTTCGGTAATAAAAGCCGGAGAATTTATTAAAAACCCCGGGAATTTGGGGAACTGCTCGTAAATTTTTTCCTTGACCGGCCCTAGAGGCACCCACTCAACCTTATCCAGCCCACATGTAAATAAAATCTCATTGAACAGACGCACGTGACAAAATTCCTCGGCAAGGTGGACACGGCTGATTTTATCTTCCACCGTATGCGAGTGGGCCATGTCGGGAACCGCATCCCATGCGCCCTTTATCCCTACCCACTCATGCCTGGCAAACTTGTAGATGCATGTCAACATCAAGGTCATGCGATCCAGGGACCTGGGATCATCCTGCATCTCGATGTAGTTACGATAAAAGGCTTCCGGATCGGCGAGCGGTCGGCGCAATTTCACTGGATGGAGTTGAAAATGCTGAAGCCTCGCACGTTTTTTGGCCAGGTCTTTGTCCTCTTCAAAAAGTTCGCCTCCGTGCTGCTGAGTAAATTCCCAGTAATTTTCAAAGTTTTCTCTTCTTTCCCGTTTTGTTGCGGGAGAAAAAATGGAAAGATATTTAGCTGAGGTCATAAGCCAGGGGCTCCGGTTGAGTGCGGTAGTTCCGGGGACTGCACGATCATTCCAAGACTTCATGCAATTGCTGCACAACGATTGCGGGCACCGCAGGGAAAAATACGCCTGCGGTGCGGATTGTTTGTTGTATATGGTATTGACTCGTAATGAAAGCCGAGCCAGAGATTGACGCTATTATTCTGTCCTGGAAGACTATTCTGCCAGTGCCAGGAACTCCGCTCGCTGAATGCCATTCGTTTTAAGATCGCCCATCATTGCGGAAGTTACCGTTTCCTCACCGGCCACGGCAATCCCTCGGGACTCCATGCACATATGGCGGCAGCGGATGATCACGCCGACAGCCTTGGGTCGCAGATGCTCAAGCAGAGACTGCGCAATTTGTTGTGTCAGGCGTTCCTGCACCTGTAGACGCGCAGCAAAGCAGTTGACCAGGCGGGTTAGTTTCGAAAGCCCGACAATGTGCCCGCTGGGAAGGTAACCGACGGTTGCATGACCAAAGAAAGGGGCAAGATGATGTTCGCAATGCGAGTACACAGGTATTTGCCTAACCACGATGAGTTCATCGTAGCTTTCGCCCCCGTCAGCGAATGTCTTCAGGATGGCTGCCGGGTCTTGCTGGTAACCGCGTGTCCAGTGAGCCCAGGCACGCGCAACGCGCCCTGGCGTTTCCTGCAGGCCTTGCCGGGAGGGATTTTCCCCGATCGAACGCAATAATCGCTGCCAGTCAGCTACGCCAAACTCCGAATCGTCTAATTTAGTCATGAGCTATTATGTCGTCTGATCGAGGGGGAGGCAGCAAGATGAATCGTCAGCTTATCAGTCCCCTCGAGGCTCCGGGAATATTTGGATAGCCCCCTGCAAGCGAGTCGCCGGAAGTATTGGCGATAAAATCGCATCGTCGGATTCAGGGTGTGTGCCGCGACCTCACCCAGCCAATAATAGCATAACATGATCGGGAAACCCGGGAATAAATCATGCCGGAGCGGCTCCGGTGTCGTCACCATCGCGGGTCCTCCGACGAGGCTTGTAGTTGATCTGCCAGAACGATTTTCACCTGTTCAGTATGGGCGCTGCCGGATATACTGCGGGCAGCATAAGCTATTTTTGACGAAATCGTCGCATGAAAATCGCCACCTGGAATGTAAATTCTCTTAAAGTCCGGCTCCCCCAGGTTCTGGACTGGCTAGCGGCGAATCAGCCGGATGTCTTGTGCCTGCAGGAAACAAAGCTGCAGGATGAAAATTTTCCTCTGAGCGAAATTGCAGCAGCTGGATACCAAACGATTTGTTGCGGTCAAAAAACCTATAATGGCGTGGCGCTGCTGAGCAAGCAACCGGGATGTGAAATCATTAGCGGCATACCGGGGCTGGACGACCCCCAAAAACGCGTGGTGGGTGCAATATATGGCGACCTTCGGGTAGTTTGCATCTATGTGCCCAATGGCGAGCATGTAACATCCGGGAAATATCAATACAAATTGAAATGGCTAGCCGCGCTCAGGGAATGGGTATGCGATATGCTAGGCAAGCACCAGAAACTGGTCCTGCTCGGTGATTTCAACATCGCGCCGGAAGAGCGTGATGTACATGATGCAAAATTATGGGAAGGGCAGGTCTTGTTCAGCCTGCCCGAGCGAGAGGCGTTTCGCGAAATACTTGAACTGGGTCTTGTGGACAGCTTCCGTTTGTTTGAACAACCGGAGAAATCGTATACGTGGTGGGATTACCGCATGATGGCCTTCCGACGTAACCTGGGTTTGCGGATAGATCACATTTTGCTGAGTAGCCAGCTTGCGAAAGAATGTACGAGTTGCGTCATAGACAAGGCAACGCGCAAACTCGACCGGCCTTCCGATCATGCTCCGGTAGTGGTGGAGCTACAAAACGCAGGAACAAGCCCTCCACATGGCTCTTCAGAGATTCCTTTAATCACAAAGCCGCGTGATTAAAGCAAGTAGTCCATGGCGGCCGCGGTGTTGCAGTGCTTACCTGATATTGCACGGTTCGATAAGCCCCATGGAGAGGGCGCGGGAAATAGCCTGCCGGCGGTTGACCACGCCTAGTTTCTGCGACGCGTTCTGAAGGTGAAACGTTACGGTGCGCTCGGAGATACTGACTATATTTGCTATTTCCCAGCCGGTTTTCCCCTCGGCTGCCCACAACAAACATTCTTTTTCCCGTTCAGTCAGATTGATTTTTTTCAGGGGGAGCGGCCCCTTGCTGAGTACGACACGCTGCACTGCCTCATGGAGATAGCAGGTTAATAATTGGGCCTGGCTCATCATTGCCAAAATATCATCCTGTGCTTCGCGAGATTCCCTTGAGGTGGCGAGGCTCAACATGGCCGCTTCGCCGCGCCCGCCATGGACAGAGAAACTGGCCCCGCTTACCAGGCCGCAATCCTTGGCTTCGCTTCTTACCCGGGCTTCCTTGCGTCCCTTGAAGACTTCATTTTTCCAGATGATGGGAATAGACGTCCTCGCGCAGTGCAACACGGTCGGATCGATACTTGCATAACCTTCATCATCATAATGTTTGCGCCATGCCTCTGGATAACAACTCAGGATGAACCGGTAAGGACGCGTGAGCGAGGTGTTTACCTGTACCCCATACAGAAAATTCTCAAATCCCATCTCGCGGGTAATGGCTGAGGCATTGGTATGCAGTTCCTCCACCGAGGTGCAATTCAGCAACGATTCAAAAAAAATCGTATCAGCCACTTTCTATCCCCCTGCGAAATGTTCGCTTTACGGCAAAGACCGCCCGCCCGTAGTTCGCCGGCAGTGGCCGGCAACGCATCTTATGAGGCTCAATAGTGCATGAATTTCCCCCGGCTATTCTTATAATCATGGAGGTTCATTCATTACTCACATAATACAGAGATTCGACTTTCCGGAGTATGACATTTCCGATATGGACACTGGCTTTGTCTATCGCTAATAAAGTCAGAAGACGCGTCTATCGCCGCGCCTTCAGGGCTTCCTTTGGGGGAAACAGGGTTATCATAAGTGATGCCATGGATTTTCACCTCGCCAATCTTCACCTCAACAGCTGTGTTGATTCCGGGCTTTTCGATACGAACTGCTCAACCCGCATAGGTCGACAGGGGTTTTCGCCTGCGCCAGAATTTTTTCCAGTCCCCGCGTCTCACAGTAAAACTTTTGCTTTGTGTTGTGTCCAGTGCGGTGAGGGTCACCTGATCCAATTCTCCCTGTCTTAGCATGACGCCCAAAGGCCCAAACCAGCTCTGTTCCAGCTCCTTTAAGCTCTCTCGCCAGTTATACGCATCCTCGTACTGCGCTTTGCCGTGCAGGGTGGAAAGTACGATCAGGTGGTTGCCCGATGCGGCCGCTTGCCGCCATGCCTTTGCACTTGGGGGAAGTGGCGCCTGATTCCTCCCGCATGCCAGCGCAAGCGATCTGGCGAGAACCTCATTGCTCCATACATGCGTATAAGGGGATACAAGAGATTCCGGCAGGATCCCTCCCCCCCAGAACCAGGTGGCGTTGATGGCGGGCGTCCCGCGCGCCTCCCGCAATTGGTTTAGCGGGTGCTCATGCAGCAGCATTTGAACGTCATTAAAGAGACCGCGCCAAATGGTATTATTCGGCCCGAATGGCAATAGTTCGTTGATGCCGCGATTGGCAACTTCACTGATTGGATGTGTCTGTGCCGGAGGCATTTTCGCTACGCGCAGATACCAGCGATCAGGCTGCAGTGGAAGAAATGCCAGATCCGGGTTTTCCCCGGCAAAATGTCTGTTGAGCAAACTGGTGAGCTCGCCGGCTTCATGTGACGAGATGGGAAAGACGCGGCTGTCAGCCAGCACGATCTGGTTGCGATCAATGCGTAAATGCACGGGATCGGCGCGGATCCAGTAGCTGTCTTCCGCCTGCATATGCTCCGCGCCATCGGTTTTGAGAGTAATCGGGGCAACCGGCCAATCCAGCTGCTTTGCCACGTTAAAAGCGCTGCAAAGCCAGGCTTCGATTCCTTTGGTATCGTCATCGGCGCGGGAATTTCTCGCCAGCATGTTCTCCAGCCCGGGCAGGGGCAAATCGCGGTAAACCTCAGGAAGGGCTGTGTCAGGCCAGAAGAGCGCGGGAACGAGCAAATGTAGGTTCATTGTGCATGCCGGCGGTGAGGAAAAGCGCTGGACCGGCGCAAACAGACGCAATAAGCAATAACGAAACGTGTCACCGGGCGCCCGTCACAATAAGGCGGGGAAAGTAAAGTCGCGCTTTATACCTGCCTCTTAGGGCTTCCTTAGCCGCCCGCGACCACCATCCGGTCTATCAGGAGAGATCCGCACTTTTTGGAACCACGTGCAACCCCGTCGTTGCCAACTGCGGAAATTCCAAGCAGCATATCCTTCAGGTTGCCGGCAATGGTGATTTCCTCCACCGCGTGGCGGATCTCTCCGCCTTCTATCCAGAATCCTGCGGCTCCCCGGGAATAGTCACCCGTAACCGGGTTCACCCCCTGGCCTAGCAATTCTGTCACCAGGACGCCTCTTCCCATTTTTTTCAGCAGCGCGGAGAATTCCATCCCGTCGTCATTGTCCAGGATCAGATTGTGGTTGCCGCCGGCATTTGCGGTCGTGCGCAGCCCAAGCTTGCGCGCTGAATAAATGCTGAGAAAATAACCTTGTACCACGCCATTCTCCACTACCTTGCGCTCTCGGGTGGCAACTCCTTCATTATCGAACGCCCCGCTGGCCAGCCCTTTTTTCAGATGAGGCAATTCCCGAATCTGGATGTGCGGCGGAAAAATCTGCCTGCCGATGCTGTCCAGCAGAAAAGAAGATTTCCGGTAAAGGCTGCCCCCGCTTACCGCGCTGACAAAATGTCCCATGAGACCCGACGCAATCGGAGCTTCAAACAATACAGGTATTTCGCAGGTGGCCACTTTCCTCGCACCGAGGCGGGCCGCGGTGCGGCTTCCTGCCTTCTTTCCAATGCTCTCGGCCTGTTCGAGATCAGCCGCGTCTCGCGCTACGCTATACCAATAGTCGCGCTGCATGGATTCATCATGGCTCGCAATTACTGCGCAGCTGATGCTGTGGCGCGAAGCGGGATAGCCGCCCATAAACCCGAAGCTGTTTGCATAGACAAACTGTGATTCGTTCAGCGAAACATTCGCTCCTTCGGAGTTCGTGATACGCATATCGGCCTCAAATGCAGCCGCTTCGCATGTTTTCGCAAGTTCTATCGCATGCTCCACAGGTAAATCCCACGGAAAATACAGATCGAGATCGGGAAACTCGCGCGCGAGTAAGTCGGCCTCCGCCAGTCCCGCGCACTCGTCCGCCGCGGTATGTCCGGCAATGGATAAAGCGGCCGCAACCGTGTCTCTGATTGCCGTCGGAGAAAAATCCGAGGTGCTTGCCTGGCCCCGCTTCTGCCCAACATAAACCGTTACCGCCAGTCCTTTGTCGCGGTTGTACTCGATCGTTTCCACCGTACCTTTTCGCACGGTGACGTTCTGCCCGAAACCGTCGGATATATCGGTTTCACAGGCGGTGGCGCCCCCCTTCCGGGCTTGATTCAATACGTCCTGGGCAATTGTCTGGAGCGATGAAAAAGGATAGGAAAAACGTGGTGACGCTTTGGTGATTTCATTCATGGGCGACTTTTACGAAGGTTGCGCTGGGTTTTTCGACGATCTCCGGGAAGGAACAGGTTGCTGCCGCAATCGCCGGGCTCTTATTCAGAGGTTTCATCTGATGTTCCAGCCAAATGAGGCTATGATAACAGTTTCTTAACCCGGGAAGCGCTGTGCAAAACGACGCGACGAACAATTCCGAAGAGGATCCTGCGCCGAGCAAAACCCGGCGCAAACAGCAGATGCATGCGTTGCAGGATATTGGGGAGCAGCTGGTGCAGCTCGATCTCAAGCGGCTGAACGAACTGGGTTTACCGGAAACCCTCGCAGACGCGATACTCGAGGCAAAGCGGATGCGTAAACATGGCGCAATTCGCCGGCAGAAGCAACTCATCGGCAAGTTGATGCGTGGTATTGACGCAGCCCCAATAAGGCAGAAGCTGGATCAGTGGAATGGTCTGGCCTCGCAGCATACAGCGTGGTTGCATCTGCTTGAGCGATGGCGGGAACGCCTGCTAACGGATGAAGAGGCCTGCGGCGAACTTGCGCAGAGTTACCCTGCCGCGGACGTGCAGCGATTGCGTGCGCTCGCGCGCAGCGCCCATAAGGAAAAGCTCGCGAACAAGCCGCCGAAGAGTTTTCGTGCCTTGTTCCAGGAACTGCAGCGGATTATTCCGGCAAGCACCGGGGAAAGCGAACGAAAAATCGATAATGAATAAGCGGGGAGTTCCTGAATGGTTCCGCCCAAAGCCATAAACGGACCGTGTTACTGTTGTGGCCCGAGATTCCTGCCTCTGCTCCGGAAAGCCGTAAGATAATTCAGGGAGATTCTAGAACTTGACGCCCGTGCCCACCAATTGCGATGAAACGATTTTGTAAGCAAACTCTTCTGGCTCAAGGCTGTCCCGCTCGTGCCCCGCGACTTCGGCCTGAGGATACATGAAAAACGGCAGTTCGCCCAAAACGCTATCTCGCGCCAGCGTGATGTCTCTGCCATGATTGTATGCGACCCAGTTCATCTCCCATGAACCAAAGAGTTTTTCGCGCAACTCAACCACCCTTGGGTGCGTAACCGGCAATTCTTCATCCAGCGCCAGTTGCCGCACGTCTGCGGGATCGACAGGCACCCACCCGAGCCCGGCAAGATAGAATTCAGGGCGGCAGTGCTGGGCAGTGGTGATATCACCCGATTGGCCAAGTGTTTTATGCGCCGCTGACTCATCTATGCGAATTCCGTAGTTATCCCTCGTGGGAACGCCCGCTGCCCGAGCCAGTCCTACAAACAAAGCGTTCAGGTCGGCGCATTTTCCGCCCAGATTGCCCGTTTCCAGCATGGATTTGATATCGCCTCGTCCACAGCCTCGCGTCTCTGGATCACGATAGGAATTATCGACCACCCAGTCATAAATCGCCTGCGCTTTTTGCAGAGGCAACTCGGCTTTCGCCTCCTTGACGATGGATAGAGCAGTCTTGCGCACGATACCGTCCAGCGGAATCTTCTTCGTCGGCTGCAAATAACGCTTGATATCCGCAGGGAAGGCGGTCGTGCTTCGCCCCGAATATTGATGCAGATCGACGGACCGGTTGGTTGTCTTGACGACACTGCTCACCGTTACCGAGCGCGGGCCGGTACCGCGCCACTCAGCATAAAACATGGGTGAGGCTGTTCCCGGAATGATATCGAACCGGGCAGTGGTCGCATTGCCGCTCCACACGCTGCCCTGAGAAAATTGATGGGGGGTGTCGTTGACATCAGGCAGCGGCAGCCACAAACGGGCGTTCTTTCCCTCGTCCGGAAGAATGACCTTATAAGTCAGGCGATAGGTATACGTCTGCGGCCGCACCACTTCTCGGCTGAACGCTGTTGGCGAGAAGTGAAATAATGCCCCGCTCACTCCTGCCAGTTTGATAAAATCCCTGCGTTTCATGGTTTTTTCCTGCTGTGCTGGATGATTTAATCGAGAAGATTTAAATGCGGAATCTAATCCTCTGATCCGGTTAAGTCAACTAGTCCATACTACCGTCGATTTTGGTGTCTCCCGATGACCGGCCCAACCAGCCTTCTATCTGCCGTCGAGCTCGAAACCGGGCTCCACCCCACCCATACAGTCTTGTGGCTCCACGGCCTGGGTGCCGATGGAAATGATTTTGTCCCCTTTGTGGAAGAACTCGCCTTGCCGCCGGAGACGCGCGTCCGTTTTTTATTCCCGCATGCGCCCCTCCGGCCCGTCAGCATCAATCGAGGGTTGGTGATGCGCGCTTGGCATGACTACGATATGGGGGATTCCACTTCGGGAATTCGGGAAAATATGGAGAGCCTGCGCGATTCGCAACGGGCCATCGAAGCGCTCATAACGCGAGAAAACCAGCGTGGGATTAAATCGGAGAATATCGTTCTGGCGGGCTTTTCCCAAGGTGGCGCCCTGGCACTGCATACCGGTGTGCGCTTTCCGGAAAGACTCGCCGGCCTCCTGGCCTTGTCGTGCTATTTGCCATCAGCGGATACGCTTGCAGCGGAAGCGCATCAAGCCAACGTTACTGTACCGATTTTTCTTGCCCATGGTAAGGCTGACGGGGTTATACCCATATTCCTGGCGGCGGCCTCGAAAAAGCAGTTGATTGAATCAGGCTATATCGTGGAGTGGCATGAGTATCCGATGGGGCACACGGTTTGCAGGGAAGAACTGGACGATATTGGTACGTGGCTGAAGCAGGTGCTAAGCTAGTCTTTTCGTGACTGTTCCCGACTTCGCGTGGCTGACCGGGATTCCTGAGACAGCCAGATTCCCCGGGATTGTGCAGTAGAACCCCTTCATTCTGGTCTTTCCGCCTAGCACAACCGGGACCGTCACAAAATCTTGACGCCCGCCTGACACTTCCTTCACAGGCACTGTATTACCCTGTTTTAAAAAGGGGCATTCCCTTCAAGAGAACAGGAGAAAATAAATGCATGCGTCCTTCCAATATTCCGACACAGATAAGCTATCCGGCCTGTTGCCGGAATCCAGAGCAGCTAAGCAAAGAGATGCGGCACAGCGGATAGCGCATGTTGATGATGATCCCGATATTCGCGATACCGTCAGGCGTATTCTCTCCGCCAACGGCTACGAGGTGGATAGCTTTCAGACGATGAACGATTTCGTTGTGTCGCTCCAAGGCCCCGTTATTCTTCCTGATCTTGCAATTCTCGACGTAATGGTGGAATCGATGGAAGCAGGCCTGGAGGCTTATGTCGAAATCCGGAAACGCTTTCCCGAACTTCACATGATATTCATGACTTCTCTGGGCGAAGAGATCCGCCCCTATTTCACAAATGTATCCGACGAATGGATACTGATCGTGGAGAAGCCCGTTGAACCAATCAGTTTTTTGTCGATTGTTCGCAGTCGCCTGGATAAACCTGAAATTTAGCGCCTATTCTTGCTGGAGAGTTAACCATGGCGGTTGCCGAGTTTTCCTGGGATGCATCCAGAAAAGGGTCTGGATTGCCGGGTATTCGGGTGTCGCGCTCAAAACTGTGTGACGAAGTACTAATTGGCAACGCGCGATGGTTTATTATTTTTCGATGGGCCGTAATCGCCATTCTCCTCGTTTTTCAAATATTCGCGCTTATTTCCCCCGATGCACTCACCCAAATGGGCATCACTCACCAGCAGGGATGGCCAGTCACGGTAACGGTGATACTGTGTTTGTCGAATATCATCTACATTTATGCCCTCGATTCCCGTCCGCGAACAAAATATAACTCTCCCTCGATTAATATCTGGGCACAAATAATCATCGATCTCCTGTGTCTTTCGATAGTCATACATTATGTCGGCAGCATTGGTACCCCCGCACCGTTTTTCTATGTGCTGCATATAGTCTTGTCCTGCATCTTTTTCACGACTATTGAAAGCCTGATTGTCACGGTTCTGGTGTGCGGCATGTATGGGGTTGTTGTACTGTTTGAGAATCCCCTTCTTTTCCTCGCTCCCAAGTATGTGCTGGTAGATTCCGGCACATCCTCCGCAAGCCCGCTGAAGGTCGATATCCTCTTATGGATTCTTACGCTCAATGTGCTCTTCGTCATTGTCTGGTATGTAGTTTCGCGGCTTGCAATTGTGGTGCGTACTAATGAGCAGCACCTGCGGGATGCTTACGAGCAGATTAGTCAGGCGCAAGTGGAGAAAGACCGTTATGCCGTGCTGATGACACATCAGCTCAAGGCGCCGCTGGACGCGATTCGCAGTAAAATAAACCTGATAAAGGGTGATTATTGCGGAGAAGCTTCACCGGAAATAAAAGATATCCTTGGCAAGATCGATAACCGCGCCTCCGGCATGGCGAGCCTGATACTGGACGTGCTCAAACTCGAAAGGCTGAAAGCCGCAGCGCGGGACGCCGATAATCTGGAGTATGTCAGTATCGACGCTGCTATTCGCAAGTGCGTCGATAAACTAAAGCCCATTGCCAACTCTCGGCACATCGATATTACCGTGTCGACAGAGGATTTCGTCGTGGAGTGCATACCCAATCAGCTTGAAGTGCTCTTCGAGAATCTCATTTCAAACGCCATCGCCTATTCCTACAACGGCGCCTCGGTGGAGATTATTTCCGCCGTTGACAAGCAAACCTCATCCGGTGTGGTAACGGTGGCCGACCATGGAATCGGGATCGGCGATAAGGACTTGCCGTACATCTTCGATGAGTATTTTTACACACCCAGAGCGGCGCTGCACAACAGGACATCGAGCGGAATAGGGCTGTCAATCGTGAAGGCCGTGGCGGAAAATAATAAACTGCACATTAAAGTATCCAGCGAACAAAACAAGGGGACGGCTTTTTCCGTGGTTTTCCAGGACGCGAGAAGCGCACCAGCTGCCGAAACCAACGGGCAGAAATTGCTAGTAGGCCCGAGTGGATACCTGATAGACAGGCGGGCTGCTGATGCTACGCCTGCCGGGTCTACCGGGTCGTTGGGGCCGCGAAAAGGCGGGTGTCAGCTCGCCTGATTTCCGCGGGATACCGCGTCCGTTACGGCACATCTGGAGTGACTGATTTTTTTCTCATGATCTTGAGCTGGCCCCGTTGAGTTTTGTTCTCCAACCGCTTTTTCTGGGAAACCCGCGTCGGCCGGGTGGGTATGCGTGTCCGGGACAACTTGCCTGCGCGGTCAATGAGTTCATGTAGCCGTCTTAAAGCGTCCTCACGGTTTTTCTCCTGGGTGCGGTACTGTTGCGCTTTGATGACGACGACGCCGTCCCTGGTGATCCGCTGATCGTTCAGCTTCAATAAGCGCTCCTTGTGGATATCGGGTAGCGAGGAGGCCGCAATGTCAAAGCGCAAGTGAATCGCGCTGGAGACCTTGTTTACATTTTGTCCGCCAGAACCCTGCGCCCGAATCGCCTTTATCTCGATTTCGCTTTCGGCAACGGTTATTTTGCTAGGGTTTTCCATGGTTACCATGGGTCCGTAATGTTCCCGCCCTTGACCGATTATCCTGCGATCTGCCGGGGTCAACGACATGTCAGTAGGTGCCCTTCATGCTCGGCTTATTTTTGCAGATCGTTCCAGTGGGGCGAAAACGGTCTCGGTAAAAAACCGAAATCGCGTGCCGCGTCCGCGTGGTCAAAACATAGGTCAACATTCATGCGCGATGCCATTTCCGGCGTTATGCTCCGTTTTCCGGGGAGCAGTATCACCACGTGTATCACTCCACGAAAGAGCCAGGCAGGAATGATAAAAAAACGTACGGGTTTGCCGAGGGCCATAAAAATTTTCTCAACCATCCGACGGTAACTTAACGTCTCGCCACCGCTCAGGTTGTATGCCCTGTTGAACGTTGCCGCGCGCCACAGTGCGCAACCGCACGCCTCGGCGAGGTCATCGGCATGAACCGGCTGACGTAACCCCGCTGCCTTTCCCAGCAAAGGAACAAAACCAAAACGCCGGATAAAACCGGCGATGCGGTTGACATTCTTGTCGCGGCTGCAATCATAAACCAGCGTGGGACGAAATATCGTCCAGTTCGTTTCCAGAGCGGCGCAAAGGCAGCGGATAGCCTCTTCGGCCTCTGCGAAGCGGGCCGCCAGGCGCCGCTCATCCTCGTCAGGTGAGTCGGCCTTGCTGAACAGGCTGGTTGAGCCAAAGCCAATCATCCGCTTAATCTGCAGCGAGTTCAAAACAGGCAACAACGGGGGAAGAAGCCAAAGGGGCGCGAGATGAATAAGCGCCTGCGCATTAATCCGGGGTAGTTGCTCCGGCTGGCCAATATCGCATTTGTGCCAGAATAATCTTGTTTCACTTGCGCCAGGATTGGCGCTGGGGCAGCGGCTGACGGCATGTACCTCATAACCGGCATCTAGAAGCCGGGGCAGCAGAAACCGCCCTATGATGCTGGTCCCGCCCGTGACGATAATTTTAAACGGAGAAAGCTCAGGCATTGACTCTTCGCACATGGGGTTCAAGTCGAAACACCTCTACGATTCTGTGCCGAAGGTAGGCGTCATCGCCATTCTCGCCCGAGCCTCCCGGCGCGGCGGGCAGCATGAAGCGAAGCGACCACTCCGAAACGCAGCCATATCCCCAGGACCACGAGCCACATTAGTGCGCCCGGATATTGCTGGCGGAAGAATTTGCGGTAGAACCGCATCATTCCCCTGTGTTTGTGCCATTCCACGAAAATGGGCCGGGACCGGCTGCATGTGCCCTTATGATGCACAACCGGAGCATCGGGGACAAAAAGAATTTTCCAGCCTTTTTGCCGGAAGCGCATACACCAGTCCATATCTTCGCAGTGAAGAAAATAGTTTTCATCCCAAAGGCCGGCATCTTCAATTGCCTCTCGCCGCACCAGCATGAGAGCGCCGGAAATCGCCTCCACCTCAACCGGAGCCGGCGGCAAAGGCTGCTTATGCAGGTGGAAATCGTAAAATAGCTGCGGCCAGTAGCGCTCAAGGCGGTATAACCCAAAGGCGCGAACAAAGGAACGCCAGGGGTCTGGGATTGCGCGGCGCCCTCCCGCCTGCTCGGTTCCGTCGTCGTTGATCAATAACCCGCCTGCCATCCCCGCCCAGGGGTCGGTGTCCAATACCTGAACCATGCGCTCTAACGAACCGGTACCCAGTACGCAGTCAGGATTCAGGAACAGCAGATAACGGCTCGTAGCGGCTCTGGCGCCGATATTGCAGGCAGCGGCAAAACCGGCGTTGACGGGGTTGCGGATGATTTCGAGTTTCGGCTCCCCGGTAAAGCGCTGGGCGCAAAGCTCAAGGCTGAGATCGGTGGATGCATTATCCACCACCCTTATCTCAGCCGCCTGGGGCAATGCCGATTGAATACATTCAGCAAGCAATGGGCCGGCGTTATAGTTGACGATTACAACCGAGACCGGCGTAATGCCTGCGGGATTCCCATCATTCATCGTGACAGTTCTTCTGATTGCCAACAAGGTAATACGCAATTTACACCGGAAAGCCGCGCTATGCCGGAGACTGCGCTGCTACGGCCCGAAATATGCCAGCTTGATTGAACCGGCTCTCCCACGAATTATCTCGCCGGAATCGGGCGCTGCTGTCCGGGGTGGTGCAGTAAGCCAGCGCTTGTGTGACCAGGAGGCCCATGTCTGAATTCAGGTCGATAAGGTATACACCGTCGCATTCATTCCTGAATGCCATTTCTCCAAACACTGAACTTATCACCGGCAATCCCAGACCCCGGTACTCGTAGTACTTGATGGGGTCCACCGAAGACGTGAGAGCGGTCCGTTTGAACGGAATCAGACCGGCATCAAACTCCATCATGGCGCGAAGGGCTCCGCTATGCGGAAGCGGAGACTCTACAACAATATTGTCAGGCAGGGCTGGAATCCGCACATACACGGGGCCGATGAGGCGAAATCTTATTGCTGGATGGGATTGTGCCAGCGCAATAACGAGCTCCCAGTCGAACCAATGCCCAATGGTGCCGACATAGCCAATCACCGGGACTTTGCCGTCCCCCTGCTGTCGTTTCGCAGCTGGCACAGGCAGCCGATCTGCCGCACAAGCGTTGAGAACAAGGCGAACATCCGTTGCCACATGCTTCAACCGACCTTGTAGTGCGGTGGATGACGCCAGTACCGTTGATACCCCGGTTATAATCCTGCGTTCCCGCGCGGCCATTGCAAGACGTGACCAGCCGCGGTAGAAGGCGGGATAATTATCCATTGCATCGTAAAACGTCGAACTGAAGCACTGCTTTCCGAGCAGGTGCAATGCCAGCGTTGTTGGCTTCCCGATACCCAGGATGGCGGGATTGCCTGCAAAACGATCAACAGCGGATTCAACATCGTGCCAAAACAAGCGATTAATCGCGTGGGAAAATGGCAGGGGCTCTATCGGCAGCGCCCTGGGTTTCGCGACCGTTAGCCACCCTGGCACATCGCAATCCGCACTCCCCGATTTTGGACGCTGACGAACCACATCCGAAAACGTCGGGAATCGTCCTGGGTATGGATCAATCCAAAGAACCTTGCCGGAAGTCAGTGAATGGAAATATTTGACAAGTTCATGTGGCCGCTGTGAAAAACTGCACCAGGGAACGGGCGACAGGTAGATCAGGCGCATGCAACGAAATAATTTTCCAGCACGAGGGCAATCCGCCCGGCTGCCTTACCGTCACCATATGGGGAAACCCCACGAGCCATTTTTTTATACGCTGTTTTGTCGTCCAGCAAACGTTGCGTTTCCCCAACGATCCGGTCGTAGTTCGGTCCTACCAGTTTAACCACCCCTTCTTCGACCGCTTCCGGCCGCTCCGTTTCATCCCGCAAGACCAAAACCGGCTTGCCTAGCGCCGGCGCTTCTTCCTGCACACCTCCAGAATCACTGATAATGATGTATGCGAATTTCATGGCGGTCACGAACGAAGCATAATCCAGCGGCGCACAAAGATGAACGTTAAGGCAGTTTCCCAACATTGCGTGAGCTACTGCTTTCACGTTTGGGTTGGGGTGTACCGGATAGAGGACCTCTATATCCGGGTTCCGCGTGGCCAATGTATGTATCGCCCGACAGATATTGCGAAAGGGACCGCCAAAATTTTCCCTGCGATGTGCTGTTACCAGGATCAGGCGCTTTCCCGGATCAAGGTCGAGGGGAAGTGGAGTTTCACGTTCAGCCGCACTTAGCAGCGCATCGATAACCGTGTTGCCAGTCACGAATATATCGCTATCCGCAGCGCCCTCTTTCAGCAGATTCTGCCTGGCAGTTTCTGTGGGGGCAAAGTGCCACTTTGTCAGACGTCCCGTTACCACTCGGTTCATTTCTTCCGGGAATGGATTCGCCATATCGCCGGTCCGCAAGCCTGCTTCTATGTGCCCGAAGGGGAGCTTTTGATAGAAACAGGCAAGAGCGGTGGTCATGACGGTTGTGGTATCCCCCTGCGCAAGGACAGCGTCAGGTTTCTCGGCTTCAAGCACACCGTCGAGACTGAGCAAAAGACGCGCGGTGAGGGCTGTAAGGGGCTGATTGGAACGCATGATATCGAGGTCGATGTCGGGTTTTATGGCAAAAATGCGCAATACCTGATCAAGAAGATGCCGGTGCTGGGCAGTAGCAAGAACCCGGCATTCAATATTGGAATATTTTTTAAGCGCCAGAATGACTGGCGCCATTTTAATTGCCTCCGGTCGTGTTCCAACAACACAAAGTACCTTGTGGTGCATAGGCGGCGCACTCATTTCATCTTCTGAGAGAATTCGTGCGGAGTACTAAAAAGACCGGGACCCCTTCGGCTATTTTTCCTGGACAGACGGCGCGTGATATTCCATTTCATTCGGCGAATCCTGCTTATTCATCATCCCTTTTACGGTACAGGCCTTGAACGCCGCCCAGTACGCCCGATAGAGGAGTCCGCGGGTCTCGTCATCAAGGTCCAGGCCAATCGCCAGTTTTAGATTGGCGATCGAGTCGAGATGGCGCGCTGAATTGATAATCGCCTCATAGTGCCCGTTAATCAGTGCCCAATTGCGCTCTAAGTCCTTGATTCCCGTCCATTGCTGTATTTCAGGCTCAGGATGAAGCTCGCTAAAAACAAGGTTCGAGGTGCCTATGCGTTCCAGGCGTTGACAGAAGCCATCGAAATCAACTTTCCGGACCATCCGGGATATTGCATTCCTGTTATACACGACCCGTAGGCCCTGCTTGGAGAGGCGATAGCCAAGTTCAATATCCTCGCAGCCGAATCGGAAAACGGGATTGAACACGCCGAATTTCAATAACAGTGAGCGCTTGCAGGAAGAACGTCCACCCCAGAAATAGCTGTAATCCAGAACGTCGCCATGTTTAAGCGATGGGTAGGAGAACAGGAAACAGCCGACCTCGGTAACAAAATGCATGAGCGGATTTGCGTTGAGGTTCTGGCTGAGCGCTGTATAACCGAGCACCGCGTAGTGCTCGGCTGGAAACTCGCTGTGCGTGTTAGCGTGTTCTTCCAGCAAGGTTTCCGCCGCAATATCGTCATCATCCAGAAAAAGCACCAGATCACCCCGAGAGGCAAACAGGCCGTGATTTTTCGCGCTGGCGAGTCCGGCGTTCCGTTGATACAAATAGCGCAGGGGAAGCTTCGAGGTATAGGAAGCAGCCACGAGCGCGGTATCATCTACAGAGCCATCATTTATTACAACAACCTCGAAATCTTGCGCTGCCAGCGTTTGTTTGCACAGGCTATCCAGGACTGTATCCAGTAAGTGCGCCCGATTGTAAGTACAGATTACTACGCTAAACATGGGAGGATCTGCGTGAATCCGGCAGCAGTTCGTCAGGCATAAGAGTCCACAATAAAAAACGCATCTTCCTTTGCCAAATGCGGTCGACGGGCAAGATACTTGTTCATGGCGCTCTCGCTGGCTCCATGATCATAGTACGCTACAGGTTTGCGCATATTGTGAGCAACGGGTACCGAATCGACGATTCCCAGTTTAAGGTTGTGTTTTTCCGCCAGAAGAGGCCATACAAAATCGTTACCCCATCCCATGGGGCTGGTCTCATCGAACGGAAGGAAATAATCGAACGCGGTGCGGTGCAGCGAGAACAGGGGCCCGATCTCTACGAAACGCGTCTGGCGGGCGTCAATGCCGTCCAGTTGTTCGACAAACCTATGATCGATATAGCTATCGTGAGTTCGCGCTGGCTGCGCTATCGCAAAATTGTGGCGTGAGACCATGGCCAGGTACTTGTCAACGAAACCTGTTGGCAACTGGATGTCATCATCGCTCACTATAATGTATTCGTAGTCATTTCGATTGACCTGCCTGAGAATTTGGTTGAGCAATAAAAACTTGGGTAAAGGAGTATCAGTAACTTGCACGGTGAAAGGCATCAAATTCGGCCCAGGCTTGTTTTTGCCTAGCGAAGCCCATCTTTGCTCCACTTTCCAATTGCTGCTCGCGGCAAGTTCCCGCGTAATCCGCGGGGCCAGATTTTCCTTGTCGGCAAGATAAATTCCAGCAACCAATACTCGACGGGCTGCCTGCTCCTGTGAATCAAGGCTCATCCAGTTCGCTGTCCGGTGACCTTTGAGCTGGCCGAGACCTCCCCGGAGGAAGTTGGAATCGCCGTATCATGGAACTCATAACACCTGGGCGGGTTCGGCTTCCCCTGTCTGCCAGAAAAAATACGAGCCATCCGCTTTTGCGTTGCTGCATGCGAGTAATTGGCGTCCACGTGTGCAAGCGCGCGGGCGGAGAGCCTATGCCATAGAATTTCATCATGATAAAGTCGAATCACCCCATCTGCAAAATCCAGCGGGTTATCGGCAATCAAAAGCTCCTGTTCATGCTGGAGGTCCATCCCTTCCGCGCCTATCTGCGTGGTGACGACCGGTAGTCCATGCGACATGCTTTGGCCCACCTTGCCTTTCATCCCCGCACCAAAGCGCAATGGCGCCACAAACACGCGGCAGGACTCGAAGTAGGGTGCCACGTCGGCTACAAATCCCAACGGCTCAACATTATGGGAGCGTAACGACTTGACGGAGGCAGGCATGTTACTCCCGATAATGTAAAAAACCACGTTGGGGATCTTTTCAGTGATTTGCGGCAGTATGTTGTTGGCAAAGTGTATAGCTGCATCCTCGTTGGGTTTGTGCCAGAAGCCTCCAATGAAGAGCAATCCCTTGCGTAGCGCGAAGGGGGTCTTCGGGGGAAAAATCTCATGTATGTTTGGCAGGACAGCAACGTTAGCATCAGGCTGCTCAGTAATCAGGCAATTTTTCTCCTCATCGCTGATAGCGAGTGTCAAATCCGCGCAAGCGGTATTGAAAAGTTCGGTGCGTCGAAAGGATGCGATACGGCCAAGCAAGGCAGGATCATCCGAAATTCGCATCTCCCGCTCAAACCTGATCCAGTGAAGATCGACGGTATCATATATGACATAGGAATATAACGCGTACGCTCGTACATACGGTAGATACCTTAAAGCCACCTCTGGCCTGGACAGCAGCGAAAAATGATACTTTCCACCCGCGGCGGCCAGATGATGGCGGGCAGCATCAAAGCCGCTAAGTACTTCGATGCCACGTAATTCCAGATTTTCCTGGTCACATGGCAGGGGTTCCTCTGAATCGGAAATAAAGGTGATGCGAAACCCCGTCTCCCGAAGCAAATGAAGAATTGCCGAAATGCGTACCGAGCCGGAATCCTGATCCGGCGTAGGAATTCGTAAATCAATAACGAGCACCCATGGGTCGTCTGGATCAAATTGCCTTGCGCTCGCTGCTACCCGAGGTAGAGCTTCTAGACCCCCGTCAAGCTTGAAGACGTCTTTGTTGGAGATTTTCCACGTGCCAGCCCGGCCCAAGTAAATTTCCTTCAGCCGATGCTTGATATGCTCAGGGAACGGCAGGCTGTTGTATGTTTCACGCAACAGCGTATTGAACCAAATTGAGCGTGTGAATCGCATCACTATTCGAGTTCTTATAGGTTTTATGTTTGCCGGAAGCAGGTAGTGCTGACTTAATTTATCCGGGGAAAGCAGATATTTTTTCTTTCTTAAAATCGGACTGGTCCTGTATGCCGGGCACTCAATATATATTTGTCTAGCGGCACGGCAGCTCTGCGGCATGGCAGTTCCAGCCGTCTCACAGATGTCTGTTTAACTTGGGAAGTCGCTAGTGTCTCTTCTGAGTTCCGCAACATCCAGTTCAGGCAATCAACAATTTTTCGATTGGTCAAGTTATCTGGCTTGGTGAGGTGGCTCCGCCAAATAAGTACTTCCAGTATAAACAACGTACAATCGTTACTACTACTCTTGCCGGATAAGTTGAGTAAGCTGTACTACAGCATCTTCCACCCGAGTTTGTGCTGTATCGAGGGTAAGATCAGGGTGCTCTGGGTTTTCATAGGGTGACGATATTCCCGTGAATTCCTGAAGCTGCCCGGCTCTGGCCTTGCTGTACATCCCCTTGGGATCGCGGAACTCGCAGACCGCCAACGGTGTGCTTACGAATATCTCCCGGAATTGATTCGACCCAATTATTTGACGCGCCATCTGCCGGTCGGCGATGAAGGGCGAAATGAAAGCAGTGATTACCATTAGACCAGCGTCGTTCATGAGCCGGGCGACCTCGGCAACCCGGCGTATATTCTCGGTTCGGTCCTCAGCTGAAAAGCTAAGATTCTTGTTCAGTCCATGGCGCACGTTGTCGCCATCTAAAACATAGCATGCATGCCCTTCGGTGACCAGCGCTCTTTCAAGCGCAAAAGCCAGGGTGGATTTTCCCGCTGCACTGAGGCCGGTGAGCCACATAGTTACGCCATTCTGACCTAATAGAGACTCTCGCTCTTCCCGGCTAACATATCCAGCATGGAAAACGACGTTGGGGGGATTCTCAGCCATGTAATTGCCCGCACATATTTTTCAGCCCAAAAGCTTCTAAAACACCTCAAGCTTAGGAGCGGAAGCATTCCATAATTATGAAAAATCCAATCATAAATGGCCGCATACTTGATGCAGCGAGTGCTTCAGGAGCCGTCGGACTTATCCCTCGCTTTGGATCAGCCTTCCTATTTTTATTGTTTCTTATTATTCTGATGAAAGTACAGTATCAACAAAATCATTAAGAGATTGGATTTCTGAGCCCGAGTATAAGGTTTTGTTAAAAGATTTCTTTCCTTTCGGCATCGTTAAAGCCTCTTCCACTCGTTCTAAAAGGTTCTCCCGAACGGGGTCATACGGGACAATATTTTCGGATATCTGCCGCAATAGTGTTGCGTTCCTGTTTTCGAATACGTTTGTCACGGTGGGGATACCAGATGCGGCTGCTTGAAAAGCTATAACGCCAGGATGGGCAGAATAAATCATGGAGACGACTGCGTCACACGAAGAAATTAGCTGAATGTACTCTTTCTTCGGCAGTTTGCTAATAACATAAACGGGTGTTCCATTTATCTCATACGAATAGCGAGTATCCACTGAGCCCACCAAGAAAATCTCGTATCCACTATTTTTTTCGCAGAACTCGCGCACGACCTGTATCAGGGTTTCTGGAAGATTTCTCAAATGAAACGATTCCGGGCGAAAATAAAAAAACAGACGCTTGGTCTTTTCTGAAGATACATCAAAAGGTTCAATTTTAGGGCTGGTAGTAAAAATGCGTTGGTGACTTAGCAGTTGTTTATCAACCATAAACCTTCTGAGCAGGTCTGTCGATACGATAATATTATCCGCGCATGCTATCGCTTTCTCAGCCTCTACATATTCTGCTCCATAAGGAAAGAATCCAGCCTCAAAATCTTGGCAGTAATAAATTGTTCTATTGGGATTGTCGTGGATTTGAATTGCTCGAGCGAATAGCTGGCTATTAAAGGCAAGGATAAGATCAGGGCGAGCTTTAAGTTCGCCAAGTTCTCTTTGCTGAATTACCTCGATTCGGTTTGAATGGCTCGTTGCGAGGCGGGGATTATATTTTTCATTTTCCACAGAAAGAACAATCTTGGAAAATTTGTTAAAAATAGGACCGAAATCACGAAAAAATTCCGTGTATCCTGCAAAGAAAAGATCATCCTGCAAGTGAGAAAAAAATATCAAGAGAAACGGCTCGTGGCTCTGCGGCAAACGGGTCAGGTCGATGTTCGATCGTGGTAACGGACGAATATGAATGGGCGCATTAAAACCATCCGGAAAATTCGGCGCCATGGAGAATCTCCGCTTCAACTGATAGTTGCTCCAGAGCCTTCCCTCATATTGACCTATCAGGCAGTAATGAGCAAAGCCACACGAAAAAGTGCCGGTGGCAACGTCGTTCGCTACATCGCGGTTGGCACTAAGATAAAAATTGTCGTCGAAATCAATCAAACTTTCCTTTTTTTCGATATAGAGTGCAAGCTCATGCTGGAATTGGGAAAAATCCATGTGGGTATAATCGGATTGCTCATAGATAAGCTGATCCGTTTTTTGCTTCTGCCGATCCGTGCCGTCTCCTAACTTGTTCGCGTCTGCTCCTAATTTTCTAAGCAATGATCTAACGTATTTCAGTATCCTGGGCCTAAGAAGTTCGTACTGGCTATTCTTGATGAAGCTCTGTAATTCCTTCTCGTTTTGCACGTGCTTTACCCGTTCTGATCCCTGAAGCACGGAAGACTGAGATATTTTTATCCAACGATAGCCCGCCCGTTCACACACAAAAAAATAAAGTCGCTCAATTATGTGGCCTAAAGTTCCATCTTTTTGGCCGACCTCGTTTGGAAATTCATTCAATGAAAGGTTGCAGTCCAGCAAAGGCTTCAGTGCTGCCGATCTCGCCCAGAACATGGAACCAGAGGGGAAGTCTAGCGCTCCATCCAACGATATTTCTACGCCCAGCCTGCGAGCAAATATTGTTGCGTTTTCGAAATTCCAGCCCCATCCAATGCTATGGTGAACCGGCGCGTAGTGCTGTGGTGCAATTATTCCTAGTTTTGGATCGCTTCTGAAGGATTCAAAAATACTTTCTACAATTGTTTCCGACCCCAGGAGTGTTTCGAGGAGATAGGTGCGCCATCCATACAATTGCTCGTAATATGGCGATTTCTTCGTGTGAATGTGGAGAACGAATTCATAGTTATCATAGACGTCTTGGCATGCAATCAGTTTTGGAGCTATATCTCTCCCTCGATTTGGAGCAATCCGAATCTCAATTTTCCCCCGGTTCCATCGGGAAAAATGATTTTCAATTATCGACCGCTTTTCTTGGGAATCAGTCGTAATAAATATATCGAAGGGGAATGGAATGTTTTCTAGATAGCGATAACATTCATCGACCATTTCCGTATAGAAAACGTGACATATTACGGCGATGCTGGGAGCGGACGCCCACTTCTCTTGCGAATAATCAAAAGGAATGGCTAAACAATAATCATCCGTTGGCGGAGCAAAGTGTGGGGTAGCAATACGACTAGGATAACCTGCGCGTTTGCGTAGCCTGTTAGCTAACTGAAAAGTAAGCGACCACCAAACTATTTTAACGGCCCGTTTGGAAAACGTTGTCAGAGTAGGTTTGCCGGTCAGCGCTCGACGCAGTGGAAAGGTAATCTTCCAGAAGGTGCTATTTTCTATAGCCGTGATTCGGGAGTTGATTTCAGATTGAGCTTGGCTGATGTTAACAATATGTCTTTCGCGCTCGTCCAAGGCTTGCTCGAGGTTAGCGATTTGCTTATCGCGCTCAGTTACTGCTCTGTTAGCCGTTACATTTCGCGCAAATAACCTGTCAGCTAGATTAAGGATCTGTTTAAGCCGGTTATATTCATCAGTCCAAGCGGCTAGCTGCTTTCCCAGCACCGGGTCGTCCAGGCCCAGGTTATCCGACGCTACATCGCGTAGCGTTGCAAAGATTTCGTGCACAAGGGGAGGACATGCATCGTCCAGCGAAAGGTCGCTCAAATCATGAATCGTATGCTGCAGTGATTTGTCCAGAAAGGCATATTTATAATGTTCCAGTTCGGCTCTATCTATCTCTAACTCAAATCGTTTTGCAATCCGGGCTATTTCAGATTCCGGGGATAGCATTAATTTGTCGTAGTCAACAAGCACACATTTGAGGCCACTGCTCCCGGACAGCATTTCAATCACATGCCCCAACCACAAACAGTAGCTTTTCTCGGCGTCAAAACCGTCCCGCTTGGCTAACGACTGTACAACGCTAAGCGGATGTCGCACTACCAGGAGGCAACGCAGATCGACTTGACACTCGAGAAATACCTCTTTCCAGAAAGGTAGAAGTTTTACTGTCCGCGGATCTTTAAATCCATAAACAGTTCCTTCCTCTACCTTCCGCGCAAGCAACTCGGCCGCCCGCAGGAAATAACCCTTCTCACGCAAAGTTTCGACATCACCCTGTCCAATCGGGGCAAGATGATGCCAATCACTTCCAATACTGCTCAGTAACTCGTTGTTCAGTGCAAAAAGTTCTAAATCCTCCCAAAAACCTTTGTCATTAATGCCTCCGCTGGCGGGCATTAAATTGTCGCCCAGTTCTACACCCATTACTTGCAATGCGCGGGTGATAGCACTAGTGCCGCTGCGATGCATTCCCAGAACAACAATAAGTCGCTTCTTTCCTTTGTCGGCCATTAATAGCGCAATTCAGGGTCTTTCTGAATCAGATAATAAATGCTTCCCATATCTTCCAATCTCTCATTTCCCTCAAGGATATTGAAATGTTTATCAATAATATTCCAGCCCTTCTTTGCTATAAGTTTTTCAAATGAGTTGCGAGAAAAACGATTTCCCCAAGTCCAGCCGGGAGCAGGGCTTCTATAGTAATCATCAGCTTCAGACGCCAATGAAACTACCGTCTGCACAATCAGGAATTGGCGGGCTAATGCGTAAGATTTTTCTAATATGCTCTCTGGATTCTCAACATGATAGAGGCCGCCAATATTGGCTACAATGTCGAGAGGCTCAATATTTTCTATATCATTTACATCCATTTGTACAAATGTACAATTATCTAGACCGAGGCGTTCCGCAATTAGCTTTGCCTTTGTGAAGTGGCCGTCACGGTTATTATCAATTCCTAATGACTTGGCTACACCCAAGTGCCGTGCTGCCATCGCGTAGTAACCATCAGCGCAGAACAATTCCGCAAATGAGACTGGTGTATTCATATCCTTTTTGCATTTCGCCAATGCAAGTAATACGTAGGCCAATATTATGGGTTCCTTGCATACCTGGTTTGCTTGGAAAATTGGCAACTGTTGATTCCGAATGCCAAATAAGAGATAGGAATGGTACAAGGGCCCGAGGTCCGCAAGCTTATGCGTTACATTCTTACGTTTGAAAATTCTAAATGGCATAATATATTGCCGCTCGTTTTTTCGAAGTTTTAAATAAACTCCTTCGGTATCTTCATTATCTTCTTCTCCAGTGTGACTTCGATTTTCCATCAGCCTGGAAGACTATTTTTTGGGGGAAGCGCACTCCTTCTTCAACCCAGGAGTTGGACCGATTTCTACCAGCCTATTTTGGCCCATGCTTTAGCCACGTATTCCAGGTTACCGGCCGATCTCGCAGCCATGATGTATCGAAATCTGGTTTAGCAAATAACGCCCAGTTCTGACGAGGATGCAGCCAGTCAAGCAAGAGAAAATTGAAACCGCCAGCGCATGCCATCGTTCTCATACTGTTCAAGTTGTAGGAAGTACAGCCTGGATATACCCAGCCTTCTTGGTTTGAATCAACGTCCCCGGCAATAAATGTTGCTACTAGCGCACCGTTGGGCTTTAGCGAATCTGAAATGGCAGCCAGATGCTTTTCGAGCAGGTCCTGCCCACAGTGGCTAAAAATGGACTGCGCGATTGCAAAATCAAAAAATGCCGGTTTGGCGATCTGGTCAACAGAATCACCGAAGGTAAAGATCGGACTTTTAAGCTGTATCAGATCATTACCGATCTCCCTTGCTATCCCTTCCTTTACCAGCCATTCGTTTGGTTCTAAACCAAAGTATTTTCCTTTATTTAAATAGGGTATAAATAAGCGTCCTAGCCGGCACGAGCCGCAGCCAATATCCAACAATCTATGACGGCCTCTCAGTCCAAGCGAGGTAAGCAATCCAAAGCTCATTGCCGCCACCAAGTCGTAATCCTCCGGCGGGCCAACATAGGCGCGATAGTGCAAATCGCCGGCTGCAAGCCCAATACCCAAACTTTCATCCACTTTGTCACCCATCTTACCCTTAGTACCCTTAGCTAATAGCGCTGCTTAATCGCAAAATTCTACAATTGTGGTTCCGACATGGAAACCAAAAGAATCATATGCCTGAGCGCCTGCGGTTGGAAAATGATTTCAATCATCTCTCCATTGCTGTCCGTCAAAACTCCCCAGGTGGGGGGCATTTCCCCCTCAGGCCGGTGAATAAATTACGGCGGCAGCATGCTCGTTGCCTGTTCCTCGATATACTTCCCTGTCACAAAATCAACCGTACCAAATTCCCGGGCGCGCCCACGATCCATCCACAGTGCTTTATTGCACATCTTGCGGATTACCTCATCACTGTGCGAAGCAAGAACTACGATCTTGGCGCGGTTATGCAAATCCAGCATGCGTTCCTCGGCTTTTTTCATGAAGGACACGTCGCCTACACCGATGACTTCGTCCAGAAGCAGGATATCGGCATCCACAGCAGTGGAGACCGCAAACGCCAGCCGCAGGCGCATGCCGCTGGAATACGTGCGAAGGGGCAGGTCCAGATGGTCGCCAAGCTCGGTGAACGTAGCGATCTCCTCCGTTTTGCGCCGGATTTCAGCATCGCTCATGCCAAGCAGGAGGCCGCGCAGGCGGACGTTCTGCCGGCCGGTCGAGAGCTCATCCATGCCCAGGCTGATATCCAGCAGGGGCACGATGCGGCCACGACTGTAGATGTGCCCGGACGTTGGGGGATAAATGCCGGCCAGTACTCGCAGCAGTGTACTCTTCCCGGCGCCATTGCGGCCAATCAACCCCACGCGGTCTCCCTCTTGCAGGGTCAGGTTCAAACTGTCCAGCGCCCTTACGACCACAACGCCGTCGTTATCCTTGGCGATACGGTCGCGCCGCCCTAGCGCGACGAGCCGCTTTTTCAGGGAACGACCTCCCATTTCAAACACCGGCAGATCCACGCTAACGTTCTGCAACTGTATTAAACTCATCGGCTATACCCAGTAGGGAATGCGCTTGAGGTAGCGTTCGGTCAACGCCAATGCCAGCAGCCAGCCCAGTACTGCCATAACCCCTGTCACGCACCATGTCAGGACACTTGGAGGGTCGCCGATCAAGGGACCGCGAACCAGGTCGAGTAGATGGGCGAACGGGTTGAAGTCCACAATCCATTGATGCTTGTTGAGCATGCTTGGATGATACAAAATCGGTGTGACATAAAATGCCATCTGCAGCATGGCTGCGGTAATTTGCGGGAGATCACGAAACCGTGCCGATATTACGCCAGCGACTTGTCCAATCCATAGCGCGTTGAGGATAAACAGTACAAGACCAGGGATGAATATTGGAAGAGTAGACCAGTCCTTTGAGCCAAAAACCGCTAGCAGCAAAATTACTATGACAAAGTTATGCAAGAAGATCATTAAGTTGCGCCAGCCGACCTGGAGCATGAACAGCAGCTTGGGTGTTGAGGTCTGCCGGATGTAGCCCGCCGAGTTGATGTATGCCAGGCAACTTTCATTAATAATGCCGGTGAGCAAGCTCCAGAAAACCAGCCCAATTCCCATCATGGGTAGATAGTCGGCGAGGTTCTGGTTAAAAAGCGTGCCATAGACTATACCGATCGAACCGACTATGACGCCCATGCTGATTGTCAGCCAGAACGGTCCAAGCTTGGAGCGAGCATAGCGTTGGCGGATTTCCAGCCAGCCCAGAAGGGACCAGAGCCGCCATGCGGCAAGGCTTGCGCTTAAATCGCGTAATGCGGTCGCAAACATTCAGAAAATCCCTGGATAACCCGCCGGATTTGCCGGCAGGAGGGCGCGGCAGCAGTTCATTGGAATGATCTCGGTTTGTGAGAAAGGCGGAAACGCGAGTGCTCGTGTCCCGTTGCCGGGGACTCATCAAGCAGGTCTTGTTCCGCAGCATTATTCTCTACGGATTGCAGTGAAGCCGACGCCCCCCTGGCTACGCTCGCTGCGCTATCGGGCATGGCGGAACAGGCTATCACTTTCGTCGTGTGGTTCGTAAGCATTCCGGATCTCGCCAGCATGGCGCTCTGCGGAAGCCATTCAAGAAGGGTGGAGGCGAACCCGCATGCACCAGAAATAGTCAGCCAGAATTTGGAAGTTGATGGCAGGTGCTCCATGTATCCTTGCGACGTCAAACATGCATCCGCGGTTTGATGGGCATTCTACTATGTTGTCCGCGGGATGAACGCGGCAATATTACGACATCTTGACGAAATCCAGGCCGCGCCAATCCCCAGACAGAATGTGAGGGGAGAGCTGTCTCTATCTTCCAGAGTGAAATATCTGGCTGCGCTGTACGTTGATTTGATGATGTCCGCAAGCACCGAGAGGCTCGATATTTTGTGCTTGGTCAGGGACCTTCATCCATTTTGTCCCCGACTTCGAGCGCTCTTGCCTCAGCCATTGGGGGCCGCGTGAACAAAAATCTGCTATATCGACGTACCGGATACGGATTTCGAGAGTGCGGGAGCGGACGTCGAGCAGAGCCGGCTATGAGTTGTACTTTGAGTTGTAGATTGCTAATAATTCGCCACCTTCGGCGGCGTTTATTGCGGAACCTGTAACGCCAGATTGTTGGCTACTCGATACAGCCTGCGTACGTTACACCCATTCTGAACCAGGCAAAAAAATTTTTTTCACCAGGGGCCTTGTGTTTCTGTTAGAAGTGAATATAATTACGAATCATTCTCATTAATAATCGCGGGGACGCCCCAAATGGATAAGGTACTTGCAGTTCCGGAAACTCACGTGGATAAACAGAATGTCCAGAATGTCGCCATGCTGGACCGGAACAGGCGCATCTACAGCGATACCCTTTTTGCCCACGGAGACGAGGTTTTCATTCAGCACCGCGGCGAGCAATATCGATTGCGGCGTACCCGCAACGGCAAGCTGATTTTGACTAAATAGTAGACTTAAGGCGCTCTTCATGTATATTTGTGTCTGCAAAGGTGTAACCGATACTGCTATCCGGGAAGCTGTCCACAAGGGCGCGGACCGGATGCGGGATTTGAAAACCTGCCTGGGCGTGAGCGAACAGTGCGGTATATGTGCCTGCCATGCCAAGGAGGTACTGGAAAAAGCACTGATGCAAAAAACCACGACACAACATCATCTACCCAAACCCACTCGCCTACGCGAGATCTCGCCTGAGGAGGCATAAACATGAAAAGCAGCGCAGACATCATCCAGTGGCTCAACCGCCAACTGCAACATGAATTGACCGCCATCAATCAGTATTTCCTTCATGCCCGCATGTATAGGAATTGGGGCTTCGACGGTCTGGGAAAAAAAGAATACGACGAGTCCATAGAGGAAATGAAACATGCCGATGCGCTGATCGAGCGTATCCTGTTTCTGGAGGGATTGCCCAATCTGCAGGAACTCGGCAAGCTCCTGATCGGCGAGAAGGCTGAAGAATGCGTTGATTGCGACCTTAGGCTGGAACTGGCTGCACGCGAGACACTGCTAGGCGGTATTGCCGCTTGCGAAGGGGCAAAGGATTATGTGTCGCGAGAGCTGTTGAAGGAAATACTGGAAGATACCGAGAAACACATCGACTGGCTGGAAACCCAGCTCCAGGTCATGCAGAAAGTCGGCATCCAGAACTGGCTGCAGAGCCAGATGTAAGTTTATCCGTTGCCGCTGGGTTTCTCCTATGCCAGCGGCATTTTTAGCCAGCCAGCCCATCCCAAGGCAAGCCAGCTTTTTTTTCTGACTTGTCATCACGGAGCATGGGCTGTGGAACAGCTATCAATCTCAGCGGCCTCTGGCGACGCTGTCCCCTTTCTGATTTCTGACGCACCTTACGTTGCTGCGGTTCTGTTTAATTGCCTTCGTACTCTAAAAGCCATTGCCGTTTATCAGGAATCTGATCCGGGAACGGATACCGCTGGCGGTATAAAGCGCCCCAACGCTTATAACTCAATTACCCACGGCATACAGGAATTGGTGGAAAAAAAAGCCGCCCAGTTCCTCGGCCGGTTTCTCGGCACCTATCCCAGCGCAATTCTTACGCCGCAAGCGTCGCCGCTCAAGGCAGGGCGCGCCACGGAATTTTCGAATGAATCCCCTCTTGTGCCAGCAGAGCGCGCGCGCGCCGGACCGGGGTTGGCTGAAGGCCGTGAAGGCCACCGGGAGTTGCCGGAGCACGTTAAGCTTGAGCTCAAGCTCGCGGACACAGGAAACCCGGCCCGACGCGAGATTGATATGGTACCCCTGGTCAAGGTCCTGGGCTCTCACAGCGCAGCCAGCCTAGAGTCCGCCTGGGACCGCGATAATTGTGACGAAAAGAAGCTCGCCCTTCGGGATGATTTCGACCTTGCGGGACGCTGCATCCTGTGTGTAGGCGGGCGCGCTGCGCTCTACCCCGAGTACTGTCGCATGGTCGAAGCTTCCGGCGGGAGCCTGCTCCTCTATCGTTGCGGCGCCCGAACAGGCGTAGACCATCTACCTGCCCTGCTTGCTCACACCGATATGGTGATCTGTCCGGTCGATTGCATAAACCACCATGATTATTTCACGGTAAAGCGCTACTGCAAGCGTTCCGGCAAGCTCTGCGTATTGCTTCACCGGTCCAATTTGCGCACATTTCACAAGGGTGTCGCTACTCTGGCCGCATTAGCCGCATCGGCCGGACTGGCCGCAGCGCCAGGGGATGCGAGACCTGTTCAAGGAAAGAGCCCTTTATCGACCTTGTAAGCCACCGCAACCCGGGCACGCGGTCACAGCCCGGGTGAGGCCAACCCCGTGCTTGCCCAAGTGTTGCAACTGTAGGCTCTTCGGGCAGATTTTCCGAGCAACGGTTTTGGAGCAAAGATGAATTCTGGTTATGCAGGCAAAATCACGGCGATAGCTGTTTTTATCATGACTTGCTGGGTATTGTTCCCGGTGCAGGCAGCCCAGGCGGCAGTAAGGGAATACTGGATAGCGGCGGAAAAGACACCTTGGAATTACGCCCCATCGGGAAAGAACCTGATCGACTCCCATGCGGGCCTCGGGGTGTGGGGCGCAACGCTGATTTACCCGAAATACCGTTATATCGGTTATACGGACGGCAGCTATACCAAACAGGTGCCCCAGCCCAAATCAATGGGAATTCTGGGTCCTCAGATCCGGGCGGAGGTGGGAGATACCATCAGAATTCATTTTCGCAACAAAACGGACAGGCCCCTGTCCATGCACCCGCACGGAGTGCTCTACGACAAGGACAATGAAGGCGCAGATGGAACTGGCGAAGGTGCGAGCGTGCCCCCGAACAAATCCTACACTTACACCTGGGTCGCGGATGAAGACGCAGGTCCAGGCCCCGCCGATCCCTCCTCCATAGTCTGGCTCTACCATTCCCACGTGATGGAAGAGGAAGATAAAAATCTCGGTCTGGTGGGTACCATCGTCGTCACCCGCAAGGGAATGGCGCGTTCCCCTTCTAACCCTGCGCCGCATGACGTGGATCAGGAATTCACAGCGCTCTTCATGATTTTCAACGAGGAGAACGGCGAAGAAAGCGGGATGAAGCACGCGATCAACGGCCGAATCTTCGGCAACCTGGAAGGCTATGAAACAAGTCTGGGGAAGCGCGTTCGCTGGCATGTCGTCGCGTTGGGGAATGAAGCCGACAACCATACCATCCATTGGCATGGGCAAACGGTACTCGACCGTGGACGGCGCACCGATGTCGTTGAAGTATTGCCTGCGAGCATGACTTCGGTCGATATGGTCCCGCGTTCGACTGGCGAGTGGCTGATGCACTGTCATGTCGACGATCACATGATGGCCGGGATGTCCACGCGCTGGCACGTCCGCCCATGACATGAAGAAAGGACGCGGATAACTCATCCCCCAACAAAACCAACGAAAGGAATGGCCGCCCGCACCCGATGGAGCAAATCACCCGAGGCTGCGGGTAGGCGTCGTGTTTGGGGTGCAGAGCATGGGTGCGCGATGTAAACCAGTGCTCTTTACTGCCGCAACTTGATGCCTCCGTGCAAGGGGCTATGCGGTCGCTCCCCGGCAAGCCCCGAACTGCACGCGCTGCTGCGCTGTCACCAATCTGCCAACACTGGTGGGCGGACGCCCTAAAGTGCGTATACATAGCCCACGCTGTTCGCCCAGTTTGTAGCCACCCCCGTCTTGTTCTGAACGGTTTCCCTGCTTCGCCCTCGGGCCGGAAGGTTTTTCCATGTTCCATATCCCTGGAACGACCTCGTCAACTCCGTTTTTTATCCGCAATTTTTCATAAAAACGTCCACATTCGGACTCTGTGCTAGTGTGCTGAACCCGCTTCCTGTAAGGGTTCCGGCCTGTATTTTCCTTTTTCCCCTGTAAGATTCTACAGCTATCGGGGGGGGCTGTTCCGTTGTTTCATAGCGTCGTCATAAACCAACGACGGATGCAAAACAATGGGACAGATCATGCTTGCGCAACACGGGAATGGTTCTCTGGATCAGCGGGCAGCCGCAGGAATGTATCGGCTAAGACACGAAGTTTTCCATGACCGGTTGGGTTGGGAAGTTACCACGGATAATGGCATGGAACATGACGAGTTTGATCGCGCCAATCCGGTTTATGTCCTGGCAAAGGGGGACGAGGATGAAGTGCTGGGCTGCTGGCGATTGCTCCCAACCACGGGACCCAACATGTTGAAGGACACTTTTCCACAACTATTGCACGGGCAGCCGGCACCCCAGCAGCCCGACATTTGGGAATTGAGCCGCTTCGCCGTCATGGTGCCGAGATACGAGAGCGCCGGATTCGGGTTCAGTGAGATTCCCGTAAAGATGATGCAGACTTTATTTCGCTTCGCGCGGCATAACGGAATCAAGCGATATGTAACCGTTACTACCGTTGCTGTGGAGAGATTGATACGCAAGCTCGGTGTTAACATTTCAAGGCTGGGCCCGCCAATAAAAATTGGCCGGGTTCTGACTGTGGCATGTTATATCGAAATCGATGGCATGACGGAATTTGCCTTGTTTGGCACGCTGTCTGAGGGTGTGCAAAGGAAGGCGGCCTAAAATGAATATCTTGCTCGTTGGTGAAAGACAGGACAGTTCTCGGATTTTGCAAATGTTGCTTGAGCAATCAAAACACAGGCTGGAGCGGAAATCGCTGGAAAATTTCCCTGAACCGAATCTTGAAGCATACGACATAGTGCTTGTCGATGGCGCCGTGCATGATTGTGAGCAGCAGGTGAGTCTCCTGCAATGGGTACGGGAGGCCAGGCGACGTTATCCACATCTGCCCGTGGCGGTAATGAATAACGTGGGGCCTCACGTGGCCCGGGACGGACAGGAACCCGGCCGTGAAAACTTTCAACATACCTGTGCTGTTTTCGAATCCGGAAATGGGGAATTGAGCATGCGCTGCCGCCTGCGTGAAATCGCCCTGGGGGAAACTGCTGCATTGATGCGGGACGGATGCGAGCGGCCGCTACTGGAACCCATAACTTTCGAATACTCCAGGCCGAGCCAGATATCGGTCGAACGTAGGCAGAGCAGAAGGCGCGGAGCCTGATTGGTCCATGTACGCCTTGGCCTTGCGGCAATCGTTGCAATTCACCCGGATTATCGGCAAAGTTGTATCGAATTATAAAAACTTCATAAAATCGTCATCTGAACGCCATCTATTCGAGGTAGCCTGAGCAAGCAAAAAAGCCGCTGTACATTTGGCTATTTGTTCACCTACAGGAGGAAATATGAAATCCCAGCTACCCGTGCTAGCGATGCTGCTATCCAGGGAAGCCCTGAACAAGGGCTTTCCTAAGGCCGGTAAAACCGTTCAACCAGGAGGTGCGTTGCAAGGACGAGATCCAGCTGTCAATCTTGAGCCATGTGTCCACCTCGGCGCAGCGCGCAGCAGAAGTAAAAAGAAGCGGTTTGGATAAGGTTGCGGGAGCGTGCGATACCCCGCGAGGCTCATGACGGTATGAGAATGATTACTCCCATAAAGCAGGAGAGCGGGAACCTGGCTGAGTGTGCGCCGCGACCAGTCGGTCCATCCCCTGCACTTAATCCGACTCATGTCGGCTCGCTTTGCTCCCTTATGGAGATCTATGAATCCGAAGCCCCGGATGAGGAAGAAAGTGAGGTTGATTTGATGATACAGTTGAGCGGCATGGTATATAACGATGCGCGAGGCGGCGAGTAGGCGGTTAGCCTGGAAACAGGCTACCAGACTTCTGTTCCAGGGACCCAGGGACGTAGAGACTTAGGCGCTCGGGCTCTGGGGCGGCTCGTATACTCCTGTTCTTCCCGTCCGGCGCAGCATTTTGTTGACTTCGTCGGCATGCATCTCTTCCTCGACAATAAGGCTCCGTGCGTAGTCCTCCAATAGCACCGACTTGCCTTGGGCCAATTCAAGGAGGTCGTAATAGGCCGCACACGATTCACTCTCGTGCGCCAGCGATTCTCTGAGGATATCGCCGATGTCATTCTGATGCGTCTCCAGCAGGGGCCCAATCGCAAGTGAAGGGTGCCCACCCAGCAGAGTGACGAGTTCGCCAGCCCGGTGGGCGTGCAGCAACCCCTCTTCTGCCTGCTTCTTTAGCCATTCCACGACAGGAATGCGGTTATAGCCGTAGACCATCAATGAATAATGCGTATAACGCACCACTCCTGCAAGTTCCAGTTCCATGATCTTGTTCAACAGCGCGATTGACTTGTCCTTGTCGAAGTTCATGAGATTCTCCTTTGCCATTTCAGGAAATGCGAATGGGCGCGGGGATCGATAGCGCGGCTAAGGGCTCCCTAACCACCACAGCCGCGCTTTTCCTCTCCCGCGATGGTCCGGGCAGGTGCAGTTTATAGTTTCGACGCGTGAGTACCGAGATATTCGGCGACACCCTTCGGACTCGGCGTCATGCCGGCGTCCCCCGCTTTCCAGCCGGCAGGGCATACTTCGCCGTGACTTTCGTGAAATTGCAACGCGTCCACCATGCGCAGCATTTCGTCCACGTCTCGGCCCAGCGGTAGATCGTTAACCACTTGGTGACGCACAACACCGTTTCTGTCGATGAGGAAAGAGGCGCGTAGTGCCACATGATCCGGATGACTGACGCCATAAGCTTGCATGACATCCCCCCCCACGTCGGATACCAGGGTTATATTCACAGACCCGATACCTCCCTTGTCTACCGTGGTATTGCGCCACGCATAATGGGTGAACTGGGAGTCTACGGAAACACCGATAACTTCCACTTTGCGTTTGCGGAACTCTTCGGCCCGATGGGAATGGGCAAGGATTTCTGAAGGGCAGACAAAGGTAAAATCCAGCGGATAAAAAAATAGTACAGCGTATCTCCCTGAGATTTCACTGTGAAAATTGAAAGTGTCATTGAATGTGCCATCCGGGAGGACAGCGGGTTTAGTAAAATCAGGGGCAAGATGAGTGACAAGCACGGACATCGGTATTCTCCTCTATAAGTTTAACGGATCAGCGCCTTCCGCTGGGTAAGGTGCCGGGAAGTCTTAACATTACAACATTTTCAGCCACATTTTGAAATTTTCACTGCTTGGCCGGAGGTTTCGCGGTGTCGGGGCGATGACAAGGTGGTTCGCAAAAAAGGTTGGCGTGCAAAAAACCAACGTGGCGATCCCTCGCAGGAGAAGAGCGGACGGCCGCTGGTCAGTTTATTTCAGCAATAAATCCACTGGTTCAACAACCTGCGCGCAGCGTCCGGGATTTCCGACGCCGTCATTCCCACTGGACCGCAATTCTGATTCCAAAGTGCGTCCGCCGCGGCGCCATGGACATACACCCCCAGCAGCAGCGCATTTTCTGGAGTTAATCCTTGTGCCAACAGAGCCCCGATCATGCCTGACAATATATCTCCCGTGCCCGCGCTGCTTAAACCGGGGTTTCCGCTGGTGTTTATGTACCGTTTGCCGCCAGGCACGGTACAAATGCTGCCGGCACCTTTCAGCACGGCACAGCAATTGAACGTCTCCGCGAGAACGGCGGCGGCGGTCATGCGGTCATTCTGAATCCGCGAGATGTCGCTATTGAGCAAGCGCGCGGCCTCGGCCGGGTGTGGCGTCAGAATGGAAGGGGCCTTCCTCTTCCGCAGCAGGCTGGCGGTTCGGGAATGGGTGGCAATGAGGTTTAAAGCATCGGCATCCAGCACCAGCGGAAGGTCTGATTCCAGCGCGCTGTTTAGCCAGAAGCAGGCGCTGGGACCGGTCCCAAGCCCGGGGCCAGCAACCAGGCAGTTCAGGTGATCGAGTTCGAATAGATCCTGCGCCGCGCGCATCATCAATTCAGGCTGCGCGGTATCCACGCCGGGCGCATTTTCCGCGATCAGGCCGAGATAGACGCGGCCCGTGCCAAGCTTTAGTGCCGCTGTCCCTGCCAGTAGCGCCGCTCCAACCATTCCCGTTGATCCACCGATTACGCCAAGGCTGCCGAACATGCCTTTATGGCTGTTGGCTAGACGGGGAGCGGGCAGAAGTGTGTGTGCGCGAACCTGATCCAGGGTCCATGAACCGGGTTCCTTCAGAGCGGAAACGTCAAGATCGAGATCGCGTACCAGGATGTCCCCGCAATAATCGGGGCCATGATGAATGAGCAGACCGGGTTTGAGCCCTATGAATGTGATGGTAATGGCAGCCTTGATCGCGGCTCCCCGTACATTGCCGGTATCACTGCCGAGGCCGCTGGGAATATCGAGTGCGAGTACGGGCAGCTTCAGGGCGTTGACCGCATTCACCACATTTAGATATTTACCCGTCAGATCTCTTCCGGCCCGGCCTTCGAGGCCAATGCCAAACAGGCCATCTACTACCGTGTCCCAATCTTCGTTCGCGGGGATTTCCGTGAATATCTCGCCGCCCGCGGCAACCCAGGCATCCCGCATCTGGCTCGCATCAGCTGGCAAGTTTGCAGGTTCACCGGTAAACACCAGTGTGACGCTGTACCCCCAGGTACGCAGATGACGCGCCACGACGAAGGCATCGCCACCATTGTTGCCGGGGCCTGCAAGTACCAGCACCCTGGTCCGGCCAGGGATCAGCAGTGCGTCACGCGCAACTTCAGCGGCGGCGAGCCCGGCTTTTTCCATAAGAGCGGGGGGGTTGGGCAAAGCGGTCGCGAGCCGCTCGATATCGCGAATCTCGGCGGTCGAATAAATGGCGGTGGAATAATTATGGCTTGGCTCGGTCATGCTTTCCCTATACCCGGATTCTGCCGAAATGCTCCAGGGTGTCGAACGTTGTTCAGGGCTTCGAACGCTGTTCAGGCTTCCTTAGCGGCTCCAACCGCTTGGGCTGCGGGGAGTTGCCCTTCTCGTGTAAAATCTCCGGTTTAACCCGCCGACCTAATGCCAATGCTTCGCCTTCGCGGTGGTAGCGCCCTACCTCCATTCCGTCTCGAAAAGCTGGCGCGCATTTTTTCAAGCGTTGCTCCGCAAGTTTCCCATATTTATGCGGAATATTGGTATTTTTGCGCGGTCGCACGCACGCTGCGGAAAAAGGAAGCCACCATTCTTGAAAAGCTGCTCAAGTGCGCTCCAGGAGGATGCGGAGCGGATCATATCGGATATCCCGAAGGCGAACTGCTGCTGGTCGTGCCCAGGCCGGGCACGATATCACCGTGGTCCACCAAAGCTACCGATATCGCTCGCCACTGCGGGCTGGACGCGGTGGAACGGCTGGAGCGAGGCGTGGCATTTTATATAGGGACTAAAGACAACATTTCAGTGGAAGAACGCTCCAGTGCCAGGGAGGCAGCAATCCCGCTAATACACGACCGCATGACCGAGGCAGTGCTCGCTTCATTCGAGCACGCGGACAAACTGTTCAGGCATTTCGATCCTGCTTCGCTCCAAACAGTAGATGTGCTCTCGAGCGGAAGAGCCGCGTTGGAAAAGACCAACAATGAAATGGGCCTTGCGTTATCGTCCGACGAAATCGATTACTTCGCGGAATATTTCCTTCGTATCGGGCGCGACCCCACCGATGTGGAACTGATGATGTTTGCCCAGGCTAATTCGGAGCATTGCCGTCACAAGATTTTTAACGCTGACTGGGTGATAGACGGCGAGCCTGGAGCAAGATCTCTCTTTTCCATGATTCGCAATACCCACCAGCAGAGCCCGGAAGGCACAGTGGTCGCTTACTCGGATAACTCCGCCATCATCGAAGGGGCAGGGGTCGCTCGCTTCTACCCTGGCGAGGGTAATGTCTATGATTATAGCGATGAACAAACGCACATCCTGATGAAGGTGGAAACCCACAACCATCCCACCGCTATTGCTCCCTACCCGGGTGCCGCAACGGGTGTCGGCGGGGAAATACGCGATGAGGGTGCTACTGGACGCGGCGCCAAACCGAGGGCCGGGCTCTGCGGCTTCTCCGTTTCCAACCTGAATATTCCGGCATTCGTTCAGCCGTGGGAAGTGCACCGGCAAGCGGAGACCGATCACTCCTACGGCAAACCCTCCCGCATCGCCTCGGCTCTGCAAATTATGCTGGAAGGGCCGGTGGGCGGCGCGGCGTTCAACAATGAGTTTGGGCGGCCCAATCTGGCCGGCTATTTTCGCACCTTCGAAGAGTATGTTGGCGGCGAGATGCGCGGCTACCACAAACCGATCATGCTGGCCGGGGGGCTCGGGCATATCGCCGAGGGCCACGCATTCAAGGAGGAGTTTTCGGTCGGTGCGCTGCTGATTCAATTGGGCGGCCCGGGAATGTTGATCGGTCTTGGCGGAGGTGCGGCTTCCAGCATGGATACCGGCACGAACGCGGAAGATCTGGATTTCGATTCGGTGCAACGTGGCAACCCGGAAATGGAGCGGCGCGCGCAGGAAGTCATCGACAACTGCTGGCAGATGGAAAGACGGGGCGAGCCTAATCCTATTCTTTCGATCCACGACGTCGGTGCGGGCGGTCTATCCAATGCGCTGCCGGAACTGCTGCATAATTCGCGACGGGGGGGGTGCCTGAATCTTCGTGACATCCCCTCGGAAGAGCCGGGGATGTCTCCCATGCAGATCTGGAGCAATGAATCCCAGGAACGCTACGTGCTTGCAATCAGGCGGGAGTCGCTGGAATTGTTCCGGGCGATTTGCGAGCGCGAACGCTGCCCATTTGCGGTAGTCGGCACGGCGACCGCGGAACAACAGCTCATTCTGGCCGACCCTGTATTCGGCAACCGGCCGGTGGATATGGATCTTTCAATCCTGCTTGGCAAGCTGCCGAAAATGACGCGCGAGGCCACGCATGTCCGGAAAGTGCTGGTGCCATTCAATGTGGCGGGATTGAATCTGCGTGAGGCGGCATACCGGGTACTTCGGCTGCCTGCCGTGGCGGATAAAACCTTTCTCATCAGCATCGCGGACCGCAGTGTTGGCGGCATGACTGCACGCGACCAGATGGTGGGCCCCTGGCAGGTCCCGGTTTCGGATGTCGCTGTGACGCTGATGGGTTACTGCACTTATCTGGGCGAAGCCTTTGCGATCGGCGAACGAACGCCGGTGGCCCTGATTGATCCCGCTGCGGCGGGAAGAATGGCGGTGGGCGAGGCAATTACCAACATCGCCGCCGCATTGATCCAGCACATAGGGGAGATCAAGCTTTCCGCCAACTGGATGGCGGCGGCGGGCCACCCTGGCGAGGATGCGGCCCTGTTCGATGCAGTCCGCGCGGTCGGCATGGAGTTGTGTCCCCGGCTGGGAATCAGTATTCCGGTGGGCAAGGACTCCCTGTCGATGAAGACGGTATGGGAAGCGGAGGCCTGTGATGGGGGGAAGGCAATAAGGAAAGAAGTAACCGCGCCGCTATCGCTGATCGTTTCGGCGTTTGCGAGAGTAACGGACACGCGCAAAACGCTTACGCCGCAATTGCGTATCGGCTATGGCGAAACGGAACTTCTGCTGATCGATCTGGGAGCAGGCCGTAACCGCTTGGGCGGTTCGGCGCTGGCCCAGGTTTACAAGCAGGTAGGCGATGACGCCCCGGATTTGGCGGGGGTGGCGGGGGCGGAAAAACTGAGGGGTTTTTTCAATGCCATACAACGCTTGAACCGGGAAAACAGGATACTGGCGTATCATGACCGCTCCGACGGCGGTATGTTCGCAGTGTTGTGTGAAATGGCTTTCGCTGGCCACGTTGGCGTTACCGTCAATCTTGACCAGCTGTGTTTCGATGCGTCCGATGATGATGTCAAGGATTGCGGATTGCGGCCGGAAGCGCGGGGTGAAAGATTCCTTGCGCGTATCATGGGCGTCTTGTTCAGTGAGGAATTAGGCGCGGTAATCCAGATAAGGACAGAACATCGCCGTAATGTGCTCGATATTCTGGCGGAAGAAGGCTTGTGCGGCCTGGGTATTGTCGTCGGCGGTCTGAACGATTCGGATGAAATCCGTTTTCTGCGCGACAATAAGCCGCTGTTCGCCGAGAAGCGTGTCGATCTGCATCGGGCCTGGTCCGAAACCACTTACCAGATGCAGAAGCTGCGCGACAACCCGGACTGCGCGCAACAGGAATACGACCGCATACTCGACGTGGCCGACCCCGGATTGCACGTGGAGCTGAGTTTTGACGTCGACGACGACATTTCCGCACCCTGCATTCACAAAGGCAACAGGCCCAGAATTGCCATTTTGCGCGAACAGGGCGTGAATGGTCATGTGGAAATGGCTGCAGCCTTTCATCGCGCCGGATTTGCCGCGAGCGACGTGCACATGAGCGATATCATCGGGGGGCGCGTTTCCCTGAAGGACTACCGAGGTTTTGCCGCATGTGGCGGTTTTTCTTACGGCGACGTGCTCGGGGCGGGGGAAGGCTGGGCCAGCTCGATCCTGTTTAACGCGCGCGCGCGCGACGAGTTTGAGGCTTTTTTTTCGCGAACCGATACCTTTGCTCTTGGCGTGTGCAATGGGTGCCAAATGATGAGCAACGTGCGGCAAATTATTCCGGGCGCCGCGAACTGGCCGAAATTTAGGCGAAATAAGTCGGAGCAGTTCGAGGCGCGCTTTGTCATGGTGGAGGTACAGCAAGGCCCGTCGGTATTCCTTGACGGCATGGCCGGAAGCCGGATGCCGATCGCGGTCGCACACGGAGAAGGTTATGCGGAATTTTCCGGCAGGAACAGTGTCTCGTTAATCTCATCCCTGATTGCACTGCGCTATGTGGATAACAGGGGCGAACCTACCGAAGCTTATCCGCTAAACCCGAGCGGGTCTCCCCGGGGCGTTGCTGGCGTGACGACACCGGACGGCCGATTCACCATACTCATGCCTCACCCCGAACGGGGGTTTCGCGCTGCTCAGCACTCGTGGCAACCCGGTTGGAGGGAGGACGCGCCGTGGATGCGGATGTTCAGGAATGCGCGTAAATGGGTAGGGTAGTGATCGAACAGGCCTCAGGTCGGCGGCGTTTCAGGTCCGCGCGTAGTTGCCGCTGAGGCGCAGTACAAGGGAAGAGTTCGTTAATTGATAAAGGAGTTATCCGCCTTGAAAATTTTTCAGAATGCTTTCTTTGCCCTCTTCAACGTGTTTCTCACACTCGCATTATTTGCGTCGGGCGTTTCCCACAATATCGCGTGGGCGCAAACGAATGCCGGCGGGAAGGATAAGGAAAGTATGGGGTGCGCTCCAGTAGGTAGCTGGCTGGCGCCCGGCGCTGGCAGAAAATACGGTGCCGAAGTCATCGCTCGCGGTGCCCGGCAATCCGTGGTGCTGCTGGGCGAGGCGCACGATAACACTGAACACCACCGCTGGCAATTGCAGACGCTGGCGGCTCTGCATACGGCACGGCCGGACATGGTGATCGGTTTCGAGATGTTTCCGCGGCGCGTGCAGTCAGCGCTCGATCAGTGGGTGGCGGGCGAACTCACCGAGTCGCAATTTCTTTCCGCTTCGGATTGGAACACTGTCTGGGGCGCGGACCCGCATCTCTACTTGCCCTTGTTTCATTTTGCACGCATGAACCGGGTGCCAATGATAGCTCTCAATATTGATACCGGTTTGAGGCGGACTGTTGCGGCAAAGGGTTTAAGTGGCGTTCCGGAGAATGAGCGGGAAGGCGTTACGCTCCCTGCTGCGCCTAGCGCCGCGTACCTCGGCTACCTGCTGCCAATTTACGGGCAGCATCCGCGTGAAGGCAGGAAGAAGGGCGAGGTCAACCGGGATGATCCCGATTTCCTGCGCTTTGTCGAAGGTCAGCAGCTCTGGGACCGCGCGATGGCGCAGGCGATACATTCGGCGCTGGAACGCCCGGGGCGTCCACTTGTGGTTGGAATCATGGGATCAGGGCATATCAAGCATGGTTATGGCGTCCCGCACCAACTGAAAGACCTCGGAATAACCGACGTCGGAACGTTACTGCCCTGGAATACCGGCATGGCTTGCGATCAGATCAGCGAGGGAATAGCCGACGCGATATTTGGTATCGCGTCGTTATCAGGTGCCTCGCATGAGCCGCCGCGGCAGCGTCTGGGTATCCGCTTCGAAATGGCGCAAGACGGCGGTGCTCGCGTGTTGCAGGTGGAGAAGGGGAGCATTGCCGAGCAAGCTGGCGTTCGCGACGCTGACGTGATCAGCGAAGCCGCCGGCATGGCGATCAAGCGAAACGAGGATATTGTAACGATTGTAAAACGCCAGGCACCGGGAACATGGTTGCCGCTGAAAGTGAAACGCGGCAGCGATGTGACCGAGATTATTGCGAAGTTTCCAGCAGGTCAGAAATGAAGCTGTTGACGAAGCTGGCGGCGTTTCACTGGAATGCCTGGAAGGGGATAGCAATTATTCTGCTTGCGATGATTGCGGCGGCTGGCACCGCCGCTACCCCCGTCTCGACCTCCGCCGAGGCATCGGATGCCGCAGGGGTCGAATATGATATAAGCGTACGTATTGACCCCGCGACGCGCAGGTTGGAGGGGCGCAGCGTTATCACCGCGAATACCTCCGAAGAGTTGACCCTGGTGCTGGGTCGGCGTTTTGAAGTGATGCAGGCGCGGGTCGATGGGGCGCCGCTTGGCTCGTCCGCAAGCATGGGACAGATGCGCGCGTGGCGCATCCTGGGCGAGGAGAAAGTGCCGCGACGCATCGAGATTCACTGGCGCGGCGGACTCTCTGCCCTCGATACCTTGCTCGATCATCAGCAGACGCTGGGAAGAAACGAGCCGACAACCGGCGACGAAGGCACTTTCTTGCCGGATTCAAGCGGCTGGTATCCATACCTTGCCGGAAAGCTCGCCAGCTATCGGGTAACGATAGAGCTTCCGGCCGGACAGCGCGGCATTGTAGCGGGTCGCCTTACTGAGGAATCCGAGTCGGACGCGGGATACCGTGCCCGTTTCGACTTTCCGTCCCCGACAGGCGGCATCGATCTCATGGCAGGTCCCTACACTGTCGAAACGCGGACGATGCGAGGCGCGGGGGATAAGCCGATCCAGTTGCGAGCCTATTTTCATCCCCGAATCGCGGATCTCGCCCCAGTGTACCTTGATTCCGTGAAAGACTATATCGAACTCTATGAATCCTGGATCGGGGAGTACCCGTTTACGGAATTTAGTGTCGTGTCGAGCCCTACGCCCACAGGCTTTGGGATGCCGACGCTCACTTATCTTGGAGTGGAAGTGCTGCGGCTGCCCTTCATCCGCTCCACCTCGCTGGGTCATGAGGTGCTGCATAACTGGTGGGGAAACGGCGTGTATCCTGATTATAAGCAGGGCAACTGGTCCGAGGGGCTGACCACTTTCATGGCGGACTACGCGTACAAGGAGCGTGAAGGCCCCGACGCTGCGCGAGACATGCGCCGGGGCTGGTTGCGGGATTTTGCCGCACTGGCGCCGGGACAGGATGCGCCTCTCACCACGTTTACTTCGCGTACGCATGGGGCAACCCAGATTGTTGGCTACAACAAAGCCGCAATGGTATTTCTGATGCTGCGCGATTTGCTTGGACGCGAAACCTTCGATCGAGCGCTTCAGAACTTCTGGCGCGAGCAGCGCTTCCGTATCGCCTCGTGGATGGATTTGCGGCGCGCGTTCCGGACCACATCCGGGCAGGATCTGGATGTCTTCTTCGACCAGTGGCTCACGCGGGCTGGTGCGCCTATGCTACGGATTTCGGAATCCGGGGTCGAGAAGTCAAATTCGGGTCAGCATCGTGTCAGGGTCACATTGGAACAAGGGGCGCCGGTGTATCGGTTGCGGGTGCCGATTGCGATTCGTACCGCCGAGGGCGAGGAATTTCATGCGCTTGACCTGGAAGCCATGCAGCAGGTCTTCACTTTCGATGTCCGCGCCCGGCCGCTGCAGGTAATGCTTGATCCCGATCTCCGGTTGTTCAGGCGCTTGCTGCCCGACGAGGCTCCGCCGATTCTTCGCCAGGTTATGGTAGACCAGACAACCGCGACCGTTCTGCTCCCGGAAAGCGGGGAGGCGCGTGGCGCCGCCGAAATGCTTGCCTCGAAACTCCAAAACCGCACACCAGAACTCGTTTCAGGAAGTGATAAGCCTCCTGCTGTCCCATTGCTGGTGATCGGCCTGGAGGACCAGGTGGATGCCTGGCTGCGAAAACACCAATTGCCGGGGCGGCCCGACATTATGAAGGGCAAGGGTACGGCCCAGGTCTGGACAGTAAGCCGGCCGAATGGCGTGACCCTCGCGGCGGTGTCTGCGAAGGACGCCGTTTCTCTTGCCGCTCTGATACGGCCGCTGCCACACTATGGCCGCCAGAGCTATATCGTTTTCGACGGTGCAAAGATGATCGGCCGTGGCGCTTGGCCGACCCGTCCGCAAGTGGTTAAGCTCGACTGATATCGCCGGGCGGCTCAGATTTACCGGTGCAGGAGCTGGTTTTTTGTTAAAATATGGGAAACCTCTGAACATGTCCTTTGGGGGAGTGTCCCTTCGGGGCGCTGCAATCCAGGCGATCTCTCAGCGTTGCACTTCTTTGCGTCGAAGACCAAGCCGCGAACTTCGTCACGCGCCTCGTGATCATCCCGATTTTGCCAGCTCCGCGGAGGATTTGTCCAGAGGGTTCTTCATTTTTTCTACTGGAGTATTTGATGGCTGTCGAGAGAACTTTGTCTATCATTAAACCCGATGCGGTGGCAAAAAACGTGATAGGAGAAATCTGTTCCCGTTTTGAAAGGGCCGGATTAAAAATAATTGCGGCACGGATGCTACGTCTTTCCCTTGAGGATGCCGAGGGCTTTTATGCAGTCCATCGGGAACGTCCATTTTTTAACGACCTGGTGAAATTCATGATTTCCGGACCGGTAATGGTGCAAGTACTCGAGGGCGAACACGCGATCAGGAAGAACCGCCAGTTGATGGGCGCAACCGATCCCGGGAAAGCCGAGAAAGGGACGATACGGGCGGATTTTGCGGACAGCATCGACGCCAACGCCGTGCATGGCTCCGATGCGCCTGAAACTGCGGCGGTCGAAATTGCTTATTTTTTTCCGGAATTCAACATTTATTCTCGATAAAAAGGACCTCAGCTCAATATTATGAGCGTCAATCTCCTCGATTTTGATGCGAAAGCTCTCGCTGGTTTCTGTGCGGAAATTGACGAGAGGCCGTTCCGCGCACGGCAGTTGCTGCGCTGGATACACCGGTCCGGTGAATCCGATTTCACCGCGATGAGTGATTTGGCAAAAGGATTGCGAGACAAGCTCTCCGCAACCGCCGTGATTGAGCCTCCCCGGGTTATGAGCGATCACTTCGCTGCAGACGGCACCCGCAAGTGGCTGTTGTCGGTAGGCGCAGGCAACGGTATCGAGACCGTCTTTATACCTGAGACCAATCGTGGGACGCTTTGTATTTCCAGCCAGGTTGGGTGCGCGCTGGCATGCAGTTTTTGCTCTACCGGCAGACAGGGGTTCAACCGCAACCTGACGGTGGCAGAGATTATTGGCCAGTTGTGGTGGGCAAACAAAGCGCTGGCGGAAGAGTCCGAAGGTCAGTCCGAACGTCACCGGGCAATCACTAATGTGGTGATGATGGGCATGGGCGAGCCGCTGGCCAATTTCGAAAATGTGGTAACCGCGCTCAATCTGATGCTCGACGATAATGCCTATGGCCTTTCACGGCGCCGCGTCACCGTAAGCACTTCAGGGCTGGTACCCGCCATGGACCGGTTGCGCGAGCGCTGCCCTGTCGCATTAGCCGTGTCTTTACATGCGCCCAACGATCCGCTCCGCGATCAATTGGTGCCGATAAACAGGAAATACCCGCTCAGGGAATTATTGGCGGCATGCGAGCGCTATCTTCAGTCGGCCCCTCGGGATTTCATCACCTTCGAGTACGTTATGCTGGATGGTGTCAATGACAGCGTGGCTCATGCACGGGAACTGGTGCAACTGGTACGTCACACTCCTTGCAAGTTCAACCTGATCCCATTCAATTCATTCCCCAACTCCGGTTATAAGCGTTCGTCGCCGGAAGCGGTATCTCGCTTTCGCGATTTGCTGATGGAGGCTGGACTGGTAACCACGGTACGCAAGACACGAGGCGACGACATTGCCGCTGCCTGTGGCCAGCTCGCGGGAAAAGTATTCGATAAGACCCGGCGCGAAAGTCGCGGGTTGATGAAAATGGCGAGATGAGCGAGATAATGCCGGGATTTAGCGGACACAGACGCGGTCTCCTGGTAGCTTGCAGCCGCTATTTCGACGTGTTGGGGTTCAAGTAATGGACGCTCCGGATAACAAAGGCGTCAATCAGGGCGCGGAGCCGAAGCCAGCCGAAACAAAACAAAGCGTGGGCCAGTTGTTGCGAGCCGCGCGGCTGAAACGGGGCTTGAGCATTGAAGATACGGCACGGCAGCTGCGGTTATCGGCGAGGCAAGTGACGGCGCTTGAGGAGGATGACCACGCGAAGCTTGCAAGCGGCACTTTTCTTCGCGGATTCGTGCGCAACTATGCCAAGTTGTTGGAGTTGGACGCGGGTCCGTTATTGCAGCAGCTGGAGCACTCGATTCCTGCGGCCCCTGCTCAGACCATTTCCCATCCAATAGAAGGAATCCCCTTCCCTTCAAACGAGAAACACGGGAAACGCAATTTGATTATCGGAGTGGCGACCGTTCTGGCGTTACTGATGCTGATGTATGAAGTATATCGCGGCGGTGAGACCAACGTCGAAAAGCAGTCAAGCATAACGGTTGCACCCCAAATGGGGGCCGAGCAGGCAACGGAAGCGCCGCCGCTTGAATCGCCGGGCGAAATTGCGGCCACTGAGCCTGCCCCTCCACCACCCGCCGGGAAAGCTGCGACTCCTGAACAGGAACGCGTTGCGCCGCCGTCTGCCCCGCCTCTGGCACAGCGGTCTTCCTCGGCGTTGGTTGCTTCTGGATCCCCGGATCCCGCTTCCCCCGAAACCGTGAAACCATCGCCATCAAATACCGGGTTCGCTGCGGATATGGCCCCTGACAGCCATCATGCTGTGCGTTTGATATTTGAGGGGGAATCCTGGGTTGAAGCTCGGGATGGCAGAGACAGACTGCTTCTTTCTCGAATTAATCCCCGCGGTACCGAGCAAGTGCTGCATGGTATACCGCCATTCTCCCTGACAATCGGCAACGCTGCCGAAGTCCGGCTGGTCTACAATAACAAGCCGATTGATCTCGCGCCTCACATCAATGCCTATGGCGGGACGGCGCGGCTGTCGCTCAACTAGATTTTTTACGTTTATAAGATTCTTATCCTATCATGACTATGCCACAGAATATTTTTCCGCCACGCCGAAACAGCGTGGGTGTCCTCGTAGGTACTATCAAGATCGGCGGAGGTGCACCGGTTGTGGTGCAATCCATGACCAATACCGATACGGAAAACGAAATCGCCACCGCCGAACAGGTGGCACAGCTAGCGCTTGCGGGATCGGAACTGGTGCGAATTACCGTCAACACCGCCGAGGCCGCGAAAGCGGTGCCGGGTATCCGGGCTCGCCTTGATGACATGGGCTGCGAGGTGCCTCTGATAGGCGATTTTCACTTCAATGGCCACAAGCTGGTGACGGACTATCCGGATTGCGCGAGGGCACTGGCAAAATACCGCATCAATCCGGGTAATGTGGGGCATGGCAAAAAACGCGACGAACAGTTTTCGATCCTGATCGAAACGGCCTGCAAATACGATAAGCCGGTGCGTATCGGTGTGAACTGGGGCAGCCTTGATCCTGAACTGCTGGTGCGCATGATGGACGAGAATGCCCGCTCCAGCGACCCGAAGGACGCAACGCTTGTGATGCACGAAGCGCTGATTACCTCCGCCCTGGAAAGCGCCGCCCGGGCGGAGGAAATTGGCTTGGGTCGCGACAGAATCATATTGTCTTGCAAGATGAGTGGCGTAAGGGACTTGATTGCCGTTTACCGCGACCTTGCAGGGCGATGCGATTATGCGCTGCACCTCGGGTTGACTGAAGCGGGCATGGGGTCCAAGGGAATTGTCGCCTCTACCGCTGCACTGTCCGTACTGCTGCTGGGAGGCATAGGCGATACCATACGCATATCGCTGACGCCCGATCCGGGCGGAGACAGGACGCGCGAGGTGATCGTGGCACAGGAAATTTTACAAACAACGGGTCTGCGCGCTTTTGTGCCCCTGGTAGCGGCATGTCCCGGTTGCGGGCGCACCACAAGCACCTATTTCCAGGAATTGGCGGAAAGCATTCAAGGTTACGTGCGCAGCCAGATGCTGGTATGGCGCGAGCAATATGAGGGAGTGGAGAACATGACGCTGGCCGTGATGGGCTGCGTAGTCAACGGACCCGGGGAAAGCAAGCATGCCAATATTGGCATCAGCCTGCCCGGTTCGGGAGAAAGGCCGGTGGCCCCCGTTTACGTGGATGGGCAGAAGTCAATAACCCTGAAAGGCGACAATATTGCGGGAGAGTTCCGCCAGATCGTCGATGAATATGTGGAGATGAAGTACCCAAAGAAGAAATCTGGCAATGTCCACTAGAGGGATACAAGCCATTCGCGGGATGAACGACATCCTGCCTGATCAGATTTACCTTTGGGAGTTCTTCGAGGAGGTTGTACGTGATTTGATGGCGGCTTATGGCTACCGGAACATCCGCATGCCGATAGTCGAGCAAACCGACTTGTTCGTGCGTTCCATCGGCGCAGTGACCGACATCGTCGAGAAAGAGATGTATTCGTTCCTGGATCATCTCAATGGCGACAGTTTGACGTTGCGGCCTGAAGGAACCGCTTCCTGTGTGCGCGCAGCGCTGGAACATAACCTGCTGTATGCGGGGCCGCAAAGACTGTACTATTCCGGCCCGATGTTTCGTCACGAGCGGCCGCAGAAAGGACGTTATCGCCAGTTTCATCAGGTAGGCGCCGAAGCGCTGGGTTACGCCGGCCCGGACATTGATGCCGAGCTCATTGTCATGTGTGCGGAATTATGGAAGAAACTGGGTATTTCGGATGTCCGCCTGGAAATCGGCACGCTGGGCAGTTCGGCCTCCCGTGCATTGCACCGATCGCGTTTGATCAGGTACCTGGAGAGCCACCTCGGTAAGCTCGACGACGATGCCTCCAGGCGGTTGCACAGTAACCCATTGCGAATACTCGATAGCAAGAATCCCGAAATGAGGGATATCATTGATGGGGCCCCGAGATTGCTTGACGATCTGGATGAGGATTCGCTGGCGCACTTTGACGAGCTGCAGCAAATCCTGCGCGACCAGGGGCTGGACTTCGAGGTCAATCCGCGACTTGTACGAGGGCTTGACTATTACAATCGTACAGTCTTCGAATGGACCACTGGCAAGCTCGGGGCCCAGGGTACGGTGTGCGCCGGCGGGCGTTACGACGGGCTGGTGGAACAGATTAGCGGAAAGGGAGCCTCCGCGGTTGCGGCTTGCGGGTTTGCCATGGGGGTGGAGAGAGTGCTGGCGCTGATGGTGGAAAGTTGCGGGACGATACCGCGTTCTGTGCCGGATGCGTACGTGATACATCAGGGCGAGGCTGCGGATGGTTTTGCCTGGAAAATCGTGAGGCACCTGCGGGATAGCGGTCTCAAAGCCATTCTCCATTGCGGTAACGGGGGCTTCAAGGCCCAAATGAGGAAAGCGGATGCCAGCGGCGCGCGCTTCGCCGTCATTATCGGCGACGATGAGGTGCATGCCGGTGAGATAAGCATCAAGCCTTTGCGCGAAGCGGCCGGGCAGATGAGAGTTGGACTCGCGGAAGCGGCGGATCTGATCAAAAGAACTTGAGCGAACAATCTTATATTCGGGAAACGAAATGGCAGTATATGATCCGGAAGAGCAGGAAAAAATAGACCAGCTGAAATCCTGGTGGCATACATACGGCACACTCATCATTGTGGCCATCGCGGTTGCCGTTGCTAGTGTAGCGGGCATGCAGGCGTGGAAATACTACAAGAAACAGCAGCTTGAACAGGCCGCAGAATTGTTTGACTCCCTGCTGCAAATTCAGGCGAGTGGAGATCCCAAAAGAATCAGCGATGCGGCGGGTTTGCTCATGGAAGGTTTTTCCGAGAGCGGATATGCATCGCGCGCGGCGATAATCTCGGCGCGGGCAAGCTTCGATGGACAAGACTTGCAAAACGCCAGAAGCCGCCTGCAATGGGTGCTGGATAATTCAAAGGAAGATGAGCTAAAAACGCTGGTCCGGCTGTGGCTGGCGGGCATATTGCTGGATGAGAAAAAATATGACGACGCCCTGCGCGTGCTGGAGGCTAAAAAACAAAGCGGCTCTTTTGATGGTCTCTACGCGGATCTAAAAGGCGACATTCTCGTAGCGGCGGGCAAAGTTGCCGAGGCACGTGCTGCTTATCAGGTGGCACTCGACAAAATGGGCGGTAAGGGGACTTACTTCAATATCGTTCAGATGAAGCTTGACGCATTGCCCGAGGCCAGTTGATCGGGAAGTCCAGCGAAAACCGGAAGGGCACCGGGGACAACCTCGCGCGATATCTCGCGGTATCTTCTGAACGCTCAAGAAATACATACCACCTGTAAGAACGTAACGACATTCGATCGTGTGAAGAGCAATTATGCCCCAAGAGAAATCCGTATCCGATACTGTTTCGCGGCAGCTTTTGCTGCTAACGTCGATATTCGCATTGTCCGGCTGTGCGGGTGTCACGGATATGATGCGCGACCTCGCGACCAGCGTCGCGGATATCGACGTGTCGGGCATCACTGAGTTCTTTGGTGGCAAGACTGTTGAGCTAAGTCCGGAACAGATTGCCCAACTGGAAAAAATTCCCGCTCTGCGCCCATTGTGGCGCAACAGCATTGAAGAAAGTTCCGCCGCAGCATTCTCGCCAGTATTGGAGCACGGCTCGGTTTATGCAGCCAGCATGTCTGGGCACCTTATGCGCCTTAATCCCGAATCGGGCCAAGAATCCGGGACTATCGATACCAAGCGCCAGTTGTCGGGGGGTATCGGTACCGGGGAGGGGATGTTGCTGGTTGGGACTTTCAAGGGGGAAGTGCTGGCGTTTGACGCGGGGAACGGCAAACTCCTGTGGACGGCACAAGTATCCAGCGAAGTACTAAGTTCGCCCCGGGCCGCCAGCGGCATGGTGGTAGTCCGCACCGGAGACGGCAGGATTTTTGGCCTCGAAGCTGATAGCGGAAAACGCAAGTGGATTTACCAGGGGGCTACTCCATCGCTGACGGTGCGGAGTTTCGCCGGCGTGCTGATCTCCGATGATACAGTATACGCCGGCTTTCCCGGCGGAAAACTTGTAGTAATGAACCTGGACAGCGGTCGCGCGGGCTGGGAAGCGGTCGTGGCGCGGCCACGAGGAGCGACGGAGCTGGAGCGGATCGCGGACATCACCAGTTTGCCGGCAATGGATGAACAGCAGATATGCGCCGCGGCCCATCAGGGACGTGTCGCCTGCTTTGAAATCGACACCGGCAACCAGATATGGACAAGGGAGATCTCGAGTAACGCTGGTCTTGCCATGGATAACCACTACGTTTACATCAGCGAAAGCCAGGGCAGCGTCGCCGCCTACGATAAGAAAGACGGCACTCCCATCTGGAAGCAGGAATTGCTCAATGGAATGAATTTATCCCCGCCGCTTATTCAGGAAACCGGCATTGCGGTGGGGGATTCCCAGGGGTATGTGAATCTTGTCAGGAGTGACAACGGCGCCATTGTTGCCCGGTCGGCTACTGACGGCAGCGCCATTGTTACACGCCCGATATCTCTGCCGAATGGATTCGTAGTGCAAACCCGGAAAGGCGGGATTTACGCGTTTGGCCTTTAGGCGAGCAAACGTGGAACATCGTGCCCTTCAAAGATATAAAGGATATTCAATTTTTTCCTTCTGCCCGAAAGCATCTGGCGCGTCCCAAAAAAAACCTGAATCATGAAACCGACTCTCGTGCTCGTTGGGCGGCCGAATGTCGGCAAATCAACGCTTTTTAATCGGCTGACTCGCCGCCGCGATGCAATCGTGGCGGATATTCCGGGATTGACGCGAGATCGCCACTATGGGCATGGCAGGCTGGGGGATAAACCCTATCTCGTGGTCGATACCGGCGGTTTCGAGCCATTGGCAACCCAAGGGATCCTGCACCAGATGGCCAGGCAGACGCGTCAGGCAATCGACGAGGCTGACCTGGTGCTTTTCATCGTCGATGGCAGAGAAGGCCTGACGCAGCAAGACGGGATCATTGCGGAGCAGCTGCGAAAAACCGGCCGCAAGATTATGCTGGTGGTAAATAAAACCGAAGGCATGGCGCAGTCCGTCGTCACCGCTGAATTCCACGAACTGGGTTTGGGAGAGCCGTGCGCGATTTCCGCCGAACACGGCGATAATGTAACCGAGTTGGCGGAGTTGGCGCTAGCTGATTTTCTCCAGCAACCCGAAGACGAAGAAAAAGACCGGCATCCGAAAATTGCGATAGTGGGACGCCCGAATGTCGGCAAATCGACGCTGGTGAACACTCTGCTGGGAGAGGAGCGTGTTATCGCCTTTGACCAGCCTGGAACCACCCGCAGCAGCATATACATTGATTTCGAGCGCAACGATCGCCGGTATACGCTGATTGACACCGCTGGCTTGCGGCGTCGCGGGAAAGTGCTGGAAATGGTGGAAAAGTTCTCGGTAGTCAAAACCCTGCAAGCCGTGGAGGATGCAAATGTTGTCGTACTCGTGCTGGACGCGAGCAGCGAAATTTCAGATCAGGATACGCATATCGCGGGGTTCATTCTCGAGGCGGGGCGCGCATTAGTCGTGGCGGTTAACAAGTGGGACGGCCTGGACAATTATCAACGCGATATCATCAAGAGCACTATCGCCCGGAAATTGCCTTTCCTGATGAATTTTGCCCGGTTTCACTACGTTTCGGCGCTGCTTGGCGGCGGAATAAAGGGCTTGTTGCCGTCAATTGACGCTGCCTATGCAGCCGCGATGGCCAATCTATCCACTCCCAAGCTTACTCGCACCCTCTTGGCGGCGGTAGAGAAGCAGCCACCGCCCCGTGGAGGGGTATCCCGTCCCAAATTGCGCTACGCCCACCAAGGGGGCTCTAACCCGCCGTTGATCGTGATCCACGGCACCGCACTCGACCGGGTACCGGCCACTTATCAGCGTTATCTCGAAAATACGTTCCGCGAAACGTTCCAGCTCGAGGGTACGCCATTGCGTGTTCAGTTCAAGACCGGCCGCAATCCCTACGCCGGGAAGCGTCCGGCACCTTTAAGCGAGGCTGACGCAAAGCGGGCTCACCGGCGGCGCAGATACGGCCGAAAGCACTACGACTGATTCCCTATCCAGCTCGAACAACGCTCAGGAGGCGTGTTTCCTTAGGATTTCCCTGGAACCTAATGCAATATCCGGGGAACGCTCAGGATAAACTCTGGAATGGGCGCGTCGAAGCGAAGGCCATCTTCAGCCACCATCTGGTAGCTGCCCTTCATTGACCCGACAGGAGTGGAAATAGCAGTGCCACTCGTGTATTCATAACTGTCGCCAGGCTTCAGAAGCGGTTGTTCACCCACCACTCCCAACCCCCGCACTTCCTGTACCCCGCCATTTCCGTCGGCGATAATCCAGTGCCGGCTGATGAGCTGTGCCGGAACATTGCCACTGTTGGAAACGAGGACCGTGTAGGCAAATACATAACGATCAAGGGCCTCGTCCGATTGCTCCTGAAGGTAGGTAGTATGAACCTTTACAACGATTTCGTATTTTTTGCCTTCTGCCATGATTACATTGCACACTATTTTTTGGGTCACGGCAAGGGTGGCACCGACAAAATTCATTTGTGCATGGTAGAAGCGGACTTGCAGCGCGCTAGTCCCCCTTTGGTGCCTCAGTATACGAAAGCTCAGCACGGTTAGCGCGGAATGCCTATTTGCGGTTAAAATGGAGCCCTTTCGACATAAGGACACCCTCCATGGCTACCTATCGCATCGCCCCGAGTATTCTTTCTGCAAATTTTGCCAAGTTGGGTGAGGAAATCACGGCCGTTATCGATTCAGGGGCCGATTTCATACACTTTGATGTGATGGATAACCACTATGTGCCCAATCTAACCATTGGTCCGCTGGTATGCGAGGCAATCAGGCCCCTCACCGATGCAATTATCGACGTGCACCTCATGGTTGAGCCGGTGGACCGCATCATTCCTGATTTCGCCAAGGCCGGGGCCAATATTATTTCTTTCCATCCGGAAGCATCCCGGCATATCGATCGCACCATCGGGCTCATTCATGAACAGGGTTGCAAGGCCGGCCTAGTGTTCAACCCTGCCACGCCTTTGTATTATCTCGATCACGTACTCGAAAAACTGGACCTGGTGCTGATCATGTCGGTGAACCCCGGTTTTGGCGGACAGAAATTCATACCAGAAGCATTAGTCAAACTCAGGGCGGTGCGGGCCCGGATAGACGAAACCGGCAAGGACATTCTATTGGAGATTGATGGCGGCGTAAAAACGGATAATATCGCCGAGATCGCTCGTGCCGGGGCCGATACCTTCGTTGCCGGCTCTGCAATTTACGGCGCGGGCCGGGATGGGGACCCGCATCGCTACGACAGCATCGTGGGTGCTTTGCGGGCAGAGTTAGCGAAAGCATGACCGCGATTTGGCTCTCCGGTCCACTCCAGGCTCAATGGGCTGGGGGGTCATTCTTTCTGCAGGCTGAATTCCCCTGCTTTCCCCATGCCAGGCACGGTATTTCGCACTGCCACATGATCTTGCCGATTATTAGAGACGATACGTGAACGAAACCTCAGTCCCGAAGCCGAAAATCGACGTCCCTGCGATTGAGACGAACGTTCCCTTTTTTGTCAAAGCCGTAATGATCGATCTGGACGGTACGCTCCTCGATACGGCGAGCGACCTGGCCACTGCAGCCAACATGACGCTAAGGGAACTGGGCAGAGCGGAGCTATCGCTGGAAACCATTCGATCCTATATCGGCAAAGGCATACAGAAATTGGTAAAGCGCTCCCTTACCGGGAGCCTGAATGGCGAGCCCGACGCCGAACTGTTCGACAGGGCGATGCCGATATATGAGCGCAACTATGCGAAAACGCTTTGCGTGAGCACGCAGCCCTATCCAGGCGTACTGGAAGGATTGAACGCTCTGCGGGATGGGGGTTTTCGGCTTGCCTGCGTTACCAACAAGGCCGAGGCCTTTACCCTGCCGCTACTTCGCGCGACTAAACTGCTGGATTTTTTTGAAATTGTCCTTTCGGGCGATAGCCTGCCGAGGAAGAAGCCCGATCCAATGCCTTTGCTGCACGCCTGCGAATACTTCACAATCCATCCGAACGAAATGGTGCTGATCGGCGACTCGCTGAATGATGCGCAGGCGGCGCGAGCCGCCGGCTGTCACGTCTTTTGCGTACCGTATGGCTACAACGAAGGAAGGGATGTGCGTGAACTTGATTGCGATGCTATCGTTCCTTCATTATACGGGGCAGCAAAGCTTATCCGGAATTTGTCATGATCGGCGAGAAAACGGAAATGGAAAGTTACGTGGCCAAAATACGGCACCTTCGGTGCCGGAACTTTGTCCGTTGGCGTACTTGAGGGAACGCTGATGCCGGCTATCGTAATCTTTTTTCTTTTTCTGTTTGTTTGCGGGTTTAATCATGACCGAAACCGAATTCAACGATCTTGCGTCACAGGGCTATAACCGTATCCCCCTGGTGCTTGAGACCTTTGCCGATCTCGACACTCCCTTATCGGTTTATCTGAAGCTGGCGAACTGTCCCTATTCTTATTTGCTGGAATCGGTGCAGGGGGGGGAGCGCTTCGGACGCTATTCATTTATCGGCCTTCCCGCAGCCATCCGCATTGAGGTCCGCGGTAGCCGCATCAGCCTTATCGATGGCACGGCAGGACAGCCGATCGAGTCGGAAGACCCGCTGGCTTTTATTCAATCCTTCCTTGCGCGCTTCAAGGCGGCGCCATACCCGGGGTTGCCGCGTTTTTGCGGGGGTCTGGCCGGCTATTTCTCCTATGATACGGTGCGGTACATCGAGCGCAAGCTGGCGGCGCCCCCCCGTTCATGGATACGCCCGGATACGCTCGACACCCCGGATATGCTACTACTGCTGTCTGAAGAACTGGCGGTAGTGGATAACCTTTCCGGCAAGCTCTACCTTATCACTTATGCGGACCCGGCCGTAGGCGGTGCGTACCCAGCCGCAAGGCAACGCCTGAGAGAATTGCTGACAAATCTCCGTAAACCGGTGGAGATTCCAGTGGAAGTGCCGGGCAAGCCGGGAGAGGCTGTTTCGGAATTCAGCGAAGCCGATTTCATAACGGCGGTGGAACGTGCAAAACGCTATATCTTCGATGGCGACATTATGCAGGTGGTGCTTTCGCAGCGCACCAGCAAGCCTTACGATGCTTCGGCGCTGGCGCTGTACCGCGCCTTGCGCAGCCTCAATCCTTCGCCCTACATGTTTTACTACCACCTGGGCGGTTTCCATGTAGTCGGTGCGTCACCAGAGATCCTGGTCCGCCTGGAAGGCGATATTGTAACCGCCCGTCCTATCGCCGGCACTCGCCCGCGCGGAAAAACCTCGGGGGAAGATGCTGCGCTGGCAACCGATCTGCTTGCGGATCCAAAGGAGCGGGCCGAACATGTCATGTTGATGGATCTGGGGCGCAATGATGTCGGGCGTGTCGCACAGACCGGGACAGTGAAGGTCACGGAAAACATGCAGATCGAACGCTACTCGCACGTCATGCATATTGTTTCCAATGTCGAGGGCAGGCTCAAGCCCGGCCTGAGCGCAATGGATGTGCTACGCGCCACTTTTCCCGCGGGTACCGTGAGCGGTGCCCCCAAAGTGCGGGCAATGGAAATCATCGATGAGCTGGAGGTGTCGAGACGCGGTATCTATGCCGGCGCGGTCGGCTATATGGGATTCAATGGGGATATGGATCTGGCCATTGCAATCAGAACGGGTATCATCAAGGACGGCACGTTATACGTCCAGGCAGGCGCCGGTATCGTTGCCGATTCCGTGCCGCAAAGCGAATGGGTAGAAACCCAAAACAAGGCTAAGGCGCTGTTGAAGGCTGCGGAAATTGCAGAGCGGGGACTGGACAGCAAGTTTGACTAGAGCGGGTTTTTTCGCTGATCAGCTCAATGTCGCTTGATGGAGGATGGGCCGGCCAGCACCCGATCAGATAGACCGTTTGCCCGGGAGCCTTGCTGCTCGACAGATGAAAGATGAACATCTTGGGCGCCGTGAGGAAGGGATTTACGGGGCATGCTCATAAACCCAGTGGTTTACGGGGCATGCTCATAAACCCAGTGCAGCAGCTCATCCATTGCAGGCTGAGCGTGTCCTGCCCTCGGATGATTGACCATAAAAACCACAACCACGCGTCTGCCCGATTTGTCGAGTACGTAACCTGCGATGGTTCTCACGCCTTCAAGCAAACCGGTCTTGACGTGGGCCTGGCCGGCCGTAGCGCTGCCGTTCAGGCGTTTTTTCATCGTTCCGTCAACTGCCGCGATTGGCAAGGAGGAAATGAACTCGGGCATCACGGGGCTTTCGAAGGCCGCGAGCAGGAGCTTTCCTACGTGACCTGCGCTGATGCGCTCATTGCGTGATAATCCCGAGCCATTTTCGATCAACAGTTCCGGGAAACTGAGACCTCTCGATGTCAACCAGCCTTGAATCGCCACCCCCGATTTTGCGAGCGTTGCGCGCGGCGTATCACCCGCATCCTTGCTGATTGCGCTGTTAGTCCCGCTGTTGTCCGCTGTATTGTCAACCTCGGTTGCGACGCCCCCGGTGCTTTGGACCGGCACGCGAGGCGTCCGCCCGCTGGTCAGACCCAACGCAAGGTATAATTGCCGCGCCGCGGTGTTATTGCTGAATTTGTTGATATCCCGAACAATATCCGCAAGCGGGGGAGATTGATGCGTTTCCAGGGGAATGGTCCCTTCCGGCGCTGTCCCGCCGCGTACCTTGCCTCGAATGAGGCCGCCCTGTTCTTCCCATAATTGTTTGAAGAGGCCGAAGATATAATCGCCCGCATCATGCACGCCGAGATAGAGGGTTCTTTCGCCGCAATCAGTGGAATAACTGCCTTTGAGGGCGACCGATACGCGAACATCCCCGTTTGTGCGCGTACGGACATCGGCATCGATTGCGTCTCGCCAATCATTGCAGGATCCCTTGACAAGCCTTAGCCCATTCCTGAGTTCCAGCGAGGCTAGCAACGGATCGGCAAGGATTCTGACGCTTCTGCTTGTCGGTTGCGGAATTAGCCTTAGCGCAAGCGTACGGTAGTTGACGAGCAGCGCTTCGGGAAGAACGTTGTAGGAGCGGTGGGGCTTGCCGTCGAAGAGCGCCGGGTCGCCGTTTGGCAGATCGAAATGGCTGCCATCCAGCACTAGGTCTCCCGTAATATCGCGTAATCCGCCCTGGCGCAGGCGCCGCGTGAGCAGCCAGAAATTTTCCAGATTCAGCCTGGGGTCGCCGTAGCCTTTAATCACCAGATCGCCCTGAAGGGTATCGCCATTCAGAAGGCCGTTGGCATACACTTCCGTTTTCCACGTATGAGCCGGTCCCAACAGTTCCAGTCCGGCAAAAGTAGTGACCAGCTTCATCACCGATGCGGGGTTCATCGCTGCCGAGGAATTGATGGCGAGCAGTGGTTGGGCTGAGCCGATCTTATGAACATAAACTGCAGTGGCGGTCTCCGGAATGCCTGCCTGCCTGAGCAGTTTGCTGACTGGATACGGGATCGCGTGCGCAAACGCGGTAAAAGGCAGAAGAGCAGTCATGCAACTTAAAACGGACCATAGCATCGCGCCAGAAACACGGCGGGATAAGGCTACTGAATTTGGGTAGCAGGAGGCTGTATCACCGGCTATGCCTTCAAGTGTGGGTTGCATAAAAATGGGGGCTTGACCACAACCGGTTTTAGTATGTATCCATCGCCCGTAGAGTACCTTCGACCAGCCAATCCATTTCCTGCTCATCAATTACATACGGCGGCATGAAATAGACGGTGTTTCCCAGTGGCCGCAATGATAACTCCTGCTTGAGGGCGGCTTCGAAGAATTTAGCAGCAAAAGCGCGGTCGGAAGTATCCACTTCGAATGCCCAGATCATTCCGCAGTTACGAAAGTTTTTTACCTTTGGGTGGGATGAGATCGGACCCGCCGCATGGTTGAGATAACGCGCCTTCGCCCGGTTGGCATCAATGATTTTGTCCTGCTCGAAAATATCCAGCGTAGCCAGCGCGGCACCGCAGGCTAGCGCGTTACCAGCGTGGGTATGGGAATGCAAAAAGCCCTGGGCAACGCTGTCATGATAAAAAGCCTGATAAACCCGGTCTGTCGTCATTACCACCGATAGGGGCAGGTATCCCGCCGTCAACCCTTTTCCGAGGCACAGCAAATCCGCCACGATATCCGCCTGCTCACACGCAAACAGGGTTCCGGTTCTGCCAAAACCAACGGCAATTTCGTCGGCGATCAGATGTACCTGGTAGTCGTCGCATATCGTTCTTGCACGCTTTAGATAAGCCGGGTGGTACATTCCCATTCCCGCCGCCCCTTGCACCAGCGGCTCGACAATGAGCGCCGCAGTTTCGGCATGATATTGCGCCAGATGGGTTTCAAGCGCGTCGGCGGCACGCACTGCGTAGTCCCGGGCCGACTCTCCCTCCGCGGCATAACGCCAGTCCGGGGTTGCAACGTGCCTGCTGTCGCGCAGCAGGGGACTGTAGGCATCCCGGAACAATGCGACATCGGTAACCGACAGCGCGCCCAGGGTTTCGCCATGATAGCCATTCCGCAGGCTGACAAAGCGGTTCTTCTTCGGATGGCCGTGGTTGTGCCAGTAATGGAAGCTCATCTTCAACGCTATTTCGACCGCGGATGCGCCGTCGCTGCTGTAAAAACAATGGCCGAGTCTGCCCGACATGAGCTTTGCCAGGCGCTCCGATAATTCGACCACGGGTTCATGCGTGAAGCCAGCGAGCATGACATGCTCCAGCCTGTCAAGCTGGTCGCGTATGGCTGCATTGATGCGGGGGTTGGCGTGACCAAAGAGGTTGACCCACCAGGAACCGATAGCGTCGAGGTAGCGTTTGCCGTCATGGCCGTAAAGCCACACCCTCTCACCCCGAGCGATACCGATCAGCGGCAGCGCTTCATGCTGCTTCATCTGCGTGCATGGGTGCCAGACTGCCTTGAGACTGCGTTCCGGTAAGTATTTATCGCTCATCTACTTGAAATCTCCCGCAATAAGTCCTATTATTAGCACTCGTTAGCGATGAGTGCTAATACGCTATGAGTAGGTTAGACCCCGAATACGAGTTCAAAGGGTTACGTCGTTTTGATTTTAATACAGGAGAAAGAAAGCATGCAGATTCGTCCATTACACGATCGCGTAATTGTCCGGCGGTTGGAAGAAGAGCGCAAGACTTCAACCGGGATTGTTATCCCTGACAGTGCGGCAGAGAAGCCCGATCAAGGAGAAATTGTCGCTGTAGGCAAAGGCAAGGCCGGCGACGATGGCAACGTCCGCGCACTGGAAGTCAAAGTTGGCGATAAGGTGCTGTTCGGCAAATATTCCGGACAGACGGTGAAAGTGTCGGGAGAAGAGCTACTGGTGATGCGCGAAGAAGACATCATGGGCATTATCGAAGGTTAATTTGCGAGCGACCGCTTACACAGAATTTTCTGAAATTTAGGAGAACGAGATTATGGCAGCGAAAGAAGTTAAATTCGGCGATTCAGCCCGCCACAAAATGATGTCCGGGGTAAATATTCTGGCCGATGCAGTCAAGGTGACCCTCGGGCCCAAAGGCCGCAACGTAGTGCTGGAGCGTTCATACGGCGCCCCTACCATTACCAAGGATGGTGTTTCTGTTGCGAAGGAAATCGAACTGAAGGACAAGTTCGAGAATATGGGCGCGCAAATGTTGAAGGAAGTAGCGAGCAAAACTTCCGACGTGGCCGGCGACGGAACCACCACCGCTACCGTATTGGCGCAGTCGATCGTGAAAGAAGGCATGAAGTACGTTGCCGCCGGCATGAACCCCATGGACCTCAAGCGTGGTATCGATAAAGCGGTTACCGCAACAGTTGAAGAACTCAAGAAACTTTCCAGACCTTGCACCACGGGTAAGGAAATCGCACAGGTGGGAAGCATTTCCGCCAATTCTGATCTGGAAATCGGCAAGATCATTGCGGACGCAATGGAAAAAGTCGGCAAGGAAGGCGTGATTACAGTAGAAGATGGCTCCGGCTTGCAAAATGAACTGGACGTGGTCGAGGGGATGCAGTTTGATCGCGGCTACCTGTCACCCTATTTCATAAATAATCCGGACAGGCAGATTGCATTGCTCGAAAATCCCTTTATTCTGCTGCACGACAAGAAGATTTCGAATATCCGCGAATTGCTCCCGGTCCTGGAGTTGGTAGCCAAGGCCGGCAAACCACTGCTGATTATTGCAGAGGACGTCGACGGCGAAGCGCTCGCGACCCTGGTGGTGAATAATATTCGCGGGATCTTGAAAACCTGCGCTGTTAAAGCGCCCGGCTTTGGCGACCGGCGTAAAGCCATGCTGGAAGATATTGCCATTCTTACAGGCGGCACGGTCATCGCCGAGGAGGTCGGTCTTTCACTGGAGAAAGCAACGCTGAACGAACTGGGCCAAGCTAAGCGTATAGAAATTGGCAAGGAAGAAACAACGGTTATCGATGGTGCTGGCGATATCAAAAATATCGAAGGTCGCGTCAAACAGGTTCGAGCTCAAATAGAAGAGGCGACCAGCGACTACGATAAGGAAAAATTGCAAGAGCGGGTGGCAAAACTGGCTGGGGGGGTTGCACTAATCAAAGTTGGAGCAGCTACCGAAGTCGAGATGAAAGAGAAAAAGGCGCGTGTGGAAGACGCGCTTCATGCCACGCGCGCGGCGGTGGAAGAAGGTATTGTTCCGGGTGGAGGCGTCGCCTTTCTGCGTACCCGCGCGGCGGTGGGCACCGTCAAAGGCGACAACCATGATCAGGACGCCGGTATCAAGATCGTTCTGCGGGCTTTGGAAGAGCCGCTGCGCCAAATTGTAGCTAATTGCGGTGATGAGCCCTCGGTGGTGATCAACAAAGTGCTGGAAGGCCAAGGTAACTTCGGTTATAACGCTGCGACCGGCGAGTATGGTGACATGGTGGAAATGGGCGTCCTGGATCCTACCAAGGTCACGCGCTACGCATTGCAGCACGCGGCCTCGGTCGCAAGCCTGATGCTTACCACTGATGCTTTGGTAGCGGAACTGCCGAAAGACGAATCCGCCGGAGGCGGCATGGGCGGCATGGGTGGTGGAATGGGTGGAATGGGCGGTATGGGCGGCATGGATATGTAAGGTTTCCGGCCAACCGCAGCACAATAAAAAACCCCGCCACGGTGGGGTTTTTTATTGCAACAGCCGGGGGCCGGTTAACGTTCCGGTTCGGATTTCCACCTCACGACGAACATCGCAGCGCTCCTCGTGCCGGGGAGGCGGCTCGAAGATACCGGTTTACGCGCCTGTGCCATTAATCCGCGGTTTCGGGGCCTGGCAACTGATATCTACGGGCAGGACGGCGCCGCTGTTTCCGGCTTGTTTGACGTGTAAGCGCAACGGCTAAGGAAATAGAGGCGATTGAATGAGATAATGAGGTTGTTCCGATCTGCAGTCCACGCAGCGCGGTCCAAAATTCTCTCTACAATTAGGTATCATGACCCCAGACCAGTATTGCCAGGAAAAAGCTGCTCAAAGCGGTTCCAGCTTCTATTACAGCTTTCTCTATCTGCCGCCCGAAAAACGCCGTGCCATTACTGCGCTATATGCCTTCTGCCGGGAGGTGGACGATGTTGTGGATGAATGTACAGACGCCTCGGTGGCGCGAGTGAAGCTGAATTGGTGGCGCCGGGAAGTCGACTCCATTTTTCATGAGGGGAACGGGAACAAGCCGAGCCACCCGGTAGCAAAAGCGCTAGCTGATGTTTCGCAGACATTCAACCTCACTGCTGAGCGCCTAAATGAAATCATCGATGGCATGGAAATGGACCTTAATTATAATCGCTATGCCGATTTTGAGACCCTGAGGCATTACTGTTACCACGTGGCAAGCGTGGTGGGATTGTGTTCCGCAGAGATATTTGGCTATCGTAACCCGGAAACCCTTAAATATGCGCAGGATCTGGGGCTCGCGTTCCAACTAACCAATATTATACGCGACGTCGGGGAGGACGCTCGACGCGATCGTATTTACCTGCCACAGGATGAACTGCTCCGGTTTGGAGTAACGGAAGAGGATATAGTCAATGCGCGCGAAACCGGTGAATTCAAAAAATTGATAGAGTTTCAGATCGAGCGAGCGGAAAGTTACTACGTGCGCGCTTTTGCGGCATTGTCTGTCGAGGATCGAAAAAAACAGCGGCCGGGAATAATCATGGCGGCAATCTATCAGGCCCTGCTGAAAGAGATTAAGGAAGACGGTTGCCATGTCCTCCGGCAGCGTATCAGTCTCACGCCCATGCGTAAGTTGTGGATCGCGTGGACCACCTGGATGAGGGGCTAGGAAATGTTGTGCATGACTTGACCGACCTGGAATTTGTCCATGGCGCCCACGCAGACTCCCCGTTTGGGCCGGGTTGTCGTCCTATTCCTTGCAGGCATATTTTGCAGGGCGGTTTCCATTCAGTAATCTGTAACAGTTTTCTTCCCATAATCTTTCACAGAGAATTCCGCCCGTGGTATCCCTTCGTGAACCTGGTGAAATATGCCCGCTTAATTGCTAGCCGTAAATCCTGGTAATGGAAGATTTAAAAAACTACCATCCAACCACGGATTTGCTTAAGGACCGTGTCATTCTTGTGACTGGCGCGGGACAGAGCATCGGCCGCGCGGCGGCGCTGAGCTATGCCGCCCACGGCGCTACTGTCATTTTACATGGACGTAATATTCAGAAACTTGAGAGCGTCTACGATGAAATCGAGGCCGCGGGCGGCGCACCGCCTGCAATCTTTCCGCTTGATCTGGAAAAAGCCGAGGATAAGGATTTTGCGGCGCTGGCCCAGGCGATCAAACTGCAGTTGGGGAGACTGGATGGCATTCTGCACAACGCGGCATTGTTATTCAACCTCACTCCGCTTGAAGCCCAGACACTGGAGCAGTGGCAGGCTCTGTTGCGTGTCAATCTTATCGCGCCATTTGCCTTGACCCGGGCTTGTCTGGCGTTGCTGAAGGCTTCTCCGGATGCCAGCGTTATAATGACTTCGGATACGCACGGTCATGTTCCTGCCGCATACTGGGGCGGTTTTTCGGTTGCCAAGGCCGGAATAGAGGCTCTGGTCAAAATTCAGGCGCAGGAATGGGAAAGCCTGGCAAATTTGCGCATCAATGTAATAGTCCCCGGTCCTGTGCATACGCCTCAGCGCACCCGGACCCATCCCGGCGAGGCCAAGCACAGGCTGCGCCAACCGCAGGACCTCATGCCGCACTACCTGTATCTGATGGGGCAGGATAGTAGGCCGATCAATGGGGAAACCGTCTTTTGCTAGGCTGTGCACGGCAATGGGTACTGTAGCGGTGAGAAAAAGGTATAATTTACGTCAACCGATGAAGTGAAAGCGGCCTGCGAAAGTGGCGGAATTGGTAGACGCACCAGATTTAGGTTCTGGCGCCGAAAGGTGTGGGGGTTCGAGTCCCCCCTTTCGCACCAGGGAGTCGCAAGCGGCCTGAGTGCGATGCATTTTGGCGGCTATCCTGCTTCCCTGGTCGCAGACACTGCGCGAACGTTATCAACAACCAGGAAATGCAATGCAAACGAATGTTGAAGACCTTGGTGCGCTGGAACGCCGCCTTAATGTTTCAGTCCCGCAGGAGAATATTGAGACTGAGGTTGAAACTCGTCTGAAGCACTTGGCGCGCACGGCGAAACTCCCCGGTTTTCGACCTGGCAAGGTGCCACTGAAGATTGTCATGCAGCAGTACGGCCTGCAGGTTCGTCAAGAGGTGATCGGCGACGTATTGAAGAAGAATTTCAGCGAGGCCGTGCGTGAAAATAATCTTCGGGTGGCGGGTTATCCGCGTTTCGAACCCAAAACCCCGGCGGAGAATGCGTCACAGTTTGAATTTAGTGCAACATTCGAGGTCTACCCGGATGTGGTGCTGCGTGACGTGAGCGACGTTCAGGTGGAACATCCCGTGGTCACCGTCACTCCTTCTGATGTAGATCAGACTCTGGAGGTTCTGCGCAAGCAACGGGTTCAGTTTGAGCCTGAGGCGCGACCAGCTTCTATGGGCGACAGGATTAGCATCAATTATCATGGCGTCATCGACGGAGTAGAGTTCGAGGGGGGCAAAGCCGATAATTTTGCACTGGTGCTTGGGGAAGGGCGACTTCTCAAGGATTTTGAAGAACCGCTCGTTGGTATGATCGGGGGGCAGAGCAAAACATTTGAAGTTACCTTTCCAGCGGATTATCATGGTAAGGAGGTTGCGGGGAAGACGGCGACCTTTGAAGTACAGCTCAACGGAGTAGAAGCTGCAAGGCTCCCGGAGGTAGATCCGGAATTCGCCCGATCGCTGGGTGTCGCCAATGGCGACGTCGGCGAGATGCGCAAGGAAATTCAGGCTAATCTGGAACGAGAAGTTTCCAAGCGGGTAAAAGCCAAGCTCAAGGAACAGGTGATGCAGGCGCTGCTCGATTCAACCAGTATTCGGGCTCCGAAAGCACTGGTAGAACTTGAACTGGAGCGACTAATGCAGGACGCCCGCACCGATCTCGCGTCACGCGGTTGGAGTGCGAAAAATATGCCGTTACCCGAGGATGTGTTCCAGGAACGCGCACAGCGCCGGGTAAGCTTGGGTCTGATCTTGGGGGAATTGGTAAAGATTCATAACTTGCATCCGAAACCCGAACAGGTGCGCGCAGTGGTGGAAGATCTTGCGCAGAGTTACGAAAATCCGGCCGAGGTTATGAAATGGCATTACTCCGCGCCGGAACGCCTCAACGAGGCGGAGTCCGCGGTGCTGGAAAATAATGTTGTAGTGTGGGTGCTGGAAAAGGTCAAAGTGCTGGATAAGGTAATGACCGTCGATGAGTTAATGGGAAGATCATGACATGATGCAGCAGCTTGACTGGAAACAACGTAGTAACGATCCGTACGGGTTGGGCCTGATTCCCATGGTTATCGAGACCAGCGGAAGGGGCGAGCGTGCTTACGATATTTATTCTCGTTTGCTGAAGGAGAGAGTCATATTTCTGGTAGGCCCGGTTACTGAGGCATCTGCTAATCTTATTGTTGCGCAGCTGTTGTTTCTTGAGTCGGAAAACGCGGACAAGGATATTCATTTTTATATTAATTCTCCCGGTGGCCTGGTCTCCGCCGGGATGGCGGTATATGACACGATGCAGTACATCAAGCCCGATGTCAGTACGCTTTGCATCGGGCAGGCCGCAAGCATGGGGTCGCTGTTGCTGACCGCGGGAGCAAAAGGGAAGCGTTTTTGCCTGGCTAACTCGCGCGTGATGATCCACCAGCCAATGGGTGGCTTCCAGGGGCAGGCTTCCGACATCGAAATACATGCCAAAGAGATACTGTTTCTGAAGAGGCGGTTGAATGAGCTGCTGGTAAAGCACACTGGGCAAAGCATGGAGACCATCGAGAGAGATACGGATCGGGACAACTTTCTCAGCGGGGAGCGCTCGGTGGAATACGGGCTGGTGGATGCTGTGCTAACCTCCAGAAATGAGGCTGCAAGTTGAAATCCAACATGGGGGAATTGCCTATTACCTACGAGCACACCGGCTCGGATGATGCGAGATAAAACTATGTCGGAAAAAACTGGTGGCGAAAAACTGCTTTATTGTTCCTTCTGCGGCAAAAGCCAACACGAAGTGAAGAAGCTTATTGCCGGCCCATCGGTATTTATCTGCGACGAATGTATAGAGCTTTGCAACGATATTATCCGTGAGGAAATACAGGGTGCCGAAGCTGCAAAGCTTACCAGGTCCGATCTGCCGGTCCCGCATGAGATTCGCGAGATTCTCGATCAATACGTAATTGGGCAGGAACAGGCGAAAAAGATACTATCCGTCGCCGTGTACAATCACTACAAGCGGCTGCGAAACCTGGCGAAATCGCCAGAGGCCGACGATATAGAGCTTTCGAAGAGCAATATTTTGCTTATAGGTCCGACGGGCTCAGGCAAGACGCTGCTTGCGCAGACGTTGGCGCGGTTGCTTGATGTGCCCTTCGTCATGGCTGACGCGACAACACTTACCGAAGCGGGATATGTTGGCGAGGATGTGGAAAATATTATCCAGAAACTGCTCCAGAAATGTAACTACGATGCGGAAAAAGCGCAGCAGGGAATTGTCTATATCGATGAAATCGACAAGATTTCGCGAAAATCCGACAATCCGTCCATTACTCGCGATGTTTCTGGCGAGGGGGTACAGCAGGCCTTACTGAAGCTGATCGAGGGAACTATCGCCTCAGTGCCGCCTCAGGGGGGAAGAAAGCACCCCAACCAGGAGTTTGTGCAGGTTGATACCACCAACATACTTTTCATTTGCGGCGGCGCTTTTGACGGACTCGACAAGGTGATCCGCGCCCGTTCCGAGAAGGGCGGGATAGGATTTGGCGCCAACGTAAGGAGCCAGGACAACCGCAAGGATTTTGCCGCGCTGCTGCGCGGAGTCGAGCCGGAAGACCTGGTAAAGTACGGCCTGATTCCCGAGTTTGTGGGGCGCTTACCGGTTGTGGCGACGCTGGAAGAGCTGGATGAGTCGGCCTTGATTCAAATTCTGACCGAACCAAAGAACGCGCTGATCAAACAGTATCACAAGATGTTTCATATGGAAGGGGGAGTGGATCTCGAATTTCGTGAGCAGGCACTCAAGGCAATCGCCAGGAAGGCGCTGGCGCGCAAGACCGGCGCGCGCGGTTTACGGTCCATTCTCGAGAGTACCTTGCTGGATACCATGTTCGATCTTCCATCGTTGGAAAATGTCGCCAAGGTTGTGATTGACTCCGGTTCAGTCGGTGGCGATATCAAACCCATTCTGATTTATTCTGATAAGCCGAAGGTAGCGAAGAGCTGTTAGCCCGCGTAGTCCGCCTTCTGTATTTACCTGGCCCGTTGCCTTGAATTATCGTTGCGGCGCCCCGATAACCTTGTTTGTTTCCTATAGGTGCGAGCCGATATGTCTACTCTTATGACCGATGCCGATCAGATTTCATTACCGTTATTGCCATTGCGCGACGTGGTTGTCTTTCCGCACATGGTGATTCCTCTTTTTGTCGGACGACCCAAATCGATAAAAGCGTTGGAAATCGCAATGGAGGCGGGCAAGAGTATTCTGCTGGTAGCTCAAAAGTTCGCGGCCAAGGACGAACCAGCTCCCGAAGACCTTTACGGTGTTTGCAGTGTCGCGAATCTGCTGCAAATGCTTAAATTGCCTGATGGCACGGTCAAGGTGCTCGTGGAAGGAGGCCGCCGCGCGCGCATTATGAAGGTGATGGATGAGGACGGCTTTTTCTCTGGCGAGGCTGCATTGCTGCCCCCGGATGCGGTCGACAATCATGAGGTTGAAGCAATGCGGCGAGCGTTGCTGGCCCAGTTCGACCAGTATGTGAAGCTCAACAAGAAAATTCCACCCGAAATCCTGACTTCCCTTAACGGGATAGATGAAGCAGGGCGTCTGGCGGATACAATCGCCGCTCACCTGCCATTGAAACTTGAGCAAAAGCAGGAAGTGCTGGAGATATTTGATGTGCCGAAGCGCCTGGAACATCTATTGGGATTACTGGAAACCGAGCTCGATATCCTGCAGGTGGAGAAACGCATACGGGGGAGGGTGAAGCGGCAGATGGAGAAAAGCCAGCGCGACTACTATCTCAACGAGCAGGTGAAAGCGATCCAGAAAGAATTGGGCGAGGGCGAAGACGGCGCCGATCTGGAGGAGGTCGACAAAAAAATAAAGGCCGCCCAGATGCCCAAGGAGGCCCGCGCCAAGGCGGAGGCGGAGTTGAAGAAATTGCGCCTGATGTCCCCCATGTCGGCTGAAGCCACTGTGGTGCGCAATTATATCGATGCGATGGTGGCGTTGCCATGGAAGAAAAAAAGCAAAATCAGCAAAAACCTGAGTACTGCCGAGGTAGTGCTGGAGCAAGATCATTACGGCCTGGAAAAAGTCAAGGAGCGTATTGTCGAGTACCTGGCTGTGCAGCAGCGAGTAGATAAGTTGAAAGCGCCCATTCTCTGCCTGGTGGGCCCCCCGGGCGTGGGCAAGACATCGCTGGGACAATCTATTGCCCGTGCCACGAACCGGAAATTCGTACGCATGTCCCTGGGCGGCGTTCGGGACGAGGCGGAGATACGCGGGCATCGCCGTACTTACATTGGATCCATGCCTGGAAAGATCTTGCAGAACATGACCAAGGTAGGCGTCAAAAATCCCTTGTTCCTGCTTGATGAAGTGGACAAGATGGGTATGGACTTCCGTGGTGATCCCTCGTCCGCCCTGCTGGAAGTGCTCGATCCGGAGCAGAATAATTCCTTCGTGGATCATTATATTGAAGTCGAGTACGACTTGTCCGACGTCATGTTCGTCGCCACTGCGAATACGCTCAATATACCCCCGGCCCTGCTGGACCGCATGGAAGTGATCCGGCTGTCGGGCTATACCGAAGACGAGAAACTCAACATTGCGGTGCGTTACCTGCTGCCCAAGCAGATGAAGAATCATGGCCTGAAGGAACACGAACTGGTGGTATCCGAGTCCGCGCTACGTGGTATCACGCGCTACTACACGCGTGAAGCCGGTGTACGTGCCATGGAGCGGGAGATCTCAAAAATATGCCGTAAAGTGGTAAAGGCGCTGCTGCTGAAGAGCGCTCAGAAAAAGATTACCGTAACCGGGCGTAATCTTGACAAATATCTGGGCGTAAGGCGTTACGCTTATGGTGTGGCGGAAGAAAAAAATCAGGTGGGACATGTCACTGGCCTCGCGTGGACGGAGGTGGGGGGGGAACTATTGACCATCGAGGCAGTGGTGCTTCCCGGCAAGGGAAAAACAATCACTACGGGGAAACTGGGCGAGGTGATGCAGGAATCGATTCAGGCGGCGTTGTCGGTAGTACGCAGTCGTTCACGAACGCTCGGCATCCCCGATGATTTCTACCAGAAGAACGATATTCATATTCACTTGCCTGAGGGTGCGACGCCGAAGGACGGCCCGAGCGCGGGGATCGGAATTTGTATCGCGATGGTGTCGGCGCTGACGGGAATCGCTGTCCGGGCGACCGTGGCAATGACGGGGGAAATTACCTTGCGGGGGGAAGTGCTACCTATTGGCGGACTCAAGGAAAAGCTGTTGGCGGCGCACCGGGGCGGGATAAAAACAGTGCTGATTCCGGAAGAGAACGTCAAGGATCTGACCGAAATTCCGGAAAGCATTAAAAACCGATTGGATATCCACCCCGTAAAATGGATCGATCAGGTGCTGAATTTCGCATTGGAACGGAAGCCGGAGGCACTCCCCCCTACCGCTTCGTCTGTACCCGCGCCTGTTGCGGTCGAGGGAGAAGTGTCCAGTACGGTAATCAAGCACTGAGAGAAAGTGCTTTTTTTGGGTTAAGGTGAGATTGTTCAGGGCTTCCTTAGTATCAACTTATTGTTGAGGTTGCTTTGCTCGCGAGGGTGACAAGCTTGCGACTCCCGGCTTCCGCAATGTTGGATGCAGAGCAGGTCCCGCATGGTCCACTGATCTTCGTCATACGGAGCAGGAAAGTAAATAAATAGCCGTCCGGCTGTCCCGTACAAGTGCGAATGCCCTATTCGCCCGGCTGCGCAAGCTTTCCTGGTGCTTCTATTCGATCAAAGCCGGCCACGCTCCTTATCCGGCCTGCCGTTATGTCATGGGTCCTGCATCATCGGCCCTTTGGAGAAAGGTAATGCCGGGAGCCCAGTTAGAATTTACCAGGATTTGGGGCCAAATTTTCCCCTATACTGCTTTTAAAAAATCTACACAACTGCTTGACCCAGCCTAAGCGGCTTGATATAAACCGATTACAGGGTTCTTTGTAGCCCTTTTTAACAATAACGAAAGGGGAATCACGTGAACAAAGCCGAACTCATCGATGCCATCGCCAAATCTTCCGACATTTCCAAGGCATCCGCGGGACAAGCGCTGGACGGTGCATTATCCGCAATCATAGCCGCCCTTAAGAAAGGCGAAAGCGTGACCCTCGTCGGGTTCGGAACTTTTAAAGTAGGCAAGCGAGCGGGGCGAACCGGGCGCAATCCCCGAACGGGAGAAGCTATTGAGATCGAAGCCGCGAAGGTCCCGAAATTCAGCGCTGGCAAGGCGCTCAAGGATGCAGTAAACTAGCATTTCGTCAGGGTGCTTAGCTCAGTTGGTAGAGCGTCGCCCTTACAAGGCGAATGTCGGCGGTTCGACCCCGTCAGCACCCACCAGCTAAATTTTTTCAGTTGTTGGAGTGGTAGTTCAGTTGGTTAGAATACCGGCCTGTCACGCCGGGGGTCGCGGGTTCGAGTCCCGTCCACTCCGCCACACTTTGTGCTAAAACAGGGCGAACGCAAGTTCGCCTTTTTTGTTCATTCTTTATACCCATGTTTGAGTTCGTTCATAAGAAAAAACGCATTGTTCAGATCATTATGGGGCTTGCGGTACTTCCGTTCCTCTTCTGGGGCGTCGAGTCCTATCGCAGCGATGACGGCGAAGACTACCTGGCGATGGCGGCGGGGGAAAAAATCCGCCGTCAGGAATTCGACCAGGCGATGCGTAACCAGCAGGAAAGCATGCGAGCCACAATGGGAGAGAATTTTGATGATGCCATGCTGGACAGGCCGGAAGTGCGTGCGGCGGTACTGGAAGGACTGATTCAGCAGCGCTTACTGACCCACGAGGCATCTCGTGCCGGACTCTCTATCGTAGATGCGCAGCTGGTGGAGATGATACAAAATATCTCGGCTTTCCAGGAGGACGGACAATTTTCAAAGCAGCGCTACGAAGAGTTGTTGCGTGGACAGGGGATGAGCCCGCTTGCATTTGAAGCGCGTGTGCGTCAGGAACTGATGCGTCAGCAACTCATCGCTCCTTATACGGAAAGTGGCTTTGTTTCCGATACAGTAGCAGAAAGAGTCATGCGGTTGAGTGAGGAGAAACGTGAAATCAGCCTGGTTGAAATACAACCGGAGCGATTCCTGGCCCAAATCCAGCCCAGCGATGCGGCGATCAAATCCTATTACGATACTCACCAAGCCGAGTTCCAGTTACCGGAACAAGTGCGCCTGGAATATCTGGTGCTTTCGTTGGATGAGCTGGCGAGAGAGGCCCAGGTGAGCCTCGATGAGGCAATCAAGTATTTTAACGAGCATAAGGGTGAGTTCGGCGAAGCTGAAGAGCGCCGCGCCAGTCACATTCTGATCAGTGTGCCCACCGATGCCACGGATGCGGAGAGGGAAGCGGCACGTACCAAAGCCGAACAATTGCTCATCCAGATAAAACAGGATCCGCAAAGTTTTTCGGAGTTGGCCAGACAGCATTCCGAGGATCCGGGTTCGGCGTCCAACGGCGGCGATCTTGGTTTTTTCGGGCGTGACATGATGGTGAAGACATTTGAAGGTGCGGTATTCCGCATGAAACTGGATGAGATCAGTGATGTGGTCGAGACAGACTTCGGTTTTCACGTCATCAAACTTGTGGAGATAAAGGACGCACAACCGGTCAGTTTTGATGAAGTGAGTAAACAGGTCGAGCAGGAAATCAGAAAGGAAAAAGCCGGAAAAATTTTTAGCGAAATGGCGGATGGCTTCAGCAATACCGTATATGAGCAGAGCGAAAGCCTGCAGCCTGCCGCGGAGGCGTTCAGCCTACCCATTCAGCGGAGCGGATGGATCGATAAAAACGCCGGAGAGGCTCCATACTTGACTAATGGAAGACTGCTGCAGGCGGTCTTTTCCGAAGATGCAATCAGGAACAAGCGCAATACCGAGGCAATAGAAGTTGCTCCCAACACCCTTGTGGCCGCGCGGGTGGTTGAGCACAGGCCCGCCCGTACGCCTCCGATTACAGAGTTGAAGGACAAAATTGTGGGACTTGTGGCGCGCCAGGAAGCGGGAGCGGCGGCAATAAAGGAAGGGCGGAATAAGCTCGCGCAATTACGCGCGGGCAACAACACAATAGTAACGTGGGGGCCTGCTCGAAGTGTCTCCCGCATGGAGACGCAGGGTCTGGATAATGACACCCTGCGGGCGGTATTCAAGGCCGACGCTGCCGCGCTGCCATCTTATATCGGAGTTCCCAATGCGCAAGGCGGCTTTACCCTTATTCGCCTTAGCCGTGTCATTCGGTCAGATACGCCAGATACGGAAGGGCGCAGAGCTTTTGCGAAACAACTACGGCAGATACTGACCCAGGAGGAATTTTCATCTTATCTGGCCGAAGTCACGAAGCGATATGAAGTGTCGGTCAGGAACGTGGATTAGGGCTTTCTGAGGGGGGAGGTTTCGCGGTCAGGGGTCGCTGACATCAAAGGCAACCGTATTGAATCCTGCATCTACGTATGTAATTTCACCAGTAATGCCGCTTGCCAGGTCGCTGCAAAGAAAAGCCGCCACGTTGCCGACCTCGATGATGGAAACATTACGCCTCAGGGGAGCAGTCTTTTCAGTATAGCTCAACAGTTTACCGAAGCTGCCAATTCCCGCCGCTGCCAGGGTTTTGATTGGTCCGGCGGAAATCGCATTGACCCTTATGCCCTTGGGCCCGAGGCTTGATGCCATGAATCGCACATTTGCCTCAAGACTGGCTTTGGCCAATCCCATGACGTTGTAATTTGGCATGACCCTTGCGGAACCCAGGTAGGTGAGCGTCAGAAGCGACCCATTTCTGCCCTCCATCAGCCGCACCCCGGCTTTTGCCAGAGCCGCGAAGCTGTAAGAGCTTACATCGTGCGCAATGCGAAAAGCTTCACGGTTAACGTTTTCCAGGTAGTCCCCGTTCAACGCTTCGCGGGGCGCGAAAGCGATTGAGTGAACAATGCCATCCAGGCCGTCCCATCGCTTTCCCAGGTCGTCAAAACAACGAACGATTTCCTCATCATTTGAAACATCGCATGGAAACAGCAAATCACTATCAAACTCGGATATCAGCTTCCCCACGCGTTCACGCACTCCTTCTCCCTGGTACGTAAACGCCAACTGCGCGCCTTCTCGATGCATTGCCTTTGCAATGCCATAGGCAATCGAGCGGTTACTGAGCAGTCCGGCGATGAGAATGCGCTTATTGGCGAGAAGTGTCATGTTATGTCCTCAGGAATGTTCAGCATTCCGGAATTATAGCTTCAAAGTCCTTCCCGCTTGCGAAATCGTCAATGTCCGGGGGTGCTGCCCAGACCCGGCATCTTGGGATACACTATCGCACCAATGAAGGCAGTGTCTACGGAACCGCAGAATAAGTCGCCGGCTTCGCCAACGGAAAGCGCGAGGGTGGCGTTGCCGGACGACGCGCTACAAGCGCCCGCAACCACGTTCGGATCGCCGCTTTCATTTCTCTCCGTGGTGGAGAAGTTCTGCAACACCCTCCCGGTATTGCTCGCGGTCCTCGTTAGCGCTTGTGGCGGCAATCCCTGGAACAGCCCATATCCGGCATCCGACGCGGAAAAAAATTACCTCTATAGCGCGTTTGCCGAGCGCCCAAAACATCTTGACCCGGTGCAGTCCTACAGCTCCAATGAGATTTTATTTACAGCGCAGATTTATGAGCCACCGTTGCAATACCATTACCTGAAGCGTCCTTATCAACTGATACCCTCCGCCGCTGCGAACATGCCGGTGGTGGGATATTTCGACAGGAATGGAGTACCCGTCGAGGATGGATCCGATGCCGGGCAAATTGCCTACACAATTTACGAGATTTCCATCAAGCCAGGCATCCGCTTCCAGCCTCATCCGGCGTTCGCCAGGAACGAACGGGGAGAGTTCCTCTATCATGCCCTCACCGAGCAGGATCTGGCCGGCGTTTATAGACTCGGCGACTTTCACCATACCGGTTTCCGCGAACTGACCGCTCAAGACTACGTTTTTCAGATAAAACGATTGGCGCATCCGAAGCTGCATTCCCCTATTTTTGGTTTGATGTCGGACTACATCGTTGGACTCAAGGAATATGCCCACACTCTACAGGTTGCCGTAGAAGAACAAGGCGGCGAGTATGGGAAGGGCCCTTATCTGGATCTGAACAGTTTTCCCCTTGAGGGCGCAGAGGCTGTGGATACCCACACTTATCGCGTCAAGATCAAGGGTAAATATCCACAGTTCATGTACTGGCTGGCAATGCCTTTTTTCGCGCCCATTCCTTGGGAAGCGGAACGTTTCTACAGCCAGAAAGGCCTAGCGGAAAAAAATATTACTCTTGACTGGTACCCGGTGGGCACCGGGCCTTACATGCTGACGGAGAACGATCCCAACCGGGTGATGATACTGGAAAGAAACCCGAATTTTCACGGCGAGAACTACCCGTCGGAAGGCATGCCGGAGGACATGCAGGCGGGATTACTGAGGGATGCGGGGAAGCCTCTTCCCTTCATCGACAAAGTCATATACAGCCGCGACAAGGAAAGCATTCCGCGTTGGAACAAATTCCTGCAGGGTTATTACGATGCTTCCGCGATCGGCTCGGACAGTTTCGACCAGGCGGTGCAAATGACCGGGCAGGGAGAAGCGACCGTAACCGAGGCGATGAGAAAGCAGGGTATCCGGTTGGAGACAGCGGTTGCCACCTCCACGAACTATATGGGTTTCAATATGCTGGACCCGGTAGTGGGCGGAACGGGCAGACACGGGCGCGATGCGGCCAGAAAATTGCGGCAGGCTATATCGATCGCTGTGGATTACGAAGAGTACGTGTCGATATTCGCCAATGGACGGGGGATCGCGGCGCAAGGACCCATCCCGCCGGGCATTGCCGGCCATCGGGAAGGCGAAGAAGGAATCAACCCGGTAGTATACGATTGGGTGAACGGACGCCCCCGGCGCAAGCCAATCGAAGCGGCAAGGGCATTGCTCGCCGAGGCAGGTTATCCCAACGGCATGGATGCGAAAACGGGCGCGCCGCTAGTGTTGTTTTTTGACGTTACCGCCCGCAGCGCCGAGGACAAATCCGGTCTCGACTGGATGCGTAAACAATTCCAGAAACTTAATATCCAGCTCGTGGTTCGCAGCACGGACTATAACCGCTTCCAGGACAAGATACGCAAAGGCAACGCACAGATTTTCGAGTGGGGCTGGAATGCCGATTATCCGGATGCGGAAAATTTTCTGTTCCTGCTGTATGGCCCCCAGCGAAAAGTCGGCAGTGACGGCGAGAACGCGGCTAATTACTCCGATCGCGAATACGACTGGTTTTTCGAGCAAATGAAGAATATGGAAGACGGCTCCGAACGTCAGCAAATCATCGATCAGATGATGGCTATCCTTCGTCGAGACGCACCCTGGCTGTGGGGTTATCACCCCAAGGATTACGGCTTGTATCACGCCTGGTACAGTAACGTGAAGCCGAACAGGCTCTCGCACAATAATATCAAGTATTACCGGATAGATGCGGACCTGAGGAAGCAAAAGCGCGGTGAATGGAATACGCCGGTGCTGGGCCCTGTGGTGCTTGGATTGATTTTGCTGGCGCTAGGCCTGGTTCCCGCCGCGACCGTTTACCGGCGCAGGGAACGAAGCGCGGGAATAAGCAGCATCGAGAGCAGGCAACGGCCTAGCCGCGATCCCGGAACCCTGGGTTCGGACGCTTAAATGCTTAATTACATCATCCGGCGTCTGCTTTACGCGATTCCTATCCTGATAGGGGTGAATCTGATCACTTTCACCTTGTTTTTTGTTGTGAATACCCCCGACGATATGGCGCGGATGCAGCTGGGGATCAAAAGGGTAACACCCGAGGCAATCGACAAGTGGAAGCAGGAGCGAGGCTATGATAAGCCGCTCATGTTTAATCAGGCAGAGAATGGCGTGGCGAAATTTACGCGTACGGTATTTTTCGAGAAGTCGATCGCCATGTTCGCATTTCGATTCGGGCGCGCGGACGATGGGCGCGACATAGCGCATGAGATTAAGACGCGCATGTTCCCCAGCCTCGCCATCGCGCTGCCGGTGTTTCTGCTGGGGCTGGGCGTCTATCTCGTCTTTGCGTTGACAATGGTGTTCTTTCGGGCCACCTACGTGGACTTCTGGGGGGTGGTACTATGCGTCGCGCTGATGTCTATCTCCAGTTTGTTCTACATCATCGGCGGCCAATTTCTGATCAGTAAACTGTGGCATCTGGTTCCCATTTCCGGTTATGGCCAAGGGCTCGACATCGGAAAGTTCCTGGTGCTGCCCGTTATGATTGGCGTGATTAGCGGTGCCGGTGCGAACACCCGCTGGTACCGCACCATTTTCCTGGAGGAAATGGGCAAGGATTATGTCCGCACCGCTCGTGCGAAGGGCTTGCCGGAACGGATCGTGCTGTTCCGGCACGTGCTCAGAAACGCCCTGATCCCGATACTCACCGGAGCAGTGGTGGTAATTCCCCTGCTGTTTCTGGGAAGTCTCATAGCGGAATCTTTTTTCGGCATTCCTGGCCTGGGGAGTTATACGATCGATGCGATCCACTCACAGGATTTTGCAGTCGTGCGAGCGATGGTTTTTCTGGGGTCCCTGCTGTATATCGTCGGTCTGATAATGACGGACATCTCCTATACGCTGGTGGACCCGCGAGTGAGATTGGAATGACGGTATTCCACCAAGGGCAACCATGTTTTTCAAACCCGTAATTCTATGGACAGATGCGCTCGTCTATCTCCTGGTCGCAATCGTGATTGCGCTTGTCTGGTATGTGCGCCGAAATGAGCATTTCGCGGCCCCGTGGCGCCGTGTAGGGCGCAGTGCGAGCGGCATGGCAGCGCTCACTGTACTGGCATTCTTTGTCATTATTGGCCTGCTCGACACGGTGCATTTACGTCCCGCTGTTGAGAACAAAAGTGGCGGCTCTGGTGAAACCGCCTACAGTGTCGAAGTGCTAAGCCTTCTCGACCTGATCGCGACCCCGCTGCGTACGCGCGTGGAAAAGACCTATTCATCCCCTTTTGCCGCTTATCTTTACGCTCGCGAAACGGTGGAGCTCCCGAATGGCGGACAAGCGCGCGAATTCCCCCGCCTTGAATTTGGCGGAGCCCATCTACAGGACCCTGAAACCCAGCTGGTGCGTGACGTTGCCTGGAGGGCGGTTGCGGGCGCAGGTCTCGGGTTGTTTCTCTGGTGTATGGTAGTGGCCTTCCTGGCAGCCACGTTGGCGCACCGCAGTGGCGAACCGTTTCTGTCCGCACTTTCGAGGATTCGACATGATGACACCGCTGTTTCCTGGAGGGCGGTATGCCTCATGCTCGCGGTGACGCTATTACTGTGTGGTGCGGCGCTTGCTTTGTGCGGTAGTTATCACATATTAGGCACTGACAAGGTGGGACAGGACGTTTTCTATCAAGCGCTGAAAAGCATTCGCACCGGGCTCGTTATCGGAACGCTTACCACCTTGATGATGCTGCCATTTGCGCTGCTTCTCGGCATCACTGCGGGCTATTTCCGGGGTTGGGTGGATGATGTGATTCAATATCTGTACACCACGCTTAGTTCGATCCCCAGCGTGTTGCTGATCGCGGCTGCGGTGTTGATGATGCAGGTGTACATGGACACGCATCCGGAATTGTTTGATACGGTTGTCGCGCGCGCCGATCTGCGCCTGCTCTTCCTTTGCATCATACTTGGGGTTACAAGCTGGACTGGCTTGTGCCGGTTACTGCGCGGCGAAACCTTGAGGCTGCGGGAGTTGGAATATATTCAGGCGGCTCATGCATTTGGTGTTTCCCACTGGCGCATTATCAGCCGCCACATCCTGCCCAATGTGATGCATATCGTGCTGATCGCGACGGTGATGGACTTCAGCGGCCTGGTTCTGGCGGAAGCCGTATTGTCCTATGTAGGTGTTGGCGTTGATCCATCAATGATCAGTTTCGGCACCATGATTAATGCCGCGCGAATGGAGATGGCGCGCGAGCCGATGGTATGGTGGGCCTTGTTCGCAGCTTTCAGTTTCATGTTTGCACTGGTATTGAGTGCCAATCTGTTCGCGGATGCAGTACAGAATGCGTTTGACCCCCGGGTAAGGTTGTCAACGAAAGCTAAAACGTCCCTCCGGGGAAAACGCCAGGGAGAACCAGAAACAAAACCGGTTTCTGCAAGCGCAGGGGATCGTCTCTCGCCATGAGTTACGTGCTGGAAATCAATGATCTCGAAACCATACTCCATGCAGAGGAGGCGCCCGTAAGGGCGGTGGATGGGCTTACCCTGAATATCATGAAGGGCGAGACCTTCGCGCTACTGGGAGAATCAGGCTGCGGGAAATCGATGGCCGCTCTTTCAGTAATGCGGCTTTTGCCAGAGGCGGGAGAGATCATGGCGGGGTCTGTTAAGCTGGGCAACGAGGATTTGCTGCTATTGCCGGAAGCCGCCATGCGCGGAATCCGCGGTAAGCGTATAAGCATGATTTTCCAGGAGCCAATGCTAAGCCTGAACCCGGTAATGACGGTGGCGGAGCAGATCGGCGAAGTGTTGCAGTGGCATTTCCGTCTACACGGCGCGGCTGCCCAGGAACGCATACGGGCAATCCTGAATCAGGTGGGAATACCGGAGGCAGCGCGTCGGATGAACGAATACCCCTTCCAGTTTTCAGGCGGCATGAAGCAGAGGATGATGATAGCCATGGCACTGGCCGGGGAACCGGAACTGCTCATAGCTGATGAGCCCACCACGGCCTTGGACGTGACTATCCAGGCCCAAGTGCTAAACCTTATGCGAGACTTGCAGCAACGTGATGGCATGGCGATTCTACTCATTACCCACGATCTCGGCGTGGCGGCGCAAATGGCGCATCGCGTGGGAATAATGTATGCCGGCGAAATGGTAGAGACAGCAACGCGAGAAGCGTTTTTTCGGGGTCCCGCGCACCCCTATTCGCGTAAACTGCTCGCTTCCCTGCCTGGAAGGGAGAGCCGCCATAAGGGTTTGCGGCTCGCAGCGATTAGCGGAAACGTGCCGTCCTTGTCGCGCGAATTTGCGGGGTGCCGTTTCGCGGACCGTTGTGACCATGCCTTCAAGCTATGCCATGAGGCTGCGCCCGGGTGGGCCGTTGTGGCTGGGGAACATCACGTAAGATGTCATCTTTTTGATCCGGATTTGCTGCGGCGGTCCGGTGAGCGCGGATCGGGGGATGAGGAGTCTCAACAGACAGTTCGGAAGCCGGGACGCGCAGATGAGTCTGGGGCGGGGATAGAATTGAAGAGGGAGAGGCGTACAATCTCCAGTCCACCCCTGTTGTCGGTTACTGATCTCAAAGTCTACTTTGCCATCCACAAGGGGTTGATCAAAAATGTAGTGGGGCATGTCAAGGCGGTGGATGGGGTGTCACTGGAGATTCGCCAGGGAAAGACTCTGGCGCTGGTGGGGGAATCGGGCTGCGGGAAGACGACAGTAGGCAAGGGCATCCTGCAACTCGTTTCCCCGTCGGCAGGCAGCGTGCGCTATAACGGGCTTGAACTGGTGGGACTGGAACGCAAGCGGTTGCGAAAGATGCGCGCCGAGTTCCAGCTTATATTCCAGGATCCCTATTCCTCGCTCAATCCGCGCATGCGTATCGTCGACATCATCGAAGAGGGAATGAATGCGCTGAACGTCGGGGTGGGGGGCGACACCGGCGAATATCGTGCAGAGCAGCAACCCGAGGTCTCAACCCGAAGACGGGTGGATGCGTTATTGGAAAGCGTCGGGTTGCCCGCAGAAACCAAGTGGCGTTATCCCCACGAGTTCTCCGGCGGCCAGCGGCAGCGTATTGCGATTGCGCGCGCCCTGGCGGTCAACCCCAAGCTGATCGTGTGTGACGAGCCAACCAGTGCGCTCGACGTATCGGTACAAGCCCAGATCCTGAATCTGCTGAGGGAATTGCAGAACAGTCTCGGACTAGCCTATCTATTCATCACCCATAATATTTCGGTGGTGGAGTATCTGGCGGATGAAGTCGCTGTGATGTATCTGGGAAGAATTGTAGAGCGAGGAACCGTGGATGAAGTTTTGACCACCCCCAGGCATCCGTACACCCAGGCCTTGCTGTCAGCGGTTCCGGTAATCGAGCCGGAATCAACACGTCATATCATTCACCTTCATGGAGATCTTCCGTCACCGGTGAATCCGCCATCGGGCTGCCACTTTCATCCACGCTGCCCTCGCGTCATGCCGGTCTGCCATGAAACTTACCCGGCAACAAGCGCATTCAGTTCAACACACACGGCGCATTGCTATCTTTATCCTCAGGAACCGGATTCCCGGCGTTTCTAGAACAAACTTAAGGAATATTCATATGGTCGGTAAGGAAGTGGCGCGGCGTCGTACTTTTGCCATAATATCTCATCCGGATGCCGGGAAGACAACGCTCACCGAGAAACTGCTGTTGTTTGCGGGAGCCATCCATATAGCGGGCAGCGTCAAGGCCCGAAAGGCTACGCGCCATGCAACTTCGGACTGGATGGAGATAGAGAAACAGCGCGGCATCTCGGTGGCCAGTTCCGTGATGCAGATCGAGTACGGGGACTGCGTGATCAATCTCCTTGACACACCGGGCCACCAGGATTTCTCCGAAGATACCTATCGGGTCCTGACCGCCGTAGACGCGGCACTGATGGTAATTGATGCCGCCAACGGTGTAGAGGCTCAGACGTTACGCCTGCTTGACGTATGTCGTGCGCGTAACACTCCCATACTTACGTTCGTCAACAAGATGGACCGCGAGGTCCGCGAACCCCTCGACCTTCTCGATGAGATCGAACGAGCGCTTCACATGGCAGCCGTGCCTTTTACCTGGCCAGTAGGCATGGGCCGCGGTTTCCGTGGAGTATTCGACTTGCGGCGCAACAGAATGCGCGTTTTTCGCCCCGGATCGGACAGGTTGGATGACGGAGACGAAATCATCGACGGTCTGGACAATCCGGAGATCACGCTGCGCTTCGGGAACAATGCTGTCAACGTGCGGCAGGAAATCGAACTGATACGAGGTGCTTCGCCGGCATTCAGTCAGGCGGCTTTCCTCGCCGGCATGCAGACTCCGGTTTTTTTTGGCTCAGCCATCAACAACTTCGGCGTGCGCGAGGTGCTTGATGCGCTGGTTGATCTTGCTCCGCCGCCGGGATCTCGTGCGGCGTTGCAACGGGAGGTGCAGCCAGATGAGCCGAAGGTTTCAGGAGTGGTGTTCAAGATTCAGGCCAATATGAATCCCGCGCATCGGGATCGCATTGCTTTCGTCCGGATCTGTTCAGGCCGGTTCGTGCGCGGCATGAACCTCAAGATCGTGCGTAACGATAAGGACATCCGGACCAATGGCGTCGTGTCTTTTCTCTCGCAGCGGCGCGATTTGCTTGACACTGCTTATCCTGGCGATATTATCGGCATTCCCAACCATGGAACGCTGCAACTCGGGGACACGCTGACGGAAGGCGAGCGGTTGCAGTTTACAGGCTTGCCGTTCTTTGCACCGGAAATCTTTCAGGCGGTCGAGATCGCGGACCCGATGCGCAGCAAGCAACTCAAACTGGGACTCGCCCAGTTAGGTGAGGAGGGCGCAATCCAGGTGTTCCGGCCCCATGCGAGCAGTACTTTACTGCTGGGCGCCGTGGGTGTCCTGCAGTTCGAGGTCGTAGCGCACCGGCTCAAGCATGAATATGGCGTGGAGGCCAGGCTCGTCCCCTCCAAGTTCCAGTTGGCGCGCTGGGTCACCGCCGAGGATCCCCGCGAACTTAAACGGTTTATCGATATCAATGCCCATCGGATCGCCTATGACGTAGTCGATGCCCCCGCCTTCCTTGCCGCCTTTGGGGCGGAGTTGAGCGTTGCCGAGGAAAGCTGGAAAAGTATCCGTTTCCACAGAATGCGAGAGCACGCCGGTCTGGTATTCCAAACGCATGAGATGTCCGGCTAAACAATCTGGCGCCCATCCGCCCTATGCTGCCGGGAATTCCGGCTCAACTTCAACCTGGCCCTATGGGCCAGCTTACATAACACACCATCACATCTTGCTACGGCGGTTTTCGCAAAAAGCTGACAGGGAAAGTTTGGCAGGAAGGGTTCAGGGCTTCCTTAGGGGCATCCAAGGTCCCGCATCCCAGGGCGGTAAAAAACAGGTCTTGCGACGCGCCGGGAACATGTGCATCACGTAGAACAAGAGCCGTCCGCCCGCTTGTTATCTGACTTCGGCAAGCAGCTTGCCGATCATTCGCTCCGCTTGATCGAGATAGCCGCGGCCAAACAGGTTGAGGTGGTTCAGTATGTGATAGAGGTTGTAGAGCGTTTTACGGGTCGTGTAGCCAGGATCGAGAGGATAAGCTTCTCTATAGGCCGCATAAAAAACATCGGAGAACCCGCCGAATAGCTCGGTCATGGCAACATCCGTCTCCCGGTCGCCATAATATACAGCCGGGTCGAATACAATTGGCTGGGCCGTGCCGTCAAAACCGTAATTCCCGCCCCACAAGTCACCGTGAACCAGGGAGGCAACAGGCTGGCGCTCTTGAAAAAAGAAATTCAGCCATTCCATCAATTGCGCACCCTGTTTCTGCAGCTTTCCCGAGTAGCCGTTAACTCCAGCCAATTGCAATTGATAACCCAGGCGGTACTTGCGCCAAAACTCGGGCCAACTGGAGGAAAGCCTGTTGATCTGGGGGGTGGAGCCGATATTATTGTCGCGTGTCCAGCCGAAATCCTGGGCCGAGAAACGGTGCATCGCGGCCAGGCCGCGGCCCAGGGCGGCAGCACCGCGACGCGGCGCCTTGTCCATCTCCAGGTATTCCAGCACCAGCCAGGCGTGTGAACTGCTTCTTCCCCAGCAAAAAGGAATGGGAACTCGCAACGTGCGTGAACGGTGAATTTCCTGCAGCCCCACCGCTTCGGCTTCAAACATCGCCAGGGTATCCGGGTTGTTCAGCTTGACAAAAAATCGCTGGCCCTTGCCTTCAATCCGGTAAGTTTGATTGATGCAGCCGCCATCAATGGCGACTATCTCCTCTACGTCAAACGGGATACCCGAGGAGGTTGAGATTTGCGCAGCAATTTCCGGCCATGGTTTCATTAACAGCGGTTGCGGGTTCCGGGTTGCCCCCTCACGAGAGCCACTTTCGTGCCCGTTTGATCGCCGCGTCTACTTGCGCCGGGGCGGTTCCACCGATATGGTTGCGGCTATTGACCGATCCCTCGAGAGTCAGCGCCGCGAAGATATCGTCTTCAATCAGGCGCGAGAATTGCTGCAATTCCGCAAGCGTAAGCGCAGTCAGGTCGCGGCCATGCTTTTCGGCAAAGCGCACTGCCCGGGCTACAGATTCGTGCGCCTCGCGGAATGGCAGCCCTTTTTTTGTCAGATAATCCGCCAGATCGGTAGCGGTGGCATAGCCGCGCATCGCGGCTTCCCGCATTGCGTCCCGGTTGACACGGACGCCTGCGAGCATGTCGCCGTAGATGCGCAGCGTGTCGGTAAGCGTGTCTACAGTATCGAACAGGGGTTCCTTGTCCTCCTGGTTATCCTTGTTATACGCAAGCGGCTGAGCCTTCATCAGTGTAAGCAGGGCAACGAGATGACCGTTGACGCGTCCTGTCTTGCCGCGCACCAGTTCCGGGACATCCGGGTTCTTCTTTTGTGGCATGATGGATGAACCGGTACAAAATCGGTCGGCGAGATCAATAAAGCCGAACGATGGGTTCATCCATAATATTAGCTCTTCGGATAGCCGTGACAGATGTGTCATGATGAGTGCCGCGGCGGCACAGAACTCGATGGCGAAATCCCGATCGGATACCGCATCCAGAGAATTTTCACAAACGCCATCGAATCCCAGTTGCAACGCTACCATCTCGCGGTTGACCGGGTAACTGGTTCCCGCCAGCGCCGCCGACCCCAGGGGCAACTTGTTTAAACGCTTCCTGCAATCGGATAAGCGTTCGACATCGCGTTTCAGCATCTCGAAATAGGCCATGAGATGATGCCCGAAGACCACTGGCTGGGCTACCTGCAAATGAGTGAAGCCGGGCATTACCGCGTCCATATGTGCTTCCGCGAGATCCAGCAGCGCACGCTGCATGGCGTGGATGAGGCCGACGATGTCGTCAATTGCGACGCGCAAATAGAGACGCACATCGGTAGCTATCTGATCGTTGCGCGAGCGCGCGGTGTGCAGTCGCTTGCCGGCATCGCCGATAAGCGTGGTAAGACGCTTCTCGATATTGAGGTGCACGTCTTCCAGTTCCAGCTTCCAGGCAAATGCGCCGCCGCGTATTTCTTCGAGGATCCGGGCTAAACCGGATTCTATCGCCGCCAGGTCATCCGCCGCGATAATGCCGGTCGCCGCAAGCATTCGCGCATGCGCGAGCGAACCCTGAATATCATACTCCGCCAGGCGCTGGTCAAAATTCACCGACGCTGTATAACGTTGCACAAGCTGCGAAACGGGTTCTTCGAAGCGTCCCGACCAGGTATCGCCGTTTTTTTCAACCGGCAGGTTGTTCTTTTTTATGCTTGCCATTGTGTTGCTGCAGGGGAGGAACGTACGGCCTTCCAGCGGTCTCGCTGTTGTGGATTGAAATCCGGAGTATAAATCAAAACATCCTTTCGCATGCCCGAATGGGCCAGGTTCTGCTGGTGGATGGTGTCCGCAGAAGAGCCGGCGAGAGGTGTTTCCCAGAGGTACCATGCTATTCATCTTTAAAACTCCAGCGGGTCGACGTCCAGTATCCACCGAACTTTGCGACCGGGCAGCGTTTCAAGTCTAGTTCGCCATGCGGCAAGGAACTCCTGTAATTTTTTCCGCGAACCGGATTGCACCAGCAGATACGCCCGCTCCATCCCCTTCAGCCGTGCCATTTGCGCTGGTACCGGATCAAATACCTCAACCTCCTTTGAAGGCTGCGCTACTGATGCGGCACTTGCCAGAAAATCCAGGGCGGTGGCAATACGCGGCGCCTCCGCGTGCAGCAAAGCCTGATAGACAAATGGCGGGAACGCCGCGGTTCGCCTTTCCTCCAGCAGCATTTGAGCGAGTGCGTCGTAATCATGCCGTCGTAGTGCATGATATAGTGGATGATCAGGAAACTCCGTTTGAATCAGCACCTCCCCGTGGATACCGGCGCGGCCGGCCCGGCCCGCTACCTGCATCAGTTGCGCGAACAGGCGCTCCGACGCCCGAAAATCGGTGCTGTATAACGAGGCGTCGGAATTTAGTATAGTCACCAGCGACAGGTTTGGAAAATCATGTCCCTTGGCAAGAATTTGCGTGCCCACCAGAATATCCACGCGTTGCTCCTGTATGTCTTTCAGCATCCGGTGCCATGCATCTTTCCGGCTTGTGCTGTCGCGATCGATGCGAATGATGCGCGCATTTGGGAAACGGTGGATCAACGCGGCTTCCACCCGTTGCGTGCCATGACCGAAAGGCGCGATGTCCTGGTCGCCGCATTCGGGACAGGCATTGGGAAAGTGTTCCTGGTGGCCGCAATGGTGGCAGCGCAGTTTTTTTTCGCGCAGGTGCACCACCAGGCGGCTGGCGCACCGGTGGCAGGCCGCCGTCCATCCGCATGACCTGCACAGCAATACAGGCGCATAGCCCCGGCGGTTTATGAAGACCAGGCTTTGCTGGCCTGCCGCGAGACACCGCTCCAGGGCAGTGATCACCGGGTCGGACAAGCTGTCTTTAGCCCTGGTGCCGCGGATGTCGACACAGTGGACCGTCGGCAGCATCGCATTTTTCACGGCGCGCGTCGATAGCCGCAGCCGGATGTAACGTCCAGTTACGGCACTGTAGTAACTCTCAAGGGAAGGTGTTGCGGAACCCAGTATTACCGGCACGCGGGCCTGCTTGGCGCGGAATACCGCGACGTCCCGGGCTGAATAGCGCAAACCCTCCTGCTGCTTGAACGAAGTATCCTGCTCTTCATCGACTATTATCAGTCCAAGTCTTGGCAGCGGCGTGAACACGGCAAGGCGGGTACCCAGGATGATCTGGGCTTCATTCTGTTGCGCTTGCAGCCAGCCTGCCGCCCGTTCGGAAGGGCTAAGTCCGCTGTGGAGGCTTACCAGCCGTATAGCGGGAAAGCGCCTACGGAAATTCGCTTCCAGTTGCGGCGTTAGATTGATCTCGGGGACTAGCACGAGCGTTTGTCGCGCTTGCCGCAATAGCAGAGAAATAAGCCGCAGGTACACCTCGGTTTTGCCGCTGCCCGTAATTCCGTGCAACAGCCAGGTATTAAATTCATTTATTCTCGGGGCAATGACGTCGACCGCACTTTTCTGTGCGGCAGTAAGAACTGGAAGTGGCAGGGCTTCATCGACGGTGCCAATGGGAGAAAGAGAAGCGTGGACCTCCTCGACCCAGCCCAGCGTAAGCAATTCCCTCATTATCTTTGCCGCCCGGCTGGAGATTTGCCTTGCCTCGCTGATACTGATCGCCTCGGCCCCTCTCAGTTTTGCCAAGAGCCTGTGCTTTACGACACTACGTGCTGGAATAGTTGATGAGTCGATTGATTGCCCTGCAGTGGTAAGGCGGAATTGATGGCTGGTGTGAGACTTGCGAGTGAAGGGTTTGCCGCTGCGCAACCTGTTGGGCAATCCGTTCATTACCACCTCGCCCACGGGATGATGATAGTACCCGCTGCAAAAATGGAACAGATCGAGCAGCACCCGGGGCAAGGGAGGGACGTCCCGGAATATGTGGGCGGCATGCCTGAGTTTTTCGAGCGGAACGGGGGAGTGAGTGGTAACTTCCATTATTACCCCGGTCATGGTATTCCTGCCGAAGGGAACACGCACGCGAGCACCGGTATCCTGTGGCGTTATTTCGGAATCCGGCACAAGATAGTCGAATAGGGTATTAACAGGAACATCAAGGGCGACGCGTATGATGGGCATGCGAGGTGAACAGTAAACAGTGCGGGATGACAATTATGCCCATTCAATCCGTTAAAAGTCAGGGTATATTGAAATCCGCGTGGTTCTGGTCCCGACAATGTCTGGATGAGTCATTATTCAGCCGGTTACCGGCCCCGCGGGAAAGGTATGTCGTGTCGAATTGTTTTACATACTTGATTGCCGCGCAATGGCAGATATCTGTGAAGCGCGGGATTAAGCAGAATATTAACGTCTGGCATAGTATGTGCTTGTAGCAAAAAGACATGCAATCGTTAGTTGAAGTTAAATGAGTTGCTTGCGCAGCCGAGGAATGAAGAAGGAATATGAAAAGATTTTTTTTCATCTGAAACAGGAGGCCGCTGCGCTCCTCTGGTCTTTTGGGGTTATGCGGGTTGATTTGGTATGGAAATTGCTGTGTTCAGTGCTGACATTCGGTGCTGACAAACTGCTTGACTTGGGGCATCTTCGCGGATAGTCTTTATGGGGTTGTGGGTATGTAAAGTATTGGTAACAAGGTCTTGGCAGGAAGTATTGGCAGGTGGAAGTATTGGAATTGGAAGCAGGGTTAAGAGGGAGTAGTGGTAATGAAGTCCTGGGAGGGAGTCATGGTAATTTGGGGCTCATCAATTCAGGCAAGCCGGAGAGGCGCTGGTGGGAGGCAAGGGAGAGGGCGCCAGACCGGAGAGCGAAGCATTACACGATTAACGCAACAGGAGAAAGATAATGGCAACAACATATGAAACGTCGAGCCAGGCGAAGTCGGGAGGTCGCGACTAC
>JACDGV010000044.1 GCA_013821425.1 Nitrosospira sp. | reverse complement strand
ACTGACGAATGGTAGCTGCGATGCGTTCTCCGAGTTTTATGTAGAGCTTAACCGCTCGGATGCGATCTTCGTGTGAATACATGGACTACCTCCAAGTAGTCCAAGTTTTCCGCCGCATCCCCTCTGTATCAGTTTATATCCGGCGCTGACAATAATAAAGTAGCGCTCTTGTTTGCCCCCAAATCAACACTTCATAAAATATGTTATCAAGGGGAAATGCTGGCGTTCATCACGAGATTTTTGTAGATACGCTTCTTCTAGTAGGTGTTGGTGCAAGGCCATGGCCTCACCGATCACGCAAAGAAAAAGATGGCGCCTTGGCATTGGGCGACGAGGAGATAACCTATATATGCCATTCCTGGAATGGGGCGAATAAAGAAAAAACCCGCCGAAGCGGGTTGAAGGAGCGGAGGGCTCGGAGGTAAATCTTTAAGCTTGGCTCCAGACCGCATCCATGACAAGCAGAACGCGACGCTCGGCAGTTGCGACAGCAGGTGAACGATGAATCGAGCCTCTATGCGAATTCCCCTGCCATAGGGAACCTTTAAAGAGCACGAGATCAAACAGACCAGCCGACTCAATTGCGGTTCTCTCGTCAAACAGACCGGAGGCCTTGTCAGGAAGACCAAGGTATCCCGGCCCCAGCTTGCCGCGATCCACTAATTCATCATTGATCCATTCGGTTCCAGCTCCGCGATAGGTGCAAACCAGCCTGATACCGGTGCGATCAACATGAAAGCGAGGACACATTACCCCATCAAGCACTTCAAAGCGTAATGCAATTTCGTCGCAGCCCAGCAAGTCCGTGTAAATCTCTGCGATCAGGCGAACATCCTCAAGCAATACCTCACGGCCGGGAAGATCAGGAAACAGGTCGAGCGCCAGGGCGGAAGGTGAATGAGTAATAGTACGAAAACCTGATCCGAAAAGATTATTTGCTAATCCATGGTGGAGATAAGTCTCGATAACCGTATTAACACTCCGGCGCCATAGAGCAACCTGGGTAAAGGGATGAAATATGTGTATGAGCTCAGCCGGGTCATTTGTAATGAACGTATAGGATTGGATTGGCTCTACATCCGCATTTATCACTGTCTTCAGCATCGTTCTCTATCACACCGACTTTACTCTATGGCTTATAAGCACGTTTATTTAACTCATGACGTTCCTGGGCTTCTATGCAAAGGGTAGCGGTCGGCCTGGCGAGCAAGCGCGCAATGCCGATGGGTTCGCCGGTTTCCGCGCACCAGCCGTAGGCGCCACTCTCGATGCGCAGGAGGGCGTCGTCGATTTTCCTGAGCAATTTACGCTCGCGGTCTCTTACCCGGAACTCAAGAGAATATTTCTCCTCTATGCTCGCCCGGTCGTTAGGATCAGACTCGGATGTTCCGGATTGCATCTGTTCAAGCGTGCTTTGCGCGCTTTCCAGCAGCTTGCGCCGCTCATCCTGCAGGCGAAGGCGAAAGAATTCCAATTGAGCTGCGGACATGTAAGTGCCTTGAGGCACTGTGCTCTTGTCGTGCGCTACAGCAGCCGCAGTCGATGATTGCTCAATTTTCATCCGGCCTCGCGCTTGAGCCGATACTGTTCGCACGCCGATTTACCATCAACTACGCGATCTAGGACCACTTCATGTTCCAACCGGCAAGCGTGCCTGTCATGAAGAGTTATCGCCAAAATCAGTCTCCGTATCCGCTTGTTTGAACCAGCTTACGGTTCTTCTCCATTGCGCTTCCCCATAATGACGAATGAAGCGCAATGTCTCCTCATGTTGCCGCTGGCCCAATATTCTCAATCTTTTTTCGATGAACCACGGGGTCAATTGAATGCCGCATTCATGCTCGATGCAATGCCGCCATTCGCGGAACGTCTGCGGGATCTCTGCGCTCACTGGTGTTCCGCCGCCTCTTCCACCGCGTCATCTGCCGGCCCCTCCGTGGGCATCCATTCGGGAAACTGGTCCGACAGTTCACGCCAGTAGCTCATGCCCCTGCGGATTTCTGAAGATTTGAGCTGGCATTCGGCAAAAGCCTCCTCAATCAGTTGCTGATCCATATTGCGCCCGATGAAAACCACCTCATTGATGCGGTCACCATATGGCCGCCGCCAGTTCTGCTCTATCGAAGCACGCTGCGCGCTACCCTTTACCGGCCAACGTTCTCTGGGAACCGCCGCCCACCATCGCCCCACCGGCTCCACCGTGGCGACGTTGCCGCAACGCGAATAGGATATTGCCCACTCGGGGCGGCTTGCCAGCCATACATAGCCTTTTGCCCTCAGGATGCCGGACAGCGGTTTCTCCATAAAGGCGGCAAAACGTTGTGGATGCATCGGTTCAGGCAGGCGAGCAATGAAACTGCTGATGCCGAATTCCTCCGTCTCGGGGGTGTGTTCGCCAGCAAGTTCCTTGAACCAGCCCGCCATTCGGCTCGCTTGATTCAAATCGAACCAGCCGGTGCCGAGGATTTTCTTCAACGGAACGTCGCCATGCTCGGCCTGGATAATTTCCGCATCGGGATTCAAGGCCCTGACCAGGCTGGTCACTTCATCCAGCTGGCTCGGTGTGGCCCTATCCGCCTTGCTTATTACAATCACATTCGCAAATTCGATCTGCTCGGTCAAAAGACCGGCCAGAGTCCGATCATCCTCTTCGCCAGCCACTTCGCCACGCTGAGCCAGCAGATCCTCGCTGGAGAAATCCTGCAACAGATTCACTGCATCGACAACCGTCACCATCGTGTCTATGCGCGCGATATCGTTAAGTGAATCGCCGTTCTCATCGCGAAAATCAAAAGTTGCCGCGACGGGCATGGGTTCCCCAATCCCGGTTGATTCGATCAGGAGGTAATCGAAATGACCTGCCGTGCAGAGCTTGCGCACTTCCGCGAGCAAGTCTTCGCGCAAAGTGCAGCAGATACAGCCATTGCTCATTTCGACCAATCTTTCTTCCGTACGGGATAAGGCGGCGCCCGCGTTCTCCGCGCCTCTTTCGACAAGCGATGCGTCGATATTTACTTCGCTCATGTCGTTCACAATCACTGCTACGCGCAACCCTTGCCGGTTGGCCAGAACGTGATTAAGCAAGGTAGTCTTGCCCGCCCCCAGAAACCCGGAAAGCACCGTCACCGGGAGATGTTTATCTATTGTCGTCATAAGGCCTCGCTTTAAACTTTAAACTAAACGCCGCGGCAAGATGGGAACATCAGGAGTTGCAGACGTTCCATCTGCCTTGTATCTCAGCAGGCAAGCCCGGACCAGGGAAAGCAGCATGCCCCGGGATGACTGCCTGCAGAATTTCCTAATGACTAGCGAGCTGACTTCCCCTTCGTCTTCTTGCAATCGCAGTGACCATGAAGAGCCCGGCGACAAGCATTGCGTAGGTCTCGGGTTCCGGTACCGGAGAAACGGCGAAATCGAAATGAAACGTGCCTGAATCGCCGATGGGCGAGCCAACTCCAGTATTCAGCAGCTGGAAAGTCGCGGAATAGATGCCCTCAGGGGCGGCAGCGTCGACCCAATAGACCGGCTTGAACTCGAAGCTGTTGCCCATACCCAGGTTGAATACGTCACCGGTACTGTAGATGTCTGTTGTCGTTTCCGACCCCACGCGCAGCCCGGGCGTACTCTGGACAAGCCTGAGGCCGAGCTGTACATTGTCCAGTTGCCCCGACCAGCGGTTGTTGCTACTCTGAAACAGGATATCCTCCATGCTCTCCGAAGCGTGACCCGCTAGAGACTGGATTGAGGCGATGCCGAGATGGCTGTATTCTGAACTGCCGGCGTGGCTGCGCAATGTTCCCGAATAGAGCCCGCTGCCAGCGCCAAGAGGAAGCGGGGATTCGAGGGAATAGGTTTCTGGAATGCGGTTGTTGGTGTTAGTAGGCATTACATCGGGCGCGCTCGCCGGCCCTGTGTAACTGTATGCCCCGATACCGTGAAAGTGCTCGCCGTGATCCAGCAATAAGGTGAGACGGTCAGCGTTAGGGTTGGACAGCCCGGCATAGGTACTTGAAGCAACCGTCGCCAGTCCATCGTAACCGATGTAGAACCCGATGCCTTCATGATGCCGCACCGCCGCCGAAACATTGAATGAGGCCATGATAATTCCCCAGCCAGCCAGGCCGGCACACAGCGCATTGGAACGCATATACTTTCTCCTTCTGCAGTTATAAAATAAAAAAGTTGTAACTTATTCTTGCCGTCGACCCGTCCGGGTGACACAATCGATAATAAGTTATCAATAGCGACTAGTCAACGCTGTTAACGCCGCCGGAGTTCTTTTTTTCCGACACTTGGCTCACAGGCATTCAACTTGGTCGTGCCTTATATCTCGCTACCTTTATCCAGGAAGATGACATGGAGCGTAATACCCGACAGCGCAACGCGATTCTCGGCGTAATTTCCGAAGCCGGCAGACCCCTTTCAACGCAGGAAATTCTGATAAAGGGGCAGGCTGTTGTGCCGTCGCTAAGTATTGCAACGGTTTATCGAACACTGAAGGATCTGACGACCGAGGGCTGGATTTTGCCGGTTAAACTTCCCGGCGAAGCGGACCGGTATGAGGTTACAAAGCTAGGTGAGCATTACCACTTCAAGTGTAGTTCTTGCAGCAAGGTATTTGATATCCATGAGAGGATCACGAATAACAATCTTCCGGCGCCCGCGAATTTTATCGTCGAGAGCTATGATCTTATTCTTTATGGCCGCTGTAGCGAGTGTGTTCCGAAGCGTGGAAGTCCCGGATCAAGAACGGCATAACACCGCGCTTAAACCCGGTATTTGAACAGGGCAAATCCTTTGCCGCCGTTTCTTGTACGGGAAGATTTGCGCCCTTCCCACCCCGCAATCTTATTGGGCGGGGAAGGGCAATGGTTCTTGCTGGTACACGTTTGGTACCCAACTGAAAATCAGCCGGTCTATCTGCGCCGGCGCCTTGCCATGTAGCCCATCAGGGTCAGGCCCGCCAGAAACATCGCGTAGGTTTCGGGCTCGGGTACCGCTAGCGCCATGACGGATGATTCGAAAGCGGAGTCACTAAGCCCCCGATTGAAGACAATATGAAAAGGATCACTATCCAGATAGGGAGAGGGCAGATTGCCCGCAGCATCACGCGAAGTGAGCTGGAGTGTGGCAAGGTAGGACCCTGCCGGGTTTAACTCCGATATGGAGAAGTTCAGATGCCTGTGAATGCCGCCGCCACTCCCGGCCGCATCGATAACCCCGAATGGGCTGGTTACCCCGGCTGCCGTTATTAATGTATTGTTGCCGAGCGCATCCTCAAGTGTGAAAGTCACGTTGTCCGGCGCCCCACTCCAGCCAACGCCATCCCAAAATCCCAGGGTGCCGATCGCTTGATACCAAAGCTGCTCTCCCGCTAGAAAGGTTCCCCCTGGCGCTATAAATCCCGGATCATTCGTTTTTAAAGATCCACCGTATAGATCGCCGAAATTCCCCTCATAAATCTTGTAACCTGTGGCAAAAGCCACCGGGACCGTGTTCGCCTCATCTATTACGAGCTTGCCCGCTATTACACTCGGCTGCACATCGCTGCTGTGCTCCTGCGCCAATACCTGGGGTGAGACCGCCAGTGCCAACACGGCGGCGCCGAGCCCGACGGCGGTATGAATAAGTCTTGACATTATCTGCCTCCTATGGATTTTAATTAATGAAACGGTTGCAAGGCCCCTACCTGCGGGATTGCTTTTTGGAACGACACTCCCTATAATAATATTGAGAATGCGTTAGCATCAATATATCCAGCCTCTTCAAATTTGTCAATAATATCATCCGCCACAGTTGCCGCTTCCAATACTGAAATGGACCGTTGCAGTCTATCTGGCGGTCGTCACCGCATCGCTGCCGGCCGCCGGGCAAGCGGCGGGGGACAATCAGACGACCCTTCACGCCGAAGCGGTTCTCAAGCCGATTGAGATCAAGGCGGCAGCGGAGAAGGGAAGGGAGTTCGAGCCCACTCGCCCCTCGATCAGACTCAAAGATAATGCCCTGCGGGAGCGCATAGGAAACACCCTGGGAGAGACATTAGGCGACGAGGCCGGTGTCTCCAACTCCACGTTTGGTCCTGGCGTTGGCCTGCCAGTGGTACGGGGAATGTCGGGCCCGCGGGTACGCCTTCTAAGTAATGGGCTTGCCACGCATGATGCGACCACATTCAGTCCCGATCACGCTGCCAGCATCGAATCCATTCTCGCAGACGAAGTGCAGGTAATGCGCGGACCCGCGACCATCCGCTACGGCGGCAATGCCATCGGCGGGGCCGTCAATGTGATAGACAACCGCATTCCGGGGCGCGTCCCGCGACAGCCGGTATCTGGAATGGTGCAATCGCGCTATAACTTCAACGGCAATGAAAACATCAATGCCTTCAAGATTGATGCCGGTACCGGGAGATTTGCAATGCATGTCGATGGCTTCATGCGTCATCGGAACAATATATCGATCAATGGCTGCGCCGTTGATGATAACGCCGTCCAGCAGCAATTCGGCCTTATCAATACCCGCAACACATGCGGCTTTGTGGCGAATACCGGGGCCGCTTCCCAAGGGGGAAGCCTGGGGGGATCGCTATTCGCCGATGTGGGGATGGTAGGCGCTTCCGCAACCATGCTCGACAACAAGTACGGCATTCCTCCCAGCGCCAGTTCGCATTCCCATGCGGGGGGAAGCAGCGATGCAAGTATCGATCTTCTTAACCGCCGCTACGATGGTCGCATGGAATTCTGGGGCTCAGGCAAATGGGTGGACCTTGTAAGACTCAGCGTCAGCCGTGTGCATTATCGACATCATGAGAAGGCGGGCAATACGATTGCGACAACGTTCAGGAACGATGCGCTCGACGGACGCCTTGAAGTTGAACACCGGCTCGGTCCGCGTATTACGGGCGTAGTTGGCGGGCAAATGATGAACCGGGATTTTTCAGCGCTTGGGGCTGAGGCGTTTATTCCGCAGACGAACACTTTTACCACTGCCGCGTATATCCACGAACGGCTCGATATAACAGATACGTTGCGCCTGGAAGGCGGGTGGCGGCACGATCAGTCGAAGGTGATATCGGGTCCGCAGCCGACCGTTGATGGGCGGGTTCTTAATTTTCCCGCCCGTAGTTTCAGCTTGCAGAACCGTTCCATTGGCCTGACCTGGCAATACGCGGAGAAAAGCACCTTCGGAGTAATATTCTCAGAGTCCAAGCGCGCGCCGGAAGTGCATGAGTTGTACTCCTTTGGTCCACATCTCGCGACACATACCTTCGATACGGGCAATTCCAATCTGAAGGTGGAGTCGATGAAAAGCCTTGATCTCACGTGGGACGCGGATACGGGGTGGGTGCGCGTTAATGGCGCCCTGTTCCTGAACGACGCCGAAAATTTTATTTTTCAGCGGAACGTGCCAAGCATTTTCTTCGATGCGGACGAGGGGCGATTTCGTACCCGTTGCGTGAGCCTCGATCAATGCCTGTCCGTCGCCCGTTATGAGCAATCCAGCGCACGCTTTATGGGGTACGAAGCCGAGGCAACGTTTCGCATCCTCTCCGCTGTTACGCCACCGGTCGAGGTCACGCTGTTTTCCGACTATGTCCATTCCCGGCTTGACCAAATCCGTGAAGACGTGCCACGGCAACCGCCGCTACGCTATGGGATGCAACTGGTAACCGTAACTGGACCATGGTCTGCCCGGCTTCGCTATACGCACGCCCACGCGCAGGACAGGCCGGGCACCAACGAGACAAAGACCAACGGCTATAATCTGTTGAATCTGCATGCCTCCTATCAGCGCAAGGTGATGGGACGAACAGGGTCAGTATTTCTACGGGCTCGCAATCTGCTTAATGAGGAAATCCGCAGCTCCACTTCTTTCCTGAGAAATTTCAGTCCCGAACCCGGGCGCAGCGTTGAACTGGGAGTGGAACTACTCCTTTAGCCTGCCGCCGGAAACCTCTTTGCTTGAAACCTGGCCGGGAGAACCTTATATGCCAGATTCAGGGAAATTACGGAAAAATCTGGATTACAGAAAAATCTAGATGAGCGCTGTTCGCGAACGGCGGCACCAAACGGTAAGAAACGCGATACCGGCGAGCATTAGCAAAACTGCTGGCGGCTCGGGAATAGGCGGCGTCACGGAAAATACCCTTGCGTCAAAGGCGGCCTGATATTGTGCGTCTGTCAATCCGTAGTTAAAAAGTATCTTGGCCGGTTCCGAAGCACGGTATCCATCGGCGACCAGCGCAAAGGTCACGAGATAGGCGCCGGTGGCCGGTGTTCCGCCCGGTTGCTCGATGAACCAGTCCAGATGCGCATGAAAAGCACCTGCGGCATCCGCATCATCGATAATCGCCGGGTTGGGACCAGAAACGCCGCTTGCTGAAAAGGCAGTACCTTGGGCATAAGACGGATACTGGGCTGCAAGCGCGGGGTCGCAAAGCAAGCCCCCGGTCTGACAGAAAACATAAGCCAGTGAAATGTCCGTCGGTATTCCCCCATAAAGCCGGACCTGTTCGCCGCTGGGCGGTAATGCCCATGCCGGGGTAGCAGGCGCCCAGTATTCCAGATAGCCCATTCCTTGGGCCGATACGATGGTGCCGGCTGGCAAGGTGCCCGTGAAACCTTGAAACCCGGGGTCATTGGTTGCTCTCGGCCCCCCGGCAAAGTCGCCAAAGCTCGCCGGGTACAGGTGCTGGCCGGTTATGGAATCCACGGCAAATCCACCGCCGGGGGGCACGCCGCCATGCGCAAGAAATCCAGTCGTAAGTTGCCCGCTGGCAGTTCCGACCAAAACGTCGTAACTAAAGGAATGGCCCGTCAACGGGACGGCAAGTGCGGCAGCAAGCGCCGCGCCAGAGAAAACACTCTTCATAATAGAACCTTAGTTATGGCAACCTATATTATAGCGATAAATCATTAGCAATATCCAGAAAGCGCTATTCTTGCGGAAAGCATTTTACAGTCCTGTCCGGAGTATAGACCCAGACCCGGCTGGTTGGCTCTGTCCATAAGTGTGGAATGAGAGCCAGGAGGCGGCATTCAATGCAGGATCTGTCTTGTATGCGCTTCAAGGGGCCTGCTGCGCCAGGGGCACACAGAAGCTGCCCTTCAGATAACCGTTGAAACGTTCAACCTTGCCCTTGGTCTTGGTTCGATAGGGACGGCATAAGCGCGGGGTAAAGCCATAGGTATCGGCCAATGCCAGCATCTGGCCATGCCAGCGGTGCCGGCCGTCTCCATAGGCATCTTGCTCGGTCACAACTGTTCCGGCATTATCGACCAAGACATGCTCGGGAACACCACCAAAATATCCAAAGACATAAGCGCGGCAATTTGCGTTGCGTTGTCTTGATCCTGAGGTACGAGGACGGTGCAGGCCTGCTGACACAGCCTTGCAGCAGGAACATATCGGACATTGTCGCGGTTCCCGTGGAGCCAATTCCTTAGCTGTCAGTATTTCAAAAGTAGAAGGACGTTCGCACATTGCATCGTAAAACGTCCCGAAATAAGGAATCGTTGCCATACCCCCTTGAAAAGCGAGATTACGTGTCGCGGCCTCTTATCAATGCCGGATTTCTGCGGTGGTGCAGACATGCGATGACAATAGACTCTTCCTCTGCCTTAAACCATATCCCATAAGGAAACCGCCTTATATTTGCCCGCCGCACGTCTTGCACTAGTAAAGGGTAAACCCGGGGGTTGCTTTCAATCAGAGACAAAGTTTCCTCGACTTTTGCGACAAAATCGACCCCTAATCCCGGACGCTGTTTTTCGTACCAGTTTTTTGCCTGAGTAATGTCATTGAATGTCTGAAGCGTGATCCTCAAGATGTAAGGCGACGCATTGCGTCCCTCCACGGCAGAGCCGTTTTCTTGTCTTCATCATATGTTTTCAACCGGGACTCCACTTCTTCCCTGACTTCTGGATATACCGGAACTTGATCTTGCTCAAGACTTTCCGATAGCAAGTCCATCAACTCAAGCTTTTGGTCTGCCGTCAGTGCCCTTACATCCTCTTTCGTCACCATTCTCATATATCGGCTCCTTTCAGGCTCGCATTTCTTGCATAAGGAATATACCAGTATAGCGTCGCGGTAAAAATCCTATTCGGGCAGCAATCGTTTTAACTGAAATAGTTGAGGAGGCCTGCTACGAGAACTCATCGTCCCCTGACTGACGTAACGGCATTCGATACCGAGTCAAAACGCAGGTGTCGAAATTTTGTGTATTCATCTCTGGCACAAGCTGACCTGAAAGAAACCAGCACCTCAACAAAATGCTTGACCGAATTGGATGTTGCCCCCTACCCTTTTCTCAGTTTATTATGTGCTTAACACTGCAATTCTGGTGCCTACAATACTATCGAATAACATATTTTATCACTACTGTCCGGAGATTTGAGTTTAAACGCACAGTAACTCATTGAGTATATTTCATTAAATGGCATATTTCGCTGTAACCGATTTCAACTTGCGCCAAACTTCTGACTTTTGTCAGGAGTCTGCA
>JACDGV010000020.1 GCA_013821425.1 Nitrosospira sp. | reverse complement strand
CTAACTGACGAATGGTAGCTGCGATGCGTTCTCCGAGTTTTATGTAGAGCTTAACCGCTCGGATGCGATCTTCGTGTGAATACATGGACTACCTCCAAGTAGTCCAAGTTTTCCGCCGCATCCCCAGTGTATCAGTTTTAAATCGGCATTGACAATGCGCCCACCTTCGCAGAGGTTGCCCACACGCTCTATGGCTATATCGAAGGGGCGGTGGTGGCAGCGCATAACGTGCGCTTTGACCATGGCTTCCTCAAGAGCGAATTCAAACGCCTGGGTGCCGTGCTGAGACAAAAGGTCCTATGCACCGTGAAGCTCTCGCGAAAACTCTATCCGGAGCATAGAGGGCACGGGCTCGACGCCATCATGCAGCGACATGGGCTCAGCACTGATGCACGCCACCGTGCCATGGGGGATGTGGAACTGGTGGTGGCTTATCTTGACTTGGCCAGGCGCGAACTGGGGGAAGCCCGCGTGCTTCAAGCCGTGGCCTCCCTGCTCAAAGGACCCAGCCTGCCCGCTGGTCTCGATGGAGCCTTTCTCGATGAGATACCGGATAGTCCTGGCGTCTATCTCTTCTATGGCGAAAATGATATGCCGCTCTATATCGGAAAGAGCGTCACTCTCCGATCTCGCGTCATGTCCCATTTTAGCGGCGATCATGCCTCCAGCCGCGCCATGCGCATCGGACAGGAGGTTTGTCGGGTTGAATGGAGGGAGACCGCCGGGGAGTTGGGTGCACTGCTGCTTGAATCAAGGTTGATCAAGCAGCTCATGCCCATTCACAACCGTGTTCTGCGCAGGTCCCGCAATCTGTTCTCGCTAAGCGTCGCAGGTGGACTCAATCAGGTTCCATTGGTCAGCATCGTGACCAAGGATGAGATCAGTCCCGATGCTTTCGAGCATCTTTATGGTCTCTTTCGTTCAAGAAAGGCGGCCACCGACGCCCTCTCGGCCATTGTAAGAGACAACAGGCTCTGCCCGCGGGTGATCGGGATAGAAAGTGGCAAAGGCCCTTGTTTCGCTCACCAACTGAAACGCTGTGACGGTGTTTGCGCGGGCAAGGAGAGGCCTGAGCTACACTATCTGCGGCTGAAGCAAGCCCTGGCCTCCTCCCGACTCAGGACATGGCCGTATCCGGGCAGGATCGGCGTTCGGGAACACGATAGGCAATCAGGCCAAACGCAGGTTCACGTGTTTGACAGCTGGTGCCATATTGCAACGGTGGAAGATGAGGGGGCGCTTGAAGATGTGCTGGAGGCGCGGGTGGAGCTGACTTTCGATCTGGATACCTACAAGCTGTTGCAGAAGCACCTGAAGAAGAACGCTTCCATCATTCCTCTCTACGCACAAACTGCCGGATACACTACAAAAAATAGGTGCTACTGATAGGTTCTCAGAAAAATTCATATTCTGTCGACATAGTTAACCGGCGCATGATCTGCCAGTATCCTTGGGGGTTCCTCGAAAACCTTTAGTGGTGCGAAAAAGGGCTTTTCTTTGGCCTCGGTTTGTGGCTCCGTAAGAAGTTGTAATAAACCAACATGGCGAAATCCCAATACTTCAGGTGGAAGCCACGCTGTTGCATCTTTATTGTCCACAACGCGATGGATCGGTAGTGTTTGCAGGGACCTGACAAAAGCGTCGTTTCCCACCCGTGGTGATCCATATGTATAAACCGCCTGCGGCTTATATCGCGAAGCTGCCAAGGTAGCCAGCGCTCCGCCTAAACTATGGCCGGTATAGAAGATCGGGCAGACAAGCTCGGAGAGCTCCTTCTCAATTTCATCCCACACCGAGTCAAGTGCCTTCCTAAAACCCTTGTGGACACCTATTTCGTTTCGGTCCCACGGAAGTATTCCAGATTCGAAATCGGTAACATAATCCCTCTTGCTATCGGTACCTCTGAATACCAGAATTGCAAAGGAAGGTGGGACCTTGGGTTCAACGAGCATTGCGTGAGTATCCATTTCCGGCGAAGCAAAAAAAGCACGCTGTTTCAATCCCGCCCTATCCAGGAAACTGGCTCGGGTTGGTCGCGGAACGGATATTCTTTCCTCGATATCCTGCCGGTAAACTAATCGGCTCAGCTCCGCGAGCCATAGCGCGTTTATGCGACTGTACTCAAAGGCTACCTCCGGTTCAAATGGTGGGAATTCTCTGCGAGAAAAGAAGTCGGTCGCCCCACCAGGGTTTAGGAGGTCTTGCCATGTTGTCATTACATCGATCACTATTCACGTTGATGATACTTCCAATGATTATTGGTTTCTTTGTGGAGGCGGAATGAAATGTTTGCTTTGATTAGGAACGTTCCTAATGGCTGTCACTGCGTCGCACACGCTTCATCCGGTTTTAGTTTTCCGCCAGAGTTTTCCGCCAGACTCAAAAATACACCAAACCATTTCGAAGAGGTTCGAAAACCACAGGCTAGGCGTTGGCATTGACTTCGGACTGATAGCCCGGCAGGGTGCCTTTCTCCTTGGCATAGTCCGCCTGTTCTTGCAGCCATTCCTCGCTGGGAATGTCCTCTTTGAATTCCGGGTATCGGTCTGGTGCTGCGGGAAAATGCGGACGGATTGTGAAGGCTATACGTGTCATATACAATGGCTTCGTCAAGGGTCGCATTGTCTTGTGTGCGGCGGGAATTAGACCCGCCACTGTCAGCAAGCCAATCGCGGCCTTTGCGTTTTTGTTACTGGCAGCAACCCTCTTTCCAAGCTCTGGTATTCGTTATCATCTCGCCATGGGCAGCTCGCTCCATTCCCCCGTGTAATTAGGACTCTTGAAGCCGCGCCGCATGAACCAGGTCCGGTTCACTCCTTCGGAAGCCAGGCGAATCGTACTGCGCTGATATTTCCTGTTGATGTGGTCCATCGTTTCCATCAGCCTGCCGGATTTTTTGCTGCTGGATGAGTACGCAAACAGGTCTGTCTGCTGCCCTTTTTCGGGAACCAGTTCCGACAACATCACCCCTGCTTTCAGGTAATAGACTCCCGGTTTATACATCTTCTTCAACAACCAGAGCGCAGCATTGGTGATTTGCAAACGGCATTCCGTTGGTGCGGGTAGGGCAACGGTTTCGGTCCTGCCGTAGAATTCGGCCTGATCGAACGGGCTGTTCTGGATGAAGACGGAAACGGCGCTGGCAAACAGGCCCTGCTTGCGCAGCCGCTGTGCGGCATTGGCAGCATGATAGCTGATTGCTTCTTTGAGCTCCTGCAGGCTCTCGACCCTTTGCCCGAACGAGCGCGAACTCATGACCTGTTTGGTAATGGGTGCTGCCTCTTCCAGTTCCAGCCACGGCTCGCCGTTGAGTTCCTGCACCGTGCGCTGCATGGTGATGCCGAACCTATCCCGAATCCTCCTGAGATTGGCGTGCTTGAGCCTCGATACATTTGCCACCCCTAGTGCCTTCAGGCTGTTTTCCAGCCTGCGGCCTATCCCCCAGATGGAAGAGACGGGAAGCTTTTCCATTACCGCGTCCAGCTCCTCCTCGCTTATGCGCGTGAAGTCGCACACACCGTTCAATTTGGGCTGCTTCTTGGCGTAATAATTGGCAAGCTTGGCCAGCGTCTTGCTGTGGCCCATCCCCACGCATATCGGCAGTCCCGTCCAGCGCGTGACTGTCTCTTTTATTTCCTGCCCATAGACAATTAAGTCGCGTTTGATGCCGGTCAAGTCGAGGAAACACTCATCAATTGAGTAGACTTCCTGCCTCGGGCTAAACTGGCGCAACGTTGCCATGAAGCGATTGCTCATGTTGGCGTACAGCTCATAGTTGGAGGAAAAGGCCACGGCCCCTATTTCTCTGGCCCTCTCTTCCACTTCAAACCAGGGGCCCGCCATGCGTATGCCTAATGCCTTGGCTTCCCGGCTTTGGGCAATGACACAGCCATCATTGTTGGAGAGCACGACAACAGGCAAATCCCTGAGATCGGGCCTGAATACCTTTTCGCAGGAGGCATAGAAGGAGTTGGCGTCCGCCAATGCGAAGACGGGTCTATTTGGCTTCGTTGATAACATAGGTCACCACGCCGAAGATGACCAGTTCCTGCCCTTCCTTGAGGATTATGGGTTCATTGAGCGGATTCTCGGACAGGAGCTTGATCACGCCGCTGCGCTTGTACAGGCGCTTGACCATCCATTCACCATCCACATCGGCAATGACGATATTGGAGGACTTGGGCTTGATCGAGCGGTCCACGATCAGTGTGGCGCCATCGAAGATGCCGGCTCCGATCATGGAATCACCCTTGACGGTAAAGAAGAAGGTAGCCGGTGGGTTGGCGATGAAGCGGTCATTCAAGTCGAGCGTCTTCTGCTCGTAATCCTGGGCGGGAGAGGGGAAGCGGGATTGGCCAGCCAGTATCCTGCCACTATAGATGGGACGGGGCATGGGACGGGGGTTCAGGCTTACGTGGGGAAACTCGCACCCATCCCCGGCACTTCCCGGCCTCGATGTTTTCCTGAATGGTTCGAGATAGAGCAGGATGTCAGACTTGAGGCTGGTGGGGACCCGAATGACAGATGTTTTCTCGCCATAAGGGCTCATGGATTTCTTGGGTCCCGAGCCTTCCCTTCTGCCGCCGCGTGTACCCATAGTCAGTCCCTTATTGAACTTTGTAACGGCGTTCAATTTATCACAGCTCCGAGCGATCTGTTTATAATTTTATGGCAGACTCAGATTTCCCTCTCATTTGAGAATAAGTAATGGCTCTCTCCTGTGTAAGCCAATGAAAAACGCTTCGATCCTGCTATTCATGTGCTCGGCGCTATTTACGGCGGGGTCGCTGGCGGATTCGCGGGAGGGTGAGGACATTGAAGTCCAGGTCAACATGATTGGGGAGAACATCATTATTGACCTTGAATTTTCTGTTCCAGCAACCCGACAGGAGGTCTGGGACGTGCTCATCGACTTCGATGGCATGGCTGATTTTGTCTCCAATTTGAAGGAAAGCAAGGTGGTCAGTGTTTCTGAGGATTCATTTACGATTTTCCAGCGCGGCGCTGCCACTTACGGCCCTGTCAGCTTCCCGTTCGAATCAACACGGGAAGTAAGGTTGACCCCGCATCATAAAATACGGACGAGCCTGATCAGTGGCAACATGCATAAATTGGAAGGGATGACTTATCTGATCGAGGAAGATGGGCAGACCCGTGTAACCCATCGTACTGATGCCATCCCGAAAATATGGATTCCTGCGGCAGTAGGAAAGATATTCATCGAACATGAAATGCGGGAGCAGTTCAACGAAATGCGAAATGAGATAATCAGGAGAAAGAAGGCGAAGTCAGACCAGGCAGGATCGGATCGATATTTGCAAACTACAGCCAAGTATCAAAACACATTCGACAGGCTGCTGGTAAGCCGATTCAGTTGAGGGTATCAAATCCGAATCAGTATCAAAAAAACAGGGCAGAGGGGGACTTGCTGCCTCGACCCTTCAGCGTGATTGAGCATAAAACAATGCATCCTGGTACACCCTGTCATTCGTCCCGTGGGCCAGCCGCTTGGTTTTTTGCAGCCCTTGTCATGTTCTCGGGGCATGGGTTCGCGCAGAGCCAGCTGCAAAACTGTGCCGAGCAGTTCATCGGCGGCAGTATCTCGAACGCACCCACACTAACCGATAGCCCATCCGATCAACCTTTCGGAAACAACCAGCATCTTTGTTATCGGGTCAAGGGTGCAAGCTTCTTTGCTCTCGAATACGAGCCCGAGAACTTCGCCCCCCGGTGGGCGGCTTACAAATTGTCGCCAGAGAATTATGGCGATAAAGGCTGCTCCACCTATACGCGCACGACCGCGAACTGCTACATAAGGGCGGAGACCTGGAGCGAATTTCTGACATGCACAGAAAGCCGTGATCCGTTCCATGCTGATCACCTGATAACGGGTGACAGGCTTCGCCCTGCCGATTTTGGCAATAGCGGCCATGACAATGGCCATGTCGCTCCCAGGCAGGCATTCAGCTGGCATGCCTGCGGCAACTACCAGACCTTCTCCATGGCGAACATGTCACCCCAAAGCGCTTTACTGAATCAGGACATCTGGGTGAAGCTTGAGCAGCAGGTACTGACATGGGCGGTGGACCACGGACCACTCTATGTTGTTACCGGCACAACCTTTGGGAAGTTTCCGCATGAGCACTTCCAGGTCTATCGGGACAGGATTCTCGACCCGAAGCACCTCTACCCGAGCGGGAGCAGGATGGGAGATGTGGCTGAACAGCACCATGCCCACTTCAAAAATACAGACGCCGGTCACATCCTGCGGCCCAAGCGGAACGCCAATCCGAAGAAGCTGCAAAAAAGGGCTTCGAACATGAAAATACCAACCGGTTACTTCGCCGTGATCTACCGGCCGGAAACTGGGGAGGAACCAGCGCATGCCATCGCTTTTCTACTGCCGCACACCTTTGAAAACCTGAGCCTGCTGGAGAAACGTATCGAAGGAATGGCTAAAGGCCGCTCATTCTGGGCATTCGTCTCCCGTATTGCCCTTGTCGAGCAAACCAGCGGGGTGCAATTTCCTGGTATCCCACCGGAGATGAAAAGAGGCTGGGGTGATGAGTGGTTCCTGAAGCGTGCCGGCAGCAGGGAAATCCGCGCGAAAGACTGCGGACAAGGCAAACCACAAGGTGTGAGGGAGAATTCCACGCGACAGGAGCGGTTAACAGCGTGTGTCCCTGTCTTGCATTAGTTGCGGGTCGTTATCGGGAAGGCGCTGCAGGAGCCGCTAAAGAACAACCCTGCCGGCCGAGGTCCTGATAAATCGATGATCCTCGAGCGGGTCGAAAATTACAAGCTTGGGCGAGGGGATGCTGCCCGCACCGCCCACTTCGTCTCGATGCAGGGACACATAATGCTCATATTTGGCTTCCCAGGCCGCAATCGTCGCAGGGGGCTCTAATCCGCCCGCCACGATGATTTCCCTTGTTTTAGTGGGATGGTATCAACCATGGCCGCAACGCGCTCCAGCGCCTCATGAGAGCCCTGTTTTTTGACGGCGTCGATGATTGCCCTGGCCTCCGTGTTGCTCATGCCCGATAAAGCGGTGTTATCGCCCACGAATGGCTTCGCATTGGCAAGATCCCGGAGTTTTCCACTGCGCCCATGTAATCCCTAACCTTCGGCGTCTGGCGCAGGCGAGCTATGTCCTGCTTTAACATGCGCGCCAGCGATTCGTCAGCAATGCCATCCTCGATGTCGCCCTCGGCTTGGCGCAGCTCACGCCGCGCCTTCACGTACTCCTTTACATCCGCCTCGTTGGCCAGCGAATCCCGTTGGGCGGTTAGCGCCTCCGTCTTGTCCTTCAGTTCCTCTTCCCTGGGTTTATGTTTCCCCAAAAACTACCATTGCCACTGGCTACATTTTATAGAGCCAATAAATTTTTGTGGAGCCCGTCACCCTTGCTAGGCAATTGATCGAGCAAGCGCATCGAATTAGCATGGTAATGTCGGTCCCACGGACCTCACTTGCCAAAATATTTTAATTTTTGCCTGTCTCTCAAAGGGGGAAGCCTAATAGTACACCAAAGGATGATTCGGGTATTTTTCTCAAGAAAGTCGATAACTTTTACAGTGGATTTAAGAATTAATACGTCCGTTACCTAGTTGCTTGATTTTAAAGTTTAAAATTTTCTGACTTTCTTGGGCTTACTTTTTGCTTCAAAAAAACAAGCACTGTTAGTTTTTGGGCGAAGACGGATCGGTGGGGACAACTATGACACCTGTTTATATACCTAATATTCGAACTACTCTCTTAATTATCTCCGCTTATTTATTTGTATTCGGCTATGCCCATGCGGCATTACTCCCTGGCTCTGCAATAATCCCGAGCTCTCAGACGCTGTCAGTAGACTACACCTATCAAGCGGGGAGTGGCGCACAAAGCGCAGTTCTAGACTTTACAACTTTCAATCCCGCCGCCGGTATATTGCTTAGTACTAGCATTTCTGGGAGTCAAACTACACAACACACCCATTTATCCGGTCAACTCGGCTCTCCGAGTTCTGTCATTTTTCGGGAGGATTTCACCTTTGACTTGTCAGCTTATGGAATACCAAATGTGACGAATGATTATGACACCGCTGCTGCTTATCTGGACCCAGAAGGTAAATTCTTTCCCCCGTCACCGGCAGTAATGTTTTTCGGAGTACCAACTCCGGAGACATCAACTTACTCCACAACTATCCCAGGGTTTTCATTATTTAATCCAAACCCAGCCGTTGGAGGACCGATCGGAGTATCCGTCAATAGCCAAATCATTAGTACAAACGTCGCCGACGCTAAAGCAAACGTTGATACTCAAATAGAAATAACAGTTGAACGGGAAATTCAAACCAACAAGACGTTAGAAGAGTGGAAAGAGGTAACAAAAGGTCTTGGTCTCGCTGGTTCAATACTCTCTACCATGATTAGTATAATCCCCGCTACAACAGCAAATACATTAGTAGCGGCTGCCACATTCTGGGGGAATACAGCCCTAAATTGGGGCCCAGACGATATACAAGCCTACGCAATGATAGCTACCACTGCTACACTTATCGGCGGAGCGGTCGTTTTGGGAGTGCCCATAACAGGACTCAGTATTGCAGCACTTGCTTTAGGTTCGTTAGGATTGGGGCTAAATTATGTCGCTAAGGATCCACCTGATTCTAATTATCAAGTACTCGCCCAACCAACGCAGAATCCTGGATTCCCAGATCCGGCAACTACCGATCTCTTTGAGCTAGCAACCTTTGACGTGACCAATAAGTCCCTTGCCGCGATTGATTTGCTCGGCGTAGAGATTGCGTCTGTGGAACGCTACCAAGGCGCACTGCAAGCCGGCGATTTTGATTGGGCTGCAGCCCAATATCAGCAGTTTGTGAATTTCAAGGCACCCTTCGCCTCATCAATAGCATCGCTTGCAAATTCATTAGACGCGCTAGGCGACCTAATGGAGGAAAGATTAGCCAGCTACCATATCGTGGAGGGCGATCTTGAGGACAGGTTTCGCGAATTGATTTCGGTTGGTCCTCCCTCTAGAGCGTATGAGCTTATTGCCGCGTCTAACTCTTCTAATCCCACTGGTTTTATAATGGACTTGGACAAAGCATCGCAAACAGTGGGCCAAATCGACCCCGCTGCGCTTTTCAACGTACCGCTCAAAGATCAGTTCAATCGCATTGTCGGGCAACTCAGAGAGTTTGAAGAAATCATTGAGCCTACCCCCTTGCCAGAACCAAATTCATCATTGCTTGTTCTTTTGGGGTTGGTATTTTTAGGTTATTCCAGAAGTATTTCAAAACGCTTCCGTAAAAAACCGATTATGTATTAACCACTGACTTTATTTAACTGCCTTTATCTCTATTTCTTGCCCCTGTAGGGGTTGCCCAAACGATTCGCGCCCCATTTCTTGGCCTGCAATGTGTATATCCGGTTCCCTCCGGTTTCCGGGCGCGTGAATTCCTTTACCAGTATTTCCACATGCAATATCTCCCTATTAAATGGCATGGGAACATCGAAGTGATGAATGGCCGCGATGTTCATCGCGTCTTCTTCCTTTGCGCCCGGTCGGCTGTGTCCTTTCGTCGCCAGCCTGAATAGCTTGTCGATGTTGGCTATTGCCTCGTAGTGGGCTTCCCGCGAAACAGAATATTCCATAGCCGTGGCGTGCAGCATCTTCCCGAGCGATTGTTTGGTAACACTGGCAATCTGCCGGTTTCCGTGTTCTCAAGCGGTTTCCCGATAAAAGACTCGGCGGCTTTCTTAACAAGAATGGGGCCACGTGCAGTCCGCATGTTTTGTGCCAATCCCGCCAGTTCCCGATCTGCCTCATTTCGGGAATCGCGGGAAAATGCCCCGGCCAGTCGCCCGATGCCGCCGTCCGTCCCTGTTGAACAAACTGCCGCGCAGGTATCAGGTACTGGTTGATGATTTCCCCATCGGATAGCTTCATCTTCTCGAATCCGGGCACGTTCTACCGTAGCCACTTGCGTATCTCGGCAATCGCACGCTTCACAAAGCCGCTTTGCGGGTTGGTCTGCGCAAGCTCGGCCAGCACTTCCTCGGCGGCAATTAGCCGGTCGGATTCCTTGCCCATATCCAGGCCGTACTGGCGGGCCTTGGCTTCCACGTCGCTCCTGCGCAGCGCCGCCACCTGTTTGAGTATCTTGTTCAGTCCCTGCCCAAACACGCCGCGAAGGCCGAAGTGACCAAGAGATTCGTGCAGCAGCACCCGTACAACGTCTCCGGGCGTGTTCATCTGCGATGCGACGAGGTAGACCTGTCCGCCGTACACGAACCCTTCCGGCTCACCCTTGTCTCCCTTCGATAGCTGGCGCTCATTTCGCGCCGCACGGCTTCAGGGGCATCCTCCATGCTGTCGAGGATCACGACTTCCAGCGCATTCTTCCACTTGGCGCGGATTGCATTGACGAAGGAACGGGTCTGATTTTTCGGTAGCGCAGAAGCAGAAAAGCCATCTGGGGGGTGGCTTTCGTGGGTTGGCAGCGGGAAAACGATCTATCGAGATTTCCCCCTAGAACAAGTGTACGCGCCTGTCGAGAACCCGTTCAATTATTCCGGTTCTTTCTCCGCTGCTGCTCGATAAAAGCGACTGGATGAGTATGCCGGGATGAGTTGTAGCCTCACCTGCTCGTCCAGCTCGTCCAGCTCGTCCAGCTCCTTCACGCGTGCTGCGCTTAAATACTTCCCGGTGAATGGGCAAACCATCCCGCCCGATGAATTCTCTTCTTTTGAAGTCGTATCTGACATGCTTTAACTCCGGCGCCTTGTTCTGGAATGTCCTGGTAAAAGTATCGATCAGAGCCCGCGGCTGGGCAACGTTATAGTCTCCCTTCTAACGGCTGCTCTTTCACGTTCCGCATGCCCCACATCGCTTTGGCCTCATGCTGAAAAGCTGTACTAACGTCCAGTGGTTATTGATTCCAAAGCAGGTAAGATGGGAGACAACCTCAGCCGCACGCTAATGAAAATTGAGTGGCATCTGTTAGTGGAGAAGCTGCGTGTCACCAGCCAATATATCTGGCAGCCAGTAGCGGGCAATCATTCAGGAGAAAGGGACAATGAACAAGATGGGTGCAACGTTTGTAGCCGGGTTTCTTCTCGGCCTCATCCTGGAGACGGCTGTAGCTGGTCCGCCCATTTTGATTGACAAGAAAACCGGCAAGTATCTTGGTAACCTGAGCAGCAACCCCCACGACCCTAATAGCACGAGCAATCCCTATGGCCGCTACGGGAGTGAATATTCGCAGGATAGTATCAATAACCCATACGGCCAGTACGGCTCGCCCTACAGCCAGGATAGCGCAAATAATCCCTACGCCCCCAACCCACCAGCTATCGTGTCACCGACTTCTCCAGGTATAGGCATACAACCCCTGCAAGGCTTCTGATCGTTGAGCAAGATCCTAGGTAGGCTTAGCCTTTTTCATGTTCTCTAACCCCCAACCAAGCCGTTCTCTCGCCGCCTGCCGACACAAACGATACCTCAATATTTGTCACTGTTGACTCAGGGCTGCTTCCCTTTCGAAAAAGGCCCAGGTGCTTGAACAGGCGCTCCTGTGCACTGTTCTTGTCACACAGTTTGATCTTGCACATGCGGCCTATCACCTTGCCCTCTGACAACATCTGGCTGACCTCAATAGACTGGATTGCGGCAGCTGTTTCATCATCGAATTCATGGATCGATTTTGGTGAACCATCCGCATTGAAGAGCTTGCGTATATCCGAGAAGGCAAGTGCCGAGGTGGCCCGCAGCACGTTCTCGGTGTTCACTTCCAATCGCTTCGCGGCAATCTTTTCCTTCTCCTGGATGGCTTGCTGCACCTTAGCATTGCTTAGCAGGCGGGAAGCACAAGCCTCAGCGGCGTTGCCGCGAGCACGATAGCCGGCACGCATGTATGCGGCAGTAGCATTCAGGTCGACGCAGTATTCGTTCGCAAATCTTTGCTGCTTTAACGTGAGTTCGCCCGGTTCTGTTTTGTTCAATTCCATGTACTCCTATGATCAGGTCCAATCCGCGTTACCGCACTTCCGCCACCTGCCCCGATCGTAACTTCTCGCACATCTTTCGTACTTAGGTCCGTTCTGCTTGACGACATTCACCTCCAAAATAAATGCCGGAGGCCTTGAGGTTGCACTTCACAAGCGATACCGAATTACATGTAACGAGAAACAATAGCTGGTTTAGTGTGAGTACTCTGCTATTTACGCTTTGCCCCAGCTCAACAAACCGCTTCCAGGTTTCCCGCGATTCCCGAAATGTCCCGAAACGGGAATAACGGGCCTTTCCCGCGATTCCCGCGCCCCCTATAAGAGGGGCGGGAACGAAGCGGGAAGCAAAACAGGAAAGCGGCCAGAGTTACTTGAGCCACAGGAAGCCTCCTTCATGGCACAACAGCCCTCGATTTATAAGGCCCATGATTGCCGCTTGAGCCCTCTCGGTTTGCCGCTTGGGGTCACACACTAATCGCTTCCGGGTTTTGTTTATAGCATCCTCGAGCATAATCCACGGTTTGCCCAACGGCAGAATTTGGGGAGCCCCGTCCGGTTTGAAGAAGGGGCCTTTTCGGAATTCTCCGCCTAGTACCTCCCAGGCTATTCGCTGGTTCCCACTTTTCGGAGGAATCTCTTTTTTAACGCGTTCGGCACTATCTTCCAAGGGATGCACAATACAGGAGGTAATAATCTCTTCGTCCTCATCGATTCCCAGCTCTACCACGTCTAATTTAAATGGGTGCGATGCGCCATCCTCCCCGTCCTTGGATTTCGCTATCACCCACTCGCGGCGGTCCCCATCCCGGCGTACCTCGATGGCAGCATCCAGTGCGGCGTAGAGGCTTGAATGGCCACGCAGCCCCTTTGAGGTATCCTTGCCTGTATGATGAACCAGCAACACTAAGCCACCGACAAGCGTTTGGAGTTGCTTCGACGTGGCAATAATTTGACCCATGGATTTGCTGTCATTCTCATCTGCCCCGGGAGTGGCTCGATTCAGTGTGTCGAGTATCACCACTTCTGCACCTTGTCCGCTGGCTTTTATCGCTTGCGCCAGATCGGTTATATCAGTGCTTTGAAGCAGATTAAAAGGTTGCACCAGATAGCGTACACTTGCCGCCGTTTTTTTGTGCCGGATACGAAAGGCACTTATTCGCCCCGCGATCCCGCCTTCGCCTTCCAGCGCGCAATAGAGGACATTGCACGGTTTGGATTTGTACCCGAACCAAGGGTGACCATCAGCAATCGCTTGTGCCATGTCTATCACCACAAACGATTTGCCGGAGCCAGTTGCGCCAAACACGGCGGCAAGCCCAATTTCCGGCAGCACTTTTTTAATTCGCCAACCTAAGGCGGGAAGAGCCCGTAATTCGTCGTTGGACAAAAGCTTAAAACGCATTGCAGGGGCTAAGGGGCTTTGCAACAGGTCAGCTAACGCATCAAAACCGAATTCCTGTATGTAGTCATTAGCGTCGTAATTTGCGGGTTTGTCGAAGGGCATTTCTATCCACTGCCCCTTCAAGGCCGCAGCTATCGCGCGCGCTTGGTTCTCCTTGCCACGGTCGGCTATTATTACCAAGGCGGCAGACGGGTATTTCTGGCGCAATATTTCAGCCACAGTTGCCGTGCGTCCTGCCCCGAAAGATACCACTGCGGCGGCCCCTGTTGCGCTGTTTGCTGCCCAAGCCTGTCCCACACCCTCGCAGAGATAAATCCGGCCAGTTATCTCCCCCACCGTGAAAAATCCGTGATTGAATGAGGCGCCGGGCAAATTCAATTTGGGGCCATTTTCTGGCGGAATGAATTGCAAGGTTTGCAACTCGTCGCCCTCCCAGCATGGAACGACCAGGTACCCTCTCACATTCTGTCCACTGATCACCAACCTAGGTGCACTAGCGGGGTACACCCGCAACCCGTCAGGACTGCCTTGCTTTCGGTATATATAGGCATCGGCAACATCAGCAGAAATACATTGTTCCCAAACCTGCTCGGCGTATTTCGCTACAACCGGTTTAACGGATTTTCGAAGAGTTACAGCGGGGAGAGGAGCCCCGGTGGCGTTGTTCGCACTGTGACTAGGTGCATCAGAATCTGCCCATCCTTGTGCAATTGCCATATGAAACAGTGTTGCAGCCGTTACTGCTCCAGATCCGTTAATTGAATTCCACACGGCCCGGCAATCTTTTTCTCCGGCATAGTTGCTGCCCGATTCGCTCCAGTGCAGGAATTCGTCAAAGGATAACCCGGCAGATTTGGCAGCCATGCAGACGCGTACCCATAAATCGCGTGGACATGCTGCATCGAGATGACGAAGCGCATCTACGGCACGTTCCAGTTCAGTTAACATACTGTGGGGCCATTGTGTTGTCCCCCTGATCAACCGCGAGTTCTGCGGGACAGGAATGCGTCCAAGGCGGACTTTCGGTACCTCACCAGTCTTCCCACTTTTATGTACTCAATGTCGTATCGCCCGACACAACGCCACACGGTTAACGTGTTTTCCTTTACTCCGATATATTCAGCGGCTTCAGCAGTGTCATAGAGTGGATCAAATGTTTCGGTAGTTTTAATCGGTGAAAAAGCCCGTCGCTTTAGTTTGTCCGTAGGGTCAAAGCGTTGAGCCAGTTTGAAGGGGGCATTAGAGGCTTGGGTGAATTCGAAGGATAGATTAGACGCGTAGGCGGGTTTGAAGGGAAGATCAAAGGCGAAGGGGGGTTCAAATAACGGGGTTACAGTTTGCTGGAACAATGGCAATAGCGTTAGTAAAGACAGGCGTTTCAAAGTAGAACCTCGTCAAGTTTTGTTAATCTCGACGCAGACTACATTGATGGGAAGGGTGGCTGGCAATGGGTGTCAGATGCCACTCATTAATCTGCCACCCAAAAAAAAAGACTTCCAAAACCTCTGAAAGCCTTTAGATTCACGTCTGCGAAGGGTGGCAGATTATTTTTTTCTTTTGCCGGCCCTTTTGGCGCCGGTGATGATGGTGTCTGCTTCCATTAACGTACGGCCCTTGAGCCATTCAGATTCGAGGCTCTTCTTTGCTGGCCATTTTTCTGGGTCAACGGGGTTGCCTTCTGTATCCAGGTAATATTTTTCTATCAAGTCGTACAGGGCGTTCATTCCCTCCGACTCAAACGCGTGCGCTTTGCGAAATTTCGACTGCGGCGACTCGTGGAGTAATACGTCGTTTTCTTTTTTCCCCTCTTTAACCAGCTTTAGCATCGGCTCCGGTATTTCCCATCCCTGGTCATAAACCCACTGCGCTGCCTCTTTCAGTTTGCAATAAGACGTGGTTCGTAAATTATATTTACCGGGGAATTTATGCTCCTTTAGATTATTTTCTATAACCTTGAGACGCCTCTGGTATAAAAGCCCTACGGTTATGATTCCTGTTTCTGACAAGTATTCGTTCGAATTTATTATTATCTCATCAATGCATCCCATAGTCAGAGCCGCAAACGTGGTTATCGGTATGCTCGCCATCTGGAGTTCGGTTTTCCAGTGCGGGGCAATACTGTCTAGCATCCATTTTTGCCGAAACCACTCTTCTCTCCATACTGGCCGCTTGAACATCTGCCCTCTCACGATTGTCTGCTATTAATAATAGGTGAGGCGTGCTCCCCGGCACCGAGCGTTGATTGACCGCGTCACTCTGCTTTCTTGCGATTAAAGCGCAGAACGGCCGAACTACTGTCCTTCTCGGCTGCAGCCATCATTGCGCTCGTGGCTGCGTTGACACTATCCCTTACCGGGTCCAGGTCAAGGCGGGCATAAATGGCCGTCGTGTTCTGGTTCTTATGATTAAGGCTTTTACCTATAATGGCGAGGCTTGCCCCCTGCTTTGCCTGCCAGAACGCGTGCCGACGAGCTATTGGAAACGGGAGATATAGGATCTGCTAGCATGTGACGTAACCCCCGTGTAACCCCGACGGAATTTCGGTTTATGGATATGAGCGTAACCCGCTGAATTCGTGGCGCCCTGAACACGAATCGAACGTGTGACCTACCCCTTAGGAGGGGGTCGCTCTATCCACTGAGCTACCAGGGCGATGGCAGCATTTTACGCTAATATGGCGGCATGAATAAGCCCGGCCGCGTACCGCACGAAAATTCCAGTGGCAACTCCCTCAATCGCGGCAAACTGCCGCACACGGTTCTTGTTCTCGGCCTGGTCAGTTTCTTCAACGATTTCGCTTCCGATATCGTCATTCCGCTCATTCCGATATTGCTGGCGACGGTGCTGGCCGCCGGCCCGGTTGCCCTGGGTTTAATCGAGGGCGTCGCCGACGCGGTGGCAAGCCTGATCAAATTGTGGTCGGGCCGGCATTCGGACGTCATAAGCGGGCGGCGCAAGGGGCTGGCGATGACGGGCTATACGCTCTCCAATATCGCTCGACCGTTGCTGGGGCTGGCCGGTTCCTGGCCGATGGTTCTGGTGCTGCGCAGCATCGACCGTGTCGGCAAGGGCTTGAGAAGCGCGCCACGCGATGCGCTAGTGGCGGATGCGACGCCGCCAGGTATGCACGGTCACGCCTTCGGGTATCACCGGGCGATGGATAATGGAGGCGCGGTGGCCGGGAGTCTGGCCGCGGCGGCTGTGCTGGCGTGGTCCGGCCTGAGCCTGACTGACGTCATCTTGTGGTCGGCGGTGCCCGGCTTTATCGCGGTGCTGCTGCTGGGTGTGGGGGTGAAAGAGGAGAATAAGGGAGAAGACCACCCTGGCCATGCTCCTGCGCCTGTTACGCTGCCGCCCCTCCGCTGGTCGGTTCTATCGCTGTCCATGCGGCGTTACCTTCTGGTCCTGATGCTGTTCACATTCGCCCGCGCTTCCGAGACATTCATCCTGCTGCTGGGGCACCAATTGGGTATTGGCACGATCGAATTGCTGTTGCTGTGGTCGGCGCTGAATCTGTGCAAGGCGGCTACCTCCACCTGGGGCGGGCAACTGGCGGACAGCCTCGGTCGGGGCACGCTGATGATGATCGGTTGGACAACATTTTCGATCTCGTTTCTGCTGCTGGGCATGGTGGAGCAAAGTCCGGGGCTTTGGGCCGTGGCCATTTTCTATGGTTTGTTCGCCGGCATGAGCGAGGGCGCGGAGCGGGCGATTATCAGCGATTATGCGGATCCCCGCGAGCGCGGCACGGCCTTCGGCTGGTATCATCTCATGGTGGGCATTGCGGCGATTCCGGCCGGATTACTGTTCGGCTCCATCTGGCAGTTTCACAGCGCGGCACTCGCGTTCTTCTTTGCCGGTGGGCTGGCGGCTTGTGCGGCGCTGCTGTTACGGATGTGGGCGTGGCCGGTAAGGAAATCGGGCACGGATAATCGATGAGGATACCGGCGGTATGTCTGGTTTGTCATTCCCGTGAAAGCCTCGTGAAAACGCGAATCAAATCATGGGTTACAAACTGCTGGATCCCCGCTTTCGCGGGAACGACGGGGGGTGCCGAGATTGGAGTGGGCGCATCAGCGGAAGCAATTGCACGTTTGGCGAGGGCGAATGATGGGCTACGCTCCGCTCCGTCCACCTTTTGATAACCTTGGGAGGCATTATGAAATCACTGGCTATGGTTGTGGCTTTTATGGCAGCGGTGCTGTTTTTCTCACCTGACGCGGCATATGCGCAGGGGCTCAAGGTCGGCCAGCCGGCGCCGGATTTCAGCCTGCCCGACCAGAACGGCAAGACTCGTTCACCGGGGGAGTTTCGTGGCCAGTGGCTGGTGCTATATTTCTACGTGAAGGATGATACGCCGGGCTGTACGGAGCAGGCATGCAAATTTCGGGACGATATCCACCAGCTTACGGAACTGGGTGCGCAGGTAGTCGGTGTGAGCGTAGACGATACCGCCAGTCATGCGAACTTTGCCAGGAAATATGAACTCCCGTTTCCACTTCTCGCGGATAGCAAGGGCGAGATCGCCGCGCGTTACGATTCGCTTCGTGGCGATGGAAGTCTGGCAAAGCGGAATACTTTCCTGATCAATCCGAGTGGCAGGATCGCAAAAATCTATCTTTCCGCGAGCACTTCGAACAATTCTGCCGAGGTGATTGCGGATCTGGAAAAACTGAAGGCTTCGTAAGCCGGATTATGGGCTCGCTCCCAAACTATCCTGGTTAAGCGAGGGCGTGGCTTTTCGCACGAGGGCCAATTTTCACCGTTACTATTGATGCCCGGCTCTTTATCACCGACGTACCGTCTGCCTGTAATTCAGAAATCAGGATATCGAGCCCCTTTCTTGACGCTCGGGTAGAATGGCAGGCTCTGATGATACTCACGGAAAATCGACCATGGCAAAACTGACTGACGATCAACTGGCGCAACTGAAAGCGCTGCTGCAACGACGTTACCTCGAATTGCGGGAAGAGATCCGTGGCGAACTGGAGCGTTCCGGCGACGAGCGCTATGCCGATCTGGCTGGTGCTGTAGCCGACCCCGGCGATGATTCCGTTGCCGACCTCCTGGTGGACCTGAACGCCGCCCTGGTTGACCGGCAGGTGAATGAGATGCGTGAAGTGGAAGCGGCTTTGAAGCGCATGGCTGACCTGGATTTTGGCGATTGCATAGATTGCGGCGGCGAAATCGGCTTTGACCGGCTCATGGCCTACCCCACAGCGCAACGGTGCGTGCGGTGTCAGAGCCTGCATGAGAAGACTTACTCCCATGAGCCGAATCCGACGCTTTGATCGACTACCGAAAAGCTTGTTCCGCATCAGGTCTGGGCAGGTTTTTCAATTCCGCGTGATGCCTTGAGAAGCACCAGCACGGCCCCGCTGCCACCGTCTTCCGGCCTGGCCTGACAAAACGCCAGCACATCGTCGCGCTGCGAGAGCCATCCGCCAACCCGTGTTTTCAGGACCGGCTCGCGACTTGCGGAGCTGAGTCCCTTGCCGTGTATCACCCTCACACAGCGGTGACCACGTTTTATGCTGGTATCCAGAAATGCCGCCAACTCCTGCCGGGCTGCGTCACGCGTGAACCCATGCAGGTCGAGCTGCGCCTGGATATTCCAGTATCCCCGCCGCAGCCGCCGGAGTGTCTGGCGAGCCACACCGGGACGCAGGAATGCCCATTCATCGCCCGCTTCTATCTCCAGCACGATGTGGTCGGAAAGCAAATCCGCCCGCGCCACGTGTTCGTCCCGTGGAATCTGCCGCAGTACGGGCGGGGGACGCTTGCCGGTTAAAAGGACCTTATCAGGTGCGGCCAGGGGGGCCACGTCCCTCACCGCTTCGCGAAAAAGGCCAATATCATCACCGATACCGGGTGTTTCCGGAAGACCCGCGGCGCGCTCGTCCAACCACCCGACTGCGGGCTGGTCTGCTGGCTTTCTTCCCCGCCGTTTCATATACGACCTTCTCAAACAACTTTTTTAGCGAGCCCTCGCTCATTTATCCCGAAGTTCCCACGGGCTCGAATCGCAACTGCTCAATTGTTACCTCGCTCAGGCCATCCAGATACTTTTCCGCGTCCAAGGCAGCCATGCAGCCTGTCCCGGCGCTGGTCACCGCTTGACGGTAGACATGATCCTGTACATCGCCCGCCGCAAACACGCCTGGAATGCTGGTAGCGGTTGCGTTGCCTTCGGTTCCGCTGTGGGTAACAATATAACCGTTTTTCATTTCCAGCTGGCCGCGGAAAATATCCGTGTTCGGCTTGTGACCGATAGCGATAAAAACGCCCTGCAAGGGAAGGTTGCGGGCTAAACCGTCCTGAATGCTTTTGATGCGCATCCCGGTCACGCCGGAAGCGTCACCCAGCACTTCGTCCAGAACATGGTTGAGTTGGAGCGTTATATTGCCGTTCTTCACCTTGTCCATCAATTTATCTATCAGGATTTTCTCCGAGCGAAATTTGTCGCGCCGGTGGACGACGGTGACATTACGCGCGATGTTGGCCAGATAAAGCGCCTCTTCCACCGCCGTGTTGCCACCGCCTATCACGGCGACGTCCTGCCCCTTGTAGAAAAAGCCGTCGCACGTCGCACACCCCGACACCCCCCTGCCCATGTACGCCTCTTCCGAAGGCAGCCCAAGATACTGTGCGGAAGCGCCGGTGGCAATGATGAGCGCATCGCAAGTATAGGTGCCTGCATCGCCGATCAGGGTTATGGGCTTGGCCGTAATCTCGGCCGTGTGAATGTGATCGAAAATAATTTCGGTGTTAAAGCGTTCCGCGTGTCTTTGAAAGCGCTCCATGAGTTCCGGGCCCTGCACGCCCATCGCATCGGCAGGCCAGTTATCGACATCGGTAGTGGTCATGAGCTGACCTCCCTGGGCCAGGCCGGTAACAAGCATCGGCTTGAGGTTGGCGCGAGCGGCATACACCGCAGCGGTATACCCGGCAGGACCGGAACCGAGGATGAGAAGGCGTGAGTGTCTGCTTGTCATTCTTTTATATATGGAAGAGTTTATTTTAAAAAAGCGTGTTCATAACCGTTGTTCAACCCAGCCAGCGACGCTGTCGAGCGCGGCAGGCAGGTCATCGGGCCGGGTTCCCCCTCCCTGCGCCATATCGGCACGTCCGCCACCTTTGCCGCCGAGCTGCCCGGCCACGAAATTGACCAGTTCGCCAGCCTTCACCTTCGCAACCAGCCCGGGAGACACGCCCGCGATCAACTTGACGCTTCCATCTTCGATGGTGCCGAGTACAACGACACAGGGACTGAACTTATTCTTGAACTTGTCGAGCGTGTCGCGCAGAATCCTGGAGTCGGCCGCTTCGAGACACACGGCAAGCACATTGGTGCCCTTGACCTCACGAACCTGTCCCGCCAGCTCGTCGCCTTGCGAGCTGGCGAGTCTCGATTTCATCCGCCCGAGCTCTCTTTCGAGCTGCTTTATGTTATCCAGAATCTGGGTAATACGCGCCGCGGCTTCCTGCGGCTGAACCTTCACCGCATCGGCTACCTGTTGCAATTGGCTTTCCTGTGCCTGGATAAATGCCAGCGCCCCCTCTCCCGTCACCGCTTCTATCCGCCGCACGCCCGCCGCCACGCCGGACTCTGCAACAATCTTGAAGAGCCCGATATCGCCCGTACGCCTGACGTGCGTGCCTCCGCACAACTCGCGCGAGGCGCCGATATTCAGCACACGCACTTCCTCGCCATATTTCTCGCCGAACAGCATCATGGCGCCAGTTTTCCTTGCTTCGTCCACGGGCATTATGTGCGTATCAGTCACTGCGTTGGCGAGGATTTCCGCGTTTACCAGAATTTCCACTTCACGGATTTCTGCGTCGGTGACAGGCTGGTTATGCGCGAAGTCGAAGCGCGTCTTGTCTGCGTCGACCAATGATCCTTTTTGCTGAACATGCGGGCCCAGGACCTGGCGCAATGCATGATGCATCAGATGCGTAACAGAGTGATTGCGCTCGGTGCGCGCCCGCGCCATGCAATCGACCTCCGCCAGCACCTTGTCGCCGGTAACGAGGCGTCCGCTCCTCAGCACCCCCGTGTGGCCGAACACGTCGGACTGGATTTTTTGCGTATCCGAGACCACGAAGGTACCGTTCGCGGCAAGAAGCTCGCCCCGGTCCCCCACCTGACCGCCAGACTCGGCATAAAACGGCGTATGGTCGAGGACGACCACGGCCTCGTCACCCATTTCGATGAAATCCACGCGGCTGCCTTGCTTGTAGATGGCAAGAACTTGTCCTTCATGCCGCAGGCTTTCGTAGCCGTGGAATGCCGTTGCGGGACCACTATACGCGACCGCTTCCTGCATGGTGAATTTGCTCATGGCGCGAGCGCGCTGGCGCTGGCGCTCCATGGCTCGCTCGAAACCCGCCTGGTCTATGGAGATGCCGCGCTCACGCGCAATATCAGCGGTAAGATCCAGGGGGAAGCCAAATGTATCATAGAGGCGAAACAAGGTTTCGCCATCCAGGATGCGCTCCTGCCGCCGCAGCGCCGCCTCCAGAACCTGCATGCCATTTTCCAGCGTCTCGGCAAAACGTTCTTCCTCCTGCTTCAGCACGGCGGCCACGCGAGCCTGGGTCCCCAACAGTTCCGGGTAGGCGTCCCCCATCATTTCCGCGAGTTTTTCCACCAGGGAGTAAAAGAAGGGCTGTTTTTGCCCCAGCTTGTAGCCGTGGCGAATGGCGCGGCGAATGATGCGCCGGAGGACATAGCCGCGCCCTTCGTTGCCGGGAATCACGCCGTCGACGATGAGAAAGGAGCAGGCACGTATGTGGTCGGCAATCACCTTGAGTGAGCTGCCGGATAAATCCGTCGTGCCGGTAACCTGTGCCGCCGCCTTGATCAAGTCCCGGAACAAGTCGATTTCGTAATTGCTGTGAACCTGTTGCATCACGGCGGCGATACGCTCCAGCCCCATGCCGGTATCCACCGACGGCCGGGGCAGCGGATGCAGCGTACCCGTGCTGTCCCTGTTGTATTGCATGAATACCAGGTTCCAGATTTCGATAAAGCGGTCGCCATCCGCTTCGGGCGTGCCAGGTGGACCGCCGGCAACTGCAGGGCCATGATCATAAAAAATCTCCGAACAGGGACCGCAGGGGCCGGTATCGCCCATTTGCCAGAAGTTATCCATGGTGGCGATGCGCGTCAGCCGCGAAGGGTCGACGCCAACCTCATTGAGCCATATATCCGCTGCTTCGTCGTCCTCGGCATAAACAGTAACCCACAATCTTTCCGCGGATAACCTCAACGTGACCGTAAGGAATTCCCATGCGAACCTGATGGCGTTGCGCTTGAAATAATCGCCGAAGCTGAAGTTTCCCAGCATCTCGAAGAAGGTATGATGCCGGGCGGTATAGCCCACATTCTCCAGATCGTTGTGCTTGCCGCCCGCACGCACGCAACGCTGGGAACTGGCCGCGCGTACATAGGGCCGCTTATCATGGCCCAGAAACACATCCTTGAACTGCACCATGCCCGCGTTTGTAAACAAAAGCGTGGGGTCATCGTAGGGAACGAGGGGACTCGACGCTACGATCGTGTGTCCGTGCGACTCAAAGAATTCAAGGAATGCGGTCCTTATTTCACTGCTTTTCATCTCGGCTCTTCTTCATCGGAATGCCGCAGCACTTGACGTATCACGTCCCCGGGAAACCCCCGCCCCATCAGGAAGCGCATTTGCCTGCCCAGCTCTTTCGCATTGGCGGGCATCGCGCCAAACTTTTTGCGCCATACCTCGCGGGCCCGCTCGTGCTCGGTTTCTCTGATATCGGGCAACGCGGCGACGATTAGGTTCTCAGCGATACCCTTTTCGCGCAGCTCATGCGCTATCCGCTGGCTGCCGAACTTGCTCTTGCGCACCTGCACCACCTGTTCGACTACGCGCGCGGCGGAGAGAAAGCCTTGTTGCTCGAGCGCGTCCAGGGCGGCGGGAATTTCCCCCGCAGCTGAGGCGTGGCGCGCAAGCTTTTTTTCCAACTCCAGCCGAGAGTGCTCCCTCCGGGCCAGATAACCCAGGGCACGGGTTTTAAGGCTGGGCTCCGTTGTCATGACAACCTCGGCGAGGCCGGCCAGTTACGCCGCGCTTTTTCCCGAATGCAGGGCGGGTTACTCTGCCTCGGCGGTTTCCGCCGGGTTGGCAACACCGACGGCCGTGCGGATCTTCGATTCGATTTCCATCGCTATGTCAGGATGCTCTCTAAGGAACTCCCGCGCATTGTCCTTGCCTTGCCCAATTTTTTCCCCTTTATAGGCGTACCATGCGCCGGATTTCTCGATCAGCTTGTGCTGCACGCCCAACTCGACGATTTCACCTTCGCGCGAAATTCCCTCTCCGTAGAGAATATCGAATTCCGCCTGCTTGAATGGCGGCGCGACCTTGTTCTTGACCACTTTTACGCGGGTTTCGCTGCCGATGACTTCATCGCCCTTTTTGATGGAACCGGTACGGCGTATGTCGAGCCGTACCGATGCGTAGAATTTCAATGCGTTGCCGCCGGTTGTCGTTTCCGGGCTTCCGAACATGACCCCGATCTTCATGCGTATCTGATTGATAAAAATTACCATGGTATTGCTGCGCTTGATATTAGCCGTAAGCTTGCGCAAGGCTTGCGACATGAGTCTCGCCTGCAACCCCATTTGCGGCTCGCCCATCTCACCCTCGATCTCCGCCCGTGGCGTCAGGGCCGCGACCGAATCGACCACGACCACGTCCACCGATCCGGAGCGCACCAGCATGTCGGCGATTTCCAGTGCCTGCTCCCCGTTGTCCGGCTGAGAAATCAGCAATTCCTGCACGTTGACGCCGATTTTTTGCGCGTATTGCGGGTCCAGCGCGTGCTCCGCGTCGATGAATGCGGCGGTGCCGCCGATCTTTTGCATCTGGGCGATGACTTGCAGGGTAAGGGTTGTTTTGCCGGAGGATTCCGGCCCGTAGATTTCCACGACCCTTCCGCGTGGGAGCCCGCCAACCCCCAACGCGATATCGAGTCCCAGCGAGCCAGTGGAAATGACCTGGACGTCCCTGGCAACATCGGCGGCGCCCAAGCGCATGATCGAACCTTTACCGAACTGTTTTTCGATCTGTGAAAGAGCCGCTGCAAGCGCCTTGCTTCTATTTTCGTCCATGGAATTTCCTTTTTTGAATGTGAGGAATTATCGCATAGGTCGCCCCCCCGGGAAAGCGAAGAGGAAGATGGCAATTATTCCTCAGCGCGCATTAACGGTCTTCTGCGGGCAGCGGGGGTGCCCGGATATTGTGTAAAATGGGGAATTATTCTTTATTACCGCAGACTGGCAAACGCATGGCTATCAACAAGGACCGCGCTAATCCTATTCCTAATCCCGACACTCCAAGAAAAATTCAGCCGCTGGCATATTTCATATTTACCACGCGCTGGCTGCAGTTACCGTTGTACCTGGGGCTTATTCTCGCCCAATGCGTTTATGTCTATCACTTCTGGGTGGAATTGCTCGATCTTATCGGAGCGGTCATGGGTAACCAGGCTGCGCTGCAACATATATTGGACTCGGTGGCTATCGAAGGGACGGCGAGACCCGCCAAGATCAACGAAACCACCATCATGCTTGTCGTGCTGGGCCTGATCGATGTGGTGATGATCTCCAACCTGCTTATCATGGTGATCATTGGCGGCTATGAAACATTCGTTTCACGCATGAATCTTGCGGGGCATCCGGATCAGCCGGAATGGCTCTCCCATGTCAATGCATCGGTGCTCAAGGTCAAGCTCGCCACCGCGATCATTGGCATTTCATCTATTCACCTGCTCAAGACGTTCATCAACGCGCACGCGTACGATGAAAAAACCATATTGGCCCAAACCGGGATCCATCTGGTTTTTTTACTGTCCGCGATTGCAATTGCCGCCAGTGACCGCATCATGAGCGGTGGCATGTCCCATAAGCAGGAAGGCAGTTCACCCTGAACAACAGGTTGCTACCCGACTTGCGGGGGGGTACTGTGTAACAGGTCGAGCAAACCTTGCAGCGCTCCCGCCACGGATTGGCGCCTGATTTCCTCGCGGGCACCGCTGAAATATCTTGTTTCGGCGCACACCATTCCCTCCTTCATTATCCAGGCAAAACAGACCATCCCTACGGGTTTTTCCGCGGTCTCCCCGTCCGGACCGGCAATTCCGGTAATGGAAACCCCCACTTGTGCATGGCTATGCATAATCGCGCCTGTCGCCATTTCGGAGGCGGTCTGCTCGGAAACCGCACCGAATTCTTCGAGCGTCGCGGTACTCACGCCCAGCATTTCGTGTTTTGAGGTAGTGGCGTAGGTGATAAACCCCCGCTCGTACCAACCTGAGCTTCCCGCTATCGAAGTGAGCATCTGTCCCAGCCAGCCGCCGGTGCAGGATTCGGCGGTGGCAAGCATCAACCCCTGCTCGGCAAGCGCTGCTCCAGCCTTTCGGGCAAGATCTTGAAGTGCAAGATCATCCATATCATTTGATCCCATTTTTAATCCGTCGCTAAAACACTTGCTTCAAGGAATTAGACGTCCTATTTCAAACGCTTTCCATCCCGCGAGACAGAGTAACGTCAGGAACGCGGCTAGCAAATCATCCAGCATTACGCCAAAACCTCCGCGCAGCTTTCTATCATAATGCCGGATAGGCGGCGGTTTTATTATATCGAACAAACGGAATAGCAGAAACGCGGATACTTGCCATATCACCATCTTGGGCGTAAAGAACAATACCAGCAGGAACGCGGTGATCTCATCCCAGACCATGCCGCCGTGATCATGGTCGTCCAGGGCCCTGCCGGTAACACCGCAGGCCCAGGTGCCAACTAGAAACATCGCACTTATCAACAGGAGAAAGTTGAGCGGACCCAGGAAGAAATCGAATAGCCAGAACAAGGGAAAAGCGGCCAGACTGCCCATCGTGCCGGGCGCAACCGGGCTCAGGCCCGCGCCCCCGCCAAAGGCGATGAAATACGCGGGATGACTGCGGATAAACACTTTGTCCGGACACCGCCGGGCTGGCTCGATTCCTGATTCCAACCCCTCGCCACCCTGCCTGCCCTCCATGCCGCTATCAGGCACGGAAGTGGTCATAGCCTTTTGCCTCCAGCGCTATGCTCCTGCCTGCCGCATCGATCACGATCAAGTCTTCTCCCTCGGTGATTGTGCCGATACGGGTCAGCGCAATCCGCTGCTCCCGGGAAAGCCATTCGATTTTTGCCCGCTTCGCCGTGGGGGCGGTAAAGCAGAGCTCATAATCGTCTCCGCCTGCGAGGAGGCATTTTAACGCCAGTGGTTGAGGGAGGCGTTTTTTAATTGAAGCCGGGCAATTTATCTCTTGCAGCCTGATGATAGCACCGACTTTTGAACGCTTCAGAATATGCTCCAGGTCAGCCAGCAGCCCATCCGAAACATCGATTGCGCTTCGGGCAAGGCCGATCAATCGCTGGCCCAGTTCGACTCGTGGCTGGGGCGCAAGAAGCGCGGGAAGACTTGCTTCGATTTCAGCGGGTTCAAGCACGATGTGGCCCTGCTGATTAGCAAGCGCGAGGGCGGCATCGCCCAGACGGCCGGATATCCAAATGTCATCTCCCCGCCGGGCGCCGCTGCGGCGTAATGCTTTTCCTTTCGCCACCTCTCCAATGATGGTCATGCAAATATTCAGCGGGCCCTTGGTGGTATCCCCGCCGATCAGGTCGACCTGATGAGCGTGGGCAAGTTCGAAAAACCCTTCGGCGAACGCTTGGAGCCATTTTTCACCGTCGCACAGAACTGATTCGGGCAGTGCCAGGGAAAGCGTGGCCCACCGTGGCCTCGCTCCCATTGCAGCCATATCGGACAAATTCACCGCGAGCGATTTATGCCCTAGCAGACGCGGTTCGGCGTCGACAAAAAAATGCTGCCCGGAGACCAGCATATCGGTGGAAACCGCCAATTCCATCCCCGTCGAGGCCTCGATCAGGGCTGCGTCATCTCCTGCTCCCAATACCGTGCGGGGGGATGGACGCACGAAATAGCGTTGAATGATCTCGAATTCCGACAGCACTTTTGGTCGAGCCTCTGAATGGGTCGGTCTCTTGCGAGAAGGGGGCGCGCGAAAGCCATGCGGCATGTGGTGTTAGCTGCGCGCCCGGCTCGGGATGGAAAAGTAGTTGCGCCGGCCCCTTCAACAGCGCTCGACAACGCAAACCCGAACGCGGTCAGGTTGTGGTTTTCTCCAGCTCGATCACCGGCTTTTTGAACGGACCTCGGCCGTTCTCAGCTCTGCCGCGAGTTTGTCCAGCACACCGTTGACGTATTTATGTCCATGCGTGCCCCCGTATGTTTTCGCCAGTTCCACTGCCTCGTTGATTACTGCCCGGTAGGGAATTTCCGGATGACTCGCAAGCTCGTGGGTTCCCAAAAGCAGAATGGAAATCTCCACGGGACTAAGTTCCTTGAACGGACGATCGAGATAGGCCTGGATCTGGTGCTCCAGCTCTGCGATATTTGCAAGCACACCTCGCAGCAGGCCTGAGAAGTAATCCTTGTCCGTTTTCGAGTACGCGCTCGTTTCATGCAGCTGCGCTTCGATAGCCTCAACGGTTCCGCCGGCCACGCAATATTGGTAAAGTCCCTGTAATGCCAGCTCACGAGCCTGGTGGCGGCGCGTCTTGCGGCCGGGCCCGGCTTCTCGTTTGGTTGTCCGTTCACTCTGCGTCATTGAGTCACTTTACTGAGTCACTTCCTCAAGCTCCCGTAGCAAATTGGCCATCTCGATCGCCACTTGCGCGGCTTCGGTTCCTTTCTGGCTCATGCGTGCCAGCGCTTGATCGTCGGTATCGGTTGTGAGTATGCCGTTAGCTACCGGGATGCCGGTATCAAGCTGCACGGCGGCTACACCGCTGGCCGATTGGTTCGACACGATGTCGAAGTGATAGGTGTCCCCGCGTATTACGGCACCCAGGGCTATCAAAGCGTCAAACTGGTCGGTTAGCGCCATTTTCTGTAGCGCCAGCGGGATTTCCAGCGCGCCGGGCACAGTCACGAGCAGCATGCCTGTCTCCTCCACGCCGCGTTTTGCCAGTTCCGCAGTGCATGCGCCGAGCAATCCCTCACTCACATCCCTGTTAAAGCGGCTCATCACAAGACCGATACGCAAATCCCCACCGTTTAGATTGGGCTCGAGTTCCAGAATGTTGTCGTATCGTCCCATGTTCGCTCCTGTGCCAAAAACCAGGCCGCAACGGATAACTTTCGAGGTTACCCGAGGGCAGCCCGGCTCTCAAAAACCATTAATAAACCGGCTATATTTTAGTGGCCAGCAGCCGGCTTTTATCTTCCGGTTCCAGATATCCCGTGACTTCTAGACCGAAACCCGCCATGCTGGGCATTTTTCGCGGTAGCGCCAGTAGCCGCATCCTGCCTATGCCCAGATCCTTCAATATCTGGGCGCCAATGCCATAATCCCGCAACTCGGTCCTGGCGGCGGCGTGAGTTCCGGTTTTGGCCGGCATGACACGCTCCAGTAACTCTGCTGCCCTTTCGCCGGGGTGAAGCAACACGATAACTCCACTTGCTGCGCCGGCAATTACCTGGAGCGTTTCATTTACGCTCCATGAATGGGTAGCGTCATTGACGTCAAGCAGATCGATAACTGAAAGCGGCTCGTGCACGCGTACCAGGGTTTCAATGCCGGGATCGATTTTGCCTTTGACCAGGGCCAGATGAGTCGCATTCACCGTCTTGTCGAGATATGCGATCAGGCGAAACTCACCGTGAACTGTGTGGATAGAACGTTCGGCCATGCGTCTGACCAGGCTTTCGGTGCGGCTGCGATAATGGATGAGGTCGGTTATGGCGCCGATCCTGAGCTGATGCCTTGCGGCAAATTCAACCAGATCCGGCAGCCGAGCCATGCTGCCATCCTCATTCAGTATTTCGCAAATCACAGTAGCCGGGGTCAGCCCCGCAAGACTCGCCAGATCGCATCCCGCCTCGGTATGTCCCGCACGCACGAGCACGCCGCCTTTTTGCGCCATCAGCGGAAAAATGTGCCCGGGTTGGACGATATCTTCGGGCTTGGCGTCCGCGCTAACCGCTGCCTGCACGGTACGAGCGCGGTCGGACGCCGAAATACCCGTCGTGACGCCGCTTGCCGCCTCGATGGAGATGGTAAAATTGGTCCCTAGCGGCGAACGGTTGGCGGCGACCATCAGCGGCAGGTTCAGCCGACGGCAGCACTCCTCGGTAAGTGTCAGACAAATCAGGCCGCGGCCATGCGTCGCCATGAAATTGATGGCTGCCGGGGTGACGAAATCGGCTGCGAGAACCAGGTCTCCTTCGTTTTCGCGGTTTTCCTCATCTACAAGGACAACCATTCTGCCGGTCCTGATTTCGGAAATTATTTCCTGTATGGAACTGATAACCATTTCAATCGTCAGCCGCAATTTTGCGGTTTTCCAATAATTGCTCGATATAACGCGCCAACATATCGACTTCCAGATTAACCTTCATGCCCGCCTTGAGGTCTTTGAGTGTCGTGACGGACAGGGTGTGGGGAATCAGATTGACTTCGAACTCATTTCCCGTCAGCGCGTTAACTGTCAAGCTTACTCCATTTACCGTTATTGATCCTTTTTTAGCGATGTACTTTAACAACGGCTCCGGCGGCTTGAGTACCACACGCCAGCTTTCGCCAACCGGCGTCAGTCCCGTCACTTCTCCAATTCCGTCCACATGTCCGCTCACGAGATGGCCTCCCAGCCGGTCTGACAGCCGCAGAGCCTTTTCGAGGTTTACCCGCCCCCCTTGCTTATGCAGACCTTCGGTACAATTCAGGGTTTCGCGAGATACGTCCACCGAAAAACCGTCGTTGGCCAACGAGGTAACGGTAAGGCATACTCCACTTACGGCGATGCTATCCCCAGTGTTCATGTCGTCCATGCAGAGCATCCCGGGAGCGATACGCAAGCGTAATCCTCCGTCGAGAGATTTGAGGTGTTTTATCTCGCCGACAGCTTCTACTATTCCGGTGAACATCAAAGTTTCCTGCTTTCAATACAATGGTCCGTCATAGCGTGACCCTCCGGCACAAGCTGCGGCAATTGCCGCATGGCCGACAATGGCAATATACGCTAATGTTCGGGTTACATGATACACAAACCCGCTTAGGCACAGACAACCGAAATGTTCAGTGATCTCAGCCAGTCGCCGCTAAGCAAGAACCTGCATCGGCTGTTTTTACTCCGGAATATCGTGATTGCGGCTCAGTGCATGACCTTTGCCCTGGCGCACTGGGTGCTCGAGATGCAACTGCCGTGGAGCGAAATGGTGGCGGTTGCGGTTTTCCTCGCCATATTGAACCTGGCAACATGGATCCGCCTGCGCCGCAAGTGGCCCGTTTCAAGCATGGAGTTTTTTGCGCAACTATTGTTTGATGTCTTCGCGCTGAGCGCGTTGCTGTACTTCAGCGGCGGTTCCACCAACCCGTTTATCTCGCTTTATTTGTTGCCGTTGACGATTGCCGCAGCCGCGCTACCCTGGGTGTATACCTGGTTAATGGCGGCGATAACGATAAGCTGTTATACGCTGTTGCTGTTTTATTATGTGCCGTTGCCGCATGACCACCAGGAACATAACAGCGAATTTATCCTCCATGTGTCCGGAATGTGGCTGGCCTTTGTGTTAAGCACGGTATTAATTGCCTGGTTCGTGGTCAAGATGGGCATATCCATACGGGAACGCGACAAGGATCTTGCGCTGGCGCGCGAACAGGCGTTGCGCAATGAGCAGATCATCGCGCTGGGAACACTAGCCGCTGGCGCTGCGCATGAGCTCGGTACACCGCTCGCTACCATGGCGGTAGTAACGGGAGAGCTTCAAGGCGAATACACCGAGAACAGCGAGTTTCAGCAAAACATCAGAATACTGCGGGACCAGATTACGCACTGCAAGCGCATGCTGACGCAATTGCTGGCGGATGCGGGGCAGGCGCGAGCCGAGGACGGTAGCGGTCAGGCTGTTGATAGTTTTTTGCGCCAGGTTCTGGACAAATGGCAATTGATGCGGCCCTCCGTCAAATTTACCTACCACGGGAGCGGCGTTGAGCCTCCTCCGCAAATTTTGAATACGCAATTATTAAGCCAATCCATCCTGAACCTGTTAAATAACGCAGCCGATGCCTCCTTGAAGCATATTGAGGTGGAAGTGACGTGGAATCATCAGGAATTGCATCTGCAAATCCTCGATTACGGCGAGGGACTGAGCGGAGAAGCCGTACAGCGCGCGGGGCAGGCATTCTTTACCACCAAGCCGGGAGGACAGGGATTTGGAATCGGCCTGTTTCTGGCGAACGCGAATATCGAGCGATTTGGAGGAAGCGTGCGCCTGGTCAACCGTGATGGCCGGGATGGAGGTGCTTGCACCCAGGTTATACTACCTCTGATACGTCAATCGCAATCGTTATGACAACCCAACTCTCCATTGAGGCCGATGATCGGCCAACTTTACTCATTGTCGATGATGACCTGACGTTTTGCACCGTACTGGCGAACGCGATGGCGAAGCGCGGATTTAATGTCTCGTCCGCACATACGGTCGAGCAGGCGCTGGAATCGGCCGAGGCTTGCACCCCCGAGTATGCCGTGATCGATCTCAGGCTCCCTGGAGTTTCCGGCCTGACCCTGGTTGAAAAACTGAAATTGCTTGACCCAGGCACTCGGATAGTCATGTTGACAGGTTACGCCAGTATTGCGACGGCAGTGGAAGCGATCAAGCTCGGTGCCACTCATTATCTTGCGAAACCGGTAGACGTAGATGAGATCATGATAGCGTTTGAGCGCATCACGGGTGACGCGGATGTGAAAATCAGTGCGCACCCCCTGTCGGTCGGACGGCTGGAATGGGAATATATCCAGCGCGTGCTGAATGAGAATAAAGGCAATGTTTCTGTTACAGCCAGAATTCTTAATATGCATCGCCGTACGTTACAACGCAAGCTTACCAAGTATCCGGCAAAAGCATGAGCCGGCGTCGCATCAGGAAAAACGGCTTGTAACGCGGATATCCGTGCCAACCGCGCGCACATCCTGAATGTTGAGTACGCGCTTGTCTGCAAGATCCGTCAATTCGGGCAGTTTTACCATATCTCTCGCGGCGTTGCCTATCAGATATGGCGCGAGATAAAATACGATCTCATCCACCAGCCCGGCATTGATCAGCGACCCATTCAGCCGCCAACCCGCCTCAACCAGAACTTCGTTTATCTCAAAGTCGGCAAGCATTCGCATCATGCCGGCCAGATCGACGTTGTCATTTAGATCGGGCAATACGATGGCGCGAGCGCCCACATCCTGGAGCGCTCCTATTTTTCCCTCGCTGGCAGTCGCGGTGAAGACGAGTTCCCCTCCACCACGTAATAATCTGGCATCTACCGGAATATCGAGCCGACTGTCGACTACGACCCGCAATGGCTGTCTTGAGGTCTTCACGTGACGAACAGTGAGCTGCGGGTCGTCTGCAAGTACCGTGCCGATACCGGTCAGAACCGCGCAGGAGCGTGCCCGGAGCCGGTGACCGTCGTGCCGTGCGGCCTCTCCGGTAACCCACTGACTGGTGCCATTGTTGAGAGCGGTCTTGCCGTCCAGGCTCGCGGCAATTTTTATTCGCACCCACGGGCGGTTACGAGTCATGCGTGCGACAAAACCAATATTAAGCGCCTTCGCTTCCGCTTCCATCAAACCGGTTTGAACTTCTATTCCGGCTTCCTTCAGCGATGCAAGACCCGCTCCCGCCACGAGCGGATTCGGGTCTTGCATCGCTGTCAGCAGTTTAGCGATTCCCGCGTTGATTAATGCTTCCGCACAAGGCGGGGTTCGTCCATGATGATTGCAGGGCTCCAGTGTAAGGTAGGCCGTCGCGCCGCGCGCCGCCGGCCCCGCCGCTGCAAGCGCATTTATTTCGGCGTGATGCCCGCCGGCGCGTTCGTGCCAGCCGCTGCCGACCACCTTGTCATCGCGTACCAGAACGCAGCCCACCCGTGGATTGGGACTCGTGCTATAAAGTCCTTTCTCGGCAAGCCGCAGGGCATGGGCCATGTGGACGTAATCGTTGGAGGAGAACGCGGGCGAGGACAAGGGGAATCTCCGTACTGCTGGTGACTAAACTGTAACCATCGCGGCCCTACGAACTGCTGTGTCGCTGTAAAGAATAGGAAAAAATGGCAGACTTGGTATCAGGGATTTTCCGTTTCCTTGTTTTGCTGCGGCTGTTGGAGCTCTCTGATGACGTTATGAAAATCGTCGGCGTCCTGGAAGCTCCGGTAGACGGACGCGAACCGAATATAAGCCACCTTATCCAGCTGATAAAGTTCTTCCATCACCATCTCACCGATCCTGCGCGAGGGTATCTCACGGTCTCCCAGGCTTAGAATTTTATGCACGATACGATCCATTGCGCCATCCACTTCCCCGGTGGGGACCGGACGCTTGTGCAATGCCCGCGTGAAACTCGTAAGCAATTTGTGGCGGTCAAACTCAGCCCGATTGCCATCCTGTTTCACCACCTGCGGCAAACGCAGCTCCACCGTTTCATAAGTGGTAAATCGTTTATCACACGTGGGACAGCGGCGGCGGCGGCGTATCCTGCCACCTTCCTCGCTTACACGTGAATCGATCACGCTGGTGTCGTCGGCATTACAGAACGGGCATTTCATGTCCTGCCGCTCAAGAGAAAGCGGCCAATCAACCAGCTTGCCAAACCCCTATGCGGGGCATGGGGCCGAACTCCCGCCGCTTTACCCGGTGCGTGTATGGCTTCCTCTTGCGCGATCAACGCTGGTAAACCGGGAATTTCGCACAGAGCGCTTTGGCTTGATGCGCTACGTGCGAGAGTACCGTAACGTCCGACGGCGCATCCAGCACATCGGCTATCAGGTTTCCCAGCTGTTCCGATTCGAGTTCCTTGAAGCCGCGTGTGGTTATGGCAGGCGAACCGATACGAATGCCGCTGGTGACAAAGGGTTTCTGCGGATCATTGGGAATCGCATTCTTATTGACGGTGATATGCGCCAGCTCCAGCGCCTCGGCGGCTTGCTTGCCTGTAACCTCCTTGGCGCGAACGTCCACCAGGAACATGTGGCAGTCCGTGCGTCCGGAAACGATGCGGAGTCCCCGCTCCCGCAATACTTTTGCCATTACGCGCGCGTTGTCGATCACCTGCTCCTGATAATCCCTGAACTCATCGCTGGCGGCCTCCTTGAAAGCCACTGCCTTGGCCGCGATCACATGCATTAAAGGGCCCCCTTGGGTTTGCGGGAAAATTGCCGAGTTCAGCGCTTTCTCATGCTCCGGCTTGGCCATGATTATGCCGCCTCGGGGGCCCCGCAATGTTTTGTGGGTGGTGCTGGTGACAAAGTCGGCGACGCCGACAGGATTCGGATAAAACCCCGCCGCTACCAGCCCCGCATAATGAGCCATGTCCACGAATAGGTAAGCGCTCACTTCATCCGCAATCTTGCGAAAGCGCTTCCAGTCTATCACCAGCGAGTAGGCGGATGCACCGGCCACGATCATTTTCGGCTTGTGCTCGCGCGCGAGACGCGCCACCTCCTCATAATCGAGTTCTTCGGTTTGCGGGTTCAAGCCATACGAAATGGCATTGAAGATTTTGCCGCTGAGATTCACCGACGCGCCATGAGTCAGATGCCCGCCATGGGCGAGTGACATGCCGAGAAAGGTGTCGCCCGGTTTCAGGGCAGTCAGATATACTGCGGTATTGGCTTGCGAACCGGAATGCGGCTGAACATTGACATACTCCGCACCGAACAGCTTCTTTACCCGGTCTATCGCAAGCTGCTCCACAACATCCACAAACTCGCAGCCGCCGTAATACCGCTTTCCGGGGTATCCTTCTGCATATTTATTGGTCAGGACTGATCCCTGCGCCTGCATTACCGCCGGGCTTGCATAGTTTTCCGAAGCGATCAGCTCGATATATTCTTCCTGTCGCTGCATTTCGCCCCTGATTGCCTGCCATAAGTCCGGGTCAACGTTTTCCAGAGTCAGTTTCGGAGACAACATGGGGATAAAGTCCTTTGATATTTTTAATATGCCTGACGCGCAGTTTAACACCAGCCACGGGTGGAAAGAATGGCGTTGCGAAGTCTGCCTCCGCAACCGGCAAACACCAACCGGAGATTTGAGGAGCAGACCAGGCTTCCTGCCTGATATCCCTCTGGTGCGTTCTAAACATCGAGATTTCGGACTCCCAGCGCATTATTTTCGATAAAGGCACGTCGGGGTTCGACCACGTCGCCCATGAGCGTGGTGAAAATTTCGTCGGCGGCAATGCTGTCTTCGATCTGTGCTCGCAGCAGCCGGCGAGTTCCCGGGTCCATGGTAGTCTCCCACAATTGGGCGGGATTCATTTCTCCCAGCCCCTTGTAGCGCTGGGTGCCGACACCCTTTTTAACCTCCTGTAGCAGCCAGTCGAGCGCTTGTTTGAAATTACTGACAAATTGTTTCTGTTCACCGCGGCTGACGTATGCGGTGGGCGTCATGAGGTCGTTGAGCACCAGCGCGGTTTGCCTGATTTGCGCGTAGTCACCACTTTCCAGGAAATCCTGATCCAGATAGCTGGCGCGGGTATTACCGTGATGCAGGCGGGAGATTTTCAGGCGAAAAGCTTCTTTTGCTACGTCATACTCGGGTGTGACTCTTACCGGAGCTACCTGTGCCGCAAGGCGAGCTGCACTTTCGGTGGCGCGGGTTTCATCGCTTAAATCGACATCAGGATGTCGCAGCAGGGCATGCATCACTTCGCTGTCGATCAGGCAACTCATGCGCTCTATTACCGCTTCAGCCAGCAGGTATTCGTTGGCAATCTTTTCCAGCGTTTCTCCAGTTAGCGGGGGCTCATCTTCATTGGTATGCAGTTCGGCATCGGTCAGTGCGAGTCCCAACAAGTATTGTTTAAGCTCATGGTCGTCCTTCACATAGCGTTCCTGCTTGCCGTGCTTGATCTTGTACAACGGCGGCTGGGCAATGAATATATGGCCGCGCTCGATCAGTTCGGGCATTTGCCGATAGAAGAACGTAAGCAGCAATGTGCGAATGTGGGAGCCGTCCACGTCCGCATCCGTCATGATAATGATGCGGTGGTAACGTAACTTGTCCGGATTGTATTCGTCCTTTCCAATGCCGGTTCCCAGCGCGGTAATAAGGGAGGCGATTTCCTGAGATGAAATCAATTTATCGAAACGGGCTCTTTCGACATTCAGAATTTTCCCCTTGAGCGGCATGATCGCCTGGAATTTCCGGTCGCGTCCCTGCTTGGCTGACCCGCCTGCCGAATCACCCTCGACAAGATAAAGTTCGCATTGCGCGGGATCTTTCTCCTGGCAGTCGGCAAGTTTTCCCGGCAAGCCCATACCATCCAGCACGCCCTTGCGCCGGGTAAGCTCCCGGGCTTTTCGGGCGGCCTCCCGAGCTCTTGCGGCGTCGATGATCTTTCCGCAGATTGTTTTGGCATCGAGAGGATGCTCCAGCAGAAACTCCGCCAGCTTGAGCGACACGACTTCCTCCACGGCGGGACGCACTTCCGAGGAAACCAATTTTTCCTTGGTCTGGGAGGAAAATTTGGGCTCGAATAACTTCACCGATAAAATGCAGGACAGGCCTTCGCGCATGTCGTCGCCCGCAGTTTCAATCCTGGCCTTTTTAGCCAGTTCGTTTTTTTCGATATAGTTGTTAAGCGTGCGAGTCATGGCCGCACGCAAGCCGGTGAGGTGTGTTCCACCATCCTTTTGCGGAATGTTGTTGGTGAAGCAGAGAACCTGTTCGGAATAGCTGTCGTTCCACTGCATGGAGACTTCCACCACGATGCTGTCTTTTTCGCCGCAAGCGTAAAAAATATTTGGATGAAGAACGGATTTGGTTCGATTGACATACTCAACGAAACTTTTCACTCCGCCTGCAAAGGCGAAGGTTTCTTCCTTGGCGCTACGTTGGTCAGTCAAGTGAATCCTGACACCATTGTTCAGGAAGGAAAGTTCCCGCAGTCGCTTAGCGAATATATCGTAGTGATATTCGATATTGCCGAATATCTCCTTGCTCGCGAGGAAGTGTAATTCCGTGCCACGGCGTTCAGTCTTTCCGGTTATCGCCAGCGGCGCCACGGGAACGCCCATTCGGAACTCGATCTGATGAATTAGCCCATCCCGGCGGATAGTCAGACGCAACCATTCCGACAACGCATTGACAACGGACACGCCGACGCCATGCAGGCCCCCGGACACCTTGTAGGAATTGTCATCGAACTTGCCGCCGGCGTGTAGTTCAGTCATGACGATTTCGGCTGCGGAGCGCTTCATTTCGTCGTCATATTTGACGCCGGTAGGAATACCTCGTCCGTTATCCTGTACCGTTACGGAACTATCCGGATGAATGACCACGGTTATCTCGTCACAATAACCGGCTAGCGCCTCGTCAATGGCGTTATCAACCACCTCGAAGACCATGTGATGCAAGCCGGTGCCATCGCTGGTGTCGCCAATGTACATGCCGGGCCGCTTGCGTACCGCGTCAAGGCCCTTGAGAATTTTTATGCTGTCCGAACTGTAGTCGGTTGCGTTTTGACTTCTTTGCTGCCGGGAAGGGTCTTTGTCGATCATTTTATCGGATTAAGGGTGACTTTCAGGTGAAATACGCTTCTGCTGTTTTTTCTGATCTCGCCTTGGCGGGAGGCGCTAAATGGCGGAACTTTGCCTTGGGGAATCGATACACTGCTTTCTTTTATATCCTCATTGGCATCACGACATACTTGAAATTGTCGTCGCCGGGCAGCACGATAAGCGCACTGCTATTGGCGTCACCAAATGAACATTGCACCGTTTCGCTGCCCAGGTTGTTCAACACGTCCAGAAGATAGGTAATGTTGAACCCAATATCGAGCGCTTCGCCGTCATACTGCAATTCCAGCTCTTCCTGTGCTTCTTCCTGCTCGCTGTTGTTACAAACAATACGAAGATTACCCGGAGTCAATATCAACCGCACGCCCCGGAATTTTTCGTTGGATAGAATTGATGCCCGCTGGAGTGTCTGTAAGAACAGCAGCCGGTTTATCTCAAATTGCTTCTGATAGCCCGTTGGAATGACGCGGTTATAGTCGGGAAACTTGCCATCGACAACCTTTGAGACCAACACGACATTCGAAAAGGTGAAACGGACCTGATTCTGCAGTATCTCGATCGTCACCGGCTCCTCGCTGTCAGTTAACTGCTTGGCCAGTTCCAGTACCACTTTGCGGGGTAGAATGGCTTCTTTTTTTTCCTGTGGTGCTTCCAGCATCATGAGCGCAAACGCCAGGCGGTGACCATCCGTAGCGACGACCTTCAGGCAGTCGTCTTCCATCAGCAAGAGCAACCCGTTCAGATAATACCGTATATCCTGCTGCGCCATGGCATATTGCACCATGGAAAGAAGACGTTTTAGCTCCTTTTGCTGTACCGTGATTTTTGCCAGCGGTTCAGTGCCTTCGGAAAACCGGGGAAAATCTTCGGCAGGTAGGGTTTGTAAGTTAAAACGGCTTTTACCGGCTTTCGCATGAAGCCGGTTTTCCTCGGCTTCCAATACCACTTGAGCCTGGTCAGGAAGCGCCCGGAGAATGTCCTGGAGTTTCTTTGCCGAAACGGTTACCGAAAAGTCTTCGTCAGGAATCGTCCCATCCGGGGCGGAAGTGGTTATCTGTATTTCGAGATCAGTTGCGATAAACGAGATTATCCTGTCCTTAAACTGCAGAAGCACATTGGACAGAATAGGTAATGTATGGCGGCGTTCAACAATACCGGTAACTGTTTGCAATGGTTTTAGCAATACATCCCTTTCGGCTTGTATCAGTTTCATTATTTAAATCCATAATAATAGTTAATAAAAGCCGGAAAAGTCCGGTATAAATAAAAATACTTCCGGGTTATTAAAGGGTTAATGGCTTTTTCTTCTTTGTATCGATAAGGTATTGCTTGTGGACGATATGGGGATCAAATTGCCAGGCCGACGAAACGACAAGTTATCCCCGAATAATCCTGTCATTATCCCCGGAGGTGTCAACCGCGCAGAATGTGCAACAATGTATTGAAGTCCCGGTTGATTGCCGGATCGGAAGCTCTCAGTTCGGCGATTTTCCGGTATCCGTGCAATACGGTTGTGTGGTCTCTACCACCGAACGCTTCACCGATATCGGGCAGACTGAGGGGCGTGAGTTCCTTCGATATGGCCATCGCCATTTGCCGGGGTCGTGCAACAATGCGCGAGCGTTTTTTGGAGTACATCTCGGCGACCTTGATTTTATAGTAGTCCGCCACTGTCTTCTGGATATTTTCTATCGAAATCTGCCGGTTCTGCACAGCCAGCAGGTCCTTCAAGGCCTCTCTTGCCAGTTCCAGTGACAAGGAGTGGCCTGTGAATCGCGAATAGGCGAGCACCCGTTTTAGAGCCCCTTCCAGTTCGCGTACGTTGGAACGAATGTGTTTGGCTATGAAAAATGCGACGTTTTCATCCAGAACAATGTTTTCCAGTAGTGCTTTTTTCAGGAGGATGGCAACGCGCATTTCCAGTTCCGGCGGTTCCACGGCTACTGTCAAGCCCCAGCCAAAACGCGAAATCAGCCGTTCTTCCATACCGGAAATTTCTTTGGGGTAAGAGTCGCAGGTAATGATAACCTGCTTATGTGCTTCGATAAGTGCGTTGAAGGCGTAGAAAAATTCTTCCTGAGTACGGTTTTTGCCGCCAAAAAACTGGATGTCATCTATCAATAAAAGATCAAGGGAATGATAGTATCGCTTGAACTCGTCAAAGGCCTTATGCTGGTAAGCCCTGACCACATCCGAAACGTACTGCTCGGCGTGGATGTATCTGACCTTGGCGTTACTGTTGTGTTCCAGCACTAGATTGCCGATAGCCTGAATGAGGTGGGTTTTTCCCAGGCCGACACCACCATAGATAAAAAAGGGATTGTACGCAACGCCTGGTCGTTCCGCGACCTGGATGGCACCTGCGCGCGCCAGTTGATTAGCCTTTCCGGTGACAAAGCTATTGAAGCTGAATGAAGGGTTTAGCCGGCTCGGATTTTTTTCACGTTTTTCTCTCGAATCCCTGAATGGTTTTTGCATAACGACGGGTGCATCAAGTGCACCGGAAGATGGGCCGGGAGTTATAGTTTCACTTTTGGTCCCTGCGACGGTCGTTTGGGCCGAAACCTGATCAGCAAGTTCAAGTTGAAAATGAATGCTTCTTGAGAAATATTTTTCCGCCATCTGCTCGATACGGGAGAGGAAGTTGTCCTTGATCCATTGCATGACAAAACGGTTGGGAGCGACAAGGATGGGTCGGAAAGCATCATGTGAACAGTCCAGGCGCAGCGGCTTTATCCAGGTATTGAATTGCTGCGCGCTGAGTTCTTTCTCGAAATGTTCAAGACATGAAAGCCAAAAGGTGTCCATCGAAGGCAGGATCATAGTTGGGTTCGGGAAGGAAAATGGAAATTCGGCGGAGCGGGGGAAGCAGTATTTTAGCCCCTTACTACCGACTTATCCACAGAGGCGGGAAAAAATATCGATTGACATCAACCTTCGTAAAGAGTTGTAATGCTAGGTTTTATTTATCCGGCTCAAGGGAAAAGCAATGAAACGTACTTACCAGCCATCCGTGACGCGGAGAAAAAGAACTCACGGTTTTCGGGTTCGCATGAAAACAGTGGGTGGAGCGGCTGTTATCCGGGCTCGCCGGGCCAAGGGAAGAGTTCGGCTCGGGGTTTGACGCTTAGCGTACAAAAATCGACAAGAGGACTGTACTATTCGCTTTCCGAAAACTCACCGATTGCATAAAGCAGAAGAGTTCTCCTCGGTTATTCGATTCAGGTGTTCTGCAAGCAGCGAATTTTTCCAGATATTCGCTAAACCCAATGATCTCGCGCACTCCAGATTGGGGTTGATCGTCGCTCGTAAAATCGACCGGCTGGCTGTAGATCGCAATCGCATAAAGCGTTTGCTGCGAGAGGTGTTTCGTGCCCGGCAACTCGATTTGTCGGGGCTCGACGTAGTGGTGCGTTTGCGCAGGACGGTTAGGCACGGCAACACGCCCCTGCTTGCGGGAGAAGCAGAAAGGCTTATGATGCAATTGCAGCGATGTCGCGGGTAATTATTTGTCTGATAAAGTTGTATCAGTATTGCCTGAGCCCCTTTTTCGGGCCTTCGTGCCGTTTCAGCCCCTCCTGTTCACACTACGCATGCGAGGCATTGGCCAGATATGGCGTGGTGCGAGGAATATTGCTGAGCATAGGGAGGATATTGCGCTGCAATCCCTTGACACGCGGCGGACACGATCCCGTACCGTAACCCTAGACCTGTCAAGGCTCAATAACTTCGATACGTTTATATGCACGTATCGCCAAAACAAAATTCGCGAAGCAAGATGGATACACAAAAATTCGTACTCTTCCTCATTTTTTCCACATCGATGTTGTTTCTGTGGGATGCATGGCAGAAGGAACAGCATCCGGTGCCTACAGCGCCAGCAGTCCAGGGATCGACTGGCCAGCGGGCTATAAACGGGCAGGGCGAAACACCTGTTCCCGGGGAAAAGCTGGTTTCAGCGCTGCCGGGGCAGAGCGAAACTACTGCGGATATCGCGGAGCCGGTCAATGCTTCAGGCAGGCTGGAGTCAGGAGAAAAAATCGTGGTCAGGACCGACCTGGTCACTGCGGAAATCGACACCGCGGGCGGAGATATCCGCCGCCTCGAGTTGTTGCACCACCCCGACAAGGAAGACAAAAGCAAGCCTTTCACATTGTTGCAGAGTCAGTATGACCATATTTACGTTGCGCAGTCGGGGCTGATAGGGGAAGGGCTGCCCAGTCACAAGACCCGCTACACCGCCGAAGCACGCAGTTACGATCTTGGGGCCGGACAGGACAAAATCGAAGTACGTCTCGCGGCCCCCGAGTCCGAGGGTGTGCGCGTAACGAAAATATACACTTTTCATCGCGGCAGCTACCTTGTCGATGTCAGTTTCGAGGTCGCTAATCAGGGTGACGCCGCGATTCATCCCTTTTCCTATTTTCAGATACTGCGCGACAGCCAGCCTCCGGCCGGCTCGATTTTCATGATCCCGGCCTATACCGGCGCGGCGCTATACACCGAGGAGGAAAAATTCAAGAAGATCGAGTTTTCTGCTCTGGACAAAGGCAACGCAAACTATCCGAAGAATGCTGATAACGGCTGGATTGCGATGCTGCAGCATTATTTTCTTACAGCCTGGCTGCCCCAGGACAAGTTGCCGCGGGAATACTATGCGAAGCGCCTTGGCGAGAATGAGTATGCCGCAGGTGTGATCGTCCCGGTCGGCGTTATCGAACCGGGTAGCACCGACACTATTACCGTACCGCTCTATGCCGGGCCAGAGGAACAGACCAAACTGGCTTCCATCGCACCGGGGCTCGAGCTTACGGTGGATTATGGCTGGCTGACAGTTATTGGAGCCCCCCTGTTCTGGCTGCTGTCGTTTTTTCACTCATGGACCGGAAACTGGGGGGTCGCCATTATTCTGCTGACCATGTCGGTCAAGCTGGCTTTCTTCCCCCTGTCCGCCGCGGGATATCGCTCAATGGCGAAGTTGCGCCTGGTTACGCCCAAGCTCCAGCGCTTGCGCGAACAGCACGGCAATGACCGGCAGCGCATGCACCAGGCAATGATGGATTTTTACAAGACCGAGAAGATCAATCCCATGGGGGGCTGTCTTCCCATCCTTGTTCAGATTCCGGTGTTTATTTCACTTTACTGGGTCCTGCTGGCGAGCGTGGAGTTGCGCTATGCTCCGTTTGCGTTATGGATCGAAGATCTATCGTCGCCTGACCCCTATTACGTGTTGCCCGTTATCATGGGTATATCCATGTTCCTGCAAACAAAGCTCAACCCGCCTGCGACAGACCCTATCCAGGCCAAGGTGATGCAGATCATGCCTTTCGCCTTCAGCATATTCTTTTTCTTCTTTCCCGCGGGCCTGGTTCTTTATTCATTGGTGAACAACGTGCTATCAATCGCGCAGCAATGGCAAATCACCCGCATGATTGAAGCCTCTGCAGCTGCTGCGGGCAAACAAAAAAAATTGAATTAGCTCCTGCTGTAACCCGCCCCAAAGCCAGTGGGAAACACTACGTAAGGAACAGTACTGTTTCCCTGTCACCTGAAGGGTATGCGCGATTCTGACATCATTGCCGCAATCGCTACTCCGCCTGGGCGAGGCGGCATTGGCGTGGTGCGCGTTTCGGGGAAGAATCTGCGACGCGTCGTGACTACGCTGGCGGGGTCTACCCCTGAGCCACGGCGTGCCACGCTAAGCAAATTCTTTGATGGTAAGGGATCGGTTATCGACGAGGGGATTGTCCTTTATTTCCCGGCCCCTCATTCCTACACCGGCGAAGACGTCCTGGAACTCCAGGGCCATGGCGGAACCGCGGTGATGAGTTTATTGTTAGCCAGTTGCCTTTCCGCGGGCGCTCGCCTGGCTCAGCCGGGGGAATTCACTCTCCGGGCTTTTCTTAACAATAAGCTCGATCTCGTCCAGGCTGAAAGCGTTGCGGATATTATTGACGCCAGCACCAGCGAAGCCGCGCGTTGTGCCGTGCGCTCCCTGCGGGGGGAGTTTTCGCATGCCATTCATGGCATGGTGCAAGCGCTCACGGATCTTCGTATACTCGTTGAAGCGTCACTCGATTTTCCCGAGGAAGAAATAGATGTGGTGCAACAAGTCGAGGTCGTTAACAAACTGGCAGCGTTGTTGAGGCAACTCGAGAACGTATTTTCCTCGGCCCGGCAAGGTAGCGTACTGCGCGAAGGCATCTCGATCGTGTTGGTAGGGCGGCCCAACGTAGGTAAATCGAGCCTTCTGAACCGGCTTACGGGTGAAGAGGCGGCCATTGTCACTGCAATCGCGGGCACCACCCGCGATGCGATCCGCCAGACGATTGAAATTGAAGGAGTCCCGCTCCACCTGGTTGATACAGCTGGGCTGCGGGAAACCGACGATACCGTCGAAAAAATCGGCATCGAGCGCACACGCTCCGTCATCGGAAAAGCAAATCTGGCGCTGTTGATTTTGGACAGCCGGCTGGGAGTTACTCCAGAGGATAGCGAAATTCTCGGCACGCTGCCCACAGGGCTGCCGGTCGTCCATGTTTATAACAAAACAGACTTGGCGGATCGGATCCCGCCGCTGGAGGATGATGCAAAAAGCAAGTCTGAGATTTATGTTTCGGCCAAGACCGGCGCGGGGATTGATCTGCTTCGAGAAAAACTGCTGGAACTGGCCGGTTGGCAACCGGATACCCAGAGCGAAGGCGTGTTCATGGCGCGACACAGGCATTTACATGCGCTGGAAGAGGCCCGGAACCATGTGACATATGCGGTCGAATTGGGCGCCGCCGAGCGCCACTTCGACCTGGTGGCCGAAGAACTGCGGCTTGCTCAAAAACAGCTCTCTTCCATAACAGGCGAATTCAGCCCGGACGATTTGCTGGGCGAGATATTTTCACGCTTCTGCATCGGCAAGTAGCACTCTCTTGCATGTCCGCAATTATCCCCCTTTGCCGGGACATTACGCTATTTTCCTGCGGAAGAGCCGGTGGGCCAGGTGTTTCACGTGAAACATTGTCTTCGGCACAGCATCGGGGCCTCGTCCGGTTGGTAATGCGCCCTTACAGAGCCACTCATTTTGCCGTAGAATCCTCGTTCTTCAAATAGCACAGAGACGCGTTCCCCATGAATCTCTCGCAACATTTCGACGTAATCGTGATAGGCGGCGGCCATGCCGGAACCGAGGCGGCGCTCGCGGCGGCCCGCGTGGGGCAAAAAACGCTGCTGCTTTCGCATAATATCGAAACGCTAGGGCAGATGTCGTGCAATCCTTCCATCGGCGGCATCGGGAAAGGGCATCTGGTCAAGGAGGTGGATGCGTTGGGGGGGGCAATGGCGGCCGCCGCGGACGAGGCGGGCATCCAGTTTCGTATCTTGAACTCGCGCAAGGGCCCCGCCGTGCGCGCCACTCGCGCGCAGGCGGATCGCTCGCTCTACCGTCAGGCAATTCGCAGCCGCCTGGAGAATCAGCAAAACCTCTGGCTCTTCCAGCAAGCGGTGGAGGATCTTACGCTTGCTGGCGATCGCGTAACCGGCGTCGTAACACAGATGGGGATAACGTTTTCCGCGCCCGCGGTAATATTGACGGCCGGCACCTTCCTCGCCGGGTTGGCGCATGTCGGCTTATCGAGTTTTGAGGCGGGCCGGGCCGGGGATCCGCCCTCCATCAGCCTTGCTGCCCGTTTGCGCGAAATGAGGTTGCCCGTGGGGCGGCTGAAAACTGGCACTCCGCCGCGCATAGACGGCCGCAGCATAGATTACTCCGCGGTCACCGAACAACCAGGTGATAACCCCTCGCCCGTCTTTTCCTTTATGGGAAGCGTCAGCCAGCACCCGCCCCAATTGTCGTGCTGGATTACCCACACAAATAACCGCACGCATGACATCATCCGCGGCGGCCTCGATCGCTCGCCGCTTTTTACTGGCGCCATTGAAGGTATCGGGCCGCGTTACTGTCCATCCATAGAGGATAAGGTAGTGCGGTTTTCCTCCAGGGATGCTCATCAGATTTTCCTTGAGCCAGAGGGGCTCGGTACCCATGAGGTTTATCCTAATGGAATATCGACCAGCTTGCCGTTTGATCTTCAAGTTGAACTGGTACGTTCCATCAAGGGGCTTGAAACGGCGCATATCACCCGCCCCGGTTATGCTATTGAATACGACTATTTCGACCCGCGGGGACTGAAAAGCTCGCTCGAAACAAAGGCGATCAGGGGTTTGTTTTTTGCAGGACAGATCAATGGTACAACGGGGTACGAAGAGGCTGCCGCGCAAGGGCTGCTAGCCGGCATCAATGCCGCGCTCAAGGTCCAGGAACGCGAGGCATGGTGTCCGCGCCGCGATGAAGCGTACCTGGGCGTGTTGGTGGACGATCTTATTACCCGTGGCGTTACCGAGCCATACCGCATGTTCACCAGTCGCGCTGAATACCGATTACAGCTGCGCGAAGACAATGCGGATTTGCGGCTGACTGAGATTGGGCGCATGATAGGCGTGGTGGATGAGGCGCGCTGGGTCAGCTTCGATACCAAGCGGGAAGCCATCGCCCGGGAGCACGCCAGATTGAAAAACGTCTGGCTCGGCCCGGGAAACGATTCAGAGGCGGTGTTGGAATCGGGCATTGCCGATGTGCTGGGCAAGACCATTGAACGCGAGTATTCCCTGTACGAGCTGTTGCGCCGCCCGGGCGTCTCTTATGCTGATCTCATGACACTGCCGGGCGCCGGCGGGGCTGTCGCCGACCCGCTCGTTGCGCAGCAGGTTGAAGTTCAGGCCAAGTATTACGGCTACATTGAGCGACAGAAGGATGAAGTGGCGCGCAATGCTCATTATGAGGAAGCTCGTTTGCCGCAAGATCTGGATTACGCGACTGTCAGGGGTCTTTCCAGCGAGACGCAGCAAAAACTGAATCAGCACAAGCCGGAAACCGCAGGACAGGCCGCCCGGATTTCAGGAATCACGCCAGCGGCAATCTCATTGTTGCTAGTCCATCTGAAGCGGGGATTTTCGGGCCAGAATGACAATAAGAAAACTGCATGAGCCTCGCCGAGAGGCTTGCTAGCGGAATAGCGGACCTGGGGCTTTCCGTTCCAGCGGAAACTCAAGCCCGATTGCTGCAATATCTTGAGTTGGTCCGGAAGTGGAGCCGGGTATATAACCTTACGTCTGTGCGTGAACCGGAAACCATGCTCGTGCGGCATTTGCTTGACAGCCTGGCGATCTTGCCGCATCTCATTGGAACAAGAATCGCGGACGTGGGTAGTGGCGCGGGATTGCCCGGGATTCCCCTGGCTTTGGCCCGCCCTGAACTGCACGTGGTGCTGATTGAAAGCAACCATAAAAAAGCCGTGTTTCTGCAACAGGCGCGAATTGAACTGAAGATCAGTAATATTGAAGTCGCGCCTGAGCGGGCCGAGACCTTCCGCCCGGGCATGGGGTTCGATACCGTTGTTTCGCGCGCTTTTTCAGACCTGGCAGACTTCGGCAGGCTGGCAGGACACCTGTGCGGGACGGAAGACGGTAGCGGCAGACTCATGGCGATGAAAGGAGTTTATCCTCATGAGGAACTGGCGCAGTTGCCGGCACAGTTCGCCGTGGAGAAAATAGTCCCGGTTGCGGTTCCCGGCCTTGAGTCAGAGCGGCATCTGGTTGTGATTAAGCGGGTGTAGCGGGTCGGCTTATATTCGATTGCCCCGTTATGCCGGCCCTGGAGCGGACGCGATGGCGAGGATTCTGGCAATAGCCAACCAAAAAGGTGGTGTGGGAAAAACCACTACCAGCGTGAACCTGGCGGCGAGTCTCGCGGCCGCGAGACGTAGGGTGTTACTGGTAGATCTGGACCCGCAGGGCAACGCCACCATGGGAAGCGGTATCGATAAGCGCACCTTGCCGCATACGGTTTATCAGGCTTTGCTCGGCACCCGGAGCGTCCCGGATGTACGCGTGGTATCTGCCGCGGGCAGATACGATCTCATTCCCGCCAACCGTGAGCTGGCCGGCGCTGAAATAGAGATGGTGGATTTACCGCAACGGGAAACACGCCTCAAGAAAGCCCTGCAGGAAGTGGAGCCAGACTATGATTTTATTCTGATCGATTGCCCCCCCGCGCTTAATCTGTTAACACTCAATGGCTTATGCGCAGCATCGGCGGTGATGATCCCGATGCAATGCGAGTACTATGCCCTTGAGGGCTTAAGCGACCTCGTCAATACCATACAAAAAGTACGCGCTAATCTTAATCCCGTACTCGAAATCGAGGGGCTGCTGCGTACCATGTTTGACCCGCGCAATATACTCGCGCAGCAAGTATCCGACCAATTGCAGGAACACTTCGGCGACAAGGTTTACCGTACTGTTATTCCACGTAATGTTCGCTTGGCCGAAGCCCCGAGCTTCGGTATGCCGGCACTGTATCACGACAAGCTATCCAAGGGCACACAAGCCTATCTGGCCCTCGCGGGAGAGATACTCAACAGATATTTCCCGCTCGACGTCGCCGTTGAGCGGGATTTCGGACAGACACTGGAAGCATAACACGCGTAAGCGGGAGAAATCTATGAAATCCAAGGGATTAGGACGCGGTCTGGATGCGTTGTTGGCGGCAAATGAGAACGTAAGAACCGGGGAGTCCCTGCAGAATCTGAAAATATCGCTATTGCAGCCTGGCAAGTATCAACCGCGCACCCATATGGATAAGGAATCCTTGGCCGAACTTGCGGAATCGATAAAAAACCAGGGGGTGATGCAACCGGTGCTGGTTCGCCCGGTTGCCTCAGGGGGTTACGAAATCATTGCCGGGGAGCGGCGCTGGCGTGCAGCACAACTCGCTGCCCTTTCGGAAGTACCCGCGTTAATCCGTGAAGTGCCGGACGAGGCTGCGCTGGCCATGTCACTGATCGAGAATATCCAGCGCGAGGATTTGAATCCTCTAGAAGAAGCTATGGGTATTCAAAGGCTTATACAAGAGTTTGGCATGACACATGAAGCTGCCAGCCAAGCTCTGGGTAGTTCGCGCAGCGCTGTTTCCAACCTTCTGCGATTACTCAATCTCGCGGCGCCCGTCCAGGAATTATTGATGCAGGGAAAAATAGACATGGGGCACGGTCGTGCGCTGCTGCCCCTCTCCCCGGCGAAGCAGATAGAAACCGCGAATCTCGTGGTGCACAAACAACTCTCGGTACGTGAAACCGAAAGGCTGGTGCAGCGAATAGAACATCCGGTCCAGGCGAAACGGCGCGCAAAACACCGGGACCTGTTGCGCTTACAGGAGGATATCTCCGCCAAGATAGGTACCCAAGTCATTATAAACGCGGGGAAAGACGGCAAGGGTAGCATCGTGATCCACTATAGCAGCCTGGAGCAGCTGGATGGGATATTGTCCCGCTGGTGATGCAAAACTCCGTCTGGCGATTCTTCCGTAGGGGTATTCAGGGGGACCACTGAAGTAGCCGTTCGTTCGGCGGCCAGCCAAACTGCTTGACTTGGGGCATCTTCGCGGATAGTCTTTATGGGGTTGTGGGTATGTAAAGTATTGGTAACAAGGTCTTGGCAGGAAGTATTGGCAGGTGGAAGCAGGGTTAAGAGGGAGTAGTGGTAATGAAGTCCTGGAAGGGAGTCATGGTAATTTGGGGCTCATCAATTCAGGCAAGCCGGAGAGGCGCTGGGTGGGAGGCAAGGGAGAGGGCGCCAGACCGGAGAGCGAAGCATTACACGATTAACGCAACAGGAGAAAGATAATGGCAACAACATATGAAACGTCGAGCCAGGCGAAGTCGGGAGGTCGCGACTAC
>JACDGV010000003.1 GCA_013821425.1 Nitrosospira sp. | reverse complement strand
GGGCAAGAAAACACCTGATGAGGCTTATGCCGTGATGCTGCCGACGGTTAAACTGGCAGCGTGAGATTCAGCAGAGATTCCACTTAAAATACTCAGATTGCTGTTCAAACAATCGGGACCACTTCTCGTTCCAGTTGTGAAGTTTGTGAAGACAATGTGAATAATATGTTTAGAAAACTTCCAAGTCAAGGGAGCTGTGAAGTTTATGTGATGAATTTGTGATAAATATGTTGATATAAATATCGGAAGCGGGTAATGTTTCCTACGGCCTGGGGCGAGCGCGTCCCCTAATGGTAAGGTGACCAGGCGGCTTCGACATGAAGATCTGTTGCCGCTTGCAAGGAGAACGGCAATGGGTGCTGGGATGCCAAGGAAATGGATACACGCACGACATCCGGCAGGGTTTCCTCGAATTTTTACCGGGAACCAGCTTGCCGGCTTTGCAAGCATGCTATAGTAAAGTTCGCATTGTCGCGAATGAGTCAGTGCACCAACTTCTGATGAATGGAAGGGATTACTCACCAACAAGTAGCTGTAGAGCAGACATCATGGAACGCCTCACCATATCGCTGGATAATCAGCTCTCCGAACAGTTCGACGTCCTGATGCGGGAACGCGGCTATTTAAATCGCTCTGAGGCGATGCGCGATCTGATACGGGAATATCTTGAATCCGCGCGCCTGGAAAATAACGTCCAGGGCCATTGTATTGCCACGCTCAGTTATATTTACAATCATCACGAAAGCGGTCTGGCCAGTCGCGTCACCTCGGTACAACACGATCATCACGACCTGACTCTATCCAGTATGCATGTGCACATGGATCATGACAATTGCCTCGAAGTTGTTATTCTGCGGGGAGCCATTCAGGACGTAAAACACTTTGCCCACCACGTCATTGCCACGCGTGGCGTGCGGCATGGCAAGCTGCACATCGTTCCCGTCGAAATCAAGCAAGAGCAGCACGGCCCTGCTTCCGAACCGCATATTCACAGCAATCCTCTTACCTGATCAGGATCCGCAATCATGACGTTCGAAATGTGCGACGAGAAGGGTCGGAACCATAAAGATCTTCAGCATGGCTCAAGCCGGCGTTTTTTCCTGAAGCTCGCAACCGGTTTCGCTCTGGGGGGTCTCGCCGGGACACACGGAAGGACTACCTCTGCTGCAACTGTCAGCATGCCACCCCTGCCCGAGAATGTGATGACGCCCGAAGCGGCATTGGCCAGATTGATGGCGGGAAATACGCGCTATGTCGCTGGCCTTTCGACCCCGCTGAATTTCGATACCGAGCGTGCAGCCCTGGTAAGCGGGCAAAACCCTTATGCCAGTATCTTGAGTTGCTCTGACTCAAGAGTCAGCCCCGAATTCTGCTTTGACGAACAACGCGGAGACCTGTTTGTGGCTCGCGTAGCCGGCAATTACCTGACCTCGGATTTTGTAGCCACCCTCGAGTACGCTGCTGTTGTACTACATGCGCCGCTGATTATGGTGCTTGGGCACCAGCACTGCGGCGCTGTGGGAGCCGCTATAAACGCCGTCGATAATAATGAACAATTCCCAGGGCATATTCAGGCCATAGCGAGCGCGTTGGCGCCCGCAGTCAGGGCGGCAGGAAATCTCACTGGCGAGCGTTTTGATAACGTGGTCCGGATGAACGTTATTCGCACCGTAACAAAACTGCGGAAACAGCCGCCAATTTTGAGCAGACTGGTCACAATGAAAAAACTCCTTGTAGTAGGCGGAGTATATAACCTGAAAACCGGCAAGGTCGATCTCGTGACCTGAGAATTCATCAAAGGCTGCTTGCGGGAAGAACGAGGCAGTGTTGACCGTGCTTACCCGGACCCTGGCTATACTGAAGCATTCGGAAACTTAATATCAGGGAATCAGGGGCAAAAACAGGGAACCGCAAAACAGGGAGCCGCATGTGGTGGGAACAGCAGCCGCGGTCAACGCGCTGGATAACGGTGGGATGGCAAGAAAAATGCCGGGGAAGGCTTTTGTTGCCGCCCGTTTATTCGTGATCACCGCAACACCCGGTCCGAGAATATCCGACGTTGTTTGCGGTGAGTTATTGAAGACCGGCCTGCATAGTTGCAGGATTCGCTATAGTCCGGTCACAGAGTTAATCTGTTGGGTATCAGACACGTGCGTTTCTTCCTTGAGTTTCGCAGCCATTTGTCGATGCAAGTCCGCCTCTTGCACGGTCGCCGTGACGGCCTGTTCGTAGTCGCGAATTAATGCTTCGGCATGCGATTGCAGGTCCTGAGACTGTTTGCCATAGAGATAGCTTTTATTCTGATATTGCTCCAGCAATTCCTTTTGTTCCTTCACTTTTGCCCGCAGCTGCGTCGCTGCATCTTCATAATATTTTGCCACGGCCTCGTGATCCCTGCGGGTTGTCGCATCCCGGGCAGCCGCGAGAATCTCAGGTGTGTCAATAGGCTGAACCCCGGCGGCGACAGGACTCAGCGAAGCCAGAAATCCCGCCAAGGATAACGCTGCGAACATACCTCCTGGTAGTATTTTCATGGTAGGAACAAACCCACATAAAGTTAAGGTAACGCATCCTACCCTAACCATTACCATGCATATATTGGGGAAACCCTGATTTTATACTAAGGGAAACTCTTAGAAACATGCGTTCGATGACACGATTCAGGCTTGACGCAGAGCCCGGGCCGGAGAGATAGTTTCGATGGGTTGGTGGTGGAGGTAACCGGATATTACATTCTTTTGAAACTTCCGCGCCTGTCACATCCCCATTAAACCCTTTTTCAACCCGCCACCGCCTTCACGCTTGACGCCGGTCTTATTGGGAACGGTCTTTTTTGTTATCTTCCGTTATGTGAAAAAATATCTCATCCTGCTTGATCATGCCCAGCTCGCTGCGCGCCCGTTCTTCAATAGCATCATAGCCCTGCTTGAGGTCGCGCACTTCGGCATCCAATGCAGCGTTGCGCGTAATGAGTTTCTGGTTGATGTCGTGTTGCATTTTCACCTGCTGATCGACTTCCCATACTTTAAGCCAGCTGCCCTTTCCCACCCACAAGGGGTATTGCAGCAGGCCAATCAGAATAATGAGTATAAGAGCCAATACCTTCACCGGAAATCCCTGAATGCATTCCAGCAGATGTGACGCCTCACTTAGTTTAGCTGGTAGTACGCTCCTCGTCCCGGGTAGTGAGCCGCATCTCCCAGGTCTTCCTCTATACGCAGCAACTGGTTGTATTTCGCAAGCCGGTCAGACCGGGAAAGTGACCCGGTCTTGATTTGCAGGGCGTTCGTGGCTACGGCGATATCGGCAATTGTCGTATCCTCGGTTTCACCCGAACGATGCGAAATCACGGCCGTATAGCCCGCGCGTTTGGCGCTTTCTATGGCGGAAAAGGTTTCCGTAAGGGTTCCGATCTGGTTGAGCTTGATAAGTATGGAATTGGCTATGCCCTGGGCTATGCCTTCTTTCAGGATGCTTGCATTGGTCACGAAAATATCATCACCGACCAGTTGGATGGATTTTCCCAGCCTGCTGGTGAGAAGCTTCCACCCGTCCCAGTCATGCTCGCTCATCCCGTCTTCAATGCTTAGAATGGGGTACTTATCGATCCAGGTGGCGAGATAATCGGCAAACTGGGAGGAATCAAGGCTCAAACCATCTGACGCAAGATGATACTTCCCGTCTCTGAAAAATTCAGAACTGGCGCAATCCAGACCGATCGCGACATCCGGACCCGGTAAATAACCTGCTTTCTCGATAGCCTCCATGATCAGTTGCAATGCCGCCTCGTTATTAGCGAGACTGGGCGCAAACCCCCCCTCATCAGCCACAGCCGTATTGATCCCCCTGGCGACGAGCAATCCTTTTAAGGAATGGAATATTTCGGCACCACAGCGTAGCGCTTCACGGAAACTCTGCGCCCCTAGCGGAATAATCATGAACTCCTGCATGTCGATATTATTATTGGCGTGCACTCCGCCATTGATGACATTCATCATGGGCACCGGCATGGACATCGGGCCGGCTCCGCCCAGATAGCGATATAATGGCAGGCCTGATTCCTCCGCAGCCGCCTTCGCTACCGCGAGCGACACCGCGAGGACCGCATTTGCGCCTAGCCTCGATTTGTTGCCGCTCCCGTCGAGATCGATAAGCGTGTGGTCGATAAAACTCTGCTCCGTCGCGTCCAGTCCCATGATGGCTTCCGCGATCTCGGTGTTCACATTTTCCACCGCCTTCAATACCCCTTTGCCAAAAAAGCGCTGCGCGTCCCCGTCGCGTAATTCCACTGCTTCCCTAGTACCTAGAGAAGCGCCGGAAGGCACCGATGCGCGCCCCAGCACGCCGGATTCAAGCAATACGTCTGCTTCGACGGTTGGATTGCCGCGTGAATCAAGAATTTCACGTGCGATGACATCTACAATTGCACTCATACTAGTTTTCCCTGGGTCATTATTTATGAATTATTAAAAAAGCATTTCCCGATCATTCACTTCCTTTACTGGGATCGGATGGAAGCGGAAGGGGATTTCCATGATTGGGCGCGGGCTCCGCCAGAGAATTCGATGTTTCAGCTTGTTTCTAGCTATTCGTTCGATTGATAATGGAAAAATAGTCAATAGGGATGTGAATTTTCCGGCCAGTTGCAACAAGACAATTCCAGGCGTCAGCCGTTTATGCAATATCCTTTACTCTGCCGGATATCGCCGTTCCGGATATTTCAGTTCCGGCTGACATGCGCTTATCCGCGAAATCGACTGCTGCGGCAATGAATGCGATGAACAGCGGATGACCTGATTTTGGGTTCGAAGTAAACTCCGGATGGAACTGGCAAGCGACAAACCAGGGATGCTCGGTCTCCGGCAACTCGACCATCTCGCACAGGCCTTCTCCTGCCGATACCGCGCTTACACGCAGCCCGGCCTGCTCCAACCGGGGAATGTACTCATTATTGACTTCATAGCGGTGACGGTGCCGCTCGACGATTTTTTGCGCTCCATAGATCCTGCGCACAAGCGAGGCGTCCTTCAGTAAACATTCTTGCCCACCCAGGCGCATGGTGCCGCCAAGACCCGATCCCGCGCTACGGGTTTCCAGGCGTCCTTCGCGGTCGCGCCACTCCGTAGTGAGGGCAATGACGGGGAACGGCGTATCAGGATTGAACTCGGTGCTGTGCGCGCCTTCCATCCCGGCTTTATCCCGCGCGTATTCAATAACCGCCAGCTGCATCCCAAGGCAGATGCCCAGATAGGGGATGCGGTTAATCCGCGCGTGACGGATGGCCATGATCTTGCCTTCCACCCCGCGCTTCCCAAAGCCACCGGGAACGAGTATTGCATCCATGCCGGCAAGGCAATCCGTCCCGCGTTTCTCGATATTTTCCGAGTCCATGTAATGAATGCTGATTTTGCTGCGGGTATGAATTCCCGCATGAGTCAAAGCTTCCGACAGGGATTTATACGACTCGGTCAAGTCCACATATTTACCCACCAATGCAATTTCTATCGTACGCTGGGGATGCGCCAGCGCATGCACCAGTTCTTTCCAGACGCTCAGGTCCGCGGCTTTGGCAAGAATGTTCAGCCTGTGGCAAACGATTTCATCGAGCATTTGCTCGTGCAGCAGCGCAGGGATTTTATAAATGCTGTCCACATCCAGCGCCAGGATCACCGCTTCTTCCCTTACGTTGGTAAATAATGCAATCTTGTGCCGTTCCCCCCCAGGCAATTCGCGGTCAGCGCGGCACAGCAGCACATCCGGCTGAATTCCGATTTCACGCAGTTCCTTTACCGAATGCTGGGTTGGCTTGGTTTTCAGTTCGCCCGCCGACGTAATGTAGGGCAGCAAAGTGAGATGAATGAAACAGGTGTCCTCGCGTGGAAGCTGGACCGCCATCTGACGGATTGCTTCCAGGAATGGCAGCGACTCGATGTCGCCCACCGTTCCTCCAATCTCCACGATGGCCACCTGTGCGTCCCGCGCGCCCGCCTTGATGTGCAGCTTGATTTCGTCGGTAATGTGCGGAATGACCTGCACGGTACCGCCCAGATAGTCTCCACGACGCTCTTTTTTGATTACGCTCTCGTAAATCTGGCCGGTGGTGAAATTGTTGAGCCTGCTCATCCTCGCGCTGATAAAGCGCTCGTAATGGCCCAGGTCGAGGTCGGTTTCCGCTCCATCCTCGGTGACAAACACCTCGCCGTGCTGAAATGGGCTCATCGTGCCCGGATCCACGTTGATATACGGGTCCAGCTTGAGAAGTGTTACCTTGATGCCGCGCGTTTCGAGGATAGCTGCCAGCGAGGCCGCGGCGATGCCTTTTCCCAGCGAAGAGACGACACCACCAGTCACAAATACATATTTTGTCATGGGCGCTTATGATACGCGAAAAGGCTTCCCCGAACAAATTGACCGGACCGGGAATGCGGTTTTTTCTCTGGAGGAAATCAGCCTGCGATTACCCGATGATCCTCGGATTCGCCCTTTATACCCCTCCTTTATTACCGGATTTACATGGAACGAGCGATATAAATTTGTTCGCAAGTTTTGGTAAAAAAATGATAACCCGCCGCGACAAAACCCGCGCTCAAGCAGGGGATGATGCAGTAACTCCTGACGGGGAAAATCGGGCTCATATAGGCGACATTGAAAAGACCAGTTAAGAGTGCTATTATTGGCTCAGATAAAAAACTTGGAGGAGTGTTCATGACGCATGTCATTTTGGCGGAAACCACTGCCAGCGTTTCCGAATTGAAGAAGAATCCGATGGCGACCGTGGCCGCGGGCGAAGGTTTTCCAGTAGCGATTCTTAATCGCAACGAACCCACTTTCTACTGCGTTCCGGCAAAGGCCTACGAAGCGCTGATGGACAAGCTGGATGATGTGGAGCTCAATGCGCTCGCGGATATCCGCATGAGAGACGGCAGAACCCCTGTCCGGGTGACGCTGGATGAGCTATGAGCTGAGCTTTCATCCCGATGCGCTGGCGGAGTGGAAGAAGCTGGATGCTCCGGTACGTGAAATGTTCAAGAAAAAGCTGACGGAGCGTTTGCAAAACCCGCGTATCCGGGCAGTCCAGCTGTCGGGCCATAAAGATCGGTTCAAAATCAAACTCAGGGAAGCGGGCTATCGCCTGGTTTATGAAGTGCGCGATGGCGTATTGTTAGTTGTGATGGTCGCCCTGGGCAAGCGTGAACGCAACGCGGTGTATAAAGCCGCCGTAAAACGCTAACCAGCTTTAGTAGCTTCGGTAGATAGAATGGGTGGAGCGTAACCCATCAGAGCCCGCCCTCAATACAACACGACACCACAAATTCATCATGCCGGACCAGCCTAATTTAGTCGCGGGTGGCAGCTATTTTTCACAGTGGCGCTGACCGACCGGAGCCAGCCCCTGCTGGCGGATCACAGGTAGCCAAAAAACTGAACGTCGCTATTTGTTCAACGCTTCCTTAACCGCCGATATCAACCTGGGTTCCGGCATTCACCATATCAAACAATTCCAGTAAGTCGCGGTTGCACATGCGGATACAGCCGATAGAACCGGGTTTTCCCATTTCCACCGTATCCGGGCTGCCATGAATGTAGATATAGCGACGCATGGTATCCACCTTCCCCAAGCGATTAAAGCCGGGTTCGCTTCCTGAAAGCCACAGGATGCGCGTAAGGATCCAGTCGCGACCGGGAAAGCTCCTGCCCAGGCAAGGCGTATAAATTTCCCCGGTAGGGCGGCGCCTGACGAATACGGTGTTCACCGGCTGACCCGCGCCGATCTTGGCGCGGATAATATGCTTCCCCAGCGGCGTGCAGAAGCTGCCGTTTATCTGCCCTGCCCCGTTTCTGGCCGAGGAAATCCAATAGCGCCTGATCATGCCCTTGCCATCCTCATATAGCTCCAGTTCCTGGGATGGGATACTAACTGCGATTCTCATTCGCGCTCTGCTCCAACGCCAGCTTGCGGCGTTTCGCAAAAAACCGTTTTAACCTTTCCCCGCCCTCCTCCGCCAGAATGCCGCCGCTCACCTGCAGGTGATGATTGAGCCGCATCTCCGTCGGCAAGTCGATCACGCTGCCGCACGCGCCCGTTTTAAGATCGACCGCCCCAAAAACCAGCCGCGCAATACGTGCATGAAAAATTGCTCCTATGCACATCACGCAGGGTTCCAGGGTCACATAAAGCGTGCAGCCCGCCAGGCGGTAATTGCCCAGGTGAAGGGCCGCATCCCGCAACGCCATCACTTCCGCGTGGGCGGTAGGATCTGCTGCCGAGATGGGACGGTTGTACCCACGTCCTATGATCCTTCCATTCTTCATCACCACGGCACCCACTGGCACCTCGCCCGCTTCTTCCGCCTGTGCCGCGAGGTCAAGCGCGGCTAGCATGAACTCAATATCCGGACTTTTCAATTATCAGCCTCGCACAAGGGCTTATAGACAGACGGCCCGCATTTTATTTTCCGCACCGGCGGATCTCCGTCTTGTTCATGCGTTCCTGGCTCAGGGGCTCTGGAAGACCGCAAGGAGAATTTTATCGAGGCCCCTGTTATATTTAGCAAATACTTGTCATGTCCAGCAATATAGTCTAAAAAACAATAAGGATATGGATAAGGGTATACATAACGTCAATCACGCATTTTCCACACGCGGATTGCCCGGCAGGAACATGACATGATAAAGGAAAACAGGGGCAATGCCTCTGAGGGATGGCCAAGCCTGCCGCCGCTGGAGGATTGGCAGGAAACTTGCACCACTCTTCACATGTGGGCTCAAGTGGTGGGGAAAATCCGGTTGATGCATTCCCCGGACCTTAACCACAGCTGGGGTTCCACGCTCTACGTTACTACGCGCGGCCTCACGACCTCGCCCATCCCTTACGGAGTTCTCACGTTCGCGGTCGATTTCGATTTTATCACTCACGCGCTACACATAACCACTTCCCGAGGCACTGATCGTTCGTTTTCTCTGCAACCCATGTCGGTTGCTGACTTCTATCGCAAGGTTATGCAGGCGCTCGGCGAACTCGGTATCGAGGTCAGGATATTCGCCCGGCCGGTCGAGGTGGAAGCGGCAATACCGTTCGATAAAGACGATCAGCACGCGAGCTACGATGCCGATGCCGCTTCCCGTTTCTGGCAGGCACTTGTACAAGCTGATCGGGTCTTCAAGGAATTCCGCGCCGGATTCATAGGCAAGGCAAGCCCTGTGCATTTTTTCTGGGGAGCATTCGACCTTGCTGTGACCCGGTTTTCCGGACGAACAGCGCCGAAACATCCCGGCGGCGCGCCTAACGTTGCCGCCCGGATAATGGAGGAAGCGTATTCGCATGAGCTATCTAGCGCTGGCTTCTGGCCAGGGACAGGTTTGGGTGAAGCCGCCTTCTACGCCTACGCTTATCCCAGCCCCGCCGGTTTCGATAAATACCCGGTTCAGCCAAAGGCAGCGTATTTCCACAGTAGCCTGGGTGAGTTCATCCTTCCCTATGAAGCCGTACGAACAGCGGACAATCCGAGGCAAACGTTGCTCTTGTTTTTCCAGACCACTTACGAAGCTGCCGCGACGCTGGCTGGCTGGGATCGCGGTTTACTGGAACGAAAAATCATCCATTCATGACCAGGGCAGGATGCTCAAGCGTGCACCTTGAGCTCAACTGCGGCCCTTGGCTGGCCTCGGCCGTCTGATAAAGCAGGCAATCAGTTACGCATAACGATGCAAGGCTATCAGCCTCATCGATAGGCTATAATGCCGCTTTTTTTGCGCCGAAAAATGCCAACGCTTCAAGGAATCGACCTGACCTGCGTGCGCGGGGACCGAAAGTTATTCAGCGGCGTCAATTTTTACCTGGAAGGCGGCGGGCTGATGCAGGTGCAAGGGCCTAACGGCAGCGGTAAAACCAGCCTGCTGCGTATGCTGTGCGGTCTCGCAACTCCAGCTCACGGCAAAATCTGCTGGGAAGATGCCGAAATTCGTTCGCTCGCGGGGGTTTATTATGGCGCAATGACCTATCTCGGCCATTTGGGCGGCGTGAAGGATGACCTCAGCGCGATCGAAAATCTGCGCATTTCCTCTGCCTTGGCAGGAGTTGAAATCGGGGAAGGCAAGGCCCGCGAAGCCCTGCAGCAAATGGGCCTGCGGGGCCGTGAGATGCTGCCAGCCAAGGTATTGTCGCAAGGGCAGCGCCGTCGCGTGGCGCTGGCGCGCCTGCTGGTCTGCGGCACTGTGTTATGGATACTGGACGAGCCGCTAACGGCTCTGGACACTGCTGCCGTGAAACTTGTACAAGGTTTGATGGAACGGCATCTGGAACACGGCGGCATGATAGTGATGACCACTCATCAGGAGATTGAAATAACTGCCGCTGCAACCCAGCGGTTGCAGCTCGCGTGACATGTTTTTCCAGATAACCCGGCGGGATCTTCTGCTCGCGATGCGGCGGCGGGCGGATGTCCTGACGACGCTGTTTTTCTTCGTCATCGTCGTGAGCCTGTTTCCTCTCGGCGTGGGGCCGGAAATGAACATGTTGCGCACTATGGCTCCCGGGGTGGTATGGGTAGCCGCGTTGCTGGCCTCGATGTTGTCGCTGGGACGAATGTTCTCCAGCGACCACGTGGACGGCACGCTGGAGCAAATGCTGCTCTCGCCCCAGTCCCTGCCCCTGCTGGTGTTGGGCAAATCTCTGGCGCACTGGCTGGTGACGGGCGTACCGCTCGTGCTGATGGCCCCCGTGCTGGGCATCCAGTACGATTTGCCGGCGGATTCTCTGCTGGTGCTCACGATCTCCTTATTGCTCGGTACGCCAGTGTTAAGCCTGATCGGCGCCATCGGCGCGGCGCTGACTTTGGGATTGCGCGGCGGGGGAGTGCTGGTTTCGCTGCTGGTGTTGCCGCTTTACATTCCGGTATTGATTTTTGGCGCGGGCGCGGTGGAAGCAAGTGCGGCGGGTCTGGGAGCCGGCGCGCACCTGTCGCTGCTGGGGGCCTTTCTGCTCGCCTCTGTGGTACTCGCGCCATGGACAACCGCAGTATCGTTGCGGATATCGATGGAGTAAACGCCCTGGGGATACCTCAGCATGCAAGGGTCACGACTGACGGAACCCATCACGGGATTCGCGAAAGGAAAAGTAATAGCGGCAACAGCGCGACCGGGCCATCACCCGTTTTACCTGACCGGACCACCCCCGCACGGCCGCCACCCACGGCCTTCGTCACTGATGATCCCGCCAAGCGATGATCGGGCCGGGCACTGATCTGCCGCGCCAACTCGCTCCGGCGCTGCCAATACAGAAACGATGGAAGAAAGCAATTCTGAATTTAAGGTTTTAGGTTAAAATAGGAAGTTTCACGCAAAACCTCAAAATGGAATTCGGTATTTTTTCACATGGCGATTAACTGGTTTAAATATTCCTCCCCGGCAAGTTTCTATTTTCTGGCCGGCAAAATGGTCCCGTTCTTTTCCATCACCGCCGCCGTATTATGCGTGGCCGGACTCTATATCGGGTTCTTTGTCGCCCCCACTGATTTTCAGCAAGGCGAAGCCTATCGCATCATATTCATCCATGTTCCCGCAGCCTGGATGTCGATGTTCCTCTACGTCGTGATGGCGGTGTGGTCCGGCATCGGCCTCGCGTTCAACACTCGCCTTTCCTCCATGGTGGCGACAGCCATTGCGCCGACAGGCGCCATGTTCACTTTTCTCGCGTTATGGACCGGCGCGCTGTGGGGCAAGCCCATGTGGGGAACCTGGTGGGTATGGGATGCACGCCTCACGTCCGAATTGATTCTACTATTTCTTTATATTGGCTTCATGTCGCTACAGGCCGCGATAGACGATCCGCGCCGCGCCGACAAGGCGGGTGCGGTGATCGCTCTGGTCGGGGTGGTCAACATACCGATTATCTATTTTTCAGTGAAGTGGTGGAACACCCTGCATCAGGGAGCCTCTGTCAGCCTCACCCAGTCGCCGAAGATGGCCACCACCATGCTGACCGGCATGCTCATTATGTCACTCGCGTGCTGGATGTATGCGATTGCCGTGACATTGATACGCACCCGGGTCATTATTCTCGAGCGCGAGCGTCATACTGCCTGGGTGGGCGAACTGCAAGGGGCGGCAAGATGATCTGGGGCAGCGTCTCGGAATTCCTGGATATGGGTGGGTACGGGTTATACGTTTGGGGGTCCTATCTGGTCACGCTGATTTGCATTGCCGGAGAGATTATTCTGGTTTCCAAGCGCAAGCGAACTTTGCTTGAACATCTCAGTCTGATTCATCAGTCAAACAAACAAGAGAAAACCAATGAAACCGCGTCATAAAAAACTGGCGATCATCGCTTCGGGCGTGACCGCATTAGGCATTGCCTCGATACTCGTTTTGAACGCATTCCAGAGCAACCTGGTATTTTTCTTCAGCCCCACCCAGGTAGCCAATAACGAAGCCCCGATGGGCAAGAGCTTTCGCATTGGCGGCCTGGTGGAAGAAGGCAGCATCAAGCGTCAAACGGATGGCTTGACAGTCAATTTCGTAGTGACCGATACGGCAAAGGTTATTCCGGTCCAATATACCGGCATTCTTCCCGATCTGTTCAAGGAAGGCAAAGGCGTGGTAGCACAAGGGAAACTTACCGACGATGGCATTTTCCGCGCAGATGAAGTGCTGGCGAAACACGACGAGAACTACATGCCGCCAGAAGCCGCCGAGGCCCTCGAACAAGCCGATAAGGCGCGCCAGACCGTGCTGGTGCAATAGCGGCATAACCACGAATGGCCAGAGCCGGCAAAAATACCCTCGCTCGCCGCCCCATATTCCATGTTTTCAGACAGTCATCTCTCTAACTATCACTCCTTACTCGTCCAGCCATGATTCCAGAACTTGGTAATTTCGCACTGATTCTCGCCTTGCTGCTCGCGTTTGTACAAGGCACCCTGCCCATTATTGGTGCCGCCCGCGGCATCCCTTCCTGGATCGCACTGGCCCGGCCTGTGGTCCAGGGACAGTTTGTGTTTGTCACCATTGCCTTCTTTTGCCTTGCGTATTCATTCGTCACCAGCGATTTTTCGGTATTGAATGTCGCGCAAAATTCCAATACCCAGTTGCCGCTGGAATACCGTTTTGCCGCAACCTGGGGTTCGCATGAGGGTTCGTTGCTGCTTTGGACATTCATGCTGGCGTCCTGGTCGGTTGCGGTCAGCGTGTTCAGCCGTCACCTGCCGAACGATATGGTGGCGCGAGTGCTGGGCGTGATGGGGCTGGTGAGCGTGGGCTTTCTTATATTCATGCTTTTCACTTCGAACCCCTTCGACCGGATATTGCCGGGGCTCACGGAAGGAAGCGATCTTAATCCGTTGCTGCAGGATCCGGGAATGGTGTTTCACCCGCCTATGCTGTACATGGGCTATGTAGGCTTCTCCGTGGCGTTTGCGTTTGCCATTTCCGCCTTGCTCAGCGGGCAGCTGGATGCAACCTGGGCGCGTTGGTCCCGTCCATGGACAACAGTTGCGTGGCTGTTTCTGACGCTGGGCATCATGTTGGGAAGCTGGTGGGCCTATTATGAACTGGGATGGGGTGGCTGGTGGTTCTGGGACCCGGTTGAAAACGCCTCTTTCCTGCCCTGGCTGGTGGGAACCGCGCTGATTCATTCGCTGGCGGTGACAGAAAAGCGCGGCGGCTTCAAGAGCTGGACCATACTGCTGGCAATAAGCGCCTTTTCCCTCAGCCTGCTTGGCACCTTCCTCGTTCGCTCGGGCGTATTGACATCGGTCCATGCTTTCGCAACCGATCCCAAGCGGGGCATTTTCATCCTGGCTTTCCTGGTAGTTGTCATCGGGGTTTCCCTGCTGCTTTTTGCCTGGCGCGCGCCAAAGATCGGCTTGGGCGGCAAATTCGAACTGGTGTCGCGAGAATCCATGTTGCTTGCCAATAATTTGCTGCTGGTTGTTGCAGCGGGCAGCGTCCTGCTGGGCACGCTCTATCCGCTGTTCATGGATGCGCTCGATCTTGGAAAAATATCGGTTGGCCCGCCCTACTTTGAAACGGTATTCGTGCCATTGATGACGCCGGCAATCTTTCTGATGGGCTTGGGCCCTCTTGCACGCTGGAAACAGGCGAGCCTGCCGGAACTGGCGGTACGTTTGCGCTGGGCTTTTGCTGTAAGTCTGGTGACCGCCCTGTTGATGCCGTTTGTCATGGGTGAGTGGAAACTGTTCGTAAGCTTCGGCTTGCTGATGGCTTTCTGGGTCATAGCCAGCATGGTGGTCAGTGTGATGCATCGCTTGCGCAGCAGCGCGAAAGTAGGGTTGTTCGCCAAACTCGCCGCGCAGCCGCGCAGCTATTACGGCATGCATGCTGCCCACTTGGGCATAGCGATATTCATTATCGGCGTAACACTGGTCGGCGGCTATGAAACCGAAAAAGATGTGCGGATGGAAATTGGCGAGGTGGTGGAAGTGGGAGGCTATACATTCCGCTTCAACGGCGTGAAAAAAGCGCCCGGCCCCAATTACATGGCGGATATAGGCAGTGTAGACGTGTTGCGCAACGGGGAAAAAGTAACCAGCATGGAACCTGAAAAGCGCGTTTACAACGCCTCTGGAATGGCCATGACCGAAGCCGCGATAGATACCGGTATCCTCCGCGATCTGTATGTCGCCTTGGGCGAACCCCTGGGTAACGGAGCATGGATAGTACGGGTTTACCACAAACCGTTCGTCGACTGGATCTGGTTTGGATGCCTGCTGATGGCCTTTGGCGGTGCCTTGGCCGTTACCGACCGGCGATATCGTCTCTCTTCCCGCAAGGAACGCGATCCCGATCCCGTCACCGACAAAAAGGTTTCCGGCAGCACGCCGGGGAAGATTCCCACCGCCGCGCCGCTGATCGCCAGGAGCAAAAAGGCATGATGCGTTTCCTGCTGCCGCTGGTGGTTTTTGTTGTGCTTGTCGGTTTTCTGCTCGTGGGCCTGAATCTTAATCCCCGACAGGTTCCTTCTCCACTGATTGGAAAGCCCGCTCCTGAATTTCAGTTGCAGCAATTGCACGAATCGGAAAAAACACTAACATCCAAGGATAACCTGGGTAAAGTCTGGTTGCTGAACGTGTGGGCGTCCTGGTGCGTCGCATGCCGGGATGAACATCCGTTGCTGGTTGAACTGGCGAATTCGGGAATCGTTCCGGTCTACGGCCTCAACTATAAGGACGAGCGTGACGACGCTTTGCAATGGTTAAAACAGTTTGGGGACCCCTACGCTGTGACCATTGTCGATCCGGAGGGAAGGACAGGCATAAATTATGGTGTTTATGGAGTTCCCGAGACATATGTTATCGATAAGAACGGAGTAATCCGGTACAAGCAGATCGGTCCCGTAACGGTGGAAGCGCTGGAGACGAAGATTTTGCCGCTTGTAAAGGAACTACAGGGATGAGCCCGGCATTTTTATTCCGGTCATCGAGAGCCGGTTGCGGTCTGGGGTACTCCTGGTTGCGGAACGCTCTCGTCGCCGCAACCAGGGTCGCCCTTCTGCTCGCGTTAATGCTTCTGTTAACTCCTCCTGGCTGGACCCGGGAGGCCGTGCCGGTGGCCGAGGATCCGGAGATTGAAAAGCGCATGCTCGCATTATCCGAAGATTTGCGTTGCCTGGTATGTCAGAACGAATCGCTGGCAGGTTCGCGAGCAGACTTTGCCAACGACCTGCGGCGCGAGATTCGCGAACAGATGAAGGCAGAAAAAAGCGATCAGGAGATCGTCGATTTTCTGGTGGCGCGTTATGGCGAATTCGTGCTTTATCGGCCGCCAATGAAACCGACGACCCTGTTTTTATGGTTCGGTCCTTTCCTCTTTCTTTTCGGCGGCGCGATAGTCCTTGTCGTTTATCTCAGAAGCCGGCGCAAACAGATTGAAGAACCAGCGCTGTCCGAACAGCAACGCAAGCAGGCCGAAGCCCTGCTGGAAGAAAGCAAGGGTAACAACGCATGACATCATTTTGGGTTGTGGCCGGCATTTTTATTGTCGGTGCCTTGCTGTTCATTCTTCCTCCTTTATGGAGCAAACGGAATCGCGAAACCGGCGCGGCGCGCGACGTCAGCAATATCGACATCTACCGCGATCAGCTGGCGGACCTCGCTACCGATCTGCGCAGCGACGTCCTGACTCGGGAACAATACGAACAAAGCAAGCGGGAATTACAGCAACGAATGTTGCAAGATGTGCAGGAAGGAGAACCCATGACAGCAGCAATAATACCGGGTAACCGCAATGTCGCCACTATCACACTGACCGTGCTGGCACTGCCGCTCCTGGCCGTTTCGCTCTACCTCTGGCTTGGCGAAACAAAAGCCTTGCTGCCACAGCCGGCTTTTGAAGAGGCGCCGATAGCCGAGGATGGGGGACATTCCAATATCGGCTCGGTACTCGAAAACCTTACAGCACGGCTCCGGGATCAACCTGATGACATGGAAGGGTGGCTCATGCTGGGCCGGACTTACGCGATGATGCACCGTTTCAACGAGGCGAAGGTTGCATACGAAAATGTCTTGGCCCTGTCACCGGACAATCCCGAGGTTATCACAGACTATGCCGATATCGTGGCGATGACGCATGACGGCAGTCTGGTCGGGGAGCCTTACGAGCTGATTAAAAAGGCATTACGCCTGGATTCCACCAACCCCAAGGCCCTAGCACTCGCGGGCACGGCGGAATTCGAGCAGAAAAAATATAATGAGGCGGCGGATTACTGGGAAAAATTGCTGGCCCTTGTTCCATCTTCGGAGTCCGAGCTGACGCAGTCAATCAGTGCAAGCATTGCTGAAGCGAGATCATTGGCGGCAGGCAAAGGCAGTATGGTGGCAAGGGCGCCCGATCAGCCGTCAGGCACCCAGGTTCCGCCTCCTGCGGGAAACAAACCGGAGACAGCCGCAGCCGCGGGGGCATTTACGTCAGGCACGCTTTCCGGAACAGTGACGTTGAGTCCCGCCCTGGCCGGCAAGGCATCTCCAAATGACAGTTTGTATATTTTTGCTCGCGCCAAAACGGGACCAAGAGCACCTCTCGCAACATTGCGAATTCAGGTCAAGGACTTGCCTGCGACCTTTTCACTGGACGATACCATGGCGCGGTCTGGTGTGCAGTTATCCACATTCTCAAATGAAGTGGTAGTGGGTGCCAGAATCTCCAAGTCGGGGTCTCCCATGCCACAAAGCGGCGATCTGCAAGGTCTTAGCCAACCTACCCGGGTTGGCGACAAGAATGTCAGTGTGGTAATTGATCAGCAATTACCCTAGCTGTCTTGCCAACTGGCAGTTAGCCCGAAATAGAGAAATAGGAATTGGCGGTAATGCGTCCCGCACTTCTGCGGGGTCCGTATTTGCCGATTCCTAACTCTTGGGCTCTTTCACAAATAAATCGACCTCTCCCGTTCAATAGAATGAAATCATCGATCTAAGCGCTTTGCTTTCGTCGCCGCAGAGCTGTATAGCCCATTAAACCGAGACCAGCCAACATCATCGCATACGTTTCCGGCTCTGGGACGGGGGTGGCCCACATCTGGAATTGATATGCAAGCGCGGTATCATTGATCTGGCTACCGGCTATACGAACATAATAGTTATCCCCGGCGGGCAATACCCCGCCAACATGAGCCCGCATGGTGCTTCCAAAAGTATAATGATCTGCCACTATTCCTTTGTATAACTCCTGATCACCGCTATCGAAAATAGCGACCTCAAACAACGTTATGGTGAGCGGGGGAATTCCCGTGTATATGTCCCCCGTCTCCATTCTCGGGTTAAAAAGCCACGCATCAACTGTTGAGGCACCAGCGAGATCGAACGTATAGCTATGCAAAAGAAGATTATTTTCTACGCCGAAACTCGTTTCATAACGTGTTGATTCAAGCGTCCCAACGTCGAAGTCTTTCGAGTAATCAAAATTTGGCAAACCCGCGCTTACACTTACTGAGCTTGATAGAAACAGCAAAGCGAGTGCAAGTTTTGCAATTCTTTTTTTCTTCATTGTTAACCTCCGAGGTGAGTTGAAGCACAACAAATTTAGCACTGTTGGCCTATTGGTAGTGCTTTCGGATCATATATTGTATATTAAAGAGCGCTGTCCCAACAATTGGCCAGCGCCAACTAATCCCAAAAATAACTCACTGGAGCCCAAACATGAAATCTACCCATATCCTCGGAATTCGCTTGCCTAGCACCTTTGTTGGAACAGTCATTGGCACACTTGTTCTTGTAGCTCCTGCGTTCTCCCAAAGCTATACTACTTTCGATATTGGCACCCTAGGCGGAAAAGCCACTTACGCAACGGCTATCAACGCAAGCGGGCAGGTAACAGGAAACTCGGTTACGGTTGATGGCCCGTATCACGCCTTTGTGACGCAGGCCAACGGGTTGGATATGACCGATCTTGGCACCCTCCCCGGAGGGGATCATAGTTATGGTTTTGATATCAATTCAAGCGGACAAGTTACAGGAAAATCTGGATGGGCTAGCTCTCTCGGGGTAATTTACCCACACGCATTTATTGCCGACATTAATGGTGGCGTAAGAGCAGTTACCGAATCGCACTGGAGCGAGGGCCTAGGCATCAACAACGCAGGGCAGGTGGTTGGCTATATTGGCGACACTGGACATACCGGAAGTGATGCTTTTGTTACTGCTCCGAATGGTTTGAATGCCTCCCAAATTGGCGGTTTGCACTCCGATGGGGACCGCGCCACTGACATTAATTCCTCGGGCCAAGTCGTCGGTTCTGCTCACCTCTCTTCTGGTCTGTATGAGCATGCGTACATCACAAGTGCTAATCACGTATTTGCATCCGATCTCGGAACCTTGGGCGGCTACAGAAGTTTTGCCACCGGGGTCAACGATTCCGGTCAAGTCGTGGGATATTCGGACATAAACCGGACCTTAATTTCTCCAATTCACGCCTTTATAACCGACATCGACAGCAATATGACGGATCTTGGGACTCTAGGGGGGCAAGGCAGTTACGCAGCCGACATCAACTCGCAGGGGCAAGTGGTTGGATGGGCAGAAACCGCTATTGGAAACCGTAAGCATGCGTTCGTTACGGGCCCCGACGGAGAAGGCATGACCGACCTCAACTCGCTGGTGGAGCTCGAAAATGGCATCTTTTTGGCTGATGCAATGGGCATTAACGACCGAGGGCAAATTATCGCCAATGCCAGCGATGGCCGAGCCTACCTGCTCTCCCCGGTTCCGGAACCACAAGCCTATGCCATGCTTCTGGCTGGGCTGGGCTTGATGGGTTTCATGGCTCGGCGCAAAAAAAAAGCAGCGTGACCCCGTGCTGAGAGAGAAGCGCCGGGAAATTAGTCCGGCGCTTCTGTTTTTAAAGCCCGTATAGCAACAGCTTCATCCCCTCCTGCTTCGTAAGCTGCCAGAACCGGTCAAATTAATGAAGAGGCTGCACTAGGCAAGATGTCAGACAGCGCCGAACTAGCAACGGACAATCAATTAGGAGAAAGCATATTGAATAAGAAAAGCACATCGGTGCTCGCCGGATTATTTCTCGCCCTTTTGTTTCAAATCGCTGTAGCGGCCCCATCTAATTCTCGTTGACGACAGGCTGCCAAGCTACCAAATATCTCGCCAACCCGAGCAGCAACCCATATGACGCTCCTAACAGCCCCCAATTCGCATGGACAATTTTTACCCCCATTTCTACGGGACATTTTCTAAATTCGGATAAGGTCTTTCTCGTCACCTGCCGAAATAAACATTGCCGTATTTCTATCGCTACCGTAAATCGCTAATAGCAGGCTCGCCATTTTCCCATCTGTTCCTGAAATTAAAGTTAACCTTGTAGACAAGCGACTTGTGAATCCGATTTAGCGAATCAAAAAATACTTTCGTTAAGCACATCACAATTAAAAACAGGCTGATGCCCGCTAATGTCAACATCATCGCATTAGCGACAGTTTGGCCTGTACTCCATCCTAAATAAGCCCAATAACAGGCCAAAAGTACAACGAGAGAGATCGCCAAATAATCCGTGACATTCAATACAAATATAGGCGAATAGCCGCTACCAACTTGTCTTTCCTCGGGTGACCTTGGAGCCGTGTCGTCTGTTCTGAGTTTTTTAAAATTTTTCCAATGCCCGATAACAAAACATGTAACCGCCAAAATTAAAATCAACATGCTAAGAAGAACCAAATAGACTTCATTTTCTAAAAAAACGGAAGGATGTCCGTGCAGTACTTCCCATTTGTTGAGTGAAACCGCGGCTAAACATATAAAAGGAGCGGATATAAGTGTCAATGAAGTCAAAAACAGAAAACCAATAAGTGACTTATCGGCAGACTCAGAAAATGAGCCCCCCAACCTATCCCTAAGCTCTTCATTTCCAATGTAAAGCTTGCGATGTTTACCGAACGTCTTGTAATATATCCCGCCTTCGACCAGCGATCTCAAATGAATAGGATACTCGCCCTCTAATTTGTAATAAGTGATTGAGTCGCGTGCCTGACGTAGACAATTAAGCTGTCGTATAAATAAATTGGCTTGTGCCTTATAAGCTGCAATGTATTTGATCGATATCATGTTCGCCATTCCGATAAACATGGAAATGGAAACTATAGCGATCCAATGGAAATCGATACCCGCCTCAAATTTTTCCAAATACGAGGCTGCGGCGAGCATACCAGCGACTAATCCTGGAAACAGGATCATTGACGCATTAATGGCGAAAAATTTCCTTTTCCTTGTTTCGTGCAATGCCTCAGAAACTAACTCCGACTCCCATCTCAGGTTTGCCTCATAAGATTCGAGATGACCTTGATTAATCTTGAAGCTGTTTTTCGAACACCTCCTATCTACATCAACATTCTTCGCTAGCTTTCTATTGTTCGGCCATTTCCACTCTGCGAATTTTATTTCCGTAAGATCTTCCATCGAATCACCTAATTTCTTCAGTTGCTTCCTCCAAAAATTTGTAGATAGCAAACGAATCATTCATAAAATTATTTTTGGTGAATCATCCCGCCGCAAGCAAAAGGGGATATCAAGCAAGACGATTCAGGCGTAAGAGCGCGAGGAGGTCCCTGGGTGCTATTGGAACGTGGAGCTACTCGGCATGGCGTAAAATGGCCAGGTTGTTTTTTCAGCCACGTAATTCATGATTTACCCACAAGGCCGCAGTAAATAACAACAGCGCGCCTGCCTGATGCGCCGCGGCCAGCGGCAGAGGGACGGCCAGCAACAGGGTGGAAATGCCAAGAGTTATCTGGACCACCAGCATGATCAATAACACGGTACACGCAAGGTGAGCCGTTCCCGAAAGGGGCAAATTTCGGGATTTATACCAGAAAACCGGAATCAGGATCATCAGCATCCACGCGATCAGGCGGTGCTGGAATTGCACCGCTGCCATATTTTCAAAGAAATTTCGATACCAAGGCTCCAGTAGCAATATTTCCGGCGGTATGAAGTGTCCATTCATTAACGGGAAGGTGTTGTATGCCAATCCTGCCCTGATACCCGCAACGAAACCTCCTGACAAGACCATTATGAATATCAGGGTGGTCAGCGTCGTGGAAAAACGGTGTAAACCGCGTACCCTGTGGTTCACAAGCGATGTGCCAACGGGTTCAAGCAACCCCAGCGCGACACGAAACATCGCGGCATAAATAATGAATGCAAGGCCCAGATGGGCTGTCAGGCGGTACTGGCTGACATGTGGATCGTCTACCAGCCCGCTCTTTACCATATACCACCCCATGGCGCCCTGCAAACCACCGAGCACGAAAATGCCGGTCAGCTTCAGACCCAGAGGCCGGTCCAAGGCATGTTTGGCGACAAAATACAGAAACGGGAAAAAAAACGCCAAGCCAATGACGCGGCCCAGTAACCGGTGGAAATATTCCCACCAGAAAATACCTTTGAATTCATCCAGGCTCATGCCAAGATTGACTTTCTTATACTGCGGGGTCTGATGATATTTTTCGAAAAGCTCTTCCCAATCCGCTTGGCTCAGCGGCGGAACGGTACCTACGATTGGCTGCCATTCAACGATCGAGAGTCCCGAGTGCGTAAGCCGGGTTACCCCGCCGACGACCACTATGGCAAACACGAGGGCACAGCAAGCGAGCAACCAGACAGCGATGGATTTTTGCATATTAAGGATAACTTGCCATTAAGCGGAAATAACGGTCGCAACAGACAGGTAAATAGGAATTTGCCGTCGCATGCTTATGTATCACTTCCCTCGCATTAGACGCTGCTTATCGCGCACCCACTCTTTCTGTTTCTCGGATTCGCGCTTGTCGTGCTGCTTCTTGCCTTTGGCAAGGCCTATTTCAAGTTTGATCCTGCCGGCCTTGTAGTGCATGTCCAGCGGCATTAACGTATATCCTGCACGCTCCACCTTGCCGATAAGCCGTGTGATTTCCTCCGCGTGCAATAGCAACTTGCGCGTGCGGACCGGATCGGGCTGGACGTGGGTGGAGGCCGTCAGCAAGGGACTGATATGGCAGCCGATGAGAAACAGTTCGCCCTTGCGGATAACCACATAGGCTTCTTTTAACTGGACTCGTCCCGCACGTATCGCCTTGACCTCCCACCCTTCGAAAATCATACCCGCTTCAAACTTCTCCTCGACAAAGTAGTCGTGAAAGGCTTTTTTATTCTGAACGATACTCATTTAAGAAATCTCTGGATAAGTCTTCCAGCACCACGGATGGTAAAATTGGGGTGATTTACAGGGCGCACGGCTTGGATCGCGGGCGGGCCGGGTGTGCCAGAGAAACCGGGAAGCCCGAATTTTAACACAACCGCTAAGTGGCTTACCCGCCCGGATACTTTAAGAAAAGCCCTGGAAGGAAGTGCCCGGGAACCTTGGGCGAGATGCGGGAAACGCAGCCGTCGCCCTTCCCGCGTCAAGACCAAGGCCAGGGCCGCTCTGCTCGCGATTTACCTCCCTTCGGAGAGCATTTCCCTGGCGGCGGAGCTGTTTATCGCCCCCGCGCACGACTATTCGAAATGGGCTCGCGACTACTGAGCAGGGCTTATCCGGAAATTCCCCAGGGGAGAAAAAGGGTGAGTTCCGCGCGGGTTTCGTGTATTTTATCAGTTTTCAATACTGTCTCGCTGGATCGCCCCGGTTTATCATATGGCTGAAATCGAAAAGTCCGTTCTGATCGGCTATTCCGCAAGCAGAATGTTCGCACTGGTGGATAAGGTGGAAGACTATCCCCAGTTTCTGCCGTGGTGCGGGGGTTCATCCGTCACTTCACAAAATGAGTCGATTACCCACGCCACTATCAACATCGACTATCATCATATCAAGCACAGCTTCACGACTGAGAACGTCCGGAAACCGCCGGAACTGATCACAATGACTCTCCTGGACGGCCCGTTTCAGAACCTGGATGGGCACTGGCGTTTCATACCCCTGGCAGAAAACGCCTGCAAGATCGAATTTCGCCTGCATTACACGTTTGCGCACATCTTCCTTGAGAAGCTGGTAGGTCCAGTATTTTTCATGATCGCCAACAACTTCGTGGAAGCGTTTATTCAGCGCGCCGAAGAGGTATATGGACGTTCCTGACCGGAAAATTCAGGTCGAGGTGGTCTATGCCCTGCCGGAGAATCAGATTATGCGCCAGTTTTACGTCCCATCCCACACAACCATAGAACATGCCGTGGAGCTTTCCGGAATACCCGGCTTATTCCCGGAAATAGACCTGTCGCGCAACAAACTGGGCATATTCGGCAAGGTGGTCAAGCCCGGCACTGCCCTGCGTGAAAACGACCGCATTGAAATCTACCGGCCGTTAGTGGCAGACCCGAAAGAAAGCCGGAGAATGCGCGCGAAAGAATCCAGGAATGTACCGAAGAGCGAAGTATAGCCAGAGGGTATTATATATATAGCCATAGGGCTTCGAACGCGGCGCTAGACAGAATTGCGCCCGGTTCGGTTTACTAAGGAAGCCCTGAACAAATCCTCCGCGGAGCGCGTTGAGGTAAAATCGGGATGATCACAAGGCGCACGACACAGGTCGTAGCCTAGTCTACGATGCCCAGGAGTGCAACGCAGTTGCGCCCCAAAGCGTTGCCCGAGGGGCCCCGCCTAGTTGGGGGATCGGGCAGCGGCGGGGATGGAGACCGCGAGGGGCGCCTGCACACCGCTGCGAGGTCGCATCTTCCTGCGGAAGGCACTGCTCCACCCTTTCGCGGTCGTGCCCGCGTGGGGACTTGTTCAGGGCTTCCCTAATTCCAGGGAGCGTTCCCCTTACCCCCCGGGTTCGCTATAATGCCGCTTTGCGAAGGATCAATGTCATGCGACTGGTTGAGAAAGCTCTAACCTTTGACGATGTTTTGCTGCTTCCCGCCCACTCGGTGGTTCTGCCACGGAATGTGAATTTGACCACGCGCCTTACCCGCGAGATCTGGCTCAATATCCCGCTGGTTTCAGCGGCAATGGATACTGTGACCGAAGCCCGGCTCGCGATCGCGCTCGCTCAGGAAGGCGGCATCGGCATTATCCACAAGAACATGCCCGTCGAGTCCCAGGCAGCGCATGTTGCGAACGTCAAACGCTTTGAAAGCGGCGTAGTGAAAGACCCGATCACGATCCCCCCGGACATGACCGTACGCGAAGTGCTTAATCTCATCCGCAAATACAGGATATCGGGGCTGCCGGTGGTAGAAGGTTCCAAAGTCGTCGGTATCGTCACCAATCGTGATCTTCGCTTCGAAACCAATCTGGACCAGCCTATCAAGAATATCATGACCCTGAAGGATCGGCTGGTGACGGTAAATGAGGGCGCCACTCGCGAGGAAGCGATGACGTTGTTGCACAAATACCGGCTGGAGCGGGTGCTGGTAGTAAACAGTGATTTCGAGTTGCGCGGACTGATCACGGTAAAGGACATCATCAAGACATCGGAACATCCCAACGCATGCAAGGATAACCTGGGGCGCTTGCGTGTGGGGGCGGCTATCGGCGTAGGTGATGGCAGCCATGAACGCGCGGAAGCGTTAGCCGAAGCAGGCGTGGATGTGATTGTGGTGGATACGGCTCATGGCCATTCCCAGAGCGTGCTCGACGGTGTCAATTGGGTAAAGAAGCGGTTTCCTGGCGTTCAGGTCATCGGCGGGAATATTGCAACCGCCGCCGCGGCCAGGGCCCTGGTGGATCAGGGGGCTGATGCCGTCAAGGTGGGGATAGGTCCCGGGTCGATCTGCACCACGCGTATTGTTGCGGGAGTCGGTGTACCGCAAATTACCGCGATCAGTAATGTATCCGATGCATTGGCAAACACGGGCGTGCCCGTGATTGCCGATGGAGGCATCCGCTATTCTGGCGATATTGCCAAGGCGATTGCCGCGGGAACCAGTTCCGTGATGTTGGGCGGGCTGCTGGCAGGGACGGAAGAATCGCCTGGGGAAATCGAGCTTTTCCAGGGACGCTCCTATAAGATTTATCGCGGCATGGGTTCGCTTTCCGCCATGCAGCAAGGTTCGAGCGACCGGTATTTCCAGCAGGCCGAGCAGGATACCGACAAGCTGGTGCCGGAAGGCGTGGAAGGCCGCGTTCCTTTCAAAGGCAGCGTTATCGCGGTAATTCATCAGCTCATGGGTGGTGTCCGCTCAGGCATGGGGTACCTTGGCTGCCAGACGATAGAAGAAATGCATGCCAAGGCGGAGTTTATCGAAATCACCTCGGCTGGGATTCGCGAATCCCATGTTCATGACGTTCAGATAACCAAGGAAGCGCCCAACTATCACGTTGAGTAGAACCGGTAGATATTGTATTGGCGCTGGGGATTTTGCGTCGGCAATATCACTACCCCGGTTTCCGCCCGCCCTTTCGCCCGCCCTTTCCATCATTTGTTCTTCCACCGGTTTTCTTGTCTCGGTGAAGGGAGACGGCACTTGCGGATATTGAACCATGCATAACAAAATACTCATCCTCGACTTTGGTTCCCAATATACCCAGTTAATCGCACGCCGGGTCCGGGAGACCAATGTTTACTGCGAGATTCATCCCTACGATATCAGTTCCAGCTTTGTTGAAAGGTTCGGACCGAAGGGAATTATTCTTTCCGGTGGCCCGGCTTCCGTAGCAGAAGATGAAACACAACGCGCTCCACAGCTCGTATTCGAACTCGGAGTGCCGGTACTCGGTATCTGCTACGGGATGCAAACAATGGCCGCGCAGTTGGGGGGCGCGGTTGAAAACTCTAAAGTGCGCGAATTCGGTTATGCTGAAGTGCAGACGAGGGGGAGAAGCTCTTTACTGAGAGATATCCACGACCGCATGGATGCGGAGGGAAACCGGGTGCTCGATGTATGGATGAGCCATGGCGACAGCGTGACCGCGCTTCCTCCCGGATTCCATGTCATGGCTGCCAATGCCGCCACTCCCCTGGCCGCGATTGGGGATGAAACACGAAAATTCTATGGCATGCAATTTCACCCCGAAGTCACCCATACCCTCCAGGGGAAGGCGATCATCGAGCGTTTCGTGCATGAGATTTGCGACGCGGGCTACGACTGGAATATGCCTGACTACGCGGAAGAGGCGGTCGGCAGGATCCGTTCTGAAGTAGGTAGGGACGAAGTCATTCTCGGCCTCTCCGGAGGCGTCGATTCAGCAGTGGCGGCAGCCCTTATCCACCGCGCCATCGGCCCGCAGCTTACCTGCGTATTCGTGGACAACGGACTGCTCCGCCTTGATGAAGCAAAACAGGTGATGGGCACCTTAAGCGGCCGCCACGGCTTGAAAGTCGTCCATATCGACGCAAGCCGAGAGTTTCTGAGGCACTTGCAAGGCGTCACTGATCCCGAACTGAAGCGTCGCATCATTGGCCGGGAATTTGTCGAAGTATTTCAGCAGGAAGCGGCCAGGATTACGAACGCGCGCTGGCTTGCGCAAGGCACTATTTATCCCGACGTAATTGAATCCGCTGGGGGCAAGACCAAAAAAGCTCATACCATCAAATCGCATCACAACGTGGGCGGCTTGCCGGAGACGCTGCATTTGAAACTCCTGGAGCCCTTGCGCGAATTATTCAAGGATGAGGTACGCGAACTTGGGCTGGCGCTCGGTCTATCGCATGACATGGTTTTCCGCCACCCTTTTCCTGGACCCGGCCTGGGAGTCCGTATTCTCGGCGAGGTAAAGCGCGAATACGCTGACCTGCTCCGCCGCGCAGACGCAATCTTCATTGAGGAACTGCGTATCTCCGGCTGGTACGAAAAAACGTCTCAGGCGTTTGCCGTCTTTCTGCCGGTGAAATCGGTGGGCGTAATGGGAGACGGCCGCACTTACGAGTACGTGGTGGCGCTGAGAGCGGTTCAGACCGAAGATTTCATGACAGCGCACTGGGCAGAACTTCCCTACACTTTGCTGGCCAAGATCTCAAATCGCATCGTCAACGAAGTACGCGGCATCAACCGCGTGGTCTACGATATCTCGGGAAAGCCGCCTGCAACGATCGAATGGGAATAAAAGCAGCCGAGCTTACCCGGGTGCTCTTTAAGGAGAGCTCCCTAAACTCACTCAGGAGGGACTTGAAATATCGGAAAGTGCTTCCACCACAGGCCCGATATCGGCACTGTCGACGGCAAAATCGCCAAGCGACACAATCCCGACCAGCTGCTCATCGGCATCGACTATCGGCAGCCGTCTGATCTGGTGATCACTCATGATTCGCGCCGCGTCTTCCACGGAATCATCCTCACTTGCACACACCACCCCTTCCGACATCACCTCACGGACTGGGGTACTGGGATCCCTGCCTTCCGCTACGGCCCTGACTGCAATATCCCGATCGGTTATCACTCCAAGTAATTGCCCGTCCTCAGTCACAGGCACCAACCCGAAATCGCCGTCGCGCATTTCTTGCGCTGCCTCTTCAATACTATCCTCGGGTCCGATGGTCTGGACGTCCGCGCTCATCACATCGCTGATTGTTTGCATTTTTGCTCTCCTGATCAGAAATAAGCTTTGCTGATGACTCGCACAGCCGCTATCCATACCGCGATCCTGGAGCCTCGTAGCACAAGAACGCTACCTTCGCTCTCAAGTTCCGGGGGGTGGGTAGTTGGCTGGCTCTTAAATCTCTACAGTGGCTTGCGCCCGCTGATAATCCTCACCAGGACGACCACGATGGCGATCACCAGCAAAACGTGTATAAAACCGCCCATCGTATAGGAACTGACTAATCCCAGCAGCCACAAGATGATCAACACGACAGCAATGGTATAAAGCATGATATTCCTCTCTATGGTGAATTATCCAGTACACCCGGTTTGACCTGATTTCTTTTAGATTTTGCGATATTTCCGGGCACAACCATGTGAGTGCTGTTGCTGCTCACTTCTCTTGCGCACGCTTTGCGGCGTACCTGCCCTATGTTTAATTCCCGGCTGCACTACTAGCTGGAAAGTCAGGCGGCACGCCGCATGGTGGAGAGCTGGAGACCTCTTCCCTTTTTTTACTACGGGCGATAGGAATCATCCCTCTGTTTTCTTTCCCAGTCGGAAATCTGCTCCTCCGCCTCATCCTTGGTAATGCCGTAGGATTCCTGTATTTTTCCGGCGAGCTGATCCCGCTTGCCGCCGATCGTATCAATATGATCGTCGGTAAGTTTGCCCCACTGTTCTTTCACCTTGCCCCTGAATTGCTTCCAGTTACCCTCTACTTGGTCCCAGTTCATCTTGATCTCCTTTTATGTGGTGGCGGTTAGTTATGTGAATAAAATGTAACAACAACCTTCGCTTTGTGTTATTGGCCCTTTACGCTCAGCTTATTGATAACGTTTCTGACTCCTTCCACTCCCCTCGCGACCTGGAGTGCCCGGTCGATCTGCGTTTCGTCATTCACCAAACCACTCAGCTGAACTTCGTTATCACGCGTCTCCACACTGATATCGCCACTGTCGAAGTTCGGCTCCGCAAGTAGCGCGGCTTTGACCTTGGTGGTGATCAGCGCGTCATCCACTTTCTCTCCAATTGTGGTTTCGGTAGTCTTGACGCTCATCTTGTCGTCTACGTTGGTGACCCCCTCAACGTCGCGGGTAACGGCGATCGCCCGGTCGATCTGACTTTGACTGTCTACGAAGCCGCTGAGTTGAACTTCGCCCTTGTGCGTCTCGACCTTGATATCGAGGCCCTTGACGTCATCATCGGCCAGTAGGGCCGATTTGACTTTTGTGGTGATAGTTGCATCATCAATATCCGTACCGACCGTGGTTTCTGCCTCAGGCGCCGGCGCGGTTCTGGTCTCGGGGGCAGTCATAGTTCCAGTCTCCGGCGCGGTCTCGGTTCTGGTCTCGGGCATGGGGCTGTCGTCGGTTTTTCCACAAGCCGCAACAGACAGCGCGCCGAGGAGCGTTACGGCCAGAACAAAGAGTTTATTTTGTATATACATGCTGTTTTTCTCCAGAGTAGAATCAGTAAAAGTTGCCGATGACTCCAGACTAAAAGCGTATTTACGCTTCGCTCGACACCGGCTAACTACGATTACGATCATCCTCCTTTGCCGGCTATGGCTCAGTGCGCTGGCGCACATAGCCATAGCCATAGCCGGAATCCTGCTGAAAAGATCAACGGCTTCGCAGCTTGACGGCGAGACGCAGAGGCTCTTGAGAACCAAAGGTTCTCGACTATTCCAATCCGAAAGGCCGGACACTGTCCGCCGAACTGCGGACTGGTCAGATGTTCCCATTGCTCGGAATATGATCGAAAATTCCACCATCGGCGAAATGCCTGTTCTGTGCTTCCTTCCAGCCGCCGAAGATGTCATCAATAGTGAACAGATCGAGAGGCGGAAATTGCGCCGCATACTTCGCAGCGATCTTTTCATCCCGAGGACGATAATAGTGCTTGCCTGCGATGTCCTGAGATCGTGTGGTATAGAGGTAATCCATGTATGCCCTCGCCACCTCCCGCGAACCGGTCCGGTCGTCCAGACCGTTAACCACGCTCAGCGGAGGCTCCGCCAGGATCGATATGGACGGCGTAACCAACTCAAACTTGCCGCCGCCGCGATCTCCGGCTATTTGATGCGCTTCGTATTCCCAAACCAGCAACACATCGCCCGTGCCGCGTTCGACAAAATCCATCCTGGAGTCGTGAGTCTCGCGGCGGAGTGTGCTAACGTTGGCAAACAGTTTCTGGACAAACTCCATGGCCTTCGCCTCGTTGCCGCCGAATTGCTTGAACGCATAACCCCATGCCGCCATATAATTCCAGCGAGCGCCATACGAAGTCCGGGGGTCGGGTGTGACCACGTTGACACCGGGCCGTGCGAGATCGCCCCAGTCGGTTAAATTCTTCGGGTTTCCCTTGCGTACGAGAAATACGACCGTAGATGTAAAGGGTGTATTGTGCGGCAAGGATTTTTGCCAGTCGGGTAACGTGAACCTGGAACTATTTTCCATCGCGCCGGGGTCGTATAACAAAGCCAGCGTTGTCACATCAAGGCCGTCCACTACCGCGCGCACAGGCACGCCTGTTATGCTTTGGGCTTGCCTGACCTTGACCTCCACGCCGGTCCGCGCAAGCCAGTGTCTGACGAATGCCCTGTTCAAGTCTTCATACATTCTCTGCGTCGGATCGGAGTCATTGATTTCGGAGATATTATGCAAAGCGCCGACCGCCGCACCTAAACCGATCAGGATAACGAAAACTGCAAAAACCAGACGGAAGCGATATGAACGCATCTTTTATTCCTCCAGGGTATTGAACCGGGAGAAATCTACCATTCGTTTGTTTCAGCAGCATTGCATGCAAATGAAGAAACAGGGGTCTATTTATTGCCGCTTCCCACCCTCTTATAATATCGGCGTCAAATGCCGCAAACTTCACGAAGAGCGGAGAGCCTGCCTGGCATTGCAAAAAGCTGCAAATAAACTGGCGCATCCGGCGTCGGGGGCATATAAGATCTAACCAGATGCGGTCGGGCGAAGAGGCAGACGAGGAACATCAGCGGTGAATATCAAGAACGTAACCCATTTTTCCAGCGTGGCCCTTGTGCTGCTGCTCATTAGCATCGGCGCGCTCGTATTTCATTCGCTGAGTATCCGCGAAGACATCACCGACAGTGAGCGTCGCCGGCTGGAAGCGTTCCTGCTCGCCGATGAGATGATGCAGAGCTCTGATGACCTGACCCACATGGCGCGCACGTACGTAACTACCGGCGATCCCATCTATAAGCGCCACTTCCTGAATATACTTGAGATCCGCAATGGCATTCGTCCGCGCCCGCTGAATTATTCACCCACTTATTGGCATCTTATGGCGGCAGGCAGGGCGGGGACAGTCGAGCACGGTCGGCCTGTTGCCCTGCTGGAAATGTTCATGCGCGCAGGCCTCAAGGATGAGGAATACGCTTTGCTACAGGAATCGCTACAGCGCTCCAATAAGCTGGTTAATCTCGAAAAGTGGGCATTTTCGGCCCTCGAGGGTTTATACGACGACGGCAAGGGCAACTTTACCGTGCGCGGGAAGCCAGACCGTCAGCTTGCAATTAACTTGCTGTTCAACAAAGATTATCTCGTAAAAAAAGCGGAGGTCATGGAGCCTGCGCAAAAGTTCATGGATTTGTTCAGTGGACGGCTGCAGACTGAAACTGACTTGGGGCTGGCTCGGCTCGAGTGGCAGATCATGATCGAAATGATCCTCATCTTTATCGCGCTCCTTGCCGTGACCGGCATCATTTTCTACACCCGCCTGGGCATCCTGGTCCCTCTTGCCGAACTCCGCAGCCAGGTGGCCGGTATCACCCGAGGCATCCTCCCCAGCCGTTTCGGCAAGGCGACGAGTAATGAGTTGGCGAAACTTGGCGAAGCACTGGCGCTGGCGGACGCCGAGAAACAACAGTTGCTTGAAAAAGAACGCCTTGCCCGAAATGAAGCAGAGCGAGCAAGTCAACTCAAGGACGAGTTCCTTGCAACCCTTTCCCATGAGCTCAGAACCCCATTGAATGCGGTCCTCGGGTGGTCACAACTCATCCTAAGCGGAAACATGAAAGAAGAGGATGTCCGCCGAGGCCTCGAAACCATTGAAAGAAACGCGCGGGCGCAGAATAAGCTCATCGAAGACCTCCTCGAAATGAGCAGCATAATTTCCGGAAAAGTAAGACTTGATGTGCAGCAACTCGATATTGCCAATCTGGTCGAGACTGCAGTCGAGTCGGTCAGACCGACGGCACAAGCAAAAGGTGTAGCCCTGGAAACGACAATATGCCCTTATAACGGCGCGGTTATAGGAGATTCGAGCCGGCTCCAGCAAATCTTCTGGAATCTGCTTTCCAACGCGATAAAATTTACGCCGAAGGGCGGCAAGATAGATATTAGAGCAGAGCAGTCATCCTCCTTTCTTGAAATCAGGATAACCGATTCGGGCATGGGTATTTCAGCGGAATTCATGCCCTATGTTTTCGATCGGTTCAGGCAGGGTGACGCGTCACTTTCCCGACAGTATGGAGGTCTCGGCCTCGGTCTTGCCATCGTCAAGCAATTGGTGGAGCTACATGGCGGTACAATCCGGGCACAAAGCGGGGGCACGGGGCAGGGTTCATCCTTTATTGTCCAACTGCCGCTCACGGTTGAAGAGGATGCGAAAAATGACCCGTTACCCGGCTTGCGAGAGTATTTCCGTAAAGGACATCCTTCCCTTGCGGGGCTGAAAGTACTGGTAATTGACGATGAACCGGACGCGCGCGAACTCATTAAAAGAATACTCACCTGCTGCGAAGCTAGCGTGATAACGGCCTCCAGCGCTATCGAAGGACTGGAACTACTCAGGACCGAAAGACCGGATGTAATCGTCAGCGACGTCGCCATGCCGGAAAAAAATGGATATGAATTCATTGACAAGGTAAGGAATCTCTCCAGCGGCGAGGGCGGTAACACCCCCGCTATTGCCCTCACCGCCTTAGCTCGCGCGGATGACATCGCGAAGGCGATAAGCGCCGGCTACCAGAAACATCTCTGCAAGCCGGTCGACTCATGTAAGCTGGTCACCGCAATCAATAACCTCGCGGGAAGAATGACAGCTAGCGACGCGGCCACTTCACGGCACTAGGCAGGCTAAAAATGCCGCGTTAGGCGCAGGCTGCCGCCAAAGATTTCGACGACAATACCCTTGCGGTGGACCATGGCGTTCCACCCGGCAACACTGCATCCTTCATTTGCTTTTAGGTACGAGTGTCACGGGCAATCGGGCAGCGTTGACAGCGCGGGCAGCGTTGAGATTGCTAACTAACATGTCGGGCTGGGTAATCGATACTGCTGGCGCCACCTATGGCTCCTCTGGGACAAGGCCGCCTGGCTTCGTAAACCTCGGGAGGCTCAATGAACCAGGGCGCGCGATGTGGTTCCGGATGCTCCTCAACATGTGAAAAAGTCCGGCGCGATATGATCGCTACCGGACCGGGGGCATCATCTTTCGACGGGGAGGACGAGTTTGATACCCGAGCCCAGTTTCCTCCCGTTGCCTGCAGGCAGTCCGTTCGTTGCCTCACATAACCTTGTATTTCGCCGTAAGCAAGCGCCTGGCTACAATTCATTCCACATAACGTCGCGATGCTTTTTGGCCGCCGCGGTAAGCAGCTCAATGAGGGGTAACGCCCGATATGCCAGGCTAACAGCTTGGCTATCATCTTTATCTGGCGCTTTAGCAGGTCCACTGGCGGGCTCCGGTTCCGCTATTGATTCTTCTTTCACCTCGACAGCGCGCTTCAGCCGTTCAAGTGCAGCCGGGACATCTTCGGCCAGAATTGCGCTGGGTACTGTGCCGCTGTGTCCCATCATCTTTAGCAACTGTTGTGCAACGTCGCCGAACATGATGATGTCCGCATACGCATCCGTTTTGAAGGCTATCAGCATCGGAACCCGCCCGCTGTCCCGGTGCCGGTGGTGCGTAAGGGCTCGGACTTGCGCCGCCTGTTAGCCACCATGCCCACCATGACGAGCCCCATAATAAGCATTGCGCCAATCCGGGGCTCCGGCACCGCGCTCGCGAATGCAGATGCAATAACAGCGTGAGCCCGGGTAGTAGGATGGAAATCGTCCCAATGAAGATAGGCGTCCGGATTCCCGCAGGAAAAGAGGAGCGATACGCACGGGTTCTCCACATCGGTGAACCCATAGTCACCCGGATTCATAACTACGTCATTCAGGAAAGCGTAGGTATCAAATTGAAAGATGTCAGCTGTCGGAAAATTCGAGCTTACCTGCCCTAGCTGGGAGGCCAGTTCGGTATTGAACACAACAGAAAAGGCCTGGGCTTCGGCTCGCGCCGCGTCACCTTCTGCCCTGACTGAGGGCGTTAGGCTCAGGTCGCTGAGATTTGGAACCAGGAAATGCCTTGCTCCCGCTCCCGCCAGCTCATTCACATATCCGCTAATATTTTGCGCGGCCGCGAGAGGGGAATCGTTTGTCACATAATCATTGCCGCCCCCCCAGACGAAATACAGCGCATCAGGATCCGCCGCACCGGCGGAATCGGTCATATAGCGTTCCAGTTCCTGCTTCATTCCAGGCAGGTTGAACTGCCCCGACTCGGTTGCTCCGCCTTCATCGCCGCTGTTTCCTATCCCCGTGCTGGCGCCGGCCACGGCATAGCTGCGAAAGTTCGTCGTTGTCACGCCTTCCGGAAAAAGAGCAGTTGCCAGATGTTCCGAGGCTACGGGCCCGTTCGAGATACGGCCCTCTACATAGGGACCAATCGGCGAGCATGGATGTAGCGGATCGCAATTGTTGCCCAGGAGCTTGTACATGCTAATCACGGCGGATGGATTACTCCCCGCATCGGAAAGACTGTCCCCGAACGCATACAGCCCATTGAAAGCGGCGGCCCCAACATTGCCTGCCAATAATAACAGCGTGGAAAGCGCCACGACGTTCACTCGTATTCTCATGATCAACCTCCACCTAAGTACGCAGGATCTGGGCAATCAGACCCGATATCCGTGCAGGAACGGGCAGGCTCTTTTTTCGTTTGTTTCGTTTGTTTCAAGTCAGTTTTAAAAACATCGGTCAGTCGTCACGATTACTGATCAGATACCCGATCAGGATCCCGATACCAACCGCCAACCCAATGGTTTGCCACGCATTTTCATGAACATACTCGTCAGTTACCCGAGCTGCTGTTTTGGATTTATCGATTACAATGTCTTCGAAGTCTTCGAGATATTCTTTAGCCAGCTTCAAATTCTGTTCGATATTGTCTCGCACCGCCTGGGCCTTTCCTCCGCTCTCGTTGCTCACAGATTTCATCAACTCCTCGGTATCGGAAATAACTGATTGAAAATCCTTGACGAGTTTTTCCTTGGTTTCTCTGGCAGTCCTGGCCATCGCATCCTCCTCTTATAATTAATCTGGTATCCTATTCGTATTTGGCAAGGCGGTCAATTTCGGTCAATTTGTTGCCGAACAAATCGTGCTTGTACTATTGTGCTGGCACTTCGAGCACCACGGGGCTTCGGCGACTCAAATGTACGCCCGTACTACCTTGCAAGGCGGGTCGCGCCTCTCCTCACCTTTATATTTTCTTCCCAAGGCGCGGTCTGTCTGTCACCGCACATACACATCAATCCCTTGACTGTACTCTCCCATCGTACGTGCGGTGCGTACGCGCGCAGCTCTCTCCCGCGTCTTCCGGAGAGGGAGTTGCAAGGTTGGAGGCGGGATCTTGCTTCATCGGTTCCTCCTGAACCCCCAGAATATTGCCGGGTCAACACGGTATCGCGCCGGGCAATGTCCGTAAATGCCACGCGAGCCGTTACATTTTTTCCGGGCCAACGATCGAGGAATCAATATGCCAGACCTGCAAACTCCCAAGCAAAACTTTTTTTTGGCTTCTCTCCCCGAAACCGATTACGAACGGCTAAGATCCTGCCTTGAACTCGTTTCACTTCCGCAGGGCTGGGCGGTCTACGAAAAAGGGCGGGAATTGGACCTTGTTTATTTTCCCACCACCAGCGTTATCGCCCTGCACGCCATCAGCGATAACGGACAGTCAGTGAACATGGCGGTTATCGGGAATGAAGGCGTTTTCGGCATTTCCATGCTTATGGGCCGTGAAACCGCGCTAAAGCGGGCGGTGGTTCAAAGCGCAGGTGATGGCTATCGACTCAAGGTGATCCATTTGATGAAAGAATTCGAACTCGGCAGTCCGGTGCGTTATTTACTTCAGCATCACACGCGCAGCCTGATAGCCAGGATCGCCGAAACGGCCTTATTAAATACTCCTGTAAACGCCTCTATGAATGCCCCTGGAAATGTTCCTGAAAATTGCAGCCAATCCCGGGCTCCAGGCAAGTTCTACGCAAGTGCGGCGGAGGCGTTACGGAACCGGATGTCGGAGCATCGGACACGCGAATGGCCGATTCACGGTTCCCTCTTGGCCGGGACTCTTGTAAAGTAGACCGGGAAGCCTCGTCCCGTCCCTTACTTGGTGGCGGCAAGATCGGGCCTGCTTCCCCCTTACACGGGGCATTTTTGAGGGACACACGTGGCTTTTGAAGGACAGACTCTACGGCGCCCTTCCGTGTCCTTGCCCTCTCCGTGAACGGGTCCATCAGTCACGTTCGCGGTATGCCTTCCGCGTGTCTTCCGTATCTTTCGCGATGAATTTGTCCTTTTGTCTTTGGGACATTTACCTTCCGAACCGCCTGGCTTATTCTTTCTATTCTTTCCATTACATCTGGAACCGTGCCGCAAACCGCGGTTGAGATTCGCGCCAGCTGGCAGTTCTTCATTTTCCTCGCCTCAGGTTTATCGGGAATCGCGATCTTTCACCCGATTACACCCGCCCCGGTGGCCCGCTTACCCGGATTTCAACAGTATGCTCCATGCGGTCATCGGCAAGAGTAACCACCAGATCCTGCTGATCGTTCCCGTCGACCGTAACACCCACATCACCCTCGCCAGCAGGTGTCTGCACAACGGTGATGTGATAAGTCGTTTCTCCATGCCGGTACCGGAGCCTGAATATTTCCCAATCCGGCGGCAGGCAAGGGTTGAAACGCAGTTTTTCTTCTTCCACCGTGAGGCCAAGCAGCGTTTCCAGCATCAGGCGATATAACCATCCCGCGGAACCCGTGTACCATGACCATCCGCCGCGGCCGACGTGCGGAGAAACGCCATAAACATCCGCTGCAACCACATAAGGTTCAATTTTATAAACCGATACCGCCGCTGGTGTCTTTCCGTGATTCACGGGGTTTATCATTGCCAGCAGCTCCCACGCCCGCTTATTATCGCCGAGCACGGCAAACGCCATCGTCGTCCAGATCGCTGCATGCGTATATTGGCCGCCATTTTCACGCACCCCCGGCACATAACCCTTTATGTAGCCTGGGTCCAGGGAGGATTGATCGAAAGGCGGATCAAGAAGCTGGATCAGTCTTGCGTCGCGCCGCACGAGATGCTGGTTTACCGCTTCCATCGCCTCGCGCTGACGCTCACCCGACCCGGCTCCTGACAAGACGGACCAGCTCTGCGGAATTGAATCAATGCGGCACTCCGGATTGCTGGCGGACCCCAGCGGAGTACCATCGTCGAAATAGGCCCGAAGATACCATTTGCCATCCCAGCCATGCTTTTCTATATTCTTTCGCAGGCGTCCGGCTTCCTTTCGACACCGTCCAGCAAATGCTGCATCTCCGTATCGTTCGGCAAGTCCCGAAAATTGAATGAGCACGTCATAAAGGAAAAAGCCCATCCAGATACTTTCCCCCCGGCCATGGAACCCGACCAGATTCATGCCATCGTTCCAGTCGCCAATGCCCATCAACGGGAGGCCATGCTCGCCAAACCGGAAGCCATGCACAATCGCGCGCATGCAATGCTCGTACAAGCTGGCAACCTGCGCGGAAAGAACCGGAAGATCGTAGTATGAATCCTCATCAGGCGCGACCGACCGGCCTTCCAGGAACGAAACGCACTCATCCAGTACCCCGATGTCGCCCGTAACGGAAATGTACCGGCACGTCACCAGTGGCAACCACAGGTAATCGTCGGAACAACGGCTCCGGATACCGCGGCCTGCCGGAGGGTGCCACCAATGCTGGACATCCCCTTCCACGAACTGGCGCGCCGCCGACCGGAGCAGATGCTCGCGAACAAGAGCGGGCCGGGCATGGACAAGTGACATCACATCCTGCAATTGATCACGAAACCCGAACGCCCCTCCAGATTGATAATAGCCGCTGCGTCCCCATAACCGGCATGCCATTACCTGATAAACCAGCCAGCCATTCATCATCACATTGACGGACGGATCAGGCGTCTCGACTTGTATGGTATCAAGTGTACGCCGCCAATAGCTCCGCACCGTTTCCAGTGCCTCATGCGCAGCCGCCGTTCCACGACAGCGCCGCGCAATCTGGAGAGCATCGTCAGCATGAAGTCCGGCCCCCAGCCGGAAAACGATCTCTCGCGTCTCCCCATCGGAGAGCTCGAATGGCACCCGGATTGCGCCGCAGGGATCAAGCCCTGGCCCCACCTGTCCCGACAACTCCCTTGAAGCCATCGCTGCCGGATGACTTAATCTGCCATTGCGGCCGATAAACCCGGTCCGGTCGCCAGTCACGCTTTGCACCCCATCATCAGCGTCAAAGAAAGCAACGCGGCCGGAAAACTCGTTATTGTATGGATTTCGCGCAAGCAGGATTCCCCCTACGGGATCAAGCTCGGTCACGACATGCATTCTGCTTTTCTCCGGCAAATCGCCTAATACCCATTCCACGTATCCCGTTGCCGAGAGCTTGCGGAACCGTCCGGATTCGTTACGCACCTTGAGTACCACGAACTTCACCGGGTCATCCAGGGCTACATAGACCGCCAGTTCGGAATGAATGCCGCTCTCGGCGTGCTCAAAGATACTGTAACCGAACCCATGCCGGGTGGTATATGGCGTCGCTCCCCGCGTGGGCAGCGGTGATGGCGACCAGAAATAGCCGTTGTCTTCATCCCGCAGGTAGTATGCCTCTCCACTGGAGTCGCTAACCGGATCGTTGCTCCAGGGCGTGAGCCGAAACTCGTGCGCATTGTCGCACCAGGTATACGCCTGGCCGCTCTCGGAGATAACAGTCCCGAATTGCGGGTTGGCGAGGATGTTCGACCATGGTGCCGGTGTTGTCTGGCTCGGCCCCGTGGTTATGACATATTCCCTTGCATCGGGAGTAAACCCGCCCAACCCGTTGTCAAAAAGCAATTCGCGGCGCGGCAATTTGACGCTTTGGCCGAGGCCAGGCCGTATCTCGGGCAATCCTGCTGGCGGCGAAGGCATCTCGACGGGAACCCGCCGAGCGAGCTGTTCCATCAGGTTCCCATTGCTGTCGAGAATGATTACACGCGCGACAGTCTGCAGCAGAACACGGTCCTCGGCGGCAATCTGCTCGGCACGCCGGATAAAAATTCCGCCTGGACGATCGAGTATATGAGCCTCGGCGCTGCCCGCAACCAGTCCCATGATATGGTCATGCAGAATCTGCCGGTAACTCGAGTGATCCTCATTCCAGATTATCAAATCGACAGCCATTCCCTTCATGCGCCAATAGGCGTGAGCCTGCACGAGCTGGCGCACCAGATGAATGTTTCCAGCATCGCTGATTTGCAGCAGCACGATCGGCAGGTCGCCTGAAATGGCGTATCCCCATAATCCTGACTGGCCCCGTTGATTCTTGCTCAGGACAGCGGCATCGGCGCGCAGATAAGCGTTTGCGTATAATACGGAACCAGCCAGGCGGCCGAACAGCTGTGCGTCGGTCTCGGTAGCATTAAGCTGATGCAGCACAACCAGGCTGTATGTCCACGCGAGGTCGAAAACCCGGTTCTTCAAATACTGATCCTGGTATTTTTCGACCAGATGCATCACGGCGTGGCGAGAATCACCCGCCCCGGTAATAATATCTATCGTTGCGGATTCGCCGGGTTCGATGCTCAAAAGCTTGCGAATGGCGACGACCGGATCCAGAACTGATCCGGCACTGCCGGACAGCGGGGCGGGGTCTGCCATGGCCCGAGGGGCAGACAAGTCGTTTCCCCTTCCGATAAAAGCCATGCGATCCGTCTCGTAGGAGACCGCTTCCGCTGCAATGCCTTCCACGGTCATGAGATGCAGCATCCATGGCACCGGGTCGCTCTGCGAACGCGGCCGCCGGCTGCATAGAATTGCGTGGCGGTCGGGTAAAATTTCTGTTTGTACAAAAAGATTGCCGAAAGCGGGGGCTTGGGCATCAGCACCTGGCGGCGCGAGGACTACTTCTGCGTACGAAGTAACTTCAATCGCGCGGCGCGTCCATCCGCGATTGGTGATGCGAACCCGCCGCAACTCTATGTCATCCTCGGGCGACACGGTAATTTCGGTATGGGCATCAAAATCGAGGTCACGCCGCCGGAACTCTACCCGCCCTTCGGAAAAAACCACTCCGTAACGTTTCGGCTCTTTCAATGTGGGCTGATAGGTATTCGACCAGAATTCTCCACTCGCCACATCTCGCAGATAACAGAAAGTGCCCCAGTTATCGCGGGTGGCGTCTTCCCGCCAACGGGTAACGGCAAGGTTTTTCCACCGGCTGCTCCCTCCCCCGCTATTCGTGACCATGACATGATAACGTCCGTTCGATAGAAGTTGCACCTCGGGTACGGGTGTGCTTGCGCTCGAAAACACTCGCGTCGGCATGTCCGGCAATTCCCTGACTATGCGCACATCAGGTAGCTGGGTTTCTTGCGATGATTGGAAAACCGTCGCCTTGGGAATACGTTCCTGAAGCAGTAGCATCGTTGCCCGAAATGACGGTTCAGACTGGAAACGCCGTTGCATGGGGCGGTTCAGCAACAGATACGCCAGGGAAAGCAGACTCATGCCCTGGTGATGAGCCATGAAGGAACGTACTACAGCATGGGTTTGGCCAGGCCGCAGCCGGGATGGCGTATAGTCGATGGCCTCGTAAAACCCGAATTTACCCGCAAGGCCCTGGCTGGCCAATTGCTGAAGATTTCGGCAAGCGGCTTCGGGCTCGATCATCAACGCCAGTACACAAGCATACGGAGCGATCACCAGATCTTCGGCGAGGCCGCGCTTGAGCCCCAGACCCGGAACACCGAATGCGCGGTATTGGTAGGTGGATTGAATGTCGACCACGTTATAGGCGGATTCCGAGATGCCCCATGGGACGTCACGCTCCTCACCGTAGGCGATTTGCCGCCGGACAGCACCCTTGCAGGTCTGGTCGAGCAGTGTGTTGTCGAACGTGGGCATTACCAGCAGCGGCATCAGGTACTCGAACATGGAGCCGCTCCACGACAGCAAAGTAGCCTCTCCACCATAAGTGGTAAGCAGCCGCCCTAACGCAAACCAGCTTTCCTGCGGCAATTCGCCTTGCGCAATCGCCACGAAATTACAGAGTCTCGCCTCTGATGCGAGCAGGTCGTAATAACTGGCATCAAGCCTGTGTTCGCCCACGTTATAACCTATCGCCAGCTGCCGTTGCGCGTGGTTGAACAGAAACCCGTACTCCATCTGCGCCATTTCCCCTGCCTGAAACGCTAAACGTTCAATAGCAGACACCCGTTCACGCGCGAGCGTACTTCCCTGAGCGGCGAGCTCCCGCAAGGAAGGGATCGGGGCAGTTCGGGTTATATTATTTTCGCCGGCTATCGCATCATTCAATGGCTGCGGCAGGAGATTGATCAATTCGGCAAGCGCACCTTCACATTGGCTGTTCAACGCCTGCGCCCATTCGTGCGCCTCGGCGGAAGCAAGAACCGAGGATTCCGCCGCAACGTCGCGGAGCACCTCCCTTGAGCATGTCACGAGGATGTCAAAATCGGCACGCGTGCTTGCGATCGTTCGAGGGCGCGTTTCGCTTGTCGTTAGCAGCGCCGCTTCAAATTGGGCCAGTGAAGCCGTAGCTGCCGAACCTGCGCCCTGTTCGAGAAGCCGCAAGGTGTCGGCCATTCCCGCAAATACCTGCTCGCCGATAATCGGGGCGCCCGGAATCTCCAATAGACCGGCGCGCAAGGTCAGCAGGTGCCCTGCCAGGTTACCGCTGTCCACCGTGGATATATAGCGCGTCAAGGGTGCCTTCGTCGTTGTATCGTACCAATTGTAAAAATGACCGGCATGCCGTTCCAATGTGTCCATCGACTCCAGCGTCTCCAGCGTACGCCCCAGGAGTTGTCCAGCGGTTATATAACCAAAGTCGTAAGCGGCCACGTTAGCGAGGAGCGCCAAACCCATGTTCGTGGGCGACGTCCTGTGGGCGACAGTCGGCATCGGGTGCTCCTGGAAGTTATCCGGCGGCAACCAGTTATCTTCGGGGCCGACGAAAGTCTCGAAGAAAAACCATGTCCTGCGGGCAACCTGGCGTAGAAAATGTATCTGGCCAGTGGTTAATTCTGCACTGCGGGGAGGAAGCGGCAGGCTTATCCACCACGCGATAGCCGGGGAACCTGCCCACAACAACAATATCGGCAAGGCGATGACCAATGTAAATGGCGTGATGAGCGCGATCGCACCAGCCGCAAAAATGGCCGTTGCCGGACCTACCCACATGGATCGAAAGGAGGCGCCAAGGCGGCTACGTTCGTTCTTTGCGATCGCCGCGTTGGATGCGACCTCGACTTCGCGAGCGGGGCTCCATTCAAGTAATCCTCGCCGCGTGATGAATAGGCGCACGTGGGTCTGCAGTATTGCATCAAGGCTGAAATAAGCCTCGTAGGGAAGGCAAGCCAATTTAAACAGGACTTGTCCGAAATGCCGTTTGGCCGCACGCAATACCGTGAGAATGTACCGGCGCAGCGCGACTTCGGGCGACTTGTTCAACAAATCGGAAAGGACGGATAACATGGCAGGAAGGGCAAGGACGCCGCTTACGATCACAGTCCAGAACCACGCATGTGCCAATGCAGCCCACCCAACCAACAGCAGTAGCGTAAGGGCCACCGGAGCCAGGCTGCGACGAAGGTTATCCATCAATTTCCATCGCGACAAGGCCGACAGCGGATTTGGCTCATAACTTCCGTAGGGGCCAGGTACGCGCCACAACAACCAGCTCGCAAGCTGCCAGTCTCCTCGTATCCAACGGTGGCGCCTGCTTACATCGGCACTGTAGCTGGACGGGAATTCCTCATACAACTGCACGTCACTTAATAAGCCGGCCCGGGCATAACACCCTTCCAGAAGGTCGTGACTGAGAATCCGGTTCTCGGGAAAGCGGCGGCAAAGGGTCTCCTCGAACGCATCGACGTCATAGATCCCCTTCCCGACATATGAACCTTCATAAAACAGATCCTGGTAAACATCGGAGACGATATTCGTGTACGGATCAATTCCTGCCTCTCCACCGAAAAACCAAGCGTATCTCGACCGGTTGGTACTCGACAGACTCACGCCCAACTGCGGCTGCAGGATGCCATAGCCTCCAGTCACCAAAGCAGCGCTTCCTTCGGTGCAACTTTTGTCGAGCCGGGGGCGGTTCAAGGGATGGGCCATTGCGCCCACAAATTGATACGCGGTTTCCCGAGGCAACTGGGTATCCGTATCAAGCGTGATGACGTACTTCACCTCGGACAGGATAGCTGTGTTGCCAACGATTACCGAGAATGCGTCACTGCCTGACCCTCGCAATAGTGCGTTGAGGTCCGCCAGCTTGCCACGTTTGCGCTCATGGCCCATCCAGAGCCGTTCGAGGGCGTTCCAGCGGCGAGGGCGGTGGAAAAGAAAAAAAGAAGAATTATTACGCGCTGCCGCAGGGCTCGCGGCACCCGCACCATCGGCCACCTCGCTCGCATACTTTTCATTGAGCTCTTCGATGCCTGCTCGCGCGAGCCTCAACAAGGATTCATCTTCAGGAAGCGTCTCCCGGTCCGCATCCAGAAAATCAGTTAATAAGGCAAAGCCGAGATTATCGTCACGATTTGCCAGAAATCGGACTTCAAGCGCTTCAACGAGGCTTGAAACCTCCGACTGGCTCGTCAGCATTGCCGGAACAACCACCAATGTGCGAAATGTCGAAGGGATTCCCTGGGAAAAATCGAGGCGTGGCAGCGAGTGAGGCTTTACCAGGAACGGAACAACCCAGTTCACGAGCACTACCGCTACCTGGCTCATCGCAAGAAGTGACAGAATGCCCACCGCGCCTAACAGCCAGCCGCTCGCGCCCTGCGCGTGTGCTTCGGTTGTCAGCCCACCCGCCGTGCTCAACGTGATCAGCAGGATGACGCCTAGATAAATGGCTGCGGTATTCCGGCGCCCGGCGCGCGAGATCTGGTCCAGTAGGGAGAGACGAACCTGTGCGGCGGTCTCAAGGTCGAATATGCCCTTGTCGACAAGATAAAACCCGACATGCGCTCTTGTCGGGCCGCCCCCGTTACCCTCGGCCTCGCGCGTCAGCTGGATTGCCTTGCCCGCCAGTTCCCCTTCCGATAAGGGACTGACCTTGGCAAGCCGCTCCACTGCGTGCCGGTAACGGTCCCGGCTGGCAAAATCCATCCGGCCGTAAATCCCCCCCGGGTCTTCTCGCAATGTTTGTTCGACGATGCTGGTCGTTTCGACAAATTCACGCCAGTCGATGGCGCCCAGCGCGCGCAAACTATGGATACTGTTGGAAATCGAGACCTGATCCGCGGCCTGTTCCTGAGTTCCCAGTTGAACCATCTGATCGATGGTTTGATTCGACTCGGCAAGCCTCTGCTCGATCCAGTTCAACGGGAGTGCCAGCGCAGGACCTTGTCCCTGCAACCGTCGCGCCAATTCCGAAATGAAAGATGTTGTCATTGGGGGGTCGGACCGTGCCATGTCGGCGATGACCAGAACCAGGCTCTTGGGATCTTTCTCAGCAGTCCTGGTGATTTCGTCCGCCCAGGTATCGGCAAGACTTCGGTCAAGTCTGCCGGCAGCGACCCGTACCCCGACGCGGCGAAGATTCTCGATCAATGCCAGCCGCAACATGATCGGAACGGCCCATAATTCCCCCAACTGCAGATTAACGACACCCTGATACGCTGCGACAAAGCGTGTCAGGCTCTCCGTGTCGACCCGGCCGTCGCCGTGGGAGATCGCCTGCAGGGCGATGTCATATACCCGCGGGAGACCGGCGGACGCCCCGCTTGCCAAAAGAGGTAACTCACGGCTATAGCTTTTGGGGAGGTGGCGCCTGGCGATGCGGATCTGCTCTTCGATCAGATAGAAATTGTCATAAAGCCACTCGCCGGCGGGGGTTAACAGCTGATCCGCTGCTGCCGCCTTCGTGAGCAGGCTGCATATATCGAACAGCGTATTTTCATTCGAATCCAGCCGCGCGAGGAGCTGATCTGTTCCGCGGCCCGACGACAACTTGTGAGATGCGGCAAGAATAGCGCCGTAAAGCTCCATCTGATCGGCGCTGAACAACTCGGCCCGCAGGGGCATCTCTTCCCCGACCGGGACACGGGACCTTCCGATGTTGCGAAACCAGGTGGTAATGCGCGGTAAGAGCTCAGAAACGGTCATGTCTCCAGCCTTGAAATAAAATAGTTTCCGGGCCTTCTACTCCATCCGGAGCGATCAGGATAATGGTCATTACGGGTGGGCGTGGAGTGCCGTGATCCCGTATTCTTGTCTCGACACCCGGCATTACCCCGAGGAAGTGGGCGGCGCTTTATTAGCAGCGTTAACCGGGAAGCCGCATCAGGCGAAGAGAAAGTGAAAGAGGCAATTCTGGATATGGTCAAGGTTCCTCTGGAAAACACAAATCGCTGCCAAATGAGACCTTTTCCGCTCAGTCCGCCCGGCATCGTTGTCGGGTATGTACCGAATATTAGCAGGGCGCCCGACCGAAGGCTTTAATTGTGCCCGCGCTGACTCCCAGTGGCACGAGGCTCCTGCGGTGCCGCAGGAGCCTTATCGGAAAAAAATAATAATACGAACTGGCCCATGCGCGGGTATGTGCGCTAGCGCACAAAATGCCAGCGCATTAGATGGAATACTCTACAATACTATCAAGGTAGCCCGGCAGAGTGGTATGCTGAAATAGATGCTATTATTAGTTGGAGTGGGGAAGGGATCGAGCTCGTTGAATCACTGCGAGCGTTGCGCTCTGTGGTTTTTTAATTTATCGCACCCAGGTTGAGCTAATTTTTTCAGACCTCCACAGCGAATGCTAAGCTCTCCCGCACATGAACCCAACCAGAACCATCTCCTCGCGGCTCTGCCGGCAATGGAACTGGAGCGTCTGAAAACCAGTCTGGAATTGATCCATTTGCCGGTTGGGGATGTCCTCTGCGAATCTGGAGGCCGCCTCTCTTACGTCTACTTTCCAGCTACTGCCATCATTTCCCTGCATTATATCCTCGAAAACGGAGCATCGTCCGAGATTGCGGGGGTGGGTAATGAAGGTATGCTCGGTGTTTCACTCTTCATGGGGGGCGAAAGCCCGCCAAGTTGGGCCACTGTGCAAACCGGCGGCCATGCCTACCGGATGAAGGCCGGGCTCCTGATGCAGGAGTTTAATCAGGGCGGCTCCCTGCAGCGCCTGATGTTGCGTTATACACAGGCGCTCATCAGCCAGATCTCCCAGACGGCGGTATGCAACCGCCATCACACAATCGAACAGCAACTTAGCCGCTGGCTGCTATTAACGCTGGACCGCCTGAATTCGCGTGAACTCATCATGACCCAGGAATTGATCGCCAGCATGCTCGGCGTCCGGCGCGAAGGCATTACGGAGGCGGCAGGCAAGCTGCAACAGGCAGGAATCATACGCTATCGCCGAGGCCATATTACTGTGCTTGACCGCACCGGCCTGGAAGCGCACGTTTGCGAGTGTTACGGCGTGGTAAGGAAGGAATTCGAGCGCCTGTTCCGCGATGTTCGGAAGTAGTAGAAAGCGTATAAACGAAACCCCCCATATAGCGTGCCAATTACCGCAACTGCACGAACCGGCTTGCGCCGTCATCCTTATGGGCTGTTATGGAAGCCCTGAACATCTTCTTCAATCCCACGTTTCCGTCATATCATCAATACAGTAGTTCACCCCCTGCTGAGTATCCCGCCGTTTATTCCTGCTGCAGATTGCGCAGCCTGAAATGAGTGCGCTTTTCCCTCGAAAACGCTTTGGTCCTGGCTTTGGTCTTGTATCGTCAGGCGCGTAACGCATCCTCGGTAATGGCATCCGTTTATTTATATAACTGACCCATCCCCGATCCATCATAAAAGGTCCGGACAAGGGATCACGATGAGTATGTGCGGTGGCGTACCGAGCGCCCTCACTGGCGGAAGTATGATTCCCATGTCTGCATGAATTGAGTTATCCGGCCCAACATGTCCATTCGTTCCAGCATTCGTGCCATTACCCGCTCCAGAACAATACTGTCGATCACGGGCATCCTATTGGTGGCCATCGTCGTATTCGTGATCTGGTTCGACTGGAACATGATGAAGCCGTATATAGAACGCCAGGTCACGGAACGAACCGGACGGGAATTCGTGATCCAGGGTGACCTCGACGTCGATTTGTCGCTTAATCCGCTGATTAGCGTTGAAGGCGTTTCTCTCGCAAATGCCGATTGGGGTACGGAGCAGCCCATGCTCGGCGTCGACAGGGCAGCTTTCCGCATCAGCCTGTGGGACCTTATTCTCGGAGATATCGTGCTTCCTGAAGTTTCGATATCCCAACCGAAAATAATACTTGAGAAAAGCGCGGACGGAAAACGAAACTGGGATCTGAAAAAGGATGAGGAGAAGGAAGCGGAGCTGCCGGAAATCGGCAGGCTCACCCTGGACCAGGGTATGCTTATCTACCGTGATCCAAAAACCGAGACCGACGTAACGGTAAACGTGTTCACTGATCCTGCAATGGAAGACGCCCGGGAAATGCCCCTGAACGTGGCAGCGGAGGGCAAGGTCAGCGGCTTGAAATTTATTGCCGAGGCCTTGGGAGGCAAGGTGCTATCGCTTGCCGACAAGACTGCTCCTTATCCCGTCAAGGGAAGCGCGGAAATTGGCACAACGCGTGCCGAGGTGGACGGAACCATCACCGGGCTCGCCTCGATGGACATGAAGATGGAAATTCGCGGAGAAGATCTATCCACGCTCTATCCGATAGCGGGCATCGTTATTTTTCCGTCACCGCCATACCAGATATCGGGGCGGCTCCGGCGTCAGGATACGGAGTGGTCCTTGAAGGGGTTTGCGGGACAAGTCGGCAAGAGCGACCTGGGAGGGGATGTCGTTTTTGATACGGGAGGAGATCGCCCTACCCTGCGGGCGGATGTGGTCTCGCAAGTCCTCGATCTTACGGATCTGAGCGGTTTCATGGGCGCAAGGCGTGCGCCCCAGCCAGAGGATAGCCCGGCTGAAAAACAGGAGAAAAAGGTCTCTATAGAGGCTCAGCGACATCGGGTGCTTCCTGACCAGGAGTTCAGGGTGGACCGGCTGCGCGCAATGGATGCGGATGTCAAATTCACCGGGAAGTCGATCCGCAATGAGGACCTGCCGGTAGACCACCTTGTTGCGCATCTTAAAATCGACAATGGCTTGCTGACATTGGACCCTCTCAACTTCGCGGCCGCCGGGGGAAATATCGTAATAACGGCGATGATAAACGGACGCAAGGATATTCCGGCGGCGGAAGTCAGCGTCGACGTCAAGAGACTGCAACTGCCGAAGCTGCTCCCGAAAGTGGAGATGATGGAGGACAGCAAGGGGTTGATTGGCGGCACCACCAGCCTGAAAGGGCACGGCGATACCGTTGGCAAGCTGCTGGCCTCAGCCGAAGGCCGCTTTGGGCTCATCATGTCTGGCGGCCAGATCAGTAACCTTATGCTGGAGATAATCGGGCTCGACGCCGGCGAAATTCTCAAGTTTCTGGCTATCGGGGACGAAAATGCAGGAATCAACTGCGCGGTCACTGACTTTGACATCAGCAAAGGCATGATGTCCAGTGAAACCTTCGTTATTGCCACAACAGACACCAACATAGTGGGTGAAGGCACGATAAGCCTCGTGGAAGAAACCATCGACATGAAGATCTCTCCCAAGCCCAAGGATCTAAGCGTCCTGGCGCTTCGCACGCCCTTCCACATCGGGGGCACATTCAAGGACCCCACGGTTCTCCCGGACAAGACGCTCGCTGCCCGGGTTGGCGCCGCGGTATTACTCGGCGTGTTTGCCACTCCGTTAGCTGCGCTCATACCGCTGATCGAGACCGCCCCTGGAGAGGAGCATGATTGCAAGGCGTTGATCGCCTCGGCAAAACAGGCGGCGCAAGAGGCAAAGACCAAAGGTCAAAAGGATTGATCAGAACGATGCTTCTCTTTCCTGTGTATGCAAGGGTAGGGACGAAAAGAAATAGCGATTATTGTATTGGCCAAATCGGGACCTGACAACTTGCTTGCGCCCAAATTTATTGTTTCGTTAACAGCATGAGCGAGGTCAGTATGGAAAAGGAGAAAGAAATTCCTGAACAGCATCAAACACGGCAACCGGGGCTGGAAACGGAAATGCAACCCCAACCCGACTCGACCGTCGAGGAATACCAGGGCAGCGGCAAATTGAAATCCAAAGTCGCGATTATCACCGGCGGGGATAGCGGAATCGGCCGCGCGGTTGCGGTGGCGTTTGCCAAAGAAGGAGCGGATATCGTTATTGTTTACCTGAACGAACATGTGGACGCAAACGACACAAAAAAGGAAGTCGAGCAATGCGGGAGAAAATGCACGGCAATTGCTGGCGACGTGGGCAGTGAAGAATTTTGCGCCGAGGTCGTATCGAAGACCATCTCAGATTTCGGGCATGTCGAAATACTGGTGAATAATGCCGCGGAGCAGCACGTCCGTGAAGACATCATGGAGATCGATACTTCACAGCTCGAAAGAACTTTCCGCACGAATATATTCTCCATGTTTCACATGGTCAAAGCCGCGCTCCCTCACCTGAAAAAGGGGGCGCGAATCATTAATACCACGTCGGTAACAGCCTATAAAGGAAGCTCGCATCTGCTGGATTACTCCGCCACCAAAGGCGCCATCGTCACGTTTACCCGCTCATTGTCCCTGCAACTGGCCGACCGGGAAATACGGGTGAACGCGGTGGCTCCCGGGCCGATATGGACTCCACTGATACCCTCGACCTTTGCGCCCGATAAAGTGGGTAGCTTTGGAAAAGACGTCCCACTGAAACGGCCCGGGCAGCCCGACGAGGTCGCGCCCTGCTATGTTTTTCTGGCATCTCAGGATAGCTCGTACATGGCGGGGCAGGTGCTGCATCCCAACGGAGGCAGTATTATAAACGGGTAGGAAATCCGGACTGCATTCGGGCCTCCCTCCCTGCGGGGAGGACGGCAAGGTATCAGCGGCACATCCATATTCGGCCCTTCAGATTTCATCTCAATCTCCGGAATCTCCGTAACCACGCGCTCCCTCGTGCCGCTCCCCTTGCGCGAGGATAAGGCGGGCAAACACCTGCCAGCGTATTTGCTTCTACAGTTACACGGAAAATGGAGGAAATTGGTTGAGGCCCATAATTTCATGTAAGCTGTGATTTTTCCCAATTCCCCAATTCGGGATATCATTTCTCCAGCTTTCCAGTGAGGCGTTAAACTCTGCAAGACCGGCAACAATCATACTGCACAACTTGAAGTACCAACCTTTAGCCTTCAGGGCTTCCTTAGGCTGAAAAACAGGGGCATGACGTATGTTTGGTTTAGGCACCAAAGAACCTGTTATAGCGAAGGCGAGCATTGCAATCGATTGTCCTGCCGGGGAGGTCTTCGAGTACCTGAGCGACGGATTCTTCGAAAATTATCCCAGATGGTCCCCTGAGGTTGTTGAGCTTGAACGGCTCACCGAGGGTCCATTGAAGTTGGGAACCCTCGCAAGGCAAGTCCGTGTCGACCAAGGCCGTCGAACGGAAACCCGATTCAAGATTAATGTGTATGAGCCGGGCAAACGCGTGGGATTTACCGGGGTTTCCGATCCATTTTGCTGCACCTACGAATTACGGGAAATGGATTCGGGAAAATCAGCCCATCTCGTCTTTATATTTGAACTGAGCGAAATACAAATGTTCATGCGCCCATTTGAGAAATTGATCCGGGTAGTGGTCCAGGAAGGGGCGGAACGCACGGTAAGAAATTTAAAGCGATTAACTGAAGCCGCTCATATGGCGAAGCCCTCGTCCCGTTAACTATCCAGGAGAAAAAGAATGACCTTCGTCGTGGAAAAAGACCCGGGATTGATCCCCCAGATCCTGTCCCAGATACTGGATAGTTCCGTCAATGGAATCACACTCGTGGATCCCGACCAGGAAGACATGCCCATCGTTTATGCCAACAGGCAATTTGAAGCAATGACAGGGTACTCTCAGCAGGAAATTCTTGGACGGAACTGTCGTTTTTTACAAGGGAAAGATCGAGAACAGGAAGCCCGTTTCGCAATGAAGCGGGCTATCAAGGACCATCAGCCCATTGAAGTGACTATTCGCAACTACCGGAAGGACGGAGAAATTTTTTTCAATCATTTGACGCTCACTCCACTCTTCGACGGCGCGGGTAAACTCATCTACTATCTCGGGATCCAGTACGATATAAATCGTAACAGGGACATGATCTCCAAGTTCAGTATGCAACAGGAAGCCGATACAAGGCGCCTGCTGACTTCGTTGCTGCCAAGGCCTTGATATGGGATGTTGCAGGGACCGTTCGAAACGTCCGCCCGAACCGGCATGCACTCCCGGACACATACCGTTTTAGCCGAGTTAATCCATTACATTAACATTAGAAAGAGGTTTCCATGGCGCAGGAAAAATCTGTAAATATTCACCGGCCCTGTCGGGACGACCGTCCTTTGTGGGATGTCATGTTCGCGGTTTACGGATACCCCGCACTGCTCATAGCGCACCGGCTGAAAGTCTTCTCCCTGCTCGAACAGGGCGCGCGCACATTGCCGGATATCTGCAAGGTGCTGCACATTAAAAGAAGGCCGGCGGAAGCGATACTGACGACCGCAACGGCGTTGGGCTTCCTTTCCCTGCAAGACAAGCATTACGGCCTTACGGCATTGGCGGAAGACTACCTCCTCGAATCAAGTCCCAGCTACTTCGGTTTCTTCTGGGACATGATGATCGACAATTCCCAGGTATTTTCCTACTCGAGCCTGGAGAGAGCAGTGCTCACGGATTTACCCCAGGCTTATGGCGGGGGGGATATCTATAAATCGCACGAAGAGCAAGCTGAGTTGGCACGTAAATTTACCCGTGGAATGCACAGCATCAGCATGACGCTGGCGGCCGCGTGGCCAGACACGATGGACCTTTCAAGATACCGGATGATGCTCGACATCGGCGGAGGTTCTGGAGCGCATTCGATCGGAGCGGCACTGAAACTGCCAGGCCTTAAGGGAATTGTTCTGGACCTCGAGCCTATCTGCGAAGTCGCTCAGGAGTTTATCATTCAGTACGGCTTGCGGAACCGTATCACCACACACGTTTCCGATATGTGGAGCGACCCCTTTCCGGAAGCTGATCTGCACTTTTACTCCAATATTTACCATGACTGGCCTCGCGAGAAGTGCGAGTTCCTCACCGCGAAGAGCTTCGAGAGTCTTGCATCGGGAGGACGTCTGGTTGTTCATGATGTACTGTATAACGACGAAAAAACAGGGCCTTTCGCACCCGCCGCCTATAGCATGCTAATGATGGGATGGACAGAGGGCGAGTCATATTCAGGCCTCGAGTTGTCGGCGATGCTGAGAGATGCCGGATTTCATGATATTGGCGTATACCCCGCTTTCGGGTACTACAGCGTAGTCGCCGGTATCAAGCCGTAAGCCCCCGATGAGGGCTATCCCGCCTGGCACGAAAAGGACAGTTGAATTTCACCGCGACATCGAACCACCGCCTGCAACTTCACCGCTCCCGGAACGCGCTCCGCGTGGAAGTATCAGGGGGTCCTCATGCCTCCTTGCCAGGTTTGAAGCCCAGGGTTTTCATCGCCGGCAATATGGATTGCTTTGCCGCTTCGTAGCCGGCCCATGGAAGGTTGCCCTCGTCCAGACGTTCGTGAATATTGGAGACAGACCAGCGAGCGGCACTGGTAAGCGACTTCAGTTCCTCCCATGCCAGCGGTACGGATACACCCAGACCGGGACGTGCCCGCGCAGACCAGGCCGCTACGGTGGTAGCGCCAAAGCCATTGCGCAGATAATCAATAAAGACCTTCCCCACCCGGTTACGCGGCCCGCTTTTTGCGACGAAGCGCTGGGGTATGGTTGCGGCCAGGTGCTGAACAATGGCTTGGGAGAAATCCTTCACTGTGTCCCAGTCGCGCAACCTTTTTATCGGCACGACAACATGGAGACCCTTGCCGCCACTGGTTTTCAGGAAAGATTTTAGCCCCAGTTCATGCAGGAATATGGAAACCAGCTGCGCCGACTCCTGGATCTGCTCCCACTGCACCCCCTCTCCGGGATCGAGGTCGAACGTCATTCTATCGGGTTTGCCGATAGCGTCTTTTTTTGCATTCCACGTATGAAACTCGATTACGTTCATCTGGGCCGCAGACAACAGACCGTTGCTGGTCGAGACTTCAAGCAAGGGGGGATGCTCGGGATCAAGGGCGGGATCAAGCTGGTTAACGCCTTGCATGTTCTCCTTTTCCCAGTGCTTCTGGAAAAACAGCTGGCCGGAAATCCCGTCCGGTGCACGTACCAGGGATACCGGTCTTCCTTTCAGATGCTCCAGCATCAGCGGGGCGACAAGTGAGTAGTAGCGCACGAGACCAATCTTGGTCAGTCCTGTCGAAGGATCTATTACTCGGTTGGGGTTCGTAACCTTGAGTGATGGAAGTATCGATGACGTTTTTGTCGCCTTTACGCTGGCAGTATGCATCGGTTTCTCCCTGACAATGGATTCCGCCTTCTTGTCTGATCTTAAACCATGAAAAACCGAGTGGCGGATGTGGCCGTCCCGGGTCCACTCGCCAAAGGACACCTCAGCCACTAGCGTGGGCGAGACCCAGTGCGATTTTTTACCGATGCCGTTCGTCTCCATGAAAGGGCAATGTCTCACTCCAATCCCGTCCAGTTTCGTCTTGAGAATGCGCAATGTTTTATCGCTGAATCCCGTGCCCACGTTACCCGCATACCGGAGATTTTTGCCTTCGTCATAAAAACCTAGCAAAAGCGAACCTATCCCGGTTCGGGAACCTTGGGGATCGGTATAGCCGCCAATGATAAACTCCTGACGCTGCTTGCACTTCAGCTTTATCCAGTCGGAAGACCGACGGGAGACGTACGTAGAGGTTTTGCGCTTGCCAATCACGCCTTCCAGTCCGAGACGGCATGCCGAGGCAATAATGTCATCGGGCGGTACGTCGAAAATCTCGCTGAAACGTATCTGTTCAGGTGGATCGCCCTTAAAGCACGTTTTCAACGATTCCCTGCGTTCGATCAGAGGAACGGATCGCAAGTCATATCCATCCCGGAACGGGATATCAAAAAGATAATAGACAATGTTTTGTGTGGCGGCGTTATCAAAAGCATTCTGCAGAGCCTGGAAATCGGGTATGCCTTTCTCATTCAATACCACAATTTCGCCGTCTATCCATCCAGACTTCAATTTCATATGGCGCATTGATTTGACCAGATCAGGCAATTTGTGAGACCAGTCATTTTCGTTGCGAGTAAAAAGACGAACGGTCCCGCCATCTATCCTGGTCAACATCCGGTAACCGTCGAACTTGATCTCGTATATCCATTCCCCCGAGTCATTGGGAGGCCCATCCACCAGCGTGGCAAGCTGAGGCCGAAGGACAAGAGGGAGTTTGGCCTTGGTGGCGCCCCGAGGCAAAGCCGTTCTTTCCTTTGTGCTGACGGTTTTCGTCCTGGCCGGTCCGCCAGCTTGTTGAGCCCCTGCAGACGGAAGGTCCGCTACGCTTCCCGGCATTTCATCCACGACGCTGTATTCGCTTCCGGGACGGGCATATTCATCCTTTTCCTTGATAAGCAGCCAGGCTTGCTGCTTCTTTTCTTCATCGTTTCTCATGCGGACCAAAGCCCAATGACCTTTCAGTTTGTGCCCGATCAGCTCGAATTTCAGTTTCCCGTCACGATATCCCCGATGGGGGTCCTCCAGAGGAAACCACGTGCCCGTATCCCATATGATGACCTTGCCGGCACCATACTGTCCGGACGGGATCTCGCCTTCAAAGCTATTGTACGAAAGGGGATGATCTTCTACATGAACCGCCATCCGCTTGTGCTCGGGATCGAAGCTGGGGCCCTTGGGAACGGCCCAGCTTTTCATGGTTCCATCGAGCTCCAGCCTGAAGTCGTAATGAAGGCGGGTCGCCCAGTGCTTCTGTATAACGAATGCCGGCGCTGTCCTGATGGCACTTGCGCACAGGCCGATACCGGAAGGTTCAGACGTGATGGAGAAATTGCGTTTAGCCCGGTAAGCCTTGAGTAAATCCGGTTTTGGCATACTTTGCCTTTGCTTACCCTGCCCGGCGCTTGTTCGTCCCCTTGGAATGGACCGATTCATTGTCGGCACCGGCTTTGGGTGATTTCTTCGCTGGCGTCTTAGCGCGCTCTTCCTTGTTGCCGCTCGTCTTCAAACTGCGCTGGAGCAGTTCGGTGAGATCGAGGATTTGCGCACCGCCCTGCGGTGTTTCGGATTCTTCCGGTTGAGCCACGGCTTGTACGTCACCCATTTCTGCCTTCTGGTGCACGAGCTTCATAATCTCATCCTTGAATGAGTCCCGGAATGCTTCGGGATGCCACTTGCCGCTCATGTCCATCACCAATTGCTCAGCCATTTTCAGTTCCTTTTCGGTAATGCCTGCCTCCCCTGTTCCCTCCGGGGGGAAGCTCAGATTTTCCCAGCTGCGTATCTCATTGCCCCATCGCAACAAATTCAGTACCAGTGCCGGGCCGGACGGCACAAGCGCGGCCAGATGCTGTTTGGTCTGAATCACTACCCGAGCAATACCCACACGCTGCGTCTTGAAGAGAGCTTCGCGCAGAAGCGCGTAGACTTTGGCACCCTTGTTGATCGGAACAATATAATAAGGGCGCTCGAGGTAAACGAAGGGAATATCCGTAGCCGCCACAAACATCTCAATCTCGATTGTTTGCGTGGTTGTCGGATAAGCGGCGGCGATCTCTTCCGGGCTCAGAATGACGTATTGCCCGTCCTCGTATTCGATTCCCTTCACGATGTTATCTTTGTTGATCTCCTTGCCGGTCTTTTTATTGATCCGCTTGTAGCCGACCCGGTCCATGCTGCGCTTGTCCAGCCAATCGAAATTCAACCCTTCTTCCGAAGTCGCGGAATGAAGCGCGACAGGTATATGTACCAGCCCGAAACTGATGGCGCCTTTCCACAAGGCCCGGCTGCTGGAATTAGAAGCGGCCATGAATCAATTCACCGTAAAAAAATGATATTGCCAAACGCTTTGGGGCTGGGAAACAAAGGTAGAACAGAGGCCAGAACGGACTGACTGGCAGAAGAATCATGAACCCTGCCTGCGGGATTGTATGTGCGATTGCGCACGAATGCGGAAGACTCCTCCTCTGTATTCTGGCGCACGGAGCGCCACGTGGATTAATGCGAGGATGCGCCTGCTCCGTCAGGCCGACATTAACAAGCTCGGTATAGACAAAGCGGAAACGCGGGGATCGAACAGCTTGAAGGCATTGTTTGAACCTGTTTTACAAACTATTTGGCAAGAGAACGGATAAATATGGATTATTATTCCCTGCTACAATGGCCCGCAATGGTCGTTAACGTACTCGCGGTGTGGCTGCTGACTTTTCCGTCCAAGCGGACACGCCACGCGGGGTTTCTGCTTTCACTCGTTAGTAACGTGCTATGGGTAACATGGGGGTGGCACGCTCAGGCCTTTGCTGTTATCGGTCTCCAGATTGCCTTGGCCACGCTCAACATCCGGGGGGTGCGTACGACTGATTAACAATCCCCCCCGACTGCTGACATAGTCATCGCTATCTTAACATTGGAGACACAGGGTTCCCAGCAACCCGATGTCGGCCATGGATAAAACTCTGGTAATCCGGGCAAGCAAAATATTTCTGATATCCGGGATTGGCTGCCTGGCTCTGCTGGCCGCCCTGAATAATGTCGTCGACTACCCCTCCAACTTCGCGTTTGTTCAGCACGTAATGTCGATGGATACAGTCTATCCGGGGAATGCCTTGACGCATCGTGCGATAACCGAACCTTCGGTGCATTCGGCTGTTTATGCTTCGATCATATTTCTTGAATTCCTGATCGCCGCTTTGTGCCTTTTAGGCGCGCTACGCTTGCTTTACAATATCAAAAGTGACGCCCCGACGTTCGACAGAGCCAAATCTCTCTCCATCGCGGGGCTGACCTTTGGCTTTGCATTGTGGTTTTTTGGATTCATGGTAGTGGGCGGGGAATGGTTCTGCATGTGGCAATCCCCGGACTGGAATGGGCAACAACCCGCATTCCGGTTCGTCGTCTGTATTGTTTTGGTATTGATTTACACCGCGCAAAGCGACAATCCGCGTGAGCCGGGCAGTATCGGATATGACCGGACCGACCGGAAAGAATAAAAACAGATTAAACGTTTCACTACCATCTTCCGTCGTGTCTTATCCATTTTATGGAACATTGTCTGCACCGAGACGGGCATGTCTCACGCTGCTGCCCGCCGAATCCCGAACTGAACAGGATCGTGCCGTCTTCCGGGCGAATTGATGCCATCAGTCGCCTTGGGCACGGCAGGGCAGCGTACAGGCTCTAAGGAAGCCCTGAATGAACCATCCTGACTGGCCGTCTCTCACCCCTTGTATCTATTGATGAGCCTGGATGCAGGAGTTCGCTATGGTCAGCCGCACACGGCTGGATCGGCTGAACCAGCCGCTGGAAGGGAGTGAGGAGCATTCCTGGGGCAAACGGCAGAATTCCCATCGCCGCCCCTCTGGCTATGCGCGTCTTATTCAGGTTTCTAAACGATCTGCTCGATAATTTAGGATATGATAATCGACCCTCTTCTGATCTAGGCCATGCGGACCCTCTTTACCTATTGCACGCTTTTCCCCCGGCGCACAGCGTACGTGCTGATTGCGCTGCTGGCTGCGGGGATCGCTGAAGGGCTCAGTCTGACCGCGCTTCTCCCGTTACTTTCGATCGCGGTGGGCGATACCGCGAATTCGGATATCGGAAAAAAAATCGTGGAAGTGCTCCAAGGTATCGGCATCGAACCAACCATTGGCGTGATGTTACTGATTATTGTCGGCGGCATGATCATCAAGAGCCTGATATTGCTGCTTGCCAACAGACAGGTTGGCTATACCGTCGCCCATGTCGCAACAGCGCTTCGCCTCGAATTAATCGACGCACTCCTCGCCAGCCGGTGGCAATATTACTTGCGCCAGCCCATGGGCTCGCTGTCCAATTCGGTTGCCACGGAGGCTTATCGGGCGGCCAACGGGTTCGAGCATAGCGTTACCGTCCTTGCGCTGGCGGTACAAGTGGTTGTCTATGGAACCGTAGCCATGTTTGTTTCATGGCAGGCGACGCTTACCTCCTTCCTGGTCGGCATAGTGATCCTGCGCCTGCTGCATCAACTGATCCGTGCCACCCGTAAGGCGGGAACGAAGCAGACCCATCTGCTGCGCCACTTGCTGACGTATCTTTCGGACGTGTTGGGGTCGGTGAAATCGTTGAAGGCCATGGCCCGGGACAACGTGGCAGAGGCCATCCTCCGTGATCAAACCAAACAACTGGAAAAGGCAACACGCCGCGAGATCATGGCGCGCGAAGCATTGATGGCCTTGCAGGAACCCATTCTTGCCACCCTCATGGCAATCGGCTTGTACCTCGCCCTGGTGATGTGGGAACTGTCGCTGCCCGCAGTAATGGTAATGGTCTTTCTGCTCACCCGTCTTCTGAGCCTGCTTAACAAGACGCAGCGTAAATACCAGAATCTGATGGCGCAGGAAAGCGCCTATTGGGCCTTGCGCACAGCCATTGAAGAGGCGCGTGCCGCAGCGGAACGCACCACGGGCACGCGCATGCCTACGTTTCAAACAGGTATCAGCTTGCGAAACGTGAATTTCGACTATGGCACCAAGACGATTTTCCAGGAATTGAATCTCGAACTTCCCGCCCATTCGTTTACCACGATCGCGGGGCCGTCCGGGGTGGGTAAAAGCACCATGCTGGACCTGCTCTGCGGTCTTGCTGAGCCCAGGTCAGGGGAAATTCTCATAGACGGCGTATCCTTGCGCGAAATCAATCTGCGCGAGTGGCGGCGCATGATCGGTTACGTGTCCCAGGAAAATGTTCTGCTTCACGATACCATTCTCAGCAACATCCTTGTCGGCGCCCCCGATCTGGTCGAAGCCGATGCGGAGAGGGCGCTGCGGCAGGCGGGCGCCTGGGACTTCGTCAGTGTGCTTCCAGACGGGCTGAACACAGTGGTAGGCGAGCGCGGCGGGTTGCTGTCGGGCGGACAGCGTCAGCGTATCGCCATAGCCCGGGCATTGGCTCACCGCCCTTCGTTCCTGTTGCTCGATGAACCGACCAGCGCGCTCGACCCCGAAAGTGAACAGCTGGTCTGCGAGACGCTGCGAAAACTGGCGAAGAACCTGACGGTCGTTGCCGTATCTCATCAGCCTGCCCTGATTGCCGCAGCCGATAACATTTACACCCTTTCGAGGGGTAAGGCAGAACCGATGCAACGTCCATCCGAAGCGGGGAATAATTTCGATGCCCGAGCCGCGATTTCGAGGTAATCTTCCCAGCAGGGCCAGGATAGCAGGCGGCGATCCTATGGCCCCTCCCGCCCGTTCACTACGGATAGCCTAGCGCGCGCCATCTTCGCCACGCGCTAACCGGCGTTCAGACGTTCAGACGTTCTTTTCGAATATGAAACAGGTTTCGCCCCAGTTCCTGGTAGTCTTGAATTTCACCTTCAGACCCGCCTGTTCCATCAGACTTACTGCTTCCTGCTGCTCCTCCGCAGTCCCCAATTCTACAATAACAGACTTGAGCGCCGGATTTTTCAGTACATTCCCGGCACCTTTGATGATGGGAATTTCGATGCCATCAACATCGATCTTGATATAGTTGGGATAAGGGAATCCCCATTTCGAGCATAAATCGTCCAGCGTTACCCCAAACATCCCCTGGATATGGGTAGCGCGCACTTTCATGTTTTTCAAGTCTTCCTTTCCAAACTGGGAACGATTCCCCCCCCCGATAAACTTGGGAATATACAGGCTGGAAAACGCCTCCTGCCCCGATACAGCCACGCAATAGGACGTAATATTTTTTTCAAGTCTGTTCAGGTATATATTCCTGTTAAGCAAATAATAGTTTATGCACTGCGGCTCAAAGGAATAAACCTGGATGTCACTGCCATATTTTTTCGCGGGATATAGCGAATATTGGCCAATATTCGCTCCCAGATCAAAAAAACACGAGCCCGCTTCGAAATTGTCCAGCCAATCCAGAGTGTCGGGCTCTTTGATCGAGTAGGTTTTAGCTCGTTGAAGCGTCCGGAAATTATCCACCGCGACACGTATGGACTGGCCTTTAACATTCACTGTCGTGTAGCCGCCTTTCAGTCCATAAAGTGCTACAGTAAAACCGGAAAGAATATCCATGAAAAATGAAGACATGTGGGGGCCAAATCGTAGATGTACGAGTTCAAGTGAAAGAAAGGGACATGTAATCCCGAAGGAGGATACGCGCTTTGTTTAAGTAATTCTGACGCTTTTTTGTAAGATGCGCGCCGGCATGGTCGCAGACCAGCCGCAACGTTTCCCGCAACTGATGTTCCCGGAAGTTACCGGGCTGTATTCCTGCCCAACAGGGAAAGGCATCCGGGAGTCACCGTGTACCCTCCAGACGAAAAAGGGGCAACAACTATCTGCGGCCCCCAGTCCAATCATGGAGGATATCCGTGTCATAAAGAGAACCACTTTCAACAAGCACGGACGCAACCTCTTCCAGCGGAACTCCCCTCCTCGTCAATACGCTTTTTTTAAGAAACGGGAATCTGAATTCGCTAATAAGAGGTTTCCAAAAGTGAAAGGTCGATTCTATCCATCCCATAGGCCTTTGCCGATAATCGAACCGATCCAGAACCGTTTCTACGCCATAAAGCGCGGAAAGACGGAAACGGCCGCGAAGAAGGCGGGAAAAACCGACCTCGTATTTTCGGATAACGGCGATCTTGAGTGCCAGAACCTCAACGTCCTGGAAGAAACGGGTAAATTCCTCAGACAGGATTACGTTTTTCTTGCAAAAAAGGAAATAGGACTGAAGATGCGGACAGATATGGAATGAGTCCGTCATTCCAACAATATCGGCATCGCAATTTTCGAACTGCGTAATTATATCCTTAATGCTGAAAAGCGGGCCGAATACACTGTCATTTGCTAGCAGCAGACCCGGATGGCGCTTATATTCGCCATATTTTTCCAATGCTGTTTTCCACCCGTAAAAATCATATCCTTTGTTCTCCCGATTAATGATTCTTACACAGCTGAGCGACAACCGCTCGAGGTCCGGCTTTGCAATAGCATCGCTGGAGCTGATGAATACAATATTGAAACCCGCCAGCGCGAGTCCATCAAGGTAATAGTAGACATTCTCCCTGACGATGCTTTCCGCGTCGTAACTACAAAAAAAACAAACCGGTCTGGCGAAGTCGGGCGATACCAGCCCTTCCTCGTACAGCCGGACCAAAGGCTTTTCGGGTACTCTCTTTCTTGCCAGCAGACAGAAAAATAGCGCGCACCGATACTTGAAGTCTTTAACCGCCGACTTTATTTTCCACTTCATTGGCCAGGCCACTGGACGGTTGAACGATAATGCGCGTGTTGGTTGTTGAGGGGCTGCCTTCATCATGCTACTTGCTGCTTCCGCGGCAACATGAACAAGCGTATTGCCTGTTTTTCCGCGGGTCTTAATACTGCTTCTGATATCGGCCTATCAGCTCGGATTTGGCAATAACGTGGCCTTCCATCGCTTTCTCCAGCATTGCCTTGGTGGGAGGGTTTATCTCCCGCAGCGGGGTGTCCAATGCGTAAAGCTTGTGAAAATACCGGTGCTGGCCTATCGGCGGGCATGGGCCTCCGTAGCCGGTGCGCTCCCAATCATTCAGACCCTCTCGGGTTCCTGAGGGAAGATCTGTCGCGGCGATGCCTTCGGGCAGCCCGCTGGCGTCGACGGGAATATTATATAACACCCAATGCACCCAGACTCTCTGGGGCACCGCTGGATCAGGGGCATCGGGATCATCCATGATAAGGACCAGGCTTTTCGCGCCCTCGGGAACGTCTGTCCACATAAGCTCCGGCGAACTATCGTGGCCTTCGCATGTGTGCCGGCTTGGAATGATACCGTTTGGCGGAAAAGAAGCAGCTGTGAGGGTCATGGACATGATGGGTCTCTCCTTTTTATCCTTTATTCCTTTCTGATTCTGTTGGACACTCGTTTCGGCCGCTTCAGCCCTAAAGCAAATAAGGCAGATGAGCCAGATGAGCAAATGAAGCAGACAACACCGCCGGCTCGCAACGGGAAAGCGACTGCCCCCATGGCAGGACATGCCCCCTTGAACTCATGTGTCGCGTTCATTTTGTCAATGAGACAAGGGAATCAATCGGCCTTTTTCTCCGCCCAATTTTGGAAGACGAACAGTTAACACACCATTCTTGTAGTTCGCTTCGGCATTGTCCGCATCCACGTTGCATGGCAACGGAATGGCCCTCTCGAATATCCCATACGCGCGTTCTGTTACATGGTAGATGCTGTTGTCCCTAACACGCTCCACGCGTTTTTCGCCTCGCAGATAAAGCATGTTGCCGTCAATTGTAGCCTGACAGTCTTTTTTTTCCATGCCCGGCAACTCTACCCGGACCACAATCTCCTTGTCGGTTTCCTCGATCTCTCCCGCCAACAGGCTCCAGTTCCGCGAAACAGGGATCGCGCCGGCATCCGCGGTTTTCTCCTCCTTACTACGCGTAAAGTGAGTCAGCGCGTCCGTACTGTGATGGAACAATTCGCGCCAGCCTTCCGACATATGGTCCCAGGTCCTGCTAAGCCCACGCCGGATATTTTTCCCGGTGTGCTTGATTGAATCCAGCATGATGTGTCCTTTCTATTATTAGCTAAATCTCCAACCTGGCTTGAGTTGCACTAAACCCTGCCCAAGGCGCTGGAGGTTCATCTTTTTTTGTTAGTACGAGCGATAATATCTTTGCAAGCGACCCATTCTAGGGACGCCGCCTGGTCTCCTTCTGCCGCTGATGGCTAACAAGTTTGGCAATTGCAAGTAATTCCTCAGCCAACAGTTCCAGCAGGTCGTCGAGTGTCAGCACACCCACCAGCCCGCCATTTTCATCCACTATCGGTAATCGCCTTACAGTCTTGCTGCGCATGTACTGAACCGCCTCGAATATACCCACATTTTCTTTCACGGTCACCAGCTCTTCCAGCATGATATCGCCTACCGTTATGACCGCCTGGTCAAGCTCCGTCGCCATGATCTCGACTACGAGATCCCGATCGGTGACAATCCCGACCGGAACGCGCATACCATCCCGCTCTTCGACAACGACTACGTCTCCGACATGATGCTGGCGCATGAGTTTGGCCGCGTCCGAGATGGTGTCGTCACGTCGCAAAACAATAACGTCGCGGCTGCAGATTTCACCGATAGGCATAATGCCCTCCGTTTTGTACTATATCTTCCATTATCTTCCATAAAATTTATCGGCAGCTGCACTACAGAAAGAATGGACAGCGCCCATCGACCTCCGGCTGTTCTTGTTTCCAACCCCCAAACCGCCCGAACGGCGGAATCGTACCAGAAGGTTACTTGGGCACCCCCGCCGCCTGGAATAGGTTCTTCCCCGATTGATCACGCCGACCACGCTCTCAAAAAGTAATGGCCAGCGCCTCATTCTGCCGCCACAAATATATAGCCTTTATTTAACCTCGATCCGCCGGGCCGTGGTCCCTTCCTTCTTGGGAAGCGTAAGTTCCAGCGTGCCATTCTCATACTTCGCTTCCGCTTTGGTCTCATCCACATCGCTTCCGAGAGTAAAACTCCTATAGCTCGACCCTTGGTGGCATTCGCGACAAATCACCCTTTCGCCTTCTTTTTCCTCTTTTTCCTGTTTGGTCTCACAACTGATAGAAACCCGGTTGCCCTCGACTTGCACTTTGACATCCTCTTTTTTTACTCCCGGGATTTCCGCGCGCACGGTATAGGCCGCATCGTTCTCACTTAAGTCGATTTTGATCGTAGGCGCCTCGTTTTCGATAGAAAACGGCCGCATACCGAAGCCTTTAAACCAGTCGTCCATACTGGAAAAAGGGTCGTAGCGAGCGATATCTCCAAAAAGCGGGGAACGCCGAACAATATTTGCCATGGTATTTTCTCCTTCCAAAGTAATAAAGTTGTCATGTGCCACTTATTTCGAGGCTGGTTTCTGCCTTGGTTCCAACCCCCGAAATCTGTTCCACCTGGCGTGCCTATAGACCACCCTCCGGGTCGAGGTCCGCATCCATCCACTCCTGCAACTCGTCATAACCGAAATTGCCGGAACCGCGACGGTCAGTACGATAATAGGTGGCCGTGGAAATTATCTGATGACCTTTTCTCCGTTCGTGCCTGCCTGGCTCGTTTCCATCCGCTGCCGTCAGTTCACCTGCCACCGATTTCTGATCTGCGGTGCTTCTCTTGCTTCTCCCGTTGCCGGGTTTGGTTGATGGTCTGCTAGACAAGATGTATCCTTTAAAAAATGGTTTGATGTGGCCATGCAGCCGGTATCAGCCCATAGTCGCTGCATGCCCTTAACTAACGGTTGAATACCGCAAATTTTTAAACCTTATTCTGGACGAACTCTGTGCGGTGGCTAACATTCTTGCAGCAAAAGCTGATCAGTAAACGGGCTCTTGTTTGGGTTGGCAGATTCCCGGGCAATCCGCCCCGCCAGCTTCAGGATCGCAATCGTCAGCGGGGTCATCCACGCAAGCACTACCCTGGGGACATTGAATTCCCGCAATCCCGCCGCACGCTTGCGGTTCGGATGTCCGGCAATCGCCTTCATGCTCGATAGATACCCCTGCGGCGGCCGCGGTGCATGCGTTCCCGTAAGTTTTTCCATCACAACCGCAAACGGGCCGATATTCCCGCGTGCAAATAGTGGGCTTGGTCTTGCACATGCCTTGAGCGTCCGGCATCTTGCATTTACCTATATCGAAATCACAATACTGTTTTGCGTCAGCACAGGCCGTTCCTGTAATTCCTCCACAGGTTAAAGGTCCAGTGGCATCGATTGGCTTGCACTGCTCGACAAGTTCCACGTTGAGAAAGGTTCCCGCCTTTGGACGAATGTCGCGCAAGTCGCCAACGAAAGTATTAAACCGCTGTGGCGTTGAGCTAAAGCCCGCTTCCGCGCATGCAATCAGGCCACCTTCAATCGGGATAGGTCCACCCGCCCTGGGGCTATAAACTGAAAATGTATCGATCGTTTCGGCGGCGATTGCTTGCCCTGCTAATTTCCGGACCGATCGCAACGCCGCGTTATCCAGCGCCACGCCGGAACTGCCAAGCGTGATATTCACGGCACGTTTTACAGGGTCTACACGGCCTTCACTATGCTCGGCAAGGACGGGCACAGCGTGAAGCAAGGCGGCTCCCGCCAGAAAAAGATAAGGTAATTTCTTCATTTTTCCTCCCGATCAACGAGACAATAAATTCAACAATCCAACCTCATGCCCACTTCATGCATGCATCCGACAAGCTGCGCCCCTCAATATGCCTTTCCATTTTTACCCGCAGCCGCTCCATTTGTTCTCCGTCATAATCTGAACAAAATGGAGGCGTCCTGGCGTATCAACCCCGCCGGCGGCGAGCCATGGCGCCCATCAGGCCGAGCCCCGCGAGAAACATCAGGTATTGCTCAGGCTCGGGCACTGCTGTTACCGCCAACGTAACATCGTGCTCATTGTAGATGACCCCAAAGTTCACGCCCGAGCCGAAGCCATGCGTGCTGACGGATGAAAAAGTCGAGTCTCCCAGGCGTTCATCGAACATTGCCACGACGAAACTGTCGCCGACGACAGGCGTGTAGCCGAGATTCCACACGGCTATTTCACCCCCCAGCGCCACGTCATCGGTAATTGTCAACTGGTCGAAACTGCTCAGGCTGGCAAGTTCAAAGTTGATAACGCCGCCTCCCATCTGAGTCAAATCACCGTCGATAGTGAGATGGCCGATGGCCTCGCCGGGGTTGATTGCACCGGTGTTGACCAGATCGCTGTTTAACTGGGTCTGGATGGTGCCGTCACCCTGGATCGTGCCATCATTGGTGAAGTTGGCGTTGTTGCCATGGAATACCGTACCTGTAGCAACATCGATCACACCTTGATTATTGAACGCTCTGGTGACTTCCAGCGCACCCTGCTGCACATTGACCGAACCGGAGTTTTCGAATGCTCCGCTGATCACCGTCTTGTCCGAGCCGTCGGTGGCACCGGCCGATTTGGTCAGCGAGCCCTGATTGATGAAGGTGCCATTGGTGAAGTCGGCATCGGTCTGAATATCGAAGTTGGCGCCCGCACTGTTGGTGAAGCGCCCACTGGGGAAATTGCTAAGGTCGCCAGCACCGCTCCAAGTGGCTGTCTCATTGTTGACGATGCCGCTGGAAGCTGGACCATTGATTCGGCCCAACGTTTTATCGGCCGCTCCGCTGATGGCAAGTCCGCCATTGGCAATCACATCGCCGCCATCACCACCTATCTGACCACCTGTGAAAGTGGTCAAACCACTGACCGCAAGATCGCCAGCTCCGCCAAGAGCGCCTCCGGATACACTTAGCGTGTCCGTATTGGCTGTCTGGCTTGGCTCAGTGAAGCTGAGCTTGCCACCACTGATGATTTCAGTGCGCGCAGCATCGTAAGTAGCGCCGCTATTGACAAACGTTGTTCCAGACGAGCTAATCATGCGAACGTTGCCCGTAACACTGGCGCCGGCATTTAGCTGTTGTGTGGCGTTGAGGCCGGCGGCAAATTCGATCCAGCTATTATCTCCGCTGGCAAAGCTGCCAGTATGCACCCCGCTTCCGGTAATGGATAATGTTCCCTGCTGCACATTGATTGAGCCAGAGTTTTCGAGTCTGCCGCTAATTACCGTCTTGTCCGAGCCGTCGGTGGCACCGGCCGATTTGGTCAGCGAGCCCTGATTGATTAACGCGCCGCCTGTGAAGTCAGCGTCGGTCTGAATGTCAAAACCTCCACCAGCACTGTTGGTCAAACGCCCATTCGGGAAGCTGGCAAGATCGCCCGCACCGCTCCAGGTGCCAGTGCCATTATTTACAATACCGCTCGAAACTGGACTATTGAGGTAGCCCAGGTTTTTGTCTGCCGCTCCACTGATGGTAAGGCCACCATTGGCAATCACATCGCCGCCATCACCACCTATCTGACCACCTGTGAAAGTGGTCAAACCACTGACCGCAAGATCGCCAGCTCCATGAAAAAACCCTCCGAAGAAATCGAGGCTGGCAATTCCCGTATTGAACGACAGGGTGGAATTGCCGCTGTTAAAGATTGCCCTATCGCCGCCGCCGGGTACGCCGGTGGGCGACCAGTGCGTATCGACGCCCCAATCCCCTGTACCCCCGAACCAGGTGCGGTCGACGGCAAAAGCGGGCTGGATTATGCCCGATGCCGCCAGCGCGGCGGCAATCGGTAACAACCGAACAACCTTGAAGCTTGAGGGCTCTCTGTTCATGCGCTGATTCTTCTTCGTATTCTTCATTTTAGTTCTCCTCGAATGGCTGCGGAATTCGCTCGGCCTACCGCTAACCCTCCCCCCTGTAGCGGTATTATTTAATAAATAGACTATTTTTCTCAAAAATCAAGGAATCGTAAAAATGCGCCGTCGTAAACTGGACCTCGCCCCGCGTATTGCGCGCAAAGGCGGCAATCACGCTGGAGACTTGCCATGCAGTCGATGTGCTGCAAGAGGCATTCAACCACCATGGCAAACCGGAGATTGTGAATACCGGTCAAGGCAGTCAGTTCACCACGCATGAGTTCGTGCAAGCCGTCAAGGATCGGGGGTGTAACCTCAGCATGGACGGGCGCGGAGCCTGGAGGGATAATGTGTTCGTCGAGCGCCTGTGGAAATCGGTGAAATACGAGCGAGTGTATTTGCATGCTTATGACTCGGTCACTGAAGCCAGGGGATCGATCATGCAATACATGGACTGTACAACCAGTCCAGGCCGCATTCAAGCCTGGGCAAGAAAACACCTGATGAGGCTTATGCCGTGATGCTGCCGGCGGCTAAACTGGCAGCGTGAGAATCAGCAGAGATTCCACTTAAAAAAGAACTTCTATTGTTCAAACAAACGGAGCCGCCTCACCAACTCGTGCTGACGGTTCCGATATAACGAAGAACCTGGTTCGAGGGATTATGGCGAATGACGGCCATTCGCTCGTGCTGCCAGTCCACGCAAAAATCGGCTAATGAGCTATCTCAGTTAATAACAAACGAGATTGATATTTCCGGGATTCGCCACTGGAAAAACGAATTTCCAGCCTTGGCTCTGCTGTTGTCCATCCAGCCTGCCACCCGACCAATTGACATGGCACTTTCGTTCTGGGGATGCCATGACCATTTCCAGTGGCATATGAGCATGCATTTGCAAACTGACACCCCCTGCAGTCTTCTGCCATTCCTCTATCTCCCCATTGCTGTGTAATAGGTAGGTGGTTAAAGGAGGATCAGGTGTTGTATACAATAGAACTTGACCATGATTGGGGAAAAGATGCACATATCGCCCTTGATTTGCATCACGAACTCCTACAACCCCCTCGGATTTTTCTAAGTCAGGCCATCCTGCCGACATTGGCAGGCGTAATGTACGTAACGAACCCAGTCCTCTAATATCCCAAGCCCCATCCATACGGCGAGACAGGGTAATGTTCTGGAATTCATTTACCTTCTGACCGTACTCACTAACCCAAATAGCCCTATATTCCTGTTTGATACTCCACCGATACACAGATTTTAGGGCATTGATGGATGCGGTTTTGCTTCCTGAATAAAAGTGATAACGAATATGCATTGGTTTCAGACGAAGCGGACTATCAGTGAGTCGCAGGGTTTCGATGACCCGATTAAATCCGTAATAAGGACCCTGCCAACTATTTGTATAAACATGGTCGCTTGCGATGGGGGCATATACCTGGAGCTGTCCATTAATTACATAACCGAGGGGAGGCACGCGTGTCATCGTTTGTTCATCATTGGATATCGTCGCGCCACCGCCATTCATATTCTCCAATCCAAGCGAACGCGTCAGAACTAGAGCCTCTTCATCTGCCAGCCCATCACCAGTCCATAAGAAAACACGCGCATGCTTCCCCTCAGGTGCCAGAGTTTTATTAATATATTCTACGGAACCGGCGATTTCCCGGTTTAAGTCAAATCCATATCCTTCAACAGCAAGGCGATAATCATCACCCGCAGCATCAATATTATTCTTTTGGAACCACGCTGAAGGATGACTATAGGAATGACTTGCTATTTCAACATTCTTAAGTTTGAAAATATCTCGCGCCACCTTCTCAGTCTCAGTTAAGGTGTCTGGCGAACCGCCATTCGCTGTTTCTCCTTCAATTATGGAAACCGTTGAAGGCAGTTTAAAGTTTTGCAAAAATTGATCCTGAATGACTTTTATCGCCAGCGGCGTTCCGGGTATTTCTGCCTTATTCCCAGCCCCATCACCATCAACCTGTACCAGCAATAAACGTCGGCCATTCTCAGTGGTGACATCAGGTACAGGTATTCCTGATAGGTTAAGAGCTGTGGATAAGAACTCAAACGGGTTGACGATCCATCGTTGACGTCCCTCGTAACCAGCCTCTATCACGTAGGGATGCAAGGCGGCCCCACCCCAATGCCCGGAAAACACGGCGACTAGTGATGCTTCCGTTTCATCGGTCAAGCTTAGATAATTTTCAATACCGTTTTCATTTTCAATACCGTTTTCCAGCGGTTGCCAGGCTGAGAGCCCCCGCGTCGTGGGGTTAGGCTGGGCCTCATAACCAATCATTTTATCGCTCAGCCCAATGTTGACTGGCCCCTCCAAGGATTCTGACTGACTTAATTTGACCCCTAGACGTTGCAAAAAAGCATTATCAGCTTTGAAACCTAAATTCCCAAAAATAGCAACTTTTACCCCCGAATCCATCTGTCGCAACAGCCACTCTCTATAAATCATCGGCCTGGGTAAAGCATCGTTGTTGAACCAGGTAACGATTCCGGCATACTGTCCTGTCAATAAATTCCCTGGTAGTCCCAGATTTACATCCAAATAATCGAGCGTATAACCCAGATATTCCAATGGCATGGCCAGTAATTTATGAACATCCGTCTGTTGCAGCCCTTCCGGATGGTCCTGTCCATCATAAAGTGCTAAAACTCGTCGGGGGAAAACTTCTAGCGCGCCAGTACCAAGAGTATCCAATCCCGGATTTGCCACCCAAGGCGTGAAGCCCAGGTCAGATATCCGTTTGGCGGTGGCTCGCGCAAGTTCCTTCTGCCTGGGGTCAACGTAGTCAATAACGATTATTTGCAATCCATATTGATCTCGTACCTGCCTTAACTTCTCCAACAACCAGTTACGATCAGGCTCCACAACCTTTGTATATTCTCGGCTGGGCGGATCCCAGCGTTGGAATAGCGATTCACCAGCTAACGCAACCGCGTATTGACCAACTTCCGGCACGATCTCAAACCCCCGGTTAAATATAAGCTCGACTCCTGGAAAATGCTGATGTATGCGTTTAATCAGATCGGACAATGCTTTTTCCTGAATCAACCGGTCATGGGGTTCCAGGACAAACCTTTGATAACTATCCAGTCCATCCAAAAAAAAACCGCGATAGCCTTCTTCCCATAGCCGGGACAAATATTTATCAATGAGATAGTCGTGCCATCCTTGCTGAGTTAGGTCAATGACATGGCTTCCCCATTCTTTATTGCTGCCCATAAACCAATTTTTCGGGATTTCTGGATACCAGGATCGTGTCGCATTGATCTCCCCGATACTTATATAGGCAAATACCTTGGTTCCCTTTTCATGAAGATAGTCCAGGTTATCTACATTTTCGGGTTCTACTACGACTTGCGTAAAATGAGAAAGTAAATCCACCGGGGCAGGTCGGCCATAGAAGAAGGCAGTACTGGAATCCCCGTACACGGGCAAGCAAATAGAGGATAAAAGCATGCTCTGGATAAGCCTTAAAAAAGCGCAGCGCTTCAAAAAAGTCATTTGATAATTCACTACTGTGACTCCATTTATGATCGTCCAGCCCCGGCCTATCACGGCATTTCCCGACTCCCCCCCAACGCTCCCGCTTGGCTGCGACTGCATTATTGCAGGCTTGCTGTCTTGTTATAGGTTATGTACAGCAGAATTGTTAACGTAACATGAATGTTGCGTAAACCAGCCGGTTAAGTCGTTTTGCGACGACGGCCATACCAACCAATGTAGTCAATACCACTGACAAGGCAAAACCATAGCCATAAAATGCAGGCCCCAGATAGTGACTCATCAGGGTGAATACAATGTTCGAGGTGGCGCACAGCAAACAGAGATACAAAGCATCTTTACGATAATCGAAGTAAAACAATACATTGAGAACAGCCAGCAATAATACTTGAACGCCCACCGCAACCAGGTCAATATTGAACAGTACTCTATATAAAGGAGATATTCCTACCCATGCCAGTAATTTGGTCCCTACTGCCAGTAATATCACGATCGTCATTCCCTGTACCTTAAAGATCTCGATAAATCCCCGTCGAATAGTTACCATCATTTCTTCATAGATTTCTAAAATGAGCTTTAAGGGAGCTCCACGGTTGATAGCACCATAAAACTTCGTATACTGCTCTGCAAAATCCGTCTCCACGCGCAATAAAAATACCGCCATGCCGGGTATGATTGATAAATAGGCCAGAAATATTGGAAGGTCATAAATCGGCGACCCCCTCAAGGGTGAAATAATCTCAATGCTGGTAAGAGGATTGAACCAGAAAATAAATTTGTCAGCCCAAATAGCCACGTTATAAAGAAGGCCAGTAATTGCAAGGCTTGGGAATATTTGACTTCTTCGTAAAAAATCAAAGGCAATCAATTTATCACTCGAATAGGCGCGAAAAACCACAACCAGGAGCACAAATAATAAAAGCGCATGACCCACAACAAAACCAGAAAGCAGGCCTTCCAGTCCGTACGCGCCCAACTCCATGGCAGCCCATACTGTTATGCCGTAACCTAGCAGGAAAGCTAATAAAACCTCTTGGTACGCCTTCAGTCCCGATAAAACGATTACTACAATCCAGATAGTAGAAAGGATTACCAGACCGCTCAACATCAATAAACGATACAACACCGATCCGGTAAACAGGTAAATCAAACAAAGACCCGCAAGCGTTCCACTGATAGTTACTACAATAAAAATCGCGCCGGTCAGATTCGGTAAAACTTGTTCTTCGTGTTTTTCATACACCCTGTCAGCAATAAAGCGTGTGATCATCAGCTGCAAAGGGCTGGTGAGGATTAAAGAAGTTGCCATTAGATAAGTTACGGATATCTGAAACTGCCCAACATAATAAGGTGTGTTTGAGTTCTCTGTGTTAATGATGCCAATCAGCAGAATACCGATAATCGACAACACCCACGGCCCGGAACCGATAACACCGGCAAAACCATAAGCCAGCAGTAGTCCTGACAACGTATCATTTTTTGTCAGCTCCCGCAGTCTGAACCCAATGCCAGCCATTATTGTGTGGAGTTACTCAGGAGTTTGCATGACAGCACCGCAAAAACACGAGGCTGCGTTTCACGCGAGAGCAGCCGATCATGATCTTCATCGCCGCAAAACTCTGGGGGAAATTGAAAGGAGCGCAACGTCTGTCAGAATTGATCGCTGCCGTTCCATAAAAAATGAGACGTCAGAAGCAACAAAAAAAAATGGTGCTTGATACCGGCTGTACATGACAGTTAGTAATGATTCATTGGGTAAGCGCCCGGCTATAAATCTTTTCGTAATCGTCAAGCATTCCAGCCTGCGTATAATAGGTTTCAACGCGTTCAATACCAGCTTTCTGTGCTTCATGCCAACGACTTTCATCAGTCAGCAACGCAATCACAGCCGCAGCAGTTGCTTCTGGGTCTGCTATGGGTGTTACGATACCTGCACACCCCAAAGCACGATCCTCGTCGCTGTTACCTTCGATGATTTCTCGACAGGCGCCCACGTCGGTAGTCACGACTGGCAGCCCGCTTGCGAAAGCTTCAAGTATCACCAACGGGAAGGCTTCGCTGATTGATGTCAATACCAGCAATCCCAGACGAGGGAGCATGTCGCTAATTTGTTGGAACCCTAAAAACCGTACTTTTCTGTCCAACCCTAGCTCGTGAATCAGACTTCTACATTCCTGCAAATACTCCTTATCCTCTTCTTGTGGACCGATCAGCCAGCCTTCAGCTTGAGGCAGTTGAATCACAACCGTGCGCATGGCTCGAATAAAAGTTTTAATATCCTTTATCGGCACTATCCTTCCTACCAATCCAACCACCAGGGGAATTTTTCCTGGCCGTTGCGCACGCAGAGGAAGAAAACGCTCCATTTCCATGCCGTTTGGAATCACTTGTGTTCGGTCACGATCCGCGCCATCAGTGATTTGGCGCCTTCTATTGGTTTCGTAAAGACTTATAATAGGATTTGAAGCCTTATAAATTAGCCGGCCTAGCGACTCGAAATATCTTATCCATAATAATTCCTGATATTGCATTCCCATATAAAGCGCATCACTTAATGAATCACGATGCTCTTTAATGAAAAGGGATTGCAAGTCTATTTTTCTTTCTTTAGTGTAGATGCCATGTTCCGTTAGAATGAGTGGCCGGCCGGTTCTGTAATGCAGCAATACTCCAAGAAAACCCGCAAAACCAGTGGACACGGTATGGAATGCTCCTGTCGCCACAGGATACTGATGGGCAATGCTGGAAAGCATAAACAACGGGCCATGCATGGCTTTGATCGCCCATAGATAATGTATGAATGAATTTCCCGCATTATATTTATTGTAATATTCACAGATATGCCGCCAGGCGGCATCGCTAAAAAAAAACTCCTCCGCGGTGAAGCCAGACGGCTGCCCCAAGGACACCAAAAGTTTCTTTAGGGCAACTTCATCGAAATCTGAGCATGGATTTCGGAACCAATCGTGGAGTTGCCCTGAGTCCAGAATATATTCGTCATTACCTTTACAGGCCCTCGGTTTAGATGTGAAAAAATCGTCCCATAAATAATGGCATTCCAAATGAACGACGTTGTCGGGTAAGCCATATTTTGGTTCATCATAATCACTCTTCCTTGATCCCAGAAAAATTAAAGAAAATGTGTGCTGTGGCAACCCTTCCAATATCTGGTGCACCCATCCGGAAACTCCCCCCCTGATAAAAGGATAGGTGCCTTCTAACAAGAGTGTGATATCGGCGTATTTCTGTTGCTGCTGCATCAAATATCTTTTCGCCAAAATCCTGCCGCCGTGGTCAAAACGGGATAGGCTGCGGGAAGTTCTATCACCGCCATTAATTGCTTCACTTCTTGATACCGGCGGCTATAAAAAGCTATTTCCGCATAGTAGGTCAGCAAACTTACATATTCAATTCCGAGAGTCTCCGCCTGTTTAAATTTTTCAAATGCCTGTTGATATTCTCCCAATCTCAGCAATATTTGAGCATACTGGAAGAGAAGCCCTGAATCCTGGGGAGAATATTCAAGGCCCCGTTCAATGTATTCGTAGGCCATGCTGAGGACATGTTTTTTTGCCTCTCCTTGAACGAGACCCAGATGTGCCAACTCCCAGTAGTCGTTAGCTATCTGCCGATATAGTTGTTTTCTTCTCAAGTTTTCCATTTTATCCAGATCCTGCTTGGATTTCTGTATGCGCTTGCTCAGTCTGTACTCTTTACGGTCTAATAAAGCGTAAGCAAGTAATCTGATGTCATCAACCGGATCGCCCAGCGCCATACGCAACAAGGGAATCGCGTCCCTGTCCTTCAGTTTTAAGGTTGCATACACTGCTTGCAGCCGTCTGTCAGGATTTCGGGATCCATATAAATCGTACAGGCTATGCAAGTTAACTGGCTGACCCCCCATAACGGTAGTCCCAGGGGGAAGATCGCGGATTTTATTTATATTCATGAAAGCATTCAGGCGTTTCGATTTCGAGGAACGGCCTACTACAAATGGTATCGCTAAAATCAGCCCTACCAGCCCCAGCACAGGTAAGTAAAAAATGATCGCAAAGAAAAGAGCACGAATTTTCAACTTCGCCTCATTGTGATCAGGCACCATGATTCCGGGGAAAACACAGGCGGCGACAGCGCTCGCAATGAAATGAGCAAACAGCGCTGTTATTAAATTCTGTCCAGATATGGAGTCATTGAAAATTAACTGCAAACCATATATTTCCAATCCCAAGGCCAGAGCAACTAGAATTAACTTACCCAGGATATGAAATACCCGCATTTTTCTTCCCATAATTTTGATATCCATGAATTCGGTCTTATTCGATCTTACAAACTGCTGCAACTGAATTCGTTGTTACGAAATTGGTCTATTTCCAATAAAAGTTTTTCTCGAGAAGTTTTACTATCGAGGATCCACATACACACGCCAATATTGCCATCACGAAAGTTATAGGACATTTTCTCCAACCCATGACAGGCCGTTTCCGCCGTTGATGTCGATAATTCAATGCGGCTCAAGAATTCACTGGCGCCATTTTCGTCCGTATGAGGTAGTAGTATCAAAAAGACCTGGCGATCCCACTTATCTTTAAAAATAAGAATTTCATCCACTCCTCTCAACTCGGCCTGAAATCTAGCAAGGAATTGCCTCTGAAGCTCTTCAGAGTTGATAATTATGACAATCGCCACAGCAGATGACTTTAAGTAGTTAACCTCCCTCAGAATTCGGCTTAACCTGCTTTCCACAGCTTTTCCATCGTCATTGTCATTGTCATTGTCATTGTCATTGTCATTGTCATTACTATATGCCTCTGCGCGCCGTTTAATAAGATCACCCATTTTTCCACCCAAAACAGCGAGAAAATCCATGGTACTTTCTTGCAATGCAAATAATGGCATCTCGTTTACGACAACCACCCCCCAGATTTTCTGATGAACATCTACTAACGGGATGGCGACCAGTGCTCCAGCAGCGGCCATAACATCGTTTTTTTCCACTTCAATACTGGCAACATCTCCCGTTTTCAGAGCTTCTACTATTACAGGATCCGAGGCCAACAAAACGGGTGGCTGTCCCAAACATGCCACAGGCTTCCCACTAATGCTTCGTTGCTTATTTACCGCGTAGATGCCGGCCATCTGTACACTCGCATAGCGACTAAGGATTTTGAGGATATTCTCACCAATACCCGCCAGGGGTTCACCCTTATTGCCTACCAGCGACAAAATGTTCTTTTCAAGATCATGTAATGTTGAACGCAAGCTTTTCGCCCGGCTTGCCAAATGTTGTTCCAACTGGTGATGGGAGTATTTGATAAGGTGGTACGAGCGCGTAAACTCATCCATTCTTACCTTAAAATGGTTATATTTAGTATCCAGAAGTTTTATCTTACGATTCCAGGATTCATAAAATTCAGCCGAAATCACTGTGAATAGCAACAATCCGATTATCATTTCTTCGGGAAAAAAAGGAACTTGAGACCATCCCAGGAAGAAACCACCTGAAACCATGGTGATAAGCAATGTGGCGGAAGTAATTCCGCATACAAACCCACATCGAAGACTAGCTAACAGAGGAGCAAACATCAGCCAGGGAAACCTGTAATTTATATAAAAAGGATCAGATGGATCAATTGCATAACCAATTATTGGAAGTGAAAATGCGATAACGACTGACTCTATCCATCTGATTCTTTCTATCTTCTCTAGCAGCATTAATGTTTTCAATTTTTTTTGTCGGAAATCACAATCGAGCGATTTCAATCTTCGAAACCAAATCCTTAAGCAACTTTTGCGCCGTACCACTGAGCGATCCTGTGCTCCAGCCCGTCCGTGCCCCACTCGCGGACCAAACAACTTTTCCGGAGGGAATCTCTATGACGCGCATTGTGAGGCCGACAGCCGGTTCGCCACCAACACCGAGTTTGTATTGCCATTCATCAACGCTTCCAGTCACTACGTAGGAAACGTTCCGTTTAATAGCTAGCGCCAAGGCTTTTTCCTGACGTTTGCGGTCGTGGAATTCAAGCAATTCACCCTTTTCCTCATCTTGCTGCTCGTACATTTCTATATCTGCGACACCGCGAATCCTGAACAATGTAGCCAGCAGTTCTTCCACTTGTTCATCTGCCCGCGGAGTCTGTGAGTAATTCTGAAAGGGTAGAATCATCCAACGTTCGGAAGAAGAAAGAGAAGCACCTTTCTGTACGTCAATGACCGAACATGCGGCCAACAATTCAAACAAAATAATAACGAAGAACAATTTAAGCTTTATATGAGCAAATCGCAGGTTTTTTTCACGGGTGATCAACATAATCAAACCTTTTTGGTTATTAATTAATTGAATATTGCTTGTTATACACAGCACCCTATTCTTACAAGATATGTTGTACACAGGCGTTATGGGGGCGCTGTCTAGCCTTGATGAGCTTTTTCGTAATGCGCCTGTCTCTTCAACACCCTTGCGATCTTGGAGTGCAGTCACTCTTTTTTTCATCACCACTAATGAAGGTATAGGTCAGGCTCGGGCATATTTCAAGGGTGTCTTGGTTCGCCCGGGTCCGCATCTTTGCGCAGTACTCATCCGCACACACCTATATCAATGCGTTTTCGTCCATGACGGCCTGCCTTACAGCATGCCTATTCTCTATCTGAATGAGGTGGATGATTTGGATTTTATGGCAAAGAGTATCTCGATCGAGGTGAATACCTCAATCTCGGGAAACTGCGTGGCACAGTTACCGGAGCTCTTGCAGAGCATGAGGGCTTCCCTGGAGGGGGCAGATCAATTAAGCTGGAAATTTGCCAGCCTGACCTGGGATTCATGAGGCCATCAGCGGAGTGCGACGCGCGCACTCATCTAACCCTGCCAACCGATTCAGAACGCCTATATCGAAAGCAAGTAGCAATTCCGGAACGGGCCTGAACGCGTTTTTTGGTTCGGGACTTTGAACGAAGCACATGCTTTTATCGAAGCATGGCGGAAGGATGACAATTAAAACCGGGGGTAGGGTTTTATCGGCTATATCACTCCAGTCCCAGTCGAATTTGCTGCTCAGCACCAATTCTGCAAACCAGGACTCGGGACTCAACGAGGGATGTTGCGAATTCCGGTTAGCAGGTTAGCTTGGCGGTTACGCTGTTGGACTATCTGCAGGGTCGTCTTCGCGCATCCAACGACAAAATTTTCTTCAGAAAGTCGAAATTCATCGCATTGGCTTGCGGGCAAAAGCTCCGATTTGAAAGATGGTATTCAATACCGAAAACGGCTTTCCCCGCATCAACAAATGGTTTAAGCGTGTCGCATTCTTCATATTGAAAGCATTGTTCATTCACAGCAAAGTCGAAGTGATTCACAAGATCCCTGATTTGATCAAGATTATTTTTCAAACCTATAGCGAGTCCAAGATCATGTGCCGCCTCAGCAAGGGCTTTGTTATAGGCTAGCTGATCGTCGTAGCTGAGAGCAAATCCCGTATTGTTACTGTAGCCGTCGACATTGTCAGGATCAACGCCATTGCAGCCTTTATTCGCAGCCTGCTCCAGACGAGCCCGCATGATAGGAATCAGAATATCCAATCGTCGTATATCCAGCCATCGCTCGCCCGCCCAGCCGTCCAGATACCGGCCGAGAACAGATCCTGGAAATGCCACCCTGTCCGGCCGCCAGTTTTCATAGGCACCCGCACTAAAATAACAAATGACATGCTTGCCCTTGGATCGTATTGCAGAGATGACCTCTGCACTGGTATCAAACAGATCAAGATTATAAACATCGACATTCAAGGACGTATCTATCGTCTCAGTATATTGAATTTGCCAACTTAACCCGGGAGCCGGTCGCCAGCGGTTTCCGGTACTCACAACCGCTGAGAGTGGTATCGCTCCTGAATCACGATCCGACCGGGAGGTGGGCGAATTGGATTCGGAACCTTTTACTTCAAGCGCCACGAAGTCAAGCTGGCTATTATTTCCTGTACTTCTTGTGATGTAGCGCAAAGTTATTTGGTTGCGCCCGTCAATAAATTGAGCGGGATCTTTTATTGTTGCAATGATAGGGCTCCAGGCCCGATCTACCACATCGCTATTGTCTGCGACATAAAACCATTTACCGGTTTCAACATTCAGTAATTGAAACTCCCATTTCTGATTGGATTTTTCCGGACCGCGATAATTAGCATGGAAGATTAACTCGTGGATCGTTTTTTCAGGTTTAGCTGGGAGATTGAACCTGAAGGTTCCTGAATATCCCCGCGAATCAGTATCGAATTCTATATAGCTGTCCAAATTATCGTCCGAGTCCTGTTGATCTTTTACAGCAAGAACTTCCAGGGGCTGCGGCGTCGATGAACCTCCTTTATTTAACAGGTTGGAGGGAAACATGAACTCAGCGAAGCTGACATTTGCCATTAACAGCATCATGCCTAAAAGTAGCTGAATCAAGCTTTTTACCTGTTTGAACAAATGCATTTTGTAAATTGGAATTTTTTTTATTAACCAAACTATGGGTTTGATTAAAAAAGTATTAGAAGTGACGCGGGATTTCAACATGATATTTTCCTCAATAAAGGAATTTACGGACATGAAGGGGGTTAGTGATGGGTGACCGTCCCCGGTTCAAAAAACCAAAAGTGTCTGATTCATCATTAGGCACCCCTGGGTCCTGACGATCCAATAACTAACAAAACCGCCCTCAAACCTGAATCCATCTCGTTCCCGGTTTTATTCAATTCTATCGCGACATTTTAATTCTGAGGACTTCGGGTTCTTCCGTGCCCACTGCTTCTTCCTGTGCCCACTGCCAGTATAGCTTGCAGGACGCGCTAGGTCATGCTAGATTATCTTTACGAATCAGTGCGTTAATGTTGAGTATGGGCACCGGTTTGAAAAGCTGAATAGACCAAGTAAGAGCAAGTGTAAGCAGTTTACACCCCGACGAAAACCAGGAGATCGAGGAAGAAAAAGCAGGAAAATGATACGCCATTTAACCATTTTGAAAAAAAGCTCGCTCCGACCCGACCTTTCGAGAAACTCTGTCTGGGTTGAACTATGCTGTACAAGCGGTATGTAAGAATTCAGAGCCTTTTTTGCTTTTGTTTGCTAACGGAGATTCTATCCATGAAAAAGAACTTGAACATGAAACGGCCACTGCTTGCCTCGGTGACCCTATGGTTCTCTTGGCTCGCTTTAATGATTGGGCCGGCACCTGCGTTTGCCGATAATGCCGTTAAACTCAGGATATTGGTTATCGCGACGGGGGATGTAGCGGAAGATCTGGGTTTAACCTACATTAAACCTGTGCTTGAGGAAATGGGAGTGGGGTACGATGTGTTGAATGCCGGTACACAGGATTTAACGGCTGCGATGCTTGCCTCCACCTCGGCGGGAGCCGCCTGCAAAGCCGAGGAGGCGGGTTGTGTAGGCAACTATAATGGCATCATGCTGACGGACTCCGATCTGGTTCCAAACTTCACGCCTGCGGAATGGGACATCCTGCACGATTACCAAAAAGACTTTGGCGTGCGCCAGGCGGTTCTGTCGGGATGGCCGGGCACTTATTGGGATCCGAACCCTCCTTATGGAGTCTACCTGGATTATGGCCTTGTCTATTCGTCCAGTTCAACCAACTACGATGGGCAATGGACAGTGCCTACCGCTCTCAGCAAGGAGGTTTTTGAGTATGTGAACCAGGGTAATACCCTTCCCATTACGGACTTTGCCTTCGCAGCCAATCCACGAAACGATGCTCTTGTCCTGCGGGACGGATCCAAACCAAGCGTTGAGCCGCTGCTGAAAACCGAGAATGGCGAAGCGCTGGTATCGATCGTACGATTCATGGCGCCTTCCCAGGCAACGCCGGTACGAGAAGTGATGATCTCGACGATTACTCATGCCTCATTCCTTGTCCATTCACAGGTCCTGGCCTACGAGTTCATCAACTGGGTGACGCAAGGCGTATTCGTCGGCGGGCGCCGTATCCACATGGCTGCTCATCTGGACGATTTGTTTCTTGCTAACGGCCTATGGGATCCCGACCTTAAGAAGGATCATCCTGTTGATACCTACCGGTTGAACAGCGCTGATATCAACAATGCGGTGAGCAAGCAGACTGCCTTTCGTTCCGCACATCCGACAGCCGGTACTTTCATGCTGGATTTTGCATTCAATGGTTCCGGGGCAGTGGTAGATCCGCTAGCAGCGACACTGACTGCAAACTTGACGGAAGACCTGGTGGCAGCGGTGGTTGCCAACAAAGCCCATTTCCGCTTCATCAACCACACCTATACGCATGCGGACATGGACAAGGCACCGGTTCCAGTAGATGCCCCTTGTGATTATGAGACCTTTACCACGATCGCGGCTATCAAGGCGGAAATTACGAAGAACAGGACTGTCTGGGGGCTTCTGGGTCTTCCTGAGAAAAGTCAAAATAACCGGGTGCTCGTAAGCGGCAATCACTCCGGCCTAAAAGATCGCAAATGTACCGATGACCCTGCTTCCCATCCGGGGATGTTCAATGTTCAGGCTGACGACGTGGCATTTGATGAGGGCGGCGCCAATCTGCTATTCCTGGAAGCCGCCGCCAACGCGGGGGTGGACTATCTTGCCTCCGACTCGTCGCAACGGGCGCAGAACCTTGAACAATTTGTCACCCAGTACGAAGACGGCAGCCAAAATGATCGGCTTCTGCTTCCACGCTGGCCCACCAATATTTTCTACAACGTGACGAATCCGCCTCAGTTGGTAGATGAGTACAACTATATCTTTCACGGGAGATTTGAGAATGCAGGGCAAAATCCCTGTCAGATACCCGGAGCCATCTGCTTGCCCCGGAATTATTCGGAAATTCTCGTGGCGGAAGCCGATGGCGCATTGCGCCACATGCTGACCTTTAATAAGTGGCCTCATTTTTTCCACCAGTCGAACCTGGCCAAATACGATGAGAGTGGCAATACACTCCAATTTGATTGGTTAAATGCTGCCTTCACCGAATATGAGCGGCTGTTCAAATTACCGGTCAAGAATTATCCCTATTATCGGATTGGCGACCTTACCGAAGAACGTTTCAAGACTAAATCCGCGGCCATTCAGGCGATGTGGAATCGCACCACCAATAAGGTAACGCTATCCGCAGACCAGGCCGTCCCCAATCTTCTTGTTACGGGTGTGTCAGGGGGAGATTTTTACGGTGGCCAGTTTATGCGTGAGATCAACGTAAACACAACGCCCAAGACGTACATAGTTAACCGGGCGCTGGCTCAGTGACACTGGAGAGCAGGTTGCTTCCCGAATGTTTTTGGTGAAAGCTTAAATTAAGAGGATCTTAAAATGAAATACTACATCGACCGGGCCAAGCCCGTCCTGGCCCTGCTGACTGTCGCCGTGACCGTTGCCATCGGTACCGGAGCCTCGCCGCTGGCATATGCCGCACCCCAAACAATGGCTGAGAGCCCCCAACTTCCCGGCCAGGCCACGGAAAGGGCTAACAAGAAGCTTCCGGAAGCCAAGAAGCTTCCAGAAGTCAGCCAGGAGAACAGAAAGAAGATACGAAAGGAGAATGACAGGAAACTAAAGTCGCGGGAACCGTTGTACTCTCAGCAGGCGGGGTCGCTGGCCGACCAGTATAAAGAGACGGCGGAAATTGTTGCACGCCAGGGGGGCGATCCTCAACCGCTGCTTGACGCCGCTGCTTATTTCGAGACTCAGTCGGAATAAGCACTTTTCTGTTCGATGAGCATCTAAAAGGCCCCCGGTAAAGCCGGGGGCCTTTTGCTAGCTTTGCAAGGGGCAAAACGTTGCGCTGTATTGCGCTGTATTAGCTTCTGAAAACCCTTGCGCGTGGGTTGTGCGGGAATGTTGATTTTACGGTCCCACTCGATTTCTCTTAAAACCCGCCTGGGAGATTTACCTGTTTTAGTACGCACGGTTAGGAGTTGCACAGCTCCGACGACTGTCTTATGTCAAGGGCGATGATTCATTCATCAGACATCGTTCGTTTATTTATTCCACCTTGCTCCAGATTCAGAAGCGAATGGAGTATTGAAGACCTGCCCCTGAAAAAGCTTGATCAGTCCTGCCGCCCTGGACATTACTATAAAAAACTCCCGCGCTAAGAATATCGGGACCTAACAATGAAATCCCCATGGACACCCGCCCGTTATACCCTAAATCATTGGCAGGCCATACCCACCCTGCCCAAACATCCGCAAGAACAAAGGGTCGCCTCAGCATACCCTGATCGGATGCCCCATAACGGAAAGTCGTACCCATGCCCAGAAGACCAAATTTCCGCGGGATCAGGGTTTCCGCATCTGCCAGGGAGGGACTCAATAACCCGTTCAAGTCAGAAGGGAGCGTCTGTGTCAGGCGGTTGCTTTCCCATGATCCCTGAAGTCTGACCTGCCAGTCCTGAATGCCTCTAAGCAGGGAATGTCCCAGAATCGTTTGCACCTTATAGCCTTTACCCAAGGTGCCTCCTTCTCTACTCGCATAACGATGACCGTCAATCTCCAAATTGAGGAATGTTTGCTTTGATAATTGAGTAGAGGCGCCGAGTAAAATCGTATCTTTTTTTCCCAGTGCCCGTAACGCCCCGGTTTCATGACTCATTTCATTCACTCCCACGCGCAAGCTCGTTTTCAATCTATCAGTTACATCCTGGCTAACTCTAACTGCCCCATGAACAAGGGAATTGACTTCCCTGAGATTGCCACCCAGATTCACCTGAAACACTCCTTCTCGCAGAGGATGTTTAAATTCTGCCGTTATATCCACTTCATGATTTGCAGGCAGAATAATGTCGGGATTAGAAGAATCCAGCCGAGTATGCTTTAGTTCCGTTGCCAGGACTGCACGTCGATAAGGCATGTTAAACCGCGCTCGACTTTCCAGAAAATTTATATCTCCCAGAGTCTTATAATCAATGCCTCCTATCGCTTGCCTGCTTGATTTCACTAACAGTTCATCCCGGGAATTGAAGAGGTGCGTTTGCACCGCCGGCTGGCCCTTGTGTGATTCAAGAAGTTTATAGGCCAATGACAAGGCTTCTTCATTTCTATCCAGGCGCCTAAGCGTCTCCATTTTATTAAATTCAGAAAGCTTATCATTTTCATTTTCGAGAATATGTTCAGCGGCAACGAGATTATTTTCCGCCAAGGCTAAAGCAAGGCGCTGCCAGGACGGGGTTTCTTGTCTGGCAACATGTTTTTGCAATAACCAATAACGAGCAATGGAATAATTTTCCTGAGACAAGTGAGCAGCGACAAGCAATTCCTGCACCGCGGGATCGTCGTATCCCTTGGCAAGGAATTTTTTTAATATCGACACCTCGACATCTGCGCCTTCCATATTGCGAACTAAAGCCAGGTACTCCGGGCGCAACAAATCCTTAATCTTTTTCTTTTTAAGTGGCGTATTCCCAATTTCATTGAGGCGGGATCTCAAGTTAAGCAAGACATATCTACGCAGATTCCAGGCTGTATCTGCATGTCCTGATCCACTCAAGACATCTGCATAGGTAAGCAGCCATAGATAATCATCGGGATTGGCGCGCGATTTACGCTCAAGCCAGGGCAAAGCTTCCTTGTTCCGACCTACCTTCGACAATGCCATCCCATAAGCACCCCATAACGACGGGTTTGTCGATGCATCGGCACGCCAGCGTTTGATATATGATTGTAGCGATGGCCTGTCGTTCAGCCCAATGCGATTCCATAAAACTCCTTCTTTAGCGGTAGTCGATGCAGGATTAACTTTTAAAGCTTGTTGATAATTCTTTAAAGCTATTTCAGGTTTATTCTCATAAGTATTCAACTGAGCATGCATTAGCCAGTACATCTCGGAATCCAGAAATTGCGATTCATTACTCATTGCCATTTCCAAAAGCCGTTTTAGTTGAGCTGACAAACCTGCCTGATTAGCAACATCCATGGCGAGCAATAACCAGCGGGATTGATTAAAACGATGATAAGCTTCTTCACCGATTGCGATAGACTCTTCTGCCCTCCCTGCATCCCGCGTCAATTGAATCAACCGTTCTGCAACAAGCGCATAGTTGCTTCCTGATTCCCAAAGAACGGTATAAGCCGCTAATGCATGCTGGGGTCGTTTCAGTTCCCAGGAAAGCTCGCTCAGAATCTCCCAAAAATGCGTTTCCTTTTCTGTTACATTATTTTTATTTGATAGCAATGTAAGAAGCGCCTTCTCAGACTGGCCGTTTTTCCACAGCAATCTGGCTTGATGGGTAACAGCCTCTGGCAGGCGATTGAAACGCATTCCAATAAGTTCCCATGTGGCGATAGCCTCGGTTAATTGCCCCGCATTTTCCCGTGTTTTAGCCAATGCTTCCCATACCTGGGAATTATCAGGATAGCGCCTTAAATAGGACTCCAGAAAATTAACATGATCAGATATGCTGCCTGCCTCGTCATATGCAGAAAATAAGCTATTCAGTTCCTCGCTGGTTAATTTTCGTTTATTTGATAGTTGTACCAGCATTTCCAAGGCAGTATCGACAGAATAGAGCCCTTTTGAAAGCCTGATCGCATTCAGGATAGCCGCATCATCTTTTCTATTTCTTCCCAGCCATAGCCATTCTTTTAATGCGACCTCTGGCATTAAAGCCCATTCTGCAATACGTCCCAGGCTTTCATGGGCATCTTCATCAGCCGGAACAATCTCGACCAGTCGCCGAGCTAAAGCCAAAGCTGCCTGAACCTCCCCAACTGCAAGGGCACGATCAACCTGCCTCCTGATTTGTTCAGGATTATCTGGATCAAATGCCAACCGCGAGATGCCTGTTTCATATGCGCTCACAGGATTGTTGTCAGCCAGATAGATGCTGATTGCCTCATCAAGCAGTTCAGGATCTTTTGGAAATTTCTGCTGGTAGTTACGAAAATATTCGAGAGCGAGCTTATAGTTACCCGCCGCTCGTAGCGCCTGAAGGGTTAGAAATGCAAATTTCCGAGCCTGGACTGTATCCTTCGATAGCTCATAACATTGATTATATATCTCTGCTGCCCGATTCTGCATCTCTGATGCGATATACCATCGTGCTGATTCTTGTAATTTCTCCAGGCGTTCGAAAGAATCACCAATAATCGCGGACCAACGGTAATATAGATCTGCAACGACAGCAGGTTGGCCAAGTTCCAGGCTGAGTTTGATGATTTCCGGCATTAAAGTTATCGGGATCTGATTTTTACTGATCTCAATAATGCTGTTTTGCAGATCAGCTAACTTTTTCTTTCGGCTTGAGTCATTTTCCGCTGTCGAATGATAATCCTTGAGGTCGAGCTCTAATATCATTAGCCGAGCTCTTAATTCTGCTGGGCCATTTTTAACTAACAATGGTGCCAGAGCAGTACGAGCCTCCTCCAGTTCACCCAGGTTTATATAGTGCCGTGCAAGCTCAATACGTAAACTAGCGTCACGAGGATTAATATTTAACAGGAGCTTTAGGTAAAGCACCGAAAGATGATCCGGCTTTGCTATTTGGAATAATTCTTTAAATCGATCCTCTCTATAAAACAAAAGAGCAAAAATAAGAGTCAATCCCAAACCGAGTAACAATATTGTTTTTTTTAAATTACCAAACAAGTTCATGATCCGGGTTCCCTTGGGCAGAACGTCTCTTGCTATCGCCTTTTATTATCAAAAGGTTTTATTTTGTTCAAATTTGAAGAGTTCAATACCGAAATTTCATGACCTCCAACACTATGGAGTAGCCCGCATGATGCTGAAGTTTTCTGTTTTTTTCGGATCACTCTTTCATCATCCAGACAGCTCGGCCGATCAACCAAGCTTGATGCTGGTACACCGGCGCGTCCGTGCGATGAATTACATAACAAAAATTGAAGACATTCCCCCGGCCAAGCTACCACAGGAACGCCAGCCAGTACGCGACGCCCTCAGCCCTTAACTGCCCAGTTTTCCTTTCACGAGGGGTGCAGAAATCGGCTTTGGCTGGACTCACAAGCCCGACGGGTAGGTTTCATCCATTTCGCCAGGCCTCCGGTGAACGAACGAGGGCAACGGCTGTACCGCTTTGGTTTCATCAATGTGAATCATGAAATCAAATTGGCGTGGCAGGGAGGAATAGAAGTAATGGCTCATCCGCTCGGTTTCAGCCTTATAGATGACGCCGATTGCACGTTGCAGCCTTTCGTCTCCCAACAGGTCAACAGCCTCGCCGCCAGTGCGCAAGTCCAGAAAGAACCGTTTCTTTTCGAGTCGCGAGAAAACCTCTTCGTAGCTGTCCGGCAATGGGTTCCGAATCTTTTTTGCTTCCGCCGGGCCGTCCCAGTCTGAGGCAGCCGTTACCTCGCCTCGACTGGTCGAGAATCCGACATGAAGCGCCCTGTCCGCATACGTTTCCCTGACCAGCTGGCCGATATTGAATTCGCCGCGCCTCCCCATGTCGGTCGCTGCGGCATTCCCCAGATGGGAATTGTGCGCCCATACAATAATCCGGGCTTCCCGTCCCAGACGGGTTCCAAGATGACTGGCAAGTTTTTCGAGTGTTTCAAACATGTGGCGGTCCCTGAGATTCCATGTATTGGGGCGCCCCCTGAACATCGCGCGATAATATTCCTCGGCATTTCTTACCAGCTCGGCATTTTGCTGCGCAGAAAAATATTCGTTCCCCGCGAACGCACCATCCTTCTCAACGTAAACCCCAGCCTTGCGCTGGAGCTGCATGAGCTGGATGATCACCTCCTGCTCGCAGGAATCCCATCTGCCTGAGGCAATTGCGTAGCCGTAGGCCTGGGGGTTGGTGATGAACTGACCAAAACACCCGTAACGAGCACGCGCGGCCGCAGCCTCGGAAGGATCAATCTTCTCCAGATAGGCAAGGACCGCCTGCATGGAAGTTGTCATACTGTATAAATCAAGACCATAAAACCCAAGAGGTTCCTTCTGACCCTCAAATCGCCCGGTATCCCGATTATGAGCATGGAGCCACGTAATGAAGGCCAACACCTCGGTGTTGCGCCACATCCAGGTCGGAAATCGCTGAAAGTTCGACAAGGCCTCATCGGCTTGCGTATCACCCGGCCGCCCGGACACGAACCGGTTTACCCTATAGGCGTCGGGCCAGTCGGCCTCAACCGCAACAGCATCGAACCCCTCGGCCATCATGAGGCGCCGGGTAAGCTCGGCGCGAATACGATAAAACTCCGCCGTTCCATGCGTGGCTTCGCCGAGCAAAACAAATTTTTTGGTTTTTGCGGCACTTATGAGCGCATGATAGTCGTCGCCTGTCCGCAGAGGCTGTGCGGCCCTCTCGAGCACATCAATCAGGCTATGGCCTCCCTTGACATCTGGCATATCGTTAGCCTCTCGACTTCACTACTTCACGCGACCCCATCATCCACGGCTGAGTCGAACTGGACCGCGACAGACACAAAGACTCTACCAAGAAGCCGCCACAAGCCGCCACCGAGCCGCCACCGAGCCGCCACCGAGCCGCCAGAACGGTAACCGGCGGACCTGCATGTTTAGCAGGAGCTGCTTCCGAGCATTCTTTTCATGGTTCCCTGACGTCCGGATCGTTTATCCCTGGCCCCTCAGCTATCTGCAGTTTGTTTCGAACCATTGGGCCGCCAGAAGGGCAGCTGCCTCCAGCGTACCGGGCTCTTCAAACAAGTGTGTGGCATTTGGGACAATTTCCAATCTTGATCCGGCATTGGGGTTAAGCCGCGCAAGAGCCGACTTATTAAGTTCCAGTACTTCAAAATCGTTCTCCCCTACGATAAGAAGCACGGGCGCCTTGACTTCCGGCAGATATCCACCGGCCAGGTCCGGCCGGCCGCCACGCGAGACTACAGCCATGATATTTTCCGGGCGCCTTGCCGCGGCAATCAGGGCGGCGCCCGCTCCGGTGCTGGCCCCGAACCAACCAATTCTCAAATGCTTTGTCTGCGGTTCTCGCTGCAGCCAGTCCGCAATATCAATCAGTCTATCCGCCAGCATCGGGATATCGAATCTGAGATGCCGCGTCCGCGAATCAATGATTTCTTCCTCTTCCGTGAGCAGATCGGCGAGCAAGGTTGCAAACTTGAATCCATTCAATGTTGTCGCCACGTAACGGTTTCGGCTGCTATGGCGCCCACTGCCGCTGCCATGGGCAAAAGCGATAATAGCGCGCGCCTCGTCAGGTACAGCCAAATCGGCATGCAATAGCACGCCGGCCGCCGGAATTTGCACCGGTTTAGTCGCTGGACCGGGCATAGAAGGAGGGTTATAGTCCATTTGAATATCTCGAAAGGTTATGGCAGTAATCGCGTGCTGCTCATCACTCTGGTCCGCACCAGCCAGGGCAAACGCGCCCAAGCTCAAAAGAGAGCGGAACGAGGCAGTTCACCCCGTTTCAGCAGCTTCCTCAATGATTTCAGTCGCCGGGCCAATATCGCGCCCAGTATTCTGCACCACAGCGGGATGTGTCGCCCCGCACCGAAAAACCAGAAACTGTCGCCCTCATAAGCCAGCATAGTATAGGGCGGCAGTTTTTTCCGCGTTTTTCAATAGCATTGGAGAAAAGCATCAATGAAAACGGTCTACCGGGCTTACCCGACGGTTGGAGTGGCGCCCTTCTTCCCCGAAATCAACACGACGAACATCGTCACGCAGGCGGAAACCTGAGAGCACCTTTCTGCATCCAACACGCTTCAATTCAACCCGGTTTTCTGACCAACGCATAGCGTTGCCCTGGCAGGCCGACTTCTATGCTGCGGAGAATTATGCGGCTCGTGCTGCGCCCTGACAATGTCGAGACCGCATCTGGGGTCCAGCCTTTTTTACGCGGGATAAGGAGTGGAGATGACAGCTTCCGAGACAGTATAATAGCGGAAGGAGCTTGGCTTTATTGTCAGGAAGGGCGAGAAATTCGCCGAGGATGAACGCAATCGTATCCGGGAGTCAATCCTGGGACCCCTCGCGGTTCCGGCCAGCGAACAAGGCGGCAAGCCCGCCCGGCCAGCGTACCGGTGCAGGGCTATGCTTTGCTGGAGGATATGCGGGAGGATAAAGGCCGGAAGACGAGGACGTGCGAGGAAGCCATCTCTCTCGCTCGGGCATAGGAACCACTCCCCAGCCAGGACTTCAGGCTGGGAGGCTTTTTCCGGGGTTTCCGTACTACTTCAGGCCTGTGCCTGCTTGAAAACCGAGGGATCGAGCTGATATCTCTGAAGCAGCTTGTAAAACTCGGTGCGATTGCGTTTAGCGAGGCGCGCCGCCTGGGTCACGTTGCCGCCTGTAATCTTCAGTACGCGCACCAGATAGTCTCGTTCGAAGCTTTTGCGCGCATCCTCGAAAGACACGAGTTGTTCCTCTTCCCGGTGCATGGCGTCATACACAAGTACAGGCGAAATCAGGGGAGCGGTACTCAAGGCGACACATCGCTCGACAACATTCATCAGTTGCCTCACATTTCCCGGCCATGACGTGCTTACCAGCATTTCCATCGCCTCTGGGGAAAACCCGTTGATATTTTTATTGTACTTTTCCGCAAACATGCTGAGGAAATAATTTGTCAACAACGGGATATCCTCCCGCCTTTGCGCCAAAACGGGGATTGTGAGCGCAACCACATCCAGTCTGTAATAAAGATCTTCGCGAAACGTACCAGCGGCGATTTCGGCCTTGAGGTCCCGATGCGTTGCGGAAATAATGCGGACATCCACGGAAATTGTCTGTGTGGACCCGACCTGTCGCACTTGCCTTTCCTGTAGAACCCGCAACAACTTGACCTGGAGCAAAAGCGGCATATCACCAATTTCATCAAGAAATAGCGTGCCGCCCTCAGCCAACTGGAACAACCCCTTGTGATCCCGGACCGCGCCAGTGAACGCGCCCCTGACGTGTCCGAACAACTCGGACTCCAGCAACTGTTCCGGAATCGCCGCGCAATTTATAGCCACGAACGGATGTTGACGGCGTTTGGACGCCTCATGGATGGCGTGGGCGAATAATTCTTTGCCCACGCCGCTTTCGCCGTAGATCAATACACTCGCATCCCCTTCCGCTACGAGACCCGCCTTGGTAAGAAGATCCTCCATCACCGCGCTTTGGGTAATGATATTCTTGCGCCACGCTGCCGGTGAAGCCTCTTTTTGAGATGACCCGCCCCCAGGGACAAGACGAAGCGCCTGGCTGATATTTGCCAACAAAGTTTTGCTGTCGAAGGGTTTGGCAAGGTATCCGAATACGCCCCGCTGAACGGCTGCCACGGCGTCGGGAATGGTGCCGTGCGCCGTCAGGATAATCACCGGCAAGGTCGGCAGCGAACGATGGATGTGCTCGAATAACGCCATGCCATCCATGCCCCCCATCTGCATATCGCTGATGACAAGTTGCGGCCGGGACACATCAAGATAGTTGAGCGCCGCCTCGGCACTTTGTACAGCGTCTGTACTGTATCCGGCGGCTGTAAGCCGGATCACAAGTAATTGAAGCAGGTCGGTATCGTCATCGACAATTAGAATCTTGGGTTTTGCATCGGGCATGTCTGCGGTCTTCTACCTATGGTTCTCTGAAAATTAGCGTTTTTTCCATGTTTTTTATGGCATCGATCTGACTTTGCAGGGTGTCTACACGCTTCTGCTCTTCTTTCAATTTTTGCGCCAGGTCTTCCACGCTTTGACTAAGCTTTTGTTGCTCCGTGAGCAGGTTCACCATCAAGTTTCTGAAACTTTGCAGATCCGTCGTGGCCCCCGGAACCCGCTGCCATTCGCTGAGAAGCTGGAGTGCTGAATTGACGTCACGGAAGGATGTATTGGGCAAGGTAAGAAGCAACACCAGCCTGGCCCGGTTTGCCTCGCTTTTGTTCTTTGCGAAATTCTGTTTTGCCTTGTCGTAGGCGCGGCCAAGTTCCGCAGGCGATCTTCTGTGGACGGAATCATAATACTGCATCATATCATCCATCGGACCCGCTACCGCCAAATCGGGTAACGATGATTCAATGGGAGGTCCGTTTTCCTGCGGAACCGCCGAGCAGGCCGCCAATCCTGCGAACATTACAAATACCACCGCCAGCAGAAGCCGGAACCTTTGATGAACCCTACTCATGGGACCCATCCGCATCACGAATCGGTATGGTGAGACGGAAATGGGCGCCTTCAGCAGCTCGCGAAACGAGATCAATATTGCCGCCATGGGCCAGTGCGTACTCACGGGCTATCGAGAGTCCCAGCCCGGTCCCTCTCACATGACTGTCCAGGACGCGCCGTCCCTGGTAAAAAGGCTCAAATACTTTCTCGCGATCCACCTCGTCAACGCCCAAGCCCGCGTCCACGATATTCAATTGAGCCAGTTCTACTGTCTTACTTGTCCAGATACGAATGCATCCTCCGGCTGGGGAAAATTTGACAGCATTGGATAAAAGGTTATCGACGATGACTTTGATCTTTTGCTCGTCGCAGTGAATCATGAATTCCGGACAGGATAGCTCCATTCTCAAGCCCTTGCTCATGATTATGAGATTCTGGTCTTGCAGAACCGCATCCACAATATTGCGCAGGCTCGCTTCATGTTTCACCAGCGCGGCTTTCTCCGCCTGGAGAGCGCTGAAGCTCAGCAAATCCTCAATGCGGCGCTGGAGTTGCAGACTATTGGTATGAAGTATACGCGCGATGCGCTGCTGTTCTTCCGTCAACTCGCCAGCCACCCCTTCTGCCAGTAGATCGGCGCCTTCGCGCATTGCTGTAAGCGGGGTCTTGAGTTCATGAGAAACATGTTGCAAGAAACGCGTTTTCTGCTCTTCGAGCTTGAGAAGACGTCGGCGCATCCAGTCGAGGCGTTCGCCGAAATACACCAGATCCTGCGGTCCATCCACCCGAATGGCCTTGGATAGCTCACCTTGCCCCATATTCCTGATAGCCTCATCAATCTGGCGAATTGGACGCGCAATCCGAACCGAGAAAGCAAATGCAAGCAGGATGGCAAACGGAATCAGCGCAAGCAACTGCCATCCTACCGTAAAGCGGGCGTGACCCGCCATGTCCTGCATTTCTTCCACCTCGCGCTCAATCAACGCGTAACCGACAGTCGCAAAGGTTCGGGCGGAATCCCTTAGGAGCACAAAATCCCCAATCAGCTCGCGCAATTGTTCGGGCGAGTGTTTTACAGCTGACACTTTCTGAAAAATAGAAGCTTCCGATAACTGCAGTTGTGCCAGTAATAGCTGATGTTCAGTATGCAGCGAAAGTTCCAAAAGGCTGGCAGCCGTGCTCTCGAATTTGTTGTGCGCCCGAAAATAACCCTCCAGCAAGGATGTATCGCCGAGAATATGTGTTTGCCGCACAGCACGCTCCATGGCAGCAATTTCATCAACCAGGGCACGGCTGCTATGGGCAATCTGGGCGGCTTGATATACCGCCTTGCGGCTGTGGTCTGTCAACCTGTCAATGGAAAGAGCGTTGTTGATGAGCGCGATGATAAGCGGCAAACCAACAAGTGCGAAGCCGAGAAGAATCAATTTGAGGAAAGACTGCGGGTTGCGCCGCAACCGGGACACGGGCGCGACGGCGCCGCCCCGGCTCTCCTGCCCTTCGGCTTCCATGCGAGTGCTCATTGGCCCCCTTCCGAAGCAAATGCGGAACTGAAAACCTCCATTCGCATTGGTCTCATGCTCATGTCACGCTCATCACTTGCGGGATATTGAAGCCAGGGCGGAGAAACGCGAAATATCGATGAAATATGGACTTCGATGGGTACGTGCTGCTGACCAAAAGCTGGAACCATGCCTCTCTGCCGGGCTCTAATTTTTTCCCGTTCCAAACGGGATGTAGGGCTTGCAATAATGCTTGGAAGGAAATTCCTTGTTTCGGCGCGAATTCATGACAACATCGCCACCGCTCCTCACACACTCCATGATCGATTTATCGAGACTTGCGTAATGCTCGTTTGGCTCAGTACTGGAAGACACTGCCGGGACTTTCTCCCTGATTTTCAGACATATGTCCGGACCCCCCGGATCAGACGCATCATTTTTCGAAGGGGGCAGCGGACAGAGCTTGCAGGGATTTCCAGGACAAAGGCATCCTGAACATGCCGCCTGCGCGACAGAAGCGGCGGCGCCCAGCAGAATTGCAAGAACAAGCGCGCTACCGAACCGCCAAACACCGGTTACTGTCATTCTAATCGTCGTATCCCTCATTATTCCACCCGTATAGATCACGATACTTGCGTTCCAGAGTTTAATACGGACATGCGGCCGTTACAAACCTGTTCAGCAGGAATGTCCAGACAGTACGAAGGCCGTTCGTCCGAGCCGACGAAAGCAGCTGCGTCCGAGCCCATTCCCCACTGCAAGGCAGGCCGGTTATAGAAATTTCGTCACTTTCTCCGGGGGGCGGCATAATACTGCCTCGTCACCGCGCACGACGATTGGCCGCTGGATCAAATCCGGATTCTCCACCATAATTCGTATCAGTTCATCATCCGTTAACTGCCGCTCAGCAAGTCGCTTGGCAAGCTTGAGATCCCGCGCCACCGGTTCATCCATGCGCAAAACATCGCTAACCGGCACACCGAGCTTCTCGATCAGCTCCCGTAATCCGTCCGCCGTCAGGGGCACTTCGTAATAATTGATGGCGTCGAATTCTGCTCCCCTATCCTTCAGAAGAGCCAGCGTAGCCCTGCATTTACTACATGCGGGTTTCTGATAAACCACAATCCTGTTATTCATCCAGTCCCTATATGTTAATGTCATGATCGGGCCTTCGTCGCGGATATATATGCGAACCCGGACTGCCCGTAAAGTTCCCTCTCAATTGATCCGGTGATCCCCAGCGGAAACATCGAAACATCCTGTTCTTTCCATGGAGCCGTTGTAGCCGTATTGTTAGAATAATCCATCACTCCTTGGCGCTATTGGATCCGATCTTTTCCAACACGAGGCGCGTCATGCTCAGGGCAAGCTCATGTTCGCCAAGAAATACCGTCCCGCCGCTCTCTGTCCGTAGCAGCGCCGCTTCTTCCTCATTGTGCGAACGCACTATAATGTCGACCGCAGGATTAAGTATACGTGCGGTTTCGATCATTCGCCGGGCACGTAATGAATCGGGAACCGCAATTACGAGCATGCCCGCCCGAGCAATATGCGCCTGTATGAGCACAGCCGGTTCGGATGCATCACCCGCCACGGCATTGATCCCCCGCTTGCGCAGAGCCTCGACCACTTCCCGATTCTGTTCCGCCACAACAAGTGGCACACCCTGTTTGACCAGGGCTTCACCAATATGACGGCCTACACGGCCATAGCCGACAAGTACCACATGACTCGTAACGTAGCTTGACGCAACAGTCACCGGCAACTCCGCCAGGGGATCATCAGCGCGCTCCAGAATACGGGCGAGCTGGGAACGGGCCCGTACCCACGTCTGTATTGGTTCGATAATCCGAAATACCAGCGGATTGAGGGTAATCGAGATAAAAGCCCCCGCCAGTATCAGATTCTGAGCCTCAACCGGCAGAAGTCCGAGCGAAACGCCAAGCGCGGCGAGGATAAAGGAAAACTCCCCTATTTGCGCCAGACTAGCCGATACGGTGAGTGCGGTATTGAGCGGATAACGAAAAACAAGCACCAAAACAAACGCCGCAACCGATTTTCCGATAATGATAATGGCGAGAGTGGCCAGAACATGGAGCGGTTGCTCTACCAGTATGCCCGGGTCAAACAGCATCCCTACCGAAACAAAGAATAATACCGAAAAAGCATCCCTGAGCGGCAGGGATTCCTGAGCCGCCCGGTGACTCAAATCGGACTCGCGCATAACCGTGCCGGCGAAAAACGCACCCAATGCAAATGAGACACCAAAGAGAACTGCCGAACCATAAGCTATGCCGATCGCCACTGCGATCACACTCAGAATGAACAACTCCTTCGAGTTAGTGCTGGCTACATGCCAGAGCAGCCAGGGGAAAACGCGTTTCCCCACAATAAGCATCAGGGCAATGAAGAACGCCACCTTGCCGAAAGTGAGCAGGAGAGTTCCAAGTAGATCCGGATCGGAGTTACCTGCCGAACCGCCTTGATCTGCCCCCAGCCATCCGGCAAGCGGGGGCAGCAGGACCAGGACCAGAACCATCGCCAGGTCCTCGACTATCAGCCACCCAACTGCGATTGACCCGTTGACGGACTTGAGCAGACCGCGCTGCTCAAGTGCCCGAAGCAGCACGACGGTGCTGGCGGTGGAAAGCGCTACTCCAAATACCACTCCCACGCCCACACCCCAACCCCAGGAAACCGCAACTGCCGCGCCTAAAGCGGTTGACACTGCGATCTGCACAATCGCACCTGGCAAGGCGATTCGGCGGACAGCCAGCAGGTCGTCCAGCGAAAAGTGGAGCCCGACTCCAAACATCAGCAGAATGACGCCGATTTCCGCCAGTTGGCCCGATAACCCGACATCGGCGACGAAGCCGGGGGTATAGGGACCGAGAATGACACCTGCGAGGAGATATCCCAGCAATACCGGCAACTTTAGCCGGCTGGCAATAAGGCCCATCAGCAGGGCGAGACCAAAGCTAGCGGAAATAGTGGTGATCAGGTTAATGCTATGGGGCATGTCTTCTTCGCTTGGACGGCATAAGCCTGGACAACGCAAGGGAAATCTTGCACACGCTTCGCGGAAGCACGGTAGCTGCTTTCCGTTGACACAAGCGCCAGGCCGGCAAGAAACGGTGTTGGGTTATTCCCATCTCCACATTACACATGAAGCGGGCTGCGTACGAGCGGCGTGTCGAATGGATAGCGTCAAATTCGACACACATGCATTGCACTCCGGCTTAATAGGCATTGCAATGATTTTCTTCGTCCACCTTGTATTGATCTCAATTTCACGGCAATGCGTCTCATAGAAGACTTGTTCAGAATTCCTGAACCGGAATGCACAATAATGGACAGCGGGCGGGACTTGGACTAGCTACCGGCTAGCAGCGGGACTGGGGCGGCGCCCCGCGCAAGAACCCATGACCGAGAATGCGATTACGGGGGCTGAATTCGAACGTACCGGTATGAAAGGACGAGCTTTCGGACACCATGAGCACGGAGGGAGCCTCCGGACAAGTGACACGCACGCAAAAAGGGTTCTGCCGGGTCACGATGCTGCATCGGCCACTGCCGTCCAAGCTAGCCTCTGCGTTGGGTGGCACGCGAGCGCCATCCCAGCAACCCGAGACCGGCAATAAACAGGGTCCAAATTTCTGCCTCGGGTATCGGGGAGACTTGCCAGCCGAAATCCTTCATGGCGGCAAAATCAAGTTCCGTAAAATGTACGCGCTGGTTAGCGGTAATGTCTGGATCCATCGCTGCCTCTTGACCTGAATAACTGAGCCCCGATACCCAATGCCCGTCACCGGTCAACGAGGGATGGAAACCCAGCAAGGCATGAACAGCGGAGCCGGTGAACAGGCCGCCGGAATTCAGGTTATCAAAAGATTGAGCACTGCTGAAGCCGAGTACATGGGCAAGCTCATGTACTGCTACTGAATAAAGATCAAATTGTCCCGGGAAGGATTCGTCGGTCGTCGTATCTGTGTCGAAATACCAGTTTGAAGTGGTATTGAACGATATTGCCCCACCCCAGGGACTAAAATCCGTCTCCAACGGCAAAAGCGCGCCGGGCTGCCCTCTGCTATAAACATTGTCGAGAAAAGCGGTGGAACCGCTGCTGGAAAACCCGCCTGAACCTCCCGCTGCCAGCGTACTCCCGAGATTGTACGCCCCGGCAAAAACCACGATTTCATTAGCCGCTACGTTAAAGTTTGGGATAGTAATCTGGTTACCGGTATCAGGTTGAAAGAATCGAGCGTTGAACCGGTCCGGTCCAGATGAAGAGATTGCAGCCAGATTTTCCTGCAAGCGGGTTTCGAATACAGACGCGGCAGCATTCAGCAATTCCTGGCGCGAACTATTTTCGCCCGTGAAAAAGCTGGAACTGTCGTACCGGTAATTAAAAACGATATCGATATCGGCGATGGCCGACTGACTGACGGCAAGAAACGCGCCTAAAAATACCGGGTATATGGACTTCATGTTTTATGGCTCCCGACGGCAATTCGTTTGATGAGCGGAGAAACGCTTCCGCCCTGTTTATACCGAGCAAAGCAAACATCTCGATGTTACCACCAACTCGCACAAAGGCCTTTATTCAGGCCCCTCCAATGCCTCCAGGGGATCAACACATGCCATGTCGAATTCCCTCGCGACCGCGGGATAGGTTACTGATCCGCAATGCGTGTTGAGACCATATTGTAGCGGGCGATTCATGCGTATTGCATCCAGCCCTTCATCCGCCAGCCGCAACGTATAAATTGAGGTCTGCGCGTTAAGTGCGAATGTGCTGGTGCGCGGGACGGCACTTGGCATATTGGCAACACAGTAATGCACAACCCCATCAATCTCGTAGGTGGGGCTGCTATGAGTGGTTGGCCGCGTTGTCTCCACACACCCTCCCTGGTCCACCGCCACATCGACAATTACCGAGCCTTTTCGCATATGGGGTAACATGTCCGCCGTAATCAGCCAGGGAGCTCGTCCTCCAGGAATCAAAACGGCGCCGATTACCAGATCGGCATTGTAAACCACCTCTTCAATGTTATATTCGTCACTGTTGCGCGTCTGTAACCGGCCTCGATAAATGTCATCTAGGTACTTCAGACGATCATGGTTTACATCCAGGATAGCAACGTGGGCGCCGCACCCGACGGCAACCTGAGCGGCGTTGGTGCCGACTATGCCGGCTCCAAGAATGGCGACATTGGCCGGGGCGACCCCAGGAACGCCGCCCATCAACACCCCACGTCCACCATGGGTTCTTTGAAGGTAGGTCGCGCCAACCTGAGTGGCCATACGTCCAGCGACCTCGCTCATCGGCGTCAACAGGGGCAATTTACCGCCTTCGGTCTGGACAGTTTCATAGGCGAGGGCGGTCACCCCGCACTCCAGTAGAGCGTCAGTAAGAAGCCTATCCGACGCCAGATGAAGATAAGTGAAAAGAATCATGCCTCGGCGCAGATAACGATATTCAGCCGCCACAGGTTCCTTGACCTTGACCACCAATTGCGCCGCCCATGCATCTTCAGCATGAGGAACAACGATGGCTCCCGCGGACTGATACTCGACGTCGGACAAGAAGCTGCCTTCCCCTGCCCCGCTCTGTACAAGCACCTTATGCCCGTGCCGCGTCAGAGTTCTGACCGTACTGGGCGTCAGTCCGACCCGGTTTTCGTGGTCCTTGGTTTCCTTGGGTAGTCCGATCAGCATGGGTTTATTTCTGACTGTGGGATGAGCAGAGCCAACTTTCTTCAAAGAAGTTAAGACGAAGTTGAAAAAAAACGAACCTATTCGTTTTTTTTCAATTCGAGGGTGGGCCGCCCCTCCTGGATTACGTAGCCTTTAACCCTGCCATTCTTATCATCAAGTATACAACTCGATCCTGTCCTTGAAATAATGTTTGCTGAAATTGATTGCAAGCGGCACGCGTCAGGCACGTGAGTTGACTTTGCGGAACAAGTAGTTGCGCGCGCAGGGCTGGAAACCAGATCTCGCTATCGACGCCGTCAGGAGCCTTGTTGTGAAAATGTAGTCGTTTCCCGAAAAGCCGTGATAGGACCGGTAGTGGGCTGACGGTTTACAAAAAGGATGAGTTACTTATGCTTTGCGCACACGCCTGGTTTTCGCCACACTCCCCGATCAAGCGATGTCATCAATATCATAACGCCTTCACCATGTCTTCCACGACCTTCTTCGCGTCGCCAAATACCATCATGGTCTTGTCCATGTAGAACAGGTCATTGTCAAGACCCGCATAACCCGCCGCCATGCTGCGTTTGACGACCATCACCGTGCGTGCCTTGTGGGCGTCAAGAATAGGCATGCCGTATATCGGGCTGCCGGGAACATTGGCCGCGGGGTTTACCACATCGTTCGCACCCAGCACCAACACTACGTCAGTGTTGGAGAAATCGCTGTTGATTTCGTCCATTTCAAGTACTTGTTCGTAAGGTATCTCCGCTTCCGCCAATAACACATTCATATGTCCCGGCATGCGTCCCGCCACCGGATGAATGGCAAATCGCACATTCACCCCTTTCTCATGCAATTTTTCCGCCAGTTCCTTGACCGAGTGCTGCGCTCGCGCCACCGCCAGGCCGTAACCCGGCACGATGATGACGCTGTCAGCATTGCCCATTAAAAATGCCGCATCGTCCGCACTGCCGCTGCGGTATGTTTTCTGTGCCCCATCGGTTGCCGCTACCGCTCCCGTGTCGCTGCCAAAACCGCCAAGTATGACCGACAGGAACGGGCGGTTCATGGCCTTGCACATGATGTAGGAAAGGATGGCGCCCGAACTGCCCACCAGCGAGCCGGCAATGATCAGCATGGGATTGCCAAGTGAAAAGCCTATCCCCGCGGCCGCCCATCCGGAATAAGAGTTGAGCATCGAAATAACCACCGGCATGTCTGCGCCACCGATGGGAATGATAATAAGAAAACCGAGAACAAACGCAATCGCGGTCATCATGGCAAAGGCTGGCCAATTGGTCGTTTCGCTAAAAAAGAACCATAGCCCGAACCCGACCATCACGATCGCGAGGACCAGGTTGACCATATGCTGTCCGCCAAAGGTGATGGGCGCGCCGCTCATGCGGCCTGACAACTTCAGGAATGCAATTACCGAGCCCGACCAGGTCATGGCTCCGATAAATGTGCCGAGGAACAATTCCAGCTTGCTGCCCATCGGCAACGTGGCAGGTAAGCCGAATGAAACCGGATTATTGACAGCGGCAATAGCGATAAATACCGCTGCCAAACCCACCAGCGAGTGCATGAATGCAACCAGCTCCGGCATCGCCGTCATTTGCACCCGCCTGGCAACAACCGCGCCGATTGTACCGCCCACCGCGATACACGCGAGAATCAGCACCCAGTTCTGCGTGATGGTGAGCGTGGTAACAACAGCGATGGCCATCCCAACCATGCCAAACAGATTACCCCGGCGAGCGGTGAGCGGGGAACTTAACCCCTTCAGCGCCAGGATGAAGAAAACCGACGCGATAAGATACGCGAGTGCCACCGTATTTGCGGACATTTACTAGCTTCCTTTTTTATCTTTTTTTCGGAACATTTCCAGCATGCGCTGAGTAACAAGAAATCCGCCGAATACATTGATTGCCGCCAGGGTTACCGCCACCGCCCCCAGCCATACGCCCCAGTCGGTCTCGGCCGGGCCAGCCGCCAGCATGGCACCAACGAGGATGATGCCCGAAATCGCGTTGGTCACTGACATCAGCGGGGTGTGCAAGGCCGGTGTCACGTTCCATACCACGTGATAGCCGACAAATACCGCCAGTACGAACACGGTCAGATTGATGATGGTTGGGTCAATTTCGCCTATCATGGCTGCTCCTTCTAGTGCGTTGACTGTTGTCGTGATTCTTTATTAGCCAAGTGAAATGGGATTTGCAACCGTGACCGCAATGTCGAGGGTTGCGGTAGCGGTTCAGGCTTTCCGGACAACTTCCCCTTCATGGCAGACCAGCGTTCCAGCGATGATCTCGTCTTCGCGGTTCAAGTTGAACTCACCGGTCTTCGCATCAAGCATCAGGTTAAGAAAATTCATCAGGTTGCGCGCATACAGTGCGCTGGAATCCGCCGCGACCAAGCCTGGCAGATTGGCAATTCCGACGAGATGCACACCGTGCTTCACCACAGTCTTGTCCAGTTCCGACAAGGGGCAGTTACCGCCCGCCTCTACCGCCATGTCAACAATTACCGACCCCGGTTTCATGGCACGCACGGTATCCTCCCTGATGAGAACCGGTGCCGGACGGCCGGGAATCAGCGCCGTGGTAATGATGATGTCGGCGGCGGCAGCACGCTGGTGCACCAGCTCGCCCTGGCGGCGCTTATAATCGTCGGACATTTCACGCGCGTAGCCGCCGGCAGTCTCCGCCTGCGCTTTTTCCTCCTCGCTGAGCGGAACCTCGACAAACTTTGCCCCGAGACTTTCCACCTGCTCCTTCGCGACAGGACGCACATCGAACGCTTCAATCACCGCGCCCAGGCGCTTGGCCGTGGCAATAGCCTGCAAGCCCGCCACCCCTGCACCCAGCACCAGCACGCGGGCGGCCTTGACCGTACCCGCCGCAGTCATGAGCATGGGGAAAAATTTCTGATAGACGTTTGCCGCGACCAATACGGCTTTGTAGCCGGCGATATTCGCCTGCGATGAAAGCACGTCCATGCTTTGGGCGCGGGAAATACGCGGGAGCCTCTCCATGGCGAAGGCCGTGAGGCCATGGCGGGCGAGAGCTTCGATACCCTCTGCCTGATGCGGAGAAAGCAAGCCCAGCAACACCGCATCCTTGCGCATCATTTCCAGTTCATCGGGCTCCGGACCGCGCACTTTGAGCAATATCCGGCATTCTCGGTACAGGTCCGCCGGGCTGGCTACAATGGTTGCGCCGGCAGCCTCGAACGCCTCATCGGATATGCTCGCGCCGCTGCCTGCGCCGGACTGTACCAGAACAACATGCAGACCATTGGCAGTAAATTTCTTCACCGTTTCCGGCGTGGCCGCAACACGAGTCTCTCCCCCGCGAATCTCTGCGGGTATCCCTATGTGCATGGATAATCTCCCCTGTCTTTCCCTGTCTCGCCACTTTTTCGCAATAGTGGCCAAAATTGCCCGTTATGTCCCGTTACCGTTACTACTGGTTCCATCCAAAACACGGAATTATAAATCAACCGGGCGTGATGCATTCGCGGGGCCGGAAGAAAACACCTCATTCCTTGCATATCATGTCCCAGTCCGCTCCGTTTCTTTCAGGCAGTGACTTATCCAGCGGGTAGTCAGTTTTTCCTGGACACTGTTTTGGCGTAAACGCGACGCCAAGCCCCCGAAATCCACCTGATCCAGCGGTTGATCCTGATTGAAGCAGGAAAACACGTAAGTAACCTCCCCCGTTTCGGGGTCCTTATGCGGTTGCAGACACTGAGCGCAAATTTCCTTCATCATGCACTGCATGGGAGAATTGATGGATCCGATGGCAAAGTGATCTGTCTTCAGATAAGGCCGGAGCTTGTTATGACGGGCTGCGCCCACTGCCGCCATCATGCGGTCGGAACCGATGGCAATGATGCGGTCGGCGTCAGCCAGACAAATCTTCTGAAGACCCAGGGCCCCGCTTCCATAAGCGGCCATGGCCTCCACGATATTGCCCACGTAGCTCAGATCGTCCGGGCGGGAGGGCTCGAAACCTGGAGACTCGTCGCAGCACCACACCACCACATCCGCCGCTGCCTCGATTTCCGCCACCTTGTAGCGGTCAATCAGCTTCTTGTAACCCGCGAAGTATAGAATCTTCGACCCCGCGGCGCGCGCGGCCGCACCAATGGAAAACAGCACTGCGTTACCCAGCCCGCCTCCCACCAGTACCACCGTTTCATCCGGGAAAATCTCGGTGGCCGTTCCCGTGGGTCCCATCAATACTACCGGATCGCCGGGGTTGAGCTTGGCGCATAAATCTGCCGACCCCCCCATTTCCAGGGCAATCAGCGATACCAACCCGCGGGGAACATCGACAGAGGCTCCCGTGAGTGCGATGCCTTCCATAGCCAGTTTTGTTTCCGCGGCAGTCGTGGCAAGTGTTGCGAAGTTCTGGAAGCGGTAAAACTGGCCTGGGTGAAAATGCTCCACGGCCATTGGCGCGTGTACCACCACCTCTATGATATTGGGAGTCAGCCGCTCGACCTTATGCACGGTTGCGCGCAATCTCCCGTTGATCTCGGCAAAGAATAGCCATGCCGGCTTCGAGGATGCCGGAGCCAGGCGTTCCAGCACCCGGCTTACTACTGGATAACCCTGTTTGGCGCTCGACATCGCCTTTACCACATTGCCGGAATAGGACGGGTGCAGATCTCCGAAAAAACTGATGAAGCGCCCGTCGTCGTTTTGGCTCAGCAGTACGCTGGGTGTTTCCGGCTTGGGGTTTGCGCGTGGCGGGTTGGCGGGTTCGCCATTTTCATCGCACGCCGCGAAATAACGCCCGTTCAGCTTGAAATTCTTCTCATCTTCCCTGGCGAGCACAGTGTTGGGCTGCGTTCCTGCCGCGACCAGAACGGCCCGGGCCGGCAGTACCGCTTCGCCGGTTTGCTGCCATGACCCCGTTTCATCCAGTGTTTGCACGGCGAACTGCACGGCCTTCGCGTGCTCCCATTTATCGGTATCCACTCGCACTGGAGTGAGACCTTCGGCAAACCATATGCCCTCTTCCAGCGCCTTCTCCACTTCTTCGTGATTGAGCGTATATGACGGACTGTCGATAAGCCGTTTGCGGTACGCAATGGTCGCGCCTCCCCATGATTGAACCAGTTCCAGAATGCGCGGCGGGCGCCCTTCCTTTTCCGCTTCCTTCCGCTCGGCGCGAATGGAACGGGCGTGGCTCAGAAATTCCTCGGCAATTTCCCGCTCTTCCTCGTCCCATGCTCCACGGATTGCCCCCTCCCCCTGCACGGCTGCAAGAATTTCATAACGCCGCAGGAATTTATCCACTTGTACCGGATAATAGGCAAGCGCTTCGGTAGCGGTATCGATAGCGGTGAGGCCTCCGCCAATAACCACCACAGGAAGGCGCAGTTGCATGTTGGCGACCGAGTTAACCTGAGCCGCGCCGCTCAACTGGAGCGCCATCAGGAAATCGGAGGCGGCGCGAACCCCCCTGGCCAGGCCATTGGGCAAGTCAAGCACGGTAGGGCGTCCAGCCCCTGCGGCAAGCGCCACATGGTCAAACCCCATGGCAAACGCGTCGTCGGCAGTGAGCGTGCCGCCAAAGCGGACACCGCCGAAAAGTGCGAACTCTTCTCGCCGCTCCAGAAGCAGACGAATCAGCTTGAGGAAATTCTTATCCCAGCGCACGGTAATGCCGTACTCGGCAACACCCCCAAACCCCCCGGGCATGCGCTCATCCAGATCCTCGGCAAGCTCGTCCGCATTGCGGATGGCCCTGAACGGCACGCGTTCTCCCTGTTGGTTCACCCCTGATATTTCCGGCGCCAATGGCTCGATCTTGAGACCGTCAATGCCGACCACCGTGTGGCCGTCATTCATTAAATGATGTGCCAGGGTGTATCCCGCGGGTCCCATACCAATTACGAGCACTTTCCGGCCCGTCGGCGGCTTCGGTACCGGTCGGCGGAGATCGAGCGGATTCCAGCGGGTCAGGAGACTATATATCTCGAACCCCCAGGGCAGTTCCAGGATATCCTTGAGCGTGCGCGTTTCAGCCTGGGGAATATCGACCGGTTCCTGTTTCTGGTATATGCAGGACTTCATGCAATCATTGCAAATCCGGTGTCCCGTGCCTGCGCACATGGGATTATCTATCACAATCATGGCAAGGCTGCCGATAGCCACGCCCTGGGTCTTGAGTTTGTGAAACTCGGAGATGCGCTCTTCCAGCGGACAGCCGGTAAGCAGAGCGCCAAGCTGGCTTTTTTTGAAGGAGACAGATTCTCCAGGTGTTTTGGGCTTTTCCTTCATCCCCTTCGAGCACGAATCCTTTCCTTGCTCATGGCACCAGATACAGTAATTCGCCTCATCCAGCGCACCTACGAGATCGGTGCCGGGATCGGTGAGCGCAAACCCTTCCCGGCGGCGTACATGATGAGCCTTGTGAACGGTATAGCCTGCCGACTTATCAATATCCGTTGGCAACAGATGCAGGAAATCAAGTTTGGCGGGGACCTTGAACAATACCCCGTCCCGGTGCCGCTCTCGCCCTGCGGGCGTCTTCAATGCCCAGGCCGCGTAGAGCAAAGCCTTCTTGAGCCACTCACCGTTCCCCTCTTCATCCAGCAACCACTGTGTAACCTTGCTGGCAAACGCCAACTCCGAAAACGGCGCTTCGAATTCCGTGGCCAGTTTCTCTTCCAGCGCAATCCCATCCACTTCCGCCGCCTCGGCATCGCTCACCTTATTCATCGCCCGGCGCTGAACGAATTGTCTTTTGCAGGAATAGAGCGGGGCAAGTTGGTGATGGCGCGCAGCAAGGGCATTGACTTCTTTCCCAATGCCAAACAATCTGGCAATAAAATCCTCCATCCACGGCGCGACCTCGATCAGCAACGCAGCTTCCTCCTTGCGATCCAGGCTATCGGGATGAGCACGGGCATGATCCAGGCGGGCACCAAGTCCGGCTTCTCCTTCACGGAGAAATTCGAGAAATGCCTGATCCAGTCTTGCCAGGCCCTCGCGACGGTATAGATCGGCAAAAGCCATACCGAATGCCAACATGGAAGAAGGCACAGCGGTTGCCGGTGCGGAGTGGTGACCCGATTGTAAACTTGTCATGATAAAGTCATCAAAAAGTATGGAAGTGAATCAAAAAAGAAGAAATAACCTGGCCTGACCAGAGATGAAGCCCAACAAACGTATAAGCCCTATAACCCTTTTCACTTTGTGCTTTTGACGCCTACAAATACAAAAGCGGCAAGGCACTTCCCGGCCTTGTCCGCCTTCTCGATTCGTTTATCAGCCAGTCTTGTGCCGCAAACGAATTGATCCAAATTGCCGAATCACGCCTCCGCCGAACAGATCATGCCAGCGGCGACGGTATTGTTATTGACTTCGTCAATGACAATAAAGCTCCCGGTAGCATGGTTACGCTCATACGGGTCGCATACCAGAGGCTGATGAACTTTCAGCAGCACACGTCCGATGTCATTCATGTTCAGAGTATCGACCGGCTCACGATTCAGCGCGTTAACATCGACACGGTACTCTATTCTGGTAAACAGCGCCTTTACGATCCGCGTGGTATGTTTGATGAGATATTTGCGGCGCAGGTCCAGGCTCTGTTCTGACAACCAGCAAAGCATTGCCTCGAACTCCTTCGTGATGCGTGGCGCTTCCACGGGTTTCACGAGCATGTCCCCGCGCGAGATATCCAGATGATCTTCAATCGTCAGGGTGACAGACTGCGGCGCAACGGCATCATCAAGGTTTCCGTCATAGGTGATGATTTCCCTGACACGCGAAGTCAGCCCCGAAGGCAGGACTTTCACCGTATCGCCCGCACTGATGGAGCCGGATTCGATGCGCCCCATGTAGCCCCGGAAATCATGCAACTCCTCCGTTTGCGGCCGGCACACCAATTGTACCGGAAAGCGGAAATCCTCAAGATTGATGTCGTGATCAATCGGAACATTCTCCAGCAGATCCATCAGCGACATGCCTTCGTACCAGTCAAGTCTGTCTCCGCGCTCCACCACCATATCACCATGCAAGGCAGACATAGGGATATACGCTATATTGTTCAGCTTGAGCCCGCTGGCGAAGGCCGCGAAATCATTGCAAATTTGCTCGAAGACATCGCGTGAATAATCCACCAGATCCATCTTGTTAACCGCTACCACCAGATGAGGGATGCCCACCAGGCTCGCGAGGTACGCGTGCCGCCGCGATTGGGTGAGGACGCCCTTGCGCGCATCAATCAGGATAATCGCAAGATTAGCCGTGGATGCCCCCGTTACCATGTTGCGCGTATACTGTTCATGGCCGGGGGTGTCGGCAATAATAAATTTACGCTTTGGGGTCGCGAAGTATCGATAGGCGACATCGATCGTAATGCCTTGTTCACGCTCCGCCTGCAGGCCATCGGTGAGCAGCGACAGATCGACGCCTTCCATCCCGCGCCTTTGCGAAGTGCTGGTGATGGCGCTCAACTGATCTTCAAAAATGGACTTCGAGTCATGCAGGAGGCGTCCGATCAACGTGCTCTTGCCATCATCCACGCTACCGGCGGTGATGAAACGCAACAATTCGGTATGATCAAAAGAAACACTTTCAGTGACTGACATTCAACAACCCTTTTGGACGTTTTCTCCGCACGCTTTCTTCCCTCCGCACCCTGGTGTAGCGATAGCCCCCTGCCCTCTCATATACCTTGAAATCCGGACCCCAAGAGGATGAGGACGCGACGCACTCATCGCACTTTATGCAAGGGAGGCCCTCGATAACGCCATCACTTGTCGTGATTAACGATGTGTCATGATTAATGACGGCACGCTTCAGAAATACCCCTCTTTCTTGCGCAACTCCATGGATGCATCCGAGGTCTGATCGTCCATGCGTGTAGCGCCCCGCTCTGTAATTCGCGTGATCGCCGTTTCTGCAATGATTTCGCCCACGCTGCCCGCGGTTGACTCCACTGGACAGGTACAACTCATATCCCCCACGGTACGAAAGCGCACCACAAGATGTTCCACTTTTTCTCCTTCCTTTAGATCGATCAGGTGAGACAAGGGCAAGAGGCCGCTCTCACGCCTGATGACATCGCGGGTATGGGCAAAATAAATGTGAGGCACCTCCAGTTCCTCGCGCGCTATGTATTCCCACACGTCGAGTTCGGTCCAGTTGCTGATGGGAAATACGCGAATGTTCTCGCCCTTATGTACCCGCGTGTTGTAGAGGTCCCATAATTCCGGACGCTGGTTCTTTGGATCCCATTGGCCAAATTCATCGCGAAAAGAGAATATACGTTCCTTGGCGCGGGCTTTTTCCTCATCGCGGCGAGCACCGCCGATACATGCATCGAAACCGAATTCCGCAATGGCATCCAGCAGTGTCACGGACTGAAACGCATTACGGCTCTGTTTTTCCGAACGCAACACTACTCGTCCCTTCGCGATGGAATCCTCCATGCTGCGCACGATCAGCCGCTCGCCCAGTTGCTTGACGCGGCGGTCACGAAACTCGATCACTTCAGGAAAATTATGACCCGTATCGACATGCAATAGCGGAAATGGAAAGCGCCCGGGACGAAAAGCTTTTTCTGCCAAACGCAGCAGCACGATGGAATCCTTTCCACCTGAGAACATCAAGGCTGGATTGGTACATTCGGCGGCGACCTCCCGCATGATATGGATGGCTTCGCTTTCCAGTGCATCCAGATGACCCAGATGGCGTGCAATACGGCGTTTAATGGCTACCGGTTCAGTCTTCATGACGAAACCTGGAACAGGAGTAATAAATTCTTGCATATCATTAAATATAATATCCATCGATCAACCCTGGCAGCTTCACAGGCCCGGGTTTAGCCCATGCTTTTTCTCTTCCATTTCCTGGCCTTCCCCTGGAACAGCCAGATCCGTTACAAGCCGCTTACTCGGATGCAAACCGCATTCCTTGACCTCGGGATCTTCCCACCACCACCGGCCTGCGCGGACTTCCTCGCCGGGAGTAATGGCGCGGGTGCAAGGTGCGCAGCCGATGCTCGTGTAACCTCTGTCGTGCAGGATGTTGTATGGCACATCGAATTGCTTGAGATATGCCCATACATCGGACAGGCTCCATTCCAGTAGCGGGCTGAACTTTTGCAGGCCGTTTTCGCCATCGAATTCCGACACAGCCAGATCTTTCCTGGTCGAAGCCTGATCGCGCCGCAGCCCTGTGATCCATGCGCGCTTGCCGCTCAGGGCGCGTTTCAGCGGCTCCACCTTTCTGATATGGCAGCATTGTTTACGTAAATCCACGCTATCATAGAAGCCGTTGGGGCCGTTCTGCGCGACATAGGCCTCCACCGCCGCAGGTTCGGGAAAATAAACCGGAACATGAATTCCGTAACGGTCCGCCACTTCTCTCATCAGGCTGTAGGTTTCCTCGGGCAGGCGCCCGGTATCCAGGGTAAATATACCGATGCCCGGAAAGTAGCGCGCGATTAAATCGACCAACACCATGTCCTCCGCACCAAAACTACAGGCAAAGACGGCCGGAGCATAATCTGCCTGCACGGTATGCAGCAATGCCCGTACTTCAGCTATCGGGCTATCCAGGCTCATGCTGTCGGATCGATACTGGAGACATACGTCAGACTATCACCGACGACTGCGGCCGCTGAACCGGCTGTCTGGCTGAAGCCACCAGCGGCAGCGCGCCAGCCAGATCAAGCTGACGGTCAAACCCGAGGCAAAACTCCGCAGCCTCCATCGTCCACGCGTCGAGCTCGCTAAACCATTCGGTCAGCTGGCTGTCATTCAACTCTTCGGCCGGCCGCGCGAAATCCTCTGCGAATTTTACCAACTGCCTGGATAGACGCGGCTTGGTGGGCAGTACCCGGCGCAACTCGTCCGCCTGCTCCGCCAGACCATCGAACTTCTGGCCGCCGAGCAACTCGCTCACCCCTTGCCCGATCAGCCGTGCGATCTCCTCGGCACACTTGACCGAATCCTCGAATTTGCGTTGAAACTTGAGCGCATCGCGATAATTCCGCTCATGCGCCGCTTCGAAAAAGCTTGAACCGATCTTCACCTGGCTGACTCCCGCGCACTCGCCACCACCCAGTTGCAAGACCTTGAAATCGCCATCCTTGCCGTGATCGCGCAAGACTGATTCCAATTGTTCCGGTTTTACGTCCTTTAGATCCGCCAGCAACCCGGTGAAATATTCCTTGCCCATGCGCCGCGTCCAGGAAAAAAACGTCTCGCCCGTCTCGCTGTTGGCCGCGTGAGCCGACTTCACCCGCTCCACCGCCGCCTCGATTCGCGCCGCGGGAATTGACGGGCCTTTGATCGCCAGCGCCCCGCCAGCCATCGCGTTACCCCCGAAATAGGTCTGATAGTGCGGCACAAGCTTGCCATGCATGCGCTTGCCTTCGCCATAAATTCCGATATCTCCCGCCTCTGGCTGTGCGCAACCGTTATGGCATCCTGATACGCGAACCTTTAAATCATGCTGGCCCCCGTTCAGTTTAGGCGCCACGATCGTGCTGGAGGTTATGCCCAGGCGGCAAGTCGAAGTACCGGGACAAGCGACCACATCATCCCCAACCTTGGGTTCTTCCAGGCCCAATGCTGCCAGAGCGGCACGCAGCGGCTCGATTTTGGCCTCCGGTACATTCGGCAGGAACATGTTTTGATCCTGCGTCACGCGGATTTCCTGCAACTCGTGAGTCTCGGCGAGACGAGCAAGACTGCGCAATTGCGTTACATTCAAATTTCCCATTGGCACGCTGATCGGAAATACGAAATAACCGCGCTGTTTTTGCGGGAACACATGCCGGGGGGCGCCCATGCCGGGAACCTCGCTGTCCAAACCCGCGTTCCATTCGCCTTGCGGATAATCCTGAGTTGCGAGCGCCGCCTTGGTACGTACCAGTTCTTCACGATATTTCTCGATAAATCCTTCCGCCCCGAATTTATCGACCAGGAATTTAATGCGGGACTTGGCGCGCTTGACCCGGTCGGAATAGCGATTATGCAATGAAATTATTGCTTCCATTACCAGCAGCAAATCCTTTTCTTCAATGAACTCTTCCACGACAATGGCCTCATGCGGCTTGTGTCCCAGCCCGCCTCCGGCCAGGACCTTGAAACCGAAGCGGCCGCCATCGTGCACTGCGACAATCCCCATGTCGTGCATCATGCCTTGGGCGCAATCCGACTCGCAGGCCGAAAAACTGATCTTGAACTTACGCGGCATTTGCTGAGTCAGCGGATTACGCAAGAAGTGCTGTACCGCGCCGTCGAGATGCGTTGTGACATCCACATGCTGGCGCGGGCACACCCCCGACAGCGGACATGCCGTGACATTACGTATCGTATTGCCGCACGCTTCACGGGTCGTCAATCCGGCGGTAGCCAAATGGCGAAGCACCGCTGGCGTATCCTCCAGCGGCACATAATGCATTTGAATATCCTGGCGTGTAGTGATATGCACAACGTCATGGCGTGCGTATTTTTCCAGCATATCTGCGATCACGTTCAACTGCCGGGCATCAAGACGTCCGCCCGGAAGCTTGATGCGCACCATGTTGACGCCCTCCTGCCGCTGGCCATAGATACCCATTTGCAGACGGGAAGCGGTAAAACGGTCGACATCCATGCGCAGAGCCTGGTAATCCTGCAAGGCCTGATCGTAAGAGGTTATTTCCTCTTCGTTGGCAAGGTAATTCAATTGACTCATCTGTATCCTCCACAATTTATGGCCATGTCAACTCGGCACCGCAAGAGGCAACAGTGATCGCCTGCACGATGACAATAACCGCCGGTTGTTCTTTTGGCCGGCCCGGCCTTCCCTCTGATATGCACTCAATCTGTTCCTGCGCAAATCATTATTCCGGGAACGAATCCCTTTCCAATTCGATTGCGGACCCGAAATTTCGTTTCAATTCAAGGTCCCGTCTACCACAACACCCCCATCCCCACCGATGGCGGACAACCGCGTATGTTGCCTCGAAGTTGGCATAATAGCAACGAACATATATATCATGAAAGAATATTATGTTAGATTAACATAACCTTTTATTATTTAGATCGGTGGAACCATGAAATTGCAACAGTTGCGATATTTAACCGAAGTGGCCCATCAGGGCTTGAACTTGTCAAAAGCGGCAGAAACCCTGCATACCTCCCAGCCGGGAATCAGCAAGCAGATTCGTCTCCTGGAAAGCGAGCTGGGCATAGATATTTTTGTGCGTAATGGCAAGCGCGTTGTTCAGGTCACGGCGCCAGGACGAGCTATTCTCGAGATTGCCGAAAGAATGCTCCGCGACGCCAAGAACCTGAAGCAGGTCGGGCAGGAATTTGCCAATGAAGCCAGCGGCTCTCTTACTATTGCCACAACCCACACCCAGGCGAGGTACGCGCTGCCCCCCGCAATCAAGCATTTTACCGCGCGCTACCCTAAGGTGAAATTAATTTTGCGTCAGGGCAACCCCACCCAGATATCCCAACTGGTGACATCGGGTGTGGCGGATATCGCCATCGCTACCGAGGCGATCGAACTATTTGCAGAACTCGTGATGCTGCCTTGCTACCAATGGAACCGCTGCGTCGTCGTCCCGCCACGGCATCCGCTGCTTAAACTCGGGAAACTGACGCTGGAAGATATCGCCCGATACCCGATCATCACGTATGATTTCGCTTTTACCGGCCGCTCCAAGATTAACCAGGCATTCGATGCAAAAGGCCTGATTCCGAACGTCGTATTAACAGCCATTGATGCTGATGTCATAAAGACGTACGTGGAACTGGGGCTGGGCATTGGCATTCTGGCGCAAATGGCGTTTGACCCCAAGCGAGACAAGCACTTGAGATCGATAGATGCAAGCCATCTGTTCGAGCCGAGCATGACCCGCATCGGTATTAGCCGCAACAGTTATTTGCGTGGGTATATTTATGATTTCATCGAAATATTCGCCCCTCATCTTGACCATGGCGTCGTTACCGCCGCAATGAAAGAACGTACATGACTGGAGTCACATGAAGAACAGCCGCATCAAAGGACGGCTTTTCCCGCCACCCGGTGCTTGGCACAGCACGAGTATTCCCGGCTGTATGATTCACGCATATCCTTGCTGATACACTCATGAACGCGATCAAGCTCTTACCCGACCTGCTCATCAGCCAGATCGCCGCTGGCGAAGTGATCGAGCGGCCAGCCGCGGCGCTTAAGGAAATGCTGGAGAATAGCGTCGATGCCGCCGCAACCGAAATATCGGCACAACTTTTTCAGGGCGGAACCAAGCTGATCCGTGTCGCGGATAACGGAACAGGTATTTCGTTGGATGATATGGTTCTTGCGCTTTCCCGGCATGCGACCAGCAAGATCAGTTCCCTGGAAGATTTGCAGAACGTGGCCAGTCTTGGTTTCCGGGGCGAGGCGCTTGCCAGTATCGCGGCGGTTTCCCGGCTGATACTGGCAAGCCGTAACGCGGAGGAGAAACACGCCTGGCGGATAGAAACAGAAGGAACCCGCTTTTCACGGCCGGAACCCATGGCACGTAACAACGGCACCACGGTGGAAATGCATGATCTCTACTTCAACACCCCCGCCCGACGTAAATTTTTAAAAAGTGAAGCCACTGAATTCTCGCATTGCGAGGAAGCATTCAGACGAATCGCTCTGGGGCGCGCGGATATCGCTTTCACGTTGCAACACAACGGAACCGTACGGAGTCATTTGCGTGCCGCTGATACAGGGACGCGGATCGCGGCGATATTAGGAGAAGAATTCAGCCAATCGTCCGTATCCATTGACGAGCAGGCAGCGGATTTACGGCTCTCCGGCTTGGCGGCGTTGCCCGCATACTCGCGGTCTGCGCGCGATGCCCAGTATTTTTTTGTCAATGGCCGTTTCGTGCGCGACAAACTGATAGCACATGCGCTACGTGAAGCCTATCGCGATGTGCTCCATCTGGACCGGCACCCGGCTTTTGTATTGTTTCTCGAAATGAATCCTGGCGGCGTGGACGTGAATGTTCATCCAACCAAAACCGAAGTAAGATTTCGTGACCCGCGCGCACTCCATCAATTCATTTTTCATGCAATCAATAAAGCGCTCGCAGCGCCGAAGCGAACAACCTCAGCCTTGATGCCCGCGATCTCGAATCAGGAGCAAACGGCAATTCAAGCTGAAACCGGCCAGGTAGTCCCCCCTTTCCCCTATTCGCGGCAAAACACCATGCAACTTGTTCCACCTGCCGGAATAGCCCAATCACAGGCGATGTATAACGCTCTGTTCAGTCCCTTCAATCCCGACAGCCCCGGTGAAAAATCCGTGGATCCACCGTTACCGGCGGGAGGCGACGAGAACCAGTGCGTTCCGGCATTGGGTTTTGCCCTGGGCCAACTCTTAGGAACCTATATCCTGTCCCAGAATAACCGGGGCCTGGTTATTGTAGACATGCATGCCGCGCACGAGCGTATTCTCTACGAAAAACTGAAATTGGCGCTGGATAATCGTGACCTCGCAGTGCAGCCTCTGCTGATTCCGGCCATATTCCAAGCGACCGGCCTGGATATTGCCATCGTCGAGGAAAACCCCGCGGCCCTGCGTGAACTCGGCTTTGAAATCTCTGTGTTCTCCCTGAGCACGCTAGTGATACGCGCCGTGCCCGGCACTCTCAAGGATGCGGATGTCGTAAGAGTAGCTCGAGAGGTGCTGAGCGATATCCGCGAATTCGGCGCCAGCCAGGCATTGACCACTCGCCGGAATGAGCTTCTTTCAACCATGGCTTGTCATGGCGCGATCCGAGCGAACCGCAGACTGGCGCTTCCCGAAATGAACGCACTGCTACGCGAAATAGAAACAACCGAACGCGGCAGCCAGTGCAACCACGGCAGGCCGACTTGGTTTGAAATCAATTCTTCGGACCTTGACAAGATGTTCATGCGCGGCAGGTAGGCCCTGATTGGAGCGAAAACGGGCGGGAACGTGTTACCTCGCCTTCCCCCTCGCCCCCAATCTTTGAGAGTTTCAATTCTTGCAGGAAGATCTCACGCATAAGGAAGCAATGAAAACCGAATTGTTGGGAGGTATTTCAGCCAGAAAATTTCTCCGCGATTACTGGCAAAAAAAACCTTTACTGGTACGCAAAGCGCTGCGGGATTTCGTGCCGCTGCTGACCCGCGACGAACTTATCGGTCTCGCCTGTCGAGACGATGCACAATCGCGACTGATTACGCAAAAGAATGGAGAATGGCGGGTCAGAGCCGGCCCCTTCGCTGCTCGCGCTTTTTCGCGCCTGCCTGAGAGGCAATGGACACTGCTGGTACAGGACGTCAATCATTTCCTGCCTTCAGCCCGGAACTTGCTTCTGAAATTCCGTTTCATTCCGCATTCGAGGCTGGATGACCTGATGATCAGCTACGCTCCTCAGGGAGGAGGAGTGGGGCCGCATTTTGATTCGTACGACGTTTTTTTACTACAGGGCATGGGGTGCAGATACTGGCAGATTTCCGCACAGCGGGATAAAACCCTCGTTGCGGAGGCGCCGCTAAAGCTCCTGCGGGATTTCAGGCCGGAACAGGAATGGTTACTGGAACCGGGCGATATGCTGTATCTGCCTCCCGGCTATGCTCATTACGGAGTAGCAAAAGACCCCTGCATGACCTATTCAATTGGCTTCAGGGCGCCAAGCTATCAGGAGTTGGTCACCCAGTTTCTGGTTTATCTGCAGGACCATACCGTAATCAAGGGCATGTATCGGGACCCCGATATCCGCCTGCATTCCAACCCGGGGCGCATTAGCCGCGAGATGTTGTCCCAGGTCAACGCAGCGCTCACCAACATCAAATGGGGCCGTGATGATGTGAAGCGTTTTACCGGCATGTATCTTACCGAACCGAAACCCCATGTTTTCTTTACGCCGCCCTCGCATCCCATGCCCCGTGAGGAATTTGCAAATGAGGTAAGGAAAGGCAAGCTAAGGCTGAACCTGAAAAGCCGCATGCTATACCGGGGAAAAAGCATATTTTTGAATGGCGAAGTATACACCGCCGGCCCTTCCGCCCTCAGAGTACTGGAGAAACTCGCCGATCGCCTGGCGTTGCCTGATATGGAAGAACTTGATGAGGAAGCGCTTGCTCTGCTGTACCAATGGTATCTTTATGATCATGTCGAGATAGAACTGGTTGCGGGCTCGAAGCCCTGACCATCAAATCCTGGCGGCAGATGAATGTTGTCTTGTTTTCAAACCCTAATTAAACCTGCCGGTCAGGCACAGCACACGACCCTTCCCTGCAAGCTCTGGCCGGGTCTCCGATCCTGCCCGTGGACTACCAAAGGCGTTGGGGCGGAAGTGCCAGAGCAGCGTGTACCTGGAGGTTAGATCGTCCCGGAAATAGCTATTGCTTGTCGCTGCGGAATACAACGACTAGACAACATTTCTGAATTCTGCTATTAAGATAGTGGCTATTAAGATATGGTCCTCAGAGATTTGAATGGCCGGAACACTTATATCACCCGTGACTGTTATAAACCTTAAAGGAGATTAAAAAAATGAAGTACTCGCTCCTCGCTGCTGCCGTGGTAACGCTAACGCTTACCGCATGTGACCAAATGAGAGAGAAACAACCCGGGGAGGGGAAACCCGGGCAATATCCTCCCAGCCTCTGGGAGAAACGTGAAGGACAAGTCAGTGACGCCGAAATTGAAGCCGCCCAGAGGGAAGCCGAAGCTGAATCGAAGAAAGGGGCTGTTGATAGTGTGCCGCCGGAAAAAGCATACGATAGACCATCCAGCCCTGAGTTTTAACACGAGTAAAGGCAGGCTTTACGAGGGGCCGTCCTTCGGGGCGGCCTTTTTTTAACCTGGATCCGTGCCGTGGAAGCCGGGAACCCTGGAACAAGCTTTCGCGATTTTTCAATAACCGATGGGTTCCCGGATTTGAACGGCCTCCACGCTTTTGTTACACTACGGTTTTTGAACAACAGGATGGTTACATTTATGAAATACACGCTGCTCGCTATTGCCATGACAACGCTATTGCTAAGCGCTTGTGATAGTAAGAAACATCCTATGGACAAACCGCCCCCTTCCGCTATGGTGGAACGGGATTCGGCCCCGAATTTCGATGAACTTGATAATGAGGATACGGGCGCTAAAGCGGATTCAAGCGCTCAAGCATACGACAGCGGTGCTGGTAGCAAAGGTCAGCCGGAAGATCACAGCCTTCATCCTCAAAACTAAGCGTCCGGGCCGGCAAATCCGGGCCTCGCCAGTTCTGCGCAAATTTCGGTTGGTTCGGGGATTTTTACGATATAATATTTGTTGTTACACCCCCATCTATATTTTAATGAGGATGCCCCTATGATGAAACTTTCATTCCTCGCTGCCGCTTTGGTGGCGTTTAGCCTGACAGCGTGTGATAGACCGAAACAAGCCTCGCCCGAGGGTGCGGATACCTACGGAACAAGACTTGAGGAAGGCTCGACGTTGGCTCAGGAGCGTGGCGATGCCTACGTGCCCCCAGTTACAAGCGGAGAAGAGGATGACGATGATCTCTCTGGCCCTGCCGTGCTGCCGGGCCATGCGCTTGACGCGAATGGTAATCCATTGCGCCCTGGCCACGACGGCATCCCCAAGGAGCATATGCCGGGTCACGAAAAGTAATTTCGCAATGGCTGTGTTCAGCTATTGTATTCAACTAAAAAAGCCATCCTTTAGGATGGCTTTTTTAACCATGACTGTTCTCCGAAGGTCTGGAACTTGAGGAATTCGGGTGGTCTATCATATAATCCTGTTTTTATCGTAACCATGTAGAGGAAATTAAATAATGAGACTTACGCTCCTCGCTGCTACCCTGGCGGCAATGATGCTGACTGCCTGCGGTAGACCGAACCAAGCGCTTCCCGAACAGGAAAGGGAAAACTTCGAGAGAATTACCTCGCAACCTTCCGCAGGTGCACCAGCTTCTGACGCAACGTCTGGCACGGACACCGCTGCTGGCAGTGCTGCGGACGAGGAATAAGGCCGATCTGAAGATTGAAGCTGGTCCTGCGAAAAAGCTGGAGCAGACGTTAAGAACCGTAATTTGCAATTAAGCGGCCCTAAGGAGGAAGGAAGCCTTAGGGCGGCTTTTTTTGTTTCGATTCATGAAACCCATCCGGCAAAGCCGAAAAGTGTGTGGTGTCCCAATGCAGCTTATCCGGCAGTTTTCTGACTAACGAGACCACTTACACATACACATCCCATCCCGCAAGGCTCTCCTCTTCTGCTCACAAAACGGGATGATTCAGAAATGACTCAGCTGACGCCAGCCAAAGCCGTCGTTCTGGTCAGCCACTCCGATCCAGTCGAGTCCGCAATTCAAAACATCGCTCAGAATGGTTTTTGCCAGCAGCGGGGTATTATTTTTCTGGCTCAAATGAGCGGCAATAACATGTTGAAGGCGGCTTCCATCCAGGCTGGCAAGCAGTTTCGCGGACGCCGCATTCTCTAGATGGCCCAACCGCCCCCCCACACGTCGCTTAAGGCTATACGGGTAGTCGCTGCTCGCCAGCAAGCGGGAATCATGATTACATTCCAGGACCAATGCGTGGCAGTGGCTCAAGACCGCTTCGATGTGGGGTGTCGAACATCCGGTATCGGTCAGGACGCCTAACCGGAATGCGCCATCCCCGAACACGAATTGTGCGGGTTCCTGGGCATCATGAGGAACGGGATAAGGCTCGACCTCGATACCACCGATGGAGAACCGCTGATAGCCGTCTATGATATTAACCGAGGGCAACAGATCAAATGCCTTTTCCACACAACGCAGTGTCCCATGGGTCAACCACACCTTTGTGCCGAATTTGCGCGCAAATCGCGCCACCCCCCCGATATGATCGTCGTGCTCGTGAGTAACCACGATTCCGTCAATCATGCCGGGCTCAAGGCCAAGCCGGGAAAGGCGAAAAACGGTGTCTTTCAGGGTGAAGCCGCAATCCAGCAGCAGTCTGGTGTTTGCTACCTCGACCACAAGACCATTGCCTTGTGAACCACTACCTAGACAGGCAAAGCGCATGCTTGGAGAGAAGAAAACATTGGGGAAAATCCTGTGTTCGGAGTTGCTGAAGGCAGATGGTGCCCCTCTGGCCTGAAAGGCGAGCGCCCTTCGCACATTATCAGCTTCCTCTTTAAAAGGCGGCAAGCCTAGCGCACCGGCAATTGTTATAAAACCGGCAACCCGACCGACACTGATGGTTCGGCGAGAATCCTATGAATTTCGTTGTTCCTCGCTTAACCCGGAGTCCAGCTCAACCAACAGTAGCACTTCAAACCTCCCCAAACGCGACCGTATAGCGACTGGCCCCGGAAGGACATGAATATCTGCTCGTCGCCGCATCAAAAGAGGACACGGCATCGTCTGCAGGGTCTACAGGGCGAGCGGCTGCGCCGATTTTAGCAGACTGTTACCGCTCGACAGTAATCTGGATATTTCGTTTGCGGGAAGCGGCCGCGCAAAATAGTAGCCCTGAATTTCATCGCACCCGCGTTCTCGTAAAAAATCCAGCTGCTCCACTGTTTCCACACCCTCGGCCACTACCTTCACATCCAGGCTGTGCGCCATGGCGATGATCGCTGTTGTAATAGCAGCGTCTGCCGCATTGGTAGTAATTTCACTGATAAAAGCACGGTCAATCTTCAGCACATCGATAGGGAACCGCTTTACATACACCAGGCTCGAATAGCCGGTTCCGAAATCATCGATTGAAATACGAATCCCCAGCAATTTAAGCCTCTTGAGGATACTGGCCGTCTTTCGCGCATGCGTCATCAAGGAGCTTTCCGTCAACTCCAATTCCAGCAAATCGGAATCAATACTATTTTCTCTCAACGCCCTTTCCGTTTGCAACTCGAATTCAAGCAATTTTGGGTGTACCCCACTTTCCTCGGTAGCCCGCATAACATCGAGGTTTAACGTGCTATGTGAAAACTGCCTTCCCGAGACATTCACAGACACCGGAATCTCGCCTATTCCCAGACGTCTCCATTCCGCAATCTGTTTGCACGCAGTTTCTATAACCCAGGCGCCCACCCGGTTGATCAGGCCCGTTTGCTCGAGGACCGATATGAATTCCAGAGGCGCGACGACTCCATATCCCGGCCGCTTCCATCTTATCAGCGCTTCCATCCCCGTGATCCGACCCCCGGAGAGTTCCACCTTGGGCTGATAATGCAAGACGAATTCGTTTCGATCGAGCGCCTGGCGCAACGCATTTTCCTGATCCAGCTTCTCCATGGCACGTGCGTTCATTTCCGCCGTGAAGAAACGGTACGTATCCCTCCCCGCCTCTTTGGAGCGGTACATGGCCATGTCGCTATTCTTAATCAGTGTATTCGCATCAAGCGAGTCCGTCGGATAAACGCTGATTCCAATGCTGGCTGTCACTGTTGCCTGGTGGCCGCGCAAATCGAACGGCTGGCGTAATGCTTCCCGGATCTTGCTTGCCACGACCTCGGCATTCCTCGATCCGTCAGTAGTCACCATAATACACCCGAATTTATCACCTCCCAGCCGGGCAACCATATCGGTGACACGCAAGCACTCCGACAAACGAAGACTGAACTGACACAGCAACTCGTCTCCGAAAGCGTGACCCAGCCTGGCATTTATATTCCTGAAATTATCGATATCGAGAAACAGCACCGAGATACTGCGATGGTTCACCTCGGCTTGCTTCACCAGTTTCCGTAGCGACTCATCAAATAGCGTCCGGTTCGGAAGACTGGTAAGCGCATCGTAATGGGAAAGCTGAAATAACCGCTCGTCGGTCTCCTTGCGATGTGTGATGTCCTCCATGATTCCCGCAACCCGGCACACCCCAACGGAGTCCCTTATCGGGAAGGTACGCGAATGTACCCAGCGGACACTGTTGTCCGGCAGTAGCAGCCGATAATCATGGTCAACTCCGCCATGCGATAACTCGCCTACTTCGCGAATTACGCGCTGCATATCTTCCGGGTGAACTGCTTCAAAAAATTTTTCCAGTTTGTCGCCACGAACGACACTGCGGCCGGTTAATTTCTCCCAGGCCGAAGTGATGTAGCGAAACGTCTTATCATGGACATCCCAGATCCAGAATACCTGCGGAAGGCTACCCGCAAGCTGATCAAGCAAGTCTTCCCTTTCCCGCAGCGGAGCCTGGCAATCGCTGAAAGTGATGTCCCTTGCGGCGATGGACTGCTGCAGCTCTTTCTGCAAAAACACGATTTCCAGCACGTTGCGTATATGTGTCAATACCCCAAGGCGATCAAAGGGCTTGGTAATAAAGCCTTTTGCCCCAGCCTTCATGGCGCGTTCCTTATGCTCCGGCTGGGCGGTAATGACAAGGACCGGAAGGCAACCTTGCGAACCTGCGCCCAGCCCGGATTCGAGCACGGTTTCCGATTCAATGGCCTTGAGGCCTTCCATTACCTGGAATCCATCCATAAACGGCATCATCAGATCGAGAAGAATAAGATCGTATCTGGTAGCGCGATGAAGGTCGCAAACTTCCTGTGGCTCCATGGTAGATTCAACAGAAGTGTAGCCGGCCCCCGATAGCACGCCGCGCATCAGTCGAACATTATCTTCCCTATCGTCGACGATTAGAATTTTGGCATTAAAAATATCGAAAGAGGTCATTGGTTCCTGGTTTAATAGTGCCCCGGTCTACTTTTCTCGCTTCGCGGCCTTGTCCAGGCCAGGAAGTATTAACAGCAGCCCTCAATAGCTGAGCCTTTGCCATGGGGCGAACGCATCATAGTCCTGTTCAGCAAAAGCAGCAACCATCGCAGTATGTGCTCAACAGCCGCTCCACATCAGACTGCGCTTTTTCTACAGTCCTGGCTTCCCTTGAGAATAAGCATAAACTGTGCCATGGAATTAGAAGCCCGGTTAGCCGCCATTTGCCGTCTTTGCCGTCAAAGACGGCAATATCTATTGTAAAATTAATCGATAAGAGCCAGGGCAACGTATCCCTCGCACCGCTCCCTGCGCTTGGCAACGTGGCGTCCAGGCCTTCGCCCAGCCACAGCGAAAAACCTTATCCAAGCACCTTGCCTACCCTTAGGATTAGGGAAGCCCCACACAGATCTACAATATCGAAGAATAGAATAACTCCAGAGCTGGGCAATGTTAGACAACCTGAGGGAATTCCTGGCGCACTGGGGAATAATTGCCATCTCGCTATGGTTTACCAGTTTTATTTTTCACGGCATCTCATTCTCCAATAAAAAATCCCTCTTCATTTCAGCGTTACTATTGGGTCTTGCTAATGCCGTTATAAGACCCATTGTGATCATACTGACGATTCCGCTAACACTGATCACTTTCGGGTTTTTTTTGCTTGTCATCAATGCCCTGATGATGCTCCTGGTATCGGCACTCGTACCGGGATTCAGGATTTCCGGGTTCTGGACAGCCTTTTTTGCAAGCATTGTCGTAACCCTTATCAGTATATTTGTCGGCATGGTCATATTTCCACCCCAGGATAGCCTCTTCAATATTCCTACACAGGAAGGCGTAATGGTCTAGTAATGGAAGTCAGGGTTGAAGCAGTTCAACGATAACCGGGCACAATATCGGAGAGGCTTATAAACGTCGACAACCTTTTAATATCAGGAACCCGCTCGAACGGCAGCACCCCAAGCAACGGGCACTCCAGCCGGTATTGCAACGCGAGTACATTCTCCTCAAAGGCGATCATTTGCGGATCGATGCGGTTCGCCACCCATCCCGCAAGGGGCAACCCGGTTGCACGCACCGCCCGGGCGGTCAGCAGCGCATGGTTGAGACAGCCAAGCTGCATCCCCACCACCAGGATAACCGGCAGACCCAAAGCCCGGGCCATATCGCCGCTGTCCTGATGGTCGTTCAGCGGAACGAGAAAACCACCGATGCCTTCCACGATCACGACTTCGGCAATTTTCCGCAATTCGAGATATGCCTGGCGAATGACGGCGATATCGATATCAACACCCGATTGTTCCGCTGCGATGTGCGGCGCAATCGGCGGCAAAAGCGCGTAGGGATTCATCTGCTCATACGGAGCGGTAATGCTGCTCGCGGCGGCGAGCAATTCCACATCCCTCCATTTACCGTTCTCCCGGCCCGCTGCCACCGGTTTCATGCCAGCGACAGTCTTGCCCAATGCGCCAAACGCATGCAATAACGCGCAAGATACCCGGGTTTTGCCAACGTCCGTTCCGGTTCCGGTGACGAAATAACCGAGGGTCATAACCGGTGAAGAACAGGTATCAAGCCAGCCCCAGCTTGCGTCTGGTTTCGGACGTGAGGACGGATTGCCGTGGCTGCGGCTTCCAGGCATGGCCGTAAACCACCTCAAAAGTCGCCGGCAGCTTTCCTTCTGTCCGCATGGCTTCGTAATGGCTTGCCGCTCTCTGCCAGCCGGCTTTTCCGGTTAAGCCGCGCCGACGCCCCTGGGTAACGTTGTGTGCGCCAATGGCCTTGAGATCGCGCATCACGCCGATAACATCGTCATAGGTGAGCGTGATGTACTCCATATCCATGACAGGAGTCGCAAAGCCGCTATGCACCAGCACGTCGCCAATGTCGTGCATGTCCGTGAAGCGGTTGACATGGCTGTAGTCGTCGCTTTTGCGAAAGGCCTGGCGCAACTCTTTCAGTGTATCCGGCCCGAAGGTGCTGAACATGAACAACCCCCCGGGTTGCATCACCCGGTGCACCTCGGCAAACGTCTGCTTGATGTCATTGCACCACTGCAATGTCAAGTTGGACCAGACCAGGTTGACGCAGGAATCCCTGAACGGCATCTGCTCCATGTCGCCGGTCACATAGCTCGTCTTGTGTTCGCGCGTCCATAATTGCTGCCACCAGGGAACCGGGGGTCGGGCGCGCAAATGCATTGCCCGCGCAACATCGATTGCCAGCAGCATGCGTGCGGTCGGGTAGCGCACGAGCAGCTTACGAGTACCGTAGCCGGTGCCGCTGCCAGCATCAAGAATTACCTCGGGCGCATGCTTGATGTATTCGAGCCGCGACAACATGCGATCGCAGACCTCACGCTGGAGAATCGCCGCCTGGTCATAACCCGCTGCTGCCCGCTCGAACGCGCTGCGCACCTGCCGCTTGTCGATGATGTGGTCGTACACTTAATTGATGGAATCCAGTAGTCCGATCATATGGTCCGTAAACTGATCAGGGTATGATAAAAATGGCGCATGGCCGCAAGCCGGCAGCATAATCAATGTCGAATTGTGAAACTGCCGGTTCATCCAGCTAGCCGCCTTGGGATGGGTTATTACATCATTCTCGCCCTGGAAAAGCAGCACGCGCTGTCTGATTTGCATTATTTTTCCGCGCATATCGCTGCATAGCAGAATCTGCAAGCCTTCCTCCAATGCGGTCTCATCCGGCTGCCCGCGTTCAAATACGCTCTTGCGCATCCGGGCCAGCATGGTCTTGGTGGTTGTGTCGCTTCCGCCGTCCATCTGCAGGGCAAGAAACCGGTACAGGGTTTTCCTGTAGTCCCGTTTCAGATTTTCCGCGAATAATTGCAACGTTGCGGCTTCCATCCCCCATTGCCAGTCTCGATGCTTCACAAACGAGGGCGTTGTGGAAATCAAGGCAAGTTTCCTGACAGTCAATGATTCGCGCAACGCAAGTTCCATTGCGATTAGGCCACCCAGCGACCAGCCGCATACAATGCAGTCGGCGGGGAGGATTTCCGCCACCCGGTCAACCATGCAATCCAGTGTCCCCCGGCGCGAGCCCGGTACACAAGGTGGGCTGAATCCATGCCCTGGCAAATCCACCAGGTACAAGCGGAACTGCCGTGCCAGCCGCTCGCGCACTCCGCTCCAGATTCCGCCGTGCATGGCCCATCCGTGCAGCAGAACAAGGGCGGGGCCTGCGCCGCTGGATTCAACGTGGAGCCTCATCAGTTATTCAGGGACATATCTTCAAGGGGTTTTCGGGGTTTTCGGGGTTTTCGGGGTTTTCGGGGTTTTCAAGGAACGCTACCGAGCCCCCTCAGCGCCGACCCCAAACGTATAATATCTTCCGCGGTATGCGCCGCGGACAGCGAAATCCGCAGCCGCGCCGTGCCTTGCCGCACCGTGGGCGGGCGAATGGCGGGAACAAGAATACCCTGCTGGCGCAACGCTTCGCTGATCCGCAAGGCTTTGTCGTTCTCCCCTATGATCAAGGGCTGTACGGGCGTTTCGGATGGCAGGAGCTTCCAGCGCAATGATTGCAATTCCTGTTTGAGCGCGATGGTATGTTGTGTCAGCTTCTGGCGCCTCCAGGCTTCGGATTTGATCAGGTCCAGGCTTTTCAGCAAGACATGGGAAAGCAGCGGCGGAGCCGCGGTAGTATAGATGTAGCTGCGCGCCTCCTGGATGAGGGTTTCGACAACATCCGCCGAAGCGGCGACGAAAGCGCCGAACACGCCGGCCGCCTTACCCAGCGTGGCCATGTAGATAATGCGCTGCGACCGGATATTGAAATGAGCCAGGGTTCCCCTCCCCTGTCCCCCAAGCACGCCAAAGCCATGCGCATCGTCGAGCACCAGCCAGGCATCGTATTTGTCGCACAGGGCCAGCAGACTGGCGACCGGCGCAATATCCCCATCCATACTGAATACCGCATCGGTTATCACGAGCTTGCGTCTGGCTTGCGATGCCGTCAGTTGCCGTTCCAGTACAGGCAGATCAAGATGCGGATACCGCAAAAACTTCGCCCGTGATGCAAGCGCGGCATCGTTGAGCGACGCATGATTGAGCTTATCCGCGAATATGGCGTCGGTGCGTCCCGCAAGCGCCGTTACTACTCCCGCGTTCGCCATGTATCCAGTGGAGAACAGTAAAGCGCGTGGGAACCCAACGAAGCGTGCCAGCGCGTCTTCCAGTTCATGATGAGCTGAAGAATGCCCGCTGATGAGATGCGAGGCGCCGGCCCCAACTCCGTATCGCATCGCGCCTTCACAAGCTGCTTCAATCAACCCCGGATGGTTGGCAAGCGCGAGATAGTCATTGCTGCAAAATGCGAGATATTCACGTCCCGCCACTGAAACCCTTGTGCTTTGGGGGGTTTCCAGCGTCAGCCGGCGGCGGTAAAGCTTTTTTACCTTCCGGCCGCGCAGCTGCTCGTTCAGGAGCGAGCGAGGGTCGCTAGGCATATCGGCGGAAGGACAAATTGGTAGGCAGCCCGGCGGGATTGAATCGGGTGCGCAGATTACGCCGGACGAAGTCCCAGCCTGTTCAGCAGTGCCTTGTCGCGTTCTGTTTCCGGGTTGCCGGTGGTAAGCAGTTTTTCGCCATAAAAAATGGAGTTCGCACCCGCGAGAAAACACAGGGCTTGGACTGCATCCGACATCTCCCGCCTGCCGGCGGATAGCCTTACCATTGCTTTTGGCATGGTGATTCGCGCGGCCGCAATCGTTCGTACAAACTCCAGCGGATCAAGCGCCGCAGTACCGTGAAGCGGCGTGCCTTCCACCTGCACCAGGTGGTTGATGGGAACAGATTCCGGATAAGGATCGAGACTGGCGAGCTGGGCGATCAATCCGGCGCGGGCACGACGCGACTCCCCCATGCCAACAATGCCGCCGCAGCAAACGTGAATACCTGCGCTGCGGACTTTCTCCAATGTATCGAGCCTGTCCTGATAATTGCGCGTCGTGATTACTTCTTCATAAAATTCAGGTGCCGTGTCGAGATTGTGGTTGTAGTAGTCCAACCCGGATTCCCGCAGCTGCTCCGCCTGCCCCGGCTTCAGCATACCCAGCGTAGCGCAGGTTTCCAGTCCCATGGCTTTAACCGCCTTGACCATTTCCGTCATTTTTCCAATTTCCCGTTGCTTGGGTCCACGCCATGCTGCACCCATGCAAAAGCGCGATGCGCCCTGGGCCTTTGCGGCAGCTGCCGCTGCAACCACCTCCTCGAGCGTCAGCATTTCCTGGTTTTCGACGGCGGTATGATAGCGCGCTGCCTGGGGGCAATAACCGCAGTCTTCGGGACAACCGCCGGTCTTTACTGAAATCAGCGTGGAAAGCTGCACCGCATTGGGGTCGTGGTATTGCCGGTGCACATTTTGTGCGCGGTACATCAGGTCGCTGAATGGCAAATCGAGCAGCGCCTCAACCTCCCGTGCACCCCAGCCCAGCGATTCCGTAACCGTGCCAGCAAGCTTGCCAAGTGCGCTGGCTGGGCGCCCTTCAATGCCATTGGCGGTTGGATCGGCAATCAAATTACTCATGGGGTAACCTTGTTTGCTATGTTCTTGGGAGAGATTGTCCGCGCCCCTGCGCTACAATGCATGAGGGCGGCACGGTTCGTGCGCGGATGAGCGTCATCATCGGGGATTAGTAATCGGTTGTCAATTTTTTACCCTATGGAATTAAACAAGAGATCGATTATTATGCAGGCGTTGTTCAAGAAACAATGCCTGCTCTGCGGCGTCGCAAGCGAGGGTGACTTTTGTGCACCCTGTCATGATAGCCTGCCTCATCTGACATCTCATCATTGTGTTGTGTGCGCCCTGCCCTTGGCGACGACCAGTGTCTGTGGCGCTTGCCTCGCGAATCCACCCGCGTTCGACCGTAGCGTCGCCGCGGTGAATTATGCCTTTCCGATAGATGCCCTGCTTCAATCGCTAAAATACCGGGCAAACCTTGCAATAGCGCCCGTGCTGGCACATCTGCTGACCCGGCGGCTCGACGGCGGCGCGTTACCGGATTTTATCGTTCCGATGCCGCTGCATTCGGCGCGGTTGCGTGAGCGGGGTTTTAATCAGGCATTGGAAATCGCCCGCCGCGTATCCAAAACCTCCGGTGTGCCGTTACTGCCTGACGTTTGTCGCCGCATCAGGAATACTCCCTCTCAGACCGGGCTCCCCTGGAAAGCACGCGAGAAAAATATTCGTGGGGCGTTCACCTGCGAGACCAACCTGTTGGGCAAGCGCATCGCAATAGTGGATGATGTCATGACGACAGGCGCCACGTTGAATGAACTGGCGAAGGTTTTGCGCAAATGCGGCGCTAATCATGTCAGCGCGTGGATGGTCGCCCGGACGTTACCCGGCACACATTCCGGTACTTCCTGACCCTCGAAACCGATGATCGAGGTAATCCTGTACCAGCCTGAAATTCCACCCAATACCGGCAATATCATACGGCTGTGCGCCAATACCGGCGCAAAACTGCATCTGGTAAAGCCGTTGGGCTTTACCCTGGAAGACAAGCAGCTGCTCCGCGCTGGTTTGGATTACCACGAGTTTGTCGGCATTACCGTCCATGCAGACTGGGAGGAATGCGCCCGGCATCTGCAAGGACGCCGCGTGTTCGCTGCCTCAACCAAGGGGAAACAACGTTACGACACGGCGGCGTATGCGAATGGAGACATATTTCTTTTCGGCGCCGAAAGCCGCGGGCTGCCGCGCGAAATATTAGAGAGTCTTCCTGAACAGCACCGCATCCGTATCCCTATGACATCGGGGAGTCGCAGCCTCAACTTGTCTAATACCGTTGCCATTGTTGTGTATGAAGCATGGCGGCAAATGGGCTTCGAGAAAGGCCCATGAGAGCAATTTTCTCTTTCTGCTTGTCCCAAAGTACATATTCAGGGGGGCACCCCGCAGCGCACTTGCTCATGCGGCTCATTAATAAGTTTCGGTCTTGGGTTCACGGTTAAGCAGCGCTTCCACGGCCTGTCTGGCCGGCACGCCATCATGGAGGATGCTGCTTACTGCGGCCGTGATGGGCATTTCGACTTCAAATTGCTGACCCAGCCGCAACACTTCCAGCGCCGTATGGACGCCTTCCGCGGTATGCCCCAGTTCGTGGAGTATGCCGGGCAGCGGATCTCCCGCCGCTAACCGAAGCCCAACTTGCCGGTTGCGTGAGAGATCGCCAGTGCAGGTGAGTATCAGATCGCCCACTCCGGTTAATCCCATGAAGGTCTCCAACTTGCCGCCGAGTTTTAAACCCAGCCGGGTAATTTCCGCCAGACCCCGTGTGATCAACGCTGCGCGAGCGTTATGGCCAAACTCCATGCCGTCGCTAATGCCTGCGGCAATCGAGATGACATTCTTGATCGCCCCGCCGGTTTCTACACCTGTAATATCTTTACTTGAGTAGACCCGCAGGCGGGTGGTATGCAATTCAGCGGCGACGCTTCGTGCAAATTCCTCGTCATTCGATGCCAAGGTCAGGGCGGTAGGAAGTCCCCGCGCTACTTCTTGCGCAAAACTGGGGCCCGACAATACGCCACAAGGCGCCACACCGGCATATTCCTCCTCCGCCACCTGATGAGGCAGCCTTGCGGATCCAGCCTCGAATCCCTTGCAACCCCACACCACTGGCACAAATTTTCCACAGGCTGCGATCCCGCGCAATGTCTCGCGCAATCCGGAAACCGGCACAACGATCAAAGCAAGTTCCGCAGCCTCAATTGCCTCCCCCAGAGCCGAGGTCAGCCGCAACGTATCGGGCAGGCGGAAAGCAGGAAAATAGCGCCGGTTGACCCGTTGAGAAGCAAGCTCGGCAAGATGGTTGGGGTCGCGGGTCCACAATGTCACCTGATGGGAAGCGTTGGAGTTCGTGCTGAGACTGATTGCCAGCCCCGTGCCCCATGCCCCGGCGCCCAGAACCGCTATTCTCATGAACCCCACACCTGATTTATCCTGACGTAACCATTTTGCCCGTCCCGATGGCGCACCTTGACCCACCCATTCTCGGCAGGCTCAAGCCATTCCAGAATAACTTCTTGCTCAGCCTCGAATACAAGGGGCGAGCTTTCATTCGGCCCCTGATGCGCTTCCGCCAGAGGCACCGTCACCACGACGTAGCGTTTTTCGCTCAAGGCTTTTTCTTCCATCCAGGCGAGGCTGCCCGTACTATCGCGGATCTTGACCCAGCCTTCGACTTTCACCACTGCCTCTACCGGCAGATTGCGAGTCGCGACATACAATTTGCTGGCCTTGAGGGACGGTGCGTCATACATAATGACGGCATCATCATTGATGGAAAATAGCTCGAACGCCGCAAAAGCAGGGCCGGTCGCCACAAGCAACGCGATCGAGAGTGCCACCACAACGAAGTGCTGCCGAACAGGAATGAACAGAGTACCGGGGGGTTCCGGAACAAGTCTTCCCCTGAGCGGGTTGCGGGTAAAACCGGGGTAACTCCGGGGAGGGAAGCAGGTTCGTAGATTGCCTTGAGGCTGGTAATACCAGGGAGCAAAGGAAAGTGGACGCCAAAATTTGACGCGATCCAGGGTGGCCGGGAACGCGTTTATTCGGGACAGGATGGGCGAAAGATGGCGATGGAAACAGGCCGTTGCAACAGCTTGGATCCCGCGCCACCGGGCTGCCCACAAAACACCCCAAACACCGGGTGCGCACTCACGAGGCTTATTCAGAAGTACTTCGGATAGGGCATCCTCAGGCTTCATTCTCAGTGCGTTACTTTTTGTGTATCTTCCGTCTTCTCCGCTACTGCTGCCGCTTTCGCTTTCTCCTCCGCCTGCTGCCTTCCCTGATGGTAGAGGGCCTCGAAATTTACCGGATTTAAAATCACTGCATGAAACCCGGCCCGCGTAACGACGTCAGAAACGGTTTCGCGCAGGTAGGGAAAAAGAATGGTTGGGCCTGCGATACCGAGTATCGGATCCATGTCAGCTTCGGGCACATGGCGAATCTGGAAAATCCCTGCCTGCTGTACCTCCACCAGAAACAGCGTCTTCTCCTTTACTTTCGCGGTGACGGTGGCCGTCAAAACGACCTCATACATGCCTTCATCAACGCGCTCACCCTTGGTATGAAGTTGTATGTTCACCTCCGGGGTTTCCCTTTCGAGAAAAATCCTTGGGGCATTAGGTATCTCCAGCGAGAGATCCTTTACATAGATTTTTTCAATACTGAAAACCGGCTGCTGCTGCTCGTCGCTCATATCAGATTCCAAAAGAAGTAATCAAAAAACCCGGTTCCATCTGCATTGCGAACACGTCCTGCCGAAGGCAGAATGCTTATCCGGAAGGAAAATCAATTTTCCGCGATGCACCATTCATGTTGCCACTACGTACCCCCCTACGCACTACCGTGCGAACCTACCCGCACGCGCCTGAATCGGCGTAAAGTTTCAGGCTTCAGGTTATCAGGCAGTAAGGAGCTTCATCAACCCATTGCTGCGATCCAGTTTTGCGAGATCGTCATAACCCCCAACGAGGGTGTCGCCGATGTAGATCTGCGGAACGGTGCGCCGCCCCGTTTTTTCGATCATCTCGGTACGGCGGGCCGGTTCCAGATCGATACGGATTTTCTCTATCTCCGCCACTCCTTTGGCACGCAACATTCGCTCCGCCATTATGCAATACGGACAAAACGCAGTGGAGTACATGACTACCCTTGTCATTTACCTCCTCCCTTTATTTCTTCACTATCGGCAGATTCGCTTGCCGCCAGGTATCGATTCCGCCTGCCAGGTTATGCACGTGCGGGAATCCATGGTCGCGCAAAAGCTTGCTGGTTTTCCCCGATGAAGTAACACCACTGCGGTGTATCAGCAGAATCGGCCTCTTCTTGAATTTCTCCAGCTCCTGCATTCGCTGTTCAAGTTTATCCGCGGGAATATGCCTGGAATTTGGAAGGTGCCCTGCCTCATATTCGCTTGCCTCCCGAACATCCAGCACTAGCGCATCCTTGTAATTTATGAGCTGAACCGCTACCAGCGTGTCAACCTCGCTCGATGACCGGCGCGACACCAACGGCCACAACAGCAATCCCCCGCTCACGACCGCGGCCGCTACCAACGCAATATTATTCTGTAAGAATGACACGTCCATGCTCCCTGGTTTTCCTGAGCGTCAATTTTATCAGAGACAGGAACATTGCGGGATTCTCTCGTTCCCCGGAGTAATAGAGACTGCTTGCAGTCGCCAGCGGCGGTTTAAGTGTCATTTACGGAACCGCAACGCACGGCAACCTAGCCGCCGTGCTGCGGCCAGGTTCAAAATGCATTAAAATGCAGGGTTTCCCGCCGCCTTACCGAAACGCCTCATCGAAATCTCATCCTTTAGTCTTTAGTCTTTAGTAACGATAAAGAAAAATATGAAAAAACTCGTTCTCCTGCGTCACGGAGAAAGCACCTGGAACAAGGCGAACCGTTTCACCGGCTGGACAGACGTCGATTTGACGGCAAAGGGCGTGGAGGAAGCGAGAAATTCCGGACGGCAGCTGCGTGAAAATGGGTTTACCTTCGATATTGCGCACACCTCGGTATTAAAACGCTCCATTCGCACCCTGTGGATTGTCCTGGATGAACTGGATCGCATGTGGCTTCCTATCAGTCTGTCCTGGAGATTGAATGAACGCCATTACGGCGCCCTGCAAGGCTTGAACAAGATGGAGACTGCGCTCGAATATGGCGAGGAACAGGTACTAATCTGGCGGCGAAGCTACAACACCCGCCCGCCGGCGCTTACTCCAGAAGATGCACGCTACCCGGGACTTGACCCGCGCTACCGGAATTTATCCAGAGAGGATATTCCGCTAACCGAGTGCCTCCAGGATACGGTACTGAGATTTTTGCCGTACTGGAACGAAACAATCGCGCCACAGGTCCAATTGGGACAACGCGTGCTTATTACTGCCCATGGTAACTCGCTGCGAGCGCTGGTCATGTATCTTGACAAACTCTCCGAGGAAGAGGTAATGGAACTGAATATACCCACGGGAGTTCCGCTTGTGTACGAGCTTGAGGAGAACCTTGAACCTATTCGAAGCTACTATCTTGGCGATCAGGCAAAGATAGAACAGGCCATGCAGGTGGTGGCGAACCAGGCGAAGATTACCCCTCAGCCGTGAGCGCAAATAGCTCAATGAGCACGAAATTGCTCCGTTAAGATGATAGATATACGAGAAGCATCTGTTGCAATTCGAAAGTTCGCGAGGAAGAATTGATCTCCGTGACAGCGCATGGTCTGTTCTTGAAAACTCGCCCTTGAACGGAATTGTGTTGGCGAATGTAATTCGCAAGCTCATTCCAGTTTTTGTGCTGATACTGTCGCACCCGCTTTTTGCGGCACCGAAAGTCGATAAGGAAGACCTGAAACAACTGCGCGGCCGAATCGAAACATTACAGAAGGAACTAGCCGATAAGGAAGAATCAAGATCAGAGGCGGCGGATGCGCTTCAGGAGTCCGAGCGGGCGATCAGTGCCGCCAATCGGAAACTGGCGACACTTGGACGCGAGCAACATGAAGCCAGCATTAGGCTCGATCAATTACAGGCTCGGTCCGGGGAGGTTGCCAGGGAAATCGAAGCCCAGCAGATGCGGCTGGGCAAACTGGTCCATCGCCAGTATATTGGCGGGGGTGCACAAGGCGAATACCTCGGTCTATTGCTTAACAGCCAGGATCCGAACGAGATTTCACGCGATCTGCATTACTACGGCCATCTCTCCCGCGCGCGAATGGAAGAGATTGACACTCTACGTAAAAATCTTTTGCAGTTGGATTCGCTCACCCGCGAAAGCAGTGAAAAAAGCGCGGAAATTACCAGGATTCAGGCCCGGCAAGCCGAGCAAAAGGAATCTCTCGAACAGGAAAAAACCGCTCATGCAAAGCTGCTCCAGCGTATTTCTGTACAGGTTGACCAGCAGCGGCGCGAAATCACCAAACTCAAACGCGACGAGAAACGGCTTTCGCAATTGGTCGAAAGACTCGCCCAGCTTCTTGAGCGTCAAAAACGTGCCGCTCCCCCTGGCGCAAAGGGTACCTTAAGCAATAACCGGATACCCGACTCCTCCACGGAGGGAAGCCCATTCTCGTCTTTGAAAGGCCGCCTGAGTTTGCCAGTAATAGGGGAACTTGCCAACCGCTTTGGTGGTCCACGTGCGGATGGAGGAGTTACGTGGAAGGGGCTGTTTATCCGCTCGGCTGCCGGGGAGGACGTGAAAGCCGTCGCCGGAGGACGGGTCGTCTTCGCGGACTGGCTAAGAGGATTTGGCAATCTGATGATTGTCGATCACGGCGGCAGCTATATGAGTCTCTACGGCAATAACGAAACTATCTACAAGCAGGTGGGAGATCCCGTGCGCGGAGGCGATACCATCGCGTCGGTGGGCAACAGCGGCGGCAACCCGGATCCCGGCTTATACTTTGAATTGCGCCATCAGGGCAAACCGTTTGACCCTTTGAAGTGGGTGAGAATAAAATGAGCGATGCAACATTCACAAGTGTGGAGATATTTAATGGTTGAAAAGATGCGGCAATTCGGCCTGGTCGTTTCCGGCGTGGTGGTTGGGGTGATGCTGAGCCTTAATTTTTCAGCTATCGCGAATAAGGAAACGGAAGTCCTGCATCCGCTTCCGGTAGAGGAGCTCCGTGCGTTCAGCGAGGTATTCGGGCGGATCAAAAGTGACTATGTCGAACCGGTGCAAGACAAGAAGCTGATTACCGAAGCGATCAACGGAATGTTGACCGGCCTGGATCCCCATTCTGCTTATCTGGATGCGGATGGCTTCAAGGAACTGCAAATCGGTACCCAGGGAGAGTTTGGCGGATTGGGTATCGAGGTCAGCATGGAAGACGGATTTGTCAAAGTCATTTCGCCCATCGAGGATACGCCCGCCTTTCGGGCAGGAATCCAGCCGGGCGATCTTATAATCAAACTGGACGATGCCGCGGTAAAGGGCCTGTCCCTGACCGATGCGATCAAGCGCATGCGTGGCAAGCCCGATACACCCATTACAATCACCATACTGCGCAAGGGTGAGACCAAGCCCCTGATATTCACGCTGGTCAGGGCCGTTATCAAGATCCAAAGCGTCAAATCGAAGCTGATTGAGCCGGGTTACGCATACATTCGCATTACCCAGTTTCAGGAGCAGACCGGCGAAAACCTCACCAAGGCCATCGATAAACTGTTCAAGGAGAGCACGGTGCCGATGAAGGGGCTGGTGCTCGACCTCCGCAACGACCCGGGGGGATTGCTGAACGGCGCGGTAGCGGTATCCGCCGCCTTTCTGCCGGCTAATTCGCTGGTCGTGTATACCGACGGGCGTACCGATGACGCCAAGATGAGACTCCATGCCAGTCCGGAATTCTATCTGCGGGATACACGAAACGATTATCTGAAGGGATTGCCGCCGGAGATAAAGACAGTACCGATGGTTACGCTTGTCAATGGCGGCTCGGCTTCGGCTTCGGAGATCGTCGCAGGCGCCTTGCAGGATCACAAGCGCTCTATTGTGATGGGGACGCAGACTTTCGGAAAAGGATCGGTGCAAACAATACTGCCTCTGGGCAACAATACGGCCATCAAGCTCACGACCGCGCGCTACTACACCCCTAATGGGCAGTCGATCCAGGCCAAGGGAATCACCCCGGACATACTGGACGAATCCGCGAAGGACGAATCCGAGCGTTTACGGGAAGCCGACCTGACCCGCCATCTCTCCAATGGAAAAAAGGAAGAGGTCAAACCCGAACCGGAGGCGAAGGCAGCGCCCAAGCCCGTCAGAATACCGGGCGTGGAGAACGGTGAGGACAAAACGACAAAAGAGGGGCCGCCTGCGGAATTTGGCTCAAGCGAGGATTTATTGCTTACCCAGGCACTAGACTATTTCAAGAATGGCGCAGCGGCAACCAACGCGGCAAAAATCGTTAATTAGCTTTCCTCGCCGACTGCTGGAAGCGGAGAGCCCGGAATCCCGAAATATCTCTCCGCCAGACCACTTGCGGGAAAAAGCCGTGCCTTGCTCAAAGCCTCCCTGACGGCCCTCGCGCGCCGCTGTGCTCAATGAACGACGACCAACTGCTGCGCTACAGCCGGCACATCCTATTGCCGCAAATCGGCGTACAGGGGCAGGAAGCTTTAATGCGATCGCACGTGCTTGTGATCGGCGCCGGGGGTCTTGGTTCGCCCATCGCGATGTACCTTGCGGCTAGTGGTATTGGCAAGCTTACCATTTGCGACAGCGACAAGGTTGACCTGACCAATCTCCAGCGGCAAATCGTTCATAGTACGGATCGCATCGGCGCCGCCAAGGCCAATTCCGCCAAACAGACGCTCGCGGGCATCAATCCGGACATCAGTGTGATCGCGCTGCCTGAACGCGTGGACGAGAAGAGGCTGCTGCATCTGGCGTCGGATGCCGACGTGGTGGTGGATGCGAGTGACAATTTCCCCACGCGGAATACGATAAATCGCGTCTGTGTCATCCTTGAAAAGCCGCTCGTTTCAGGTGCAGTGGTGCGTTTTGCCGGGCAAGTTGCCGTATTTGATTTGCGGGGCACGCACAGTCCTTGTTATCACTGCCTGTTTCCCGCGACCGGGGAAAACGAGGATATGCGCTGCGCATTGATGGGCGTGTTCGCGCCACTCGTGGGTATTATTGGTTGCGTGCAGGCAGCTGAAACGCTAAAGATTCTGCTCAAGATCGGACAAACCTTGAATGGTCGATTGCTGTTGCTCGACGGCTTGTCTATGGAATGGCGCTCCATAAAGCTGACCAAGGATCCATCTTGCAAGGTCTGCGGCCGCAATGAGAGCCGAAGAGAAGTATGACTAACTTGAGCAACGCTAAAACGCGAATAGCGATAAATAACGATTACAGCCCATAGCGGCAGGTATCCGAGCCCCGGTCTGGGCGGTTAAGGAAGCCCTGAACAAGTCCTCTGCGAAGTCTGGAATCAGTCGGTGGCTGGAACCCTTACGATGAAAGCCTCGCTTGAGAGGAGTTCCCTGCGCTGCGCCTCCCAATATTCCATCGGGTCATGCTTGTAGCCGCTTTTGGCAAACTGGTGCCAGCGACCGGTAACATAACACATGAGCATGTTTGCGTGAGCCGATGTATCGGCATCTCTGGCAATTTCACCCTCGCTGACCCCGAAGCGCAGTGCCTGTCTCAATGTCGCTTCGAGGCGGTCGTGCAATTGATTGATACGTGTTTGCAGCCGGTCATTCTCATTTGTCAGCGCATCGCCTATCAACACTCGCGTCAGACCTGGATTCTTCTTCGCGAAGCCCAGCAACAGCGATAATATCCCCTCGATCTGGCGGATAGCGCTTTTCTCTTCTTCCGTCAGTTTATTGATAAGGCCAAACAAAGTCGCCTCGATGAACTCGATCAGGCCCTCGAACATTTGAGCCTTGCTGGCAAAATGCCGGTAGAGCGCAGCCTCCGAAACGCGCAGATGGGCTGCCAGAGCTGCTGTGGTAATTTTTACCGCGCGGGGCTCCTCAAGCATTTGGGCGAGGACCTGCAGGATTTGATCTTTTCTTTCACCCGGTCTGGCGGACATGCAACCCTCGATTCGATAAAGCCTGGTTCAATTACGCGATTGTCCCTACGCCGGCTTGCCAGCATGGGGTTGGATGCCCCGCATGTGGCATGAAAGCCGATGTGCGAACGCGCGGATGCAACCGCTTACCTCTCCGAAACCGTGTCTTATCAGTTCGCCTTGATCAACGTTCCCACGCCCTCGTCTGTAAAGACTTCCAGCAACAAGCCATGTTCCACGCGTCCATCGATAATGTGGCAGGATTTGACTCCGCGTTTCACCGCATCCAGTGCTGAACCGATCTTGGGTATCATGCCACCGGAAATGGTTCCATCGGCAATCAATTCATCCACTCTCGCCGCAGTCAACCCTGTCAATAAATTTCCATTCCTGTCCAGCACACCCGGGGTATTGGTAAGCAGTATCAGCTTTTCCGCATTCAAAACCCGTGCCAGTTCACCCGCTACCAGATCAGCATTGATGTTGTAGGATTCGCCATGTGGCCCTACGCCGATAGGGGCAATCACCGGGATGAAATCACGGGTTTCAAGTAACGTAATCAGAGCGGGGTCGATGCTTTCGATTTCCCCCACATGACCAATATCGATCCATCTCTCCGCTTGTTCCTTGTCCTGCATCAGCATTTTTTTCGCCCGGATGAAGGCGCCATCCTTGCCGGTCAAACCGACCGCAAGGCCACCGTGCTGGTTAATGAGATTCACGATTTCCTTATTGACCAGCCCTCCCAGGACCATTTCCACCACGTCCATCGTTTCCGCATCGGTCACACGCATTCCCTGGAGGAATTCGCCCTGTTTGCCGACTCGCTTTAACATATCGTTGATCTGGGGCCCGCCGCCATGAACAATGACAGGATTCATTCCCACCAGTTTCAACAACACGGCGTCCCGCGCAAAACCCTGTTTGAGGTGTTCCTCGATCATGGCATTGCCGCCATATTTGATGACGATGGTTTTACCGTGAAAACGGCGTATGTAAGGCAGCGCCTCGCCGAGGACTTTAGCTTTATCTTTCGCGCTTGATGGAGATAACGACATGCCTTTTTCTCTTAATACTTCACAGCTTTGTTTATATCGGTATTCACTACGGACTCAGAAACGGGGGCATTTATCCACCCCGGACGTCTTCCATCACTTGAGAAACAGGGAGTCAGAGCGGGCTGCTATCCTGTATGCGGAAAGCCCCTTCGACAGGCACCAACCAGACAATACCGTCCCCAATCCGGCCAGTCCGGCACTCACGCATAATCACATCGACAATGGTATCGACCATATTATCGGTAACGACTATGCAAACCATGACTTTCTCGGTGAAATCGGTCAAATCTTCTTCCAGGGTGCGATTATATATGAGAGCAGGTGCGGAAAATCCCTTTGCCTGTAACACAGTCACCCCGGGGCAACCGGGAATTCCACGCAATGCCTGACGCAGGGCATGTAGCCGGTTGGGTCGGCATATTGCGCGTATCTCTTTCATAATATTCCCCTCAGGCTTCCACGGGCTTCTCGTCGAACCAGCGGTACAACGTTGGCAACACAACCAGTGTAAGCAAAGTCGAGGTGATTAATCCGCCGATCACCACGACAGCAAGCGGACGTTGCACCTCCGAGCCAGGACCGGTGGCAAAAAGAAATGGCACCAGACCGAGCATGGCCACGGTCGCGGTCATCAGCACCGGACGGAAACGCTGTTCGCAACCCTTGATTACCGAATCGGCCACGCTTGCCCCTTCGTCACGCAGCTTCCGCACATAGGAAATCAGCACCACGCCGTTCAATACCGCGATGCCCCATAAAGCAATGAAACCCACCGAGGCCGGTACCGAAAGATACTCTCCGGTAATGAAAAGACCAACAACGCCCCCGATGGAAGCGAATGGCAGCACGAGAATGATGAGGCCGGCGAGCTTGACTGAGTTGAACAGGACGAACAGCAGGAAAAAGATTGCCGCGATCGTAAGTGGAACGATCACCGACAGTGTCGCCATGGCACGTTCCATGTTCTCGAACTGTCCGCCCCAAACGAAGTAATAGCCGGGAGGCAGGTTGACCTCCTTGGCGACTCGTTCCTGTACTTCCGCAACAAAACTGCCGAGATCCCGTTCGTGCACGTTCGCGCCCACGACTACGCGGCGTTTGGCATATTCCCGGGAAACCAGCGATGGGCCGTCGACAACCCGAATGTCTGCAACAGCGCTTAGCGGCACCAGGACCCCCCCGTTAATCACGGCGCCTGTAGGTCCTGCCTTTCCCGGCGGACGCAGAAGAAGCCCGCGGATCGCCTCGACGTCATCACGAATCCGCTCAGGGAAGCGCAAAAGCAGCGTAATGCGGCGTTCTCCCTCAAATACGGTTGTGACAGCCTTGCCGCCTATGGCCGTTTCAATCAGCTCGTTCACATCGGCAACGTTGATACCGTGACGCGCGATGGCGCGGCGGTCAATATCGATGGTCAGCGATTGCTGGCCCGACAAGCGTTCGATGCGGATATCACGCGCGCCGCGTACGGACCTGAGGATACGTGCCACCTGCTCTGATAACGCGCGCAGCTTTTCCAGATCATCGCCGAAGATTTTGACTGCAACCTGCGAGCGTACCCCGGTCACCATCTCGTCCACCCGCTGTTCAATCGGCTGCGACAGGACGATAGACACACCGGGCAGGACCGCCAGAGCTTTGCGAATATCCTCCTCGACCTCCCCCTGGGTGCGACCGGATTCCGGATCCAGCGCAGCAATGGGGTCGGACTCATTCTGCGCTGCAGGATCGGCGGGTGATTCACCACGGCCAAGCTTGGACACCACCATCTTGACTCCCGGCACCGCCGCGATGAGTTTCATCGCCTCTGATTCGATCTCTATGGCTTTATCCAGAGAAATCGACGGCACTCGTATGATGACGGGCGTCACCGCGCCTTCCTGCATGGTCGGAATGAAGGATTTGCCCAAAAACGGGAACAGGAAAATGGAGAACGCCAGCAGACCAAGCGCCACGATGATAGTGGTTTTCTCACGAGCCAGCGCCGACTTGAGCAGGCGACGGTAACCTGATTTGAGGAAAGCAATGATCCTGGTGTCGTGGTCGGCGCCGCCTTTGAGAACATAGGCGCAGAGCACCGGCGACAAGGTCAGCGAAACTATCAGCGAAACCGCCAGGGCAATTGCGATGGTGAATGCAAGTGGACTAAACATCTTGCCCTCCATGCCTTGAAGCGCCATCAGCGGCAGGAACACAAGAATAATGATGCAGATACCAAAGATGACCGGGGTTCCCACCTCCACCACGGCATCTACAATAGTTTGCAGCTTCGATTCGCGTGTGCTGTCGGCATGCCCCAACCGGTGGTAGACGTTCTCCACCACCACCACAGTAGAGTCCACCATCAGGCCTATGGCGATTGCCATCCCTCCCAGGGACATCAGGTTGGCGGAAATCCCCTGCCCATTCATCACCATAAAGGTTATCAAAGGCGTAATGATGAGTGTTGCCACCACTATCAGACTGGAACGCACGTCCCCCAGAAAGACAAACAGAATTACCACCACGAGGAAGATACCTTCCATCAGTACCTTGCTCACTGTCCACAGTGCTGAATCGACGAGGTCGGTGCGGTCATAAAAAGGCACGATCTGCAGTCCGCCCGGCAGAAGGTTGAGGTCGTTGATTTCCGCCACCTTGCCCTTTATTCGCTCCACGATTTCCTTGGCGTTGCCACCACGCAGCATCATGACAATGCCCGTTACCGATTCCGTGTAGCCCCCCTTGATACTGGCACCCTGGCGCACCTCGGCACCAAACTCAACCTGGGCGACGTCCCGAACAAACACCGGCACGCCGTCCAGCTCTTTAAGCACGATGTTTCTGACGTCTTCCAGCGACTGAATCAGGCCAATGCCACGGATCAGGTACTGCTCTGAATGCAGCGGGAGTATATTGCCACTGGCGTTGGCATTGTTGCTCGCGATGGCCCGGTCGACCTGCGCCAGCGTCAGATCGTAGTGGCGTAACCGGTCAGGATCCACCAGCACATGGTATTGCTTGACGTACCCACCCATGGAATTGATCTCAGCCACGCCGGGTATCGAGCGCAGGAGCGGCCGCACCACCCAATCCTGTATGGTGCGCCGTTCCGTCAGCTCCGCCACCGTGAGCGGGCGCGTGCCATCGTCCGGGTGATCGAGCGTGTATTGATATACTTCCCCCAGCCCGGTCGACACAGGGCCTAGCACTGGCGTAATGCCCGGCGGCATGTTGGGCGCGACTCCGATCAAGCGCTCCATCACCAACTGGCGGGCGAAGTAAACATCAGTGTCGTCGGTAAACACCAGAGTGATGAGAGATATTCCGCTCCTGTTCAAGGAGCGCATCTCCACCAGTCCCGGCAGTCCCGTCATCGCAATTTCCACCGGTACTGTCACGAGCCGCTCGATCTCCTCCGGGCTGCGGCCCGCCGCCTCGGTGGCAACCTGTACCTGTATGTTGGTCACATCCGGGAAAGCATCGACTGATAACTGCGTAGCAGCCCGGATACCCGCTCCACACAGGACCAGCGCGATCACCACCACTATCAGGCGCTGCTTAAGCATGGCGCGCACGATCGAAGCAAGCATGGCCTATTCCAACTCGGCGAGCTTGCGCTCGTTTTCTACATGAAAGGCACCGTCGAGGACGATGTTCTGCTCGGCGGTGAGTCCCTCCAGCACGGGGCGCATGTCGGCAACTTCAGACCCCAGTTCAACGGGAACACGCAGGAACTGGCCGTTGCCTTTAGCCAGGAACACGTAATCGCGGTTGGCCTCGCGGACCACCGCCGTTTCCGGCACCACCAGGCTTTTGTGCGGATTATCGGTGATGCGCATCGCCGCGAGCATCTCGGGCTTGAGCCTGCGCTCAGGGTTCTCCACCATCGTGCGCACCATTACCGTGCGAGTCATCGGATTAACCGTGTCAGCCACGAATATGATAACGCCGTCAAAGCTTATATCACCCAGTGCGGGCACGTTGATCTCAACGTGTTGACCGACCTGCACATTACGGGCTATCTGCTCCGGCACATCGCCCACTACCCAGACAGAGGATAGATCGGCTATCTGAAACAGCTGATCGGCCGGTTGCACCACCTGCCCGATGATGACACTCCGATCGATAATGATGCCGCTCTTCGTCGCCCTGACATCAACGGAGGGAATGATATGGCCTTCCTCTGACAGTTCCTTCAATACTTCCTTGTCTACGCCCAGTAATCGCAAGTGATCGGCCGCCGCGCCCAGTTCCGCACGGGCAACCTCCAGCTCCGATTCGCGCCGCTCTACTTCGGCGATAGCTATCACGTCGGCAGCCAGTAAATGGTGAGCGCGTTCGGCCGCTTTATCCGCCAGCACGCTCCGCGAAGAGGCCCGCAAATAGGCTAGCTGCGCCTGGGTCAGCTCAGGGCTGGTGATACGCGCCAAGGGAGCTCCGGCCTCCACGCTATCGCCCAGCATGACATAGAGCTTGATAATGCGCCCGGTCACATAGGACCCGATACGGACGAGCCTCTCCTCATCCACCTCGACCTGGCTCGGCACCTGCAATTTGTCGGCGAGATCGACCATCGCAGGCTGGCCGACTGTGATACGTTGGGCTAATTCCGGCCTGATCGCTATGGCGTTGACATCCTCCGGCTCATGTTGCGCCGCTTCCTTGCCGGGGGAGGCGGCCTCCTCCTTGCCGCCGCATCCCGCCGCCAAAAGGGCTACCACTGCAACGGCACTGGTCATCCGCATTATGCTTTTCATTCGAACACTTGCTCCCTGGGATAATAAGCGCGCAACCGGTCAATCTCAGCGGCGGCGGCCTGCAGATCAAAGCGTGCCTGCAATGAGTCCATAAGTATTCCTCGCAACACGCGCTGGGTGTCTAGCACTTCAATCAGGGGCCTCTCGCCAAAGCGGTAAGCCGCTTGGGCGATCTGCAATGCATTCTCGGCTTGCTTGATTATTCCGCCCTCGAACATCTCCACCCTTCGGCGCGCGATCTGCAGCGCCTGCCACGCAGATTCGAGTAGCTGGGAAATTTCGAAACGGCGGTATTCCAGCGTTTCCCGCACCCGCGCCGAGTCCGCTACGGCTGCGTCGATCTCTCCGCGACGACGGTAGAACAGGGGGACCGTCACTATCAACCCGCCCCTGTTATCAGTGTATTGCGCATCCTGGTAATTGCTGTATATGACGTCCAGCGAGGGCAGCACCATAGCACGTTCCAGGTCAATTCTTCGGCGCGTCCGTTCCGATTCCGCCTGCAAACGCAACACATCCGGATTGACAGCCGGCACTTCCTGGCGTAGGTCCTCCAGCGGGGGTAGATTGACCGGATCGAACAAGGATGCGTTGATTGCAAAATTCGGCTTCAAAGCGCCCGCGGTCAACTGCATCAGTGCAACCCGCGCACGCTGCGCGTTCAATTCAGCCGCCTCTTGGCGGCTGGCTGCATTCAGCACCTCGGCCTCGGCTCTGATCAGCTCGAAGCGCGCCGTTTCACCCACATTCACGCCCACTGCGATGCGCCGCCGCACCTCCTCCATCAGATCGTGAACACCGCCCTCCATGAGCGCCACTTCCTGACGCAGCAGCAGTTCATATGCGCTCACCCTCAATTGCGCCGCCAAGTCTGCGCGGACCTGGTCGAAGCTGGCACGGTTCGCCTCTACGCCTGCCTCGGCCGAATCGATGCGCGCACTGCGCACAAATGGATTCTCAATGGTCTGGCTGATGGTCACCTGTCGGGTGTTCGTTGCCGGATTTGCCGCCTGGATACGAGGGTGCTGAGGCCCGCCTATCACGCTCACTTGCGGATTGGGATAGGCGGCGGCGCCGATTACCCCAGCCTTTGCGACGTCCACCTGCGATTGTGCCGCACGCACCAGCCCGTTGGCTTCCAGACCCAGCCGTTGCAAGTCCCCGATGGACAGCGCCCCGGGCTGAATCGCGGAAGATGGGGTAGCGGAAGGTATGATGAGCGAAGGGATGGCGGAAGGTACGGTGGCAGAAGGCGGCATCGCGGGTACGGCGGCACCAGGTAGGGGCCGAAGCAAAGGCGCAGGTGCAGGCGCAAACGTTGGTGCGGGCGCGGATGGTGCAGGTGGTGCGGGTGCGAACGTAGGTGGGGATGCTGGGGCTGGCGCAGGTCGAACGGCTGGTACGGTAATCTCAGGTATGGTTGCAGATCCTTGAGCCAAGGCGGGGGTAAGTGGCAAAACAAGGATCAAACTCGGTAAAGCATGACAAAATAACGGACAAAATAATGAAATACGCATGCACTGCCTTTAGTTGTTCTGTTCTGAAGAATGCCTGTTCAATTGCTGTTAATGACCTCAGCTCAAGGCAGGATCCGAACATCGCAGCCGGTAGCTTAGCCTCAGTTACAGAGATCCAACTATTTAAAGGGCACCCATACCCCTATACCAGCCAAACCCTCCGATGGGGATTCTATAAATCTATTTTAAATGAGAATTTACATCAAGAAAAGTAGTATCTTTCTGATGATATAATCGGTTTTTACGAATGATCGCTACGGGCCTACTGCGTTCGATGCTCAACTATAAGCAGTTGCACTATTTTTGGGCGGTCGCAAAGGCCGGCAGCATTGTCCGGGCGAGTGAGCGACTGAATCTTGCGCCCCAGACCTTGAGTGGCCAAATCGCGCTACTGGAAGAGGCGCTCGGAACGCCGCTGTTTTTGCGCGTGGGACGACGCCTCGAATTGACAGAGACGGGCCAGCTTGCACTTTCTTACGCGGATGAAATCTTCCAGATCGGAAACGAATTGGTAGATGCTTTGCGAAGCGGCCCCGCGAGCCCATCCATTCAGTTGCGCGTAGGGGTCGATGATGCGGTTCCCAAGTCGATTGCCTATAGACTGCTGAGCCCGGCGACGACGCTCGCTGAACCGGTTCGCCTGGTCTGCCGTGAAGACAAGCTTGTGCGGCTAATGGTGGAACTCGCAATCCAGCGCCTGGATCTGGTCCTTGCGGACCGGCCCATGCCGGCCGAGACGAATATAAAAGGCTACAGCCATAAACTTGGAGACTGCGGCATTACATTTTTTGCGGAGCCTCGGCTTGCAGCGAGGCTGCCGAAAACATGGCCTCGCGTTCTTGACGCAGCCCCGTTGCTGATTCCCGGCAAGGAAGCTGCGGTGCGTATCCCGCTAATGCGCTGGTTCGATGTTCATCAACTCCGGCCGCGCATCGTTGGAGAGTTCGATGACAGCGCGCTAATGCAGGCTTTCGGCCAGGCCGGTATTGGTATTTTTATCGCCCCCTCCGTTATGGCCGACGAGGTACAGCGTGAACACGGCGTTGCCATTGTCGGCCAGACCGACGAGGTCACCGAGCAGTTTTACGCAATTTCGCTGGAACGACGGCTAACGCACCCTGCCGTCGTTGCCATTAACGACACTGCCCATAGAGAACTGTTCGCAAACCTGTATCCTCGCTAGAGAGCAAAGCGTGAGCCAAAATTCCGGCTCACCTCGACGATACTATTGCCCGCTTGAATTGATAAGAAATAGTTCGTTGACCCGCTTTACGAAACTTGCGGGATCATCAAGCTGGCCGCCTTCCGCCAATAATGCCTGGTCGAACAGGACGTGACTCCAGTCGTCGAAACGGGCCGGGTCCGATTTCAAGCGTTGTATCATGGGATGATAAGGGTTGATTTCCAGGATAGGCTTGGCATGAGTTACTTTTTGTCCGGCTGACTGCAGCAAACGCTCCAGATTTCCTCCCATGTCATGGGTCTCTGCAACAAGACATGCCGGGGACTCGGTCAGACGCAGCGTAACGCGCACGTCCTTCACCTGTTCGGTGAGAACGTGTTTTATCTTCTCGGTAAGATCCTTGAACTCATCAGCTTCTTTCTCCCGCTCCTTCTTCTCCGCCTCATCCTCCAGTTTACCCAGGTCCAGGCTTCCTTTTGCCACGGAAAGCAGGCGCTTGCCCTCGAATTCGGTCAAATTGGCAGCCAGCCATTCGTCCACGCGATCGGACAGCAATAGAACTTCAATGCCTTTCTTGCGAAAAACTTCCAGATGAGGGCTGTTTCTGGCAGCCTTGAGACTATCGGCAGTCACGTAATAAATGCTTTCCTGCCCTTCTTTCATGCGGCTGACATAATCCGCGAATGAGACGGTTTGCTCATCGGAATCGACATGGGTCGTAACGAAACGCAATAGCTTGGCGATGCGTTCGCGATTAGCGTAATCTTCCGCCACTCCCTCCTTGATAACCTGCCCGAACTCCTTCCAGAAGGTCCTAAATTTGGCTTTTTCCTCTTCCTGCTCGCTTTGCGCCAGGTCTTCGAGGAGCCCGAGGATTTTTTTTACTGATCCGGCGCGTATTGCTTCGATGTCCTTTGATTCCTGCAGTATTTCCCGTGAAATATTCAGCGGAAGGTCGTTGGAATCGATCACTCCGCGCACGAAACGCAAATAATTGGGCAGCAACTGCTTGGCGTCATCCATGATAAACACCCGCCGCACGTATAGCTTTATCCCATGGCGCGGCTCACGTTCGAACAGATCGAATGGGGCACGGGAGGGAATGTAGAGCAGTTGCGTATATTCCTGTTTACCCTCCACCCTGGCGTGAACATACGCCAGCGGAGCTTCGAAATCATGCGCCACATGTTTATAGAATTCATTATATTGCTCCGAGGTAATCTCGTTTTTCGGACGGGCCCACAGCGCGCTCGCCTGATTTACCGTTTCGTCCTCGTCAGTGATCTCGTTTTCATTCTTTTCCTGCGACCACTGCTCTTTTTTCATCACAATGGGGAGGGTGATGTGGTCCGAATACTTCCGGATAATCGAGCGCAGGCGCCAGCCATTAGCCAGATCCTCCTCGTCCTCTCGCAAATGCAGGATGACCTCAGTTCCGCGATCCGCTTTCTCCACTGTCTCAAGCGTATAATCACCTTCGCCGCCGGATTCCCAGCGGACACCATGTTCCCGGGTCAAACCGGCGCGCCGGGTAATAAGCGTCACCTTGTCCGCGACGATGAACGCCGAATAGAATCCAACGCCGAACTGCCCGATCAAATGCGCATCCTTCGTCTGGTCACCCGTCAGGGAACCGAAAAACTCGCGAGTACCTGATTTGGCGATAGTGCCTATATGGTCTATCACCTCTTGCCGGGACATGCCGATTCCGTTGTCGGCCACCGTAATGGTGCGGGCCGCGGCGTCGTAGCTCACACGGATCTTGAGGTCTGAATCCGATTCATACAAGGCGCCATCGGTCAGTCCTTCGAAACGAAGCTTGTCGGCCGCGTCGGATGCATTCGAAATCAGTTCGCGCAAAAATATTTCCTTGTTACTATACAAGGAATGAATCATCAGCTTGAGTAATTGCTTGACTTCAGTCTGGAAACTTAAATGTTCTTTTGTAGCTGTGGCTTCCATGGTTTCTCTCCAATAAAAAATGCAACAGGATTATGAGGGCGATCCGGGAATTTTCAAGTTAAGCAGTTCGATCAAGCCATGCCGATGCGCTGTTCGGCTCTTATCCATTTTAATTCATGGATGCCCATAACAACAGGAGTCTACCCTATGCCTATCGAGAAAACGCTCATTCGTTTCATAAGCTTTTGTATTTTCTGCTGCGCCTTGCCTGCCGCGGCGCAATCCCGTGCGTTGCCGCTGGACAAAATCAAATTGCCCCCCGGATTTTCCATTGAGGTGTGGGCCGATGTGCCGAACGCACGCGGATTGACGCTGGGGAAAAATGGCACCGTATTTGCCGGTTCCATGTCTGAAGGTAAAGTTTACGGCATTACGGAAGCCGGCGGAAAACGCGAGGTAAAGATCATCGCCAACGGGCTCAACACTCCCCTCGGTGTGGCATTCCGGGCTGGCGCACTTTATGTATCGGCAATCGATCGCATTTTGCGCTTCGATGATATCGAAAAAAATCTCGGTCAACCGGGAAAGCCGGTGGTGGTAACCGATACGTTTCCGAGCGAAAAGCATCATGGTGGAAAGTACCTCGCCTTAGGCCCGGATGACTTCCTGTATGTGGCTGTCGGCGCTCCCTGCAATATCTGCGAAACCGATCCCGAGCGTTTTTCATTGATTGCGCGCATCAAGCCGGACGGTACGGGCTATGAGGTCTACGCATATGGCGTGCGAAATACCGTAGGTTTCGATTGGCATCCTGATACCAGGGAATTGTGGTTCACCGATAATGGCCGCGACTGGATGGGCGACAATCTGCCACCCGACGAACTTAACCATGCCCCGCGTAAAGGCATGCATTTCGGGTACCCCTATTGCCATGGGGGTGACATTCCTGATCCCAAATTCGGTGCGAAGCGGGACTGTGGCAAGCTTACTCCGCCCGCGGCCAAGTTCGGGGCGCATGTTGCGGCGCTAGGCATGCGCTTCTATACGGGCACGATGTTTCCCCCGGAATATCGCAACAGTATTTTTGTTGCCGAACATGGCTCCTGGAACCGCCGGAACAAGATCGGCTACCGACTTAACCGGGTACAGTTAAAGAACAATAAGGTGGTAAAACAGGACGTGTTCGCAGAGGGCTGGCTGGAAAACGAGAATGCCTGGGGAAGACCCGTGGATGTGCTGGTTATGCCCGATGGGGCATTACTCGTTTCCGACGATCATGCCGGCGTAATTTATCGCATCAGCTACAAGAAACCTTAGAAACTGCGAACAGCGGCACTAGGGACGAATCTGCTGCGAGTCAAGGGGGACATGCTGACGTTAATTGGAATAGTTTAGGAAAGCCCTGAAGTACCCTCAGCTCTGATCGGGTCGGGTCGGGTCGGGCCAGGCACTATGCTATTGAGCCTTTTTTCCGACAATCGAGTCTGAATCGAATGCTGCTACTATACATAAGACATAAGGCAGTCAAGATAGGGGCTAAACATGTCTAATGCCTGGTGGGTGGGTCCGAAGCGAAAAAGGCTTGATCTTCAAATGCAGAGGGTGGATGAAATGCCAGTTTGAAGCAAAGTGGCGAAGGCCTCCGCCCCCACCGGACGGCTAAAATAGTAGCCCTGGCCTTCATCGCAGTGCTGGGCCAAGAGAAATGCGGATTGCTCTGGTGTTTCCACTCCCTCCGCAATGACGCGGAGCTTGAGGCTCCTGCCCATGCCGATAATGGCACTGACAATAGTGGCATCGTCGGGATTGCTGCTCATTCGGCTCACGAACGATTGATCGATCTTCAGGGTATGGATCGGAAATTGCCGCAAATAACTCAGGCTGGAATAGCCGGTACCAAAGTCATCGATTGCCAGCTTTACACCCAGGTCTGCCAACGCGTGCAGTACTGAATCTTTCAATGCCGCGTCGTGCATAAGAATACTTTCTGTCAGTTCGAGTTCCAGGCGACACGGCTCAAGGCCGGTTTCCTTCAGTGTCGCGCGCACGTTCTCCAGAAAGTCTGTCGCGCCGAACTCGCGGGCGGATGTGTTCACCGCGACGGTAATTGGCAACAAGCCGGCCTCCCGCCAGGCGCGGGCCTGCAAACAGGCCCCGCGCAGAACCCAGCGGCCGATCGGCAGGATGAGGCCACAGTCCTCGGCTATGGGCACGAACTGAGAGGGCGGCACAGCCCTAGTTCCGGATGCTGCCAGCGAATGAGCGCCTCGGCCCCGATGATCATATTGGTGTGAAGATCGATTTTCGGCTGGTAATGCAGCACGAATTCCCGTCGTTCCAGTGCGGTACGCAGGCTGCTCTCCGTGGACAAACGCCGGACGGCCCGAACATTCATCTCCTGCACGAAGAATTTGTAATTACTGCCTCCATTTTCCTTGACGCAGTACATGGCGGTGTCCGCGTTCTTGATCAGCGTTTCCGCATCCTGACCGTCGTCAGGATACGTGCTGATGCCCATGCTCGCCGACACGTGGAGCTCGTGCTCATCGAAGAAGTGTGGCACAGCCACCGCAGCCAGTATTTTTTGTGCAATGAGTGCCGCGTTTTCCGTTTGCTGCATATGGGAAAGCAACACTACAAATTCATCGCCGCCCTGGCGGCTGACGGTATCCGAGTGACGCACGCAAGCTGCCACCCGTTGTGCAACCGATCGCAGTAGCTGGTCGCCAACGGTATGGCCCAGGGAGTCGTTGATGTGTTTGAATCGATCCAGGTCAAAGAATAGTATTGCAAGACGTTTGCCCTGACGACGGGCCAGCTCGATCCCCTGGCCAAGCCGGTCTTGTAGAAGCAACCGATTAGGTAAACCGGTGAGAACATCGTGATGGGCCAGATGATGCAGCTGGGTTTTGGCTGCTTCCACTTGCTCGGTCAGCCTGTGTGCTTCAATTGCCGAGATGACCAGCTGAGCGTTCGCCGCCCGCATCATCGTCAGCGGATCGCTCGAGGCGGCCTCTATCGTACCTGCCGTGTGAATTTCCCCCGCGTGCCCCGCGGCTTTCCCTTCACGCCCATGGGCTTGTTCTTCCCGTGCCAGCACCGCTGCCTCGCGCAGATGGGAAGCATGTTCACGCCCGGCGGCAGCATTGTCGCACGCGACGATAGCCTTCTCACGCAAATGCACGGCATCTTCTCGTGCAGTAACGGACTTCTCGCGGCGCAAAAGAGCCGCCTCATCGTCAGCGACAGTGCTTTCCCTGCGTGTAAAATCCTTTTTCTTTAAAGCTGGCAGCCCATCTTTGTGCTGGCCCGGCGAGTCCGGTTGACCTGACGTATTAATATCAGAGTCATCGGTACCGGAAGCGCCATCATTGTCATTTTTGTTCATTTCGGCCTTCCATCACCCGGATGAAAGTGATCAGCAGCAGACTGTTTGCTTCGCTGGCTTGCGCGGGGGTTTGTTCTTCGAAGCTCATTTTTAATCCCGCGAACCGGTGATCAGTCTGCGGTGCCAATGGGCTGGGCGCGAGCCAGGGAAATGTTGACCGGCTCAGGAATATGCTTCTCGCGTAAAGTGAATTGAAACCATCGTCACCGACGATCGAAATGACCTGGGTCGCCATCTGTGCCCATAAATTAATCGAGACATCCGCAACGTTCTCAGTGTGCGGTGCCATGAGACTTTTAATTATCTGGTGTCGTGGCAGGTGGCTGGTTTTCATAGAGAGTGCCGAGAGTCTTTCAGAATCGCCACTATCCACTTGAGATGTGAGATGGCAGCAATCTCATTACATCATGCAGTTAGCTCTCTGAATAGCTGTAGAATTTTACAGGTGTGGGGCGATAACATTTTGTTGCCCGAAGCCAGTCACTCGCACTATAGAGATCCCTGCAGCTGTAAATTCATTTGCTTACTCCACCGATTGGAAAATAACGTCATGAAGGATTGATCTTGTGCTTAACCCGGACCCAATCAAATGAACGTCCCTTTGTGGAGCATTATTTCGGCGTCGGTTGTGACGGTTCTCTCATTCCATCGAAACTCCGCAGGAAAGCTAATGCGACATTGCACTAGATCAAATGAAGGGAATAGGAGTGACAGCAGGGACAGAGCACAGTAGCGTTGTTTGCGCATCACGGCGGCTAACTCGATTTACGGTGTTGTCCAACCAGACTTCGAATGGTTGCAACCAAGGCCGATGCTTCCACCGGCTTGGTTAGGTACTCTTGGAAACCGGCATTCATGGCACTAATTTTATCTTCCGGGCGAGCACATGCCGTGAGTGCGATGGCAGGGGTTTTGCCGCCGTTCTCGGCAGGAAGCTCCCTCACCTCCCGAACGAATTGATACCCATTCTTGCCTGGCATTTCAATGTCGCTGATGAGAACATCCGGGCTCTCCATCTTCAAAAGCTGCAATCCTTCCATCGCACTCGCGGATGTGATCACACTGACTTGACAATGACTTAGCATTTGTTTGACGAGTTCACATCCGTCCAAGTCGTCGTCAACCACTAACACCGTTATTCCTGAGAGTGAAAATTTTTCTCCGTCGAAGGAACTGTGCACAGAAGACAATTTTTCTTGTGTCTTTTCATCGCTAGCGGCGGCAAGCGACAGTTGTACAATAAATGAAGCTCCTTTATTCAGCCCTGCACTTTCTGCCCGGACCGTTCCGCCATGCAGTTCCACTAACTGCTTGACGAGGGCAAGGCCTAAGCCGAGTCCTCCGTGCTGTCGCGAAAGTGAAGTTTCAGCTTGCCGGAAGCGATCGAACACATAGGGCAGAAAGTCGGCTGATATACCCAAGCCCGAATCATTGATCCTGATTTCGAGAAACGAACCTGACTGCTTCATAACAATGTCTATTCTTCCGCTCGGGGACGTGAATTTTATTGCGTTGGAAAGAAGGTTCCAGAAAACCTGCTGCAGCCTGTTGACATCACCCGATATCCACCCGGCTCCGCGATCAATCGTTTCTTGCAGAATAATTCCTTTGGTTTCCGCCATTGGTTTCACTGACTGAACCGTTGCGCTCACCAGACTGGCTATATCCAGTTGCTGCATGTCGAGCCGTACTTTGCCAGCAATCATGCTGCTGATTTCGAGAATATCTTCAATGAGTTTGTTCTGGGCGCGAGCGCTACGCTCGATGATTTGCATGCCTTTATGAATATCCTCTTGCCCCATCTTTCCCCCCAGGATGAGCTGCGACCATCCCAGGATGGCATTTAAGGGAGTCCTGAGTTCATGGGAGACGAGTGCTAGAAACTCGTCCTTCAACTGACTGGCTCGCCCAGCCTCAATTCCAGAGACGATCAGCTGTGAATTCGCTTGCCGCATCATAACCAGCCGATCTTCGGAGGCTGCCTGTCCCGTCTCTATCTCGAGAAGTATCCGCTCGCTCGCGGCTGGGATTTCGCGCCAATTGACAGTGTCTTGACGAGAGCCGGCAGCTTGTTCACGAAGCTCTACCGCGTCTTCTCTTCGCAAGACCAATTTCTCGCGCCGCCGGACAGCCGCTTTATCGTCAACGACAGCTCTTTCCCTGCGTGTAATATCTTTTTCCCGTAAAGCTGGCAGCCCATCTTTGCGCTGACTTGACAAGCCCGCTTGATCTGGCTCATCGATAACCGGATTATCCGTATCGGAGGCGCCATCATTGTCATTTTTGTTCATTACGGCCTTCCCTCACCCGGTACTTCCAGCCGGCAACTACCCATGGGTCGGCCCGACAGGATTCCGGCATAACCAGACAAAGCCTCGCCGACACTGATGCCTTCGTCTGTAATCTTAAGCAATCGAATGTCCTTGCTGTGCTCGCTGCCGCGGACTTTCACGACCGAGAAGGCGCGTCTGAGTTGGCCTGCGATTTCGATATAGCGCTGCACGATAATTGCGTCAGCGAGAAAAGCGCTCCCATAGGGACTAAAGCGCAAATCGGTGTAGCGGTCTTCCAGTTCCGCGATCATTAGTATGGTCATGCCTTTGGCAGTAAGCTCGGCAATCATCCTGTAAAGCGATCCGCGAAAATCTTCGCTGAATTCGGGCGCCAGTGCCAGCTCAAATCCAGACAAGGAGTCGATAACAACGCGCTTTGCCTGCAATCGATCAATCGTCTTGATTAAATCATGCAAGGTTTCATCAATCGACAGATCCAAGGCACGCGTGTTGATCACCCCCACTTGTCCTGCTTCGACCAGCGCATGCAGCTTATTATTCAGCAGTTGGCTGGGGCTCTTCTCAAACGCGGCAATCACGCCGGGTTCGTCCCTGCGTGCACCTTCGGCGAGAAATTGCGTCGCCATTATGGTTTTTCCGGAACCGGATGGTCCCACCACGAGTAGCGAATATCCAACCGGCAAGCCGCCACCCAGCATTTCATCCAGGCCAGGTATTCCCATAGAAACACGTTTCTGGCCAGTGGCTGCCTCGGTTGCCAACTGAGTTGCCAACTCAGCCGCTGTGCCCGATTGGACAATCGCACGCGGAAAAACGTGAATTCCTTCATCACTAACACGGAATGTATGCAAACCTGGTACCTGCGCTTGACCACGCATTTTGACCACTTGTATCTTGCGCACCACGGAGTTGCGATGCAAATTTTGTGAAAGCCACAGGATGCCATCCGCCACGGTAAAGATAGGGCTTGACGCTGCTTCCGCCGTCAGATACTCACCGATTAAAAATGTTGTTGCCTGCCAGCTCGTCATTTGCATGCCCAGTTGCTGGATGAACCGCTGCAGTTCAGGCACATCCTCCCTCCCTTGATTCGCTGACTGCACGACGGATCGAAACGAATCAACAAATACAAGGGTCGGCGCATAGCCTTTCACTTCTTCGGCAATGCGTGACATTACACCGTCAAAGTCTCCCTTCAGGAGGTCCGCGGACAGGTTGACGAAGCGGATCGATTCATTGATTTTATTGATGTCAAAAAACTCAAATTGCTGTTGATAACGCAGCATCTTCAAAGGGGGTTCCCCAAGTACCGTGAGGAACAGCGCCCGATTATCCGGCTTCGCCAGCGAGAACATGATCTGGTGAGCGAGCGTGGTTTTGCCGCTTCCCGGCGTACCCGCGATCAGGTTGAACGAGAATTCCGGCACGCCTCCGCCCAACAGGTTGTCCAAACCCGGTACGCCGGATGGCAGGCAACGTATGCTTACCTTTTCACTCATTTTTGAACTCCTTTTCGGCCTTATTCGAAATGTTGTTGCTCCAAGCCAAACGTAAAATACGGGTCGTTAACTGCTCGCCAATTAACGAGGCCAGGACGTCGGTGAAAGTGATCAGCAGCAGACTGCTTGCTTCGCTGGCTTGCGCGGGGGTTTGTGCTTCAAGGCTCGTTTGCAGGTCGGCAAAGCGGTACTCAGTCCGGGGTGCCTGTAGGCTGGAGGCGAGCCAGGGAAATGCCGCCTGATTCAGGAATAGGGTTCTTGCGAACAGCGCATTGAATCCATCTTCTCCGACAATCGAAATGATTTGGGTCGCCATTTGCTCCCACACGGCGATGGCGGCGTCGGCAGGTCTCTCAGGGGGCGGCACCATTAGACTTTTAATCAACTGATGTCGGAGGAGGTTATGGGTTTCCATAGGAAGAATATCAGCAATCGGTCGATATAAGCATGTTGCTAACACGTTGAGGACATGCCGCTGCTTAAGTATTAGGAGTGCCGTATCGATTGTCACAACCGCGGATTGTATTTCTCACACGGAAACTGCAATGAACAGCGCTACCGATTGACCACCCGCGACGAAGGGTTACCAATGTAATCAGATGAAGGCCGCAGATCGCGGAAAAGTTGCAAAAAACAGGAGACCATCGAGGATACGATACGAGGACCCGAGGACCCACGAGGGAACAGGGAACAACAGGGAACGTATGCCAGTTTATAACACAGCTCGAGTTAAATCAATTTGAACCGTTGATATTTGAACTGTTGAGATGATGAATGGCAAAATAGAAGACGGCGGTTACTTTGCAGCTAAGGAAGCCCTGAAGCTTGCAGGTTCCTCACTTGTCTACGCAAGGAGCCGCGGCCCCGCTTTCGCCTGCGTTCCAACCTGGGGTGATGCGGAACGAAAGCCCTGTCGCACGTCTCTGAATTTTTCAGTTGCTCCGCTCTTTTATTGATTTCCTGAATCCGCCGAAACTACTTGAGATTGAGGGAACAAAGACGCTTCGTGAGGGTTTGATATGCCAAGGGCGTGCCCCTCATCACTTTACCCCGCCCTGTCGGATGGACAGGAGGCTGCTGGATGCATCGCGCTATACGGATTGCTGAATGGCGTAAGCGCACATTGCGATCAGCGCCTGGGGAAAAAGCCCGAAGGCGAGTATTGCCAGACCGTTGGCGCTCAGCAATACCTTGACATCACCCTGCGGCAGGATAGCCTCATCGGTTTCGGGTTCGTCAAAGTACATCAGTTTAACGATGCGCAGGTAGTAAAACACGCCGATCAGCGAGAGCAGCACCGCAACCACCGTGAGCCAGACGTGGCCCGCATTCAATACCGCCTGCAGCACCGAGAGTTTGGCATAGATGCCCACCGTGGGGGGGATGCCCGCCATCGAGAACATCAGCAACAACATAATAAACGCGTACCATGAATTACGCCGGTTGAGCCCTTTGAAGTCATTGAGCGTTTCCGCCTCGAAGCCGGTGCGAGACAATAATATGATGATGCCGAAGGTGCCCAGCGTCATAAGCACATAAACGACAACGTAGAACATGGATGCACTGTAGCCATTTCCATCGGCGGCGATTATACCCAGCAGCATGAATCCCATATGGGAGATGGTGGAGTATGCCAGCATGCGCTTGATGTTGGTTTGGGCGATGGCGGCAAGGTTGCCGATTGCCATGGACATCACCGCCAGTATAATGAGCATGCCCTGCCAATCCGCCGCCATGCCTCCCAGGCCCTCGGCCAACAGGCGCATGATAAAGCCGAACGCCGCCAGCTTGGGTGCGGAACCGATGAACAGCACCACCGCTGTGGGCGCCCCCTCATACACATCCGGCGCCCACATATGAAACGGTGCCACGGTCAACTTGAAACTAATGCCCGCCACGACGAATACCAGTCCCACAACCAGCACCATTCGGTCAGCCGCTCCGCTCTGAATCACTTCGGTTACACGGCCAATATCAAGGGAGCCGGTTGAACCGTATATCATGGACATGCCATAGAGCAGGAAACCGGAAGCCAGCGCCCCAAGAACGAAAAATTTTATTGCGGCTTCGGTTGCCCCTATGGAATCGCGTCGTAGCGCCACCATGGCATACAGCGAGAGTGAAAGGAGTTCCAGTCCCAGGTAAAGGGTAAGGAAATGACTGGCGGAGATCATCACCATCATGCCCAAGGTCGCGAACAGGGCCAGGCTGGAAAATTCGCCGCCAAGAATGCCACGCGCCGCAATGTAGGTGCGCGAATACATCAGAACCGCGGCTACCGTGATATACACCAGCACTTTGAGTATGTCTGCCATGGGGTCGTCGACGAACATCCCGGAGAATGTGTAGACGACTTCCGGTGCGGAAGTGGCGAAAGTAATCGCAGCGCAGCCGAACAAGGAAAGCTGTGCCAGCAAGTAGGCGATATTGGGCTTTTTCCCGCCCCACGCAAGATCGGCCAGCAACCCTACGCATACCATTATCAGGAGAAATATCTCCGGATAGGCGGGTGCAAAATCAGGTTGCGTAAAATTCATTTATCATCCTCGAACAGGCGAAGGCCCATTTCATACAGGCTATAATTTGCTGCGGCCAACATGCGTCAGCAAATCGTCTACCGTGGTGTGCATGACTTCCATCAACGGCAACGGATAGAGGCCCATTCCCAGTACTGCCGCCGCGAGAACTGCCAATATCAGGGTCTCGCGTCGGCCAATATCCTTCAGGCCCTCAACGCCGGGATGCGCCACGGCGCCGAATATCACGCGCTTGTACATCCAGAGCGTATAAGCGGCGCCGGTTATAAGCGTAGTTGCCGCCAGAAACGCGTACCAGAAATTTACCTTGATCGCGCTCATGATGACCATGAATTCGCCAACGAAACCGCTGGTGCCGGGCAATCCCGCGTTCGCCATGGCAAACAGCATGAAGAATGCGGCAAATACCGGCATTTTATTGGCAACACCGCCGTAGTCGGCAATCTGGCGCGAATGCAACCTGTCGTACATTACCCCGACGCACAGGAACATGGCGGCGGAAATAAAACCATGGGAAATCATTTGCACCATGGCGCCTTCGATCCCGTAGGCGTTGAACATGAAAAATCCGAGGGTGACGAATCCCATGTGGGACACCGATGAATAGGCAATGAGCTTTTTCATGTCCGCCTGCACCAATGCCACAAGCCCGATATAGACCACCGCAAGCAACGACAATACAATCATCATGCCGGAAAGCTGATGGCTTGCGTCCGGCACGATAGGCAGGGAAAAACGCAAGAACCCGTAACCGCCCATTTTCAGCAGTATTGCCGCTAGCACAACCGACCCTCCGGTGGGCGCCTCAACGTGAGCGTCCGGCAACCAGGTGTGAACCGGCCACATAGGCACTTTTACCGCAAACGCCAGCAGGAACGCGATAAATATCAGGATTTGCGGAGCCAGCGGCAGTGGAAGCTGATGATAGTCGAGTATCGAAAAACTTCCACCCGAGACACGATACAGGTAAATGAATGCCACCAGCATCAGCAGTGAACCGAGCAGCGTATACAGGAAAAACTTGATCGCGGCATAAACGCGGTTAGCCCCCCCCCAGACGCCGATGATGAGAAACATCGGGATCAGGGAAGCCTCCCAGAAGACGTAAAACAGGATCGCATCGAGTGATGAGAACACCCCGTTGACGATGCCGGACATGATAAGAAATGCGCCCATGTACTGGGATACGCGCTTGCTTATCACCTCCCATCCAGCGATTACCACCAGTGGCGTAGTAAAACAGTTCAGCAGAATCAGCGGCATGGCGATGCCATCCACGCCAAGATGATAATGAATGTTGAAGTGCTCTATCCAGAGCCGGTATTCGACGAACTGCATCCCGTTCGTTAACGGATCGAAGCGGGTATACAGCGGAATTGCAACAAGCAAACCGGCCAGTGAGCCGATAAGCGCAATCCATCTCGCCAATTGCGCATTTCGGTCGCCACCAGTGGCAAGCACTGAGATTCCGGCGAGAATGGGCAGCCAGATGATCAGACTTAACAGGGGAAAGCCAAACAACATGTTTATTCCATTTTTTTCATTAGGCCCGGGAGATGCCCTTCGCAAATCCCTTGATCATCTTTTTTGGTTTTTTTGGCGAACTACAATACGAACAACCACAAGCTCATCAATACGAACACACCCACGATCATGGTGAACGCATAGTGATAGATATAGCCGGACTGGAACCGCCGCATGAGCATGGAGGTTCCCGCCACCACCCGCGCCGTGCCATTGACGAAGAATCCGTCAATCATTTTTACATCCCCGAATTTCCATAACCCGCGGCCCAGTGCACGCGCGCCGCCGGCGAAGAACCAGGAATAGAATTCGTCGATGAAATACTTCCGCTCGAGCAGCAGGGAAAGAGGACCGGCGGCTTGCTTTATTTTCCCCGGCAGGTCCGGTTTCACCATATATAAATACCAGGCCGTGAATATGCCGCCCGTCGAAAGCCAGAACGGCCAGGTAGACAATGCGTGTGTCATCATTCCCAGCACGCCGGTAAATTCGGATGACATTCTCGCTATCGCTTCATGCTCCGGCATGATCTGTATGGAATCCCCGAAGTAGTTGCCAAAAAGCATCGGCCCAATGAGCCATCCAGCGGCGATGGAAGGTATGGCCAAGGCAATGAGCGGCACCGTCACTACCCACGGAGACTCGTGCAGGTGCTCCTCGGTGTGGTGATCCATTCTCGGCTTGCCATGGAAAGTCATGAACAGCAGACGGAACGTATAAAACGCCGTAACGAATACAGTCGTTACCGCGCAGAAATAGGCAAAACCTGCGCCGGGAATGCTGGCAAAACCTACCGCTTCAATGATGGCATCCTTGGAAAAGAAACCTGAAAAACCGGGGACACCCGCGCTGGCCAGCGCGGCGATGAACATTGTCCAGTAGGTAACGGGCATGTATTTCTTGAGCCCGCCCATTTTCCGCATGTCCTGTTCGTGGTGCATGGCAATGATTACGGAACCCGCGCCGAGAAACAGCACCGCCTTGAAAAACGCGTGAGTCATGAGATGAAAAATGCCAGCGGAATAAGCTGACGCGCCCAGCGCCACGGTCATGTAACCGAGCTGTGACAGGGTGGAATATGCCACCACGCGTTTGATGTCATTCTGCACAATGGCCACAAGCGCCATGAAGAGCGTGGTGATGCCGCCGATCACCAGTATTACCGACAGCGCCGTTTCCGTTAACTCGAACAACGGGGACATTCGCGCAACCATGAAAATACCCGCGGTCACCATTGTCGCGGCATGAATCAGCGCCGAGATAGGCGTCGGACCTTCCATGGAGTCCGGTAGCCATACATGTAACGGAAACTGGGCGGATTTACCCATCGCGCCGACGAACAGCAGGATACAGATCGCCGATAACAGCTCCCATGATGCGCCGGGGATGATTTCGATTGTCTGAGTCGCTGCCTGCGGAGCCCTGGCGAACACAGCCGCGTAATCGAGCGTGCCAAAATGCATCAGCACCAGCCCGATGCCAAGGAGGAAGCCGAAATCGCCGACACGATTGACCAGAAAAGCTTTCAGGTTGGCATAAATCGCCGTGGGGCGGTTATACCAGAAACCGATCAGAAGGTAGGAAACCAATCCCACCGCTTCCCAGCCGAAGAAAAGCTGGAGAAAGTTATTGGACATCACCAGCATCAGCATCGAGAAGGTGAAAAGCGAGATGTAGCTGAAGAAACGCTGATAACCGGGGTCCCCGTGCATGTACCCGATGGTATAGACATGGACCATCAAGGACACGAAGCTCACCACGACCATCATGGTCGCCGAGAGTTGATCAATAAGAAATCCTATCTCAAACCGCGTATCGCCCGAGGTCATCCATGTATAAACACTACCGTTATAGATATTTCCCTCCAGCACATCCAGAAAAACTGCAACGGACGCGGCCAGGCATACGAACATCAACGCAATAGTGATTCGGTGACTCCAGGCTGGACCGATGACCCGTCCGAACAGCCCGGCAATAAGCGCTCCCGCCAGCGGCGCGAGTGGCACTAATAGGTAGAGTTTTTGCATCTCGGTCATAAAATAATCAACTCTTTCTGTTGTAACCTGCCCATAGCCGACCCTCGGTTCCCCGATCCGTACGAGTTACCCCTTGAGTTTGTCCAGGTCATCCACGTTGATGGTGCGCAGATTGCGAAACAACACCACCAATATCGCCAGGCCAATTGCAGACTCCGCCGCAGCCACGGTAAGAATGAAAAACACGAAGATTTGGCCGGACACGTCCTGCAGGTAATGCGAGAATGCGACAAAATTCATGTTGACGGCCAGAAGCATCAGCTCAATCGCCATCAACAGGATGATCACATTCTTCCTGTTGAGGAAAATGCCGACAATACTGATGGCGAACAGAATCGCCCCGAGGACAAGGTAATGGGATAACGAAATCAAGCTAGCGCCTTCTTAACAGGACATCATTACGGTGCAGTCACTTTTTATTCTTTCTTCTCGGACGGCATGGACACCATCCGCACCCGGTCTTCACGCTTCACGGCCACCTGTTCCGAGGCGTCAATTGCCTTGCTGCCGGTACGGTGGCGCAGAGTCAGAGCGATAGCGGCCACCATGGCGACGAGCAGAATCACGGCGGCCAGTTCGAACGCGTAAACATACTCGGTGTAAATCAAACGGCCCAGTTCCTTGGTATTGCTGTAATCGGAGGGGCGCGACGGGGGGGCCGGCATTTCATCGATACCAAATTGCCTGCCCATCAGCACCATGGCCATCTCGGCTGCCATCACCAGCGCCAGTAAAGCTCCGAAAGGAAACCATTTCCAGAATCCTTCACGTAGACGATCAATATTTATATCCAGCATCATAACGACGAAAAGAAACAGCACCATCACTGCCCCGACATAGACCAACACCAGCGTGATCGCCAGAAATTCCGCCTCCAGCAATAACCAGAGTCCCGCGCTGGTAAAAAAAGCCAGCACCAGCAGCAATGCGGCATGCACGGGGTTGCGCGCCGTTATGACCCCCAGAGCGGACATGATCAGCACTGCGGAAAAAAAATAGAAAATTATATCTTGAAAACTCATTTTTGATTAATGGCGAGATTTAGCGATAGCCCGCATCCTCCGCCCTGTCCTTTGCTATCTGTTCCTCATATCGATCTCCTACCGCCAGCAGCATCTCCTTCGTATACATGAGATCGCCGCGCTTTTCACCGTGGTATTCGAGAATACGGGTCTCGACAATCGAATCGACCGGGCACGACTCCTCGCAGAACCCGCAAAATATGCATTTGGTAAGGTCGATATCGTAACGCGTGGTGCGGCGCGTTCCATCGTCGCGCTGCTCCGATTCAATCGTGATGGCAAGTGCCGGGCAAACCGCTTCGCACAGCTTGCAAGCAATACAACGCTCTTCCCCGTTCGGATAACGGCGCAGCGCGTGCAGTCCGCGGAAGCGACGAGACTGCGGCGTTTTTTCTTCAGGAAAATGAACCGTGATTTTGCGAGCGAACAAATACCGCCCGGTCAGCATCATGCCCTTGAGTAGTTCGAACAGCAGGAAAGTGCGGAAAAAATCCTTGATACGGTTCATGGCTTTCTCCTGTGTCAGTGGAACCACAGATTGAGCGGAAATGCATCCCGGAATGACTGCGGCAGCTGCATCACCAAGCCTATCAGCAGTATCCAGACAAGCGTGATCGGAATAAACACCTTCCAGCCAAGCCGCATGATCTGATCATAGCGATAGCGTGGAAAGGTGGCACGAAACCATAAGAAACAAAACAGCAAAAAGGCGACTTTCATGACCAGCCAGATAAAACCGGGGATCAGCGTAAAGGGAGCCACGTCAACCGGAGGAAGCCAGCCGCCCAGGAATATAATGGCGGCAAGCGTGGCGACCAGGATCATGTTCGCGTATTCCGCGAGGAAGAACACCGTGAACGCCATGCCCGAATACTCGACATGGAACCCGGCAACAATCTCGGACTCGCCCTCGGCCACATCGAACGGCGCGCGGTTTGTCTCCGCGACGCCGGAAATGAAATACACCAGAAACATCGGGAACAAGGGAATGAGGTACCAGTTAAGCAGGCTGCCGCCCTGCTGGCCCTTGACGATATCCCCCAGATTCAGGCTCTGCGACATCATCAGCACACATACCAGTGCAAAGCCCATCGCCAGCTCGTACGATACCACCTGGGCTGCGGAGCGCATGGCCCCAAGGAATGCGTATTTGGAATTGGAGGCCCAGCCTGCGATGATAACACCGTAGACCCCCATGGAAGTCATCGCGAGGATATAAAGCAGCCCCGCATTAATGTCGGCTAACACCACTTCCGGAGAAAAAGGCACGACCGCCCATGCCGCCAGCGCGGGTGCGAACGTCAGTACCGGCGCAAGCACGAACAGGAATTTATTGGCCCCGCTGGGGATGATGATTTCTTTCATCACCGCCTTCACCGCGTCGGCAATGGGTTGCGCCCACCCGCCGAGCCAGGGGATGCCGAAGAAAGTGACCCGGTTGGGACCGACACGCATCTGCATGAAACCGATGATCTTGCGTTCGGCGAAAGTCAGATAGGCCACTGCAAGCATTAACGGCAGCACGATCGCGAAGATCAACAGTACGTTTTTCGTTACGAGGAAAAGAGCCGGTCCCCACTCGGGACCGAAAAAATCTCCAAATAATTGTTGCGCGTATTCCATCAACTCATCCTGTTTATTGCGTCACAATCCTTCCACGATGATTTCGCTGAACATTCCGCCGAGTGCGGCTGTCAAGGGATGCGCAGTGGCAACACGAACGCAATTGGCAGGCAGCTTGTCGTCTTGGGCAACGGCGAGTTGCGCCTGGCCCTCCCCCTGTTTCAGGGTGACGCGATTACCCGGGCTTATGCCGAGCCTGCTCATCAGGCCGCCCGGCATCCAGGCCACCGGGTCGACAGCGTCACGTGTACGCTGCAGGGATACGGCCCGGCGCACGATAGGATCCGCCTGGTAGATCGGCACTTCGCCGATGCGCTGGATTCCGCCGGTCATCGGGCCGGGTTCCCGCATTACGAAATCCTCAAGATTGTTATTCAGGCGGACGCTGACATCGTTTCCTTCTGGAAGAATATCCACGCGCACCTGTTCCGGCGTTTCATAATCAAAGCCATCGAGCTGCAGCATATTGCCCAGCACCCGCAAGACCTTCCATGCCGGACGCGTGTTTCCGAGGGGCGCAACCACGCCATTGAAGGTTTGTACACGGCCTTCCGTACTGATAAAAGTACCCGAAGTTTCGGTAAACGGCGTAATGGGGAGCAATACGTCAGCATAATCGCCCTCGAGCACGGCATTACCCTTGTATGCGGATAGCATTACCACCATCTCCGCCGCGTCTAGTGCCTGTATTGCCTGCCGCGGGTCGTAACTGTCGAGTTCAGGTTCCAGGTTCATCAGCACAAAGGCCCGGCAGGGCTCCGCGCCGTTCATACCAAGCATTTGTGAGGCGTTGAGTCCGTTGAGTCCCCGCAATCCGCCTGCCGCCGCACCGTCCGTGGGCTCGTCCCGCGCACCCCATTTGGGGATTGCGCCGGCAATATAGGCGCCGACGCTATTGGCGGCCTCCCCCAATACGCCGAATCCAGCGCCAGTAATTTGGGCGATTTGCTGCGCCAGGGCGTGTATGTCCGTATAGTGCGGGTGATGCTGCGCCAGATTGCCGAGAAAGATCGCAGCAGGCGCGTGATCGATGAGACTGGCTGCTATTGCACGCGCGGTATCGTCGACGGTAATCGTACTCACCGCATCCTGTGCGCTGCGGGGAATCTCCATCCCCTTCGATTCGGCAGCGGCTTTCAAGACCTGCGCCAGGGTTGCTGCCATGGCATCGGGAGCAACGATGGCGCGATTTGCCACCTTGATAAGCAGGTTGTCATCGACCGGATTGATCAGATTCAGTTCCGCGCCCTGCTTCACCACCTGACGCAAACGCTGCGCGATAAGAGGATGATCCTTGCGCAGGATACTGCCGATGATTAGCGCAGACTTCAACTCCGAAATATCTGCTACGCGCATCCCCAGCCATGGGACGCCCTGCAGGTGGCCATCCAGCCGGAAGTCGGAATAACGCAGGCGGTGGTCAACATTGGCGCTGCCGAGGCCATGGACAAGTTTTTTCAGCAAGTGCAACTCCTCCAGCGTACTGTGGGGAGAAGCCAACGCACCGATACGTTGCGCGCCATACTTTTCCTTTACCGCATTCAATCCGCTAGCCACGAATTCGAGCGCCGTCTGCCACTCGCATTCCTGCCATTGCCCATCCCGCCGTATCATCGGCTTGCTCAGGCGCTCTTCGGAATTCAACCCCTCGTAGGAGAAACGATCCTTATCCGATAACCAGCATTCGTTGATTTCCTCGTTTTCGCGCGGCAGCACGCGCATTACACGGTTCTGCTTGACCTGGATCACCAGATTGGAACCCAGGCCGCAGTGCGGACTGATGGATCTCCTGCGCGATAGTTCCCATGTGCGGGCTGAATAGCGGAATGGCTTGCTGACGAGCGCCCCCACGGGGCAGAGATCGATCATGTTTCCCGATAGCTCCGAGTCCACCGTGCCGCCGACAAATGACAGGATTTCCGCATGTTCGCCGCGGCCCGCCATCCCGAGCTCCATGATACCCGCGATTTCCTGGCCGAAGCGTACGCAGCGGGTGCAATGGATGCAGCGTGTCATGTCGGTGGATATAAGCGGGCCCAGGTTCTTGTTCGCAACAACCCGCTTGGCCTCCGTGTAACGTGATGAGCTCGCGCCATAGCCGACGGCCAGGTCCTGCAGCTGGCATTCGCCTCCCTGATCACAAATGGGGCAATCCAGCGGATGATTGATGAGCAGAAATTCCATCACGCCTTTTTGCGCCGTTACCGCCTGTCCCGAGTGGGTGGAAACCTTCATGCCCTCCATGGCGGGAGTAGCACAGGCAGGCAGGGGCTTGGGCGCTTTTTCCACTTGCACCAGGCACATGCGGCAGTTTGCGGCGATGGACAGCTTCTTGTGATAGCAGAAATGCGGAATGTATATACCCAGCTGGTTGGCACCATCCATGACTGTGCCATTTTTGGGCACGGACACGGGTTTACCGTCGATCTCGAAATTAATCATCGGGTATATGCTTTTTGAGTAATGGGCGGACGCGAACAAAGAAAGACGGGTTCATTGGCTTCATGATCCTGTCAGTGGTTCACCATGCATCGCTTATGCTCGATATGATATGCAAACTCATTGCGAAAATGCTGGATCATTGCCCGCACCGGCATGGCTGCGGCGTCACCCAGTGCGCAGATCGTGCGCCCCTGTATATTGTCGGCGACATTGTTGAGCAAATCGAGGTCCTCCATCCGTCCCTTGCCGGTTTCGATGCGATGAATCACGCGATAGAGCCAGCCAGTGCCTTCGCGGCAAGGCGTGCATTGACCGCAGGATTCCTCGAAATAAAAATATGAAAGCCGCTCCAGCGCTTTCACCATGCACGTTGTGTCATCCATTACAATCACCGCTCCTGATCCCAGCATGGACCCCGCTTTCGCAATGGAATCGTAATCCATATCCGTTTGCATCATGATATCGCCCGGCAGGACCGGCATGGATGAGCCACCAGGAATACAGCCTTTCAGTTTCCGTCCACCGCGCATGCCGCCTGCCATTTCCAGCAGCGTCATGAACGGGGTACCTAGCGGTATCTCGTAATTACCGGGTTTATTGACATGGCCGGAAACCGAGAAAATCTTGGTACCCCCATTGTTGGGCTTGCCAAGCTGCAGGAATTTCTCGCCCCCGTTGCGGATGATCCACGGCACCGAAGCAAACGTCTCGGTGTTATTGATGGTGGTTGGCTTGCCATAGAGGCCAAAGCTTGCAGGGAAAGGCGGCTTGAAGCGGGGCTGGCCCTTCTTCCCTTCCAATGACTCCAGCAGTGCTGTTTCCTCGCCGCAGATATAGGCGCCGTAACCATGATGATTGAATAACTGGAAACTGAAATCCGAACCCAGGATGTTATTTCCCAACAGTCCCCCCTCTCGCGCTTCGTCCACCGCCTCTTCCATGCGCTCATAGGTATTCCAGATCTCGCCATGTATGTAATTATAGCCCGTCCTGATTCCCATGGCATACGCACCTATCATCATTCCCTCGATCAGGATGTGCGGGTTGTGATGCATGATATCTCGATCCTTGAACGTGCCCGGTTCCCCTTCATCGGAATTGCATACCAGGTACTTGTCGCCGTCGTACTGCTTCGGCATGAAGCTCCATTTGAGGCCAGTCGGGAAACCAGCGCCCCCACGGCCTCGTAGCGCAGATTTTTTTACTTCCTCGATGATTTTTTCAGGAGGAATCTTTTCATCCAGAATTTTTCGCAGCGCGGCGTAGCCCTCGCGCTGCTCGTAGTTCCTGAGGCGCCAGTTATCGGGATCTGAAGGATTCAGTCCGGCCAACAGTATCTGTGCGGGCTGGCTCATTTGCTCAACTCCTCCAGCAAGCAGTCGATATTCTCATTGGACATGAAGCTGCACATGCGTTTGTTATTAACCAGAAGCACGGGAGCATCACCACACGCTCCCATGCATTCGCCCTCCTTCAAGGTAAACTTCCCATCGGCACTCGTTTCGTTGAAACCAACATCCAGTTTCTGTTTCATATGAGCCACCGCCTCATTCGCCCCGGACAACGCGCAGGGCAGATTGGTGCAGACAGTAATCTTGTATTTGCCCAGCGGCTGCAGGTTGTACATATTGTAGAAGGTTGCCACTTCATATACCGCGATCGGTGGCATTCCAAGATATCTGGCGACAAAATCCATGGTTTCTGAGTCCAGCCACCCTTTCTCGTCCTGAGCAATAGCAAGCGCCGACATTACCGCCGACTGTCTCTGATCGGGCGGATACTTGGCTAACTCGCGTTCTATTCTGTTTATTGATTCAGCACTAAGCATCTTGATAACTGTTCAACTGTCAATGGGCGCTATCTGTCGATTTCGCCAAATACGATATCCTGTGTACCGATTATCGCAACCACATCGGCAATCATATGCCCGCGCGACATTTCGTCCAGGGCGGCCAGATGGGGAAAACCCGGGGCACGGATTTTCAGGCGGTAGGGCATATTGGCACCATCGGATACGAGGTAAATGCCGAATTCGCCCTTGGGATGTTCGACAGCGGCATACGCTTCGCCGGGAGGCACATGGAAGCCTTCCGTAAAGAGCTTGAAATGATGAATCAGTTCTTCCATATTCTGTTTCATGTCGACACGAGCGGGCGGCGCGATCTTGTGATTATCGGTTATCACCGGGCCGGGGTTCTTGCGCAACCACTCGATACACTGCTTGATGATCCTGTTGGACTGACGGAATTCCTCGATTCGAACGAGGTAGCGATCATAGCAGTCGCCGTTTACGCCGACCGGTATATCAAAGTCCACCCGGTCATAAATCTCATAAGGTTGTTTTTTACGCAAATCCCATTCCACGCCGGAACCGCGCAACATAGGTCCGGTAAAGCCAAGTGCCTTGGCACGTTCCGGAGAAACCACGCCAATACCGACCAGGCGTTGTTTCCAGATACGGTTATCCGTCAGCAGCGTTTCGTACTCATCTACGTAGACTGGGAACCGGTTGGTAAAATCCTCGATGAAATCCAGTAGCGAACCTCCACGATTTTCATTTCGCAGTCCGGTACTTTTTTCATCATGAATCTTGGATGCCTGATATTGCGGCATGGATTCCGGCAGATCTCTGTAGACTCCCCCGGGGCGGTAGTAGGCGGCGTGCATCCGGGCTCCCGACACTGCCTCGTAACAATCCATCAGGTCTTCGCGGTCGCGGAAAGCATAAAGAAATACCGTCATCGCGCCGACGTCGAGCGCATGCGCGCCCAGCCACAGCAAGTGGTTGAGTACGCGGGTGATTTCATCAAACATGACGCGAATGTATTGAGCGCGCAATGGCACTTCAAGTTGTAGCAGCTTCTCGATAGCCATAACATACGCATGTTCGTTGCACATCATGGAGACATAGTCCAGCCGATCCATGTATGGCACCGATTGTATGTACGTCTTGTACTCGGCCAGCTTTTCGGTTGCTCGATGCAGCAGCCCGATATGAGGATCGGCACGTTGAATGACTTCACCGTCCAGCTCCAGCACCAGCCGCAGCACCCCGTGTGCCGCCGGATGCTGGGGGCCAAAATTCATCGTATAGTTGCGTATCTCAGCCATGCTTCGGGGACCGTCGCCCTGGAAACTTCATTCACTATCTCCGTAATGTTCTTCCCGGATAACGCGGGGTATAATCTGGCGCGGTTCGATACTGACCGGCTGGTAGATTACCCGCTGCTGATCGGGGTCATAACGCATCTCGACATTACCGCTAAGCGGAAAGTCCTTGCGAAACGGATTGCCGATGAAACCGTAGTCGGTCAGGATGCGGCGCAGATCGGGGTGGCCAGTGAAAACGATTCCGTAAAGATCGAATGCCTCGCGCTCGAACCAGTTAGCTGCTGGCCATATATCTATCGCTGAATCCAGAACGGGAAATTCATCATCCCCGGCAAACACCTTGAGCCGCACCCGATGGTTATGACTGACAGAAAGCAAATGATAAACAACAGCAAAACGTTTATCGGTACGGCCATTCTCGGAACCGGACTCGGTACCGTAGGCCGAATAATCCACGCCGCATAAGTCGATCAGTAGTTCGAAGCCCAGGTCGCGATGATCACGCAGGGTTCCCATCACCGCCAACAAATCGGAGGGACGAACAGATATGGTGAGCTCACCCAACTGCTCGCTCATGCTGACGAGTTTATCCGCCAACACATTCTCAAGACAAAAGGCGAGCGTTTCCAGACGAGAGGACGTCATATATAACTCAACGGGCGATCGTATTGGTACGGTGGATTTTGTTCTGCAACTGGATAATCCCGTAGATCAATGCTTCCGCGGTGGGCGGGCAACCGGGAACGTAAATATCCACTGGGACGATGCGATCACAGCCACGAACAACGGAATAGGAATAGTGGTAATAACCGCCGCCGTTGGCGCACGAACCCATGGATATCACCCAGCGGGGCTCGGCCATCTGGTCGTAAACCCTACGGAGTGCGGGCGCCATTTTATTGCAGAGGGTGCCTGCCACGATCATTACGTCCGATTGACGCGGACTCGGGCGAAATACGATGCCAAACCGGTCAAGATCGTAACGTGAGGCACCAGCCTGCATCATCTCGACCGCACAGCATGCGAGACCGAAGGTCATTGGCCACATGGACCCGGTACGCCCCCAGTTGATAACCGTATCCAGACTTGTGGTGATAAAGCCTTTTTCCATCACACCATTAGCATTAGCACTCATAACCTTAATCCCATTCCAGGGCTCCCTTTGTCCATTCGTAAATAAAACCAATGACGAGGATGCCCAGAAACACTACCATTGCGAGGAACCCGAATAGCCCAATCTCATTCAAGACCACTGCCCACGGAAACAGGAAGGCGATTTCCAGATCGAAAAGAATGAACAGGATAGCAACCAGATAGTAACGCACGTCAAATTTCATTCGAGCGTCTTCAAATGCTTCGAAACCGCATTCATACGGGGAAAGTTTCTCGCTGTAAGGACGGTTGGGACCAAACAGCCAGCCAAACGCCATCGGCACTACGCCCACGGCGAGCCCAATCAAAATGAACAGTAGAATCGGAAAATAGTTTTCGAGCATCGCAGGTTAAAAATAAAGGATAGACAGACTGGAGACTGCAACGTCGAGGCGTTTATTGCTCCCCCTGACTCTCAGCCCTGTTCCAACTGGTGCCGACGGCGAGACTCGAACTCGCACAGCTTTCGCCACCGCCCCCTCAAGACGGCGTGTCTACCAATTTCACCACGTCGGCGGCTAAATTTGAGTTCTAGTCTGAAACTTAATGAATTTAGAACGCACCATTGGTCAATTGTTCAACCAACTCATCATTAAATTATTTCGGTATTTCCGTCGCCTTGGAAGACTCCCCGGCTGGTGGAATGGGTGGAACCGGTTCCGCCGCGGGCTTCGCCGACTGAACTGGCATCGCCCTATCCATCACCCCCGTGCTTTCGGTCCTGTTACTGGAGAGATAGGTAAGACCAAGGCTGGTGAAGAAAAATACCGCCGCCAGCGCACCGGTACTCCTGCTCAGAAAATTTGCGGAACCGCTGGCCCCAAATAAACTGCCGGATGAGCCGCTACCGAAGGCGGCGCCCATATCCGCGCCTTTCCCATGCTGCAGCAAGACCAGAACAATTACGCAAACGGCCGAGAGGACATGTAGTATCCAGATGAGTGTTTCCAAAGCTGCTCCAGAATGAGTTAGTTTTTTGCCGCCCGGCAAATGCTGATGAATTCATCGGCGATCAGTGACGCGCCACCGATCAATCCTCCATCAATATCTGGCATGGCGAACAGTTCGGCTGCATTACCTGCTTTGACGCTGCCGCCATAAAGAATCCGCAATTCGCGAGCCACTTGAGGATTACTGACCGCAATTCTATCGCGGATAAACCCGTGCATTTCCTGAGCCTGTTGAGGAGTGGCCGTTTTACCGGTGCCTATGGCCCATACAGGCTCGTAAGCCAGGATTGCCTTTCCGAGCGCTTCTGCGCCCGCCAATTCGATTACTGCGTCCAATTGCTCGGCCACCACCTGCTCGGTAACGGCAGCCTCGCGCTGATCAAGGGTTTCGCCAACACATAGGATAGGCATTAGACCCGCAGCCTGAGCCGCCTTGAATTTAAGCGCGACGGTACGATTATCCTCACCGTACAATGCACGCCGCTCAGAGTGCCCCACAATGACGAAGCGGCAACCGAAATCTGCCAACATAGCCGTTGAAATTTCGCCTGTATATGCCCCCTTTTCGTGTTGGCTCACGTTCTGGGCGCCCCAAAAAACATGGGAATTGCGTAATACCGACTGCGCCTGCGGCAGATAAGGATACGGCACGCACACCGCAATATCTACCTCTCCAGGTTCTGCTGTTTCCAGCATAATCCTTTTCAGCAAATCTTGGTTCTGTACCAATTCGCCATGCATTTTCCAGTTACCCGCAACCAGCTTCGAACGCATAGCCATAAAGGAGTCGCCTTGTACTTGAAAGCTGCGAATGTTACCTGTGAATGAATACCGGGTCAATCACGAAGCCGGCGATGTCGTTTGGACCAAAAACGCGAGGTAGACAAACGGGCCTGCAAGGACGCTTTAAAAAAGTCGCTGTAAAAATGCGGGCACAGCATTGATCCTTGGGAGTACATGAGGCTGAAAGGCGAAGACCCTAACATTAGGGGAAGCGCGACAGGCTGGAGCAATACATAGCTATAGTAGCTTTGCCGCTCGGGTTCTTGCTACCCAAACCGTCCGGTAATGTAATCTTCCGTCTGTTTGTGTTTGGGCTTGATGAAAATGGTATCAGTAACATCAAACTCGATAAGCTCACCCAGGTACATGTAAGCAGTAAAATCGGACACGCGTGCCGCCTGCTGCATGTTATGGGTAACAATAAGAATGGTAACCTTGTCTTTCAGGTCGGTAATAAGTTCCTCAATGCTCGCCGTCGCGATGGGATCAAGCGCAGATGTGGGTTCATCGAATAACAGAATTTCAGGATCGGTCGCCAGCGCCCGGGCTATGCACAGTCGCTGCTGCTGGCCCCCGGAAAGGTTATAGGCAAGCTGATTCAGGCGATCCTTCACCTCGTCCCATAGTGCCGCGTCACGCAAGGCTTCTTCCACCTTCTCGTCCAATTTGGCGCGTTGTCTTACGCCTCTCACTCTCAAGCCATACGCAACATTTTCATAAATCGACTTTGGGAATGGATTGGGTTTCTGAAAAACCATACTAATGCGCATGCGTACTTCAATCGGATCGACGTCACGCGAAAGAATATTGACATCGTCCGGGTGCAGAATAATCTCTCCCACGTAACGGTTACCGGGATAGAGATCATGCATCCGGTTAAAGCAGCGCAGGAAAGTGGATTTACCGCATCCGGATGGGCCGATCAAGGCAGTAACCCGTTTTTCGGGCAACATCATGTTTATGTTCTTCAGCGCAGAGAACGCGCCGTAGTAAAAACTCAGGTTTCTGACTTCGGACTTGTACCGGGCGTCGGGCGCATCCGCCCGCGGGTTATCCGCTGGAAAATCGCTTACCATTTGAGGTTTTTGCGCATGCGATAGCGCAAATATATGGCCAGACCGTTCATGGTAAGAGTCATTACTACCAGCACCAACCCCGCTGCGGCGGCGTTGATTTGAAACTCCGCTTCGGGTCGGGACACCCAATTGAACATCTGTATCGGCATCACGGTGAATGGGGCCATCAGCCACTCGAACGATAGAAAAGGAAATTCATCCTGGAACGGTGATGGAGGCAAAAAGGCAATGAATGTCAAAGCCCCAATGGTGATAACGGGCGCCGTTTCGCCTATTGCACGGGCCAGGCCAATAATAACGCCAGTCAGAATCCCGGCTGCGGAATAAGGCAGAATATGATCAGATACGGTTTGCCACCTGGTTGCGCCAAGCGCGTACGCCCCTTCGCGAATAACCACTGGAATAGCCCGTATCGCCTCCCGCGTAGCCACAATCACGATGGGCAGTATCAATAATGCCAGCGCGAGGCCTGCGGAAAGAATACTCTGGCCAAACCCGAATTGATGTACGAACAGGCTTAGCGCCAGAAGTCCGTAGATGATGGATGGAACTCCCGCAAGATTGGTAACATTGATTTCGATAATCTCCGTAATGATATTCTTTGCGGCATATTCTTCCAGGTAGATACCTGCTCCGATGCCCATCGGCACCGCCGCCGCTGCCGTCACCAGCATGACAAGCGTGGTGCCAACCCAGGCAGAAAGTATTCCTGCCGATCCGGGACGGCGCGACGGAAACGAAGTGAAAAAATCCCAAGATAAACGCGGCATGCCTTCGATCAGCATGTGAGCGAATAATGCCATGAATGTGAGTACCGCGATCATCAGCGCAAACACGCCAATAATCATGAAGATCAGGTCCCACAGCTTGTGGCGTGCGATGATGGAACGAATCTCGCTGAGGTCTTTATCGTCTCTCATCAACTGGCCCCGGCCCCACAACAAACAAGTCTGTTGATCGGAAAATCACAAATCAAACAGTCAAAGATAAAAGGAAACTACTGGATCAACAGACGAATGGTCCGGCCGGCTCAATATACTTCACGATAGCGCTTACGCAAAAGATGTCCGATAATGTTGAACGTCAACGTCAGGAGCAGCAACGTAAGCCCGGCGGCGAAAATCGTCTGATAACCAATGCTGCCATGCGGCAAATCACCCAGGCTTACCTGTACGATATAGGCGGTAATCGTAGCTGCCGGTTCCATCGGGTTCCAGGTAAGATTTGGCTGCATCCCGGCGGCAATCGCGACCACCATCGTTTCACCCACTGCACGCGAAATACCTAGAATGTAGGCAGCGGCAATGCCGGAAAAGGCGGCAGGCATGATAACCCTGATGGCGGTTTGAAACCGGGTTGCGCCCATCGCGTAGGAACCTTCCCGCAAATGCATCGGTACGGCTCGCATCGCGTCTTCAGCCATGGAGCTCACATAGGGGATAATCATAATTCCCATCACCAGTCCAGCCGAAAGGAGGCTGAACCCCGGCAATTCGGGGAAAATTTTCTGTAACAGCGGCGTTACAAACAATAGCGCAAAATAACCATACACGACAGTTGGCACGCCACCTAGTAACTCAAGGAATGGCTTGGCAACTTCTCGCACGGCAAATGGTGCGAATTCGGAAAGATATATTGCCGTGATCGTTCCGAGCGGGATGGCAACCAGAAGCGCTACAGCGGAACTCACCACCGTTCCGGAAATCAGCGGAAGTATCCCATAGTGCGCGTCATCAAATAGCGGCGTCCATTGGGTATCGGTAAGAAAATCCCAAAGTGGAACCTGTTCAAAAAATACCACCGACTCCTTGACCAGCATCGCCACAATAGCGAGAGTTATTGCAACTGAAATAAATGCCATCAGAAACAGCAATCCCTCAATAAAGCGCTCGCCCAGGTGACGGCGATAGCTATATCCAAGACTTCGCGGGCGCGAGTGTGCGTCGGCAGATTGGGCTGTCACAGGCGGGTGCATTATGAGAGGGACGTTTTTTTGACAGGCTACATAGTACGATGGCTATGTTACAGTCTCGTGACATAACGGAATAGGCGGATAAGGCGCTATTCCCTCTCCACCTGTTCAGGAGTGGGCGGAATCGGTCAAATCAGGAAAGACTGGATTCCTTCCCGGCGTTACCTTGAACACTTATCCAGCTTTTAGCTGATCATCCCCACCGCGAGCTGGCTGGTCCTGCACTAGCAGGATGCGCCCGAATCGCCCTCGACATTTTTACGGCCCCTGCCCGGGCCGCAATCGGCTCCGATTTTGGCATCGGAGGAAGGATTTATTGAGTTTCCGCTGTGATGTGACCGCGCACATTTCCCCCCAAGCCGCGCAGTGGGGAGCAAATTCAGGCGGGAAAGCCTCTTAGGCGACGCGGGGTAGAGCATGCGGAGGCTGATGTAGCGAAAATGAACAGCTTAAACCGAGGCTACCCGCTCAACCCTCATCCTCATCATCGTCGTCGTCGTCCTCGTCGTCCTCATCTTCCTTGAGGACCAGCTTGCCCTGTTTGCGGCTCTCGTTGAGGTCTGTCTCCGGGGCCTCGGTGTGCACCAGGTTCTGGTGGCAGTCGATGCAGGTGGCCCCTTCGGTTTCCATCTTCTTGTGCGCGGCCTGGGCGTCGGCTCCGGGGGGCTGCGGGTCCCGATGGCATTCGCGGCAGGTTACGCTATCCCACTTCTTCAAGTTCATGCGCGCATCGTGCGCCATGATCAGCCTGCGCTCGTTGAATTTCTCCAGCGTGGAATAGTCTTCCGTCAACTCCATGTAGACTTCGCGCGCGCCATCGACAATGTGCGTGGCCACCGCCAGG
>JACDGV010000019.1 GCA_013821425.1 Nitrosospira sp. | reverse complement strand
AGCGGCCGCATTCTTCGCTCGGCAATCGAACACCGGCTCAAGCAGGCCGGGAACGGTGGCAAAATCAGAATGCTTGAACCGAAGACTCACTTTCGAATTGGTTACAAAAAACGATAGCAGGTCACCCCGACATTCCCCTTCCCCTTAGTTCAGGCACCAATAAGGTATCTATATCGTTGTTCTACCACGCAGGTATTTCCTTCAGGTCGAGATATCCTTAAAATATAACCAGCTAATTTCAATTCATGCCCGTGTGGGATCCCGTGTCTTAGAAGAAGGAGTACAAGTGATATGGAAAATCAGAAGAAAACCGGGTTTACAAAGCGTCCTGACGGCAAATCTTTAATTGTCGCTAGACACTACGCGTCAGGAGAACCTCTTAAATACCCAGTTGAGGTCGGCGATGTAAGAGACTTGAAGATTGGTTCCGAGTTAGTATTTGTGGAAGTTATTGATGTTCTGGAAGGGGGAAACTTTAAAGGAAAGATAGTTAGTTTTGAATCAAGTCCCGACGAGGACTATCAAGGCCACAAGACAGGGGATACTGTCCATTTTGAGGAGGCGCATGTATGGGCTTGACTCACTGCGTCTATTTCGTCGGCAACGGCTCTCCCGCATCTGCCAAGATTTATCCCTACCTGCTCCGAGGCGTGGTAGTGACCCCGCCCAATCAGGTATGGAGCACAGACTTAACTTACATCCGCCTGCCGCGAGGATTTGTGTACCTGGTGACCGTGAATCGATTGGTATTCACGCAAAGTACTGGCACGGCAGTTATCGAATACGCTGGATAGCACATTCGGTGTGGACTGTCTGGAGCAAGCGCTACAGGTCTACGGCGTCCGGAGACATTCAAGGCTGCCAGTTCACCTCAGAGGCATTCACCGGTGTGCTCGAGGCGCACGGCATTGCCATCAGCATGGACGGTCGCGGACGGGCATTGGACAACATTTTCGTGGAACGGCTCTGGCGTAGCGAGCGCCACCCTGCCGTAATTGCTGCTGGGACTGGCGGAATATTTTGTGTTTTACAACACGGAAAGAATGCACCAATCGCTGGGTTACAGCACACCGGATGTGGTCTACCGGAGCGCAGGTGGTGGCGGAGTCAGCATTGTAGATAAATTCAATGCGAGAAATAAGCTCGCTCAGGAACAAAAACAGAAACAAAACCGGGGCAGTGCCGTGCCGCTGCGTGCGAAAGGTTGCCCTCTTAAACTCCACCCAATATTGCCTTGATTCAGGGGCCCACTTTAATTGTCCTGACTGATAAACAGGTATGGAGGGCGCTAGCCATTGCGCTCTGTAGTTTTCCGGAAGAATACGTTTGGTGAAAAATTACCATATCCCGTCTTATTTGAAATTCGATAAGCAAAGCTATCCGTGGAAACGGGATATCGATTATCGGAAGGAGCCTGAAAAATACCGGGTCGGCAAAGGCGAGCAGGGGGTATTGATATGTGAGCCCTATAAAAGCGAATTGACGCCCCATTGGCGCTTTAAAACACCTGAAATGGCAGAAATCAGCAGCACGCTTCTTTATAAAATGTTTGAAGATTATCTGGAAGCCGAGGATTTCGTTGGGGCTGATCTCGCAAGGAAATTCCTGCAGATGGGCTTTACGCGGGCGCGGCGATATGCGAATTACAAAAGCGGGATTAAATATGATAAAAACAAGGAATACGCTTTGAAAGAGAAAGGCACCGGCGATCCGGATAAAGCAGAAAGTGCAGCTATTTTTTACCAAAAATGGAAGCAGGCCGAAGCGCATCCTCAATATGCCTCACGCAAGCAAGCATGGCGCAACACATATGGATAATCTGAAGGACAGGCTTTAAGGATCTGATAACTGATGTGTTCCCAGATTTCTGTTTGCTCGCCATACGGGGTCATCACCGTCGAGTCCAGATCCAGCGTCACCCGGTCAAGAGAAAGCTGCAATATGCGCTCGTGGTAGCGACCGGAACTACCACGCCCCTCGGGGGCGGTCGCATTAAGTATGTTCGTTTCGCAGACTGCTTCCTATTTCCTAATGGAACAGGGCCCCTCAACCACGGCTCCTCATGGACTACGGCGATCTCTTTAGACCCCTGCGGGAAAGTCGGCGTACAACCCAAGCAGCAAGAGCAGCAAAGACAAGTTTTCGTATCAATTCATCCTCCTATTATTGGTTGGGCGCATTGATTGCGCGCTCCGGGATTTGGCATCACTCTCGCTTTTTCTGCTTGGAGAGCACAGCTTATTGAACCGTGGAGAGGAGGTTAACGCCAATTTTGTGTTCCCCGGCGGGTGGCCTGTTTAGCACTACCTCCCATTTCGTAATGTCTGAGCTGATCCCGTAAAACGCCCCTAATATGCCCTTGCAGCGAAAATCATCTGGGTCAGGGCGTATCATTGACCAGGGACCCGGACAACCGACATAAATCCTGTGTATTGATCGTCCAGCTTCGGGCAGACTAAAGCTTTGTTGCCAGACTTTTCCATCACCTGTCGTCAGCTTGAAGACGACCGCATTCGGAGAGGAGTTTGCATAGCTACTGGTGATTTCAAGGTTGAAGCCCAGTTCCAATCCATTGACTGGGATTTCCGACGCAATGTAGAGGCTATTTTCGAAACCGTCTGAACTGATGTCCCCAGTCACTCCATCAGAAGCAAAGCTGCGCTCCAGCCATTGGGCCTGCCCGTTGGCTCCAAACGTGTTGTCCGCATTTACTAAAGAAGCTCCCATTATGCCAATGCTGCCCAGCAAGACAGAGTTTTCCCCTTCCTCAAGATTGTTGAACGACAGTTCCCACGTTTTGATCCGACTCAAGTCAAAGTTTCCCGTTGGCGCCCAGGCTGCCATCGTCCAGCCTTTCCCTTGAGGATCAAACGAAAACCTGTATGGCAGCATGTTAAGCCCCCAAGGCGTAAAATGCGCCAAGGCATTGCTACTAACTACATCCAGCCGCTTTCCCTGTTGCCAGACGCTCCCATCTTCCATAGTCAGGCTCATGACCAATGCGTTCGGGTCGAAATTCACCCCCGCGTTCATTAAAGCTACAATCTGCCCGCTGCCGCTGGCCGTCAGGTCGAAGTGGGTCTGGGCTTCCTTACGCAAGGATACCGTTTCCCACGGATCGCCTGCAGAACGATAGACCGCCCTCACAAAGCCAAATGGATTGTAATAATGTTGATGCGCACGTACATGATATAACCAGTGGGTATCACCATCTGCCGGGTTCCAGTCAGCATGGCGAAACAGAATGCTTCCATCTCCAGCGTAAAAATTTACTTCGAACGGCTCCGCAGCGTTTCCTGATGCCTCATAGTTGCCCTTCATGTAGAGGGTATGAAGGTTAATGGAGTGGTTGCCCGGAGGCAGGTCTACCAGGATAACTTCCCATGAAGCAACCTTGCCAAGGTCGAACACTCCGGATGGCCCCCACTCAACACGGGCGAAGGAGTCTTCCTTGACGGGAAACGCTGCTGTCTGCCACACATTGTTTGCCAGCACTTTGGGCTGGTCCCAGATACTGCCGTCCTGCATGGTCAGGCGCAACACGGCAGTGACATAGGGTCGGTCAGTCACATATTCCGGGCGGGCGACAAGCTGCATTTCCTGAGTTCCCTGCAGATTAAACTGGCCCTCGGCATGGCTTTTTATCGAAACGGTCTCCCACGGATCCTCCCCTGCGGAAAAGCTTCCCGCAACATTTGGACCAGAAAAGTCGGTAGGGCCTGGGTCTGTGCTTTGAGACACCTCAAGGGCTCCCCAGTATGTATTCCCATTTGCCGGGTTCCAGTCATTTTGCAGGAATAGTACCGAATTCGTTGAATCAAAACGTTTGAGGGTTTTCAGTGTGGTAGCTTGCGCGGGTAAGGCAAAAGCTAAACTGGCGGCTGCGGCCAGGATGACGCTGCGAACTTTGAAGCAGCAGTTGTTAATTCTCATTGTAACGAAGCCGGTTTAATTTTCGCAAAGGGATTTCAAAAAGGAGCGACTCCTTTAACATAGATGGAGAGTTTGAAAAGTCAAGGCAAGCGCAATTGAATCTTATTGGGCAAATTCAAAAATGGATCCGTCTACTTTGGGTAGACCCATACTTACAAATCTGCCTGATACTTTCCAACTTTTATTGTCCCGTCTAGGCTGGCGCGTAACGTCAAAGACATGCTCAGGCTGGTAAGGAAATGAATGACAGGGTGTGTCGGTCGAATTCATTAGAGAGAATATGAGCTTTACTGCGGACGGTGATGACCCGCGTTCCACCCTGATGTTTTCCATGCTGAGTGCATTCGCACAATTTGAACGAGCCCTGATTAAGGAGCGGCAGCGGGAAGGAATTGCCTTGGCAAAGGCCAAGGGAATGGTCTGCAAAGGCAGGAAGCCGGCGTTAAACGCAGAGAGGATTACCCAGTTGCGAGAGCAGGCCGCGTTGGGGGTCAACCGAACAAAGCTGGCAAACGTGCGCTTTATACCATGCATTCGCAAATTTTCAATGTTTGCGTGTTCAGCTTGCTTGCATCTCGATAAATCGCCCACTCTTCCATCCAACCAGTATCAGGAGAACCCCATGCCCTACGACACCCTGAAAGACCTGCCCGACAATGTTGCGAACGTATTGCCGAAGCATGCCCAGGAGATATATCAGGCGGCTTTCAATAGTGCCTGGGACGAATACAAGGACGCAGACGACCGCAGAGGCGATGCATCACGTGAAGAGACTGCGCTTAAGGTCGCTTGGGCGGCGGTAAAAAAGGAATATGAGAAACCCGGGGACCAGTGGAGAAAGAAGCCCTGATTCCATTGAGGCGGGGGCAGCAGTGACAATTCCGCCTCCATCGCCGGAAAACCCGGGCGAATCAGCAGCCCGTGTTCCAGAACTTGCCGCGCACCCCTACCGGCCCGAGGCCGTGGGGGCTAGCAGCGCAGGGCCAACTTAATTTCCTTGGCTTTAGCGAGAACTGCAGTTGAAGTCCTGCCTAACTTCAGCGCGATTCGTCTTACGGGCACATGCTGCTCGACCATCGTTTGCAAGGCCTGGATTTGTTCATCCGTCCAGGGTTTTCGGGAATTGCGCGCCCATTTTCGGCGGTCTCGTTGCCGCCTTTCCCCTACCCTTCGGTCGGACTCGTGCTGCGACTGCGCGGCTTCCCTTGCGAAATGTTCCGGCCTGCAAACGCCCTCCACGATCTGAAGCGCGCGCCGGCGGTCAAAACCTCGCCGTTCGCGGTCCGGGGCATCCTTCGAAAGAGTTTCGAGCAATCCAACAAATTCTCCGCGGGTTTCCTGGGGCACGAGCGCAATAAGGGCCTCGAGAATCTCATGAGTACGGCCGGACTCTCCAAGCTGAAGGCTGGAAATCCGCCGTTTCAGCTCATCAATTCGTTTGCATTCCAATTGTTCCTTGTCTTTCATGACGACATTCGATTCCTTAAATCCAGGCTAATCGACCATGCGCTTCCCCAAAGCCTTGGCGCGCATGATCGAGTCGCTGATCCATGTTTCCCGCGCTCTCTCCAGCGAATGGCGATATAAATCACTCAGTCCGGCTCCTTGCAGCTTCTCACGTCTTCGGTAACGGTCTTGCCGTCATTCAGCACAACCGTTTGCCGGATTGTCTTGCACTCCCGATTGTCGTTTTGCTGCGCCTGGCTGGATGAGACCACTTCAGCCTTGCCCCTCACCCCGCTGTCGGGGTTGCTGAAGGTTTGCGATTGCCCCGTATCGTACGCCCGCTGCGAGGCATCCGCCATTCTTCGCTGGTCTTCCTGGCCGAGCCGTCTCCCGATCTCCGCCCCGAGGTAGTGTCCGCCGACACCTCCAGCTACGGCGCCCAGAATCCGGCCAGCTGTGCCTCCCCCGAGATAGCTGCCGAGATAGCTGCCGCCGATAGACCCTGCGATACCGCCGATCAAGCCGCCAGCACGCCGCGTTTCCGTCGATTGACATGCCGCCAGGAGCATCACCAATGCGGCTATTGCCGCGACCGTAATAAGGCGCGGGATTCCTGTACTCAAAACCGTTGCTTCCGTTATTTCCTTCATGACATTTCCTCCGGAAAAATCTACACGGCGGATCGTCCGGCCCCTGCAAGACCGGCGACTCCTCCAGGATAAACTCCCGCTGGTCCTGGTTCCGCCCTTAACGCCCCTCAATGCGGCGAGTCGTCAATAACGAAGGGCTGACCCCCGGACATTGACAACCCCCTGGTCCATAGAGTACCTTTCCTCAGGTCAAAATTGTGTGGTTTTCTATCATATTAGAATAATCGAGATGAAAATAAAGAGAATTCTCCGCTTGGGCGTAGTCCTGGCCGCGCTGCCGGCACTTTCCGGTTGCTGGTATCTGGCAGCGGGAGGCGCTGGCGCCTATGGGGGATACAAGATGAAAGAAAAAGGCTACACGGTACAGAACCCCATCACCAAGGAAAAGAGCGGCACGAAACAGTCCAAGTAGATTGTTCCCTGGCTGTAACGCTATACGTTTACGCTGTCACACTCAAGCGTACTTTCTGCCTCATCCTTTATTAACGCTCTTCCTTCGCCTCATCGCTTCACTTTTGATGCGTCCTTGCCCATTCGTCCGCCAGGCGTTGCGCTTCGGCTATCTGTTCAGGCGTCATGAGTTTTTCCATTAGCTCGCGGTTCTCCTTAGCGTCCTCATAGTCGTCCGCGCTGGCAATGCTGAACCATTTATCCGCTTCGACATAGTCCTGCTCGACACCGCCGCCCTTGTAATACAGTACCCCCAGGTTCGTTTGCGCTCCGGGATGCCCCTGCTCGGCGGCCTTTCGGTACCACGACAACGCCTCCGTGTAATCCTGAGGCACACCGTCGCCAGTGTCGTACTTTACACCCAGGCTGTATTGGGCCTGCGCGTAGCCCTGTTCCGCCGCCCTGCGATACCAGCTTAAAGCCTCCTGCTCGTCCTTTGCCGTGCCACGACCGTTGTCGTAGCGCACGCCCAGGTTGTACTGCGCGTCCGCATCTCCCTGCTCCGCCGCCTGACGATACCAGTACAACGCCTTCGCATCATCCTGCATGGCCCCTTTCCCGGTTGCATGCATGACCCCCAGGTTGAATTGTGCAGGCGCATATCCCTGCTCCGCAGCCATGCGGTACGAGGCAGCGGCCTCGTAATCGTCCTGTGCTATTCCCCGGCCCTTGGCATAAGCAACACCAAGCTTGAATTGCGCGCGCGCATCTCCCTGCTCCGCAGCCTTGCGATACCAGGATGCCGCCTGTTGATAATCCTGCTCGATGCCGGTCCCTTCTGCATACATGATCCCCAGATTGAATTGGGCGTCTGCATTTCCCTGTTCGGCGGCTTTGCGGTACCAGGATGCGGCCTCCTCATCGTTTTGGGCAATTCCGCGGCCCTTCGCGTAGAGAACCCCTAGCGCGTATTGTGCGTCCGCGTATCCCTGCTCGGCCGCCCTGAGATACCAGGACGCGGCCCGTTCGTCATCCTGCGCGGCCCCCTGGCCCTTGAGGTACATGAATCCGGCGATGGACTGCGCCGGCGGGTGCCCTTGCTCCGCCGCTTTGAGATACCAGGAAAGAGCCTGTTCATAATCCTGAGCGACCCCCTGGCCCTTGGCATACATGACCCCCAGGTTATGCTGGGCTAGCGCGTATCCCTGCTCCGCAGCCTTGAGATACCAGAACATGGCCTGCTGGTAGTCCTGGACCAATCCCTGGCCTTTGAGGTACAGGAAGCCCAGCATGGACTGCGCCGGCGCATCCCCCTGTTCCGCCGCTTTGCGATACCAGTGCGCCGCCTGCTGATAGTCCTGTTCGACTCCGCGGCCTTTCCCATATAGGACACCCAGGTTAAATTGCGCATCGGCGTTTCCCTGTTCGGCGGCCTTGCGGAAGGATGCAGCCGCCCGAGGGTAATCCTTGCCGAGGACAAATTGCATTCCATCCTCAAAGTACCCAGGAAAAGCCGGAGGTGCCAGAAATGCCAATGCCAATCCGGCTAGAGCCGCTCTTCTTATTGATAACCGCATCTTTTGCTCACTATTGTTCCCGGCCGGGTTTCCTTGAAATCTCCATTCTATCGCGGACAATAACGAAAATTTCATGCCCGTGGTAACACGGCATTAATTTTCTCCGATAAAGGGCGAAGAACTGCGGAGGCCTCCTGGGCGAACAAACGGCGCGAACGCGGGAGACGAGGCAAAATCAGGGGGTTAAGAGAATCACCCCGGGGAACAGGCTTTGAGCTTTTCCCACGCCACACCGCTCTCGTGACGCTTGCCGTTAAGCGTGGCAACTACCGTTTCAGGATCGGTTCTTTTCAGCATCAGGAGGAAAGAGTAATTGGGGTCAGCGCCGTGCCCCGCTTGCGCATCTGATTTATATACATGGACCTTGTGCGGCGGGGATGCGTAGCTGATAACGGCGTCAGGGTTATCCGGAGAGTTGCGCGGATATATGCCTGGCAATATACCTGGCGCGTACGCACGGATTTCCGTCGCCTCAATGCGGGGATACCGGCGTATGTCATACTGCAGGGCGCGAATCAGCCACCGGCTGTCCGATTGTAGTTTGTCCACGACGCATCGTGCGAGAGCGGAATGCTCTCCAGTGAACTTCGCCCCGTAGGTTTCGCGGGTCTCCTTCAAACCCGTTCCCACGCAAGCCGATAAAAGAATCGCCGCCGTAAACGGAGCTAAAACTATAATGGTAATCTTGTTCATGACTACCTCGCATCACCGGCCGGAGCTGGGGAGAATGTGGAGTTTATCGAGGCAATGGCTGCCGGCACTTGGTGGAAAACGGAGATAGCTTTTCTGCAACCGCTTCTTCGCCTTGCCGTCATGTAAACGTAGGCTAAAAATATCGGCTTGTAAAGCGTCATTAAACTTTAAGGAGGAGGGCATGAGTTCGGCGCGCGGGTTTTCCGGGCGGGATTCCAGCCGAGGAACAGGTTGGAGGGCAGGAGCGCGCGTTGAGTTGAGCGAGCAGGACGGGGTGCGCTCGCTCCATTTGGGCAGCAGCATGGTGCAAAGCGCGATGAGGTTAGCCGCGCCCGAGGCACTGGAACTGGCCTACACAAAATGCATGATGGGTTTTGCGCTGTTTCACCCCTGCCCGGGACATGTAATGATGATCGGTCTGGGCGGAGGTTCCTTGACCAAGTTCGTTTATCACCGGTTGCCGCGGACTAAAACGACCGTGATTGAAATTGACGCCCAGGTGGTTGCGACCGCCCGCAATTATTTTTTTTTGCCGCCGGATGACGACCGCCTGCAGGTATTTGTTGCAGAGGGGGGCGAATACATCGGCAGCCATCCATACGCGACGGACGTACTGATGGTCGATGGGTTTGACGATGGCCTTCAGGCGCCCTCGCTTTGCAGCCAGGACTTCTACAACCGCGCTCGCGAGGCCCTGAAAAGAAATGGCCTGCTGGTAATTAATCTTCTCGGCAGTGACAAAGGTTTTCAGGAATATATAAGGCGTATCGAAAACAGTTTTCCCGGAAACGTCGCCACCTTGAAGGTTGAGCCGCATGGCAATGTGATCGTCTTTGCCTTCAAGCACGACCCGGGTAAACTGGTGTGGGAAAGTTTACCCGAGCGGGCGCGGAAACTTGAAACAGACCTTGGGTTGCCATTCACGCAGTTCGTGAGGAAGCTGCATAGGCGCAAGCCTTCCTGAATGGTGTTTCGGGCGGCTCGCACAAGGCGACAGGACCGAGTTGGTGCGTGCGTGCCCCGCTTATGGTACAGTTTCCGGGTATGCAAGCAGAGAGGAAAGATAAGATGGCGAAACTGTACGAATCCGACCATACCCGATTCATGCGCGAATTATTCGAGAAAAATCCAAAGCTGGAGGAAGATCAGCAAGAAGCGCGTGCGATCTGGTGGGATAAGAAACTAGACCTCGAGGAGCGGAAGCGCTTCAAGGAATCGAGCGTACCCCAGAAGGGTTATGTCTATTTCGGAAAATAGTTTAGAAACCCTTCCCGGCGCTGGTCTCGCCGTGAACTTGGCCGGCTGTTCCTATAAGGCTTCGAACACGCCGGCTGCGCCCATGCCGGTGCCGACGCACATGGTTACCATGCCGTATTTCAACTTGTGGCGGCGTAGTCCATGCACAAGCGTGGCAACACGGATGGCGCCGGTGGCGCCGAGCGGATGGCCAAGTGCAATTGCGCCCCCCAGGGGGTTTAACCTCGCGCGGTCCAGCCCCAGATCATTGATGACCGCGAGGCTCTGCGCGGCAAACGCTTCATTCAACTCGATCCAGTCCAGATCGTCCTGTTTCAAGCCGACCTGTTTCAGCACTTTCGGTATCGCCTTTATCGGCCCTATGCCCATGATCTCCGGCGGTACGCCAGCGACCGAATAGCCCAGGAACCGCGCAATAGGGGTGAGATTGAAGCGCTTCAATGCGCCTTCGCTTGCCACGATGACTGCACCTGCGCCGTCGGACATCTGTGAGCTGTTCCCCGCCGTTACCGAACCGCTGGCCGCGAACACGGGCTTCAGCCTGGATAGAACTTCCGCGTTCGTGCCCCGACGAGGACCTTCATCGGTATCGCGGACAACGGATACCTCGCGAATCTCATGCGAGGCAAGGTCGGGACGCTTTTCTTCAACCGTGTAGGGCGCGATTTCCTGCTCGAATTCACCCGCTTCGATAGCCTTGAGCGCCTTCGTGTGGCTCTCCACTGCGAACTCATCCTGGGACTCGCGGCTGACCTGCCACCGCTGCGCGACTTTTTCGCCGGTTATGCCCATGCCGTAGGCGATACCTATGTTCTCATCGCGCTCGAATATCGCCGGGTCGAAGGATACCTTGTTGCCCATCATCGGGACCATGCTCATGCTCTCGGTACCGGCGCCGATGATCACGTCCGCATGGCCGAGGCGGACACGGTCGGCGGCGATAGCCACGGACTGCAGGCCGGAAGCGCAAAAGCGGTTGATCGTCATCCCCGGCACGTTGTTGGGCAGGCCTGCCAGCAGGAGAGCAATGCGGCCCACATTCATTCCCTGCTCGGCCTCTGGCATCGCGCAACCGGCGATCACATCGTCGATGGCGGCCGGATCGAGGCCGCCGCATTGCGCCACCACGGCCTTTAGCACATGCGCCAGCATGTCGTCGGGACGCACAGTTTTGAACATTCCGCGCGGCGCCTTGCCGACGGGCGTACGCACGGCGGCTACGATGTACGCATCCTGAACCTGGCTGGTTGTCACGGCAATTCTCCTTTCTTAATTCCTCAGCGGCTTCCCCGTCTTCAGGGTATGTTCGACACGTGCCTGCGTTTTCTCCGTCGCCAGTAATTCTATAAACGCGGCACGCTCCAACTCCAGAAACCAGTCCTCATCGACTACGCTGCCAGGGGTAAGTTCGCCTCCGCACATGACATGGGCGATTTTCGTGCCGATAAGGTAATCATGCTCTGAAATAAACCCGCCTTCGCGCATGTTCACGAGCAAGCCCTTAATCGTGGCAATGCCGGTGGAGCCGGCGACGGGAATATTGCGGGCTTTAAGCGGAGGACGGTAGCCCACCTCAGCCAGCGCCCGCGCCTGCGCCTTGGCGACATAGAGCAACTCGAACCGGTTCATAACCACCTGATCCGCGCCGCGCAGATACCCCAGTTCGCGGGCTTCTTCGGCACTTTTTGCCAACTGTGCCGTTGCCACACTCTGAAAATAGTTTCTGAGCAGGGGAAAGGGGTCGCCATCCTTCGCCCCCTGCGAGGCGCGCAGGGCCAGTTCCTTGCAGCCGCCGCCGGCCGGCAGGAGACCCACGCCGGCTTCCACCAGCCCGATGTAGCTTTCCAGGGTAGTCACCGCGCGATCACAGTGCATTACGAATTCACACCCGCCCCCCAGAGCCAGTCCGTCCACCGCCGCAACGGTAGGAACCATTGAATACCTGAGGCTTTGGGAAGTCTGCTGGAATTGCGCCACCATTGCTTCCACTTCTGCCAGTTTTCCCGCCATCAGGGTATCGGCGAGATTGAGACTGCGCGCAGCCTTGAGCACGGCGGACTGCGCCGTTTTCCTGAGTTTTTTTGCCAATACCTCGAGAGCCGACGGGGGTTCCGTGCTTTTCATGCGCTCCGTCGCCTTTTGCAGATTGGCGCCCGCGGAGAAAGGCGGTTCGGTCTGCCAGATAACCAGCGCGCGCCAGTTGCGTTCCGCTTCTTCTATCGCCTTTTGCACTCCGTCCAGTACATCACTGCCAATGGTGTGCATTTTGCTCTTGAAACTCAGAATGGCTATCCCGTCATCCACTATTCCTTCGGCGCCGCATCCGGCGCCCGTATGCCACATACGCACCGCGCCGGTCTCGAATATGGTTGTGCCGTATTGTTCCTGTTCATCCAGCAACCGGTCCGGAAATAACTGACGCCGGTATACCGGTAATGCCGAGCGGGGCCTGTAGGTATTCGATGATGGCGCATAGGAACCCTGCGTCGTGTGCACCCCCCAGGTGATGTCACCGTTCTCGCCGCCATTGGAGCCTTGCCCGGCTTGCTTCACCCATTCGGGCAGCGGGGCCTCGCCCATGCTTTTGCCTGAGGCGATATCCTCGTTTATCCAGCCCCTGATCCTGCTCCACCCCGCGCCCTGCCAGAGCTCGAAGGGCCCCTGGTTCCAGCCGAAGCCCCAGCGCATGGCGAGGTCGAGATCGCGGGCATTGTCCGCAATTGCTTCGAGGTGCACGGCACAATAGTGAAACACATCGCGGAATATCGCCCAGAGGAATTGCGCTTGGGGATGCGGATTCGCGCGCAACTCCGCAAGTTTCTCCGCCGGATTCTTGCGTTTAAGCAGTTCCTTTATGCCGTCGTCAGCCTTACCCTGCGAAAAAACGTATTCGTTCCGGGCCAGATCCAGCACATGAATTTCCTTGCCAACCTTTTGATAGACACCGCGCCTTGTTTTCTGCCCCAGCGCTCCGCTGTCTATCAGCACCTGTAACCAGGCGGGCACGACATAGTATTGGTGCCATGGATCATCCGGCAGGGTCTCGCGCATGGTATTGATCACATGCGCCAGGATATCCAGCCCCACCACATCGGCGGTACGAAAAGTAGCGCTTTTTGGACGGCCGATCAGGGGACCGGTCAGCGCATCCACCACATCAAACCGTAGGCCAAATTCCCTGGCATGATGCATGGTGGCGAGCATTGAGAAGACGCCGATTCTGTTGGCGATGAAATTCGGCGTATCTTTTGCACGAATCACGCCCTTGCCAAGGTAGGTAACCAGGAATGCTTCCAGGTCGTCGAGCATCACCGTATCACTCTCCGCACACGCTATGAGCTCAGCCAGATGCATGTAGCGCGGCGGATTGAAAAAATGAATACCGCAAAAGCGGCGGCGCAAGTTCTCGGGAAATGCCATCGCCAGCTCATTGATCGAGAGCCCCGATGTGTTGCTGGCAAAAATGGCGTGCTCGGCGAGGTGCGGCGCTATCTTTTTGTATAACTCGCTTTTCCAATCCATGCGCTCGGCGATGGCTTCGATCACGATATCGCAATTCTTGAGCAATTCGAGATGCTGGGCGTAGTTCGCGGGCAGGATGGAAGTCGCCTTCCCCGGTACCGACAATGGCGCGGGATCCTGCTTTTTTAAATTCTCCACTGCTTTCGCTACAGTGGCGATGGGGTCTCCCTGTTCGGCGGACAGTTCGAATAACATCGTTTCCACACTAGCGTTGACCAGATGTGCCGCAATCTGCGCTCCCATTACCCCGGCGCCAAGAACGGCGGCCTTGCGCACCATGAACTTGCCATTATTCAATTTTACCTCCCGTTCGACGGCGTGGTTCTATTGCTGAGGAACCTCTCGCGGCCTGCGATTTTCATCCACAGCCACATAGGTCAGTGCTGCTTCCGTTACCCTGTAGCATATCTCGTCGCTTCCTTCACGCAATCCCCGCTGGGCGTAAACCACCACATCGACCGTGATGGAGGTGCGGCCCACCCTGACGATATCTGCATAGAAACTGACCACGTCGCCGACAAACACCGGTTGTTTGAATACGAAGGAATTCACTGCCACCGTCGCTACCCGTCCGCGAGCCCGCCGGATGGCGGGCAGGCTACCGGCTATGTCCACCTGCGCCATGATCCAGCCGCCGAAGACATCTCCTGCATAGTTTGTGTCCGTTGGCATCGGCACCAAGCGCAATATCGGTTCGCGCCCCTCGGGCAGCGATGTGCAAAAAGTTTTTTCGTTGGCGTTCATTTGCTTCACGGTCGCGCCCAATGACGGGGAAGCAAGGCGCAGCCCATCAATTGATCCCCTTTCAGACTTCACCGGCAACTGGCCAACATCCGTTCCACCCCCCCGTCAGATGCCGCTACACGTAACCCCCGCTGCCAACGCGGGCTGGCGGATTCCGAGGCTGCGTTTCACCGCGCTACCGGGGGGTGCGTCGAAAATCGGGGGTCAACGGTGCGTTTTAATGCCCTCAATGTCGCTCGTAGAGCCAGTTTACATCTGCTTTGTAGTGCTCCAGTACGCGTCCCCGCCGCAGCTTCATGGTGGGGGTTAGCATGCCATTCTCCACAGTCCAGTGTTCTTGCGCCAGCATCACGCGATATATTCTGGCATATCCGGGGAAAGCCTTTGTCTGGCGGGTGATACGCTCCAGGAGGATTTCCTCAAGCTTCGGATCTCGCGAAAGGCGGCGCCAGTCGGGATCAAGATTATACTGCCCGGATAGGCTTTCCCAGTTGCGCGAGTTCAGAACCGCCAGCGCGCTCAAATATGAACGGCCCTCGCCGATGAGCATCACCTGCTCGAATAATGAATCGCGAAGGATTGCCGCTTCCATATCCGCCGGGGGAACTTTCTCGCCGGTCGACATGACAATGATTTCCTTGAGGCGTCCGGTTATCGTAATCCGTCCGTGTTCGTCGATGGAGGCGATGTCCCCCGAATTAAGCCAGCCGTCGGCTGAGAGCACCCCTTTTGTGGCCTCCGGGTTGTTCCAGTATCCCATCATCACGTTGGAACCTTGAATCAGCAGGGCGTTATGCTCTCCCAGTTTCACGTTCACTCCTGGGATAGGCCGGCCGACACTCGCCGGAACATTGTCTTCCACAGTGTTCGTGCTTACCACCGGGCTGCTTTCAGTCATGCCGTAACCTTGCAGAATGGGGAGCCCCAAGCCGATGAAAACGCGCGCAACCTCCTTCGGTAGCGCGGCGCCACCGCTCATGGACTCGCGGAGCCGCCCGCCCAGTTTCTCCATTACCTTTTTCGCCACCAGTTGTTCCAGCAGCGGCCACAACAGGTGAGACATCCGCCAGGGCCCTCGATGCTGCTGATGCTCGAAACGGCTATAGCCGATTTCAACCGCTAAATTGAACAATTTCCTGCTCGAAGCCGAACCTTCCGTAAGCCTGGCGCGAATTGCCGCGTATATCCGCTCGTAGATTCGGGGCACGGAAACCAGAATGGTTGGACGGATAATCAGCAAATCCTCCTGCAACTGCTGCACCGAACGGGCATAAGCGACCGTCGCTCCGCGCATCATCGGCACATAGTAACCACCTGTGCGCTCGAATGTGTGGGATAACGGCAAAAATGAAAGCAGCAGATCGTCCTGCCTGATGCGCACCACCTGCAGGCAGCTATGAGCATTCGTGAGTATATTGTGATGGCTTAGCATTACGCCCTTGGAGCGACCGGAAGTGCCGGAGGTATATATGATCGTAGCGAGCTGATGCTGATCGCGATCGGAAAGCTGCGCCTCGCCGGGTTCAGCAGGCGGTTGCGCAGCTTTCCTGTCAGGGAGCCAGTCATGTAGCGCAACCACGAGATCGTCACTGTATTTTTTTTCGCTCCCCTGGATGGTGACGACGCGTATCAGATCGGTTATCTGATCCCGTACCTCGGCAAAAGCTTCCCATTGTGCCGGTTCTTCCAGTAAAAGCACCTTGACGCCGGCGTCATGGAGAATATGGGCGGCATTTTCGGGTCGGTCCGCTGTATAGAGTGGCACCACGACTAGTTGCAGTCTCAGCGCGGCCTGTTCAAAAGTCACCCATTCGGGGCAGTTTCTCAACATGATCGCAACCCGATCCCCGGGGGATAGTTTCTCCCGTGCAAGTCCGGATTGCCAGTGGGCGATGCGCTCATCCATTTGCGCCCAGGTAAGATCGCGCCACTTGCCGTTTGAACGGTCGTAATCCCGGTACGCGACCGCTGCGGCGGAGCGACGTACCCGCTCCCGAAACAGGCCGTCGAGTGTCCGGGCGATTTCTACCGGGATAACCCCGGCCAGGTCAGGTTTACTTGGCTCCATAATAGTTCCGTCTCTTGTTATTTTTGACTGGCCGCATGAGCCTCATACAGCGATACCTCATTCGGCCGTGCATTTCTACCCATGTGTCGGCACCGCGGCGGCATCTGCTGTTTTTGCTGGTTCTGCTGCGAAGGCTGGTGCGGCGCCGAAATCCGGGGGAAAGTCGTCGACCATGATGACGCGGCGGCGCAGCGCGTTCATCCCCGCCATTAACTCCAGTTCGCGCGGGGTGACGACCCGCTGCTTCAGGGCGGCTGCGATTCTCTCATCACCGTCACCGGGAATACGGCCGGTTTTGACCGCAGCGCGCAATTTCGCTTCCACTGCCTCGCATACCACAGCGGTATGCAGCGCCTGCTCCAACACGCCCAGCGGCTCGTCGGCAGACTCGGGCAGATATATTCCGGCAGTCAGGCGGTCACGCGCCTCTCCTGGCGACAGCATCAGCTTGGCAACCTGATGGTCCAGTTTATCCGTGGGCGGCGAGAATGGCCTGCCGAAGGGGAACACCATAAGCCGCAGAAGGCGCGCGGCGACAATACGGCCGGGAAAATTGTCCAGCAGACCCTCGAACGCCTCCTGCATGCGATAGAGCGCGTCCTGGATCGACCAATGCAGTAACGGTAAATCGGTTGCGGGACGGCCATCATCTTCGAAGCGCTTGAGCGTCGCGGAGCATAAATAAAGCATGCTGAGAATATCGCCCAGGCGGGCCGATATTCTTTCCTTCCGTTTCAGCGCGCCGCCTAAAGTCAGAAGAGAGATATCAGCCAGAAAAGCAAAGGCTGCAGAGAAACGCGTCAATTGACTGTAGTAACGCTGTGTTTCAGGGGCTACGCTGCCGGGGGCGCGACCGAGCGTTCCGCCGGTAAGCCCGTGAAGAAAAGTACGCAAACCATTGCTGATAGTGAAAGCGGCATGCCCCATCAATGCCTTGTCGAACTGTACCGAACCTCGCGCCGCATTGCCGTCACTCGCGGCGTTGATCTCCTTTAACAGGTAGGGGTGGCAGCGTATCGCCCCCTGGCCGAAAATAATCATATTACGGGTGAGGATGTTTGCACCCTCGACCGTAATGCTGACGGGAATATGCTGATAAGTACGCCCCAGGTAGTTGCTTGGTCCCAGGCAGATTCCCTTGCCGCCATGCACATCCATTGCGTCGTTTATCGCTTCGCGTGCCCGCTCGGTGAGATGGTACTTGACAATGGCGGAAATGACCGACGGCTTTTCCCCCAAGTCCACAGCGCCGGCGGTCATCACCCGGGCGGCGTCCATCATGTACGTATTGCCGCCGATTCGGGCCAGCGCTTCTTCCACGCCTTCGAAACGTCCGATTGGCGTCCTGAATTGCATCCGTACCCTGCCATATGCGCCAGTGGTGCGCGTCGCGAGCTTGGCCGCGCCCGTACTGGTGGCCGGCAGTGAAATCGAACGCCCCACAGCCAGGCAATTCATAAGCATGCGCCAGCCGCAACCCACGCCCTCACGGCCGCCGATCACCCATTCCAACGGGATAAACACATCTTTCCCCGAGTTGGGGCCATTCTGAAAAGCTGCGTCCAGCGGGAAGTGACGACGGCCGATATTGACCCCCGGTAAGCTGGTCGGGATCAGCGCAAGCGTAACGCCAAGGTCTTTCTGGCCGCCCAGCAGTCCGTCCGGATCTTGCAGCTTGAATGCGAGCCCGAGGAGTGTCGCCACGGGACCAAGGGTAATATAGCGCTTCTCCCAAGTGATGCGTACGCCCAGCACATGTTCGTCACCATCGAGCTCACCGTGGCAAACGATACCCAGATCTGGAATGGCGCCCGCATCCGACCCCGCTTCCGGCCCGGTCAGCGCAAAACAGGGTACGTCAAGCCCTTTTGCCAGACGCGGCAGATAATGATTTTTTTGCTCCTCCGTGCCGTACTGCAGCAGCAGTTCCGATGGCCCCAGCGAATTGGGCACCATTACCGAGACTGCGGCTGTGCCGCTGCGCGAGCTGATTTTCATGACCACTTCCGAGTGCGCCAGGGCGGAAAATCCGTGGCCTCCATATTTCTTCGGGATAATCATGCCGAAGAAACCGTTGTCCTTGATGAATTGCCACACATGCGGGGGCAAATCGTACAGTTCGCGCGTTATGTGCCATTCATCCAGCATCCCGCACAATTGTTCAACCGGCCCGGCAAGAAAAGCCTTTTCCTCCGGGCTGAGTCTGGGCTTGGGGTAAGCCAGCAACTTGTACCAGTTTGGGCTGCCGCTGAACAGTTCTCCTTCCCACCACACGGTCCCCGCATCCAGTGCCTCCTGCTCGGTTTGTGAAACCTGAGGCAAAACCCTGCGAAAGATTTTAAGCAGCCGGTTCGAAATCAGCGCTCGCCGCACGCGCGGGACAAGAAAAACAACGCCGATAATCAGAATCAGCGTTAGTTGCAGAGAAGAGCTCAAGAGAATTTTCCTGCGTTAGTTTGCGCGGCAGGTACATCGGATGCCATTATGTGATCCGGAATCGTTATACGCCGGCAGGCCGGCTCCTGAGGCTCATCCTGTTGTCCACTTTCTTGGTGCCGTCCACCATCCACGTGAGCATGAGCACCCGGTCCATCTGAACCTGATTGTCCGCCATGCCGCTAAGCATCACTGTGCCATCGTTTGCTTCGACCCTGATATCCAGATGCTTGACATCCGGGTCCGCCAGCAACGCAGATTTTACGGTGCCGCCGAGAGTATTATCGTCCACCTCCGCCTTTTCAGGAGGGGTGACCCAGGACTCGTGCACTTTATCCTCGTGTTTGGTGCAAGCGGCGATCGACATGACTAGTATAGTTGCGGCGAGAATAACCGATCTGTGCCTATCGTTCATTTTCCTTTTCCATTCAGTGGTTTAAAAAAATAATGAAAAATAACAACCGGTCAAGTCGCTGTGATCATGAAAACCGCAGCGGCGTAAGGAGTCCCTAGAGTTCGTCGGCCAATGCGGGAAGCGCCATGACAGCTTTGCCGGATGGGGCTGCCACGCAACCAGCGGCGACGAGGAAGCGAATGATTCGATCCGCTGGACTCTACGTACCTGGGCCGCCAAAGTGTAGCGCTCCTTCAGGCCGTCCCTTCGCATTGTAAAGGTCGCGGCTGAACCTTGCCTGCCTCCGCGACAGTTTCGATTTTACCAGCAAGCCGCCCACCTAGGACTCATTCGGCTTCCTTAAGCCGGCATTAATCAGATACTTGCACACCTGCTCCGATACATCGTCCGCTAGGCAGTCGAATTCCCGCGTTTGTTTCATGGAACGCAGCCAGGTGAGCTGCCGCTTGGCCAATTGCCGTGTGGCGGCGAGCACCATTGCGTCCATCGTCGCAGCGTCGATTTTCCCGTCGAGATACATCAACACTTGGCGGTAACCGACACAGCGCATGGAAGGGCTTTGGGCATCCAGACAGAATTTATCACGGATTGCGCGAACCTCGTCGATCAATCCCAGCCTGAGCATCTTGTCGAACCGCGTGGCGATACGTTGATGCAAGACGGCGCGGTTGCCGGGGACCAGGGCGATCCTGGTCACATTATAGGGAAGATGGATGGGGATAGGTTCCTTCAGGATCCGCGACATGGGTTCACCGGTGAGGTGGCAAACTTCCAGCGCCCGCTGGATTCGCTGGCCATCGGTAGGCTTGATCCGCGCGGCGCTGGCGGGATCAAGCTGCCGCAACTCTGCATGCAATGCGGGCCAGCCTTTTTTTTTGGCTTCGGTTTCAAGTCTCGTCCGCAGGGCGCCATTTGCGGATGGGAGCGGCGAAAGGCCATCGAGAAGGGTCTTGAAATAGAGCATGGTGCCGCCAGCCAACAGCGGAATATTGCCTCGTGCCGTGATATCCCGCATTGCGGCCAGCGCATCATGGAGAAACCGGGCAGCGGAATAGCGCTGGTCCGGCTCGATCAAGTCGATGAGATGGTGTGGCACCATGGCTGTTGATCCCGCGCGGGGCTTCGCAGTGCCGATATCCATGTGCCGGTAAACCTGGGCTGAATCCACGCTAACGATCTCGACCGGCAGATGCCGGGCGATTGCGAGCGCGACAGAGCTTTTTCCGCTCGCGGTGGGTCCCGTCAAGAAGATCGCGGGGGGACAGGCTGCCAACTCCTGTTTTTGATTGGTTGGGCTTTGCTTCGTCATGGGTAACAAGAGCAGTTCGCTTGTCTCGAATCTCGTGCGCAGGTTGCCGCCAGGAGATACCGCACCCAAGCCGGTAGATATGGCCGGACTGTGATAATCACCAAAAGCATTTCTCCCCGGATGGCAAGTATCGGTTTTTTCGTTTAGAATCCGCCTTTTCGCCCTGCCGCGCTTTTTACGTGGCGGTTTACCGATAGTCGCTCCTATTATTTCATGATTCTTGTTCTAAACCCGGATACCCGGCTAGATAGTTCCGAATACAAGCAGTTATTGGCGCACTTGGCCAATCTGCCGGGTATTTCCACGCGTGTGCACACCGAAGTCGGCATCGAGCAGACGCTTACCGAGGTGTATTTGATCGGAAACACCAAGGCGTTGCCCATTGAAGACATGCAAAGCCTGCCCTGCGTCGAGCAGGTTGTCCGCATCTCGGAGGAGTATCGTGTTCTCGGGCGGCATAAGAGCGACAACAGGCCCACCTATTTCGACTATAACGGGGTGCGCTTTGGGCAGGATACGCTGCACGTGTTCGCCGGGCTATGCGCCGTGGATACGCTGGAGCATGTCGAGTTGATGATGCAGGCGCTTCGTGACAATGGACAGGTATGCACCCGCATGGGCGCGTATAAACCGCGTACCAGCCCGTATTCATTCCAGGGACACGGTAAAGCTTGCCTGCCCTACGTGTTCGAGCTGGCGGGGAAGTATGGCATCAAGGTGATTGCCATGGAAATCACCCATGAGTCGCACCTTGCGGAAATATTCGACGCCCTTTACCGGACCGGCAACTCCACCGGCGTCATGCTACAGATCGGCACTCGCAATACCCAAAATTTCGAGTTGCTGAAGATCGTCGGACGCCAGCAGGACTTTCCGGTGCTGATCAAGCGCGGGTTCGGCATTACGCTGGATGAATCTCTCAACGCGGCGGAATACCTGGCCTCGGAGGGAAACCGAAAAGTCGTCTTTGGCCTCCGCGGCATGAAGACCAACATGGCTGATCCGCATCGCAACTTCGTGGATTTTGCTCATGTGCCGGTAGTCAAGCGCCTCACGCGCATGCCGGTTTGTATCGATCCTTCGCATTCCGTTGGCATTCGCGCTGCCTCTCCCGATGGCTTGCTCGATATTATGCATGCCACTGCGCAAGGTATCATCGCCGGCGCTAATATGGTCCTGGTGGATTTTCATCCGGTGCCAGGCAAGGCCCTTGTGGATGGGCCGCAGGCGCTGGTGATCAAGGAACTCCCACTTTTTCTTGAGGACGTTCGCATTGCGCGCAATGCGTATGAACAGCGGGTGACGCTGGCGGAGCGTTATCGGGGCGCATAACCCGCGCTATCTTGTTCGATCCCCGAACCTGAGCTTGCAACCGATGGCTTGAGCATATCTGCCCGCCTTGTCATACCTGAGAAACCCCTGAAGATACGGCACAGTATTCTGGTGCTGCTGTTCGGGTTTTCGGGATTGCTTTGGGCTCCAGCTGGCATGGCTGGTGAAGACGGCCCGGAGACATTCCTGATGTCCGCTCTGGCACCTGCTTTTCCACTTGAATTGGTGGATGATCGCGGACGCAGCATAAGTCTGGACCATTTCGCCGCGCGTATCGTTTCGCTTTCTCCCAATATTACCGAATTGGTGTTTGCCGCCGGCGCCGGCGACAAACTGGTGGGGGTCAGCCGTTACAGCGACTACCCCGAGACCGCCAAATCTGTTCCGGATGTAGGGGATGCCTCCAATCTCGATCTGGAAAGAATTATCGCCCTCAAACCTGACCTGGTAATCGCATGGGTGAGTGGCAATGCCCGGTCGAATGTCGAGAAACTGGAGAAACTGGGCCTCACCGTTTTTGCCACTGAGGCAACGAGGCTCGAAGATATTCCCCGGTTGCTTCGCATCACTGGCAAGTTTGCAGGGACTTCAAGACAAGCCGAGGCCGCTGCCAGGGTCTATGAAGAGGAGTTGCGGCAAATCAGGCAGAGCTACAGTGCTCGCCGGAAAGTCAGTGTGTTCCAGTTGATCTGGCATCAGCCACTCATTACGGTGAACGAAAATCATGTCATCAGCGATATCATCCGTATATGTGGCGGCGTAAATGTATTCGGGTCCGTGCCTTCTTTAACGCCGGTGATATCTCCCGAGAATCTGTTGGCAGCCGATCCCCAGGCCATTATCAGCAGTATGCCTTCTGAAGCTGACGATACTCTCGCCCAATCTCTGCCGCGCGGCTTGTTGCATGTGAGCGCAATCAGTAACGGCCATATATTTTTTGTGCCCCCCGACCTAATACAGCGGCAGACGATTCGCCTACTCCGGGGGGCGAAAATGGTGTGCCAGCAATTGGAGAGGGTCCGCACAAGCCAGGAAAACGAGGCGTCTCGCAACTTATCCAGGGCGGCACCTGCCGGGCTATGAGGGAATCGCTGAATAAATCCCGCCCGGGCGAATCCCGATACGGCGGGATTCGCTTGAGTAAATATATGAATGCTCTAGAATAACGGTCCGCGGTTTTTGCCTGAGTTATCGGGTTTCGCGCGCCGCGCATGTGCCCGAAACGCACGCTGGGCGATAATCGCTGTCACAGTGTCGGTGGTTGAATCGAAGTTTTTTGGAGAAAGACCATGATCAAGGTATTGCTTGCCAATCCCCGCGGCTTTTGCGCCGGCGTGGACCGCGCGATTGAAATCGTCGAGCGGGCGCTAAGTATGCACGGGGCGCCGATTTACGTACGCCATGAGGTGGTGCACAACCGTTTCGTTGTAGAGAATCTGGAAAAGAAAGGGGCGGTGTTTGTCGAGAACCTGGACGAAGTGCCGGTCGGCAGCATTCTGATCTTCAGTGCTCACGGCGTTTCCCATGAGGTGCGGCGAGAAGCCGAGGCGCAACAGTTCAAGGTATTCGACGCCACCTGTCCATTGGTGACCAAGGTTCATATTGAAGTGGCAAAGATGCGGGACCAGGGAAGGGAAATCATCATGATCGGCCACGCCGGCCATCCAGAGGTTGAAGGCACGATGGGACAGGCTGAAGGAGATGGTCCTTCCATGTACCTGGTGGAAACGGAACAGGATGTCGAGAATCTGCAGGTTAAAGACCCGAGCCATCTCGCCTACGTTACCCAGACCACGTTGTCGGTCGATGACGCGACGCGTGTTATCAAAGCCTTGAAAAAGCGCTTTCCCGAGATAACCGGGCCGAAGAAGGACGACATTTGTTATGCGACCCAAAATCGCCAGGATGCAGTAAAGATGATGGTCAAGCAGTGTGACCTAGTGATCGTAGTCGGCTCGCCCAATAGTTCCAACTCCAACCGCTTGTGTGAAGTTGCAAGAAATGCGGGGGTTGACGCACATATGATCGACCGTGCCGAGCAATTGCAGGAGATGTGGCTGGAAGGAAAAAGCCGGATCGGTATTACCGCCGGAGCTTCCGCACCGGAAGTGCTCGTGCAGGAGGTGATTTCGCGGCTCAGACAGATAGGAGCGGGGGAAGCCGGAAGGGAAGTAATGGTAGAGGAATTGAGCGGCGTAGTGGAGTCCGTGGTGTTTCCCTTGCCTAAGAATTGATCAAGTTTGTCTTCGATAATTCCTCGCGCCGATATCGCGCGACCCGAAGCTATTTGTTGCCTGTCGCGTTTCTGCTCCGCTAGACACGAGGGCTGCACTGAAATATTGTTCAGTGGCTTCCTTCGCAATACTCGTCAATTTCTAAATCGCGGCTGCCAATTGCCGTTGTAATGTTCATGCAACACATACTGGAAAAAGCCCGAAATATTCGCATGGTCGTCTTCGACGTGGACGGGGTGCTTACCGATGGCAACCTTTACCTTACGGATGGCGGGGAGGAGATCAAGGCATTCAATAGCCACGACGGCCACGGTCTTAAAATGCTGAAAGCGAGCGGAATCAATATCGCGCTTATCACGGGCAGGCAATCACGCTGCGTCGATTTGAAGGCCAGAGATTGGGGCATTTCGATCGTTTATCAGGGCGCGAAAAGCAAACTGCCTGTGTTCAAAGCATTGTTGAAGGAACAGAAACTGGATGCTTCCGCCTGTGCATATGTTGGCGATGATCTGATAGATTTGCCCGTGATGTTACGTTGCGGTCTTGCCATTACCGTGCCTGCCGCGCCCGCCTTTGTGAAGAAGCACGCACATTATGTCACACGTCTTGAAGGGGGGCGCGGCGCTGCGCGCGAGATCTGCGAAATGATCATGGATGCGCAGGATGTGCTGGATGCTCAATTGGCGACATACCTTAAATGATCGGCCGCCTGTCTTTCCCGTTCCTTCTCGTCATGTTCGCCTTGCTGGTAGCGCTGCCACTCTGGCTGGGCCAGTCCCCGTATGCGCCCTCACTCGGGGAAAATGGCACGTCCGGGCGCATTCCTGATTATGTGGTGGAAAATTTCTCAGCCCTCAGAATGGACGATGATGGCGTTGCCCGCCGCACGCTTCTCGGGAAAAGGCTGGTGCATTATCCGGATGACGAATCCATGGATCTGGAGCAGCCGCGTTTAATAAATACTGAACCGGGCAAACCCCCGATGCAGGTGAAAGCGGACCAGGCGAAGATGTCGGCCAATGGTGAAGATATTTATCTGAGCGGTAACGTTACCGTAGTCCGGAATGCAGGCAGAGGCCGGGGCGAGACAACGATGGCCACCAGCTTTCTGCATGTTAGGCCGGATGACGACATTGCAAGAACCGATCAGCCTGTGGTCATAACCGAGACGAATTCGGTCATAAAGGCGGTTGGGATGGAAATGAGTAATCGTACAGGTATAACGCAGCTACTGTCACAGGTGAGAGTCGTCAATGACAAAGCCCGATAGGGAGCTTCAGAACAAGTACGACGCGAGCGGTATTGTCTCTTGTAGCTTCGTCAATGCCTGGGACTTGCTGCATAGCGTTTCCTGGCATTGCAAATCGGGCGATTACCGTCATGCTGCGGCTCAGGATAATTCCCATTGTGTCGTGCGCAGGAGATCTGTTCGGAGATTTCGTGGGTTGATCCGCAGAGCGGGCATGAAACCGCTGCTGGCCGGTATTTTCTTTGCGATGCTGTTCCCGGCCCCCGCGCAGGCTGAGCGTACAGATAGCGATCAACCTGTGCATCTGGAGGCCGACCGCGCCAGCGTACAGGATGCCGACAAGCTTGCCACATTCACCGGCAACGTAGTACTCACGCAGGGTACGCTGGTCATTCGTGCTGACAAGATGATAGTGAAGGAAGATGTCAACGGCTTTCAGTACGCCACCGCTTTCGGCAATCTCGCCAGCTTCCGTCAGAAGCGCGATGGCAAGGACGAGTATGTCGAGGGCTGGAGCGAACGCATGGAATATGATGGCAAGGCCGACAAAGTGCAGCTTTTCAAGAAGGCGAGACTGAGGCGTGGCCAGGATGAGGTGCACGGGGATTATATTTCCTACGATGCAGTCAATGAGTTTTTCCAGGTAAACGGCCGCAGTGCAACGAGTACGCAAACGCCTTCCGAGGGAAGGGTGCGGGCGGTCATCCAGCCGAAAAAAAAGGAGCCAAAACCCAACGTCGAGAATCGGTAATATCAAGCGCCGTGTTCCCGAAAGATGAGTGAATTCAGAGCCGATAATTTACAGAAGCGTTACAGGTCCCGGACTGTGGTGCAGGACGTTTCGCTTTCCGTAAATAGTGGCGAAGTGGTTGGCCTCCTTGGCCCCAACGGCGCGGGCAAGACCACGTGTTTCTACATGATGGTAGGCTTGGTGCCGCTGGACGGCGGAAGAATATACCTGGATGAACAGGACGTGAGCCAGATGCCAATGCATCAGCGCGGGCGCCTGGGCTTGAGTTACTTGCCCCAGGAGGCCTCAATTTTCAGGCGGCTTAGCGTGGCGGACAATATCCGGGCGGTACTCGAATTGAAGAGTTATACGCCCGGCGAAATACAGCAGCATCTTGATGACCTGCTGCATGATCTACATATCACGCACATACGTGCCAGTCCGGCTATCAGTTTGTCCGGCGGGGAGCGCCGCCGGGTCGAAATTGCCCGGGCATTGGCAACCCGGCCACGCTTTATCCTGCTGGACGAACCATTTGCGGGAGTGGATCCCATCGCCGTTCTCGATATCCAGAAAATCATCCGATTTCTAAAGGAGCGCGGGATCGGCGTGCTGATTACCGATCATAACGTTCGGGAAACGTTGGGTATTTGCGATCGCGCCTATATTATTAGCGAAGGTAAGGTGCTGGCGAACGGCAGCCCTGATGAAATCATTTATAATGAAAGCGTAAGAAAAGTATATCTGGGAGAACATTTCCGTCTGTAAATATAAGAATTCAACCCATACGACTCGGGTTTTACGCTGGTTTTTCCCATTATATGAAGCCTAGTCTCCAGCTTAAGACGTCGCAGCACTTGACGCTCACCCCGCAGCTGCAAGAATCCATACGACTGTTGCAGCTTTCCACCGTCGAACTGAGTCACGAAATAGAACGCCTGGTGCAGGAGAATCCACTCCTGGAACTTGAAGATGGCGGCGGTAGTGATGGCATTGACTATCAGGGTGCTGCACTTGAAAGCCGTGCTGAAACGCACTCAACTGATTTTGTCGAGAATGCGGACGAACCGGGTGCGAGTCCGAATCTCGAAATCGGCCTTGATACAAAAAAAACGCCTGATGAGCCGGACTGGGGGTTGGCCGATGACGGCGCATTCCGGAACATGCGTGACGATAATGACGAGCGGGATTTTCCGCAGCAGCAGGCTGCGGAGCCCGCGAGTTTGCGCGAATATCTCAACACGCAGTTAAGTCTTAGCCAGATTCCCGAGCGGGACAAAAAAATTGTCGGTTTATTGATCGACAGCCTGAATGATGATGGGTATCTGGTTCAGGATCTGGAAGAACTTGTCGATCTGTTGCCCCCGGAACTCGAAATCGACATCGACGATCTGCATATCGCTCGGGAACTTTTGCAACATCTGGACCCGCCTGGTATTGGCGCGCGCAACTTGAGGGAATGCCTGGTTATGCAGTTGCATGCGCTGCCGGAATATACGCCTTACCGGGAGCAGGCGTTGCTGCTGGTGAGCAACCATCTGGAAATATTGGCGTCGCGCGATTTTTGCACCATAAAAAAGCTCCTGCATTGCGACGACGACTGCTTGCGTTCGATCCGGAATTTGATTACCAGCCTGGACCCCAGACCAGGGATGGCCTTCAGTTCCGCCGTCGCTGGATACATCATACCCGACGTGATTGTGACGAAGATTGATGGTTTCTGGGTAGCCAGCCTTAATCCCGAGGCAATGCCGCGGCTCAAGATCAACCGTTTGTATGCGGATATCCTGAAACGTTTCGGCGATGATTCTTCTCGGCGGCTGGTCGGTCAATTACATGAAGCCAAGTGGCTCATAAAGAACGTGCTTCAGCGTTTCAGCACCATCCTCAAGGTATCCTCGGCCGTTGTCGAGCGCCAGCAACAGTTTTTCGAGCACGGCGCGGTTGCTATGCGGCCGATGGTCCTGCGGGAAATCGCGGATACGCTGGATTTGCACGAGTCCACTATTTCCCGGGTGACGACGCAGAAATTCATGCGTACTCCTCGTGGTATCTTCGAGCTGAAGTATTTTTTTGGTAGTCATGTGGCGACTGATAACGGCGGCGTTTGTTCGGCCACCGCCATTCGCGCCTTGATCAGGCAGCTAATAAATTCGGAGAATCAAAGGAAACCGCTGAGCGACAGTCAGCTTGCGGAAGTTTTAGGTCAGCAGGGCATTATGGTTGCGCGCCGTACCGTGGCAAAATATCGGGAGTCCATGCAAATTCCTCCCGTCACTCTTCGCAAATCTTGTTAACGAAAGTCCAGGAGCCATGAATGAATCTCAATCTCACCGGTCACCACATAGAAATCACTCCCGCAATGCGTGATTACGTTAATGCAAAGCTGGCGAGGGTCACGCGCCATTTTGAGCATATCATTGATGTCAGCGTTATTTTGTCGGTCGAAAAGCTCAGGCAAAAGGCGGAAGCCAATGCGCATATACGGGGTAAGGATATTTTTGTAGAGAGTGGCGGTACGGATATGTACGCCTCGATCGACAGTCTGGTGGATAAGCTTGATCGGCAAATACTCAGGCACAAGGAAAAGAGTGCGAATCGCCGTGGGATTGGCGCGTTAAAGAATCGGGAAATAGAACAGGTTGGGACAATGGAACAAACCGACAGCAACCCGGCTGATTCAGGACTTTAGCGGAATAGCGGAAAGGATAGGGCGAGCACCGCCCTATTTCCTGCCAACCTTTTAGAAGAAGTACAACTGCAATGTCCCGGCTTAACATCAGGCAGCTATTTGAAGACAAGCGGAAGAAGCTGAGCTTGATCTGGGAATCGGGCAGGGGTGGCGAGATGTATCTCGATCCTGATGCCATCGCTCAGTCAACTCAGGGGGTGATCGGCCACCTCAACTTCATTCATCCTAACTGGATTCAGATTCTGAGCAGGACGGAAGCCGAGTATCTCGACAGCCTGGACGCGAGTTCGCTGGAGCAAAATATGCTGCGGCTTGCGGAAAGCAGCATATTTTGCATTATCGTGGCGGGCGGCATTCCCGTACCCGCCTCGATCAGGTCCCTGGCCGACTCCACCCTTACCCCCCTTTTCTGCTCACCCTGTTCCAGCCTCGAAGTGATCTGGCTATTGCGCCCTTATCTGGGGCGCGCCTTGGCGCCTTCAACCAGCCGGCATGGTGTGCTTCTGGATGTTCTGGGATTGGGGGTCATGATCACTGGCGAAAGCGGTGTTGGCAAGAGTGAACTGGCGCTGGAACTTGTGAGCCGCGGTCATGGGCTGGTCGCGGATGATGTGGTGGAGCTTTATCGCATAGCGCCGGAAACCCTGGAAGGCCGCTGCCCTCCAATGCTGCGTGATTTTCTGGAAGTGCGCGGACTGGGCATGCTGAACATTCGTACCATTTTTGGTGAGACCGCGGTACGCCGGAAAAAAACCATGAAGCTCATCGTGCATTTGCAAAAATCCAGTGGTGCCGACTTTGATGCCATGGAACGGTTGCCGATTAATGACGTTACGGAAAATATTCTGGACATCAACATCCGAAAGGTTATCATCCCGGTTGCTGCCGGACGAAACCTCGCGGTGCTGGTGGAAGCGGCGGTGCGCAACTATGTCCTGCAGTTGCGAGGTATTGATAGCGCACAAGAGTTCTTTACACGGCATCAACACGAAATGAAAACATCGAAATAAACGGCAGTCCGAAATGAACCGTGAATTGTGAGGTTGGGAACCACCGGCTTCCCATCTTTGCATCTGATTTGAAAAATGCAACTTACCGTCATAAGCGGCCTCTCTGGCTCAGGCAAGAGCATTGCCCTTGCCGTGCTGGAAGATAACGGCTATTACTGCGTGGACAATCTGCCGGCAAACCTGTTGCGGCAGGCTACGGTTTATTTAAGGGAGTCTGGACATCAACGTGTAGCGGTCAGTATTGATGCCAGGAGTCGCGAGTCTTTGCATTTGTTGCCGCAGCAGTTGGCTGATTTGAGGCAGCAGGGAATGGATGTGGACCTGCTATTTCTCGAGACTAAAACCGGCACGCTGGTAAAACGTTTTTCGGAAACCCGCCGGCGCCATCCACTCAGCGATAGTCATTTAACCTTACCCGAATGCATACAGCTGGAACGCGAAATGCTGCGTGAAATTCGCGATATCGCCAATCGTATTGACACCAGCGACTTGAGCGCCGGTTCATTTCGCGCCTGGATCAGGGATTACGCCGGTCTCAATCATGCGTGCCTGACCCTCCTGTTTCAGTCATTTGGTTTCAAACATGGCGTTCCGTTGGACTCGGACATGGTATTCGATGTTCGCTGCCTGCCCAACCCGCACTATCAACCCCCCCTGCGGCCCCTTACGGGACAAGATGGAGCGGTCATCGAATATCTTGATGCCCACGTCGAGGTAAATCGAATGTTCGAGGACATCAGGCGATTTGTCGATGAGTGGCTGCCCTGTTTCATTCGCGATAGCAGGAATTATCTCACTGTCGGAATCGGGTGCACCGGCGGACGACATCGCTCGGTCTATTTCGCGGAACGACTGGCTGGGTACTTCACCCAAAACAACCAGGTTCTGGTGCGACACAGGGAATTGGATTTATAGGGCAGTTCATGGGCCAATCAATCATCCCTGATGTGGCTGTACCGAGAATGAATACGCCCAAAACCATCACACTTGCTTTTACCGGCGCCTCGGGAATGCCATACGGGATCCGTTTGCTGGAATTATTGCTGGCCGGCGGCAACCGCGTTTACCTTTTATATTCCCAGGCGGCACAGATTGTCGCACATCAGGAAATGGAGCTGGTTCTGCCTTCGCGGGCTAAAGAAACGGAAGAGCTGTTCACGCGCCGTTTTAACGCCACGGAGGGACAGTTGCGAGTATTTGGACGAGAAGAGTGGTTTGCACCCGTCGCCTCCGGCTCTAACCCCGCCGACTCCATGGTGGTCTGCCCCTGTACAATGGGAACGCTTGCCGCGATCGCCGCGGGGCTGAGCCGAAAGCTGATCGAACGCTCGGCTGATGTCATGCTCAAGGAAAACCGAAAGCTTATCCTGGTGCCGCGTGAAACGCCGTTTTCCTCCATCCATCTGGAAAACATGCTGAAGCTTGTGCGCAGTGGCGCAGTAATCCTGCCTGCAAACCCCGGCTTCTATCACCATCCTCGGAACGTGCAAGATATGGTTGATTTTGTCGTTGCGCGAGTGCTCGATCACCTCGGGGTGGCGCAAACCCTCACGCCACGCTGGGGCGAGAAAGAATAGGGTGTTTCAAAACGCTGGTCTAGAACCGTCAAGGAGCAAAGGGTTTGCGGCGGGCGCTGGCCAGGATCACGTTATCCCATTGCCCGCATATTTTCTGCCGCGCACTCCTCTGTGGAAATGGGCTCCAGACGGTTTACTGTTACGCGATAAATCCCACCCTCAGTGACGATAAAATCCATGGGAATATCGTGTGGCTGAGGATGCACGTTATTCAACCTCAGGATTTCGAATGCGACGCCGATAGCCACTGGACGCGGGGAGAGGACTGCGAGGGTGCGGTCGAAATAGCCGCTGCCATACCCAAGCCGAAAGCCTAGATCGTCAAAGCCGATCATGGGTATGATTACTGCGCCAACCGTTACCGGATCGGTATTATCCGGTATGGGAATTTCATACGTGCCAATAGTCATCGGGGCTTCGGGCCACCATTTGCGAAAGCGCAGGGGTTCACATTTATTCACAACCTCGGGCAGGGCAAGCGTCGCGCCCCGCTTCCGGAGGAAATCCATGACGGGACGTGGATCGTATTCGCGGCGATGAGGCCAGCAAAAACCAACCACGCTTTTTTGCAATGAAGGAAAGCCCTGCTCGAGCAGGCCAGTGATGGCGCTGCTCCAGCAGCGGTGCTCCTCCTCCGCAATGGATTCCCTGAGGGCAATCAGCTCAGCCCGCCGGTACTTTCGCCACTCCCTCCAGTTATCCATGATTTTTCCGCCCGGTTTTCATGAAACAGGCTCCATGCTCATGAGCAGTTTCCTCACCGGCGAGGGGATGGCGGCAGTCAGCGCTTCCTCCAGTGTTGTCCAGACCGCTGGGCGGCTGCCTTGCGTCACGGTAAGGGGATAGGAAACAATTTTCAGCGGTTGCGGATGAATTCGCAGCCTGAAGTGAGTAAAGGTGTGGTCGAATGGCTGCAACTGCCTCATAGGCTGTGCTTCCATCCCGAAGTGGAGGCTGCAGTAATCGATGGCATCGTTACCCAACGACATCTCCGGCAGACACCAGAGGCTTCCCCAAATACCCGCCGCCGGCCGTTTTTCCAGAAGAATTTTCCCTTCATTCATCAGCACCAGCAGGACCGCTTGCCTTTCCGGCAGCGGCTTCCTGCGCCGGGGGACCGGCAGCTTGTCGAGCCCGCCGTCGCGGAACGCGACGCAATCCCGTTGCAACGGACACGATCCGCATTCGGGGCTGCCGCGAGTGCAAATGCTTGCGCCGAGATCCATCAGTGCTTGAGTATAGACTTCAATCTCGCCTGTAACGGAGTCCTTATCTGCTGCGTGCGGCATAGGCAGTAGTTCTTCCGCTTTGCGCCACAAAAGCATCTGGTTCTTCTTCTCCCCGGGGAAGCCGTCGATTCCGAAGCAACGCGCGAGGACACGCTTTACATTACCGTCGAGTATCGTGCAGCGCGCGCCGAAAGCGAACACGGCAATGGCGCCCGCAGTGGAACGGCCGATCCCAGGAAGCTGGCGAATCACGTCAGGGTTTTCCGGAAATGTGCCGCCATGATCAGTTACGATTAACCGGGCTGCCCGGTGCAGATTTCTTCCGCGCGAGTAGTAACCCAGGCCACTCCATTGCGCCAGTACATCGTCGAGAGACGCCGAGGCAAGCGTAGCGATGTCCGGGAAGCATTGCAGAAACCGCAGGTAATATGGGATGACCGTGCGTACCTGAGTTTGCTGCAACATGACTTCAGACACCCAGATTGCGTAAGGGTCGCGCCTGTTCTGCCATGGCAGATCGTGTCGGCCATGCTGTTTCTGCCAGCGGATCAACTTTATAGCGAAAGAGCCCACATATGTTCCTGATCTAGTTGGAAATGATGTCCAGCTTCACGCCGGTCGCCCTTGAGTCTCCAGCTTTCAACAGCCCGATCCGGATCGAACCTTCAGCATTCAACTCGTTTAGCAGGGATAAATCCAGCCATTCCCCGGAGGCTATGGCGGCTTCCATTGGTTTTGCACCCTTCTCCGGTCTCCGCTCCAGAGGCGAAAAGCGGTCCAGATCCAGTTGATCGATATCCACCTCGAAGTTCAGGCCCGGCTGGCCAGAACCGCTTGCTGCGAGTTTTGCCACCATATCGCTGCCCGCTAGCTGGGCGGTGAGATATGCCTGAGCTTTTCGCGACATCGCATCTACCGAAGCGCTACCCGTCAGACTTCCGGCGATCCAGTCAGGCATCGCCGCGCTGCTTGCCCGTATCATCCCTGTCAAATCCGAAAGGTTGAACTGTAGCGCAGTCAGACTGCCGGAAAGTGGAGATACAAACGTGGCCTGTACGGTGAAGTCTTCTTTTGCAGCCTCGAGTTCGAACGTCAGCCCGGAGGCGAAATCGCTTAGAGATCCGCTCATGCCAGCGACTGCAAATTTTCCGCTGCCTTTGCCTGCAGTGCCGGTCGCGTTTCCCAAAACCGTGATTGGATCACCAAAAATGGTTTGCCCGACCACGCTTAAGCCCGGAGCATGCACGTTTATGTCGAAGTTATGACCATTGATCGATCCAGCCATATCGAACAAGAAATTCTGAACGGCAAATTCGGCCGCTGCGGGATCAGGATCAAACTTGGCAGAGAACCCGCCTGATGAGTTTACGACAAGATTATTTATACCCTCAATTTCTCCGGTACTTTTTACGCTCATGCCTTCTACAGCGTAGGATTGCTTTCCCACGTCCAGCAGGACCGTGAATTTCAGCTTGGAGGAGAGATTAATCTCGGGTTGTGCGGGCTGGTTCACCAGGAACGCCAATTCGGTCTTTCGGCGGATAACGCCACTCTTAGAGCCAGACGACCTATCGATCCTGTTGGCTTCGAGATCAATATTCCTTAGCGTGAAGTGTCTCCCGCTTACTTTATCGCTAAGAATAAGCATGGATTTTTTCACCAGCAACTGGCCGACGTCCAGTTCGAATTGTTCGGGTTCCTCGCTCCTGGCAATCAGATTGTGAATATTCAGGCGGCCATCCTTGAACCGAATTAGATTTGCTTTCAACCCCGTGATAGTGATGCCGTCCAGCTCAAGTCGCTTTCTAAGCAATGGCAGAACTGCAAGGGACACGAGAACAGTTTCTGCCGCCGCAAATTCGACATCGCTCTCATGTTCGCTAAGGGCGAGGTGACTGATCCTGATACCCACTCGCGGGAAGAATGTGAGTTTGATATTGCCATCGAGCTTGAGTTCGCGCTGTTTTTTTTCCTTCACCAGTTGAATGACCTCAGCCTTGTAGGCATTAGGGTCAAAGATGGCCGCAATATAGAGGATAAGAGCGAGCAGCAGAATCGTTAGGGCAGTAAATATGATTAAAACATATCGGAGATAACGGGTCATGGGCGGGAAAAATGGAGCGGGTGAAGGGAATCGAACCCTCGTCGTAAGCTTGGGAAGCTTCTGCTCTGCCATTGAGCTACACCCGCAACTTTGCGGGATTATACGATGAAACCGCCGGATAGCGCTGCGCCTTTCCCGCGTCGAGGGAGTTAACCGTCGGCGGCAAGCACGCTATAGCACGCGCCGCCATAGGCGGCTTTTCCGGGCGCTGGCGATACTTTCTTTGCAGCGCGCTACGTCGGGATGGGGTTTTCCCATGAATCTCCGGCACGCTAAAACGCACCCCACGGAACATGTAAAAACGCTTGTTGTCGACTATCAAACTACTCCCCGCGTATAATTGCATTTTCAACCAACTGCTATTTAATCCGAAGTCTGTCTCGCGTTTGATTTGCCCGGTCCTTTTTTAAGATGATACAGCTTATCGTTAATGGTCAGCCCCACCGCTTTCCTGCCCCCCCGCAGGCGGAATTAAAAAATCAAGATAGGAATGATGCAGGTGTGAATATCACGCAATTGCTGGAACACATGGGATCGCAAGGCAAGCGCATTGCGGTGGAGCGTAACGGCGAAATCGTCCCTCGCAGCAAGTTCGACCAGACGATTCTGGTCGAGGGTGACCGGCTTGAAATCGTAGTGGCGGTCGGTGGAGGGTAAACCTTCTCGCTTGAGTTCTTGCTCCCGTCTTCCCGGGATAAAGCTGATGCCAACATACCGGGTAAGGCTACAGGCATACATCAATAAAAAGGCAATGAGACAGCGTTTGGCTTCACGTTACGTCACATTGGCCAGCCATTAATGGATGGAGTTGAAATCAGAGCTATGGAAAATCTCGTCATCGCCGGCAAAGCGTATTCATCCCGGCTTCTGGTCGGAACCGGCAAGTACAAGGATTTTGCCGAGACACGTGCGGCAATTGATGCGAGCGGGGCGGAAATCATTACCGTGGCGATTCGCCGCACCAATCTCGGACAGAATCCCGACGAGCCTAACCTGCTGGATGTGCTGCCGCCCTCGCAATACACGTTGCTACCGAATACAGCCGGTTGTTATACCGTGGAAGATGCGGTGAGGACCCTCCGCCTCGCGCGCGAATTGCTGGATGGCCACACGCTGGTCAAGCTCGAAGTTCTGGGGGATCCGAAGACTCTCTACCCTAACATGGTGGAGACCCTCAAGGCGGCGGAAATTTTGATAAAAGAAGGTTTCCACGTAATGGTTTACACTTCGGATGACCCTATCGCCGCCAAACAGTTGGAGGAGATCGGCTGTGTCGCGGTAATGCCACTGGCATCTCTCATCGGTTCTGGCATGGGTATTTTGAATCCCTGGAATTTGCAGATCATAATCGAGAATGCCCATGTTCCGGTGATCGTGGATGCAGGTGTCGGCACCGCTTCGGACGCAGCTATCGCCATGGAGCTGGGCTGCGACGGTGTGCTGATGAACACCGCCATTGCCGCTGCGCGAAATCCGCCATTGATGGCTTCAGCCATGAAAAAAGCGGTTGAGGCGGGCCGTGAGGCTTATCTCGCGGGCCGGATGGCAAAGAAATTATACAACGCCAGCCCCAGTTCGCCGGTTGAAGGAATTATCGACAGCAGCAGTTTGCGTAAGGGCAAAGGCCAAGCCGCATAACGGCGGGTTTTGCGGAGGCGCTTTAAATGACAGAGCATCGTCCTATCCGTAGCTTTGTCCTCCGCCAGGGGCGCGTCTCCAAGGCTCAGCGCAACGCCCTCGGCCGGCTGATGCCCGAATATGGTATTACGCCGGGGGAAGAGCCTCTCGACTTCGACAGGTGTTTTGGCAGGAGCGCGCCCAGAATTCTGGAAATCGGTTTCGGAATGGGCGAAACAACAGCGGCTATTGCCCAGGCGAATCCAAAGAATGATTATCTTGCCATCGAAGTTCATACACCTGGGGTGGGCAGCCTGCTCAAGCGGATTGAAGAACTCGAGCTAATGAATATTCGCGTCATCCAAGGTGACGTGGTGGAAGTGTTGAAACATGCATTGCCGCCAGAATCCCTGCAGGGCGTGCATATTTTTTTTCCAGATCCATGGCCAAAGGCGCGACACCACAAACGCAGGCTGATACAGCCGGGATTCATTGCCCTCCTGGCCAGGGCACTGAGGCCCGGTGGTTACATTCATGTTGCCACCGATTGGCAGGATTACGCCGAACAAATACTAACGGTATTGAAGGGAGAGCCACGGCTTGCCAATACCGTTATTGATTATGCTCCCCGCCCGGACTACCGGCCCTTAACCAAATTTGAACAACGGGGTCTGCGGTTGGGGCACGATGTGTGGGATTTGGTATTTCAAAAAAACTAGAGGCGGGTGAGAGGCATCCTTATAGCCTGCTTTTTTCCGGAAGAAAAATTTGCAATAAATCGTTTAAAAAGCGCCTGCCAGTGAGCGTGGGCACGATGGACTGGTGGTCACGCGTCAAGAGTTGGCGCCGCTCCGCCTCGTCCAGCTGGCGCTGGATGCGTGTAATAGGCAGCCCGGTTCGCTCCACGAACATCTCGGTAGCAAAGCCTTTTGAAAGGCGTAGCCCGTTGATCATGAATTCAAAGGCCCGGTCGTCCCGCCCCAATTCGTGCTGTTCCATAATCGCCAGTCCCGAATCAAGTATCCCCGCTGTTTTGGCAAGGTATTCCCTGGGCTGCTTGTAGCGCATCTGGCGCACAATCTTGTCGGCGAAGCTTATTTTGCTGTGCGCCCCCGCGCCAATTCCAAGATAGTCACCGAACAGCCAATAATTCATATTGTGACGTGATTCCCGTCCCGGCCGGGCAAAAGCGGAAGTTTCATAGTTGGCGTAGCCGCCATGAGCGAGCGTTTTCTCGATCATGCCCTGCATTTCAGCCGTCAAATCGTCATCGGGCAACGGTGGCGGATAGCGATGAAACAGTGTGTTGGGTTCCAGTGTCAGATGATAAGCGGAAATATGGGAAACGCCCCATGCGAGGGCAGTTTCGATATCATTTCGAGCTTCCTCCAGTGATTGACCAGGCAGGCCATACATCAGATCGAGATTCACATTATCGAAATTGTTTCCAGCAATTTCGATCGCGCGGCGGGCATCGCTATCATCGTGTATCCGGCCCAGCAATCGCAGATGTCTCGGGTTAAAGCTCTGGATTCCTATGGATAGCCGGTTGATGCCCGCAGCGCGAAAATCGATAAATTTTTGTGACTCGAACGTACCGGGGTTGGCCTCGAGCGTAATCTCGGCGAAAAGCTCCAGCGGCAGCAGCGCTCTGATAGCGGACAGAATAGTATCGATGGATTGAGCGGTGAACAGGCTGGGTGTGCCGCCGCCAAAGAATACGCTGCTTACTTGACGTCCCCAAACCTGCGGCAATGCCGATTCGAGATCACGAATAAGCGCCGCCACATATTCAGCCTCCGGCATACCTCCGCTTTGATCACGTACTTCATGGGAGTTGAAATCGCAATAGGGGCATTTCTTCACACACCAGGGAATATGGATGTAAAGACCCAGCGGAGGCAGCGACTTTAGCCGCGGCGCCCGGGAATTTAGTACGAATGCTGGAGAAATGGTTGTTGTCATGATGTCATTCTACGGACAACAACGGACAAGAAACGTCATTGTTTCAGCTATCTGGGGCTCGCCCGATTTTCGTCCCGGTGTCAAAACTCTTCCTCCCTGATTCTTTCTATAAGCCGGGTTAACGCTTTCCCTCGATGACTGGCCCGATTTTTTTGTGCGAAGGGGAGTTCCGCCGCTGTTTTACCCAGATCCGGCAGAAAAAAAAGGGGATCGTAACCAAACCCACCTCCGCCACGCGGCTCCAGCAGCAGTTCGCCTTGCCAAGTTCCGTCACAAATGATGGGCTGCGGATCTTCCGCATGGCGCACCAGCACGATCACGCAGTAATAGTACGCCCTGCGATCTGCCTGGCTTCTCAACATATCCACCAGTTTCTGGTTATTTCGCTCATCCGACCTGGGCTCACCTGTATAACGGGCCGATAAAACACCCGGTTTACCGTTAAGCGCCTTCACACAGATGCCGGAATCATCCGCTAGGGAGAACAACCTGGTCCATTTACTGGCATGGCGCGCCTTGGCAAGCGCATTTTCAACGAAAGTGCAGTGCGGTTCGTCAACTTCCGCAACATTAAATGCGGATTGCGGCAATACCTCGATACCTAGCGGTTCCAGCAAATGGCTAATTTCCCGCAGCTTCCCCAGGTTGTTGCTAGCCATGACAAGTTTTTTCATACCCAGACTTCTACCTCGCCAGCACCATTTTCTGAATGTCAATCAGTTCCCGTATTCCATGCTGAGCCAGGTTCAGCATGGCATCCAGGTCCTGTCTGCTGAATGGCGCGCCTTCTGCGGTACCCTGCATTTCCACCAGACCAAAGTCCTCCGTCATTACCACGTTCATATCCGTATCACAGCGGGAGTCTTCGAGGTAATCCAGATCAAGTACCGGCACGCCCTCGTAGACACCCACGGAAACGGCGGCTACGTGAGCAAATATGGGTGTGATGCCTATTACCTGCTCCCGCAGCAGGATTTCCACCGCGTCATGCAGCGCGACAAACGCGCCAGTAATGCTGGCGGTCCGAGTGCCGCCGTCGGCCTGGATCACGTCGCAGTCGATCTGGATGGTGCGCTCGCCCAGTTTCGACAAATCCACCACCGCACGCAATGCACGGCCGATCAGCCGCTGGATTTCCATGGTACGGCCGGATTGCTTGCCCCGGGCAGCTTCGCGCTGCATGCGCTCCCCTGTGGAACGCGGCAACATCCCGTATTCCGCAGTGAGCCAACCCTGCCCTTTGCCACGCAGAAACGGGGGTACCTTTTCATCCACGCTGGCCGTGCACAATATCCTGGTATCGCCACACTCGATCAGCGCCGAGCCTTCCGCATGCTTGGCGTAATTCCGCGTGATGTGAACGGAGCGTAACTGAGCTGAAGCGCGGTTGCTGGGACGCATGTTATGAATCTTCCCGGTTGATCATAAAGTCAGCGCAGCGTTCCGCTCCCAGGGGGCGGACCTGATTGTGGTAGTTGTTCCTCGCGGCAAGATCGCGTAGGGTAACGTGCAAATTTATTCTGGGCGTATCCACACGGCAGTGTACGATAATGCGCACTCTCATTTTAACTTATTAAGGACCCGCCAGTGTATGAGTTCGCCCCAATCTACAGTATGACTGGGTATGCCGTGGTAACGAAGGAGTTGCCGCAGGGCTCACTCAATCTGGAGCTGCGCTCCGTAAATAACCGTTATCTTGATATCCAGTTTCGCCTCCCGGACGAACTCCGGATGCTGGAAGGGGCAATGAGGGAACTGCTGGCCACCCGGTTGAACCGGGGAAAAATCGAGTGCCGCGCCAATTTCTTTCCCTCCTCGGGCTCGGACGATCGCCAGCAAATCAACGCGGATTTATTGCAGAAGCTGTTGAATTTGAACCAGGCAGTAAGAGCCGTGCTGCCTGATGCGCAAGGTCTTGGTGCAGCGGATATTCTACGCTGGCCGGGGATTTTGAGTGCGCCGTCGCTGCCCGTAACGGATTTGTGCGGTCCGTGCACGGACTTGCTGCGCACTGCCCTGGATGAACTGGCAGCAGCACGCGCACGCGAAGGTGAAAAACTCAAGCTCATACTGCTCGAGCGCATGGCCAGGATGCGGCTTCTTGTGGGTGAAGTGGCGCCGCGTATTCCCGCATTGCTAGTGGCGTTTCGGGAAAAGCTCAAAACCCGCTTGTGCGAAGCAATGGTAAATTGTGATGACGAGCGCATTCGTCAGGAATTGATCTTGTTTGCAAGCAAGATCGACGTGGACGAAGAACTGTCCCGCTTACAGACTCATATGGACGAAGTAGAGCGCATTCTGTGCAAGGGAGGAGCCATCGGCAAGCGCCTGGATTTTCTGATGCAGGAACTTAACCGCGAAGCCAACACTGTTGGCTCAAAGTCAGTGGACGCGGAAGTGTCGAAAATGTCCGTGGAACTCAAGGTGCTGATCGAGCAAATGCGGGAGCAGGTGCAAAATATTGAGTAGCCTTTCATGCGAAATCAGCAAGTCTCAAAGTATCACAAAAGCCGCTAGCCATGCGGCTTTTTCGTGTCACACTGTTGCAATTCATTTCAAGTGAGCTCATAATTCCTGTGTACCCAACCGTGTACACAATGGTAATAACCATCAGAATTATGGGTACATATATAAGTCGTTTCTCCATGCGGATATCGACATCTTTATGTGTACCCAAGAAAATACATAAAACTTAAATATTGAGTTACACATGGTTAAATTGACCGACATGGAAATTCGCAATTGGATAAAGGCTGGCGAGCGATTTGAAGGCCGCGGCGTCGGGGAAGGCTTGTATCTGCGTTTTCGGGCTACGGACAGAATGCCGACCTGGCGTTTTCGCTATCGTTTCGATGGCAAAGCACGTGTGATGAGTCTTGGAAGCTATGGAGTTGTGTCATTGGCTAATGCCAGGGACGAGGTAAAGAAACTCGCGGCGCGTGTATCGCTAGGTTATGACGTCGCCGGTGAGAAGCAACAGCGCAAAGGCGAAGCCATTGCCAAGATTGAAGCGGCACAAAATGCTTACACCGTCGCGCAGCTGGCTGATGAATACTTTGAGAGAATGATCGCTGGCCGATGGAAGCACCCCAATATAGTACGTGCCCGGATTGAGAAGGACATTAAGCCTGCTATTGGTAGCCTCAAGGTTGAGGATGTAAAGCCGCGTCACATTGATAACATCCTGAAAACCGTAATTAAGCGCGGCGCGCCGTCTATATCCAATGATGTGCTGCGTTGGCTTAAGCGCATTTTCAATTACGCTGTTAAGCGACATGCTATCGAATACAACCCGGCAGCTGCGTTCGATCCGGGCGATGCGGGTGGCAAGGAAAAAAGTCGCGACCGGTGGCTATCGAGTGGGGAACTGGTGCGGCTCTTTGCAGCCATGCGAGAAGCAAACGGGTTCAGCGTAGAGAATGGCTTGACCATTAAATTATTGCTGTTGCTGGCAGTGCGCAAAAGCGAGCTGATAGCCGCGAGGTGGTCAGAGTTCGATTTGGAAAAGGCGGTATGGTATTTACCTGCTGAGCGTACAAAGACCAGCTCAGCCATTGATATACCACTGCCCGACATTGCAGTAGAGTGGTTGCGCGAACTTGAACGATTATCGTGTAGCAGCAAATGGGTATTGCCTGCACGTAAGATGCAAGACCGCATGCTTCCACATATCGCGGAAAGTACTTTGAGTGTTGCCCTTGCGAAGATCAAGCATGGATTAGACCGCTTCACTATCCATGATCTACGCCGTACGGCGCGCACCCACTTGGAAGCTTTGGGCGTAGTACCGCACATTGCGGAGCGTTGCCTGAATCACAAGATTAAAGGCGTTGAAGGAATTTATAACCGGCATGACTATTTTGAGGAACGTAAGGCTGCACTGAATGCGTGGGCTGCGTTGCTGATGCAATTTGAGCAGGGGCGTACGGACAAGGTAATCCCGCTCAGAAAGAACAAGACCGTGACCTGACGGCTTGAGGCGAATGAGAGAAGTGAAAGATGCAACGAACCAAACACCCTTGACCGCAATGCGGCGTCAAGATAATCAATCTAAAGTAAACCTATTCATCCGAATCTAAACAAGAAGGAGGCAATATGCAACATCAACAACCCACCCTATCCACTAAAGTAGACAATCAAGCCCTTGCAGCTTCAATGATGCAAAAGATTCAAAGTATCGAAGAAACCGACATGGACATGTTTTCGATGGAGGCACAATACCGGGACGGGAAGCCGCAGAGCAACATTTTGCTCGACTACCTCAAGTCGATACAAGCTCAAACGAAGCCGCATTAGCCGGGTTCGCGGCGGTACTTGCGGATGTTTTAGCTTTTCCCGGTACTGATGGCGACCTTTACCAGGATATGGTTGAGAAGGCTTGATCTTGACCGCCCCCCTTTTTTTGGGGGGCTTTCCTTGATGTGCCTGCGCTTTCACTGAAAGGTAATAAATCATCTATATGAGATGAAATACAAACCGCTTTCGTCGCGTCAATCGCTTGAATTATCTATATGGGAACGTCTATTAACAGACCGGGAATGGCGTCGGCATTGGCTTCGCATGAGGAAACTAACAAACAACAAGGAACCGGAAGAACCGCCTTTAACCGGACAAATCGATCTTGTGCCGAACAAGCATAGGGGGAAAGTAATCGGGGATAAGATTAAAGAGGCCAGGGCGGGAGATGTGTTGGCAGGAAAAGCTACTCTTCAGGCTGCAACTGCGGCTTTATATTTGATTACGAAGAAAAAACCGATAGATGCCGGAGATTTTGAAGCTCTGCGATTTCTGCATAAAGCCTTGCAGGACTATCTATATGATGGCATTGACCTCCACAGGGCTTTATGTATTGAAAACGAGGGGGGCAGGCCAAGGGAAAGGGACACCTCGATTTTCCTCGCGATTGCCATGGACCGGGAAATTGACGAGCAATTGAAGCGAGGCGACGAATTGAGTATTGAAAGGGCGCTTGACCGCGTTGCCAGGGAGGGAAAAGTTTCAGCATCGCAGGCGGAAAAGGCTTGGTTGGACCACGGCGGGAAGAAGGGACATGATTACAGGGCAAAATCACGATTCCAATCGCTGGATTGGGAATACAGAAAGGGGCCGCCCGAATGAATCGGTTCAAAATGTAAAACACATTTAAGGGTGGGCTTACTTTGTGTTTTGAGGGCGATAAAGTGCTTCCTTCTCAACCAAGAAGGAGCCACCCGTGCCATCACTTACCAAATCTAGCTTTATATCCGAAGCACTCCGTAATTTCGATTTACTTCCCGATTCTGCTAACGTCAGGCAACCTGTAGTTCAGGCGCTCTATGCCTGCTCATCATCAAGCGTGTGGCGTGGCGTAAAGGCTGGCCGTATACCGAAGCCCCGGAAGCTTTCACCTCGTACGGCGTGCTGGAGCGTTCTAGAATTGCGTGCCGCATTGGCTGCTTACGAAAAACAAGGGAACGGTTATGGACAATAACGCAGGCCATGCACCGGCGTGCGATTCTTCAATACAAAAAACCGATGATGAGTTGACAGCCTGGCTGGCATCCATGAAACCGCTTGAATACGAGCGCATCCGCCTGGAACAGGCAAAACGCATGGGGTGCAGGCCGTCGGCATTAGATGCACTGGTGAAGTCTGCACGGAACGAGGAAAGCGATGCAGACCGCTTGCCCTTCCCTGAAGTCGAGTCGTACCCGGAACCAATAGACCCGGCGCAATTGCTGAGTGAAGTATCGGATACCATTCGGCGCTTCATTGTACTAGATGCGGAGCAGGCAGACGCAGCGGCGCTATGGGCGGCTTTCACCTGGTTTATTGATGTGGTACAGGTGGCGCCCCTGTTAATCATCAACGCACCGGAAAAGGCTTGCGGCAAGTCGCAACTGCTGGACTTGATGGGGCGCATATCATCCCGGTCTTTACCAACAGCGAATGCGACAACTGCCGCCCTATTCCGGTCTATCGAAATATGGCGGCCGACCTTGCTTATCGATGAATGCGATACCTTCATCAAGGAAAACGAAGAACTGAAGGGACTTATCAATGCCGGGTATACCCGAGGCCATGCCTTTGTGCTGCGCGTCGTGGGTGATGATCACACACCAAAGCAGTTTAGCGTATGGAGTGCAAAAGCACTGGCAGGGATTGCACTTGAAAAGCACTTACCAGATTCGACCTTAAGCAGAGCAATTATGATTGAATTACGACGCAAGCTATCGCATGAGCTAGTCGTTAAGATGCGGGAGGCGGAGGACGGTCTATTTGATGGCATCGCATCCAAACTGGCCCGCTTTGCTCAGGATTATTCGCAACAAGTGCAACTGGCGCGACCTATCCTACCGGACGCGCTGGGCGACCGCGCGCAGGACAATTGGCATCCACTATTTGCGATTGCCGGATGTGCTGGTCCCGAATGGGTGGAGCGTGCAACGGTGGCAGCATTGAAGCTATCTGGTTCGGGCGAGAAGTCGGTTAGTACGGGCAACGAACTGCTGGTGGATATTCAAGATATTTTCGAGAGCAAGCGCATTGCCAAGATCAGTACGGCAGAGTTGATTGCCGCATTAGTGGTGGATGATGAGAAACCCTGGGCGACATGGAACAAGGGAAAGTCAATATCATTTCGGCAGATTGCCACTCGGCTAGCGGGATATGGCATCAAGTCCAAAACAATCCGGCTGAAGTATGAGACAGCAAAAGGGTTTGAGGCATCACAGTTCGAAGATGCATTTGCACGCTATCTCGCCGATCCCATAAATTTGCCGTCACAAAGTAACACTTCGCTGAAACCCAGTAACGACGCGTCTTTTGATGTTACGGATAGCGTTACCTGTGACGGATGGAAAAGTAACATTGGCAATATTGTTACGGATGAAAAAGTAACAAGTAACATAAAGGTAGCACCGAAACCCGCATCAACACTAGATTGTTACGTTGTTACAGATAAAACGGGGGGTACTGGCGCATTACTGTCTACACCCATCCCTGAATCATCACATTCAAGGATTTAATTATGGGCGCACCCGATATTATTTTTGAGCTGCGTAATGCTGGATATTCGATTAGGGCTGACGGCGGTTATCTTGATATTTCACCAGCCGTTGATTCTCAGCCTAATTTGTTGCAACAACTCAAGCAATGCAAACCTGAAATCCTTGCAGCGCTGCAACTTGAGCAGCAACAGGAAGCCCGGCGGGAGAATGTATTAAGAATACTGGAAGCTGATTCAACTTTGAAACGCGCGGTTTATGCAGACTCCAAAAGCGATGTGAATAATATTATTTTAATTATAGCAATACGTAACCTTGGCACATGCGAAATGGCTGTACCAAAGGCGAACCTTGATCCCTGGCAGCTATTGGTATTGATTGATAAAGCTGGGACCGACTATATTCATTAGCCATATAAAGAATGGATTGGAGTAAAGCATGGTGAGGTAGATACAACTTGCTACTGAAACTTGACGATGAACAAGCCCGATCCAGTCAAACGCTGGAAGGAATTGATAGGGAGATAATAATGCTTACTATGAAACAGCAGCGATTCGTTGATGAATATTTGCTAGATTTGAATGCTACGGCGGCTTACAAGCGTGCGGGATATAGAGGCAAGGGCGCAACATCGGAGGCTTGTTCCTCACGACTGCTAAGTAATGCTAAGGTTTCGTCAGCCATTGAAAAGGCGATGAACAAGCGTGCTGAGAAGGCTGGGGCGGACGCCGAGTTTGTGATACGCGGAATCATGGAGACAATTGATCGTTGCCGCCAAGCCGTGCCTGTACTCGACCGAAAGGGGGAGCATGTCATGGTCAAGACCCCGAACGGCGGGCTTGCGCCAGCGTACACATTCGAAGCCATGGCCGTGCTGAAGGGATATGAGTTGCTGGGCAAGCACCTGAAAATGTTTGCCGATAAGCAGGAAATCTCTGGACCGGGCGGCGGTGCTGTGCCGGTTCTTAATGTGGTCATTGGTTGAAGAACTTGAAGGGCGACTCAAGCGAGAGGGAAGAGAGATTGACGCGGCAGGTAGAAGCATGGAAGAAGAGGCTGAAGACGATATCCCTTTCAGCGCGAAAGGGCGCAACGGAAACGCTGGTGAAGTTGCTTCGAGCGCGAACGACTGAACAAAATTCAGCAGAACGCGCCGGTAACGCTCCCGAAAGCGCCGGAAACGACCGAATTAGAGCTTGGAACCCATACAAAAAAAGACCTCCTAAAACGCTCTACAATCGACGATCAGGACGGCGGTAAGGCAAAGAGGGGCTCAAGCCGAAGCGAAGAACGCTGCAGACGCCGAATTAGGAGGATTTGGGCTGACCGAAAGCGCAGCGATTAACCTCCGAACAACGCAGGGCCTGGTAAAGGACAATTATATGTAGTAGTTTCGATTTAATCTGACACTCAGGCCTTGCCAAAGGCGGGGTTACCCGGTTTGATAGAGGTGCGAATCTTTATCAAATTGAGCGCGTAAGCGCAAAAGGAGTAACCCCATGAGTAGTGTTCAACAAAATGTTATCAAACACAAGGTAGGTTTGCTGAATCTGGCAGTCGAGCTTGGCAATGTAGCGCGCGCATGCAAGGTGATGGGCTTTTCCCGCGATACCTTTTATCGCTACCAATCGGCGGTAGAAAGGGGCGGTATAGATGCCCTGATTGATGCCAACCGCAGGAAACCTAATCACAAGAACCGTGTTGAAGAAGCGACGGAGGCAGCAGTCGCTGCATTTGCTATTGAGCAGCCTGCCTTTGGTCAAGTACGTGTCTCTAATGAGCTACGTAAACGCGGCATCTTCATTTCTCCTTCCGGTATTCGCTCAGTCTGGCTGAGGCGTGACTTAGAGTCTTTCAAGAAGCGTTTGTCAGCCCTGGAGCGTCATGTCGCCGAAACGGGCGAAGTCCTGACCGAAGCACAAGTATGCGCCCTGGAGAAGAAACAGGACAATGACTTAGCCCACGGCGAGATTGAAACGGCTCATCCGGGTTATCTTGGCAGTCAGGATACCTTTTACGTGGGAACGATCAAGGGTGTTGGCCGCATCTATCAGCAGACATTCGTTGATACCTACTCCAAGTGGGCTGCGACCAAGCTCTATACGTGTTGACGCCGGTCTAAAACTGACCAGATAAAGCCATTTGTACCGGTTGAATTTTGACCAGGTAATCCACGTACTCTGCTTAATTTCTAAGCAGGAGCAAACCGGGGTGATTACCATGGTCATATATTCAAAGATTCGACGGATGTTTTATCGTGAACATCTGACTATCAGTGACATTCAGCGGCGGACGAGTCTGTCGCGCAACACCATCAAGAAATGGCTGCAAGAGCCCAGCGGATCCGAACCCAAGTATCAAAGGGCCAAGACCATCGGCAAGCTGACGCCGTTTGAACCCAAGCTGCTATTGGCTCTGGAAGCCGATGCACACCGTCCCAAGCGAGACCGGCGTACTGCGTTGAGGCTGTTCGAGGCGATACAGAAGGAAGGCTTCACCGGCGGCTATACCATCGTCACTGATTTCATCCGCAACTGGCGCAACCACGCTGCCATGGTCGGGGCCAAATCTGCTTTTGTGCCGCTCAAGTTCGAATTGGGCGAAGCCTTTCAGTTTGACTGGAGCGAGGAGTGGCTGGTGATTGGCGGCATCCATCGCAAGATTCTGGCAGCCCACACCAAACTATGTGCCAGCCGCGCATTCCTGCTATCCGGCTATCCCACGCAAAGCCACGAGATGCTGTTCGACGCGCACACCCGGGCTTTTACAGCTTTTGACGGCGTTACCAAGCGCGGCATCTACGACAACATGAAGACCGCTGTGGACAAGGTCTCCAAAGGCAACGGTCGCGTTGTCAATACGCGCTTCTTCGCCATGACGGCGCACTACCTGTTCGACCCGGACTTCTGTAACGTTGCCTCTGGCTGGGAGAAAGGGATCGTCGAGAAGAACGTTCAGGATGCCCGCCGCCGCATCTGGATCGAAGCCAAACAGCAACAGTTCAGTTCATTCGAGGAACTCAACGTCTGGCTAGAGGCGCGCTGCCGTGCCTTGTGGTCGCAAGTGCAGCATCCAGACTATGCGGGCATTACCGTCGCCGATGCGCTCGAACAGGAGCAGATGTATTTGATGCCGATGCCAACCCCATTCGATGGCTATGTTGAAGTGCTGGCGCGTGTTTCCAGTACGTGTCTGGTGACGGTGCAGCGTAACCGCTATTCCGTTCCCTGCCATCTGGCCAACCATAAAGTGGCGGTCCATCTCTATCCTGATCGGATCGAGGTGTCTTCCGAGAATGCGATCGTTGCTTGCCATACGCGTCTGCTGGATCGTGACCAGGTCAGCTATGACTGGCAACACTACATTCCGCTCATCGAGCGAAAACCAGGGGCCTTGCGCAACGGCGCACCGTTTGCCGATATGCCAACCCCCTTTGCACAACTGCAAACGGCATTACGACGACGAGAACGGCAGCAGGGCGACCGAATCATGGCCAAGGTACTTGCCGCTGTTCCATCACATGGCCTGGAGGCTGTTTTAGTTGCGGTCGAACGGGTACTGGAATCGGGTGTGACTAGCGTCGAGCATGTGCTGAATGTGCTGGCACGCCTTAATCAGTCACAGATTCCAGCACAGGTGGAAACCAGCCTGAAACTCACCGAGGAGCCGCTGGCGAATACCTCGCGCTACGACAGTCTTCATCTTCAGGAGGTGTCCCATGTCTGACATCATCAGCCAGCTCAAGGCACTCAAGCTGCAGGGTATGGCAGACAGTTATGCCGAACTGCAAAGTCAAGGTGCGACCGGGGCGGCCGCTTCGATGGAATCTTCCGTCTGGCTCCTGCGGCATCTGCTGGAAGCCGAGTCCACTGATCGGGCAATCCGCTCGATCCGTTATCAGATCAATGCTGCCAGGTTCCCCGTGCCCCGCAATCTGGCAGGCTTCGACTTCAGCCAATCCAAAGTGGATGAGCAACTGGTTAGCCGGCTCGCCACGATGGAGTTTACCGGTGCCGCACAGAACGTAGTGCTGGTTGGCGGCACCGGTACCGGCAAGAGCCATCTGGCAACCGCGCTCGGCATCGCCGGCATCCAGTATCAGGCTAAGCGCGTGCGCTTCTACTCCACGGTGGAACTGGCCAATACGCTGGAACGAGAGAAGGCCGCTGGCAAACAGGGCAAGCTGGCGCTCAGCCTGATGCAAATGGATCTGGTGATTCTGGATGAGCTTGGCTATTTGCCATTCTCGCAGGCCGGCGGGGCGTTGCTGTTTCACTTGCTCTCCAAGCTCTATGAGCGTACCAGCGTCATCGTTACCACCAATCTGACTTTCTCGGAATGGAGTAGCGTGTTCATTGATGCCAAGCTGACCACCGCACTATTGGATCGGCTGACGCATCATTGCCATATCGTCGAAACCGGCAACGAGTCATTCCGCTTCAAGCAAAGCAGCGCAACCGCCAGGGATCGCATCAAGGATCGGGAGAAGGCGAAACGCACCTCACCCTCGGAGGAGAGCCTGCTGATTTCTGATCCATTGCCAGCATGCTCAACAACATCAACAGGAGGTACAAGCCATCCCAGTCTGGTCGACTTATCCACAGCTGTGTAGTACGCTACACCGCTATAACGCCTGGTCAATTTTCAACCGGCACAGAGGGGATGCGGCGGAAAACTTGGACTACTTGGAGGTAGTCCATGTATTCATACGAAGATCGCATCCGAGCGGTTAAGCTCTACATAAAACTCGGAGAACGCATCGCAGCTACCATTCGTCAGTTAGGTTACCCGACAAAGAATGCTCTCAAAAGCTGGCATCGGGAATACGAACAATG
>JACDGV010000057.1 GCA_013821425.1 Nitrosospira sp. | reverse complement strand
TGTTAGCCCCAAGTAGTAATGTCCGGTTTCTCCCAAATAGAAATGTCCGCTGGTGGTTAAACTCACCCCTGTTAAAAACAGAGGCGGACTATTTGGAAAATGGACAAGCTCATGAGTCAAAAAGAAGTAAAACGGTCACAAATACTGGATAGATTGAAAGAGGGAAAAATCAGCCAGCAGGCGGCAGCGCAGCAAATGGACATCAGTACCCGTCAGGTGCGACGGTTAGCCAAGCGTTATCAGCGGGAAGGTCTGGCCGGGTTGATCAGCAAGAAACGCGGCTGCGCCTCGAATCGCCGGCTCGATGAAACTCTCCGTGCCACGGCCATTCAGCTGATTGGCGCACATTACTGCGACTTCGGCCCGACGCTGGCTTGCGAGAAGCTGGTCGAGCTGCACAGCATGCATTTGTCCGTCGAAAGCACCCGGCAACTCATGATCACCGCCGGTTACTGGAAAACCAAGCGTGGTGGTGGCGTGTGTGCCCATCCAATACGTGAACGTCGGGCCCGGTTTGGCGAGCTGATCCAGATAGATGGCAGCCCCCATGACTGGTTTGAGGGGCGCGGCGAGCGCTGTACGCTGCTGGTGTTCATTGACGATGCCACCGGGAAACTGACACAGTTGCGCTTCATGCCCACCGAGACCACGCTGGGTTATATGGAGGTGTTGCACGACCACATTCTGGCACATGGCTTACCAGTGGCGTTATACAGTGATAAACACAGCATCTTCCGCATCAATGCCGTCGATGCTGACCCAGAGGCTGAAACTCAATTTTCTCGGGCGGCGCGGGAGCTGAGCATCGAATGTATCCACGCCCACAGCCCGCAGGCTAAAGGACGCGTCGAGCGCGCCAATCAGACCTTGCAGGACAGACTGGTCAAGGAAATGCGGTTAGCTGGCATCAACGATATGGACACTGCCAACGCCTGGCTACCGGGCTACATTGCGGACTACAACCGGCGTTTTGCGGTGAACCCCAAAGACATTTCTGATGCGCATCTGCCCTACACGGGCACCCGGGAAACACTGATAAGCATCCTTTCGGTCCAAGTAACAAGAATGCTGTCGAAAAACCTTTCCTGCCAGCATAAAAACAAGCTGCTGCAAGTCGCCACCACCGGTACGGGACTGGGATTACGGGGAGCAAAAGTTACGGTACGCGAACACTTTGACGGCAGTCAGGAGTTGCTTTGGAAGAAACGCAAACTGGTCTATAGTACGATGGACAAACCGCAGCGACAGTCACCCGTGGCTGATGGCAAGTCAGTCAATGCACAAGTGGATAAGGCAGTGGCACGACGTAATACGGGGCACAAGCCTGCATCGAACCACCCTTGGAGAAACATGCCTGTCGGCAAGTCCGCCCACGATGGGTTGTGCGCTACTTCATAACAAAGGGAAAACAGGAGATAGCGGACATTTCTACTTTGTAGAAAAGCGGACATTTCTATTTGGTGTTGACATGAAATTTCGCCATCCATTTATGAATCGGCCATCATAGGAATTGACGTTCTGAATAAGAAAGATATAGTTAATAACTTGTTAGCGAGCGGCAATATTGACCGGGCGATGAGCAATTTTTGCGTGTCTGGCAATCTGTTTGGATGCAAGCATTCTATTAGTGCATAGTATGACGTCCTTTTTCAACAGGGGCGTAAGCGTTGTTCCGATTTGTTCCGCACTTGTGCCATGCAGTATATAGTCAGCAGTTTCACCATGATGATTACGTACCATTAACACAGGTATCTATTATTCTGCCGCCTTGTCGTCAGTTTTAACGCGCCATATTGTTCTATAACAACGGATATACTTCCGTTTCAATGGCTGCAGCCAGTATTTTCGCGCGCCTTCTCGAAGAACTTCTTGCAATTGATCTCTCTTTTTCTGGCTTATTCAGATTAACCCAGATTTTCCATTAGCCGAGGTTTCTAATGGAAGCCATTAGAATAACTTGTTAAGAACAATGCTATTTTGGTAAATTAGTGGTGTTTGATTAATGCATATTTTTCTTCCGGGAGATTTATATGGGTTTTGAGCTTCGATTTACCGACAAAGAGATCACTGCCTGGGGCGGTATGGGGTTGATGAAACGGATGCTTGATCGGATCGGTTTTCAGGCGGCAGTAGCGAAATGTGGATTACCGCAGCCAGGCAGTAACCGAGGTTATGCACCGATTCAGTTGATTTTGCAGTTCATGCTGTCGGTATGGTGTGGTGCGAATCGGTTTGAGCAGATGGAGGTCACCCGTCATGACCCGGTACTCCGGAAGTTGTTTGGCTTCAAACGCATGGCGAATTTTAAAGCGATCATGCGGTTCTTCAAGAAGTTTGATCAAGCGACAACGACTGAGCTATTTGGGCGTTTGTACCGCTGGTTTTTCGGCAACCTTCATATTGATCACTTGACGCTGGATCTGGATTCAACGGTGATGACGCGCTATGGGCAACAAGAAGGTGCGGCACGTGGTTACAATCCACGCAAGCCAGGGCGCTATTCTCATCATCCCTTGATGGCTTTCGTTGCAGACACGCGTATGGTTGCCAATCTCTGGCTGCGTCCTGGCAACAGCCATAGTGCCAATAATGTATTGGCATTTCTAGATGACAGCCTGAACAAGCTGGGTGGCAAACGGGTAGCGTTGCTTCGCGCTGACAGTGGGTTTAGCGATCGGGCTTTTCTGAATGACCTGGATCGGCGCAATATGCATTATTTGATTGCGCTACGGCTAAACCAGCCGTTGCAAAGAGCGCTGGTTGATGAAACCGGTTGGTGGGATTTGGATGATGGCATTGAGTTGACAGCCTTTGATTATCAAGCGCCCTGTTGGGACAAGCCACGGCGGGTTGTAGGCATTCGTCAAAAGATCAATGCACGCCCTGATGCCAAAGGTAAGCAACTCTCTTTATTTACCGATAATCCTGCGTTTTCCTGTTACCGCTATAGTGCACTGGTCACCGATATGGATTTACCTGCCGCAGCGCTTTGGCGCTTATATCGTGGCCGTGCGGACTGTGAGAATCGCATCAAAGAGTTGAAATATGATTTTGGTGGTGAAAGTTTCAATCTCAAAGACTTTTGGGCCACCGAAGCTGCCTTGTTGACGGTTATGTTAGCCTACAATTTGATGAGCTTATTTCGCCAGGGCGTATTGAGAAGTGATGCCGTATCAGGCAAACCTGATGTCCAGCATACCCTCAAAACGCTCCGTTACAAACTCTTTGCCAAAGCCGGTTACATCACAAAGGACAGCCGTAAAAAGATCATTAATCTGGCCGTTGCCATGCGGCAACGTGAATGGTTTGATGGGCTATGGAACAGGTCAAAAACTTTTACATTGCCCGTAAAATTTACGCCTATTTTTTCTCCTTAACCAATCCTAATGGAAAATCTGGGATTAAAAATATTACTGTCTGTCATAG
>JACDGV010000018.1 GCA_013821425.1 Nitrosospira sp. | reverse complement strand
TTTCTCCTTCACGCAAAATCCCAATAACCTGCTCTTCGCTAAATCGCTTCTTCATATTCGCCTCCATGTCAAAAATTAACATGAAGACTCACTCAAGGGGTGGCTACAAAATTCCTGGCAGGTCACCGGGATTAACATGACTATCCGTGCAAAGGGCTGAAATTCGTAACAGGGCCAGCTGAGGTTTCCGGCCTGTTTTCGCGATATCGGTCCCCAATCATTACATCTTACGTTTACTTGGTTTGCGCGCAGGACATGCCCGTCTGGCCGCAACCGCCGAGTGGTCCGGATCCCCTACCCCGGCTATTGTCCTATTTATGTCGAATCCTGGGAAATCGAACCCTTGACAATTAATGCCAGTTTGAGCCGATCCGCAACATCCAGCTTGCGGAAAACTTCCGTCAGATGAGCTTTTACCGTCCGCTCCGTGATGGCCAGACGGCGCGCGATTTCCTTGTTGCTGTCGCCGTTCCCGACGAGTGTGGCGATTTCGTATTCTCGACGGGTCAGATGAGCAAGTAACTCGCCCACCGCCTGCCTGATTTTGTTCTTTTCCTGCGTAATCATGACAAGTTCATTCAGCAGATGCCAGCTAAGCGTTCGTCGAATCCACAGCTCGCCTTGCTGAACGGCTGCAACCACGCTTCTTAACTGCTCAGGCTCGACATCGCGCCGGCAGCAACCCCTCACTCCTGTCCTGAACAAGCTCCACTCCATCTCGTCGGAAAGAGGACCGCTCAAAATAATGACCCTGGTCTCCGGATTCAACTTCATGAGACCCGCGATCCCGTTGGGTCCGTCCAGATTTGGCAAGTCGTTATCGAGCATGAGCGTCTGCGGTTTTATCCGTATCAGCTCAGCCCTCAGCGAGTCCAGATTGGTTGAGCAGAAGACGGGAGCAAGGCTGCGCACACCCTGTTCCCAGAGAGAGAGATCGTTCTGGGACGAACTAGCAAGTAAAATCAAGCATGTCTCCGATCAGAACCCATGACATCAGTGCAACACCTTATCCATAATTTTACCCAACATCGTGCGTGTTACCCAGATCTCCCCACGATCGACCAGTCGCACTGCCTTTTGAAAATGAAAAGGCTCCGCTTCATGGCTCAAGCAGCCCCTTGCCCCGACAGCCAGAGCTTCTATTATCAGCTCCTCCCCGATGGATTTATCGGTTAATAACAGGACGAGCGTATCCGGGCACTCACGGTGTAAAGCCTGCAGCAAGACAAGGTCGTGCTCGGTTGACGGGTCCAGATGGGTAAAAAGGATGCGAGGCTTGACTCGACCAATTCTTTGAACGATATCGGCAATCGTTATGTCTGGCGCCTGATGCTGATATTGATCGTCCACGGATTTATCAGCGCCTTCCGGCAGAATATCGGTCAGCACCTTGATCCCCGGCCCTTCCTGCAGGAGCTGCTCTATTTTTGCTCGTCTTTCCGGATTGGTGTCGGCTATTGCTACCGTGACCATTTGCATCATTTTTCCTTCCAGCCCATTTATTGGCTATTATGACAGTTGATCCAATATTGTATTTTATGCAGCTCGTTCCCGTTATCCTCCCACAAAAGCTCTACACGGTTCGACCCCTGTTTCGGGCCGGGATCGTGGCTTTTACTTGAGCTGTTTATCACAACCAAACCAGTAAGTCCTTCCTGCCGTTTTTATTACTTGCGCTTTAGCAGCTCATGGATGTAATTGGCCGGAATGGCGTATGTGATTCCACTAGGATTGCTGAGCGCCGCCTCTTTTTTGCCCTTTATAAAAACCATATTAATCACACCGTAAACCAGGCCGGTTTCCGGATCATAAAGGGGGCTTCCGCTGCTGCCCGGATACGCCGTGCCGTCCAGTTGAAATACCGCGTAGGCCGGCTTTTGTAACTGACTGATCATCCTCGCGTTAAGTTGCCTCGAATTGTGCGCTGGCAAAATGATCGGGGTAATTGAGGAGATCATGGCACGATGAGTGACGGGATAAAACCCCAGTATCATTCCAATAGGGAATCCGGTGAAAATCAGGCTCTGCCCCTCCCGCACTTTGCTGGCATCACCCAGTTGCATGGCGGGCAAAGGCGTACCGCTGATCCTTAACAAGGCGAGATCATGTTCCTTATCGATTGCGGCAATGGTTGCTGATCTCAGTTCCGGCTCTTTCCCCTTGCCGGTGATCACGATATGCGATTCCTGGTTGGCGGTGTCCAACACCTCGGGAACCACATGAGCGTTCGTGACTATATGAAGACCATCATCCAGCACAAAGCCGGTGCCAAGAAAATTGATCTGTGGAGAACGCGTTTTCTGAACAGTTCCCACTCCAACTATCGAAGGCTTACTGTCCTCGATAGTTTGTACAAGTTCGCTGCCCCAAAGCGAGGAAGAAAATACGAAGCCGCAAATTGTGCCTGCCGTTAAGCAAATTGCCAGGAGCGGCCTGAACGTGTTCGGTATATTCATCTTTTCAATATAGTCAGATTTCCATCCGCCACAAGCTCTCCGCCGCTCCTGCCATTTTCAGGCGCCCAGTTAAAAGTTATCTGCAGCCCTCCATTTTGTAGATGAAATATCCATCCTTGTTGATGGCGTCTGCCACATTGGGGGGCGCGCTTTGACTGTGACAAAAACTGCACTCTTTGCTGCTCACCGTCGCATCATCTTCGCCAATCGAGGCCAGCCACTGTTTTGCATATTCGATTGCTTTCTCATCGTCCTTTACCCCTGTAAACACATCGAAATGCATCGTGTGTCCGTCCTTGGCCTTGACATAGGTGTCATATACGTGAATTTCCATGCTAATCCTCTTTAATGTTGATGGGTATCAAGGGAAGTTAAGCTGTTTCAACAGGTGAAGTAACTCGACGCATAGACTATCACGGCGCAGCAAAAAGGGAAATGCGGGTCATTGGCCAGAACCTGGATCACGTCAACACGCCCGAGTTCCGACGGGATGGTTAATGTTGTTGCGTAGTCCCTACTCGCCATCTTTGTCACAAAACTGTGACAAAACTGCCATAAAACCGACACTTCTCGGCAGTAATCTCGCATCAGTCCGAAAAACAACCGAGAAGAGAGCACTTTGATGAAATTATCCAAGCTAACGTTAGCCATTACCGTGATTTTAGGGGCAGGTGCATCAGCCTCCGTTTTCGCCCTTGATCTTTATGTCGACACAAAGACCGAGCAAATCTACGCGAAACCCGGGCCTGGGCGCGTACACATTGGTTCTTTCGTAAAAAAAGATACTTCACCGACCCCCCAAGGCGGGATAGCGGATAAGGCGGAAGATAAAGCGAGCGAGAACACGGCGAGCAGTGAAGTCGCCAAGACGGATGCCGAATTAACTGCGATGCGCAGGGATATGGAATCGAAGGCCGAAATGAGAGAAGCACGCCTTGTCAGCGATATTACGTCCCTCGAAGAGCGAGTCAAGGAAACCGAAAAAACCAAGCTGAAGTATGGGCCCGGGTTGCATTTTGAAAGCGCTGACGGAAACTTTACCGCCGCGGTTGATGGCCGCCTCCAGGCCGACTCGCAATACAACATTACAAACGACGTTCTTCCCCCCGCCGCAGATGACCGGCCCTACGAATTAAATAGCGGCGCAAATATTCGCCGCGCTCGCCTTGGCGTAGAAGGGACGATTTTCAAAAAATGGGATTACAAATTCGAGTACGATTTCAGCCGTGGCAATGGTGCAGTCACGTCCGGCATTACCGATGCTTTTATCCGGTATAACTTCGATAATCCGTTATCCCTCAAGGTTGGGTCGTTCAAGGAGCCATTCAGTCTGGAAGAAGCCACCAGCAACCGCTTCTATACGTTTGTCGAACGTAACATGGCCGTCAACACGTTCGTCGATAATCCCAACACCTATAAAACCGGTATAGGCGTCAACTATGCGGTCCCGCGGTGGCAAACCGGCATTGCCTTTCAAACCGAACCCGTCGGTAGCTGGTCCACCGCATCCACATCCGTCAATCCCAACGGCAACAATAGCCGCAACAACGGTTCCGGCGACACCAGTTGGCAAGGCATAGGTCGCCTATCAGGCAGGCCGTGGCTGGAGAGCGAAACGAAATTCTGGCATGTGGGCGGATCGGCGGGGCACACGGCCGTCAACACCCAGTACGAAGGTGATGGTGACTTTGCAAATGGAGGGATGAGTTTCGGCGCCTTCCCAGCTGTCAATGTCGATCGTACTAATGTATTGCATACCAGCAATCTGAGCATGGGAAACAGGAATGACCCGAACTCCCGGCGAATAGAAAGTTACAACCGTTGGGGAGCGGAAACTGCCCTGGTTTATGGGCCCTTCTCGGCTCAGGCAGAGTATCTGCAAACGGACATACATGGCCGCGGTTACAGCGGGGAATCTCTGCATGGCTATTACGGCTACGTAAGTTACTTCCTCACAGGCGAGTCGCGAACTTACCATGTCAAAAATGGCGCCTGGAACCGTTTAAAGCCCCATCAGCGCTTTCAGTTGAATGGCCCCGGTTGGGGCGCTTGGGAACTCGTGGCCGGGTATGACTATCTGAACATGAACGATGGGGCAATCAGAGGAGGCAAGGCGGATCTCATCAAGTTCGGCGTGAATTGGTACCCTCATTCGCATATTCGCGTGATGTCGAATTATATTCATGTGTTGGACGTGAATACAGCTGGGGTTTCAGACAGACGCAGCGCTGGCTTCCACAATGCCAACCTGGATATGTGGGTAACCCGTTTTCAAGTCGAATGGTAAGGCAGCGAGGAGATAATCCAGCAGTTAGTACCACGTCGGCAAAGAGATCGGCAATTGCGACGATTTAACGTTGACTCGTGGTGGGCCGTTGACATAGTTGACGCCGTTGATGCCCCGACTCCCCAGTGCATGGGTTCCGTCACGCTTGAATTGCCCAGAACGTTAAGGCGGGTCAGTGGGCTGTCACGTTCAATGCGATCCTGGGTAAGCTGTCCCCCTTCAGCTTTAATGTCGCCTGGAACTTTGCGATCAGCAACAGTTGGGTCAGGTATCAATGAAAGCCGCACCGGCATCAGTGGTGCGGTCTGCGAGGGTGCGGGGGTAGCAGTACGTAAGTAATGACGACCAGGAGCGCAAATAGCACATAAACTGTCGTCAACACCCACCCGGCAACGTCGTAGAAGAGGATGCGATGCAGCCAGCGCTGGATGAAGCCTTCGTTTGCGTCAGTGTCGCGCAACGCGTCTTCCAGCCACGTGAGCGGACATATCATGCCCACAAGAGATTCGCCAACGACGAAAAGGATTGCGCCAAGATGGGCAAGCCGAAATCGCAAGTTCCGCGCGAAATCCAGCCTCATCCATGCGCCGGCCCAGATCAGCGGCAAGCCGCCCACAACGAACAGCACAAACAGAACGTGGACAATAAGTATTATATCAGCCAGCAACATGAGCATTTTTGGCGCAATCCGATTGTATTTGACCGCGTCAGTTGCGGATTGACCTCTTAAGGAAGCCCTGAACAAGTCCCACGCGGGGCACGCAGGATTCTACTGGCGAATACCTTTCCGAAAAGCAATTGAACCAGAAGTTCAATTGGAATTCCATCTGCCCCACCGTCATCCGATCCCGGTTTTGGGGTTTAGACAAGGTCTGCATCTGTCACAGCCGGAAAGACTAATAGAATAAACATATTCTATTCGGTTATTTCTGGATGTTTGCGCGTATCGGTATAGTGGTGCGCACAGAAAACAGGCAGGACAAAAATTATGAAGATTCGCAACCTGGATCTGAGCCGTAATCCGATTAACGTGGAGCATCAGGAGCTGGGGCTTCCCCCCGTGGAGGAGCCGGTCTCTCATCCTGGCCCGCATCCGTTCCTTCATGCCGCGATGTGGTTTACTGTTGTGGTGCTGATAGCGTTGATCCTGTTTTTGATTGGACGGTTCTTTTTTTTTAATAACTGGCTCGGCGGCTGGCAAATCATCGGCGAAACACTCGGCGGAACGGTCTTCTGGAGTGCCGTGCTGGTGGGGTTTTTTGCGCAAGTTGTTGACGGCGCCTTAGGCATGGCTTACGGCGTCACCGCGACATCCTTCCTGCTGGCGACGGGCGCCAGTCCGGGTGCCGCGAGCGCTAGTGTTCATATTGCGGAGATTTTTACCACTGGCGTTTCGGGAATTTCCCACGTCAAATTCGGGAATGTCAATAAAGCGTTGTTTATGCGGTTGCTTGTGCCGGGAATGCTTGGGGGAATATTAGGTGCTGTGCTTGTAACCCAGATTGATGGCGCTCTTTTTAAACCCTATATATCGGCGTATTTGTTACTGCTCGGAATTTATATCCTGAGCAAAGCTTTTCGCCCCCTGCGCCTGCGCAAGGATGCCCCGAGGCACGTCGGAAAGTTGGCGCTATTTGGAGGCTTTGTGGATGCGGCGGGCGGAGGCGGCTGGGGACCGGTTGTCACATCGACTCTGGTAAGTTCGGGCAATGATCCACGCACGACCATCGGTTCGGTGAATTTCGCTGAATTCTTTCTTACGCTCACGGGCGCTGCGGTCTTCACTTTGCTGATGGAAACCACCACTTGGCCCATTATTGCAGGGTTGATATTCGGAGGTCTATTCGCTGCGCCTTTCGCGGCAGTGCTGTGCAAGAAACTCCATGCTCGGACACTGCTTATACTGGTGGGAACGTTGATTGTTATCATAAGCTTTTATAATCTTTACCGTTCGCTTTTCGCATAAAAAACCGTTCTATCACGCCTCAAGAGGCTTCTCTCCCGGTTCTATCAGGTCTACAACTCTGCCTGTATTTCGGAATTGCAATCAAAGAGATGTCTTTCACGAATCGGGACCCTCTCATACGGTATATGGAACCATATCTCACAAATTCCTCACATCCGGGCCATACTTTCTTGACTTATAATGTGCTACTTTTCAATAGTTATTCAACCCCTGCTTTAGAAACGATTTAGGCTGATTCAATAGGTTAAGCCGCGAAGCGATGGCTTAATAGCTAGCCTGGCCAACTTCAACGACTTCAGTTTTCACAGTCGCGTTAACCCGGAACGGAGCGCCGACTGGGAAGGTGTTGTGTTCCGCACATTGTTTTTATGAATTGCCGTTTTCCAATATCACCTGGAGGAGAGAAAGTGCGCAAGAAAAACGTTATTGCTGTGTTGGTGCTGTCCGGTTTGTTACTTTCAGGGCAGGTGACTGCTCAGCAGTTTGCAGACGATCAAACGGATTTCCAGACCTGGGGGAATATTACGGCTACGGGCAACTTCGGATTCATCAATCCAGCCAATCCGACCTTGAAGAAATTGAAGTGGTGGGCAGAAGGCCAGGGGCGTTTTGGTGATAATACGTCGAGGTTTTCTCAGGCCCTGTTACGTCCGGGTATTGGCTATCAGGTTACCGACACCACAAGTATCTGGGCGGGATATGCCTGGGCTCCCACTGAACCTCCTTTCTCCAGCGTCCCCTTCGATGAACAGCGGGTTTGGCAACAGGTGTTGTGGAAAAATCAGTTTTCCTTCGGAACGGTCCAGTCGCGGAGCCGTCTGGAGCAGCGCATGGCGCCTCAACTGGGCAATGACGTCGGAGTGCGGTTCCGGGAGTTGCTTAAGTTGTCGGTACCACTCGCTTTTGCGCCCGGTTTTAGCTACATTGTCCAGGACGAGGTTTTCGTTGCTCTCAACAGTAACGACTGGGTGCCGCGAAGAGGTATCGATAACAATCGGTTCTTTACCGGGTTAGGCTACGCCTTTGATAAAAACATCACAGGCGAAATCGGTTACATGAATCACTATATTATCCGCCGAGGCGCTAACCTGATGGATCATATCCTGTCAGTCAATCTTTTCTTTAATTATTGATTCTTACCCCAGCCCCCTTGCAATGCAGGGGGTTTATTATGACCTCACGAATCACGAGCATATAAAAAATTGCATTCTCACTCCCTAGTGCAAATGCTGATGGGAAGCACAGCAATGCGCCTGCCTCTGTTTGCGCCGCTCATGTTCCTGATATCGCTTGATACATCGGCGGAAAGCCGGCCCGATACAGAAAGTTACGGTCAATGTGTTCTCGAATCGATGAAGGGAATTACGAGCGATCGCGCGGAAGCCAATACATTGCGCGCTTGCCGAGAGAAATTTGCGGAGGAGAGGCTTACTGACACCGAATTGCCTGCCGACGCACTTGACAAGCTTATCGTCCATGCCGGATTTGGCTGGGGGATTTTCAGCGGAAGCCTATACAACGGCAACAGCGATTACACGATCACGCGTATAACCGTGCTTCTCACGTCCATGGGGAACGGGAAAGGTCCCAAGGCGTTTGCCGACGGCAGCAAGCACGATATTAACCTGACTGTGCAGCCCCTTGCTAAAGGCGCGCTTTCGATGCCGGTTTCGTCGGATAATACTCTGGAATATTTATGGAAGATCGCGAGCGCGCGAGGGTATAAAACACGATAGCGTCGCAACTCTGGCCTGATGAAAGTTTTGCGCGACTGCACTACAACAGTGGTTTGAACATGGCTTCAAGTTTACTCTTGCTCAGGCGGCCTAGTTTGGTGCCCGTTATTTTTCCGGTGCGATCAATTACAACGGTGAAAGGGAGCGCTCCCTGGTGGTTGCCCGCCGCATCCGCCAGTGCCATGGCTTTCATGTCTCCCACCAGAATAGGATAATTGATTCCGATCTCCTTGCTGAAAGCTGCTGCCTTTTCCTTTTGATCCACTGCGATGCCGAGAATAACAAGCCCCCTCTCACTGAATTTGCCATGAAGCTCAATGAATTCTGGAATTTCATCGCGGCAGGGCGCGCACCAACTCGCCCAGAAGTTAACAACCAGCACCTTGCCACGCCATTGTGAAATGGGTTGAGGCTTGTCATCGAGATCGGGCAGACTAGCCGCCAATATTGTCTCGGCTCCTCTTTTTGCCGTATCTTCGGGCAGGTCAAACTGGACATTACTGCTCATTAACTGGCTACGCAGCAAAAATCCGGCAGTCACGGCAAGTATGGCGATGCCAGTGTATAACAACAACTGTTGTAATTTCGTCATTTAAGGAACTCCGGAACGGAAGTTGCGTGAAAGATGAAAGGCGCGCCCGGGCCACGACCGCCGTAGCGGTCGTGGCCTCACAAGGGCATAAAAGCTGCCGAGGAATTGAACTGCTTCGAGAGGGGCCGCGCAAACCTCTGGATAAATTCCGGTGTTGTCAGCAAGGTTTCACAATAACCTTCTTCTTCAAAGTTAGACCAGTACCGCGTTGAGTATCGCGAGAAAACTTTCCTTATCCTGGAACCCAATAAGCCGCACACCCGGAACTTCCCGCCCCTGGCGGTCGAGAAACAGAATGCCCGGAGGACCGAACAACTTGAACCGCTTGAGCAATGCCGCGTCATCGGGTGTTCCCGCAGTAACATCGACCTGCAACAACACCACATCTTTCAGGCGGGACTGCACCTTCGCGTCGGTAAATGTAAAACGCTCCATTTCCTTGCAGGAGATGCACCAGTCGGCATAAAAATCCAGCATTACATACTTGCCCCTCGAACCGAGAATATGCTGTTCAAGTTCCGCCTCCGATTTTACTCTTTGAAAAAGTAAATGGCCGGCCTGATCCGCGCCCGTTCCGCTCATTTGTTCCGTGCCACCGCCCGCAATACTTATCCTTGAGAGGGGCTGCAAAATATCACGGCTACCGGATAAGACGCCTATCAGGAGTGCAATACCGGTGAGCAGCGCAATCATTCCCACACCCTTAAGAAATTTCTGAAGCCCAGAGGCGCCAGGGCGCAGGGGGTCAACGGCATGTAAATAGATAGCGGATACAATCAGCAGAACCGCCCATAGCAGCATATGCGCGACAGAGGAAATTACTGGCGATATCAGCCATATGGCGACTCCCAGCAACAGAACACCGAAAAAGTGCTTGACTGCCTCCATCCATGCGCCGGCCCTGGGTAAGAGGGCTCCAGCGGAAGCGCCAAGCAACAACAGCGGCACGCCCATTCCCAAGGCCATAACGAATAGTGCCGAGCCACCCAGTACTACGTCGCGGGTCTGGCTGATGTAAAGCAGCGCCCCAGCCAGCGGGGCGGCGACACAAGGTCCGACAATTAATGCCGACAATGCCCCCATACCGAATACACCGGTAAGATGCCCGCGTTTTAAATTCCCCGCCTCCTCGGAAAGCTTACTCTGGAGAAAGCTGGGCAACTGCAGCTCATAGAAGCCGAACATGGAAAAAGCAAGCGTTACGAACACCAGCGCAAATGCACCCAGCACCCACGCATTCTGCAAAGTCGCGGAAAGCATTGCGCCGGAAAGCCCTGCTGCCACGCCCGCAGCCGCGTAGGTGATCGCCATCCCCGTCACGTAGGCCAGCGATAGAACAAATCCGCGCCTCCTGGTAATGTGCTCCCCCTGATTTGCGATAATGCCGGACAGAATAGGAAACATCGGGAATACACAGGGAGTAAATGAAAGGAGCAGGCCGATACCAAAGAAGCCGGTCAGAATCAGCCAGAAACTACCGCTTTCAAACATCCGTTCTATTTTGCTCGATTCCGTCTCAATGGCAGGCGACACGGGGGCGGACTGGAACAGTTCCGCGGCCGAATCCGGCTTTGCGGCGGTGAAAGCTGGCGCTGCCACTGCCGTATTGCTGATAGCGTCGGCCGCCAGTCCAGCCGCGGCCTTGGCCACCGGGAGAGTCAATTCGATTATCTTGTTGATAGGGGCATAGCAGACGCCTATCGGCTCGTTGCAGCCTTGGTAAGTGGCTACAAGGGTCAGTTTGTTTGTGGATGAAGCGGGACGTTTCAAGGAAATCAACGCCTCGAATGGCTGTTGAAAAACCTCCACCTGGCCAAAGGTGAGATCGCTTTTCAATATCCCCGCAGGTAAAGAGATTGCCTCGATGGAGGTTTCAGTATCCTGCGGCTTGAACGCCACTTTGTCCTTGTAGAGATAATAGTTTTTTGCCGGTTCGAATTGCGCTACCAGCGTATTCTCATCCCTTACCCTGACGGTAAGCTTGAAAGCCTGATCAGGCGGCAGCAGTTCCTGGTCACTCTGGTCAAGGCTCGTGCCGAAATTCGGCAAACCTGAAAGAAAGCTGAAGGCTTTCCTCTCTTCAGCGAAAATATTCATACTGAAGAAGTAGAGCAATAGCAGTAAATAACGGCTCAAGCGCATGAAAACCGGTTCCCGTTCATTTTTTATCCGAGGCTGACGTTTCGTCGACGATCCATTTCAAATAGGCAGGCAGGCCGCTGGTGATTGGGACAGCAATGATCTCGGGGAGTTCGTAGGGATGCATGGCCTTGATTAACTGCTCTAGCCGGGGGTAGTGCTGCGCAAGCGTTTTAATAAGTACCGGCACTTCGCAGGCAGTCTCGTTTTTTCCCTGCCAGCGATAGACGGAGGTGCAGTCGGCAAGCACGTTCACGCACGCAGCCAGCCGCTCATCGACCAATTTGTGGGCAAGCAACGTGGCTGCGGCTCTATCCGGCAGATTGGTAATAACAAGTATGGCTTCCATCGCGTGACTAGTTCTGGTGATAACCGGATTTTATCCACTTCTGCCCGAAATTGCCGGTGCCAGCGCAAGGCACTCACCCACGGTGGGATAGCGAAGGTTGACGTGCAACTCATGCTTTATACGGGTATTCATCAGTTGCCGCGATTCACGCATGAACGATAACATGCCAGGCGATATCCATTCCTCGGCTTGAACGCGGGGGATGCGCGGCGGCCGCGGCAGCCCGAACTGGTCTGCTACCAGATCAAAATACTCCCCCATTTTCAGGTTGGAGTCGTCGCAGGCATGGTACACCCTGCATGGCCTGGCGTGGCGTAACGCGGCAACGACTATGTATGCGAGGTCATCAGCATGTATATGGTTGGTATAGCTATCCTCTTCCGGCAATAGCGCAGGGGTACGCTCACGCAGACGGGCGAGCGGCAGACGGTCCCGCGCGTAAATACCTGGCACGCGCAGTATCGAAACGTTCACGCCATTGCGCAAGCCCCAATTACGCAACCGCCTCTCCGCGTCGACGCGGCGCAAGGCCCGGCTGGTTTGTGGATTGACCAGGCGGGTCTCATCTATTCTGGCACCCTTGCAATCGCCATATACGCCGCTGGTACTGATGTAGATAAGCCGTTGTGGTAACATTGCCGCCTTCATCTTCGGCCGCCTTGTCTTAGCGAGCGCTGCCAGGAGATTGGCGGTGCGTGTATCCCGTTGGCCCTGATTGGGTGGCGGTGCCAGATGCAGCACTGCATGGGCCAACCCGGCAATATTGTTCAGGCTGGCGGGTACGTCGAGATCTCCAAACACTGGAGTGATGCCACGTAAACGCAACGAATTGCGTTTCTCCGGACTGCGGTAGAGGCCCAGTAGCCGGTAATGGGCCTGAAGCAGCGGGACCGCGCGCAAGGCAACATCGCCGCAACCCACAATTAAAATTGTCCGTTTCATTCGTTGTCTACTTTGCTGCCACCTAACTTGCTGACGCCGTCGTAGCCATGTCATACCAGATCATAATCAAGCCGAGTGGACATGTATTCGTCGCCCGATCCGGCGAAACAGTGCTCGAAGCCGCGCTCCGCGAGGGGTTTCCCCTCCCGTATGGCTGCCGCAACGGCGCCTGTGGGACTTGCAAGGGTAAAATCATACAGGGAACCGTGGATTTCGGCAGCTATAACGAAAGCGCATTAACGGAAGTCGAGAAACAGGCGGGGATGGCGTTGTTCTGCCGCGCCATACCCCTAGCCGACCTGATAATTGAATGCCGGGAAATCGGAGCTATAAAGGATATCAAGGTTAAAACCCTGCCTTGCCGCGTGCACAAGCTGGAGCGGGTCACACCCGACGTAATGGTGATTTCACTGAAGCTTCCTCCCAACGAGCGATTGCAGTTTCTCGCGGGGCAATATATCGATATTCTCATGAAAAATGGCAAGCGCCGGAGTTTCTCGCTTGCTAATGCGCCTCATGATGACGAGTTGCTGCAATTGCACGTGCGCAACTACCGCGGAGGCTCATTCGCCGAGCATGTGTTCCTGCACATGAGGGAAAAGGATATCCTGCGCTTCGAAGGACCATTCGGTACATTTTTTCTGCGTGAGGATTCCGATAAGCCTATCATCTTCGTCGCCGGCGGCACCGGGTTTGCACCGGTAAAAAGCATAGTCGAGCATGCCTTCCACGTAGAAAACCTGCGCGGCCATGGGCGGCAAATGGTCTTTTATTGGGGCAACCGTACCAGGGCGGATCTCTACCTCGCGGAACTGGCGGGACGCTGGCAGCAGGAACACGACAATTTTACATTCATCCCGGTCCTGTCGGAAGCATCACCCGCAGACAACTGGAACGGAAGAACAGGACTCGTGCATCAAACTGTAATGCAGGATTTCGATGATCTCTCAGGTTATCACATCTACGCTTGTGGCGCCACGGCAATGGTGGAGGCCGCTCACAGGGACTTCACCCGACTGCGCGGGCTTGCGGAAGAGGATTTTTTCTCTGATGCATTTACTGCTTCCCCAAGCGGCGCCTAAGGAAGCCTTGAACAAGTCCTCGGAGCGCGTTGCGGTAGAATCGGGATGATCACGAAGCACATGACACAGGTCGTAGCTTGGTCACGATGCCAAGGAGTGCGACGCAGGAGCCCCGAACCATCGCCCGAGGGGCCCGCAAAGCGGGGATCAGGCCCCATCCCAAGCATCTTACACACCAGCTTCTTCCTCCAATACCTCCAACCGTCCCAGCGCAAGTTCCAGCCCCTTGTCATAGTGACTCTTCGCCAGGTCGGGCTGCCCCATTTTCTCGTTCAGACGCGCCAGCTCGAGGTGGGCCCGGTAGCCGGGTTTCACGGACAGGCTTGCCTCCAGATAATTCTGGGCTTTTCCCCACAACTCGCACTGGACGCAGAGTTTGCCGAGCACCAACAGCAGGGAAGCATCATTAGGATGAAACTTAACCCATGATTCGGCCCGTTCAATTTGCCTGATAGCGGCGTCGCTCCCCATGCACTCCCCATACAGGCTCACTAATTCCGAATCCCATTGGTTATCCAGACTCTCCTCGATAATCTGATGAGCTGTCTTGCAGTCGCCCTTTGATGCATACCCATGGGCCGCAGCAGCGGCAAGTCGACTATCTTTTTTATCGGCTGACGCCATATTTTGCCAGTGCTTGTCAAGGTCCTGCTGGTTTACCATCGCGCTTTTTAGAATTTCCATAAGGGCGTGACGACGAAATTGCTTGATCAGGGCGATGTCGATCGCATTTCGCCGCTCCAGGTTTCCAAGCAGATCCAGTACCGCGTTCCAGTTTTTGGACAACTGCTGCGCTTTCAATTCGAGTCGCAGTGCGGCAGTGTGCCGGCGCTCACCTCTGGTCTGCAGGGATTGCAACACTTTCAGCGCTTCTTCACACCGGCGCTCATCCAGCAATAATTCAGCCTGAGTAATCAGGCGCAGCGTTATTTCTTCTGGTGCATTACTTTCCGCTCTGGCAATAAACTCATCACGCTGAGAATAGCGTCTCAGTTCATGCGCCGAACGGGCCGCAACAATGGCACTAAGAGCGCTTGTCTCCCTTGGGGGCCCTTCCAGGTCCAGCGCAGCAGCGGAAGCTCTTTCGGCCTTGGCATAACGGCCCTCAAAATACGCTTTGAGCCCATCCATCATCGCTGTCCGCGCTTTTTCGCTGCGCTGTCGAATGCGGAATTCTTGCACTTCCGCTGGTAACCGGAGTGTAATCATCGCTAGCCGTACCCCAAAATAGGCGATACAAAATATAGCGAGCAACAACACTACGAGCAAATTGAGCGATAGCTCGACGCGATAAGGAGGGGCCACGATCAGCACATAGCCGCTGTTGTATCTCGCCCCGAGCGTCACCGCGACCGCGACGAAAAACAACGTCAGAAACCAAAATGCTCCTTTCATCGATTTCCCCGGTCGCGCGCGAGACGAGAGTTTCGCACTGCATCGAGACTCGCAGAAATACGAGGCAATTCGATTCCCACTTCGCTATCGCGCAACTCGTGCAATGCCTCGAGCATGTCGAGGACGGGTTTTGATTTGTTGTCGTAGTACCGGTTGATCCAATCGAGAGATGCATCGAGATCAGACTTGAAGCTGCTCCCGTCACGGGACAGCAGTGCATACCGTGCCGATAGCAGGCGTAGCTTTAAATTCTCGCGCAAAAAATAAGCCTGTGATGGCAATAGCAAGGCGATGTCCGACTTGTCCATGTGTTGAATACGCACGAGGCGCTTTGCGTCTTCCCAGGCTTCGCGCGCGAAGCTGAGCCATGCGCTTTCCGATGCGGGAGCCGTCCGCCCGGAAGATGCCAGCTCCGGGAGTTGAAATTCCGCCGCCAGCGGCAGAGTCTCGACGCCGGCGGCAAGATTGTCGAGGCGTAGGCTTATTCCGGCTGTATCCAGATATGGCGCGGATTTCAGAACATCCATATCTTTCGATAGGATCTTGCGTAATCGGGACAACTGGGGACGGTCAATTCGCTGCAGCCGGGCGTCGGCCTCTTGCATCGCGATCAGGGCAGCTTTTACGTTATTTGCCAATTGAAGCTGCTGATTGGCGATAAGAAGCAATTGTTCAACTTCCTCTAACGTTGCTTCATCACGATTACGTGTCAGCTCCTGGTACAACGCTTCCAGCGCTAATTGCTGGCTTTGCGATTCGGCCAGCCTGGACTCAAGCAAACCAAGCTTTGTTTCCAGCCTCCGCCCTGCCTCAGCGGTCACTGCAGCAAGATCACGCGCCTCCTTACCCAGGATATCCGCCTCGGCCAAGCGCTTTGCCAACTCATATTGCAATCCCCCGATACGGGTGCGGGTGTCATGCCATTGCCAAGCTGCAATGACAATAAAGATTACGGGGAAAATCCACAATGGAGTGATCCATCTAGACAATTCCTTACCCGCATCCCTCGGTTTAGCGTTATCGGGAGGTTGAACTTCTGCACTCATGGCTGGGTTGAAACGGCCCTGAAATGCTTCAACAGACCTTCCAGCAACCCGTTATCTCCAGCGGCGGCAAGAATCACATGAGTGAACCCGAGTTTTCCTGCCGTGTGCGCTATCCGCTCGTGGGATACAAATAACGGCGTGTTCTTAAGCCACGCCTGGCCGTCCTCTCCTATCATTTGGCATAGATTGCGCAGTCCTTCGCTGCTAGTCATGGTAACTCCATGTATCTCCCCACGGGCGCCGACTCTCTGCAATGGCGTGATATCAGCCTCCGGCTTGACGCGGCGATAACACTCGGCATATTCGAGCGCGGCACCTCGTTTTACGAGATTTTCTCCGAGTAACTCGCGCCCGCCGTCACCGCGAAAAATCACGATGCGCTTCCCCTCCACTTGCTTCAATTCTTCCAACTCGAGGAGGGCCTCGCTATCGAAACGTGTAGCTGGCGCAATAACTTCGTCAATCCCGTAATGTGCCAGTTGCCGTGCCGTGGCTTGCCCAACGGCCGCGACTTTCAAACGGGTGGGAAATGTTCGTTTCCCCCGTATCTGTTCCAACGCCTTATCAGCAGCGTTGGGACTGATGAAAATCGCAAGATCAAATTCATCCAGGCGCCCGATTAGATTAAGAAGCGACTCCTGCCGCGTTGTGTCCAGGATTTCCAACACTGGAAACAAAACAGGCTCGCCACCCGCCCGGCGTATTCCGCAGGCAAGTTCATCCGCCTGGTGCGCCGGTCGCGTGACCAGGATGTTGATCCCGGCCAGAGGGTGACTCACGGAAGGCTCACGGGTTCCGTGGTTTTTGAACCCAGGGCGGCCAATATTTCTTCCGCACCCCGCGCCTTCAGGTTACGCGCCAACTGCGCGCCCATTGCTGCGCCTGCGCCAGGGTTGCCGTTCAATTCATCACTTATCATGCGGGTGCCGTCCGGGCTGGCTACGAACCCGCGCAACCGCAGCACACCCTCCCTGATTTCTGCAAAACCACCCAGTGGAACCTGGCAGCTGCCGCCCAGAGCACGGCTCATGGCGCGTTCGGCTTCTACGCACTGAGCGGTTTCCGCATGGTGTAATGGCTCCATCAGCTTGATCAGATCGGCACGGTCCGCGCGGCATTCGATTCCCAAAGCACCCTGCCCCACTGCCGGTAAACTCAGTTCGGAACTTAGCAGTGCCCGAATGCGCTCAGCCAATCCCAGCCGTTTTAATCCCGCAGCTGCCAAAATAATAGCCGCATACGCCCCTTCGTCCAGCTTGCGCAAACGCGTTTGCACGTTGCCGCGCAGTGGCCGCACTTGCAGATGAGGGAAGCGCGCCCGCAACTGGCTTTCGCGCCGCAAACTGGAAGTCCCTACCACCGCGCCGGACGGAAGCTCATCAAGCATTGCATACTCGTTGGAAACAAATGCATCGTGTGGATCTTCCCGCTCGACGATCGCCGCCAGCGCAAACCCAGTCGGCATATCCATTGGTACATCCTTCATGGAATGTACCGCGATATCGGCGCGCCCCTCCTCCAGCGCCTGTTCCAGTTCCTTGATGAACAACCCCTTCCCGCCGATTTTTGAGAGGGACACATCCAGAATCTGGTCCCCGCGGGTAGTCATGCCGAATATCTCGAATCCGGTTTGCGGGTATAATTTCGCGAGCCGCTCCCGGATGAAATTTGCCTGCCACATGGCGAGAGCGCTTTCCCGCGTAGCAATGACGATTCTTGTAGGTCTGGATGAATTAGGCATCATTACAATGAAAAAATCAGAGAATTGTTTTCAACGGCTTATTTTAGCATGCCAGGCTGAGAGCCGGATCGAACTGCACATGGCGCTTGATCGAATGTGCATTGCAGAGGAGGTTACGTTATGACACTCCTTGCTGCCCGAAGCGCGGGCGTCGAAAAAAATCATATCCATGATAAAGACGAGGCAGCGAAGGATGATCCGTTGCGGGAGGACATCCGGTTGCTGGGCCGGATGCTGGGGGATACCTTGCGCGAGCAGGAAGGGGAACCCACATTTGACCTTGTTGAAAACATCCGTCAAACCGCCATTCGATTTCGCCGCGAACAGGACCCGATGGCGCGGCACGAGCTCGACACGATGCTCAATCAGTTGAGTAATAAGGCGACAGAAGCGGTGGTGCGCGCATTCAGCCAGTTCTCGCAACTTTCCAACATCGCCGAGGATATGCACCACAATCGCCGCAGGCGCACCCATCTACGGGCCGGGTCGCCCCCGCAGGCGGGCAGCGTGGCGCTGGCGCTGGAACGGGTATTCTCCAGCGGTACAGACGGCGCGGCATTGACCAGATTCCTCGCCAAGGCGGTAGTTTCGCCGGTTCTGACTGCTCACCCGACTGAAGTGCAGCGCAGAAGCATACTCGACTGCCAGCTGAGCATTGCGCATCTGCTGAACGAGCGTGATCGCATGCAGCTCACACCTGACGAGTTGCGTAACAACGAGGAGGGATTGCGTTTCGCAATCCACATATTGTGGCAGACTCGCATGCTGCGTTCGGAACCTCTCTCGGTATACGATGAGATCAAAAACGGGCTCGCCTACTATCACTATACTTTTCTTACCGAAGTGCCGCGTCTGTATGCGGAAATCGAAGACCTGCTTGGCCGCAGAATGGGGCCGAACGCGCCCCATATTCCGCCCTTCCTGCGCATCGGCAGCTGGATCGGCGCGGATCGCGACGGCAATCCCTTCGTTACCCATGAGGTGATGCTGCATGCAGCCGAGCGCCAATCGGCGCTGGCACTGGATTTTTACATGGGAGAGGTACATCGGATCGGCCGCAAACTGAGTTTGACGGAACGCCTCGTAGAGGTCGACGACGAACTGATGACGTTGGCCGAGACATCGCCAGACCGGGTGCAAAGCCGCGCCGATGAGCCTTACCGGCGCGCATTGATCGGTATTTACGCTCGTCTTGCTGCCACCAGCCAGGGCCTCGGCCATGTGATCAGAGAGCGGCGGCCCGTCGGGCCCGCTGAGCCTTACGCCGAAAGCGCGGCGTTTGTTCGGGAACTTGATATTGTTATCTACTCGCTCAAGCAGCACAAGGCAGAGTTGTTGGCCCGTGACTTACGTCACCTGAGACGTGCGGCGGAGGTATTCGGCTTTCATCTCGCCCCGCTGGATATGCGCCAGCACAGCAATGTTCATGAATTGGTAGTGGCGGAATTGTTTGAACGTGGTGCAAATCGGAAAGGTTATGCCGATCTGTCGGAGGCGGAGCGTGTGAAGTGGCTGCTGTCGGAAGTCGGCAGCCTCCGTCTCTTGCGTTCGCCCTACCTGGCATATTCCGAACTCGTCCAGAGCGAACTGTGCATTCTTGAGGCGGCAGCGGAAATTCACCGCCGCTTCGGCCGTGCCGCGTTGCCAAATTATATCATTTCCAAAACGGACGGGGTATCCGACATACTGGAGGTCGCGCTGTTGCTGAAGGAAGTGGGCCTCCTGAGCGCCGGAGAAAAGCCGCGCCTGCACCTCAACATCGTCCCGTTGTTCGAAACCATCGCGGACTTGCGCGGGTGCGGCAAAGTCATGGACGAGCTGTTCTCGCTGACGCATTACCGAAAGCTTCTGGATTCGCGCGACAACGTTCAGGAGGTGATGCTGGGTTATTCCGACAGTAATAAGGATGGCGGCTTTCTTGCCGCCAATTGGGAACTGTACAAAGCTGAAACCGAGCTTACCAAGATATTCGCCAAGCACGAGGTTGAATTGCGCCTGTTCCATGGCCGCGGCGGCACGGTGGGCCGTGGAGGAGGACCCAGCTACCAGGCGATACTGGCCCAGCCTCCAGGCAGTGTTAATGGCCAGATACGAATTACGGAGCAGGGCGAGGTCATCGGCAGCAAGTATGCGGACCCCGAAATCGGGCGGCGCAACCTGGAGACGCTGGTGGCGGCAACAGTCGAGGCAACACTGTTGAGCCATGATACCTTGGGAGCACGTGCGCCGCATTATCATGAGGTTATGGAAGTGCTTGCCCAACACGCACTCGCGGCTTATCGTAACCTGGTGTACGAAACCCCTGGTTTCAACCGCTATTTTCAGGAAACGACGCCCATAAGGGAAATCGCGGGACTCAATATCGGCAGCCGCCCGCCCTCGCGCAAGCAGTCCGACGAGATTGAGGATTTACGCGCCATTCCCTGGGTCTTCAGCTGGAGTGTTAATCGTGCCATGATTCCGGGGTGGTACGGCTTTGGCACGGCGGTGGAAACATTTGTCCAACGCGAAGGCGGGGGCGAAAAGGGCTTGGGGATACTGCAGGAAATGCACCGCAACTGGCCATTCCTGCAAACGCTGCTATCGAACATGGACATGGTGCTCGCCAAAACGGATATGGGAATTGCCTCCCGCTATGCTGAGCTGGTAGCCGATACTCGCTTGCGAGAGGAAATTTTCGGGCGTATCGAGGCGGAATGGGATCTTAGCGTCAAATGGCTATTTGCGGTGACGGGGCGGTCCGAATTTCTACAGGACAATCCGACGCTCGCTCGCAGTATTCGTAACCGTACCCCCTATATCGACCCGCTGAATCATCTGCAAGTGGAGCTGTTGCGGCGTTATCGCTCGGGTGACGCCACCGACGCGGTAAAGCGAGCCATCCAGCTCACCATTAACGGTGTGGCGGCGGGACTAAGAAACAGCGGTTAGGCTATTTGACCAGGTCATCTCCCGTGGAGAAGCAGCGGTTTTTGCTCTTTCCGGCAAGAACGGATGGCGAAAGAAGAATGGAAAAAACACCGGCTTGCCTGGCAACCTCAGCGCCTTTACCGGGGGGCATTCGGGGGCATTCCCGAGAACCACGGCGCAGCCTTTGCGGCATAAACACTGAAATAGTTTGAATACCCTTGTGACGAAAAAACTTTATATCAAAACCTTTGGCTGCCAGATGAACGAGTATGACTCGGACAAAATGGTGGATGTGCTTGTTGCCGCGCACGGAATGGAAAAAACCGGCGATCCGGCTGAGGCTGATGTGATTCTGTTTAACACGTGCTCCGTGCGCGAGAAAGCCCAGGAAAAGGTCTTTCACGATCTGGGGCGCGTCAGACACCTTAAAGCCGTCAACCCGGACCTGCTTATCGGCGTGGGGGGGTGCGTAGCCAGCCAGGAAGGTGCGGAAATCGTGAAACGCGCCCCATACGTGGATTTGGTGTTTGGCCCGCAAACGTTGCACCGGTTGCCGCAACTCATTACAGCGCGTCGGGTTACTGGCCGCCCGCAGGTGGATGTTTCCTTTCCGGAAATTGAAAAATTCGACGATCTGCCGGCAGCACGCACTGAAGGCGCGACCGCCTTCGTTTCGATCATGGAAGGATGCAGCAAGTATTGCAGCTTTTGCGTCGTGCCCTATACCCGCGGCGAGGAAATGTCGCGCCCGATCATCGATGTATTAACGGAAATCGCGGGTCTGGCAAACCAGGGCGCCAAGGAAATAACGTTGCTCGGACAAAACGTCAATGCCTATCGAGGGGTAATGGAATATGGAGGTTCCGAGGAAATCGCGGACTTCGCGCTGCTGCTTGAGTTTGTTCACGACATCCCTGGCATTGAGCGCGTCCGTTACACTACGTCCCATCCCCGGGAATACACTACGCGGCTGATCGACGCCTACGCAAGATTGCCCAAGCTCGTAAGTCATGTTCATTTGCCTGTTCAGTCGGGTTCCGACCGGATACTGGCAGCAATGAAGCGCGGCTACACAGCGCTGGAATACAAGTCGATTATCCGCCGGCTGCGCGCAGTTCGTCCTGATATTTCGCTTACTTCCGACTTCATTATCGGCTTTCCCGGTGAAACAGAGGCTGATTTCGAGGCAACCATGAAGCTGATAGAGGATGTCGGTTTCGACGGTTCTTTCAGCTTCATCTATAGTCCACGCCCTGGAACGCCTGCGGCGGACTTGCCCGACAGCACGCCGGGGGAAGTCAAACGGGCGCGGCTGCTGCGGTTGCAGGAAGAAGTCGAGCAACAGGCGCGCGCCATTAGTCGAAAAATGATCGGAACGATGCAGCGCGTTCTAGTGGAAGGTGTTTCCAGAAAGACCGCCGATGAATTTTGCGGGCGTACTGATAACAACCGTATGGTGAATTTCGCGGGCAACCCGGAAGGCGTCGGCCATTTCGCAACTGTAAGGATAACCGAGGCCCTATCGCATTCGCTACGTGGCGAGGTTGTAGTGGAAAATGCTGAAAAGCGCCGCGGCCCAGGCAATGGTCCTGCGGATATCACGCTCACGCGACGCGGAGGAGTATTTGGCGCGCTTTAAGGCTTCATTTCTTGCAATCTACGGTTGTCACTGCCAGAATTAAGAACTCATGATGTTTTACTGCGTCGCTTGACTGCGCCTTTGAAACCAACACCCATCGAAATCTCTTTTTCTCCCGCCGATAACCAGCGTCTCGCTAACCTCTGTGGCGCGCTGGATGAAAATCTGAGGCAGATAGAAACCGTGCTTGATGTCACCATTGCACGGCGGGGAGAGCATTTCACTGTGCGCGGCAAATCGGCCCAGACTTCACTTGCAGCAGAGGTGCTGCAAAATTTCTACAATCAGGCGCAGCATCATCTGAGCATCGAGCAAGTTCAGTTGGGCTTGATGGAAGCGATGAATCCTCATCATTCGAAAAAGCACGCGGCGACTGGCGGGGTAGAAATAGTGGAGCCCGCGCTGCTCACCCGCCGTCATGATTTACGCGGCCGCACACCGCGCCAGGTTGAATACCTGCAACAGATACAGACCCACGACATTACATTTGCCATCGGTCCCGCGGGCACGGGCAAGACTTATCTTGCTGTAGCAAGCGCCGTCGATGCGCTGGAACGGGATATCGTGGCCCGTATCGTGCTGGTACGGCCGGCCGTAGAGGCTGGCGAACGTCTGGGTTTTCTCCCGGGCGACATGGCGCAGAAAGTGGATCCCTATCTGCGTCCTCTCTACGATGCACTGTACGATCTGATGGGGTTCGATAAAACCAGCAAGCAGTTCGAGCGTAGCGCCATAGAAGTTGCGCCTCTGGCTTTTATGCGCGGACGCACTTTGAATCAGTCGTTTATTATTCTCGATGAGGCCCAGAATACAACCCCCGAGCAGATGAAAATGTTTCTGACCCGCATCGGCTTCGGGTCCAAGGCTGTGGTGACCGGCGATGTTACTCAGATTGATCTGGCAAAGCATCAGAAAAGCGGGCTGGTCGAGGCCAGGCAGGTGTTGGAAAAAGTGCGCGGTATCGCTTTTACCCATTTTGACGCAGAGGATGTGGTGCGGCATCCACTGGTACAGAGAATAGTCAACGCCTACGAAAAATATGAAAAAAAGCAGTAGTCCCGCTCCCACGGAAGTTGTCCGCGGGGAAGCGAGGCTGAAACTGACGATGCAATACGCCGTGCCTGTTGACGGTATCCCGATACGCTCCTGGTTTCGCAAATGGATCAGGGCGGCACTACAGCACGATGCGGAAATTGTGCTGCGCGTGGTGGGTGAAGCCGAGGCACGCAGCCTCAATCGTGATTTTCGCCATAGGGATTATGCTACCAACGTGCTGACGTTCGCTTATGATAGTGCCCAGGCCAAGGGGCGGCCCGCGACAGGCGACATTGTACTGTGCGCTCCGGTGATAGAAAAGGAAGCGAGGCAGCAACACAAGAGCGTGCGGGCCCATTACGCCCACCTTGCCGTGCACGGCGTCTTGCATCTTCAAGGCTACGATCATGAAAGTGAACGCGACGCAGCGGTAATGGAACAGCTAGAGACCGAGATCCTCGGGAGGCTGGGATATGAAAATCCCTACGAGGAAAATCAACAGCCCAGCGAAATATCCTGAGTCATGTTAACCGTATCTTCCGATTTCGCTACGCACAATCCGTTCACACGCCTATATGGATGATCCTCCCAAGCCAGGCTGGCTTGAACGTGCCACTGCATTACTCCTGCGCGAGCCGGGAGACCGTGAACAACTGGTGGCGTTATTGCGTTCTGCCTTTGAACGCAATCTGTTCGATTCCGATGCCCTCAGCATGATCGAGGGCGTAATACAGGTATCGGAGATGCAGGCACGGGACATAATGATTCCACGTTCGCAAATGGATGTGATCAATATCAGCGAAACGCCGGACAAGTTTATTCCGTTTGTTATTGAAAAGGCCCATTCGCGCTTTCCAGTAACCGAGAATGAAAAAAACAATGTCATCGGCATTCTCCTGGCGAAGGATCTGCTGCGTTATTATGCGGGAGAGGAGGAGTTCGACGTCCGTGAGATGCTGCGGCCGGTGGTGTTTATTCCCGAATCGAAGCGGCTCAACGTGTTACTGAAGGATTTTCGGAGTAACCGCAACCACATCGCCATCGTGGTGGACGAGTATGGAGGGGTGGCGGGGTTGGTCACTATTGAAGACGTTCTGGAGCAAATCGTCGGCGATATTGAGGATGAACACGATTTCGATGAAGCAGAAGACAATATTGTGCAGGATTCCAACGGCTATTATCGCGTCAAGGCCATTACCGAAATCGCGGATTTTAACGAGAGGCTTGATGTCGATTTAAGCGAAGTCGATTACGACACGATTGGAGGCCTGGTACTGCACAAATTCGGCCGGCTGCCCAAACGCGGTGAATCGGTAACCGTCGGGTCTTCCAGGTTTACGGTGCTGCGTGCCGATAGCCGTCGGCTTTACACCCTTCTGGTTGAAAAAAATAGCGGCGCGGCCCAGCAGTAAAACCCCAGAAGAAACGGCTGCATCACACCCACTGCTTGCCCTGCTCTACCCTTCCACGCTTGGGGCTTCTCGGCTACGACACGCAGCGGCAGAAGCGAGCGGAGATTTTCCGGTAACAGAGCAGCGCTAAACGTTTTGGCTATGAAACCTGACTGCACGGATCACAGCCAGCAGGCGCACGTCCAGACATTGTCCGTGCCGCCGTTGGTAGAGGTGGTAATCGAAGTTCCGCGAGGCAGCTTTCTCAAGCGCGGCTCCCTTGGCGACCTCGACTTTGTCTCACCCCTTCCGTGTCCGTTCAACTACGGCTCCGTGCCAGCTTACATCGGTCTCGACGGCGACCTGCTGGATGCGGTCGTGCTTGGGCCACGCCTGCCGCCGGGCACGAGAATACGGGTCAATGCCTGGGGAGCTGTAACGATGATCGACCGCGGTTTGGTCGATGACAAGCTTATCTGCGGTGAGTCTCCCCCGAATGAATTGCAACGAGAAAGACTGCTGCAATTTTTTCGCTTCTATGCAAAATGCAAGGGTTTGCTGAACTTCTGCAGGGGCCGGCCTGGACGCAACGCCTGTGAAGGCTGGGTAGATGCACAACTGGCACTGGCTCGCGCACAGCCTCAAGTCGATTCCCGGGGAGGGTCGTTGCCTCGCTTCTGATTTATGTCATCGCCGGAGAGCATGGAGCTTGCAAAGCATGCCGAACAGGATGGGCAGCGCTTTGCCAAGTGCCGCCAATCGTGGCAGAATTGCGCCCCTGTTTGTTACCCTGGAGCAGTTCTTCTCATGCCTCTTCTCACGCTTGAAAAAGCTAGCCTTGCATTTGGGCACCATGCGCTGCTCGATAAAGTGGACTTGCAGCTTGATTCCGGAGAGCGCATCGGCCTCATCGGGAGGAATGGCGGGGGCAAGTCGAGTCTGCTGCGTGTGCTTGCCGGTGTGACCAATCCGGATGAAGGAAGAATCTGGCGAGCCCCCGCGTTGAAGCTGGCCTATGTGCCACAGGAGCCCGCGCTGAATCCTGCTCTCACCGTATTCGAGGAAGTATCGAACGGCCTTGGCCCGGTCAGTCAGCTGCTTATTCAATATCACGAAGCGTCTCATCTCTTGAGCGACGGCACGGGTGATGCTGAAGCGCTTCTTTCCCGACTTGAGGATTTGCAAGCCGAACTCGAAGCCCAGGATGGATGGCGCATCCAGGCCAGAGTGGAAACCGCGATCGATAAGCTGAGCGTTTCCCCCGATGCATTGGTAGGGCAACTCTCGGGCGGGCAAAAGAAGCGCGTTGCGCTCGCTCGCGCGCTGGTGGTATCGCCCGGGGTACTGCTATTGGATGAGCCGACCAATCATCTGGACTTTCTCTCTATCGAATGGCTGGAAGGGCTACTCAAGGATTTCGCGGGAAGCGTGCTGTTCGTCACGCATGACCGCCGCTTTCTCAACAATGTAGCGACGCGGATTATTGAACTAGACCGGGGTAAGCTAACGAACTTTCCCGGTGATTTCGCCGCATACCAGCGAAAGAAAATGGAGTTGCTGGAGATTGAGGCTGTCCACAATCAGAAGTTCGACAAAGTGCTGGCGCAAGAGGAGACCTGGGTCCGCAAGGGGGTCCAGGCGCGTTGCACGCGCAACGAAGGCCGGGTTCGTCGCCTGGAGGCGTTAAGGCTGGAACGCGCTGCCCGGAGGGAACGTGGCGGAACAGCAAATCTCAACGTGGATGAAGGCGCAAAGTCCGGCCGAATGGTAGTGGAACTGGGGCATGTCAGTAAAAGCTATGGGGGCGAAGCTGTGATTGCTGATTTCTCCTGCCGGATCATGCGCGGCGACCGGGTGGGATTGCTGGGGCCAAATGGTGCGGGGAAAACAACCTTGCTAAAGCTGGTATTGGGTGAGTTGCAGCCCGACAGGGGGACTGTCCGGCTAGGCACCAAACTTGCGGCAGCCTATTTTGACCAGATGCGTGAACAACTCAACGAGGAAGAGACATTAATAGACACAATCAGCCAGGGCTCCGATTTTATCGAGGTGGGCGGAACGAAAAAGCACGTCATAAGCTATCTTGAAGATTTTCTTTTTTCCCCCCAGCGGGCACGCTCCCCGGTGAAATCGCTTTCCGGCGGCGAGCGCAACCGGCTGCTGCTGGCGCGCTTATTTACCCGACCAGCGAACGTGCTGATTTTAGATGAGCCAACCAACGACCTTGATATAGAGACACTGGAGCTGCTGGAGGCGCTGCTGCAAAACTATTCGGGCACCCTGTTCCTGGTGAGCCACGACCGGGAATTTCTCGACAACGTAGTTACCCAGGTTATCGCTTTTGAAGGCGATGGCGTCCTGCGGGAATACGTGGGAGGGTATGAAGATTGGGTGCGGGCCAGGGGCTTTGAAAAGGCTTCGGTAAAGCAACAGGGGGCAAAGCCCTCGCTCCCGGCCGCATTCAAGGAGAAGGAGCGGTCATCGGCTGTTCGCAGTAAACTGAATTACAAGGAAGCACGCGAACTCGACGAGTTGCCAGCAAAGATCGAGATTCTGGAGCAGGAACATGCCGGCATCACGCGCGAGTTATGTTCAGGAGATATTTATTCCGGCCGGCCGGAAAGAGCCAGAGAACTGCAACAGCGCTTGGCTATTCTCGAAGAAGAGCTCGTGAGTTATCTTGCCCGATGGGAGAAGCTTGAAGAAAAAGGATCGTTAAAGGCTCGGAAAACATAAATAATAACCACATTCCATATATGCTTATTCCATAAAACTATCGTATTATGGATTGACCAAGGATGGCACATCGTTTAGAGTCGCTCTTTTTGGAAAAGAGGGCACTGATAATGAAAAGACCAGCAATATTAAGCTTATTTGCGTGGGGCTTGCTTCTGGCACTGACCGGTACTGCTCAAGCGGCAGGTGACCCGGTTGCGGGAAAGGAGAAGACCGCAATGTGCAGTGGTTGTCATGGAATAGAGGGTTATCGCACGGCTTATCCTTCGGTTTATCACGTCCCGAGGTTAGGCGGCCAACACGCCGAGTACCTGATCAAGGCGCTACAGGCGTATAAGACAGACGCCCGCAATCATCCCAGCATGACCGGTATCGCCGCCACGCTATCCACGCAGGATATAGAGGATCTGGCCGCGTATTACGCCGGGTCCAGCGGGAAATAATCAATCACTACGCAAGGAAAGTCGAATGAAAAATTACGTTATCGCCGCGGCAAGCGGCGCTTTGCTACTGATTTCTAGTCATGGGATGGCAGCCGACATTGAAGCGGGCAAGAGGAAAGCGGACGAGGTCTGCGCCGCCTGCCACGGTCCCGATGGCAATAGTCCCGCTCCCGCCTTCCCAAAACTGGCTGGACAGCACGCGAGTTATCTTGCGAAAACCCTTACAGAATATAAATCGGGTGTGAGGAAGGATCCAATCATGGCTGGCATGGCCGCCGCCCTGAGCAAGGAAGACATTGAGAATGTATCGGCGTACTACGCCAGACAGTCCGGCCTGACTACCAAATATTGATCACGCAGGCAGGCAGAACGCGTTTCTTCCTGTCTGCTTATACTGTGCTCAAGCGGTTAAATACAAGTCAGTTTTCGCTTCGGTCCAGGCATTCAAGATAGACCGATGCGTCCAGGGTTGTTTGGTTGCGTTGGGCCTGCCAGATCGTTTCCGCCAGGCACTCCATGACTTGATGCGTAACGGCATGCTCATCACCGGTTTTATTTAACAATCGCTCAAATCTTGCGCGGATTCCGGGGGGCTGGTTTATTGAAAGCTGCTCCCTGATGGCGACGTGCATGCTCATGTGCAGGAAAGGATTGACATCTCCCATCTCGGGCAAGTAGTCCTTTTCCTGATAGCGTTCGGGGTCGTCAAGCATCGCCTGGTACTCGGGGTGCAACTGGATCACATCCAGCACGATGTTTTCCATCGCCGTAAGCACTTCCCGCTCTTGGAACTTGCGCCAGGCGTCGAAGAAGAGTTGGCGCGCCTCATCTCTGGAGGGCGTGAACATTCAGCCTATCGCCGCCGGAGACGGATAATTTCCGCTCGATTTTTCAACGGTTTTCTCCTTGAATTCGCATAAATCATTAATGATGCAAACCCCGCATTTTGGTTTTCTTGCGACGCATACATAACGCCCATGCAGGATAAGCCAATGGTGAGCGTCGTGGCGAAATGGTTTCGGCACGCTCTTCAGAAGCTTCATCTCCACCTCCAGTACCGTTTTCCCGCGAGCGAGTCCGGTACGATTTGCAACCCTGAAAATGTGGGTATCGACCGCGATGGCAGGTTCGCCGAAAGCTGTGTTCAATATTACGTTGGCGGTCTTGCGTCCCACGCCCGGCAATTTTTCCAGCGCTTCACGGGTGTGCGGTACTTGTCCCGAATGATGCTGGACCAGCAGGCTGCAAGTCGATAGTATATTCCTTGCCTTGGTTTTGTATAACCCGATACTTTTGATGAATCCCTGCAACCCCGCCTCCCCCAGGGCGAGTATTTTCTGCGGGGTGTTGGCCTGGAAAAACAGTTCTCGAGTTGCAAGGTTCACGCTCTTGTCGGTAGCCTGGGCGGAGAGAATCACCGCTATCAGCAATTCAAATGACGAGCTGAACACGAGTTCGGTAGCAGGGTGAGGATTAGCCGACCTGAAGCGGGCAAAAATTTCGTATCGTATGCTTGAATTCATGGGAGAGTGGCGGCGTGCCGACCCATTTGCCTGCGGGTTGTCATTTTTCCTTTGAGACCCAGGCTTGCGCAGCCTGGGCGCGGATCAGCGCGGCCTGTATGGTTGCTGTTTTGAGATTGCCTGCCCCGGACGCAACGCCCGGGGCTGCCAGGGCTTCATTTTTTTGTGCAAGTCTTTCCTCATTTTCGCGTTTTTCGCGCTCAAGCCTCTGCAACCTGAACAGGTAACGAGTCCGCGCACGATTGGCGAACGCGTTATCGTCTTCGATCCCCCAACAGTCACTCGTTGTGCAAGAGGATGTACCGCTGACACCTGCTGCCTGCAATCGTGGAGAAGCCATGCTGATGCAGTCCACCGGACACGGTGCGAGACAGAGTTCGCAACCCGTGCATTCGGAAGCAATGACAGTATGGGCCTGCTTTGCCGCACCGGAGATAGCATCCACCGGGCAGGCCAGGATACAAAGCGTGCAACCTATGCAGGCTGTTTCATCAATGAACGCAATCGCCCTGGGTTTGTGGGCACCATGAGCCGTATTTAGTGGCATGGGGCTTGCTCCAAGCAACTTGGCCAGTTTGCGGATACCTTCGTCGCCACCTGGGGGGCACTGGTTAATGGCGGCATGGCCTTCCGCGATGGCTTCCGCGTATGGCCGGCACCCGGAAAATCCGCAGCGCCGGCACTGGGTTTGCGGCAGCACGGCATCGATTTCCGCGATCAGTAAATCCTTTTTCATTTCAAGTCCGCACTCGAATTATCCGCATCCGCGCACAACGTTTGTGCCACTTCCCGTACCAGACGCGGGCCGCGATAAATAAGACCGCTGTAAACCTGTACCAGAATGGCTCCCGCAACAATTTTTTCCCTGGCGTCCTCCGCGCTCATAATACCGCCTACCCCGATGATAGGCAGCGCGCCCTGCAGCCTGGAATGCAAGCGGCGGATAACCGCAGTGGCGCGTTGAGCCAGTGGCGCGCCGCTCAACCCGCCGGCCTCGCCCCCCTGGTCAAGGGTTTCTACCCCTGTCCGGGAGAGGGTTGTGTTGGTGGCGATCACTCCGTCGAGCCGGTGTTTCATTAGTAGCGCTGCGATGGAATCAATTTGGGGCGGCTCAAGGTCGGGAGCGATCTTTACCGCAATAGGCGTATATTTTCCGTGTTCATCAGCCAGTTTTTGCTGATTCAGTTTCAGCACGTATAATAGATGGTCGAGCTCTCCCGCGTTTTGAAGCTGACGAAGGTGGGGCGTATTGGGTGAGGAAATGTTGATAACGACATACCCGGCGCGGCGATAGGCCTTGCGCAAGCAAGCCAAATAGTCATCGACGGCCTTTTCCACCGGGGTATCGAAATTCTTTCCGATGTTAATGCCGAGTATACCGTCGTAGTCGGCATCCGCGACATTCATCATTAGCTTGTCAATGCCATGATTGTTGAATCCCATACGGTTGATAATCGCATTGGCCTGCGGGAGACGGAACAGGCGTGGTTTCGAATTTCCTGCCTGTGGCCGGGGCGTGACCGTGCCGACTTCGATAAAGCCGAAGCCCAGTGCGGCGAGCACCTCAATGTATTCGCCGTTCTTGTCCAATCCCGCAGCAACCCCGACAGGATTGGGAAACTCCAGGCCCATAACTTGGCGGGGCCCGCAGGCCAGGGGGCGCCCGCGGACCAGGCCGAGCCGGTAAGCGTTTTGAATTGCGCTGAAGGTGACCCGATGAGCTGTTTCAGGTTCAAGACCGAATAACAACGGTCGGAGCAATGGATAGAGCATCCACAGATTTTAACACTCCTGCGACGGTTACCCGTCACGGGAAAGACAGCCAGAAGCAGGCGTTTTTTCACCCGTTACGGATGCGCAGGGGTGGCCGCCGGGGGTTTCTCATCGACAATAACGGTGCAAAAGTATTCATGCGGTTTTCCAGCTTTTCCCTGACTTTTGTTCTCATGGCATTTTGCGCCTCCGCTCATGCGGCTACGGGGTGGGATAAGCTTAACCACCAACTGGAAACCCTGTATGAGCAAGGAGACTACTCGCGCGCGACCGTGGTGGCGAAGAAAGCCTTGCAACTAGCCCAACAAACCCTGGAGCCGGGTCATCCGGATGTGGCCACCAGCCTGAACAGCCTGGCGTTGCTGTACAACGCCCAGGGGGAATATACACAGGCCGAGCCGCTTCTCAAGCGCGCACTGGCAATTTTTGAAAATTCGGTGGGGGCGGAAAGTCCTGAGGTAGCTGCGACGCTGAACAATCTTGCGATGCTGTACAGGAAGCAGGGGCAGTATGCCAAAGCCGAACCTCTCTATCGGCGCGCGCTGGCGATTGACGAGGAGGCGCTTGGTCCCGACCATCCTAACGTGGCCATCAGCCTGAATAATCAGGCGCAGCTATACCAGGCGCAGCAACAATATGCGCAGGCCGAACCCCTCCTCAAGCGCGCCCTGGCGATTCTGGAAAAAACTCTGGGTCCGCACCACCCGAACACGGCCATGAGCCTGAACAATCTTGCGCTGCTCTACCATGCCCAAAAGCAGTATGCGCAAGCTGAGCCGCTTTACAAGCGCGTCCTCTCCATTTCGAAAAAGGCGCTCGGACCAAATCATCCTGACGTTGCCTTGAGCTTGAATAACCTCGCGGGGCTATATAAGGATCAGGGCAAGTATCCGCATGCGGAGCCGCTTTTCAGGCGTGCCCTCGCAATTTCGGAAAAGGCCCTCGGTCCCTATCACCCAAATGTAGCAACGAGCCTCGAAAATCTCGCACAGCTTTACCGGGATATCGGGCATGCCGACAAAGCTGAACCTTTGGATAAGCGCGCAGAAGTTATACGGGCATCGCGCTAAGCGCATGCGGGAACTGTCAGGAACAGGCCCGAGCGCAGCGTCAACGTCCCCGCGCGAACTGGCGCGCGGGGACGCGATCGCGATGGGAAGGAGAGGGCTATAGGTAGGCCAAGGGCTAGGCGTCGTCCGGGGCTTCCTGGTCGCTCAGTGGCCTCCATCGGCCATTTATCAAACCCTGCAGTGGCCTGAAGCCGGCTTTATATCCCATTTTCCGGCTTTCCTTGATCCAGTACCCAAGGTAGAGATAAGGTAGTTTCAGGGCAAGGCACAGTTGCACCTGCCACAGGATATTATAGGTACCGAAGCTGGCTCCAGGCACATCGGGGTCGAAAAAAGTATATACAGAGGATATTCCGTCCGGCAGCTCATCGATAATGCTGACCATGCGCAGTTGACCATGTTCATGAAATTCAACCAGTCTCGAATTGACATTGCTGGGCAGCAGGAAATGGCGGTATTGCTCCCGGCTGTCACGGTCCATGCCGCCTCCGGCATGGCGGCGTGCCTGGTAGCGCAGATAGAGCGCATAGTGTTCAGGGTGATAATGCAAATCGTGTTGTGTCGCTACCAGATGCTGCTGGCGTTTCCACGACCGGCGCTGGGAACGCCGGAGGATCAATTGGTCAACAACCACTCGCACTGGAATGCAGGCGCGGCAGTTGTCGCAGTAGGGACGGTAGGTGAAGGCACCGCTACGGCGGAAACCAGCCTGCACCAGTTCACCGTATACATCGCCGTCGATCAGATGGCTCGGTGTGGCCACTTGGGACCGGGCCAGCTGTTCTGGCAGATAGCTGCACGGATACGACGCGGTAGTGTAAAACTGCAGCGCGGATGAAGGAAGATCATTCAACTTGCTCATGATCGAAACACCATTTTTCACCTCGTTCCGGATAGTTTACCAATACTTTCAGTTTCTCGCTAAACTCCTTGCGGGGAATCTCGCGTGCGCCGAAGGAAGCGAGATGAGCCGTTTTCATCTGGCAGTCGATCATTCGGAAATCCCAGCGCTTCAGTTGTTCAACCAGATGGACCAATGCGATTTTCGATGCATCCGGACAGCGGGCAAACATCGACTCCCCGAAAAACATTTTTCCCTGGCTGACACCGTACAGGCCGCCAGCGAGCTCCTCGTTTATCCAGGTTTCAACCGAGTGAGCCACACCCATCTCATGCAACACACGATAAGCTGAAACCATCTGCGGGGTGATCCATGTCCCGGTGGATTGCGCGCGGGCTGCGGCGCATGCATCCATGACCTGGTTAAACGCACTGTCAGTGCGAATTTCATAGTTGCCCTTTCTCAGGGCTTTTCGGAGGGATCGGGATATCCTCAGTTCAGTTGGAAACAGCACCATGCGCGGATCGGGGCTCCACCATAGGATTGGCTCGCCTTCGTTGAACCAGGGAAAGATTCCGTGGCGGTAGGCTTCGATCAGCCGTCGCGGAGACAAATCGCCGCCGGCGGCCAGAAGACCATTAGGCCTGGCGAGGGCGCTAGATAGCGGAGGGAAGGCGGAATCGGGAGTGAGCCAGGGAATCATGTGCGACGCGGCGGACCGGATACCTTGCCCCGGCTGAGTGAAAACCTGGGCTCGCCGATGCACATCGCTATGATTGATAACGCGTTGCATCAGGCACCTGGGCGGACTCAAATCCCGCCCGTCGTATACGGCAGGAATCGCAGATACCACATGCCCGCCCTGCATCATCCGCCCGATAGCAGGATACCGTAAGGCTGTAATCGAGGCCGAGGCGAATTCCCTGCTGTATGATCTGGGCTTTTGACAAATACATGAGAGGTGCGTGGATACTTAGCCTGGCGCCTTCGATTGCAACTTTTGTGGCGAGGTTGGCCATTTGTCCGAATGCGGCAATATATTCCGGCCGGCAATCCGGATAGCCCGAGTAGTCCACTACATTGACCCCAATGAAAATATCGTTGCTGCCGAGGACTTCAGCCCATGCCAGCGCGAGGGATAACATGATGGTGTTACGTGCTGGCACGTAGGTGACGGGAATACCCGCGTTAATTCCTTCCACCGGTATCGAGGCAAACGTGTCGGTTAAAGCCGATCCTCCGAATGGGGACAGGTCCATTTTAATGACCCTGTGCACGCACACGCCAAGGGAACGCGCCAATATTTCCGCGGCGACGAGCTCTGACCCGTGGCGCTGACCGTAATCAACGCTCAAGGCATGGCATTCATATCCTTTGCTTTGGGCGACCGCAAGTGTAGTGGCAGAATCCAACCCGCCGGATAACAGTACTACCGCCTTAGCCATTGACGCGCCATGGAATTCCACACCAGGCGAAGGAGAGACCCGGGGGCATCGCAAGTACCTCCCGGCAGGACAATGCCTCTCCCGTGGCAGGATGCGGGGCGTCCCGGACAGCGTGGCCGCCCATCGCTTATGCTCATCGCCCGGGTTCTCCACCCCATAACAACTTATGCAACTGGACCTGCACGCGAACCGGAACACGATCACGCAACACCCATGCAGCCAGTTCCGCGGGTTCCAGTTCGCCATGCACGGGCGAAAATAAAATAGGGCAGAGGCGATCCAGTTGTCGCTCACGAATCACGTCAACCGCCCAACTGTAATCGCTTTCGTCGCATAGCACAAACTTCACTTCATCATGGGATGAAAGATGCTGGAGGTTCGACCAGCGGTTTTTTTCCACCTCGCCGGAACCGGGGGTCTTGATATCCATAATCTTTGAAACGCGCGTATCGACCGCCGAGACATCCAGGGCGCCGCTGGTTTCGAGCGATATCGAATATCCTGCGTCAGCCAGTAGCCTTAACAGGGCAGGACATTCTTTTTGCGCCAGAGGCTCTCCTCCGGTTACCGTCACGTAACGTACTGCGTAGTTGGCAACCTCTGCCAGAATGGCAGAAATTGCCATGCGCTTGCCTCCGTAAAAGGCATACTCCGTATCGCAGTAGCCACAGCGCAAGGGACAGCCGGTGAGGCGCACGAATACCGTGGGGAAACCGACCCGGCTGGTTTCACCCTGAAGGGAAAAAAAGATTTCACTGATGCGCAGACTCGAGACCGTCGCCGAGTGCATGATCTCGTCTGAAAGCTGGGATGAGGTGTGAACCATATCCTGGACAGAAGCGCGAACGCCGAAAAAAGTTCGTCCGGAGCGCTACTTCAGGTTAGCCAGCCGACGCTTTGCTTTTTCGGCCGCCTCGCTCCTGGGATAGGTCGAGATCACGCTTTCCAAGGTCTTCCTTGCAGCGGTTTTTTGATTCGCTTCCTGTTGGCTGCTGGCAATGTTGAGCATTGCGTCAGAAACCTTGGCACTGTCCGGATAGGCGGTGATCAGTTTTTCCTGCGCGCTAATGGCATTCGGAAAATCACGCAGCGCATAATAAGAATTACCAATCCAGTATTGGGCACTCGGGGCAAAGCCCGATTCGGGATAAGTCTCCAGGAACTCGTTGAAGCGGGAGATAGCCTCTTCGTACTTTGCAGCCCTGAACAGGTCATATGCAATCTCATATGCCTGCCGCCCGGCGTTCTCCGCCGTATCAGCCGGTGCAGGGGTACTGATAACCGCGGCAGGCGCGATCATGGCCGAGGAAGCTCCGGCCCCGGGCTTCGCGTCGGATTCTTCCGGCCGGAGAGATTCAGGCCCAGGGGATTCGGACCCAGGGGATTCGGACCCAGGGGAATCGGGCACCGCCCGTTCAGATAGAGCCGCTTCTCCACGCTGCTCGATCCGTCTCAGCCGGTCATCCAGATCAATGTAAAAATCTTTCTGCCGTTTCTGCGTCAACTGATTCTCATTGACCAGTACCTCGATCTGGCCCTGCAACCTGTTCAAGTCAAGCTTCAGGGTCTCGATCTGGCTATGAAGTTCCAGCAGAGGTTGATTACCGTCACGCTCGTCTTCGGGACTGACCGGCAGCTCGCCTTCGAGCTTGACTGCCCGCTCGTCTAGAGCCCCTCCCTGCCCGCGTGCCTCCGCGACCAACACCCGCTGCCCGACAATCTGCTTGGGCGCGCCCTCGTCGTCGAATAGCCCGGCGTAACTGGAACTACAGCCGACCAGCCCGAACAGCAAAAAAGCGCGCCCCAACCTCACGATCACTCGCCCTGATAACGGATATCCGTGCGGCGATTCTCTGCCCAGGAGGCCTCATCATGACCCGTGGCACGCGGTTTCTCTTCGCCCAGGCTGACCGACTCGATCTGGGACTCCCTGGCGCCCGAGAGCGTCATAGCGTGCCTAACCGCATCTGCCCGGCGCTGACCCAGCGCAAGATTGTACTCCCGGCTTCCCCGCTCGTCGGCGTTGCCCTGCAACAGCACTCTGGCGCTAGGGTTGTCCCGCAGATAATGCGCGTGAGCCACTACCAGCGATCTGAATTCATCCTTCACCACGTAACTGTCAAAGTCAAAGTAAACGCTGCGCCTGGAAAGAACATTGCTGGGATCCGTGAGCGGGTTGAGGCTTGGCTCCGCCTGTCTCCCCTGAGAAGCCTCCGCGGCTGACCTCGTCGTGCCGACCGATTTATCTTCGACATCCGCGCCCGGCTTGGGAGTCTTGCTCGCGCATGCCGAAAGAAGACCGATCAGTAATACGCATAGAACTCTTTTCATTTCCTTTTCCTTGTAGGTTAGCTAAAAAATGCGGGTGCTGATTATCGCGGCCTTCGCAAGGGTCCCCATGCCGGCTCTCTTATATCCCCAGCTTGTGTAGAAAGCTGTTGTCTAGTTCTGCCATCGCTTGATACTGCAGATAATATACCACGGCCCCGTATCTCCGTTGCGTACAGTATGATCTTGCCGTTCGGAGCCAGGCTGGGCGACTCGTCGAATTTTGAATCCGTGAGCAATTGCACCTGACGGGTGGCGAAATCCTGGACCGCGACATTGAACCTGTCCCCACTGCGATGGATGAAGGCAAAGCTCTTCCCGTCGGGACTGTAGTCGGGACTCACATTGTAATTTCCCTCGAATGTAAGTCGTTCCGCTGCACTGGATGGATGTCCTGTCACCGCCATGCGATAGATCTGCGGGCTGCCGCCACGATCCGAGGTAAAAATGATATAACGGCCATCGGGTGAAAAACTTGGTTCGGTATCGATACCGGAGCTCTGGCTGAGCCGCTGCATGCCGCTCCCATCCGCCTTGACGAGGAAGATCTGCGACCCGCCCATGAGCGATAGCACCACTGCGAGCTTCTTGCCATCCGGTGACCAGGCCGGCGCGCTGTTGCTCCCCTTGAAATTCGCCACGGCCTTGCGCGACCGCGTTGCCAGGGTCTGCACGTAGACCACCGGCTTCTTGTTTTCGAAGGACACGTAGGCCAGTCGCGTGCCGTCTGGCGACCAAGCGGGCGATATGATCGGTTCCGTGTATTCAATCACCGGCTGGGAATTAAAACCATCTGCATCCGCCACCTGCAATGAATATTTCTTCCCATCCTTCACCACGTAGGCAATACGCGTGCTGAATACGCCCACATCGCCGGTGAGCTTTTCGTAGATCATATCCGCTATCCGGTGGGCGGCAGCGCGCAGTTGTTCCGCAGGAACGGTTTCGGCATAGCTCGCCAGTTGCACCTGCCTTGCGACGTCCATCAACTGGACCCGGATAGCAACTTGTCCTCCCGGCAGCGTTGTGGTACTGCCAATGACCAGCGCGGCGGCTCCACGGTTGACCCAGTCGGGATAAACCACCTCAATGGGCTCGTGCGGCCTAAGACCCCCTGGGGGAACCAGCCTGAATAATCCGCTGCGGTGCAAATCGGCGCCTACCACTGGCGTAATTCCTTGCCCAAGCCTTTCTTCGGCTGCGAATGGAACGATAGCGATGGGAATCTGGGTTGCGCCGCCCCCGAAAATTTCGATGTTGAGGGTGGCGTGCGCCATGGGCGCGCCAAGCAACCAGAGGAAAAAGACGGCACCAAGGGCGGGTAGTCTACGCAAGCGAATTTGCATGGAAATGGCCTTCAGAGAACTCGCAGGAAAGCGGCTAATTATAGCAGTCATTCGCGGTAGTGCACCTTAAGGCTCAAATTGCGGAACCTGGAAAAAAGCGCTGGGTCGGGTGGCAACGGAAGCGGCTGTGATAATAAAATGCCGCGCTCCACCGCGCTATCGAAAGCGGGGTATCCGCTGCTCCTGCGCAGGCGCACATGGAGGATATCGCCCCCTGGAAGCAGCGTGACATCAAATTCCGCAACCGGGTCACCGGGCAGGCCGGGAGGCATGACGATGTTTCTTTTAATCTTCGCAAGGATTTTTGCCTTGTATTCCGCCATGAGATCCGTCAGGTGGGACTGCGCCGCCAGCTGCTGCAGCTTGTCATTCGCTTCCTGCTCCTGTCGAAGCTGCTCAACCTCGGCCGTGATCCTAGCTTCCTGTTCTTTCGCCTTCTGCTCTTCCAGGTCTTTCTGCACCCGCTGCTTTTCTTCCTCCCGCTTTTTTTCCACCTGTTTTTTTTCGGGCGGCTTTTTCTCTACCGGTTTTTTCTCTATGGGCTTCTTTTCGATGGGCTTCTTTTCGATGGGCTTTTTTTCAATGGGCTTCGGTTTCTCGATTTTTTCCTTCAGGACTATATCGGCCTTGACGGGAGGCGGCGCCTCCGGTTTCGGTGGTGACGGCTTAACTTCAGGAGGCGGCGGTTCAACCTGTTTAGGCGCGGCAGGCGGTGCTTTAATCACCGGCTGGACAGCCGGCGGAGGGGGGGGCAGGCTGCTCCATAGATCTACCATAATGCCCTCGGGCGGCTGTGTTTTCCAATCCAGCCCGAAAATCAGGAAAGCGAGAAAAACAACATGTACCACTCCCGCCAGCACACCCGCTGTTACTCGCCCCGGCTCTAGGTGCGCGGAATCTCGCAGTGCCATTCCGCTCATCATGTACTCATATATAAGAAGGGCGTCTCCAAAATTCAAAGTTCGGGCAAGACAGGACGGAACCAAAAATTATCGACACGCAGATCAGGTGAAATACTCTTCCAGCTACAAACTGGACGAGATCAACTGCTGCAAGCATCCGCACCTCATTTTGGTCTCGCCAGCAACCCCACCTTTCTCACCTGCTGCTGTTGCAGGATGTCCATGACATTCATCACTTCTTCGTAACGCACGCTTTTATCGCCGGCGATGACCACGGGCTGCTCGGTATTGAGTGTCTGCTGTCGTTTAACGGCTTCAACCAGTTCTTCACGGCTAATTTGGAGTTCGCCCCCCGTTCCCGAGCGGTCATGCAATCTCAGGCTACCGTCGGCCTTGATGATCACTTCCAAGGGCGCGACCGGGGGCGCCAGGGATTTTCCTACCTGCGGCAATTCGATCTGGCCAGGACTGATGAGTGGCGCGGTAATCATGAAGATCACAAGCAGCACGAGCATGACGTCGATGTACGGCACGACGTTGATCTCGTTCATCAGGCGACGTTTAGCGCGGCGGTCAGTCACGGTAACGATCCCACACCGTTATGCTCATCCGGCGGCCTGCCGCTGCAATACATTGGATAGTTCTTCCATAAAGCTCTCAAAACGGGTTGCCAGCCGGTCTATGTTGTTTGAGTACCGGTTATAGGCGATCACGGCGGGAATGGCCGCGAATAATCCCATAGCCGTGGCTATCAGCGCCTCCGCTATCCCTGGTGCCACATGCGCGATAGTGGCTTGGGAAACGTTGGCCAGCCCCCGGAAGGAGTTCATTATTCCCCACACAGTACCGAACAGACCGACATAAGGGCTCACCGAGCCCACCGTTGCCAGGAATGAGAGATGCGATTCAAGCCTGTCCATTTCGCGCTGGTAGGTCGCCCGCATTGCCCGGCGCGTACCATCCATCACGGCGCTGGTATCCATGCCTGGCTGCCGCTTGTGTTTGATGAACTCGCGAAAACCCGCCTCGAAAATTCGTTCCATGCTGCCCGCGCTGTGACGGGAGGCGGCTGCGCTTTGGAAAAGTACGTTGAGATCCGACCCCCTCCAGAAGACATCTTCGAACTCATCGCTCTGGCGGATGGCGTGCCGGATAACAAACATCTTGCGAAAGATGAACCACCATGACAAAAAGGAAGTCAGCAGCAGCAGCACCATAACGAGTTGCACTGGCAGGCTCGCGGTGCCGACGAGATGAAAAAAAGACATGTCCTGCGTAACTGCCGGGTTCATGAGCGTATTTCCAGTTTGTGGCGCAACGGCGCCGGCACGCTCACCGGCCTGTGGCTCTCTGTCCCCACGCATACCGCCTGGACCGTGGCGCTGGCCAGCGTGGCTGTTCCGCGCAGCACATGCTGCAAGATAGTAATGCGGCTTCTGCCTAGCTCTACCGCCTGAGCAGTAACCTGGAGCAGATCGTCCAGCAATGCCGGTTTGAAGTACTCGATGCTAAGCGAACGAACCATGAAAATCACCTTGTGTACCTGAACCAATGAATGTATATCGAAGCCCTGCTCCCGCAACCATTCGTAACGGGTGCGCTCCATGAAATCCAGATAGGTAGAATGATAAACCACTCCGCCCGCATCGGTGTCCTGATAATAGACCCGCACTGGCAGGGTGAAAGCCGCGTTAAGAGCCGGGTTAATCATCTATCTCGCGACACTTAAAACTTATCCGGCAGGTTAAACTAACGTTAACGGGGAGTTCGCGTGTCCAGGCAGTGTCGTAAAAAAAATGCCGCATCAGCTCAGCCTGGGTTATTTTACTGCTCTGGACTCACTGACTCTCATCCCACAACCCCCCGCTCAACCCGTTCTTTGGCAGTGCCAAGCCGAAATGCTGGTAGGCGATAGCCGTTGCCATGCGACCACGCGGCGTACGCTTCATATAGCCCTGCTGGATCAGGTAGGGTTCCAGTACGTCTTCGATAGTGCCGCGTTCTTCACTGATGGCGGCAGCGAGATTATCCACTCCGACCGGGCCGCCGCCAAATTTTTCCATAACAGCCAGGAGTAGCTTTCTGTCCATTACGTCCAGACCAATGACGTCCACGTCCAGCATAATCAATGCCGCATCCGCCACTTGACGCGTAATACGGCCATCGGCCCTGACTTCGGCAAAATCGCGTACTCGCCGCAGCAGGCGGTTGACGATACGGGGAGTCCCGCGCGAGCGGCGTGCAATTTCCACCGCGCCATCACCGAAAATTTCCGCCTTCAATAAGGCAGCCGATCGCGTCACGATTTTGGTCAGCTCTTCGACGGAATAAAATTCCAGGCGCGAGATGATGCCAAAGCGGTCACGCAAGGGGTTTGTCAGCATGCCTGCGCGAGTGGTCGCCCCCACCAGGGTAAACGGCGGCAAATCCAGCTTGACCGAGCGCGCCGCAGGGCCTTCGCCGATCATGATGTCGAGCTGATAATCCTCCAGGGCGGGGTAGAGAATCTCCTCCACTATAGGGGAAAGACGATGGATTTCATCGATGAACAGCACATCGTTGGGTTCGAGATTGGTCAGGAGGGCGGCAAGGTCGCCGGGCCGTTCGAGCACGGGGCCGGACGTATGGCGCAGGCTTACACCCATTTCCCTGGCGATAATATGAGCAAGCGTGGTCTTGCCCAGACCCGGCGGGCCGAACAGCAGTACGTGGTCCAGCGCTTCCCTTCTCCGCCTTGCGGCTTCGATGAATATCTGCAGCTGCCCGCGAATTTTTTCCTGCCCCACATATTCAGCCAGGTGCTTGGGGCGCAACGCGCGCTCCAGCTCCTCTTCCTTGGGAGAAACAGTTGCGGAGGTGATCAGACGATCGGTTTCAATCATTCAAATATGCGAGCCCCGCAGTTTTGCTGCCGAGGGGTAATTGGAGCCAAGCGATCCCGGATTGTTGCCAGCTCTATGATCGGGACTTTCAACTACTACTTTTCTTTCGAAAGAAGCTGCAATGTCTGGCGGATGCCGTCGGATAGGGAAACGTCCCCGGATAGCTGCCGAACGGCCCAATTGGCTTCGCGGTCATTATACCCCAGAGCCAGCAGGGCATTAAGCACGTCACTCCCGCTTGTTGACGAACGCGGGGCGCCCGCTGCATCCGTTGCGCCTGCCGCGCGCGGGTCGAGCTTGTCGCGCAATTCGAGCAGCAGGCGTTCGGCGGTTTTTCTACCGATGCCAGGAATTTTGAGCAGCCTTCCGCTATCCTGAGCCGCTACCGCCCGATGCAAATCGGCCACACTCAAGCCCGATAGCAGGGCCAGCGAGGTTCTTGCGCCAACACCCGAAATTTTCACGAGCTGGCGGAAAGCCTGCCGCTCTGCTTCTGTGGCGAAACCAAACAGCAGGTGCACATCTTCCCGCACGACGAGATGGGTATGAAGCGTAATCTGCGTACCGACCGTGGGCAGGTTATAGAATGTGCTCATCGGCACGTCAACCTCATAGCCGACGCCCTGGACGTCAATCAGCACCAGCGGCGGAATCTTTTCCAGCAGCAGGCCGGTTATTCTACCGATCATTCCAAGTCCTGTAGCGAACGCATCAGAAAAGCGAAGCTCAGGTCGGACGGAACGGCGGTGCGGGTCACGTTAAACCGAAATAAGCGATGCAGCCGCCGGATAGCGGTCATACCAACCGTCCGCGCTTCATGCGGTAGCCTGCGGTCGAGATCCCGCCCAGTCCCAGTCCGCCATGGGCATGACAGATCGCGCACGCGAGGGCATCGGCCGAGTCCGCGCCGGGACTTCCCGCAAGCTTTAACAGGCGCTTGACCATTTCCTGCACCTGCTCCTTTTTCGCGTGGCCCTTGCCCACCACGGCCTGCTTGATCTGTAGTGCCGTGTATTCGGCAACGATCAGATTGTTCAATACCGCCGTACAGATAGCGGCGCCGCGTGCCTGCCCGAGCATCAGCGTGGATTTGGGATTGACATTGACGAACACTTGCTCCACCGCGACCTGGTCGGGACGATGCTGCAAGATGACTTCGTTGAGGTGATCCATAATGGATTTCAGGCGCAGCGGCAATCCGCCCTCTCGGGTTTTGATGCACCCGCTGCTGACATACACCAGCTTGCCCCCGGTTTTTTCAATGACGCCAAAACCGGTAATACGCAAGCCGGGATCTATGCCAAGGATACGGATTTCCGGACCTCTATAAAGGGCAAGCTCGCTTTCACGAGAATGGCAAACCGGGCGAGTAAGGAAAAATTACACACGATCTCGGACGATATGAGGCTAAAGCTCACCACAAAAACTATTCTTCCATTGCAGCAGTCGTATAAACCTCTTGTACATCGTCGATATTTTCCAGCGCGTCGAGCAGTTTTTGCATTTTTTCCGAGTCATCTCCTGCCAATCCGGTCTCATTAACCGGCTTCATTGTCACCTCGCCGAGTTCAGCCTTGAGACCGGCTTTCTCGAGCGCTTCCCTGACAGCTATCAATTCATATGGGGCGGTGATGACTTCAATGCTGCCGTCATCGTTGCTGACGACGTCCTCCACCCCGGCTTCGAGGGCGACTTCCATCAGCTTGTCTTCATCGGTGCCGGGAGCAAAAAGCAGTTGTCCGCAATGCCGGAACAGGAACGCAACCGAACCATCCGTGCCGAGATTGCCGCCATACTTGGTAAAAGCGTGGCGCACGTCCGCAACCGTACGAACGCGGTTGTCCGTTAGACAATCCACCAGCACGGCCGCGCCAGCGATGCCGTAGCCTTCATATCGTATTTCCTCATAGTTTACGCCCTCCAGATCGCCGCTGCCCCGCTTGATCGCGCGCTCCACGTTGTCCTTGGGCATATTCTGCTCATAAGCCTTATCGACCGCCAGGCGCAACCTCGGATTACTGTTGGGGTCACCCCCGCCCAGCCGCGCAGCGACGGTAATTTCCTTGATGAGCCGGGTGAAAATCTTGCCGCGCTTGGAGTCCTGCGCCGCTTTCTTGTGTTTGATATTTGCCCACTTGCTGTGACCAGCCATGATGCGGTTGCCTTATGCCCTTGTTAAAGTAGCGCAATGTTATCACCGCGTGTCTCGAGCATAAAGCGTACTGTGCGCGGGCCGAATCAAGTAAATACCATCAGGCGCGAAGTCTGCCGTGTGCCGGCGTTCATACCGGCCATCGATACGGCGTAACGTCTATGGGCTGGGGCTCGCCCAGGAGCATGTTGGATATAAGCTGGGCGCTGCCTGGCGCCATAGTCACCCCGTAACGATAATGGCCGCTGTTAAGGTAAAGGTTTGGGATTGCCGGGTGACGATCGATAACGGGCATATTATCTCGGGAGCCGGGCCGCAGGCCCGCCCAGTGGCCGGCAAGAATCTCCCCGGTCAGTTCAGGCACGAGAGCGCGTGCCTTTGACAGCAGCAATTCCCGCACCCCAGCGGTGCGGGAATTGTCGAAGCCGGCTTCCTCCACGGTGCTTCCGGCCAGCACGTATCCATCCCGGCGCGGAATCAAATAGAAATTATCCGATTCCCGTAACACGATGGTGTCGAGCAATCCACGCTGCGCCTCGAACAGAAGTATCTGGCCGCGGGCGGGCCAGATGTCCAGCGCTAACGCATGTTCGTGTAAAAGCTGTCGGCTCCATGCCCCGGCGGTAACGATATAGCTTGCCGCGCTGTATTCCTCGCCGCCGCTGGTGCCAACCGATTGAACCCGGCCTCGGGCGATCTTCCAGCTCGCTACCTCGGCATGATCGACGATGACGCCCCCGCTCAGTTCTACGGCCCTTATCAATGCCCGCAGCAAACGGGGGTTGCGCACCTGGCAGACGCCCGGCAGCCATAGCGCCGGTTCGTCGCGTGCAAGCACCGGCGCGAACTCATGCGAGCAAACCCTTTTCATGGGGAAGTCATGCCTGGCGCACCAAGCCTCGGCTGTCAGATGGCGAGCATGTTGTAGCGCCTCCTCCGCCACGTTTCGGGGTCCCGTCAGCACCACCATGCCGCTGGCCAGATACTCGGGGTCAATGCCTGTTTCCGCTCGCAACCCCTCGATGAACTGCGGATACAGCCGGTTGCTCAGTTGCGTCAGTTGAGTCACTTGTTCGGGATAATCCCAGGGCAATAATGGGGAAAGGATGCCTGCGCCCGCCCAGGAAGACTCCTGCCCGCAGCGATTGCGTTCCAGCAGGGTAACGGTCGCCCCCCGCCGCAATAATTCGCGGGCCGTGGCCAGCCCGGCGATACCACCGCCTATAACGATTACGTCGCTCAACAATCCCCCTGCATACAGGGAGTTTAAAGCAATTTGCGGCGAGGCAGAGCGGCCGAGCTGCAAATGAACCTCCAAAACACTTTATACAAGATGGGGTCAGCCGGTATAATGCACGTCCCTCGGAGAACTACATAGGTATTTTGGGTCGTTAGCTCAGCTGGTAGAGCAGCGGACTTTTAATCCGTTGGTCGCGAGTTCGAATCTCGCACGGCCTACCAAAAAAATCAATAAGTTAGATCCATTTCTGGTGCGCTACCCTGTTGCTATGGGACGCTAGTGGGGCACTTTTCGCATATACGTCCTCTTCTAGATACAGGTTAATTCTCGGTAATTACGACTAGGCTCCTCCCTACTCGCTCTTTAAGAGTGTTACGAGTTGGCTACCTAGCTCGTTATGAAGATAAAGCGTTTCTGTAGCCCCATCCGTCCTTACTAATCCGACATTGAATAAGGATTGAGCAGTGGCATTGTCCAAGGTATCAGAGAAAGGTTTACCGGCCTTTGAGTCATAAGTAGCTATTTTTTTATAAGAGCGTTCTAGCGCTCGAAGATCAGCAATTGAAGCATTCTTTATAGCAGTAGCTAGCTTAAAAAATATATTCTCATCTATATCTTCTCTCAGCCTTGCTCCAAAAATCTTCGCTAGCATTGTCGCCTTCTCATAATTGTCAATGCTGTCCAAAAGTAAAAGAAGTTGCTCTCCAACTTTTGCGCGGAGTTTATGGTCTATTGTCAATTGCTGTTGAAATTGTGTCCTTTCGCGAAAATCTTGTTTCCTGGAACCGGCTAAGAAATACGCAATTTTCCTTAAATAAATATAATCCCCAAACGCCAAGCAGCCTTTAGTTATTTTCCAGACTGATCCGAACACGGGTATGTTATCTAGGACGGTGTCGCTTGTTAGATGACTGAAGATAGCGTCAGGTAGGCTTACAGCTTGCTCTATAACCTCTGGGGACAGTATTGAATCGACGAAACATGCTCCTAAATCATCCCGCCCTTTATCATTCATTATTAATTGGCTAGTCATTTAAATCATCGCTCAGGTAATTGCTAGTTAGTGCGTCTACCACATTGGTTTCTTCTTACGCATTGTTAAGTTAAGAGCGGGAAATCGGGGCTAACAAATGCCACTGGGCTTTTTCTTCTCCGCAGCCTCGTTAGGTGTGCGTAGCTCCAAGTCATGCCAATTAAATTCAAATCCATAGTGGGAGCATTTTCATCCACGGACATCGACCGGGAGCGGCATTGTATGAGGGTAGCGGTCGCCCAACCATTCAACATGGTTGCTTGTATCAATACCTAACGCGTTAGCGTAATAGCGCGGAGGTTCAGATTGCTCGAATCTGCCTCACATTGCTCTTTTTTCGCCATTGCCACGGCGGAGTAGGTGAGGAATCAGAGGATAGACCTCGCTTCTCTACTTTCGTCCCATGCTCCAACACATCCAAATCATGATCTTTGGATAACGCCACTACACCCATGCCATGCCGCAATTAGGTGGAAGAAATAGGACTATTGCCCCCGCCGTTGGTTAATGGCAGAGGAATGGTGTTACCAAATTTTGGAAACGCGCGATCTAGACCCCGCTTGAATGCATCCCAACTTTCTGATGCCCGCAACAGAGCAATTACACCAGAAATATGTTCTTTAAGTTTTGGATGTCCCCGATCGCTATTGAACCATTGGTGATGTTTATGGGATCTTCTTCCAGTGACAAGCACCGGGTTTTTATTCCGCAATTCTTCTGTTAGGCCGGGTGCCAAACGATCATAAACAAAATCATCAGTCCATGCTGCAACCACACTAGGTCTTTTTGTATTCCATGGTTCAAATTTCCACCCACGCAGTCGGTATATTTCTTTGTAAAAATCCAAAGGAAAAGTTATCGTCCATTTTTGTCTGTCTGCAGCTAGGAATTCAGTGAAAATTTTTGCTAGCGCATCCCTGGCTCTTACGTCTTGATAGCCAGTTGCTTCATCGACAAGTGCAATAATTCCGGTATGAGCCAAAGCGCGCATGAGCATTTTGGCATTTCTAGCAATCCTCTTTTGTCTTGTTCCTAAATTGATTTCTTCATCCGCGTCGAGCCATACTTCACATATCTTCGGAATGATTTCTGCTTTAATGCCTCGTGCATTGTGACCACGCTTTGTTCTGTATTCCACAGTAACTGACTGCAGCTCCCCTAAGTGCCTGTCTACAAAAGGCTTTAAGGTCTTAAAGGCCAAAAACTGGGGCGTATCTGCAGCTAAATCTTCATCTGTCCTATTCTTAGAAACCCAGCCGCTATAATACATATCCATGGCTTCCATGAAGTCAGTCTGGGTTATTACACGTGTGCCATCTGACAGCACATCGCATTCTAGACTCATCTCTCCAATTGTTAGGAGGCCAGGATGAGCTGACTGCAGGACATCCTTTTTATCCCATCTTGCCGCCGCCGCTTTCTCAGCTATCTCTTTTCTTTGTTTCGGAGTTAGAGCGTAAGCTCTTGCCCTGCCACCTATTGCCTTACTTTTGTCTTTTTCATCGCTATTCATGCAAACATCCTCTTTGTAGTTAATGCTTACATCTTATTCTGGATAAACAGATAATGCAAGCATAAACATATTAACGTAATGCTTGCATTATTAGTAATGCTAAAGCATCGGACTTTTATAAAGGCTGGTTTATATCCGTAGCCTCGGCTGTATCTGTATCTGTATCTAGCATCGCTACCGTAACATTAGACGACGTTAAGCGCTAAGGCGGGGATACCTTAGTGCAACCCGTCCTGCCGACGAATCCCCCCGCCATAGCCCAGCCCTCTAGGGTAAAAAATGCCCAACAAGACATTAACGTGAGGATAGTATTGACAAGGGGTTTATTTAAACTGGGTTTGCTGGAATGTAAATGCGCATCAGTGCGCAGACAGTACCGTTACGTAACACCTCCCAAAGAAAGTAATACACTACTCAAAAATGTTTTTGCGCGAAATTGGAAACAGAAAATTGGGGAAAGGGATGAGTGTATGGAACCTAGCTTTATGGGGGAGGGGTCTAGGCGAGACTCGATGCACCCGCACCCACATCCCCCTTCGTAGTGCCCCCTTCAGCAAAGAGTATATTTCTACCTAAATACAGCCGGGATGCCCCATAGTTGTCCCACATCGGTATTTTGTTCATGTAAATATCTGTACTAAGGGGATATTATTCGATGTAACTTCGGATTATTAATCAGATGTTGCTTTTTTTGCCTTTCCCTATAAGCTGTATCTCATCCAACAAGAGGGGGAAGCATGGCAAATATCGAGAAGCGTGTGGCAAGTGATGGCAAGGTTTCTTATCGGGTCAAGGTAAGAATCACGGGGTTTCGCGCTGAATCGGCGACATTCGAGCGCAAGACAGATGCTAGCAAATGGGCGCAAGATACCGAGTCGGCAATGAGGAACAATCGTCATTTCAAGACTTCGGAAGCGAAGCGGCATACTTTGGCTGGATTGATAGACCGTTATGTCAGGGATGTACTGCCCAATAAACCGAAGAATGAGCGTGACCAGTTACGGCAGTTGAACTGGTGGAAAGCTGAGATAGGGCAAAACGCCCTTGCAGATGTGACCCCTTCACTTGTAGCTCAATATCGCGACAAACTAGCTGGCGGCATTACTACTCGTGGCAAGCGACGTTCTCCGGCTACCGTTAACCGTTACATGGCGGCTTTGTCTGTAGCCTTTACAATTGCTGTTAAGGAGTGGGGATGGCTGGAGGAAAGCCCCATGCGAAAAGTAAGCAAGCCAAGGGAATCAAGGGGCCGCGTTCGCTTTCTCTCGGATGACGAGCGCCAACGCCTGTTAAAAACTTGCAGGGAATCCTCTAATGCCTATCTGTACCCTGTTGTTGTACTGGCACTATCAACTGGTATGCGACAAGGGGAGATTATGGGCCTTACCTGGGACGTGATTGACTTGCAGAAGGGACGTGCAATATTGCATGAGACAAAGAATGGCGAACGCCGCCCTGTTGCGATTACAGGCCATGCCCTTGAACTACTGAAAGAGTTAAACAAGGTTCGCCGGATAGACAGCAAGCTACTATTTCCGTCTAAGGAAAAGGCACAAAAGCCTATCGACTTACGTTCACCGTGGGAAACGGCGGTTAAGAAAGCAGAGTTAGAGGATTTTCACTTCCATGACTTGCGCCATACCGCCGCTTCTTACTTCGCCATGAATGGGGCTAGCCTGGCGGAGATTGCAGAGATACTGGGACATAAGACATTGCAGATGGTCAAGCGGTACTCGCATTTGAGCGAGGGGCATACGGCAAGGGTGGTGGAATCTATGAATAATAAAATGTTTAATTATTAAAACTTTCTCTTCTTTCTCTTAACTCTTCCCTTAATTCTTAAAAAAGCCTTGACAATATATTATTTTTCTTGACTTTTATTGGAAAATCGTGTATATTTCGCTTTGATGAGAGAAGAGAGGGGCGCCAGCCTTTCCTTTTTCTTAGTCTATTTTTAGTTGTTACGCCTAGCAGCTGCCAACGGCTCCCTTAAGCCCTTGGCTTTTTTATTGCCTGTCATGCCAACCAAAGGAGAAAACTCTTGGATTCTGGAATTATACCAGCGTCAGTAGCAGAAAAACAAGGAATTTCTCAATCTTTTTCAACCTGCCCAGTCCTACTCACCGTCACTCAATTCGCGCAAAAACACCGTGCATTCTCCGCTAGTTCACTGCGAAACCTAATTTTTCTAGCAAGTGACCGGCACACCAGCAAAGGCATTATCCCCGGCAATGGTATGAACTTAGCAGTCATACGAGTTGGACGGCGCGTGCTGATTCATGAAGCTCGTTTTTTTGCTTGGGTCGAGGGCCAACGCTCATGAGAATGTTTGATTGCCCCAAATTTTTTGCTTGTTCGGTCGAGAGTTGCCCGCTACCAGAGGACGATACTTATCCCCAGATGGGTCAAAACCTTGTGTACACGACGAAAGGGAAAAAGTCTTGTTATTATGTTTTGGAATTCTTCAAGGAAAATGCGGAGTCGAATTTTAAGCGGGCCGGTGTATCAGCTATATATGAGTTTTTGAAAAGCAAGTCTCCCGTTATGACCAAGATACTCGAAAGATCATCTAAGACGAAATCGAGGATGGCTAGATTCTTTCCCAAAGGTTCTTTACCGGAATAACAGAAAGCCGCTCTCGCTGGATGATAATTATTCTTAAACAAACAGGGTGTATAGAGCTATAACTTCCCTTGGCTAGGTAAAGGTATCACCAAGCGCCACTTGTCCCGATGGTGACCCCCCTTACAGTGCCTTCTAGGGGCATTCCTGAAGCTGGTTTAATGTGTAGTCTCGTCCCTCCAGAGCGGAAGCCTACAAAAACGCTATTATAACATCAATTATACGTACATAATTAAAGGGAAGCAATGATTAAAAACTTAACAGACAACGACGAAACATGGTTAGATCAACTCGGAATGCTAGTCGTGAAATTTTCTCAGATGGGAATAGGTGGTGAAGTTGCTTCCATGTCACCAGAAGAGAAACGAGGGCTGTTCGTTTACTTACGCAGCCTTTCGGACGGTTAGGCGATGGGGCGAAACAGGTATAAAGAGGCGCGCGACAAGCGGGAAGGGGGGAGCTTTGTATCTGTACCCCATGAGGTACTTAACAGCGTAGCCTATGTTGGCCTTAGTGCCCATGCTCGAATGCTGCTGTTTGATATAGTGGCGCAATACAAAGGTAACAATAACGGAGATTTATCCGCCGCATGGAAATTAATGAAGCAACGCGGATGGAAGTCAGAAGAAACGCTGCACAAGGTAAAGCGTCAACTATTGGAACGGGGGTTAATAGCTGAAACGCGAAAGGGGGCAAGGCCGAACAAAGCAGCTTTATACGGTATAACCTGGCAGGCGTTGGATGACTGCAAGGGGAAGCTGGACGTATCGGCGCAGTCTTTCCCAAGAGGGCAATACCGCCTCCTCGACCCATTGCCACCTATGAGGGTAAAAAACACGTCGCTTGCTACGGTAGGCGCAGCAGCAGAGGCAGGATAGCTACGGTAGTCGTAGTAAGGAAATGGAAAAAGCGCGATTGCTACTACGGTAGGCGTAGCTATGAGGTCGATTTTTATGTCCTCTCTACTACGGTAGGCGTATTGCTTCTTAGAGATACCAATCTACCTCTGTTTAATCACCCCCCATCTTTTACCAGGAAGCCCTCTTAAAAAAGAGAAATACAAGAGAAATTGGAAAGGACCGGTTACGTTCGATGAATCACTTCTCAATACAGGGGATTGTCGTCGGCGAGACAGAATGCAGGTAAACCCGCCATTGCTGCTCATCAGTTGCGCGTAGCATTACACTCTCCTGATGGCACTCACCCGACTCAAATTTCGTTCGAAACGTGATAGTTCTATAGACACCAATAGGATAACCGGAGGGGGATTGGACTTCTTGCAGTCCGATGTCGTCACGTCTAAGTACTTTTCCAAGAACTTTTCTACCAGAAGCATAAATATCTCGGTACGCTTGACGGTCTCGTGCAACCCCAAGTTTTGTTTCATCATCAAGTAGTTCCCATGCATCGTCTATTTTGTTTACATCAACATTTTCTAGATATGCTTTTACGGCTGCCGTCGGAGAGGCAGTGGGTGGAGTAACTTTCGCGGCAGTAGCAATTATTTGAGGTTTCATTATTAAAACCATGGTAAATAAAGCCAGTGCTCCTCCAGCCTTTACATAGGGAAGGTCAACATTCAATATTCCCGGAATTACGGCACCTACCCCCCCCGCTGCCAAAGCAAGGACGATTATAAACGTCCATTGCTGAAATGGCTTGGGCTCGTCTATCCAGAGCGAGAAAATCAGAATCGCAGTTACAAATACCACCCCAAAGACAAAACTTAATAGAACGTTTATGTCCAAATTTCCGGTAACTCTTGATGCTTTAGCCATATTGGCACTAAGATTATGAGTGATGGAAAAGAATAGCATAATAAACGACTTTGTCATGGAGACCATTAAATCATGTGGAAATATCTTAGTCTTTTAAGCTTGTCATTCCTATTTCTCGGACCTAGCGCTGCACAGACAATTCCCAACGCGCAAGCATGTACTGCGCAACATTTAGTGACGGGCCAACTTGTTAATGTGCGTCAAAGAATAGGCGATTCAAGCTACTGGGCTCACTCCCAGTGGGACCAAGACGGCTGGCCTTCAATAACTTACGCCTCAACGTATTTCGCGCTGCCACCGATAATGCAAGTATTTACATCGGTACATGAATGCGGCCATCTCGTGGAGCAAACCATGAATGAATTTGAAGCAAACTGTTTTGCCTTGGCCAATCTTGACCTCACTAACCAAGAAATCAATTTTATCGCTAATTACCACCATTCAATAGGTCCCTTGCCTTTGCAATATGGTGGAAGCGGAGCTGCATTCTGGCAGGGAACCGTTCAAATGTGTCCCTAGTTTGGCATACTGGGAATGCCTTTAATTGAATTCTAAGTAGTTACGTTATTTACCTTGTTCTCGCGCGTAGGTGCGCGAGGTGCAACTACCCCGTCTCAGCAGTTTACTCAAAACACCAATTCACGTACGCGAGTATAACGGCGGGCGTATGTGCGCGTACGTGTGTATACGTGAGATTTAGCATTCTTTCCTGACTACTCATTTCCTACCCTCCCTTCACGCTACAGCGCATATTGACCCCTTAGCCATACCAAAACCAAACCCTATCCGAGAAAAAAATAACCGCTCCCAGATTTACGGTGGGACCTTTCTGGGGATTTTGGTAAGGGGAAGTTCGGGAGCTTTCGGACAGTCCAGAAACAGATTTTTTTAGGAAAAATTTTTGCAAAATTGCAGAAAGGAAAGACGCAAGGGTACCTAGTTTACGGGGGGAGGGGGTAAATCGAAACGGGAGATACTGAGCTTCCCCTGAAAAATAGTCTTCCAAGGGTGACGTACAATTAACGTTACTTTTTGGAGGAAGAAGATGCAAAAGATCCCGAAGCAGGAATATACGACCGAGTTCAAGGAACAGGCGGTCAAA